>NZ_SMRU01000001.1 GCF_004354015.1 Arthrobacter terricola
CTACGCCACGCACAAGACCCCCGAAGTCAAGGCATGGCTTGCGGCCCATCCCCGCTTCACCGTCCACTTCACTCCTACCTCGGGATCCTGGCTGAATCTCGTCGAAGTCTGGTTCGGCATCATCGACCGGCAGGCCATCCGGCGCGGCGTCTTCACAAGCGTCAAAGACCTCAACCAGAAAATCCGCCAGTTCATCACCGGCTGGAACGACCGATGCCACCCGTTCGTCTGGACCAAAACCCCCGAACAAATCCTCGCAAAAGCCAACCGCTTAACTACTTCAGAAACGCGACACTAGATTGCCGCTCCGGGCACCTAGTTCGTCCATGGGCCACCCATCGGGGTCGTACTTTCGTCGTAGGCGGCACCGAGGAGATTCCGCTCCCGCCGCCAACAATCCACCATCACAGCAATTACCGATACGGGAATATGGGGAAACCGTGCGCTTACCACTCTTTAATGTTTTTGAGTTCCCACAACACAAGAGCCTCTATGAGGCCATCCACGCCGCAGGTCCAGGGGTCGCGTGGAGCATCATGAAAGAGCTTGAAGCTTTCGATCAGCCGCTCTACCGGGCACACCAAACAGGCGACGATAATTTTGATTCATTAAGGACGCGTGCCCTCGGATTCATGAATGCCGTTCCTGGCCTTGCTGCCCACGACAAATCCATCCATGCAACACGATTTGCCGAATACGGCCCAAAACTGCAGTTTGAGTCGACGTTCCTCAATCTTTGGATGAGGGACAAAGAGACCCTCTTCCGTGATGTTGTCGAAGTCGTCGGGCGGCACCACCTTCATGAAGCAGCCGGTACCGGACGTGGCGTCATTGCGCTCCCGCTTCATCTGGGTCCCTCGTATGCTGCAATTCCCATGCTTGCCCATGAGATGCCGACAACAACTCTGTATAACCGGATGAATTTCGACGAGATTCAGGCTGTGTCATTCCCCGACTTGGACTTCCGCGGAATTCAGCTTGGAAGCAGGTCCGCCTTGCGTGCAGGACTGTCCGCACTGCGAGAAGGCAGGATCTTCTCCATGTTCCCGGAACTCGATCCCCGCGGCGTGGACGAACACCATGTGCGGGTTCCATTCCTTGGGACGACAATCATGGTTCCGACGGGCCCCGTCATCCTCAGCCATATGTCGCGTGCTTCCATGGTTCCGGTGGTGCTCAAAGCCGTGGGCGGAGGTCGCTTCCAACTCACATTCCATCCTGCGATAGTTCCACCGACGTCTGAGAACGCGCTCCTCAATTCGTTGCTGGACCTCTGGAAGGTCATAGAGTCAGAACTCCTCACCGGCGAAATCGGTGAATGGGAAATGTGGTTCGAATTCGATCGGATGCTCCCAAAAATAGGCAAAGCTGCATGAATACAAATTGCCAACCACTGCTCTCCATCAGAGGAGCCGGCCGCAACTACAACGACGGGGCCGGGAACACAAAGATCGCGCTCAGCAGGGTCGGCCTGGACGTACTTCCCGGGGAACTCGTCGCAATCATTGGTCCTTCGGGATCAGGCAAATCCACTCTGCTCCAGCTTGCCGGAGGAATCGACTCACCGACGACTGGAAGCGTCGACGTGGCCGGTCGCCGGATCTCTGATATGACCGAGAAGGAACGGACGCTGTTTAGGCGCGAACACATTGGGTTCGTTTTCCAAGCCATTCATCTTGTCCCAAGCATGACGGTGGTGGAGAACATCGGATTATCGTCGATTGTTTCGAACCACAGAACTGTCGATTGGAAGGCCGAAGCCCTGGTTCTGCTGCAGCATTTGGGACTTCATGAATATGCGGACAAGTTCCCTGACCAATTGTCGGGAGGCCAGCGGCAACGAGTAGGTGTGGGACGCGCGATCTTCGGAAATCCGAGTGTGATCCTCGCCGACGAGCCGACCGGAAGCCTCGACTCCGGAAACCGGGATATCGTCCTCAAGCTGATCCGCCACGCTATCGATGACGGTCAGCGGACAGGTGGCCTCATGGTCACCCATGACCTGCAGGCCGCAAGCTATGCGGACAGGGTCATAGCAATAAGCGATGGAATCATCATTGACCAGTTCGTGAATACTGCGGCTCAACCGTTCAATGGCCAGAGGGGAGGCCATGACCATGATGAGCGCATTCGCTCGTGGTTTACGGCAATTTCGCTTTGACTTTCCACGCTATGGGATAGCGGGGATTGCCCTGACACTGGGTGTGGCACTGGTTTTTGGAACGCTGCTGACTTCGAAAGCCTTCAACGATCAACTCACACGCGGCGTCGGTTCGCTGAACGGGATTGCGGATGTCGCCGTGGTTCCAGCAATTCCAGGTACCACGGTGCCCGAAAGCACCGTGGAACAAATAGCCAAGTTGGCGAATGTTGAAACCACCATCCCAACCCTCGCCCGCAACACAAGCCTCAGGTCTTCGACATCGGCTGAATCAGAGCAACGACTCACTTTGACGGGGTACCCGACCTCGCTCAACGCGGTATTAATGATGGGCTTGGATGTCCGGGGAAGGGCTCCCGCCGCGGACAAGCCGGAGGCGTTAGTCCCGGAAGACGTAGCCACTCGCCTTGGCGTCAGAATTAATGACTTTCTCACAGCTTCGTCAAGCGAAGGTGCAACAAAGTTACAGGTGGTGGGTATTTTTGACGGACGACGCCTCGGCCCACTTGCCTACGACAACATATTTGTCGATTTGCAGTACGTCCAGAGAATATTCTCCCTGCCGGGCCAAATATCCAGGGTCGACATTCGTTTGCATCCAGGGCATTCAGCAGCAGACTGGCAAACCGACAACGTAGGAAGCTTGCCACGCGTTCTAAAGGTGCAGGACACCTCCGTGCTCAGCTCCACCTTTGGACCGCTCCTCACTGTGGTGTCCATTATTTTGATGGTGGCGTCCGGGACGGTTCTCGGCATAGCAATACTGCTGTCGGCGACGGCCTTTCGCATGGTGGTCGCCGCCCGCCAACCGGCCTACGGCATTTTGAGAACCGTTGGTGCGCAAGGTCGGTGGCTTGCAACGTCCGTCCTTTTCGAATCACTCATCCTCGCGCTGGCATGCTCAATTGTGGGTGTTGCAGCCGGGTATGGGGTCAGCTTGCTCCTCAATCAGGTGCTCTCATCAGTTGGCAATCTTCCGGGCGGAACAATTGCAGCCGAGCCATGGCAGATTGTCATCGCAGTTTCGAGCGGTGTGTTGGCAAGCATGGCCGGCGCATCCGCGTCCATCTTGAAAGTGCTCCGCCAAGTCCCCATGGCGGCCATCTCACCAGAAAACGCCGAACGTCGGCGTCGGCAAACTCTCCGATCCATCCTCGGATTCCTTTTGCTGGCGTTCGGCGCTGCCACTTACATGCTGCATGCTGCAGCAGCCAAGTGGCTTGGTGTGGTCGTTTCGCTGGGAGCATCCGGACTTCTCGCTCCCCAAGTCCTCATGGCCCTGGTGCGGCTGAAATTTCATCCGGAATGGACGGGAAAGGCCGCGGCCAGCCGACTGAGGCGGCATGCCTCGTTGGACTCGACCGTCACCGTCACCGCGATGGTTGTGTGCCTTGGAACCGCGCTCGTCATTGGGGTTAGTTCGGTACGGAGCGCCATGGTCGAACAGATCGATCGCCAATTTGGCGCAGATATCCAGATATCCTCGGCCACGGCAATGACCGGAAAGTTGGACGCAAAGCTATCCTCGGTCCCTGGCATTCAGAAGATTTCGGAGACGGTCTGGGATTATGGGGCCATCGATTTCGCCGGAAAAACAGGTCAGGTTGGAATCCTCGCCGTCGATCCAACCAGCTATTTTGACACGGCCCAACTCCCTTGGCGTCAAGGCAACGACGTTTCCTCACCAACTGCCCTCAAAGATGGTGGATCAATCATTTTTCCTGAGGCCCTTGCAGCCAGCCGGGAGATTTCAGTCGGCGATCGCGTGCAACTGAGCCGGGCCGGGAAGGCAGTTACCCTCCGAGTGGTCGCGACGTTTGCCTCTCTCGCCACCGGGACGCAGGTAGTTGTTGATCGTGACACTGCCTCTGCGCTCGGATTGATCGGATTCAATGGCTGGAACATTGAAGCCAAGCCAGGTGTTGACATTGCAAGCCTCCGTGACGCGATCTCCGCTGTAACGGCGGACATCCCGGGGACCACCGTGATAACCGCAGAAAAAATGCGACAACGCTCGGAGTCTGAACTCGGTTCTTATGCCAGGGCAGCGTTCGGGGTAGTGGTGATTGCACTCGGTCTCGGCGCAATCGGTTCAGCGGGCCTGTTTTCGGTGGCCGTCGTGAGGCGGGAGAAAGAATTCGGAATGCTCCGCGCGGTTGGTGCAACCCGTGGAAACATCACAAAGCTCGTTGTCTACGAAGCAATTTTGACGGGGACCGCAGCTTCATTGAGCGGCCTGCTCATCGGTCAGTTGTCGGGCTGGATCCTCACCCAAATCGTCGCCGAAACCCTTGGAGCGACGCTGCAACCGTCGTTTGGCATATCCGCTTGCATTGGAATCCTTGCCACCACTCTGACATCCCTGTGCCTCGCGGCACTGGGTCCCGCCATCCGCAGCTCGCGGGTCGAGCCGGCAACCGCGCTACGGACCGAATAGCACACAAATAGTTAGGGTTGACTTTGGACGAAATGCCCTTGAGGCTGCGTGACAGTGTGCTGGTGTTTAATCAAGAAAACCGCCTGCAATTTATTTGCACCATGGAATTGAGAGTCATCGAATTCAATGTGTTGCCGTACGTCGTCGAGCTAATTCCCTTGCTGGATGGGACGAATTCCATTGAAGCAATTGAACTGGCTCTTGATGGAACCCCCGGATTCACTCGCCAGTCGTTGAAAGACGTCCTGACAGTCATGCGGGACCAGCGCCTCCTCGATCGTCACCCACAGATAGAACATCCGGGAACCTACCGATTTGAAAGACAGGCGAGGCTTTTTCACGAGTTCGCCTCAACCTTTTCCCTTGATGCGTCGCCTTCCCAACTTCAGGAGCTACTTGAGGCGTCGAAAGTAGTGGTTGTGGGGACCGGTGGAACGGGAACCTGGCTTCTGCAATCCCTGTTAGCCGCCGGCGTTGGGAGCTTCGAGATCTTCGACCCGGATTACGTCGAGCTGACGAACCTGAATCGGCAGGTCCTCTATCGGCCAGAGGACGTCGGGCGCTCCAAGGTGGTCGCGGCGTCTGATCGCCTAAGGGCAATTAACGAAAGCGTCAACATCAAATGTCACCCCGTCAAGATTGACTCCCCGGTGGCACTGAATGCGGCATTGCGGGACGCGAGCGTTCCGATCAAAGGTAGGACAAGGAGCGGTGGGAGCCTTGCCGCCGTCTCCGGGCTCGTCGCGAACTTGACGGCGTGGGAAGCGTTACGGCTGCTGCTCAGTCTGCCGCTGGCTCTGTCCAATCAGGTGCGCGAGCTTGACCTATTCACTTTGGAGTGGCGGATCAGAAAAATTGCACCACGGCCCGGATGCCAAGCCTGCGAAAACGTACCTTAGCGCCCGGCGCCCCTACTGCTTTGCCGCGTCGCCGCCGTCGTTGTTTTCCTCGCCGTTTCCGGAACCGTCCACGCGGATGCCGTATTGCGGCCGCCCGTCCGGGAGATCCGGGTACCGCACGCTGCTGGTTGGGCGTGCCGCCGGCGCGGGAGCTTCCGCACCTTGCTGGCCCGGCTCCGCCGTCCCCGGTTGCTGGTTTTCCGGACCGCGCTGGCCATATGGATCCTGCCAGGACGCAGGACGTTCCGGGGCGGGACCATGTGATCCACCGGACTGGGTGGGCTGGTTCCGGTAGTCCTGGGGCGTGTACGACTGCGGCGGCCGGCCGAAGGAAGCCTCCGAAGGGTTCATCGGCAGTTGGTGGAGCAGGCGGCGGGCTTCCTGCGAGGCTTCGACGGCCACAATGACGTCGTAGTTGGTGGCCACTACCTGGCTCGTTGACGTGAAGTCGCGCTTACCGCGTTGCGCCGCATAGGTAACGATCCCGAAGAGCATGAAGAACGCCGCACCCATCAGGACCGATGTGAAGATCGAGAACGGGCCACCGGCCGGGGTGAAAAACGAAAGCATGACTCCGACGAACAAGCCGAACCACATACCACTCAACGCCCCGGACAACGCAACCCGTGGGTAGCTGAGCCGTCCAGTGACCCGCTCCACCATCTTGAGGTCATTGCCCACGATGGAAACATGCTGCACCGGGAACTGCTGGTCAGCTAGGTAGTCCACCGCCTTCTGGGCATCAAGATAGGAGGTGTAGGAACCAACAGTGTCTCCCTTAGGGACGCTGCGGGACTCCTCCGTGGCCTTGGGGGCACCGAAAATGTTCGCCATAGCCCCATTCTGTCCCATTCGTATGGGAAGCGGCTGAAATTCAGCTAAAAGAGAGCAGACTCGGTAGCCTGTAAACGTGAGCACAAATCCTTCACGCGTCTTTGTTGCGCGCTTGCTCGGCCTCGACGTCTTCGACCCCCTTGGAGACCGCCTCGGCCGGCTACGTGACGTCGTAGTGCTCTCGCGCGGCATGCGCGGGGCCCCGCATGCGGTGGGTATCGTCGTCGAAGTTCCGGGCAAGAAGCGCGTCTTCGTTCCCATGACCCGGCTGACGTCGATGGACCAGAGCCAAATCATCTGCACTGGGCTGGTCAACTTGCGCCGGTTCCAGCAACGCGGCGCCGAACAATTGGTGGTCGGTGGACTTTTCGACCGCAAAGTGACGCTCAAGGATGGCAGCGGCGAGGCCATCATCGAGGACATTGCGATGGACCAGCAGCGCAATGGCGACTGGCTTGTCTCAAAGCTCTTCGTACGCCGCGGGACATCAACCTCCAGGCTGCGTGGATTGCGCCGCGGCCACACCTTGCTCGTGGACTGGGGGGACACCCTGCCGGACACCACCACGGATCCCCAGGGCGCCAGTCAGTTCGTCGCCACCCATGAGGACCTGAAACCCGCAGACTTCGCCGATGCCCTCCAGGAGATGTCGGACAAGCGCCGAATCGAAGTAGCGAGCGAGCTCCAGGACGAACGCCTGGCTGACGTCCTCCAGGAATTGCCGGAAGAAGACCAGGTAACGCTGCTGTCCGCGTTGGACAAGGAACGCGCCGCCGACGTCCTCGAGGAGATGGACCCGGATGACGCCGCGGACCTCCTCGCCGACCTTCCATCCGCCAAGGCGGAGGAATTGCTGCTCCTGATGGAGCCGGACGAAGCCGACGACGTCCGAAGACTCCTGCAGTACGACGAAGACACCGCCGGCGGCTTGATGACCCCGGTACCCGTCATCCTGCCACCGGAAGCAACGGTCGCCGAAGCCTTGGCCCACGTCCGAAGCGAGGAACTCTCTCCCGCGTTGGCGTCCGCTATATTTATCTGCCGTCCGCCGCTCGAGACTCCGACGGGACGTTTCCTGGGCGTCGTCCACATCCAGCAATTGCTCCGCAGTGCCCCGCCCGAACAACTCGGCACTATCGTGGATAAGAACCTCGAACCGGTATCGGACCATGCCAGCGTCGGCGAAGTCAGCCACACCATGGCGTCGTACAACCTGAACTCCTTGCCGGTAGTCAACAGCGCCGGCCGCCTGGTGGGGGCGGTGACAGTTGACGACCTCCTGGACCATCTCCTCCCGGACGACTGGCGAACCCACGAAGACGGAGCCCCGATCAGGAAACTAGGAGGTCGCATTGGCTGAGAAGCACACCACTGCCGGGCTGGATACGCCGCTCGAGCTACGTTCGAGGATGCTCCCGAACTTCGGTAGCGACCCCGACGCGTTCGGCCGTTTCGCCGAACGTTTCGCCCGGTACATGGGCACCGCGAATTTCCTGTTCTACATGACGATCTTCGTGACCGTCTGGATCATCTTCAACGTTGTAGGACTGTTCGGGTTCCAGTGGGACCCCTACCCCTTCATTCTCCTCAATCTCTTCTTCTCGACGCAGGCTTCCTACGCCGCACCCCTGATCCTCCTGGCGCAGAACCGCCAAGATGACAGGGACAGGGTAACGATCGAGCAGGACCGAGCACGCGACGAGCGCAACTTGGCTGACACCGAGTACCTCACCCGCGAGGTCGCGGCGCTCCGCATCGCCTTGCGCGAAGTCGCCACCCGTGACTACATGCGGGCGGAACTCCGTTCCTTGCTCACAGACCTGCTCGAGGCCCAGGAAGAACTCCGCACCGACGAATCGACCGGCCCCGAGAGGCGCGAGAAGGTCAAGGACAAGATCAAGGACAAGAGGGAGAAGCAGCGCAATCCGCGGACGCAGCAAATCCCCAAGGTCCAGGCCGCCCAGCCGAAGAACGAGGACCTGGATTCGGGGCTTTCGTCTGTGGGCACCTCCTCGGAACGGCAATCAGGACCATCCAGCAATCCCGAAAGTTAGAATGACCCACCCATGAGCATTCCCACCCCCGAGGCCCTTCACGGCGCCCTGGCCACCGTCATCGATCCCGAACTGCGCCGTCCCATAACTGAACTCGGGATGCTGGATTCGGTTGAAGCCAACGCCGACGGAACGGTCCGGGTCACCGTGTTGTTGACCATCGCAGGGTGTCCCCTCCGTGAAACCATCACGACGGACGCGACGGCGGCCCTCGCCAAACTGCCGGGGGTTACCGGCGTCGATGTTGAACTGAAGGTGATGACGCAAGCCCAGCGCGATGCGCTCAAGGAGCGTCTCCGCGGTCCGGGCGGCCAGCGCGGCATCCCCTTCAATGAGCCCGGTTCACTCACCAAGGTCTTTGCCGTTGCCAGCGGCAAGGGCGGGGTGGGGAAGTCTTCCGTGACCGTCAATCTGGCGTGCGCCCTCGCGGCGCAGGGGCTCAGGGTGGGGATTGTCGACGCCGACGTCCATGGCTTCTCGGTCCCGGCACTTATGGGCATCACGCAAAAGCCGACGCCCGTGGACGACATGATCCTCCCGCCGGTGGCATTTGGCGTCAAAGTGATTTCCGTCGGCATGTTCGTCGCCGGCAACAAAGCAGTCGCGTGGCGGGGCCCGATGCTGCACCGCGCATTGGAGCAATTCCTCACCGACGTCTATTTCGGCGATCTTGACGCCTTGTTCCTCGACCTCCCGCCGGGCACGGGCGACATCGCGATCTCCGTGGCCCAGTTGCTCCCCAAAGCCGAAATCCTCGTGGTGACCACTCCGCAAGCGGCTGCGGCCGATGTTGCCGAGCGCGCCGGCACCATCGCTACGCAGACCGGCCAGCACCTCGCCGGGGTCGTGGAGAACATGTCCTTCCTGGAAATGCCCGACGGCGGCAGGATGGAATTGTTCGGAAGCGGCGGCGGGCAGGTGCTCGCCGAGAGGCTGAGCGCGGCCGTGGGAACCGAGGTGCCGCTCCTTGGCCAAATACCACTCGATATCCGCCTACGCGAAGGCGGAGACGCGGGCCGACCGGTAGTGTTGGGCGCTCCGGAGACGGCAGCCGCGCAAGCACTTCAAACGATCGCGGACAAGTTGAGCGCGAAACCGCGCGGCTTGGCCGGCATGTCGCTGGGCATACAGCCTAAATAGCCTCCAGGTGGCTAGGTGGCCTCGGAATCGAACGGGGCCAGCTCTCCGGCCGCGAGCCGCTCGACCACGCGCTCGGGAGCCTTGGGGGCCGGCTCCCCCACGACTGACGCAGCAACGGGAGCGCCCGGGCTGACAGGCTTCGTGTCGTCCTCGAGCAACGCCTCCCGGATAATCCGGCGGGGATCGTACTGGCGGGGATCGTACTTCTTCCAGTCGACTTCGTCGATGTCGATGCCGACTTCTTCCCTGATCTGGTCCCGGGCGCCGGACGCCATGCGCCGCAATTCCTTGACCAGGTTCGCCAGTTTCCGGGTATATTCGGGCAAGCGGCTGGGACCGATCACGATGACGCCGATGACCAGCAGGATCAGAAATTCCGGGCCGTTGATTCCAAGCACGTATCGAAGATTACCTTGTCCTCTGGTCCGCTCAGAAACCTGCGAGCCCGGCAAGGGTTCGCAACCCGCGCTGCACGCGATCGTTCCATGATTCGCTTATGTCCTGGGCGGGCCGGGCGAGCAAGCCGTCCCCTGCCTTGACGAGCTCGGGAAGGGCGCTGGCAGCTTGTTCGGGCGGCATGTCCGACGAGTAACGCAAGACAGCCACGGGCGAGGTATACACGGCCTGCCACGGCATTCCGGGGCTAGTGGAAAGCCGGGTGCCCGTTGATCCGCTGCCCTCCAGGTGTTCCTCAGTCAGGGTGGCGTGATGCACGCCGTTGTCGAGCTGCAATTCCACTGCCGGGTGGCCGTCCTGCATCATGGCCCGCGCCCCGACGACGTGGAACCCCATGCTTTGAAGCTCGGGACATGCCCATCCTTCATTGCGCAGCTCGGCCAGTTGTTTCGGGTTGAGCGCGACAGATGCGGCAACGGTGACGGGCAGGCTAACTTGCGGGCTTGTCAACGGCAACTGGTCCGGCAAATTGGCGGCAGAGGTTGAACTGACGAGGGTCCGGACTTCCTGCTCGCCGGCATTCGACGCCTGCGGAGTGGCCTCGCCACCGAGGACGTAGGCCGCGACCGCCAGGATCCCGGCACTCAATGCGAGTCCGCCCGCCGCCGCTCCGGCAATCCGCATGCCTTGCCAAGGCCGCCGCTCCGACGCCGGTTGGCCGGTGTCATCCGACTCGGCCAGTCTTCGGGTGTGCTCGATCAAGCGATTCGTGAAATCCTGGCTTGCTTCGGGCACGGAAGCACGCCGAAGACGTTCCAAGTATTGCCGCTCCCGGAGAACGGCCGCCTGGCACTCGGAGCACTCCTCCACGTGGCCTTCGGCACGGCTATGCCGGAAGTTCACCCTCTGCAAACCGCCTCGACGTCCGTTCAACAGACCCATCGGCGAACTAGAGAAGACCGGCGATCCGCGGCATCTTGAGGCGCGGCTTGCGGGATTGGACCGGGCGGGGGTCGCGGTGCGCCAGCTTTTCACGCAGCATGGTTCGGCCGCGGTGGATACGGGACCGGACGGTCCCGAGCTTTACGTCGAGCGCTTCAGCAACTTCGTCGTACGAGAGACCTTCGAGGTCGCAAAGAACGACGGCGGCGCGAAAGTCCGGGGGAAGTTCCTCCAAGGCGCGCTGGACGTCAAGGTCCAGGTTGTTCAGCTCGAAGCTCTGTTCAGGGCCTGGCTCGTGCCCGGGCAAGCGGGATTCGGCGTCTTCGGCCAGGGCATCGAAACGGATGCGGCTCTTCCTGCGGGCCTGGTCGAGGAAGAGGTTGGTGGTGATGCGGTGCAGCCAACCGTCGAGGGTGCCGGGCTTGAAGTTGTCGAGCGACCGGAAGACGCGGACGAAGACTTCCTGTGTGAGGTCCTCTGCGTCGAACTTGTTGCCGGTCAGCCGGTAGGCAAGGCGGAAGACCTTCGCCGAGTGGTTTTCCACCACTTCTTCCCAGCTGGGCCTGACCCATTCTTCCGCAGGCGGAGCCGCATCGGTGGAACCCAGGACTGCTGCCGTTGACTGGACTGGCGCAGCATTTGATGCCCGCATCGTCCGCTCCCCTCAAACTGGTGGTCGTCCTGCCTGTTACTCAGGACTTCGATGCCGGCCGCCGCTTGGATGGCCGGATTTACATCATCCCAGTGTTGCCTGTGTTTTTGCTGGTCGAGGGCTTCCTGTTCCCCCAGAGCGAACATTGGCGGAAGGACGGCGGCGAACAGTGCTCCGGGACACAGAATTCCGCGGCCCGGGCGTCCGTTCCCGGTGGCCCGGAACCAGTAGTCTGGAACCATCACCCCTCTGTCTGGAAAGCGAACCCCCATGAGTGCCGACAAGTCAACAAGCTGGTCCTACGCAGAAGGTCTTCCTGCCGAGGACGACGTGTTGCTTCGTGCCCGTGAACGGTCCTTCGACTTGGGCGTTACTCCTGTCAGCGCCGGCGTCGGCGCGGTACTCACCGTGCTGGCCGCGGCCTCGAAGGCCCAGACAGTTGTTGAGGTAGGTTCAGGAGCCGGCGTCTCCGGCGTTTGCCTTCTGCGCGGGCTGGGTCCGCAGGCGGTCCTCACCACGATCGACGTCGACGTCGAACACCTCAAGGCCGCCCGGGAAGCCTTCCTGGAATCCGGCAGTCCTGCCAACCGTACGCGGACCATTTCCGGCCGCGCGGCCGATGTCTTGCCCCGCCTCACCGATTCCGCGTACGACCTCGTTTTCATCGATGCGGACAAGCCGAACTTCCCGGGCTACGTCGAGCAGGCGATCCGCCTCCTGAAATCAGGCGGAACACTGGTCGTCAACGACGCCCTGGACAAAGACAAAGTGTCCAACCCCGCTGCCCGGGACACCACCACCGTGGTGCTGCGCCAGATCGGCAAGGCCATCCGGGACGACGAGCGGCTCTCCTCGGCAATGCTTCCGACCGGCGATGGCTTGTTGGTAGCGGTCAAAAAGTAGCTTAAACATGAAAGCAGGGCTCCGGCTCTCTTGCCGGGCCCTGCCCAGTGAATCTATTCGGTAACGCCTACGAGGCATTCCTTGAGGTTCGCCGCTTCTGCTGCGTTGAGCTCGACCACAAGCCGTCCTCCGCCTTCGAGCGGCACACGCATGATCAGGCTGCGTCCCTCTTTGGTTACTTCCATAGGGCCGTCGCCAGTACGTGGTTTCATAGCCGCCATTAGGAAAATCCCCTCCAGTTTGTCCCAGATCCCGCCAACCCGGCCGGGCTGGCTCCGCGTGGAATGTACGGCGTTGACAGTTCGGGCTTCCAGCCGTCTTCACCGAGCACCCGGAGGTGCCGTCTAGTCCTTGCTTATATCTATTATCCCGTAATTACCCGCCCGTAGCTAATTGATGGATTTTTTCCCTTGCCCCGCGATCCCGCGCCAATAGGCGGCAGAGCCACGGCATCACGGTGGATAGTCGCCGCCGCCGGGCAGCGGTGCCCACGCCCACAACCAGACGATCCACACGATTTGGAGCAAGAGGAACATCACCACGACGGTGCCCCGGTACGCCCTTGACCGCGAGAGCCACGCGGCACTGAGCGCCAACGGGAACAACGGCAAAAGCATCCGGAATGTGCTCGTTTGCGGTTGCAGGAAGACCAGTAGATAGCCCATGTAGCACGCACACCACAGCCTCAACTCCGTGCCCAGCGCCCGGACCGGCTTGCTGAACATGAGCAGTGCGAACAAGGCGACGAACACCAACGGCGCGAACGGTCCGATGACCGGCCCGAAAAGCATCCTCCCGGTATCGAACCACGGTTGGAACGGAACGAGGTCGTCCCCGCGCCACACCGTTTCGGTCTTCGTGTAGGCCAGCGGATCGCCCGTCACCGCCCAGGCAATGGCCGGCCAGGCGAGGGCTCCCGCTGCGCTGACCACAACAAGGGCGGCGAGGGAAACAAGGTCGCGGATGGTGGGCGCTACGCCGTCCAGGCCCAGCCCGGGCTGGCGCCGCCGGCCGAACCTTTGCCAGAGTTGGATCAGGAGGAGGAAGCCGGTCATTGCCGCGAATGGCACGCCTGTGGGCCTGGAAAGGCACATAAGCACGACGACCGGCATCGCCAGGAGATATTTTCGACGCAGGACCAGCAGGAGCGACGCTGCGATCAGCAGGATGTTGAGGGACTCTGCGTAGGGCACCTGCAGCACCGGCGAGACCGGGAACGTGGAGAAAAAGACCACAGCCCACAGCGCGGTATGGCGCCCGGCAAATTCGCGGAACAGCTTGTAGGCAAGCAGTGCCGCCCCAAGTCCGGCCACCATCGCAAGGGTTGTCAGGGCAGGAAGAGTCGCCATTCCCGTGAAGGTGCTGAGGGCCCGGGCCAGGAACGGGAACAACGCGTAGAACGCCCACGTATTTTCGGCAACGCCGCCGCCCGAATTGAGCGGCAGCACCGAGGGATACCCGTTGTCGGCCGCGTTGGCGTACCAACGGCCGTCCCAGATGGTGATGAAATTCCAGTAGTCGGGCGCCGGCGGAAACCACGGATTGACGCCTTGCTGCAAGGCAGCGGCCATGAAGATGCAGGCGCTGACCAGCCGAGCGGCGAGGTAGATGAGGAATACGTGGACCCACCACGGCCACCCAGCGGCATGCCTTGCGAGGCGGCCCAGCGCCAGCCTGGGCGATCGCGATTCGACTGATTGGGTCACGCGTCCGGTTCCGGTTCTTCCGATTTTCCAGGCTCCACAGGCTCTACGGGCTTCCCAAGCTCTCCGGTTTTCCCAGGCTCCGCAGGCACCTCCGGAGATCCTTGCAGCTCCAAGGCCCGTTTCAGCTGCTCGATCTCGGCTTCCCTCGCGATCAATTGGTCCCTCAGCTCATCAAGCACCTCGTCAACCTGGTCCATCCGGTAGCCTCTCAGGCCGAGCGCGAACCTGACGTGATCGACGTCAGACGCTTTCGCTCCCGCAGGGAGCAGGACAGGCGGGAGGTTCGGAACGGGATCATCGAGACCGGCCCCGGGGTTGCGCCCGGAGCGGGTCATCCCGGTACCGATGAACAGGACGACCCCGACGACGACGATCGCGAGGAAAACCAGAAAGAAGCTCACAAACCCATCGTGCCAGACTCGGACGTGAGCCCGGCGCGCAGGTTACTCCGGGCGCTGGTCTCCGTTGGGCTCGGGCGGCAGCGGGACGCCGTGGAGCACCCGGTGCACCGCGTCTGCGGGGTCGTCCACCAGCTGGATGAGGTCCAGGTCCTTGGCGGACACCATGCCTTCAGCCACCAGCGTCCCCTTGATCCACTCGATCATGGGTCTCCAGAATGCAACACCCAGGAGGACGATCGGGAACGATGTAACTTTCCGGGTCTGCACCAGGACCATTGCTTCAAAGAGCTCGTCCAGCGTTCCGAGGCCACCCGGGAGAACGATGAATCCCTGCGCGTACTTCACGAACATCGTCTTGCGGGCGAAGAAGTACCTGAAATTGATGCCGAGGTCCACCCAACGGTTCAGGCCCTGCTCGAAAGGCAACTCAATGCCCAGGCCGACGGACACTCCGTTGCCTTCGACCGCGCCCCTGTTTGCAGCTTCCATCGACCCCGGTCCGCCGCCGGTGATGACGGCAACCCCGGCTTCGGCGAGGTGCCGGCCAACGCGGACTGCCATGTCGTAAAAATCGGAACCTGGCTTGGTGCGGGCAGAGCCGAAGACGCTCACGGCCGGGCCGAGTTCCGCGAGCGCGCCGAAGCCTTCGACGAACTCGCTCTGGATGCGCAGGACGCGCCAAGGATCGGTGTGGATGAAATGTTCGGCCCCGCGGGTATCGAGGAGCCGTTGATCGGACATCGGTACGGCAGCCTGTTTACGCCGGAGTTCCAACGGTCCTTTGTGCTTGGCGGGCGCTTCCGCAGTGATCGCGGAAGTGGATGTCGCTGCTCCGTTGCTGGCGGCATCGCCATGGGCGTCTGAACGTGGAACTTCGGGCTGGCTGGTACTCATTGACCAAGGCTAACGCGGATAACGGGCAGTACATTCGCAAGATAGCAGTGTTGTTTCTGATGTTGACGTGATTGAAGTGGCGGGCCGCGCGTGGACACAAGCACATTTAGCTGATTGTTAACTGCAAGTCAGGTTTCTGTTGAATCACGATCTGCCCAAGTTCGCGTGATCGCCGTCATCTTGAGTCGTTTCTTCGCTAGATTCGACCCATGACTATTCAAGCCTCCAGCGATGCCCTCGTCTCACTGAATGGCGTCAACAAGCATTATGGTCAACTGCATGTCCTGAAGGACATCAACTTGCAGGTCAAGAAGGGTGAGGTCGTGGTGGTGATCGGGCCTTCGGGCTCGGGCAAGTCAACCCTCTGCCGGGCCATCAACCGGCTGGAAACCATCGACACGGGAGTGATCTCGATCGACGGCAGGAAGCTCCCCGAAGAAGGCAAGGAACTCGCTACGCTCCGTGCCGACGTCGGGATGGTCTTCCAGTCCTTCAACCTGTTCGCCCACAAGACGATCCTCGAGAACGTCACCCTGGGCCCCATCAAGGTCAAGAAGCTGGACAAAGCAACCGCGGACAAAGACGCGATGGCGTTGCTGGAGCGGGTGGGGGTAGGGCAGCAAGCGCCCAAAATGCCCGCCCAGTTGTCCGGCGGGCAACAGCAGCGCGTGGCCATCGCGCGCGCCCTGGCCATGAAGCCGAAGGTCATGCTGTTCGACGAGCCGACCTCTGCGTTGGACCCGGAAATGATCAACGAAGTCCTCGACGTTATGGTTCAGCTGGCCAGGGAAGGCATGACCATGATCGTGGTGACACACGAAATGGGCTTTGCCCGAAAGGCCGCGGACCGCGTGGTCTTCATGGCTGACGGCCAGATTGTCGAGGACGCCAAACCCGAGGAGTTCTTCACGAATCCCCAGAGCAACCGTGCCAAGGACTTCCTCTCCAAACTCCTGACCCACTAGTACGCCCGCACCCAGGCCGCGGGGGCGGCCGCACAATGAAAGGTATGTCATGAGAGCTTTTATCACCCGGAGGAAAACTCTGCTGGTCGCTGCCAGCGCCGCGATTGCGCTTTCGCTCAGCGCGTGCGGCGGTAGCGGCGGCGCAGGCGCTCCGAGCACCGACGCAGCACCCTTCACCGTTGCGCAGAACGTGTCCATCACGGGTAGCCCGACGTTCGACACGATCAAGTCGAACGGAAAAGTCCGGATCGGCGTAAAGCAGGACCAGCCCGGCCTTGGATTCAAGGATGCCGCCACCGGCGAGTACAGCGGCTTCGACATCCAAATCGCGGAATGGATTGCAGCTTCCCTCGGGTACTCCAAGGACAAGATCGAGTTCAAGCCCATCCCGTCAGCCAACCGCGAGTCTGCGATCACCAACGGTGACATCGACTACTACGTGGGCACCTACTCCATTACCGACAAGCGCAAGCAGCTCATTGACTTCGCGGGCCCGTACTTCGTGACCGGCCAGGGCCTGCTCGTCAAGAAGGACAACAGCACGATCAACAGCGAGAAAGACCTTTCCGGAAAGAACGTCTGCTCGGCAACCGGATCCACCCCGATCCAGAACATCAAGGCCAACTTCCCGGGTACCAAGACCACCGAATTCGATACCTACTCCCAGTGCGTCGAAGCCCTCAAGAGCGGCCAGGTGGACGCAGTTACCACCGATCAGGCAATCCTCATCGGCTACGCCTCACAGGACACGGACAACCTCAAGGTGGTCGGCCAGCCGTTCACGGTTGAGAAGTACGGCGTAGGCCTGAAGAAGGGCGACACCGCCCTGCGCACCTTCGTCAACAAGATGTTTACCGACGGCGGCTCTACGTGGCAGAAGATCTACGACTCCACGCTGGGGCAGTCCGGCACCAAGGTCACCCAGCCCGCAGTAGACAACTACTAAATCGGTGGTGAGGGGGCGGCGTACTGCCGTCCCCTCAAACATAGGCTGAAAGCGACCATTCCATGAATACGCTGCTGAACAACCTGGACCTCTTCACGACGGGGTTCCGGAACACCCTCATCCTTTTCGTTGTCTCGGGAATCTTCGCCCTGATCCTGGGGACCATAGTTGCAACGCTCCGGGTTTCCCCCATCCCCGCAATGCGGGGTGCTGCCACGCTGTACATCAACGTAGTCCGCAATACGCCCCTGACGCTCGTCTTGTTCTTCTTCGCGCTCGGCTATCCAAAGCTGGGGCTCGTGGAAATCGACTTCATGACTGCCGCGATCATCGGGCTTAGCCTCTACACCGCAACCTACGTGGCCGAAGCCGTCCGCTCCGGAATCAACACCGTTCCGGTCGGCCAAGCGGAGGCGGCACGCGCAATCGGGCTTCCGTTCACACAGACCCTGACTTTGGTAGTCCTCCCCCAAGCGTTCCGCGCGGTCATCCCGCCGATGTTCAGCGTGTTCATCGCGCTGCTGAAGAACACCACGGTTGCCGCGGGTTTCTCGGTCCTCGAAGCCGGTGCCATCCGTTCGAACCTGTCCGAGCGCGGCGAACCTGCCATGGCCGGCCTGTTGTGGGTCGCGTTGGTGTTTGTCCTGCTTGTTTTCATCCTTTCCTTCGTGCAGCGAAAGCTTGAGAAGAAATGGAAGGTGGCTCGATGACTTCGGTCCTCTTTGACTCCCCGGGCCCCAAAGCCCGCACACGCTACCGGATCCTTGGCGTGGTCACCGCGTTGGTCATCATTGCCATCGTCGGCTTCATCGTCCTGCGGTTCGCCGAAAGCGGCCAGTTCGATGCGAAGAAATGGCGTTTGTTCACTTTTCCGCTGGTGCAGCAGACCATCGTCCAATCGGTCGGCGCCACTCTTTCAGCATTCGCCACGGCCGCGATCCTCAGCTTGGCGCTGGGTATTCTCCTGGCCTTCGGACGTCTTTCCGACCGCCGCTGGATCAGCCTGCCGTGCTACGGATTCACGGAGTTCTTCCGTGCCATTCCGCTGCTGATCCTAATGATGATCTTCTACTACGGCCTTCCTCCGCTGGGCGTCCAAGGCATTACGCCCTTCACCGCCGTCGTGGCCGGCCTGGTGCTGTATAACGGCTCGGTCCTCGCCGAGGTCTTCCGTGCCGGCATTGAATCGCTTCCACGCGGACAAAGCGAGGCAGGTTATGCGATCGGCCTTCGAAAGAGCGCGGTCATGACCAACATCCTGCTCCCCCAGGCGATACGTTCCATGCTTCCCGTCATCATCTCTCAGCTCGTCGTGATCCTTAAGGACACCGCGTTGGGCTTCATCGTGACCTACAACGAGATCCTGTTCCAGGCGAAGTACTTCGGAAGCCAGGCCCAGTACGGTTCACCCATCATCCCGTCGGCGATCATCGCAGGCGTGCTGTACGTGGGCATGTGCTTGATCCTCGCAGGCATCGCAAAATGGCTTGAGAGCCGGATGCGCCGTAGCCCCAAAGTGGCGAAGGTCGCCAAATCGGACATCGTGGCCGTCGAAGGCTAAGCCGCACCCAGGCTGGCAAACGGAGGACCCGCAAGCAATAGCTTGCGGGTCCTCCGTTTTTCAGTCGTCTTAGTCAGCCAGCCACAGCCGCAGAACCCGCAGGCACTCACGGATGGCATCGGCGTCGACATGTTCGTTGTCCTTGTGCGCCAGCAACGGGTCTCCCGGGCCGAAGTTGACGGCTGGAACTCCCAGCTCGCTGAAGCGCGCGACGTCGGTCCACCCGTATTTGGGTTTGGGTTCCGCGCCGACCGCCGCAACGAAGGACGCGGCGGCAGGGTGCTTCAGTCCGGGACGCGCTCCGGCGGCCGCGTCAGTGCGGACGACGTCGAAGCCTTTGAGCAATTCGCGGACGTGGGCCTCCGCCTGGTCCGGAGACTTGTCCGGAGCAAAGCGGTAATTGATCTCGACGACGCAGCGGTCCGGGATCACGTTGCCCGCGGTTCCGCCATTGATCCTGACGGCGTTCAGGCTCTCGCGATAGTCCAGCCCGTCCACATTGATCGTCCTGGGCTCATATGCTGCCAAACGGCCCAGGATCGGCGCCGCCGCGTGGATCGCATTGCTTCCCATCCATGCCCGGGCCGAATGGGCTGCTTCCCCCACGGTGGTCGCTTCGAAACGGCTCGTGCCGTTGCAGCCGCCCTCAACAGTGCCGTCGGTTGGTTCGAGCAGGATCGCGAAGTCACCCTCGAGGAGGTGCCCATGGTTCCGGACCAGGCGGCCGAGGCCGCTCTTGGCCGCTTCCACTTCCTCGTGGTCGTAAAAGACGAACGTGACATCCTTGCCCGGCTCCGCACCGCCGTCGAACATTGTTGCCGCGAGCGCCAGCTGCACCGCGACGCCGCCCTTCATGTCGGTAGCGCCGCGCCCGTAGAGGACGCCCTCGCCCGGGACGCCGGACTCCCAGGTGGAGGGCACCGTGCCAAGCGATCCCTCAACAGTAGGCAGCGGCACAGTATCGAGGTGGCCCGCCAGGATCACCCGTTCCGGGCGGCCCAGTTCGGTGCGGGCGATGATGGCGTCGCCGTCGCGCACGAGGTTCAGGCCGGGGATGGTGCGAAGGGCTGACTCGACGGCGTTGGCCAAGGGGGTTTCGTTGCCGGACACACTGTTGATGTCCATGATTGCGGCGGTGAGCAAGGCGACATCTTGCCGGAGGTCGAGGGGAATCGGGGAGGGTTCAACGGTCACCCGTCCACTGTATCCCGAGCCGAATGCGACCTTCCGGGTCCATACGCGGTTTCAAAGGAGCCAACTGCTCTCGATAGAATTGCGCTATGACTGAAACCGCTGCTTCTGCCGTGCTCTCCGGCGCATCCTCAAACCATCGTTCCGCCTTCGGCTTCGGCCTGGCAACCATCGCTACCTCCGGCTCCGGTGAAGCGACAGTTCTCGACGCATGGTTTCCGGCACCGGCCCTGGGGGTAGCGGCCGAATCCCTGCGGGCGGTGGAGAACGCGGACGAGTCCCTGACCGCAATTGCCGCCGACAGCCGAGACGCCGACCGCGGTACCGAGCAGAAGGTGGTCTTCGCGCAGATCAACCTTGACGAAGCTCCCGCGGACACCGTGGACGCCTACTTGCGCCTGCACTTGCTCTCCCACCGCTTGGTCCAGCCGAACAGCATCAACCTGGACGGCATCTTCGGTAAGCTCCCCAACGTCGTATGGACCAACTTCGGGCCCGCGGCAGTCGAAGGCTTCGAGCTGACCCGCGCCCGCCTGCGCAAGCGCGGCGCCGTGACCGTGTACGGCGTGGACAAGTTCCCCCGCATGGTGGACTACGTGGTTCCCACGGGCGTCCGGATCGCCGACGCCGACCGCGTCCGCCTGGGTGCCTACCTCTCCGAAGGAACCACGGTCATGCACGAAGGCTTTGTGAACTTCAACGCCGGCACCCTTGGCACCTCCATGGTCGAGGGCCGCATTTCCGCAGGCGTCGTGGCCGGTGACGGCACCGACGTCGGCGGTGGCGCCTCGATCATGGGCACCCTGTCCGGTGGCGGCAAAGAGAAGATCGCCCTCGGTGAGCGCGTGCTCCTCGGTGCCAACTCCGGCGTTGGGATCAGCATCGGCGATGACTCTGTGGTGGAGGCCGGCCTGTACGTGACGGCCGGAACCCGCGTGCGCGTCCCCGGCCCCAAGGACGAGAACGGCGAGGACACCAGCAACATCATCAAGGCCGTTGAGCTCTCGGGTGTCCCCAACCTGCTGTTCCGCCGCAATTCAACCACCGGCGAAGTCGAGGTCCTTCCGCGCAAGGGCCAGACGGTAGAGCTTAACGAAGCCCTCCACGCCAACTAGCCCGACCATCTGGATGCGCCGTCTCCGACGCACCATCATCCTGTCGCTGGCGCTTGCCTTGGTGGCTGGCGCCATCGTTACAGTGGTGACTGTACTGCAGCGCTCCGAAACCCTGGTTACGGAGCGCTGCGTCGCCGTCGTCGGCTCCGATTCATACGAGTTGGCGACGGACCAGGCAGCGAATGCCGCCCTCATTACCGCAATCTCGGTCCAGCGCGGCCTCCCGCCGCGGGCAGCTACGATCGCGGTGGCCACCGCCATGCAGGAGTCGAAACTGCGGAACATCGGTCATGGTGACGAAGTTGGCCCTGACTCACGTGGACTGTTCCAACAGCGGCCTTCGCAAGGTTGGGGCACCGAGGCGCAGGTTTCGGATCCCGTGTATGCCACGAATGCGTTCTACGACCATCTGGTGAAAGTGCCCGGCTACGAATCCATGGCGATCACTGACGCCGCGCAGGCCGTCCAGCACTCGGCCTACCCGGAGGCGTACGCGCAACACGAACCAATGGCCCGGGCATACGCTTCGGCGCTGACAGGAAACTCCCAGAGAGCCTTGGACTGCACCCTCCGCCAAGCGGATACCGCCGGCGATCCGAACGCAGTGGTGGACGCAATGACGGCAGTGTTCGGTTCGCTTCCGGCCGACACCCAAGGCCGCGCTGTGGAATTGAACCTCACCGGGACCCAAGCCTGGGCCGTCGCCCAGTGGGCAGTCGCGAACGCCAAGGCGCTTTCCATCACCGAAGTGGACGTCGCGGGATCGAAGTGGAACCGGCAGGACCGGAATGGCTGGCAGGAAACCGGGGGCACATCCGGACCTGTGACCATCACGGTTTCCGCGCCGAAGACCTAGCGCAATTCCCGACGGCGGCCGGTCGCCAGTAGGGGCCCGGCCGTTAGACGAGCAGCTCCACCACAGGCTGGACGTAGCTCCGGAAAATCTCGGGCTGGGACAAAAGCCTGTGGCTCATGATCATCTTGTCCGGCTCGAGGTACCACGCCCGGGGTTCGTTGAGGGGCAGTTCGATAATGCTCAGTTTGAAGTCCCGTGAACTCCGGCCGACTTCGAGCAATCGATCCTCCACCATGTCCCCCAGGAGCAAGGTGGCCCCGCTGGCCTCGCGCTCGGCTTCGAGTTTCTCGTACTCCTCAAGCCGCTCACGAGCCCACGTCAGGGCAGCCCCGAAGTGCGCTTGGAGTACCTTTCGAAGGGCGGGCGAGTTGCCAAAGGCGTTGAAACCCGGGGGCGAGAGTTCGGGCGCGGCGTCCGGGTAGGCCTTCAGCAGCTTCTCCCACCACGCTTCCCACTCCGTTTTGAGCGCCTTCACCCCGCCCACTTCGGCTGTGAGGTGCGTATGGTCCGCATGCCTGACTTTGGGTGCCGCATGGGACAGGGTGGGTGTTCCGGCTCCGTCCAGTCCAGCGACGTCTCTGAGATACAGGGCAATAAGCATTGGTCCTGAGGTGTCCATGGTAATCCGCCACCCCTGGCCGCCTGTGTCATGCATCCGAATGCCTCCCTTTGCAGGTGCCGCTCAGAGTTCCAGTCTATTCCCGATGGGCCGCGACGTTAACGGTTAGTCGGGAGTCGTCCAAGCGTGGCTAAATGGGCCTGCAGGACATCCCCGCACCCCTCGGCCGTCATCCATTCCGGTTGAAGGAGCGCGTGCATGCAGAGTCCGTCCATCGTCGCGAGCAGGCGCTCCGCCTCGGTGACGAGGCGCTCCTGGCTCGTTCCGCCGTCGGGCATCAACCGCATCACCAAGCGGCCTACGACGGCGGCCACCGCGCGGTGGCTGCGCCCGGCCTCCTCAGCGAGCACGGGCTTGATCCTGGCCGCTTGGCGGAAGGCCATCCATACGCAAGCGTCGACGGCGAGTTCCTCGTCCAGGGGCAGGAATTGGCCCAAGAGGGTTAACACGGCATGGTCATGTTCCGTCGTGCCCGGTTCCACGGATTCGACTGTCGAGAACGCGTCCTCGAGCCGGCCGACAATCCGGTCGATGACCACGGCGAAGGAATGGACCAGCAAGTCATCGCTGCTGGCGAAGTAGTGCCGGACCGAACCGACGGCCAGGTTCGCTTCCTCGGCCACTTCCCGCAAGGAGGCGCGCTCCAGGCCATCGCTTGCGATGATCCTGAAGACGGCGTCGACGACGTCCTGGCGCCGGGCTACGGCATCAACAATCTTGGGCACAGATCTTTTTAGCACGAACGTGCTTGAACGGAGCCGGCGGCACACCCGAGCCGCACGGTTGTGGCCAATGCAACACTCAGCGTGGCTCCACAAAAGTTCGCTAGCGTTGGTCCCATGAGAATTCTTGTCACGGGTGGCACCGGGTACATCGGCTCGCACACCGTTCTGTCCTTGTTGGAAAGTGGACACGAAGTGGTGGTGGTGGACAACCTCGTGAACTCGAGCGAAGAATCCTTGCGCCGGGTGGGGGAACTTGCCGGCAGGACGGCGGCTTTCCACGAGTTGGACCTCGTCGACGAATCTGCGCTCGAGTCCGTGTTCGATCAGCACAGCATCGACGCCGTCATCCATTTCGCCGGCCTTAAGGCGGTTGGTGAGTCTGTGCAGGAACCGCTCAGCTATTACTACAACAACATCGTGGGCACCTTGAACCTGCTCCGGGCCATGGACAAGCACGGCGTCCGCTCCATCGTGTTCAGTTCCTCGGCTACCGTGTACGGGGAGCACAATCCGATCCCCTACGTCGAGAAGATGGAGATCGGCGCGAACAACCCCTACGGGCGCACCAAGGAACAGATCGAGGACATCCTGACGGACTTGGGGGCGGCGGACGAGCGCTGGCATATCGCCCTGCTCCGCTACTTCAACCCGGTCGGCGCGCACCCTTCGGGGAAGATCGGTGAGGATCCGCAGGGCATTCCCAACAACCTCGTGCCATTCATCGCACAAGTGGCGGTCGGTCGACGCGAAAAGCTCATGGTGTTCGGCGGCGACTACGACACGCCTGACGGGACGTGCCTGCGCGACTACATCCACGTCGTCGACCTCGCCCAAGGGCACGTGGCCGCCCTCGACTACGTCTCAGCCCGCCCGGGCGTGCACCGCTGGAACCTTGGCTCCGGGAAGGGCACCTCGGTGCTCGAGATGCTCCATGCCTTCGAGCAAGCTGTCGGCCGCCCCTTGCCCTACGAGATCACCGGGCGCCGCTCCGGAGACCTTCCCGCATTCTGGGCCGACGCGTCATCGGCCCTCGCGGACCTCAGCTGGTCCACCACGAAGTCGGTGGAGCAGATGTGCGAAGACCACTGGCGCTGGCAAAAGAACAACCCGTTCGGCTACCGGCAGTCCTAACAGGAACGCGGGGTCACCTACGGCCCATGGTGGCGCCCGGGATGGGCCGTAAATGACCCCGCGTTGGAACGACGGCGGCCGCTCACCTCGCGCGAGGTGAGCGGCCGCCGTCGTTATGTCAGTTCTTGCGCTGGGCGTTAGACCGCCGGGTAGTTGCGCTCAGGTTCCCCTGTATAGAGCTGCCGCGGACGGCCGATCTTGGTCTGGGGGTCGTTGATCATTTCGCGCCACTGGGCGATCCAGCCGGGGAGGCGGCCGATCGCGAACAGGACGGTGAACATCTTCTCCGGGAAGCCCATGGCCTTGTAGATCAAGCCCGTGTAGAAATCGACGTTCGGGTAGAGCTTGCGCTGGATGAAGTAATCATCCGCCAGGGCTTTCTCTTCGAGCCGCAGCGCGATGTCCAGGAGTTCGTCGTTGCCGCCAAGCTTGCCCAGGATCTCGTGCGCGGTGGCCTTGATGATCTTCGCGCGGGGGTCGTAGTTCTTGTAGACTCGGTGCCCGAAGCCCATGAGGCGGACGCCGTCTTCCTTCTTCTTGACCTTCTCCATGTAGTCCTCGGGCTTGATGCCCTCGGCCTGGATCTGGCGCAGCATCTTCAACACAGCTTCGTTGGCGCCACCGTGCGCGGGACCGAAGAGTGCGTTGATGCCGGCCGAAACCGAAGCGAAGAGGTTCGCGTTGGACGAGCCCACCAGGCGGACGGTGGAAGTGGAGCAGTTCTGCTCGTGGTCGGCGTGCAGGATCAGGAGGAGATCCAAGGCCTTCACGACAACCGGATCGAGTTCGTACTGCTCTGCCGGCAGGCCGAAGCTCAAACGCAGGAAGTTCTCCACCAGGTTCATGGAGTTGTCCGGGTACAGCATCGGCTGGCCGATGGACTTCTTGTGCGCGTAGGCCGCGATAACCGGAAGCTTGGCCATGAGGCGGATCGTGGACACTTCCACATGTTCCGGGTTGAACGGATCCAAGGAGTCCTGGTAGAAGGTGGACAGCGCGGAAACAGCCGAAGAAAGCACGGGCATCGGGTGCGCGTCACGCGGGAAGCCGCCGAAGAAGCCCTTGAGCTCTTCGTGGAGCAGGGTGTGGCGGCGGATCTTCCGGTCGAACTCTTCCAGCTCCGTAGGGGTGGGAAGGTCGCCGTAGATCAGCAGGTAGGAAACTTCCAGGAAGCTGGAGTGCTGGGCAAGCTGCTCGATCGGGTAGCCGCGGTAGCGCAGGATGCCGGCGTCGCCATCGATGTAAGTGATTGCCGACGTGGTGGCGGCGGTGTTCATGAAGCCGGGGTCATAGGCGACGGCGCCCGTCTGCTTCAGCAGCTTGGAAACGTCGTATCCTTCGTTCCCTTCTACAACCTTGATCCGCGGGAGCTCGAGCTCTCCGCCGGCATGGCGCAGGGTAGCGCTGGTGGTCTCAGTCATGGAGTCCCCTTCATGAGGCTCTTGGCCTCGGTCGAAAGCTTGATCCAACCACCATCTGGTGACACCGCCCTTGGCCTGCGGGTCCGCAGGAGTGATGGGCGGGACTGCTTTCGCGGGGAAAGCCACCATTGATAGTCAGTTAAAAGCTACCGCCAGTAAGCGGGACAAACTAATTCACTAGCTCCGATTACTGGCGGAATGACGCGCCCTGTGCCACAAGTCACAGGATTGTTACTGAGTGGCGTTCAGGCGCTCGACGGCGGCATCGATGCGTTCGTCGGTGCCCGTGAGCGCCACTCTGATGAAGCCGTTGCCGGCTTCGCCGTAGAACACGCCCGGGCCGACCACGATGCCGAGATCAGCGAAACGCTGGACGGTATCCCAGGTCTGCTCCCCCGCGGTGGACCAAAGGTAGAGGCCGGCTTTGGATTCCTGAATCTCCAAGCCGAACTTTTGGAGTGCCGGGAGGAGCCGTTCGCGGCGGCCCCGGTAAAGGTCCTTCTGGGCCAGGACGTGCCCGGCGTCGCCGAGTGCGACGCGCATGGCTTCCTGGACCGGGAAAGGAACGATCATGCCGGCGTGTTTGCGGCTGTTGACCAGGTTGGCAACGATCGACGAGTCCCCAGCAACGAAAGCGGCCCGGTATCCTGCGAGGTTCGATTGCTTACTCAACGAATAGACGCACAGCAAGCCGTCCGTGGAACCGCCTGAAACCCGGGGGTCGAGCACGCTGGGCACGGCTTCGCCGCCACGCTGGGCGTCCCATTCGCCCCAGCCAAGTTCGGCATAGCATTCATCCGAAGCCACCACCGCGCCGACTTCCCGGGCCTGGGCGACAACCTCCCGAAGGGACTCAACGTCCCGGACGCTTCCGGTGGGGTTGCCCGGAGAGTTGATCCAGACCAGCCGGACCTTCGCGCGGGTCGCGGCATCCAGCTCGTCCAGGTTGTCCGCAGCTACCGGCGTAGCCCCTGCGAGCATGGCCCCGATGTCGTAGGTCGGGTACGCAACGGTGGGCCGGACGACGACGTCTCCCGCACCGAGTCCCAGGAGGAACGGCAGCCAGGCCACCAGTTCCTTGGACCCGACGGTCGGCATGATGTCCCGCGGGTCAAGGCCAGGGACGCCGCGACGGTTGGCAAACCAGCCGGACACGGCTTCGCGCAAGGCCTCCGTGCCGTGAACCGTCGGGTACCCGTGGGCGTCAGCGGCGCCGGCAAGCGCCGCCCTGATCAACTCCGGCGTAGGGTCCACGGGAGTGCCGATGGAAAGGTTGACCACGCCATCCGCGTGTTCCGCAGCTTTGGCCACATAAGGTGCCATGGCTTCCCACGGGTAATCGGGCAGGTTGAGTCCAAAGGCGGGGGCCGCGGAAATCAAGAGGGGCAACCGTCCTTAGTGGTCTTGGTTCTGCGGAGGCAGGGCCGCGATGAACGGGTGGTCCTTCCCGGTGTTGCCGATCTTGGCTGCTCCGCCAGGGGAACCGAGGTCATCGAAGAACTCGACGTTGGCCTTGTAGTAGTCGGCCCATTCCTCAGGAGTGTCGTCTTCGTAGTAGATGGCTTCCACCGGGCAAACGGGCTCGCACGCACCACAGTCGACGCATTCGTCCGGGTGGATGTACAGGGACCGTTCACCTTCGTAAATGCAGTCGACAGGGCATTCTTCAATACACGCCTTGTCCTTGACGTCTACACATGGCTGCGCGATTACGTAGGTCACGTCCCTTGCCTCTCCACAGTTGCCCCGGAACATCTCCGGGTAGTACCACCGGCGTTGTTGCCGGTACATCGAATTCTGAGCCTATTATCCACCAGCCCGAACTCGCCAACCTACTCGGGCGTCCTACTATGAACTGGTGACCTTCCTCCGCCCCCAGGATTTCCTGCTCAACGCCGCCTCCGGGACCCGGGTGGTCGTTCGTTACCGGGTAGATGGCGGCTTCACCGACGCCCTCGGCTACTTGTTATCCGCCACCGCTGGTTCCTGCACTGTCCGCACCCGTCAATCCGACGTCGAGATCCCTTTGGCGCTCGTGGTAGCGGCCAAGGAAGTCCCGCCCCCACCCCCACGCCGCGAAGCCCGGAGTGGTCGAGCGTAGGTACCTCCCTCTCCCAACGGACATGCGCCCCCGCCTACTCCCCAGCTGAGCATGCGCCTCCCTTGGGCCAAGGAATGCGCATATTCCCTATATGTCCATTCCTTGCGCCTCGCAATGAGCATGCTCCTCGGTGGCAAACGCTTCGCTAAGGAGCATGTCCATTTTTCGCGGACAGAGCTGGGCATGTCCTCTGCCAGCCCGGCTCGTTTCGCTCATCCGGGCCGACACAGTTCTCTAGCCCGACAAGTTTCCTAATTCGGCCCAAGACGTCTCTCTAGCCGGGTTCGATTCTCTGATCCGGCTCGACGCGCTTCGCTAGCCGGACGCGTACTCTAATCCGGATCGACGCGCTCTTTTAATGGAGTCGAGTTTTGTACCTGCCTCGAAAGCCCCAGTGCTCCCACCATGCCCGTGGGCTAAGCCGCTTGTGTCGTAAGGCCGCGATCGAAGGATTTCAACGTTTCCCTGACCATCCACACAAACTCTCGCGGCCTTTGGACCAATAGAGCGTGGCTCACCACCAAAGTGGGTACGCCGAGCCTGGTGGTGACGTTCCAACGGCGTCGGTCTTCTTCGAAACTCGCTTTGTCCATGTGGAAGCCGGTTCCATCGGTTTCAATTCCCAGCCTCCCATCCACCATGAGATCCAGATGTCCCATGCCTGGAATATTCACTTGCGACTCGACGTGAAATCCGGCTTGACGCAGCAGGAACCTGGCAATGCACTCAATGGTCGACTGGGATTGCGGGACGATCATCGACACCAGCCGGCGTTCCCTCAAATCGTTCCGTCCGGTAAGTCGGTTACGCAAGGCCGACAGCTCCACTTTGCCCAGCGCCACCGCGGACTCGGCTATGACGAGGCCGTCCAAATCCGGCATGCATCGCAACGCTTGGACAACCGAATCCAGCAGGGTGGGAGGAGCCGCAGATCTGTGGCATATGAATCCGGGATATTTGCGGCTATGCGGAGCGGCAACATGCGGCACCCGAGGCCTTTCGACGATCCATAATCCTGCCAATTCAGCGGCCGAGATACAGGCTGGTTCGGCCGGGAGGGAGCGGATAGCTACAAGGGTGGGATTTGCTCCCTGCCTCGCATAAACCCCGCGGGCAACCCGACCGACCTGTCCCTTCGCCAGCGCAGCCCTTAGCTGAAAATCGGAGATTCCCGCCGCCGCAAAATGTTTGGCGCGCGCAACGCCGTCGAACTTGGAAAGTACGCCATCGATCTTATGCATGCCGCCATCGTCTCCCGCGTCGGAAGCCGGCAGAAGGGGCGTTTTGCCGTATGTGGACAACGCAGCAGTCCATTTCTGGGCACGGACAATGAGCATGCGAGGCGCGGAGGCCAAGGAATGCGCATATTGCCAATATGTCCACTGTTGAGCGTGGACAATGGGCATGCTCCGCGGGGGTCAGGGGTGGTGGACGGCGTCGGGGAGCGTGCGCATTCCCATCAGCGGGGAGAACAACACCGGCGCCACGCTGAGCACGCTGCCGGCTAACGCAATCCATAGCGTGGGGACGAGTCCTAAGCTCTCAGCGAGCAGGCCCGAGGCAAGCGCCGAGATCGGCATGACGCCCCACACCACAAAGCGGATGGAAGCGTTCATTCGCCCGAGGAGGCGGGGTGGGCACACGCGCTGCCGCATGCTGAGCTGCATGATGTTGTACACCAGGACACCGAAGCCGAAACCGAAGTCGGAAACGATGAGCATCACCAGAGACATCCAACGCTCCGGGGCGAATACGCTCAGCGGGACAAGGAGGAGGAAGACCGAGCTGATGATGGATGCCACCGGGATGGCGGTGCCTTCGCCGGTCCAAGCGGCGAAACGGGGCGCGGCAACGGCTCCGATCAATCCGCCGACGGCACCCACTGCCATGATGAGGCCCATGCCTTGCGGTCCCAGCTCCAATTCCCGCAACACCAGGATCGGCATCAGCGTGAAGGCAATGGTCGTGAAGAAGTTGACTCCTGCCGTGCACGCCGCGATCCTGCTGATCAACGGGTGCTTGGCCACAAAAGCGAGGCCCTCCTTGATCTCGCTGCCCAACGGACGCCGATCCGCCGTCGGGATCCGCTGCTCGGCATCCCGTGTCCGGAACAGGAAAACGGCGGACAAGAGATAGCCGGCAGCCTCTCCGACAAAAAGCACGGGTGCCGAGACAACTGCGAGGAGTGCGCCACCGGCTGCAGGACCGCCGATCCGGGCAATCTGCGAGGTAGCCTCAAGCTTGGAGTTGGCTTGTGGCACCTTTGCCGCGTCAACCAGTACCGGTACGTAGCTTTGGTAGGAAACGTCGAAGAAGACGGTCGCTGCCCCGACCACGGCGGACACCACGTAGAGGTGCCACATCTGAAGGACACCCGACCACCACAGGACCGGGACGCTTGCCATCGCAACGGTACGGACGAGGTCGGCCAGCATCATGGTCCGGCGCTTCAACCAGCGGTCCACCCATGCCCCGGCCGGAAGTCCGATCACAAGGAACGCCGCCAATCCCGCAGCATTGAGCGCCCCGACTTCGAATTCGCTTGCCGACAGCAGCGCAACGGCAAGGACGGGAAAGGCGAGTTGTCCCAGTTGCGCACCCAACTGGCTGACCGCCTGGCCCGACCAGAAAGTGATGAAGTTCTTGTCTCGCCAGAGAGATGCGGCGGCCTGGTCTGTGCGCGTGGTCCCGGCAGTCACGCGCCCAGTTTCACGCACTGATTGGGATATGTCAATCACTTGCTGGTGGCTACACTGGCGTCCATGACCGAACAAGAGCGGACCGATGCCGATCTTGTCGCCAAGGGGCGGGCCCTCAGCTCGCCCCTGCGCTTGAGGATCCTTCGGCTGTGCCTGCACCAAGCACGTACCAACAAGGAAATTGCCGGTTTGCTGGGTATCAACCCGGCGTCCAGCCTGCACCACGTCCGGACTTTGGTCCGTACTGGTTTCCTCGCGCCGCAGGAGGGCCGCAAAGGAAAACGGGGCGCGAAGGAGGTGCCTTATATCGCCACGCGCACCTCGTGGAGCACTCCTGTAGACAACATTTCCCCGGTCCTGATTGAAACTTTCGTGCAGGAAACCCGCGGACTCGCTCCGGAGGATATCGACGTCTGGCGGCTCGGGGTGAAGTTCAACGCGGCCCGCCAACAGGAGATGATGGCAAAGCTGCGCGCCGTGGTGGAGGAGTACATGCAACTACCCGCGGACGACGACGGCGAGGCCACCTCGCTGCTGATCGCCCACCACCGGGATCCCACCGCGGATTAGCTACTCACGTCGGCGGCGGTACCGGTGGCACCACAAGAGCATGACGACAGTTACTGCCGCGATCCCGAAGACCCACACATTTCCGGGCAGGTCCGCGACGATCAGCTGCTTGCCCGTCCCGCCGGTCGACAAGAGCCCGACCGTCGCGTAGCAAACAATCCCGACGACCGCCGTCGGGATCAAAGAACGCGACCACGCACCCAGCAGCAGCTGGAGCGCCGCGAGCAAGAGCAGGGCGGCAGCGCAACCCCAAAAGATGTCGACGCCGGATATCGCGAGGGATTGCCTGTGCAACGCCGTGCCGGCCAAGGCAGCAAAAAGAGCCGCCGGAACAGCTACGGCAATTCCACGTAGTGTTCCAGCGGCTCTTCTATTCATTTCGTCTATCCGTAGGATGCGTCAGGCTGCAGGCAGGGCCAGCTTAGGCCTTGGCGCGCGCACGGGTCGCCTTGGCACGCTCGTTGGCGTCCAGGATCACCTTGCGGATGCGGATGTCTTCCGGGGTGACTTCCACGCACTCGTCTTCGCGGGCGAATTCGAGGGACTCTTCGAGGGTCAGCTCGCGCGGCGGGGTCAGGTTCTCGAAGGAATCCGAAGACGCCGCACGCATGTTGGTGAGCTTCTTTTCCTTCGTGATGTTGACGTCCATGTCGTCGGCGCGGGAGTTCTCGCCCACGATCATGCCTTCGTAGACCTCGGACGTGGGCTTCACGAAGAAGGAACCGCGCTCCTGCAGGTTGATCATGGCGAACGGGGTGACTACGCCTGCACGGTCGGCGACCATCGAACCATTGGTGCGGTATTCGATGGGGCCGGCCCACGGCTCGTAGCCCTCGGAGATCGAGGACGCGATACCGGCGCCGCGCGTGTCGGTGAGGAACTTGGTGCGGAAGCCGATGAGGCCACGGGCAGGAACGATGAATTCCATGCGGCACCAGCCGGTTCCGTGGTTGGCCATGTTGGTCATGCGGCCCTTGCGGGCAGCCATGAGCTGGGTGACGGCACCGAGGTATTCCTCAGGAACGTCGATGGTCATGTGTTCCATCGGCTCGTTGAGCTTGCCGTCGATGGTGCGGGTGACCACCTGTGGCTTGCCGACAGTCAATTCAAAGCCTTCGCGGCGCATCTGCTCGACGAGGATGGCCAGCGCGAGCTCGCCACGGCCCTGAACTTCCCAGGCGTCGGGACGCTCGGTGGGCAGAACCTTGATGGAGACGTTACCGATCAGTTCCTTGTCCAGGCGGTCCTTCACCTGGCGGGCCGTAACCTTGGCGCCCTTGACCTTGCCGGCCAACGGCGAGGTGTTGATACCAATGGTCATGGAGATCGCGGGGTCGTCAACCGTGATGAGCGGAAGCGGCTGCGGGTTCTCGACGTCGGTGAGGGTCTCGCCGATGGTGATTTCCTCGATACCGGCGACGGCCACGATCTCGCCGGGCCCGGCGGACTCTGCCGGGACACGGTCCAGGGCCTTGGTGGCGAGGAGTTCGGTGATCTTGACGTTCTTCAACTCACCGTTGGCGCGTGCCCAAGCAACGGTCTGGCCCTTGCGGAGCGTGCCGTTGTAGATACGCAGGAGGGCGAGGCGGCCGAGGAACGGCGAAGCGTCGAGGTTGGTGACGTGGGCCTGGAGGACGCCCTCGGGGTTGTACGTCGGAGCCGGGATGTGCTCGATGATGGTCTTGAAGAGGGGTTCCAGGTTTTCGTTGTCCGGAGCGGCGCCGTCAGCCGGCTGCTCGAGGGACGCGCGGCCCACCTTGGCGGCCGCGTAGACCACGGGAACTTCAAGGACCTTGTCGAGGTCAAGATCGGGAACTTCGTCCGCGAGGTCGGATGCCAGGCCCAGCAGCAGGTCCATGGACTCGTGGACAACCTCTTCGATGCGGGCGTCGGGACGGTCCGTCTTGTTGACGAGCAGGATGACTGGAAGGTGCGCGGCGAGGGCCTTGCGCAGCACGAAGCGGGTCTGCGGCAGCGGACCTTCGGAGGCGTCCACGAGAAGGACGACGCCGTCAACCATGGACAGGCCGCGCTCCACCTCGCCGCCGAAGTCGGCGTGGCCGGGGGTGTCGATCACGTTGATGGTGATGGTTTCGCCGTTCGACGACGGGCCGTTGTAGGCAACCGTGGTGTTCTTGGCGAGGATCGTGATGCCCTTTTCGCGTTCCAGGTCACCGGAGTCCATGACGCGGTCTTCGAGGTGGTTGTGCTCGGCGAAGGAGTTGGTCTGCTTGAGCATGGCGTCGACCAAGGTGGTCTTGCCGTGGTCAACGTGCGCCACAATCGCGACGTTCCGCAGGTCGCTGCGCGAGGCAGTGGCCGCAGCGATGTTGGTAGTGGTTTCAGACATGCGTTATGGCTCGATTCAGTGGTGAAGTCAGCTGTAGTATCGCGACATCCCCAACCGGAACGCACGACGGATCAGACCCTTTGCACAGGGCACCTTATTAGAGTCTAAACGCTGCGGTATTTGTTGGCCTAAAAATCGCCCCTACGGGCACTATTTTGTGCTCCTCATCACAGGGGCGGACGGTTCGCGGCAAACCGAAAGGCCGGCATCCCCGCGAGAAGGGACACCGGCCAATCGGCAGCTCCGGCCGCATCTCAGCTCAACGCTGCGGCTTAGGCCACCGCCGCAGCTCAGGCCACCGCCGGCGGAAGCATGAGGCTCGCACCCGGGATCGCATTGAGCAGTGCCCTCGTGTAGTCCTGCTGCGGCGAATCGAAGACCTCGTCCGTGCTTCCGGTTTCAACGAGCTTGCCCTTCTGCATGACGCACACGTGGTCGGCGATCTGCCGGACCACAGCGAGGTCGTGCGTGATGAAGAGATAGGTCAGGCCGAGGTTGGCCTGCAGCTCAGCCAGGAGGTTCAGCACCTGGGCCTGGACCAGCACGTCCAAGGCCGAGACGGCTTCATCGCAAATGATCACTTCGGGGTCCAGAGCCAAAGCCCGGGCAATCGCGACGCGCTGCCGCTGGCCGCCGGAGAGCTCGTTCGGGTACCTCTGCATGGTGCTCTGCGGCAACGCCACCTGGTCCAGCAGTTCCCGGACCTTCTTTTCGCGGCTGGCTTTGTCCCCGATCTTGTGGGTCCGGAGCGGTTCCTCGATGGTCCTGAAGATGTTGTACATCGGATCAAGGGAACCGTACGGATCCTGGAAGATCGGCTGGACGCGGCGACGGAAGGAGAAGATCTCCCGGCTCTTCAACGTGGAGGTGTCCACGCCGTCGAACACGATCCGGCCGGATGTCGGCGGTAGGAGGTTGAGGACCATCTGGGCCACAGTGGACTTGCCGGACCCCGACTCCCCAACGATCGCCGTCGTAGTACCGCGCTTGACGTTAAAAGAGACGTTGTCCACCGCGGTGAAGTCCGTGGCCTTGCCGATGCTCGAACGCAGCTTGAAGACCTTGCTCAGGCTTTCGACCTTCAGCACGTCCTCGGTCAGGGCCTTTTCCACGATGGTCTCCGTGGGTGCCAGAAGCTCTTCGGCCTGGATTCCCTCGGCTTTGGCAGCCTGGATCCGGCGGGAAGCCAGCGAGGGCGCCGACGCGACGAGCCGCTGGGTGTAAGGGTGCTGCGGGTTGCGCAGCAGTTCCAGGGAGGGTCCGGCTTCCACCACGTTTCCGCGGTACATGACCACTACCTTGTCCGCCCGCTCGGCGGCGAGGCCGAGGTCGTGGGTGATGAGCAGGACTGCCGTGCCAAGCTCCGACGTCATGGTCTCGAGGTGGTCGAGGATCTGCCGCTGCACAGTGACGTCCAACGCCGACGTCGGTTCGTCCGCAATCAGCAACCGGGGCTGGCAGGACAAGCCGATGGCAATCAGGGCGCGCTGGCGCATGCCACCGGAGAACTCGTGCGGGTACTGCTTCGCGCGCCGCGCCGAGTCCGGCAAGCCGGCTTCGGCCAGGACCCTTGCGACGTCGGCCGGGGCGTTGGGCTTGCCGTTGGCACGCAGCGTCTCGCGAACCTGGTAGCCGATCTTCCACACCGGGTTGAGGTTGGACATCGGATCCTGCGGAACCATGCCGATCGTGTTGCCACGCAGTTCGATCATCCGCTTTTCGGGCGCGTGCGAGATGTCTTCGCCGTCGAGAAGGATCCGGCCGCCGGAAACCTTGCCGTTTTCCGGCAGGAGGCCGATGGCCGCGAGCGCCGTCGTCGACTTCCCCGAACCGGACTCCCCCACGATGGCGACCGTCTCACCCGGCATGATGGTCAGGTGCGCGTTCTTGACGGCCTGGAATTCCCCGTTGGCCGTCTGGAAGGAGATGGCGAGGTCCCGGATTTCCAGAAGCGGCCGCTCTTCGGTATCGGCCTCGTTGATGGTCACGTTGGACGTTGTCATAATTGCCTCCTTCATCGCTTGCGGCTCTTGGGGTCAAGGGCGTCCCGCAGCGCGTCGCCAAGCATGATGAAGCTCAAGACCGTGATGGACAGTGCCGTCGCGGGATACAGCAGCACTTCGGGGTTGGTGCGCAGCGTGTCCTTCGCCGCGGAAATGTCATTGCCCCAGGACATGATGCTTCCTGGCAGGCCAATGCCGAGGAAGGAAAGCGTTGCCTCCGTGACGATGAAGACGCCGAGTTCCATGGTGGCCAGGACAATGATCGGCGCAAGGGCGTTCGGTACCACGTGCCGGACGAGCGTTCCGATCTTCGAGACGCCCAAGGAGCGTGCGGCGGTGACGAAGTCCGCGTTGCGGACCTCGATGACCGCGCCGCGCGTGATGCGTGCCATTTGCGGCCAACCGAGCATCACGATGACCATGACCACCGTGAAGACGCTCTTGTTCTCGCGGAAGAACGGGAGCTGGGTGACAACCAGCGCGCCAAGGACCAGCGGAAGGGCAAAGAAGATATCGCCGAGGCGGGCAATGACGGTATCGATCCAGCCGCCGAAGAAGCCGGCGAGGGCACCCAGCGTCACTCCGATGATCAGGACGAAGATGACGGACACGACGCCGACAGTCAGGGATGCCTGCGTGCCATGGATGATGCGGGAATAGATGTCGCAGCCCTGGAAGGTGAATCCGAGGGGGTGCCCGGCCGAGGGGCCTCCGAGGGAGTCGCTTAGCTGGCAGTTGTCGTTCGGCGCGGTCTGCGTGAACAGGCCCGGGAAGAACGCAACGACGAGAAGCAGGCAGATCATGAGTGCCGAGATGATGAACAGCGGACGACGGCGGAGCTTCCGCCATGCATCCGCCCACAGGCTCAGCGGTGCTGCGTCTACTTTGAGCGTATCGGTCGCCAGCAGGGGCGTCTCGTCAATGGGGGCAACATAGTGCTCGATCTGGCGGTTACTTTTCATAGCGGATCTACTTTTCATAGCGAATCCTGGGGTCAAGCCAGGCGTACAGGAGGTCGACCAACAGGTTGGCGGCGACGAACACCAGGACCAATACGCTCACGATGGCCACGACGGTGGGGCCTTCGCTGCGGATCACCGCCTGGTAGAGCTTTTGCCCGACGCCGGGCACGTTGAAGATTCCTTCGGTGACGATGGCGCCGCCCATGAGGCCGCCGAGGTTCGCACCCAGGTAGGTGACCACGGGAATCATGGAGTTCCGCAGGATGTGGGCCAGGACCACCCGGGGGCGCGAGAGGCCCTTCGCGGTGGCGGTGCGGACGTAATCGGCGTTCATGTTCTCGATGACCGAAGCACGGGTCAGGCGCAAGACGTAGGCGAAGGACACCAGGCCAAGGCCCGTCGCCGGGAGGATCAGCGTCCCCCAGTCAGCGCTCGAACCGACGGTCGGCTTGGCCCAGCCGAGCTGGACGCCGACGAGCAGCTGGAGCACGAAGCCCAGGACAAAAGTGGGAACGGCAATGACAACGAGCGATGCGACCAACACGGTGGAGTCGAACAGCTTTCCTTTGCGCAGGCCTGCGATCAGGCCGAACGCAACACCGAAGACCGCCTGGATGGCGAGGGCTTCGATGGCGAGCATGGCAGTCACCGGGAAGATGCGGCCGAGGGTGGCAGCGATCGGCTGTCCGGTGAAGTCCACGCCGAGGTTGAAGGTGAACAGGTTTTTGAGGAACAGTCCGTATTGGACCCAGAACGGCTGGTCCAGGTTGTATTGCTGGCGAAGCGCGGCAATAACGGCTTCGCTCGGCGGACGGTCGCCGAATAGTGCGCGAATGGGGTCGCCGGGGAGGGCGAAAACCATGAAGTAGACGAGCAGGGTGGTTCCCAGGAAGACAGGAATGACCTGTAGCAGACGCCGGAGGATGTACTGGATCACAGCAAGGTTCCCTCGAGGCTCGTGGAAATGTGGGATTTCATGTGGGACAGCTTTCGTGCCGGTGCAAGCGCGTTCGGGGGCCCGGGTGTGACACCGGACCCCCAAATGCGCTAGCGAGCTTGGAACAGGTCCAGTGGACTACTTAGCGGTGATGTTGTAGTAGAGCAGGTCGCCGTTCCAGCCGGAGTCGACGTTGCTCACGTTCTGGCTCCAGACGACCTGGCGGGCCTGGTACCACAGCGGCAGGTTGGGCAGGTCCTGGAAGAGGATCTCCTGTGCCTGGGTGAACTTCTGGTTGGCATCCGCCGTGGTCTTGGAGGCGAGGCCTTCCTGGAGCAGCTTGTCGAAAGCCGGGTTGCTGTAGCCCTCGTAGTTGGCGCTGGCGCCGGTCTGGAGGACGGGTCCGAGGAAGTTGAACAGGGACGGGTAGTCTGCCTGCCAGCCAGCGCGGGTGAAGCCCGGGAGGGTCTTTGCCTTACGGAGGTTCAGGATCTCGGCAAACTTGGCGAACGGCTGGCCTTCGGCCTGGATGCCGAGGTTGTTCTTCAGGTTGTTGGCAACGGCGTCGATCCATTCCTTGTTGCCGCCGTCGGTGTTGTAAGCGAGCTGCAGGACCTTGCCTGCGGGCCACGGGCTCATGGCGTTTGCCTTTGCCCACAGGTCCTTTGCCTTCGCGGCGTCGAACTTCAGGACGTCGGATCCGGGGACGTTGTCGTTGTAGCCGTCAATGGACGGAGAGGTGAAGTCCTTGGCCGGGATGCGGGTTCCGCTGAAGACCACCTTGGTGATTTCGTCACGGTTGATCGCCATGGAAATGGCCTGGCGGCGGAGCTTGCCGGCCTCTCCCTGGAATTCAGGCAAGTAGTTCGGGATGTTGAGCGTCGCGTTGCCGGCGTAAGCCTTGTTCAGGTTGTGGTCCGGGAAGTCCGTGGTGTAGGTCTTCAGCGCGTTGGTCGGCAGGACGTCGGTGACGTCGAGGTTGTTGGCCTGGATGTCAGTGTAGGCCGGTGCCGGATCGGTGTAGAACTTGAACGTCACGCCACCGTTCTTGGCGGTGCGCTCGCCTTGGTAGTCGGCATTCTTGACGAGGGCGATCTGGCTGTCGTGCTGCCAGGCACCCTTGGCTGCCATCTTGTAGGGGCCGTTGCCGATCGGGTTTTCGCCGAATGCCTTCGGGTCCTTCAGCGCTTCGGCCGGAAGCGGCATGAACGCGGAGTAGCCGAGACGCTGGGGCCAGTCGGCTTCCGGCTGCGACAGCTTCACGGAGATGGTGTAGTCGTCCTTCAGGACCAAGCCGGACATCGTCTGGGCAGTCGGCGCAGGCACGTCGTTGGACTTGCCGTCCGCTCCGGTCTCCTTCTTGGTGGCGCTGACGGCGTCATAGCCTTCGATGGACTCGAAGAAGCTGCTGCTCGCCTGGGCATTGGTGCTCAGCGCGGCGAAGTTCCAGGCATCGACAAAGCTCTTGGCGGTGACTTCCTCGCCATTGGTGAACTTGGTGCCCTTCTTGACCTTGATCGTGTAGTTCTGGCCATCGGTGGTGTCAATGGAGTCCGCGAGTTCGTTCACGGTCTTTCCACTGGCGTCGTAGCTGGTCAGGCCCTCGAAAAGGAGCTCGACGACGCGGCCGCCGTACACCTCGTTGGTGTTGGCCGGCATCAGGGGGTGCTGGGGTTCATTGCTGTATGCGGTGATGATCTTGTTCGGATCGCCGGCGGCCTGACCGCTGCCTCCGGTGCTGGCGCCGCCGCCGCATCCGGTAAGGGCAAGTGCGGCAACCGCGAGCAAGCCAAGAGCTGTGGAAGTGCGCGAGAAACGCATTCCGCCTCCTATGGAGTCAGGGGGATTAGTCAGGGCAACTCACGGTTGCCGCTGGGCCAGGCACAGAGATGTCCTGTGACGAGGCCTACATGGATGTGTAATCCTAACCACAGCTTGTCCGAAATATGGAATCCTCTTGGCACTTTCCAGCGATTATGCATATGACAGTTTTAGTAATGAAGCAGTCATTTCAAGTAAATGAAGCAGTCACTTCACGTAACAGGTTACTCACTGGTAGACTTGTCAGGCCTGACCCTTGTTTTCCCGCGGAAATCCGGGGTTTCTCGCAGTACCCGAAACACCGCGGAGATGGATTAAAGCATCGGCGCCGCAAGCGCAAAAAAGCCCCGAAGCCGGTTGGCTCAGGGCTCTTTCGTCGTCAAGGGCAGGCTATGCTGCCACGCCGGAGGTGGCGCTGGAGGGCGCTACTCGATCCCGGCGGCCATCAACTGTTCACGCAGTTCCCGGCGCTCCCGTTGCTTTTCCGGGTCCGGAAGGGGAACGGCAGCCAACAGCCGCTGCGTGTACGCCTCCTGCGGGTTGCGCAGGATCTGGTCGCGGGTTCCCTGCTCCACGATCCGCCCGCGTTGCATCACGCAGATACGGTCGGCCAGCACGTCCACCACGGCGAGGTCGTGCGTGACGAAGAGGCACGCGAACCCCAGTTCCTTCTGGAGGCTCTGGAAGAGTTCCAGCACCTTGGCCTGCACGGAAACGTCCAGCGCCGACGTCGGCTCATCCGCCACCATCAGCTTGGGCTGGAGCGACAACGCCCGGGCGATTCCAACCCTCTGCTTCTGGCCGCCGGACAACTCGTGCGGGTATCGGTTGCGATAGCTCCGCGGAAGTTCCACTTGGTCGAGGAGGTTCTCGATCCGCTTCTGCAGGTCCACACCCTTGGCCACCCCGGCGAGGTACATGGGCTCGCCAATGCTCTCACCAATCGGCAAACGCGGGTTGAGCGAGGACGACGGGTCCTGGAAGACCATGCCGATATCGCGCCGGACCTGGTGGAGTTGCTTGCCGTTCCGCTTGGCGGCGGAAATATCCTGCCCCACCACGTGCATCTTGCCTGCGGCCACCGGCAAGAGCCCGACGGCGGCACGTCCGATGGTCGTTTTGCCGGAACCGGATTCGCCGACCAGGCCTACGACCTGCCCGGGGTAGATCACGAGGTTGGCGCCTTCAACCGCTCGGAAGGCGGGGACGCGGCCCTGCTTCGGGTACTCGATGGCGACGTCGATCAATTCGAGGACCGGGCTGCCTTTGGGCTTTGCAGCTTCCTCGGCGGCAGCCTTCAGGGCCTCCTGGTTCTCGCGCTCGCGACGCAGCAACTCGTCATGCTCAACGGAGTCCAGCTCCGTCTTGGTTGCAGCTGCCAAGGCGGCGGTGACGTCAACATCCGCGGACTCCGCGCTTTGGCCAAGGTGCGGGACGGCAGCCAAGAGCGCCTGGGTGTATTCGTGCTGCGGATTGCTGAAGATCTGCTGCGCCGTTCCGGTCTCCACGATGACGCCTTTGCGCATGACGGCGATGCGGTCGGCGAGGTCGGCCACCACGCCCATATCGTGCGTGATGAGCACGATCGCGCTATCCAGCTTATTGCGGAGGTGCCGCATCAAATCCAGGATTTCGGCCTGCACCGTGACGTCCAGGGCGGTGGTCGGTTCGTCCGCGATCAGGAGCCTGGGGTCGCAGGACAACGATTGGGCGATCATGGCTCGTTGCCGCTGCCCGCCCGACAATTGGTGCGGGTAGGACTTGAAGGCCTTTTCCGGATCGGGGAGTTCCACAAGGTCAAGCATCCGCAGGGCGCGTTGCTTCGCTTCATCCGGCGAGATGGTGTTGTGCAGCCGCAGGGTCTCCACAATCTGGGCGCCTACGGTGTAAACGGGGTTAAGCGCTGTCATAGGCTCCTGGAAGATCACCGCCACATCCTTGCCGCGAACTTCCCTGATGGCCGAAGCCTTGGCCCCGAGCAACTCCTTGCCCCCGAGCTTGACGCTTCCCCGCACGCGGCTGTTGCTGGGCAACAGCCCCAGAAGTGCCATGGAACTCGCGCTCTTCCCGGAGCCGGACTCACCGACAATCGCCAGGACCTCACCTGCCCGGACCTCGTAGTTCAGGCCAATCGCGGCCGGCACCCATTTCTTCTCCACGCCGAAGTCGACGCTGAGGTCACGCACTTCCAGGACCACGCGTCCCGGCTCAACCCTGTCCGAAGCCGTTTCAAGCGGTGTGGCTTCCGGTTCGGGAATAGCGTTGTCAGTCATGGTGGGTCTTCCCTTCCACCCGGGCCACCCTCCACAAGGTGATTAGTGAAGTAGCCCGGAATCCTGAATTATTAGGGGCATGAGCCCTGAGCCGCATGCCGGAAATGTCGAAATCTTCAAGGCGCGAACCAGCAAGCTGCTCGCTTGGACGTGCTGGGCGGTTGCCGCGATTGGAATCATCGTCACGCTCGCCGTCGGCGGACCACGGAACCTTCCTGGAACTGCTCCCCTGTTGCTGCTCGCATTCCTTGGATGGCTGCTCTTCTGGCGGCCGGCCGTGCTGGTCATGGACTCGGGCGTGACGTTGGAAAATCCCTACCGAACCATTGACGTCCCTTGGGATGCCTTGGTGCAGGTCGATACCCGGTACGCCCTCACCCTCATGACCCCGCACAAGAAGTACCCCGCCTGGGCAGCTCCGGCCCCCGGCATCTGGGGAGGCCGGAACGCCCGCCCGGAGCACTTGCGGGGACTTCCCGAAACTACCTACGGTCCCGGCAGCTCCGTCCGTCCCGGAGACCTCCGGAACACGGATTCGGGGGCTGCCGCAGTGCTGGTCCGCGCCCGCTGGCGGGACTTGGTGGAATCCGGCCGCGTCGAGCCTGGCCGCGCCGAAGACACGGCGGTGGCCGTGCGGATCGAATGGCTCCGCCTCGGAGGCACCATAGTCCTCGCCGCAGCGAGCTACTGGGCGATCTTCATCCAATGAGGCCCCTCGGGCCTCAACGAGCCCGATACCCCTGACGGGAATCACTCACTGTTCCTTCGGCACATTGGGGACTACCGGCGTCGTACTTGAATGCCGTGTGGTTTCAACGGCGCTCTTCGCCTTGAACTTCTTCTGGCGCGGGTCGAAAGCGTCCCGCAGGCCGTCGCCGATGAAGTTGATGCTGAGGCAGATCAAGATGATGAACAGGCCCGGGAACCAAAACAGCCAAGGGCGCGTGGCGAAGGCTTCCTGGTTTTGCGCCACCAGGAGGCCCAGCGAAATATCCGGTGCGTGCACGCCGAGTCCCAGATAGCTCAACGCCGTCTCAAGCAGGATTGCCGCGGACATAGTCAGGGTGACGTTGACGATCAGGACGCCGACGGCGTTCGGCAGGATGTGCTTGAAGATGATCCTCGCGTTCGATGCCCCGGAAATGCGGGCAGCGTCCACGAATTCCCGCTCGCGGAGCGTCAGGAATTCGCCGCGGACCAAACGCGCAAGGCCAACCCAGCTGACAAAGCCGAGGAAGATGCCAAGAATCACGACGCCGTTGCTGGAAGCGAAGCTCGCAAACCAGCTGCCCTCGTCCCTCCGGTTGGCGATCTGGCCAACGACGGCGGCGAGAAGGAGCACGGGAATGATGATGATGACGTCCGTGAGGCGCATCAGCACTGCTTCAACCCAACCGCGGAAATACCCGGCAAGACCTCCGACAATCGCGCCAACGGCACCCGCGATCGCCCCGATCAGGACCATGACAGTGATGGACTGTTGGGCGCCGCGCATGGTCATTGCAAACAAGTCGCGGCCGATGCGGTCCTGGCCGAAGGGGTGCTCGCCCCAAGCGAGCGGCCACAATGACGCCGTCGGAGCGCCGTCGTTCACCAGGGGCGAAACGTCGAGGTAGTTGTACTTCCACCATCCCGGAAGACCCCAGGCCCCGACTGAGGTGAAGGCGAGGACAAGGATGATGGCGAGGACGGCCAAGCCGACCAAGGCGCCCGTGTGGCCAAAGAACCGTTTACGGACAATCTGGCCTTGGCTCAGGCCGCTGGTCTCTTCGCTGCTGGCTTCGGTGGCTGCAGCCTCTGCAAGCGCCTGTTGCGCGAGGATTTCTTCCTCTTGTGTTGGCTGGCTCATGCTTTGATCCTTACGCGTGGGTCGAGGGCGGAGTACGCGAGGTCCGCTATGAGGTTGAATGCCATGGCTGTGATGGCGACGCACACGAAGACACCCATGACAGGGTTGGGATCGGTGTGCAGCAGTCCGTCGATAAACAGGAAGCCCATCCCGTGGACGGAGAACACCGTCTCTGTGATGACGGCACCACCGATCAAGGCGCCGATATCGAAGGCAACAATCGTCGCGATCGGAATCAAAGCGTTCCGGAAGGCATGGCCCATGATCACGGAACGTTCGCTGAGGCCCTTGGCGCGAGCCGTCCGGATGTAGTCCATGTTCATGATTTCCAGCATGGACGAGCGTGTGAAGCGCGTGTAGCTCGCCAACGAAACAAGGATCAGGGCAATGGTCGGCAGCACGAGGTGGGTCATCGTGTCCGTTGACAGGACCCAGAAGTCCCCCTGGATGTTGGGAGTCCCCGCGCCGATGGTCGCAATAGGACGCCCGCGGACCCTGCTGTTGTCGAAGTACGACGGCCATGCCTGCATGTACCTGTCGATCAGGACAAGCGCGCCGACGAGGAACGCGGTGATTCCGGCGGCACGCATTGACTGTCCACGGTCGTAGCCGCCCATGAAATAACCGACCGCAACACCGATCAGGATGGTGCCGACGGCGAGGATGAAGATCATGAGCCCAGTGGCTTCATTGAGCAGCGGCTGCACGGCGAAGTAGGCAATGACCCCGATGGCCACGACGATCAGGCTGGACTGCAACGCCTTGCGGTTCTTGAGGCCGGACACCAGAACCGTGATTCCGACGGCGATGCCCGCACCCAGGATGGCGATGACCACCGGCCCCAACCCGGGATTGCGGAACCAGAGCGTGATCGAGAAGTAGATGAGGATCAGTGTGACGACCGCGAACACGGTGCCGCCCACGATCAGTCGACGCTTGGCCGCCCCGCCAACCACGACGGCGGCGATCACGCCGAGGACCGCCCCGATCCCGAGCGCCACTCCCGGTGGTATTTGCGGATTTCGGAGGAAGTCGTTGAAGCCGATGGCACCGAACTCCTTGAGGAGTACGGCGACCCAGAAGATCGGCAGGGAGAAGAACAGGAATGCCATGAACGTCACTCCGTAGTCCAGCGCGCTGTACTGGCGGAGGGCGGTGACGATACCCAACGAGATGCCGATGAGGATGGCAAGGACCGTGGCCCCGGTAACCAGGGTGAGGGTCTGGACCAGCGCGAATCCGAGGGCCTCGGTAATCGGCTGGCCGGCGATGTTCTTACCCAGGTTGCACGCGTTCCCGAAGGGAACCAGGCATTGCGCGGCTCCCCCCAGCCATTTGAAGTAGCGCACCGGGGCGGGGGTGTCCAGGTCAAGGAGGGAGCTGCGTGCGTCCATGAGCGCTTGCCTGTTGGGCGCACTACTGGCGCGGAGATCGGCCAGTGGGTCTCCGGACAACGCTGTCAGGAGATACACCAGGAACGATGCTCCAAGGAGAATCAAAGCGGCGGTCACTAGTCGCCGGACAACATAGGTCAACATTTGTGAGGAACCTCGAAATCCAGGCCCGGGGTCGCCGGTGCCCATTGCAGTTGCCGATCGACCAACCGAAAGCGCCGGGACCAAGTTACGTCGGTCCCGGCGCCTCGGCTGGTCATGTGCTCAGTGAGCGGGGTCTACTTCTGTGCCCACTCCCAGAAGTTCCACCAGACACCCGTCTGGTTCGGCATGAGCTTCACGCCCGTGATGCGGTCACTGTACGCGTCCACGTTCACGGACTGGAAGAGCGGCAGGCCGTACGAGCTGTCCCAGATCTTCTTGTCGATCTGCTTCTCGAGGTCGTCCTGCTTGCTGCGGTCGGTGGTGACCACAAGGTCTTCCATCAGCTTGTCGGCATCCGGGTTGCTGAACTGGTTGAAGTTGTTTCCGCCGGCGGTCTTGAAGATCTGCGGAACACCAGAAACACCGACGCCCGGGTTGATCCAGCCGAAGATCGTGGCATCGTAGCCGCCCTTGCCGAGGGCCTTGCCCCAGTCGGAGGCGCCCAGTCCGCCGTCGTCGATCTTGAAGCCGGCCTTCGTGGCGGATTCGCGGATCAGCGAGAACGCGTCCACGCGGTTCGGGTTGTCCTTGTTGTACATGATCCGGATTTCCGGAGTAGCGCCGTTGAGGAGCTTCTTGGCACCGTCGATGTCAACATCCTGGTAGGCCGAGGAGCCGTTGTTCTTGGCCGAGTCCGCGTAGGCTGCCTGCTGCGGTACGAAGATCTGCGAATCGAGCGGCTTGGCATTGGGGTCGAGCTTGCCGACGATCTTGTTGACGATGTCCTTGCGCGGAACCGTCTTCATGAAGGCCGTGCGGACGTTTTGGTCAGCGAACGGGCCGGTGTAGTTGAGGTCGAGGTGGTCGAAGGCCAACTGGTTGCCTTGGTCCACCGTGACGCCCTGGCTTTCCAACTGTTTCAACTGGTCTAGCGTGTCAGCCGAGGCCTGCGGAGCGATGATGTCCGCTTCGCCGTTCTTGAGGGCCTGGACCTGTGCCGGTGCCGAGCCGATGTAGCGAACCGTGATTTCGTCGAGGCTCGGGATCGGTCCCCAGTTGTAGTCCTTGTTACGGACCATCGTGAGGGACTGGTCCTGGTTCATGCTCTTGACGATGTAAGGACCGTTGGAAAGGAACAGGGTGGGATCCGCGGGAAGCGTCTTGGTGTCAAAGCCGGTGTTCCACATGTCCGACATTGCCTTCAACTTTGGATCGACAGGCTGGGGATTCTTGGTATCTCCGCGCGGCTTGCTCTTCATGAAATCGATCATTGCCTGGGTGTCCTTCAGGCCGGCTTTCTGGGCCAGGACGTGCGCAGGAACGTCGATCCCAGGTCCGCCGAGGGCAATCTCCCAGTCCGCGAAGGGCTTGGAGTACTTGAGCGTCAGGCTCTGGTTGTTGTCGCCGATCTCCGGGAAATCAGTAAGGCTGAGTCCGGTGTTGTCGCCAGCGTAGGAGAAGTAGGACGTTCCGGTCTTTGCCTTCGGATCGGCGTCGTCGTAGTAACCGGAGAAGGCGGCCCATTGGAGGAGGAGGTCGGCTGCCGTGACGGGCGCACCATCGGACCACTTCACGCCATCGTTGATGGTGTACTTGACGGTCAGCGGGTTGTCCGAGACCTTCTCAAACTTGCCGAATTTGTCGTTATGGACAACGTTCAGCTTGTTGTCGATGTAGTAGAAACCCGAGTGCGTGGCGTAACTGATCTTGGAGTTGATGTCAGTATTGCCGTCGGCCGTGTTGGGGTTGAAGGTATTGAGTGCGTTGACCTCAACGACAGTGGCCGAGCCACCTTGCTTGGATGCTCCTGTGGAAGGTGTGTTGCCACCGGAATTGCCGGCGCAGGCACTCAGCGCGAGAGCGGCGATTGCCGCTATGCCCACTGCTTTGGAAATACGTCCGAAACGCATTCCGCCTCCTATTTATAGAGTGGAAAAAGCCGGCGCGGTTGACTCCGGCAGACTGCCACAAATCCCCTCAGCAGGCTTGTGGCTAGTCTCACATGAGCAGTAGCCTAGCGTCCGGAACGGACGATTGGGCGCAAAGTTTCCGGCGAGTAAAGTTTGTTACCGAGATGCAATCTTTGCGGGTTGCACGTGGCTCTGCGCGGTCCGGCCGACATGACAAAACGCCCCGATTCTCAGCGAATCGGGGCGTCAGTCAGTTAATTCTCCATCACTGAAGATGGCTGGGAAGCGAACGAAACCGAATGCAATTAAGGTCGTGGCGTTTGTCCCGCGCGCTGGTCGCCGATAACCGAGGGTACCCAAGCGCTCTCCCTTACGGTTTACGTTGGGGAGCATGGGTGAGAAATTCGTGGATCTGGGCGGTCCCCGGGACAAAGAGCACAGCGAAGGTGAGGTCTCGGATTTCCCGGAGATCCACCCCGACGGCGAGTACCAGTGGTCAGGCCTGGCCCATGGCGCCGAGGCTGAATCGGCCAACCCGTCAGACGACGGCGACCCGGCTACCGCCGTCTTGTATCCAAGAGTCGACTAGCCTGCCCTGGCCTCCGCTCCCCCGCTACACGCACTGGGGTTGATACGACGGATCTGCGGGCCCGCTCTGGAGAAATAGCCAAATCCAAAGACTCCGCGACCGCGGGGCGCTATCAGGCTCATCGCTACCCAATCAGGTAGACCATGCCGCGCCCCTCGTCGGCGAGGTTCCTGGCAAAGACCCGAGCCCGTCGAAGATAGCCAACGGCATACTCAACATCAAGGTCGCGATCGACATACGGCGAAACGGGCAAACGCAGCCTCACCTCCGCGTCAGAAACATCGTCCAAGTCCTGAGCAATCGCCAAGACCTCGGACGGAGCCAGGGCCCGTACCCACGGCTCCCAACCATCGTCATGCATGGTCACGTTGCCTTCAAACATGCGAAAAGCGGGTCGCGCCGCCATGCCCGCCCGCAACGGGGCAGTGAGAACCTGCAGATGCCCCCACGCCTTGTCCAGGTAGAGCATGTCGCGCTCAGGTATTGATTGCCCGAAGGTGGTATAGCTGGTCCCGACACCCGGTTCAAGGCCCCAAGCGTCAGCAAGAGGATCGGCCGACATGAAGCTCATCGGGTCGGAAAGCGCCTTTTTAGCGACGTCGCCGTCGAATGCATATGCGTAATATCTGATTCCCATTCACCAAGTATTGCCACGACGAAAGCTTCGAAATGCCGCCGCGTTGCGTTATGTGGATAACTTTGCGAAATGGTTTATAACGCTAGACGTTGAACCTGAACTCCACGACGTCGCCGTCGGCCATCACATATTCCTTGCCTTCAATGCGGACCTTGCCGCGCGACTTCGCCTCGGCCATGGAGCCGGCGTCGATCAGGTCGTCGTAGGAGACAACTTCGGCCTTGATGAATCCGCGTTGGAAATCCGAGTGGATGACACCGGCAGCCTGGGGGGCGGTGTCGCCCTGGTGGATGGTCCAGGCTCGCGCTTCCTTGGGGCCGGCCGTCAGGTAGGTCTGGAGGCCCAGGGTGTGGAAACCGACGCGGGCCAATTGGTCCAGGCCGGACTCATCCTGCCCGTTCATCTCGAGCATCTCGCGGGCTTCTTCCTCGTCCAGCTCCACCAAGTCCGATTCGAGCTTGGCGTCAAGGAAAATGCAATCGGCCGGGGCAACCAGGGTACGCAGTTCTTCCTGCTTTTCCGGGCTGCCGAGGATTCCTTCGTCGGCGTTGAACACGTAGATGAAAGGCTTGGCCGTCAGGAGGCTGAGCTCCTTGAGGTGTTCCATCTCCAGTTTGTCGCTCTTGATCGAGGCAAAGATGGTGTCTCCGCGCTCAAGAACCACCTTCGCAGCCTCGATGGCCTTCAGCTCGGCGGCCTCGCGCTTCTTGATCTTGACTTCTTTTTCGATCCGGGGAATGGCTTTTTCGATCGTCTGGAGATCGGCCAGGATAAGTTCGGTATTAATGGTTTCAATGTCCGAGCGCGGATCGACCTTGCCGTCGACGTGGACGACGTCCGGATCATCGAAAACGCGAATGACCTGGGCGATGGCTTCAGCTTCGCGGATGTTGGCGAGGAACTTGTTGCCCAGGCCTTCGCCTTCGGAGGCGCCCTTCACGATTCCCGCGATGTCCACGAAGGAAACCACGGCCGGCAGGAGGCGCTGCGAGCCGAACACATCGGCGAGCTTCTGCAGCCGCGGATCCGGCAAGTTGACGACACCGATGTTGGGCTCGATCGTGGCGAACGGGTAGTTCGCAGCGAGCACCTGGTTGCGCGTCAGGGCGTTGAAAAGGGTTGATTTGCCGACGTTGGGCAGTCCGACGATGCCAATAGTAAGAGCCACGAGCGTTAATTCTACCTGCTGGAATCGGTTGCCCCACCGTGAGCCAAGGGTCAGCGTGCCCCGCCTGGAACCCTGCGGGGCACGCTGGGATCCGGCTTCCTTATATTGTCGGTGCCCTATGCCAAGGTTGGGGCATGGATGGTTTTGCAGTGTTGTTGGCGTTTTTCATGCTTCTCCTCGGGGCCGCTGCCGGCCTCGTGGCGGGATTCCTCCTCTTCCGGCGCCGGAGCGCCGCCTTGGAGGAAGATTTCGACGGCGTTTCGGCCCGCCTTGCGGAGGTAAACGCGCAGTTTGCAGCGGCCGACGCCGAAAGGCGGCTTCTGTTGTCACAGAACCGGGAACTCAGCGAGTCAAGGACCCAGGACGGCAGTGTGCTCCGCGCGCTCGCACCGGTCGCCGAAAAGTTGAGTGCTGTCCAGCAACAGGTCTCCCTGCTGGAACGGGACCGGCTGGAGCAATACGGCCAGTTGGCGCAACAGCTTCAGGAAGCCCGGTTGTCTGATGAGCAATTGCTCCGCTCCACCCATGCCTTGGCGTCGGCCCTGCGGTCCAACAGCGCACGTGGCCAGTGGGGAGAGGTCCAGTTGCGCAGGGTCGTGGAGGCTGCGGGCATGTTGCGGCACGTCGATTTTCTCGAGCAAGTCCATTCCGCCTCCGCGGACAACACCGTGCGGCCGGACTTGGTTGTCCAGTTGCCCGGCGGAAAGCAACTCGTCGTGGATTCCAAAGTCCCGTTGGCCTCGTACCTGGCCGCGCAGGACAGCGCGAACCAGACGCAAACGAGCCCGTTACAAGGGAACACGGCACAGGGAAATGCATCCCAGGCTGACGCCCAGTTCAACGCAGTCCGGGCCGAAGCGCCGTACGGGGCAAATTCGAATTCCTTGCTTCTAGCTCACGCTAAAGCCCTCAAGTCCCATGTGGATGCCTTGGGTTCCAAGAAATACTGGGACATAGCCGGGAACTCCCCCGAACTGGTCATCTGCTTCCTGCCGGCTGAATCCATCCTGGCCGCTGCATTGGAAGCCGACCCTGCGCTCCTTGACCACGCCCTGTCACGGAATGTTGTGCTGGCCTCGCCCGGAACGCTCCTGGCTGTCCTGAAATCAGTCGCCTTCACCTGGCGCCAGGATGTCTTGACGGACAACGCCCGCGAACTCTTCGAACTCGCAAAGCAGTTGTACGAGCGCATGGGCACCCTCGGAGAGAACGTGGGCAAGCTGGGCTCGTCGCTCAAGACCTCGGTGGATCGCTACAACGCGCTGGTAGGCACCCTTGAGGCCCGTGTATTGCCGACGGCGCGAAAGCTCAATGCCATGGACACAGCAGCACTCGCCTCACCGGCTGCTGTGGAAGCGGTGCCTCGAGCCCTTTCGGCGCCCGAACTGCTTGAGGAGGACCCGGCGGCCTGATGGCGCGTGCCGGGGATCCTCGTGCCGGGGATCCTCGTGTCGAGGACGCCCCGCCTGGGGGACTCCGTTCGCCTCCGGGTAGCTGCGACATCCAACCACAACAAACGCACCCGATACGGACCCACGCACCCGGAGCAACGGCGGCGCAGGTCCTTACGGGGTGCCGCTGGCCCGGATGGAGGCCCGGGTCCTTACGGGGTGCCGCTGGCCCGGATGGAGGCCCGGGTCCTTACGGGGTGCGTTATCAGACGCGTTGATAGGGCAGTGGAGGTCCGGGACGAACGATCGGGCGCGGGATCCGGAGGGGAAGTTGCGGAAGCTAGGATGTAGACCGGTTCCCGCGTCCACCCAGGGCGCGGGAAACGTCGCCGGCTTCCTTGAGCGTGGCGCGCAGTTCCTTGGGGAGGGAGAACAGCAGGTCTTCCTCCGCAGTGACTACCTCTTCAACAGCTCCATAGCCGTACTCAGCCAGAAGCCGAAGCACATCCTGAACCAGGACTTCTGGGACGGAAGCACCGGAGGTCACACCCACGGTGGCAACGCCTTCGAACCAGGACTCATCCACTTCATTCGCAAAGTCCACCCGGTGGGAAGCCTTGGCCCCGTATTCCAGTGCCACTTCCACGAGCCGTACGGAGTTGGAGGAGTTCGCCGATCCAACCACGATCACGAGGTCCGCCTGCGGAGCGATCTTCTTGATCGCGACTTGGCGGTTGGTGGTGGCGTAGCAGATGTCGTCGCTGGGCGGATCCTGGAGGGTGGGGAACCGCTCCTTGAGCAGCCGGACGGTTTCCATGGTCTCGTCCACGCTCAGTGTGGTTTGCGAGAGCCAAATAGTCTTTTCCGGATTGCGCACGGTGACTTTATCCACTTCGTGCGGACCGTTGATGATCTGAATGTGGTCCGGTGCTTCGCCGGCCGTGCCTTCTACCTCTTCGTGGCCGTCGTGGCCGATCAGGAGGATGTCGTAGTCGTCCTTGGCGAAGCGCACGGCTTCGCGGTGGACCTTCGTGACAAGGGGACACGTGGCGTCGATAGTGCGCAGCCCGCGGTCCTCTGCGGACTGCACCACCGCAGGGGACACGCCATGGGCGGAAAAGATAACGAGTGCGCCCTCCGGAACCTCGTCCGTTTCATCGACGAAGATGGCACCCTTTTCCTCCAACGACGTGACCACATGCACGTTGTGGACGATCTGCTTGCGCACGTAAACGGGAGGACCATAGTGTTCGAGGGCCTTCTCGACGGCGATAACCGCACGATCCACCCCGGCACAGTATCCACGGGGGGCGGCAAGAAGGACCCTCTTGGGGCCGGAAACCGGAGCGGCGGCCAGCACCTCTTCCGGTGTCCGACGCCTGCGGGGGACGGTGGGCATCGGAATGGAAACGACTGAGCTGCTCATGCTTCCATGCTACCGGCAGCGATCAGCGGGCTGGCCGGCGTGCCTTTGGCGTAAGGATCAGGATGAGCACTCCGAGCACCGCGAGGACTCCCCCGGCCACCGCGGCTGTGGCAATCCAGCTGGAGAAGTCGGACACGGCAGCCGCCATCAATTGCTTCACGAAAAGCGCTCCCGCGGCTGTTCCTCCCAGGCCCGCGTCTCCCGCACCCTTCGCGATGGTGGAGAGCGCTTCCCACAGCCCTGCAAGCGCTGCCAAACCCAAGCCGGCGAAGAGCACCACCGCACCCCTGCGCCTAGCGAGAAGCAAAGCCAGGGCGAACAACAGGACGGCTCCAAGCGCCGGAACCCACCACAGCGGCGCGTATGCCGCCACACTGTCAACCTGCTGGCGTTGGGTGGGGCCTCCGATATTGATCGGTACCGAGTCCGGCGGGGTGACCGGAATTCCGGTTGTCGATGCCAAGCGTTTGGCCACAAGCGCCGTCAGGGGTCCGACGTCGAGCACCAGCGAGGTTGACGCGTTCGCCTGCCCCGCCACGGCGGCGCCCCCGAAATTCAGCCGGTGGCTTTGGCGCACCGTGTCGCTCCAGGCTTGGGGGTACTCGGGCCAGGTAGTCATCGACGTTGCCGCATTCTTGAAGAGCGAGGCGCCGACTTGTTCCGCTGGCCCAGGCAAGTCGACTTTGGATTCAAGGCTTCCGACGGCGGCAGCCGCCAGGCGGGACTGGAAGGCCTGGTCTTTCCCGAGGGGAGCCGTGAGGGCCACGAAGCCGTCCTCGCGTACGACGTTTTGGTTGGTCCACGCCATCGGAACGGCAACTCCCGTGAGCAGGAGGGAAAGGATCACTGCCAGGGCAGAGACAACGGAGCGCAATTTGTTCCTCACATATTGGCGACTGGTGGTCCCGGGAGCAGCCCGGACGACTGAATGTCAGTCATGCATGCTACAAGGTATGGATAGAGTGGTAAGCCTGCCGGCAACCCCCAAAACGTACTGGATACGTACTAGCAACGTATCAGCACTTAGCAGCGAGGACGGATCCATGCACCAGCCACGTGAAGGAGGCTTCACGCGTGTCACATGATGCCGCCCATGGCGGCACTCCAGCGGCGTTCCCACTCGCGGCTTCCCCTGAAGCGGGATCCGAGGGCACTGAATCCACCTTGCCCGCCACGGCGGCCGAAACCAGCCCGGACAACCCATGGCCGCTGCAACTGCTGTCCCGGAAGCTCAAGGTGCACATCGAACGTGCCCCTGCCGCGTGGATCGAAGGCCAGGTCATCGAACTCAACCGCCGCGGCAGCAGCGCGTTCGTGACATTGAGGGACACTGACGCGGAAATTTCCCTGCCGGCCTCGCTCTGGTCCAACGTGCTGGACCGCCAGAAAGTACCCCTGGAGCGTGGCTCGCGCGTCGTGGCCCTCGTAAAACCGGAGTTCTGGCTCAAGACGGGCAGGCTCAACATGTCCGTCAAGGACATCCGGCCCGTTGGACTCGGCGACCTCCTCGCAAGGATCGAACGCCTCCGCCAGGCCTTGGGCGCCGAGGGCCTCTTTTCGGATTCGCGGAAGAAGCGGTTGCCGTTGCTCCCCCACCGGATCGGCCTGATCACCGGACGCGATTCCGATGCCAAGAAGGACGTCCTCCGCAATGCTGCCCTTCGCTGGCCGGCGGTCGAATTCGATGTCCGCGAAGTCGCGGTCCAGGGGGTCTCGGCGGTCAATCAGATTGTGGCTGCCCTCAAGGCCCTCGACGCCGATCCTCACATCGATGTCATCGTGATCGCTCGTGGCGGCGGCGCGTTGGAGGACCTCCTTCCTTTCAGCAACGAAGCCTTGGTCCGCGCCGTGTCCGCCGCCGCAACGCCCGTGGTCAGCGCGATCGGCCATGAAGCCGACCATCCGATCCTTGACGATGTCGCCGATCTCCGGGCCTCCACTCCAACCGACGCCGCCAAGCGGATCGTGCCGGACGTCGCCGAAGAGTTCGCCCGGGTGCGGCAAGCCCGCGAGCATCTCCACCGCAGCGTAGGGCGTTTGGTGGACCGGGAGACGGACCGTCTCCACGCGCTGCGCTCCCGCCCGGTCCTGGCTTCGCCGGAAAGGATGCTCACGGCACGGGAAGAGGATGTGGAACGGCTCCGGAAGCACGCCCACAACGCCGTGAACTCCGCCGTCGTGAGGGCATTGGACCAAGTGCGCCATCTTCGTGCCCAAGTGAGGGCCCTGTCCCCGCAAAAGACCCTGGACCGCGGCTACGCCGTGGTCCAGGTCGCGGGGGCGGACGGAGTCGGCCACGACGTCGTGCGCAATCCGGGCCAAGCCCCGGAAGGCACACACCTGAGTGTCCGCCTCGCGGAAGGCCGCCTCGGCGCTGTGTCTACCGGAGGGGCAGCGTCCGGCGGAGAACACGGAGAAGCGGCGCCCGGCAGAGAGCGCCCTGGAGCCGGACAACCAAGCACCCACCAGCAAAACAAGGACTGAGGAATGACCGCAGAGAACAACGCTGCCACCGGTAATTTGGACGCGCTCAGCTACGAGGAAGCCCGCGAAGAGCTGATGAACGTGGTATCGCGGCTCGAAGCCGGCGGGGCAAGCCTTGAGGAATCGCTCGCCCTGTGGGAGCGGGGCGAAGCCCTGGCCAAGCGCTGCGAGGAATGGCTGGAAGGGGCCCGGCGCAGGCTGGCGGCTTCCCGCGACAACGAGGAGGACAGCGGCGACGCCAACTGACGCACGTATCGGCCTGGCGGCCCTTGTCCGGAGGGGACCCGAGGACTACGACTGAACGGCCCGCGCCCTTTCAGCAGGCACGTTGAAGGTTGCCTTCGGCCATGCCAGGTCCATTTTGGCGAGCGTCTCTAGGAGGAGTTCCTGGACCGCGATCCGCGCGTACCACTTCTTGTTCGCGGGAATCACGTGCCAGGGCGCTACGTCGGTTGACGTCTTGTCGAAAACAATCTGGTAGGCATCCATGTAGGAATTCCAGAACGCTCGTTCCGTGAGGTCTACCGGACTGTATTTCCAATGCTTGGACGGGTCGTCCAAGCGGGCCAGGAGCCGCTCTTTCTGTTCGTCGCGGCTGATGTGCAACATGACCTTGATGATGGTGGTCCCCTCCGCGGAAAGGCGCGCTTCGAACTCGTTGATGGCCTTGTAGCGCCGTTCCAATTCAGCGGCGTCGGCCCATGCGTGCACCCGGTGGATCAGGACGTCTTCATAGTGGGACCGGTCGAAAACACCGACGAAGCCGGGGGCGGGCAGGGCCTTCTCGATGCGCCAGAGGAAGTCGTGGGCCTTCTCCTCATCGCTCGGGGCTTTGAAAGGCGCCACTTTGACGCCTTGCGGGTCCATCGAGCCCACCACGTGCTCGACGATTCCGCCCTTCCCTGCGGTGTCCATCGCTTGGAGGATCAGCAACAGCCGCTGGGGGTTGCCGAACTGGCCCTGGGCAAAGAGCATCTCCTGGAGAACGTCCAAACGGTGGTCCTGGCCGGCGAGCAAGGCAACGCCTGATGCCTTCTTCCCGGGATAACCAGGCGTCGACTGAGGATCCACGCCGGAAAGCTCGAAACCGCGCCCGACTTTCAGTATTTTCGACGGACTCTTCTTGAACTCCACAACCGCGGCCATTCGACATCCCCTCGGCTCAGGCCGCTCTCCTGGCGGCGATGCTCAACAGGCTAGTTGCCCGGGTACCGCCCAAGGAAGTCTGCCATGCGGCCAATCGCCTCTTCGATATCTTTGACGTTCGGCAGCGTCACCATCCGGAAGTGGTCCGGACGCACCCAGTTGAAGGCTCGTCCATGCGAGACGAGGATCTTTTGTTCCTTCAGCAGGTCCAGGACGAATTTCTCATCATCACGGATGTGGTAGACCTCGGGATCAAGTTTCGGGAACAAGTAAAGGGCTCCCCTGGCCTGCTGCGTGCTGACCCCGGGAATCGCGTTCAGCAGATCGTAGGCTTTGTTCCGCTGTTCAAGGAGCCTGCCGCCGGGCAGGATGAGATCGTTGATGCTTTGGTGGCCACCCAAGGCGGTCTGGATGGCATGCTGTGCGGGCACATTGGCGCACAGTCGCATGTTGGCCAGCAGGTTGATGCCCTCGAGGTAGTCCGCGGCGTCCTTCTTGGGACCGGAGATGGCCATCCAGCCGGCGCGATAACCACAGACACGGTAGGCCTTCGACAAGCCGCTGAAGGTGAGGCACAAGACGTTCTCGCCCGTGAGCCCGGCGAGGTTCACATGGACGGCGTCTTCGTAAAGGATCTTTTCGTAGATTTCGTCGGCAAACACCACGAGGCCGTGCTTTTCGGCCAAGGCCACGATCTTCTTCAGCGTCTCTTCAGGGTAGACCGCGCCCGTGGGGTTGTTGGGGTTGATGACCACGATGCCCTTGGTGTGCGGCGTGATCTTGGATTCCATGTCCTCAAGGTCTGGCTGCCAGCCGGATTCTTCGTCGCACAGGTAGTGGACCGGACGGCCGCCGGCCAGTGCCACCGAGGCGGTCCAGAGCGGGTAGTCCGGGGTGGGAATGAGGACCTCGTCGCCGCTTTCCAGGAGCGCCATGAGGGACATGGTGATGAGCTCGCTGACGCCGTTGCCCAGGTAGATATCGTCAACGTGGATGCTTTGGATGCCGCGGGTCTGGTAGTACTGCGAAACCGCGGTGCGGGCCGAGAAAATGCCGCGGGAATCGCTGTATCCCTGGGCGTGGGGCAGGTGGCGGATCATGTCCACCAAAATCGCGTCCGGGGCTTCAAATCCAAACGGTGCCGGGTTTCCGATGTTCAGTTTGAGGATGCGGTGACCCTCTGCCTCCATCTGCTGGGCGGCCTGAAGAATCGGTCCACGGATGTCGTAAAGGACATTATGAAGCTTGGTGGACTGCTTGAATTCTGCCATTCATCAAATATGCCACACCGGTGATGTACTTCCGTTGAGACATCACTCACATACAACGACGGCGGCAAGGCCCCCAAAAGGTTCCTCGCCGCCGTCGGGCATTTCAGGTCGGATGGTTCCAGCGGGACCCTACTTCACGATCCCCTTGTCCTTGAGCCAAGCAATCGCGGCATCCTTCGGGTTCTCCTTTTGGTTGCCGCTCACTTCACGGTTGAGGTTGACGAGATCGTCCGTGGTCAGGACCTTCGAGACGGCGTTGAGCGCGTTTTTCGCTGTGTCCGTCATCTTGGCCGTGTTGTACAGCGGGAGGACCTGCTGGGCCTTGAAGTTGTTCTTGGGGTCGTCCAGGACCACCAAAGCGTTGTCCTGGATGGACGGCGTGGTGGTGAAGATATCCGCGACCTGGACGTCGTTCGTGAGGAGGGCCTGCAGCGTGAGGTTGCCGCCGCCGTCACTGAACGGCTTGAGGCCCTTGAGGACGCAGTTGTAGTTTGACTTCAATCCGGGGAAGCCGTAGGCGCGGGTTTCGAAGGTCGCCGGCGCCGCCATGGTGAACTGGTCGCAGACCTTCGCAAGGTCAGTTATGGACTTCAGGTTGTACTTCTCGGCGGTCGCCTGCGTGACAACCATGGCGTCCTTGTCTTCGGCCTTGGCGGGGTCGAGCACGCCTAGTCCCTGGGGCAGCTTTCCGGGAAGGGCCTTGTAGACGTCGTCGGCCGAGACCTGCGTGGCGTTCGCGTCCAGGTAGGACAGCAGGTTGCCGGAATAGTCCGGGGCGAGGTCGATCGAACCGTCCTGAACAGCCTTGAAGTAGATCTCGCGGGATCCGATGTTCGGCTTGGTGGTGGCCGTGACACCTGCGGCGTTGAGTGCGCCGGCGTAGATCTCCGCGATGATCTGGCTCTCCGGGAAGTCGGCCGAGCCGACCACGAGGGAGCCGCCGGATCCCGCGGGCGCGCTGGTTGACGGACTGGACAGGGGGCTGCCGCCGCAAGCGCTCAGGGCCAGGGCGATGCCGACGCCGGCCGCTAGGCCGCCAAGCGTGCGGCGGGTCAGGGGGACGGGGTGCTTCATACGGTACCTCCTTGAACGGCAGCCCCGGCTGGTGCGGCTGCGAGATCTCCGGCGGCCTTGTGGCCGCCGCGGGAATCGATGGAAAGCCCGGGCGGGAGGAGCAGCCTCTGCGCCGCGGCCAGTACGAGGTCGACGGCGATGGCCAGTGCCGCGATGAGCAGCGAACCGCCGAGCATGCGGGGAAAATCCTGAAGGACCAGTCCGTCAAAAAGGTAGCGCCCCAAACCACCCAAGGGAAGATAGGCCACGACGGATACGGTCGCGATGACTTGGAGAACGGCGGTGCGGAACCCGCCGAACATGACTTGGAGTCCGTTGGGCACTTCCACCCGGAACAGGACTTGGAGTTCGGTCATTCCCATGGCGCGGGCAGCGTCCACAACGGTCGGTTCGACGCTGGAAATCCCGGCGTAGGTGCCAGCAAGGAGCGGCGGGACCGTCAGGATCACGAGCGCCCAGACCGGCGGCATGAGGCCGGTGCCGGCAAGCAAGGCGAACAAGACCAACAAGCCGAGGGTCGGAAGGGCCCGTAGGGCACCGGCCACAGCGACGGCCACTACGCGCCCGTGTCCGGTGTGGCCAATGAAAAGGCCAACCGGCACGGCGATCGCCACGGCTATGACCAGGACCAGGCCCGAATACTGCAGGTGTTCCAACAGCCGCGTCGCGATTCCGTCGCTTCCAGACCAATGCGCCGGGTCAGTGAGCCAGGCGACGGTGTCGGTGAAGATGTTGCTCATCTTTCCACCTCCGCGTGGACGTGGGTGTCCGCGATCGTCTTTCCCGCCTTGGCGTCTTGTTCCGAGGCCTGCCTGGCCGCGAGCGCGGATGCCCGGGTCCACGGCGTCAGGAGTTTTTCCAAGAGGACAAGGGCTGTGTCCATGATGAGCGCCAAAAGGAGGATCGCGACGATGCCCACCACGACCTCGGTGACGAACGCCCGCTGCAGGCCGTCCGTGAACAGGATTCCCAAGTTGCCCACTCCGAGGAGGGCGGCGACGCTCACCAAGGAAATGTTGCTGACCGACACCACGCGCAGGCCCGCGAAGAGGACGGGCAGGGACAGGGGAAGATCGATCTGCAGGAACCGCGCGGCGGGCTTGAAGCCCATGGCGACGGCGGCCATCCGGAGGTCGTCGTCCACGGAGTCAAAGGCGTCCATCGCTGCCCTGACCAACAGCGCAACGGCGTAGATGGTCAGTGCCACCACCACGTTGAGGGGGTCAAGGATCCGGGTTCCAAGGATCGGCGGCAGGATGATGAAGAGGGCCAGCGAGGGGATGGTGTAGAGGAGCGAACTGGCCGTGACCACGAGGGTCCTGAGGGTCCGGTTCCTGCGGGCCAGCTGGCCGAGGGGCACCGAGATTAACAAGCCCAGCACCATGGGGATCAAAGCCAGGACGAGGTGTTCGCCTGCCCGTGAGAAGACCATGCCGCTGTTCGCCAGGAACCATTCCATCAGGTGGCGTCCTCCCGGTAATGCCGGGTTTCCTCGATGAGCGCCAGGACCTCTTCGGCTTTGAGCACTCCGGCGAGCTTGCCGTCGTCGTCCACTACTACGCCCAGACCGGACGGCGAGGACAATGCCGCGTCCAGCGCCCGCCGCAAGGTGTCCCCGCGACGGAACAGTGAGCCGCCGGGGATCAGGCCGGTCCCGTCGCGCGGGGAGGCCCAACCCAGAGGCCGGGAGCCGGCGTCGAGCACTACCGCCCACTCGCGGTTCTCCGCGGCGAGCTCCGGCGCCTCGACGGTCTTGACCGGATGCACGCGGATGGATTCGGCGGCGTTGAAGGCCAAGTGCCGGAATCCCCTGTCGCGCCCCACGAAGGACGCCACGAAATCATTGGCCGGTGCGCGGAGGATCTCCTCCGGCGCGGCGTATTGCGCAAGCTTCCCGCCGACGGCGAAGACCGCCACCTTGTCTCCCAGCACCGTGGCTTCGTCGATGTCGTGGGTCACGAACACAATGGTCTTGGCCAGTTCGCGTTGAAGCCTGAGCAGTTCTTGTTGGAGTTCGTCGCGGACCACGGGATCGACGGCGCTGAACGGCTCGTCCATCAGCAGCACGGGCGGATCTGCCGCGAGCGCGCGAGCCACGCCGACGCGCTGCTGCTGGCCGCCGGACAGTTGCGAGGGATACCGTTTGCCGAGCGCGGACGCGAGACCGACGACGTCGAGGAGCTCGGCGGCGCGTTTCCTCGCAACGCCTTTGGAGACGCCGTTGAGCCGCGGGACGGTGGCAATATTGTCCAGCACCGAACGGTGCGGCATGAGGCCCGACGACTGCATGACGTACCCCATGGAGCGGCGCAACCGGGCCGCCGGCTCTTTCGATACGTCCCGGCCGTCCACCGTAATGGTGCCCGACGTCGGTTCCACCATGCGGTTGATCATGCGCAGCGAGGTGGTCTTTCCGCAGCCGGAGGGACCAACGAATACCGTGATGGCGCCTTTGCCGATGGACATGCTCAAGCCGTCCACAGCGGGCTGGCCGCCCTGATACTGCTTTGTGACGCTCTGGAACTCAATCATGGCTTCAGCCATTCCCGGGCTTACCTATCTCTAGGGCGGCAATATCAACGTTTCAGATGAATCAACAGCGGTCCAATATTGCTCCAGCCTAGCCAGCACCACAAGCCATGTCAGCGCAGGAGCGAAGACCGTAATGAATCGGCAATCCTCAGACGGCGTCGAGTTTGCCGTTGAGGGGACGCTCGCGGTGCAGGCGGAGGCCGACGTCAACCAGGGAGACCCGGTTCAGCGTGGGCACCTCGTGCAGCGGTATCCAGGCGGCGTGGGTAGTGCTTCCACCGATCTCGTGGGCCAATTCACCGCCGATGACGTTGGCTTCGTAAATGAGCCGGAACGCTTGGAAATCACGGTCCAGTCCGTCGAAGCGGTCTTCTCCCCGCCAGTGGCCGACGTCGGCGCCGAGCATGATTCCGATTTCGGCGTCGTATCCGGTTTCTTCCTGGATTTCGCGGCGGCAGCCGTCAACAGGGTGCTCGCCGAGGTCCAGGCCTCCGCCGGGGAGGGTCCAGCCTTCTTTGCCGTTTTCCTTCCAATAGGCCAGAAGGATCTCTTGGTCGCGGATGACCACTCCGTAGGCGGCAGCGCGGGTGTCGAACTCAATGCTCATGGAGCCAGCCTAAGCGGGCAGCAGCGCCTCCGCGATCTCCGCGTTGTCCGCCTCGCCGAGATCGGCACTTTCCCGGAGCTCGACGACGGTGCCCGGCTTTTCGAGTTCGAGCACCTTGATGGTGTTGCGGCCGGCCCGGATCAAGGGCGCGGGGACGTAGAGGGTGCGCTGTGGGCCGACGCTCCAGTATCGGCCCAGAAGGAAGCCGTTGATCCATACGAAGCCTTTGCCGGAGTCGGGAAGCGCCACGTAGGTGTCGGCCGGTGTTTCCGCGGAAAATTCGACCCCGGGCAGTTGCTCGAGTTCCGCCGGTCCCCAGGCGGCGAGGGGCACGGGCGTTTGTGTCCAGTGGAAGGTGTACCGCTGGTTGACGAGGACGCCGGCGAGGATCCCCTTTCCGTGTCCAGTCAACGGTCCGTAGTTGATGCGGCCAAGGTTTTCCACGAGGATCTCTACGCGCACGGGTACGCCGGTGCCCGTAATCGTCAAGCCGTCCGGTGCCGTGCTGTCGTCAAGGATGCCGGCAAAGACTCCGTCCAGCCAGACGTACGCGCGATCATTTAGGCCGGCGATGCGGAGCGTGGACTCGCTTGGGGCATCCGGCCGGCCGGGGAAGACAGCTTCGGCCGCATACAGCACCATCCCGGCGTCGAGTCCCAATCGCTCGAAGCTCAGCGGACGGACGCTGGGAACCGGATTCCCGGCCGCCCTGGCAAGGGTGAGGAGTTCGACCCCGGCGGAAAGCGGGAGCGACCGGGCGGGGAGGACGGGCGGCTCCTCAAGGAACTGCGGAGCGAGTTCCGGTACCTCGTCGATCCCTTGTGCCTGGAGGAATTCTCGCCTGAGCGCGTGGAACTTTGGCGTGAGGGTTCCGTTTTCCGCGATCGGAGCGTCTGAATCGTAGCTGGTAACCGTGGGCTGGATGCGTTTGCCGTCGTGGTTGCAGCCGGATCCCAGCCCGAAGTTCGTGCCGCCGTGCGCCATGTAGATACACACGGAGGCGTCCAGGTCCAGCATTTTGCGCACTTCAGTGGCAGCATCCTCGGGGTCCCGCAGGTGATGGCGTTCTCCCCAGTGGTCGAACCAGCCGCCCCAGAACTCGACGTTGAAGAACGGCTCGCCCGGGCGGCGCCGCTGCCAGGTCGCCACGGCTTCGTCGCCGCGGCTGCCGAGGGTCGCCGTCGCCCACGTCCCCTCGATGGCGCCGCCGTCGAGGTAGTAGTCGGTGCCGCCGTCGGCTGTGAACAGCAGCTCAGCGATGCCGCGCTCTTCGAGCGCGCGGCGGTTCCAGCGGAGGTACTCGTGGTCGTCTCCGTAACTGCCGTATTCGTTTTCGATCTGCACGGCCACCACCGGTCCCCCGAGTGATGCCTGGCGGCTGGCGATGATGGGGAGCAGGTGGTCGAACCATTGCTCCACCGCGGCGGTGAACACGGGATCGAGGCAACGCAGCCCGATCCCGGGCATCCCGGTGAGCCAGGCGGGGAATCCTCCGTTGTCCCACTCGGCGCAAATATAGGGACCGGGACGGACAATGACGTCAAGGCCTTCCTCGGCCGCAAGGTCGATGAAACGTCCGAGGTCCCGCCATCCGCTGAAATCCGGGGCGGCGTCAGGACTAGGCTGGTGGAAGTTCCATGCGACGTAGGTGTCAACGGTGTTGGCACCCATCGCTTTGAGCTTGCCCAGCCGGTCCCGCCAGTGGTCCGGGTGGACCCGGAAGTAATGGATGGCTCCGGCAAGGATGCGGTAGCGTTCCCCCGAGCGGTAGAGGATGGCGTCGTGGTAGCTCAAAACGGCACTGTTCACGCGGAACAGAATAGTACATTTTCCAACATTTCAGCACATGGAGATGCATCGTGACCAATCTGGAAACGGCCCCGGCCGAGGAAGTCTGCCCGGCGGGCCACGTAGGCACGGGACCGTGCGTCCAATTGTGGCCTTCCCGCGACGTTCCCCTGGGCGGCGTCCGCGCCATGACGGTCTCCCGCACCCTCCCCCAGCGCGGCCTGCCGACCGTGGGCGCCTGGTGCTTCCTCGACAGCTTCGGCCCCGACCGCGTGGCAATGAGCGTCCTCCCCCACCCCCACACCGGACTCCAGACCGTCACCTGGCCGCTCCAAGGCGAAGTCCGGCACCGCGACAGCATAGGAAGCGACGTCGTGGTCCGTCCCGGCCAGTTGAACATCATGACGGCGGGCCGCGGCATTTCGCATTCCGAGTTCGCCGTCCTCCCCGCCGCCCTTCCTAAAGCGCCCGACGGCGGAGACCTCCTGCCGCAGTCCCGCGGGCTGCAGCTTTGGGTCGCCTTGCCCGACGCCGAACGGCACCGCGCGCCGTCGTTCCAGCAGGTAGTCGACTTGCCGAGAGTCATCACGGACACCTACACAGCCACCGTGCTCGTGGGCGAATTCGCGGGGCAACGCTCCCCCGCCGTCATGTTCAGCCCGATCGTCGGCGTCGAAATCTCGGCGTCAGGCAGTATCGACGTGCCCTTGGACCCCACCTTCGAACATGCTGTCCTCGTCCTTGACGGCTCCGCTGCGATCGACGGCCAAACGGTCGATCCCGGCCCCTTGGCGTTCCTCGGCGCGGGCCGGGACGCGCTTCACCTCGACGCGAACCCGGGAACGCTCTTCATGCTCCTCGGCGGTGAACCCTTCGAGGAGGACGTGCTGATGTGGTGGAACTTCGTGGGCCGGACGCACGAAGAAGTGGAACAAGCGCGCGAGGACTGGGAAGCACAAGCCTCCCTCAGCGACGAGGAAGCCCGCTCCGCCCGTTTCGGCCGCGTCAGTGGCCACGGCCCGGACGCCGGGGCCGAAGCCGGACGTATTCCCGCGCCTCCCATGCCGGCGGTCCAGCTCAAGCCTAGGACCAGGGCACGGTCCCAAGAGGAGCTCCAGGGCTAGGGCAGCTCCGCCACGATCCGCAGGACACCGAATACGGGTTCTTGGTCGAGAACCCGTACGTCGGTGATCCCGTGGGCGGCAAGCCCGGCACGGAACGCTGCCTGCAACGGCTCCACGTTCATGCCGAGGCCGCCACCCAGGATGACAGGCCCGTCCAAGCCCAGCTGCCGCACAGGCTGCGCCGCCAATTCCGCGAGGTCACGCCCGGCCTGGTCCAGCAATTGGCGGCTCACGTCGAGTCCGGCCTTCGCTGTTTCGACAACGGTCGCCGCCCGCTGGGCCCAGTAGCGCCGGCCGGTCTCCTTCGAATGGAACAGTGCGATGAGTTCGTTGGGATCGTCCACGCCGCAGGAATCAAGGAGCGCCACAGTGAGGGCGTCCGGTTCGAGGCCCTTGTTCATCCGGCGGAGGCTGTGACGCACGGCTTCCCTGCCGAGCCAGTAGCCACTGCCTTCATCGCCCAGGAGGAAGCCCCACCCGCCGGCGCGGGCTTCGACGCCGTCGGCATTTTTCCCCCACGCCGCGGAACCGGTCCCCGCGATGACGGCCACCCCGGTGCTCGCCCTGCCCGCCGCGAGCAGCAATTGCGAATCATGGACCACTGTGACCTGCGCCCCGGGAACATGGGGCTCGATCAACTCGGCGAGCGCACGAGCGTCTGCTTCGGTGTCTATTCCACCCGCGCCTGCCAACACGCGGTCAACAGCACCGCCGCCGATCATGGCAAAGAGCTCGGCGAGGCTCTTCTCCGCGGCTTCGCGCGTGACGTTCTGGACGTTGGAACTGCCCGTACTTTCGTCCCGGACCGGTATTCCGTCCTCGAACCGTACGCCGCGGGTCTTCGTACCACCGATGTCCAGCCCGATGACCGTGACCGGACGAGCACCTTCTTCTACTGTCTCCACGTCTGTATTCACGACCAAAAGAGTAACGCGCGGCTTCTCGCTGGCCCTACTTGCTTTGGTCCTACTCGCTTTGGGACCGCGCTTTCACGAGGCCCGCGAGCAAACCCGGTCCTTCGGAAAGCACGAGTTCGCGGAAAAGCCGCACGGGGTCGGGCTCCTTGCGGCGTTCCCGCCACGCAATTCCGATCTCCCGGAAGGCGAACGGCGATTCGAGCGAAACCTCCACCCAGCCAAGATCCGTGGATTCCAGGACTCCTTGGGGCCCGGGTCCGAGCCCGCCAGGGGGAAGGATGCTGTACCCCAGCCCCGCGGAAACCAAGCCCCGGATGGTGTGCGAGTCCTGGCTTTCGAAGGCAACCCGGGGCCTGAACCCTGCATCTCGGAAAATCGCATCGGTCAGCGAGCGCAGGCCGTAACCCGGGCCCATGGAGACGAACGGTTCGAACCTCAACTCGGAAAGCCGGACGCTCGCGCGTTCCGCCAGCGGGTGGCGGTGATGGAGCACGAGCCTCAACGGCTCCTTGTACAGCGCCGCCGAGCCGAGGTTCCTCCCGGGGCCGGCAACGGGAGCCGTGAGCGCGAAATCAGCGTCGCCGGCGGTGAGCAGGTCCAGGCACGCCGCACGCGCTCCCTGGCTGAGTTCAAACGCCGTTGATGGGTGCCGGCTGCGGAAAGCGCTCATCAGGAGGGGCAGGGTTGCCTCGCCGAAGGTGTGCTGGAAGGTCACCGCGATGCGTCCGCGGACTACGTCCGATTCGTGGCGGACGGTGTCCAATCCGGCCTGGACATCCGCGAGCGCGGACTCGATGTAGGGAAGGAGGCTTTTGGCGGCTTGAGTCAGCCGAACCCCACGGCCTTCGCGCACCAGCAACTCGATTCCGACGACGGCGCTCGCCCGGGCCAGCGCCCGGCTCACCGTGGACTGGGGTACTCCGAGCAGCTCCGCCGTTTCTGTGATGTGTTCGGTCCGGCCCAGCTCAGCGAGCAAAGGCAACAGGGGAAGCAACTGGACCAGTTGCTTGTGTTCGATGTCCATCCAGCCCTCCACAATCCCGTCGCGGCAAAATTCATCCGAAACTGCTATTAATCATAGTCAAATCATGCATTGGAATCATCACTCGCCCTCGCCGTACCGTGGATGGGTGAGCACAAGCACCGCATCTCGAAGCACTACTGAGCCGGAGTGGGAAGGCCACCTCAAGGGGTCCACCGCGTACCGCAGGATCCTCGCAGGCCTAGCGCTCGCCGGCGTCGCGACGTTCGCACAGTTGTACTCCACGCAGGCAGTGCTGCCGCTCATGGCCAACGAACTGCAAATCTCAGCCTCGGAGGCCGCCCTCACGATTTCCCTGGCCACCGTAGGCCTCGCGTTGACGGTGCTGCCGTGGTCCTTCCTGGCGGACAGGATCGGCCGGGTGCGGGCGATGACAATCGGCATCGCCGCAGCCACGGTCCTCGGCCTCCTGGTCCCCCTTGCCCCTACCTTTCCGCTCGTTCTCGCCTTGAGGGCGTTGGAAGGCATGGCTTTGGGTGGAATCCCTGCCATCGCAATCGCGTACCTGAACGAGGAAGTCAGCAAGGTCCACTCCGCCCTCGCCGCCGGAAGCTACGTCGCCGGAACCACGCTGGGCGGTCTTTCCGGCCGTTTGCTTGCCGGTCCCGTGGGTGAGTTGTGGGGTTGGCGCGCCGCTGCCCTATCGGTTTCGGTCCTGGCCGCTGTTTCCGCGGTGTTGTTCCTCCTGCTGGTTCCGAAGCCACGCCGGTTCACGCCGAGTGCCGCCGGTGGTTTGCGCGGTGCCCTGAAGACGCTGTCCGCGCATTCTTCCAATCCGCGGCTTCTTGCCCTGTACATCCAGGCGTTCCTGTTGATGGGCGGCTTCGTCGCCGTCTACAACTACCTCGGCTTCCGCCTCCACGCCGAACCCTTCGGCCTCCCCGCAACAGTCGTGAGCTTGATCTTCCTCGCCTACCTGTCCGGCACAGTGAGCTCGCGGTGGGGCGCCGGGCTATCCATGCGCTTCGGCCGCCGCACGGTATTACTCGCCGGCATCGCCATGATGACCTTGGGGCTTGGACTCACTCTGTGGAACAACATTGCGGCGGTCCTCGCCGGCCTGGTGGTCTTCACTGGCGGCTTCTTCGCAGCCCACAGCATCGGCTCCGGCTGGACGGGCATCATCGCGAGCACGGGGCGTGCGCAGGCCGCTTCCCTCTACAACCTTTCCTACTACCTGGGTTCCAGCGTCATCGGTTGGGCCGGAGGACTTGCCTTCCAGGCATTCGGCTGGGCAGCCCTCGCGTGGACCGTCATCGCACTGGGGTGCACGACGGCGGTGATCACCGCCGTCGTGCACCGCTCCCCCGTCCGCGAGTCCGCCGTCGTCGTCCCTTCCGCGTAACTCCTAGCTCTCCGCCGCCTGGACGTCATCGACGCCGGTACGGCCCGGAGGCGGTTCTTCCGCGAGCCGCGCCCGCGCGTGCAGGACGTCACCGATGAACCAGTCGTAAATCACGACGCCGATTATGCCGCCCACGAGGGGACCGACGATCGGCACCCAGAAGTACCAGCTGAATGATCCGTCCACCGTTCCCGGAAGCGCCGTGTTTCCCCATCCTGCCAACCAGGCGAACAGCCTCGGGCCGAAGTCACGGGCCGGGTTGATCGCATAGCCGGCGTTCGCGCCGATCGACATACCGATCGCCGCGACGGCCAGGCCGATCATGAACGGGCCGAGGTTCGCCTGGACAGCCGTATTGCGCAGGTCGATGATTGCCACCACGAACATGACGAGGAAGGCCGTGCCCGCAATCTGGTCGATCAGTGGGCCTACCGGATTTCCATGGAAGTACGGCGCCGGGAAAGTCGCGAAAATTGAATACGTCGCGAGCCCCTTCGGATCGCCCCGTCCAGTGCCGACGGCCTTGTTGTAGGCGTCAATGGCGTCGTGATACAGCAGGTACACCAAGGCGGCGCCGGCGAAGGCACCGACCACTTGGGCAACGATGTAAGGCCCTACCTTCTTCCACGGAAATTTCCTCCGTACGGCGAAAGCCACCGTCACGGCCGGGTTGATGTGGGCGCCGCTCACTCCGCCTCCGACGTAGATCGCCAGCGTCACCGCCAGGGCCCATCCCCACGTGATCAACAGCCAGTCACCGGCCGCCTCGAAGATCGTAGTGGGTGTGGCTGCCCTGCCCGAGCCGGGCAAAGCGGCGACCGCCATGGCCACAACTCCGTCACCGAAGGAGATCAAGACAAACGTGCCGAGAAACTCCGCAAGGAGTTCGCCCCAGGTGCCTCCCAATTGCTTGAGGCCGCTCCCGTGGCGGACCGCATTCCGTAGTGGACTGATATCACTCATCCCTAGTGCCTCCCCGAGTCATCTTATTCACCATTGGAATTGACAACCCCAGTGAATTCATGCTATTGCGACTGCGCCCGGATAGCCATGGCTCACGCACAGGTCCTGGCAGACGCCCTGGAGGGCCGGGCGGGACGGAATTGCTACACGCGCAAGTCGCGCAATCAGCCTCCGCAACCTGCTTGACGTAGGATTCCAGAGACGCCCCGCTAGCGCGGGTCGCGGGCCCCTCCGTCGCCGCTACAGCACACAAGGAACGATTCGCCGGAAAATTGGGTGTGAATCTCCCTAAAATTCGGAATTTTGAGTTCGAAATAAATGGGATATGCGGAAAGTGCCGTCTATGATGAATAGACAGTGCTTTCAGGAGGATCCGTGACCACCACCCCGAAGAATGTTCGCCCCGTCGGGATGAGCGAACCATTGGACGCGATCGACGAGCGTATCCTCGCGGCACTGGTTGACGATGCACGCATCTCCAACAAGCAATTGGCGGAACTCGTGGGCATCGCACCCTCCACGGCCCTCATGCGTACGCGTTCGCTTTCCGAGCGCGGGATCATCGAAGGTTTCGAAGCGATCCTGAGCCTTCCGGCCATCGGACGATCGGTGCAAGCGCTCATCGCTGTCCGCCTGCGCGCCCACGACCGCGACCAGATTGATCGCTTCACGGCCCGCGTCCCCGCCCTTCCCGCCGTCATCTCCACGTTCCACACTTCAGGTTCCGTGGACTACCTGCTGCACATCGCCGTCGCAAACACGGACGACCTCCGCGACTGGGTCCTGGACAACCTCGCTACCGATCCCGTGGTGGGCCACACGGAGACAACCCTTGTCTTCGAGCACATCCAAGGCAACCACGGGCCCCTGCCCGAATAGCTTCTTAGCGGCTGTTCCCTTAGCGGCGGGGCTCCAGGCCGGAGTGCGCCGCTCCGATGGCGTCCTGCCGCAAATCCGTGAGTTCCCGGCGACGCATCAAAGCCGCACGCTGCAGGCCAGGATCCACGGGCGGCACGTAGCGCCTGCGCTCGGACCAGGAGACCAGGCTTGACCCGATTCCCGCGGCCGCCGATTCCAACATTGAGGGACGGCGATAGGTGCCGCATGATGCGGTGGCGGTGCTCATGACTCTTTCCCTTCGGTGATTGCTGCATGCGACTTGGCGTCGCGGGATTTCTTGTCCCCGGCCCATGCGGGGACGCCCAGGATCGGGAAGGCATTGAAATGGATCTGCACAGGACGGGCGTCTTCCTGTTCGGGCTCGCTCCGAATTTCCTCGAGCAGCTTGTAGGCCATTGCCTCCACGGCGTGGGAATAGCGGTGGAGCTGCTCGGCGGACATACGCGCGTTCGCGGTGTTGACGATGGCAGCTTCCAGCCATTCCTCGTCAAGTGAATCCATGCCGTGGGCCATGAAATCCGCGAGGACTGACTGCCGGTTGCGTTCGAATTCACGCGTAACGAGCCGCGAAGCCTCCTGCGTGGCAGGCGATTGCGCCAGTTCGGGCGAGGTGATCTGGATGGCACCCTTCGGCCGCTCCCACCACCGCTCCCGCGCCGTCCCTTTACCTTCGACTTCGCGTACGAAGTCGAATTTGGCAAGCTGCCGAAGGTGGTAGCTCGTAGCGCCGCTGGATTCGTTCAGGAGTTCGGCCAGGCTGCACGCAGTCTGCGCGCCGTAACGGGAGAGCATCTCGAGAATTTGCACCCGCAAGGGATGCGCAAGTGCCTTGAGGGACGCCGTGTCCACCTTACGGAGGGGAACGCCCGGTTCCTGAACCTTGTCCATGCACCAAACGGTACGCTTGCAAAGAAACCTTTGCAAGGATTTCTTTGCAAACTTATCTTTGGAACTTTTGAAAGCCCGGTGGAGCCCTTCAGCGCTTCGCGAGCGCTCCACGGACGGAAACCGCCGCGAGCACCATGGCTGCGACGCCGCACACGATAGTGAAAGCGCTGGCAGCGGGTCCCAGTCCCAAGACGGACGCGGCCGCTCCGAGGCCTACCACCGGCACTGCGCTGCCCAGGTAAGTGATCACATACACCGTGCTGATGATCTGGGCGTGCCGGGATGCCTCGACTTTGCCGGCGACATCATTGAAAACAGTCCGGAATGAAAGGCCTTGCCCCACACCGGCAGCCAGGCTAGCGGCCACGAGCAAGACCGCATTGGACATGGATGCGGCGACTCCCAGTAACAGGACGGACACACCCAGGACAGCGAGTCCCGCGGGCACCGCGAAATGGCTCCTGACGGTCACAAGCTGGCTCAGCGCAGAAGCACCCAAGGTCAATCCGGCCAAGACCCCCATCATGGGACGCGAATCTGCGTGCACCACTGCGGCGAAGTATCCGGGGGCCAACGAAAGGCAGAACCCGAATACAGCGAAGCTCAAAAAACCCACACTGGACGCGAGCCAAAACGCTCCACGGGCGTCCCGCGATACCGAGGGCCGACGGGGCGCCAGGACAGTGTAGGGACGGGGGCCGTCCGCGGGCCGGATGGCAGGACGCGCCTTGAGCAGCCACAAAGGGACCAACAGGAAGACCAAGGCAGCTGCGTGGACGTAGAACGGCGTCGACGTCGGCCCGGGCAGGAGGGAAAGCAACCCGCCGATGGCCGGTCCGGCAGCCACTCCCCCGGACGAGGAAAGCAGCGTGAAGCGGGAAGCCCGCTCGGGCCGGTAAGGGAGCAACTCCCGCAGGGCGGCAGAACTGGCTCCGGTGGCTAGGCCCACCGCGACGCCTTGAAGCATCCGGCCGAGCGAGAGCATCAGCAGGTTGTCGGCCGACGCGAAAACCAGGCCACCGGCCAGTCCCACAACCACTGCCAGCACGAGGGCAGCCCGTCGGCCGATGTGGTCCGACCAATGGCCCGCGAGCATGAGCACGGCCACGAGCGCCACGACGTAGCTCGCGAACGCCACGGTCACGCCGAGCGACGAAATTCCCAGCCGGACTTCGAGCAGCGGATACAGCGGACTGGCCAGGTTGGCGCCCACCAGCAACGTGAACATCACGGCGCCGGCAAGAACCAGCCGCGCCGTGGTGGATGCGTCCCAGCCCCAGCGGCCGGCGGTGGCCGGACGCATGCGTAGTTCGCTCAAGACAGTCATTTCCGTGCCTTCGCTTCTATGGCCGCGACGCCTCCCGCTTTGTGGGCAGGGACGCGACAGCCGCATATTGATGGCAATAGAATGTCCCAGTCCTGCCCTTTTGAGCAGAAAGCTATGGAATAGTTGACCAAAACAGTCAAAATTGGTGCGCCCCGGTTGCCGTAATTGATTTGGAGTGATGAGTGCATCCGCTCGACCCCACCGACCTCAAGATTCTTCTGGAACTGATTCGCGATCCGCGCGTCCAGATCGGCGAGCTCAGCGAATCCCTCGGGATTGCCCGCAACACGGCGCAGTCCCGGATGCGGCGCCTTGTCCGCTCCGGCGTGCTGAACGACGGCGGACGTGAAGTGGACCTCGAAAAGGTGGGCTACGACGTCGTCGGCTTCGTCACCCTGGAAGTGACCCACCGCGAATTGGACGGCGTCATCGGCGCCCTGCGCCGCATCCAGCAAGTGCTGGAGGTGCACGAGATCTCCGGGAGGGGCGACCTCTTGTGCAGGGTGGTGGCCACGGACACGCACAACCTTCAGACAGCCCTCCGGGCCATCCTGAGGATCAAAGGCGTAATCCGCACCGAAACGGTCCTCGCGCTGCACACCCATATCCCCTATCGGACAGAGCCGCTGATCGGCAGGCTGGTGGAAACAGCCGAAACGAAAAAGCGCAAGCCGCAGCCGGCTCCCGAGGTGCCGCCGACCGCAGACGACTAGGATTCCAGAATGGATTGGCTCACTTCTATGTCGCAGCTCAACTGGCTGGCCATACTCCTGGCCTTCATTTCCAGCCTGGTGATCGGGTTCATTTGGTATATGCCCGCGGTCCTAGGCCGGAGATGGATGGAAGCGATCGGCAAGACTGAAGAGGACCTCAAGAAGATCGATGGCGGCACGCGGATCTGGATCCCCATGTCCGTGGCGGCGGCGTTGACGAGCATTGTCCTCGCGGTCCTGATCGGCAGGCTCGACGTGCACGGAAGCCTACCCGCAGCGCTCTTCGCATTGGTGATAGGCGTCGTCTTCCGCGCGGGCGGCCACGCCATCCACAATGGCTTCGCGGGCAAGCCCTCCGCCGTCACCGTGATCGATTCAGGCCACGACATCGTGGCGATGACTGTCGCCGGGGCCATCATCGGGGCAATGCAGTAGCGGAAGGAGGACCACGTTGTGACCATCATCGACAACGCCGTCTACGTGGACGGCATCCGGACCGCCACTCCGGAAAACCTGGAGCAAAGCGTCGAGACGCTGGCCGCCCACGGCGGGATGGTATGGATCGGCCTCTACCGGCCGGACGCAGCTGAAATGGCGGCACTGGCGGCCGAATTCGGACTCCATCTACTCGCCGTCGAGGACGCCGTCAACGCCCACCAGCGGCCGAAGCTGGAACGCTACGACAATAACCTCTTCACCGTCCTCCGGCCCGCACGGTACCTCGACGAAACAGAGACGGTGGAGTTCGGCGAGCTCCACATCTTCACCGGAAGCAACTTCGTGGTGACCGTCCGCCACGCCGAGACGCCCGGCGTCGCCCGCGTGCGGCGTGAACTGGAGGAACGGCCCGAGCTGTTGCGCCATGGCCCTGAAGCCGTGCTGTATGCATTGCTGGACCAAGTAGTGGACGATTACGGCCCCGTCATTTCGGGACTGGAAAACGACATCGACGAGATCGAAGACCAGCTCTTCGGCGGCGATCCCAACGTGTCCCGGCGCATCTACGAACTGGCACGCGAAGTCATCCAGTTCCAGCGCGCCATCAACCCCTTGCCGGAAATGATGGCGTCCCTCAAACGCGGCTTCGTGAAGTATGGGGTGGACATCGAACTGCAGCGAAGCCTCCGGGATGTGGAGGACCACGTAGAGCAGGTCATCTCCCGCGCGAACGGCTTCCGCGACCTCCTGCAAAACGCCCTGACGCTCGACGGGACCTTGACTGCGTACCGCCAGAACGAGGCAAGCGCTGCGCAAAACGAACAAACCAAGAAGATCTCGTCCTGGGCGGCGATTTTCTTCGCGCCTGCCTTCGTTACCGGGCTCTACGGAATGAACTTCGACATCATGCCCGAGCTCCATTGGCCCTTTGGCTATCCCATGGCGATCGCCATGATGATCGGGGCTTCACTGATCATGTACCTGATATTCAAGAAGAAAAGCTGGCTCTAACGTGTGATGAAGGAGATGATGGGGAGCGTGGAGAACAAGGAAAGCACCGAGTTCACGACCACCGAGGCCCCTGTTGCCGTTGATCCGCCGGACGGGTTCCGCGCCGGAGATGCGTTCAGCAAGGGCCGCATCATCACCCCGGGAACGCGGGCCCAGTTAGGCGCGTTCGGACTGTTCGCGCCACAGCCGTCCCAAAGGCAAGTCCTCCTCCCGACGACGAAGCCGCTCAACGTCAAGTCCGCGGAGGATGTCCTCTGGGTCGCTTTCGCAGAACTGTGCGGCTGGCCGGCGTCGGCTGAGGACTATCGCGAATTAGCGAAGGAACACCGCACGTGGGTGATCGACGGCGTTCCGTCGCCTACTCATGAGTCAGCCGCCGGATCGGCGGCGGCTTGGGAGCGGTTCCGCGATGTGGTCGATGTCCTTTATGAGCAGGACATCACGCTTTTCCTGATCGGCAACGGCCCCTTGGACTGGAACATCGCCCAGGATCCGGCGCACAAGACAAACGCCCGGCCCGAAGACCTGTCCAGGATCGCGAGCCGCGTATCGCTCCTGTCCAGGGTCGAGTCGTTCGAACCGTTCGACGAAATCGAGATCTCGGGCAGCTGACGCGGAGTTCCCCGCTCAGAGCAGCGTGACGAGCCCGACGCCGGTAGCCGCCGCCGCGACGCACGCCACCATGGTGCCGAGCCCGTTGAGGACGGCCAAGGCCGGCCGGCCGCTCTGGACGAGCCTGACGGTCTCCAGGCTTGCCGTGCTGAAGGTGGTGTACCCGCCCAGGAACCCGGTGCCAAGGACAAGTTGCAGCGACTCGGGTGCGTGCTTCGCCATGACGAAGCCAGCAAGGATACCCATGAGCAATGATCCCGAAACGTTGATGATGATCGTCCCGAGCGGCAAAGCTGTGCGGGCCCAGGATCGGACCAGCCCGTCAACGATGAATCGGGCCGCCGCGCCCAAGCCACCGGCCAATGCGATTAGCAAGACGGTCATGGTTTCCTTCCTTGAACGGCGCGGTGCCGGAACGTGCCGAACCAGATGCCGAGTGTCGTGGCGACGGCCCCGCCGAACAGGCTCGCGGCCAAGTACCACAGGGCGTCCAAGGAACGACCGGCGCTGAAGAGGTGCACCGAATCGAGGGCGAGCGTGCTGTACGTCGTGTAGGCGCCAAGGAACCCGCTGCCCACGGCGAGCCGGGCAACCCGGCGGAGGCCGACGTCGGGACCGCTCCTCGCGAGGCCCTCAAGGAGCCACCCCAGGGCAAAAGCCCCGGACAGATTGATGAGCAAGGTGGCCAACGGCCACCCTCCCGGAGGCGGAACGGCCAAACCGAACGCATAACGGCTCAAGGCGCCCAGGATCCCTCCGGCAACCACGAGAAGGATGAATCCACCGTGCAGGTGGATCGGGCGATGCGGCCTATCCGGCTTGGCGTGCGTCGATTCAGCGCCGACGCCTGTCGCGGCCGCGCTCCCGTTCTCCCTCATTCATCCCTGCCGGCGTGATGCTGCCCCAAGGGAACAACCAATACCGGGCGGTTCTGGGTGTGGGCCAGGTGAAGCGCCACTGATCCGGTGACCAATCCCTCGAACCTGGACCCCAAACCATGTTCCTTGGTTCCGACGACGATCATCGACGCAGCGATGGATGCGGCGTAGCGCCCCAAAGACCGGGCCGGTTCCCCTGCGAGGACCACAAACGACCACGGCAGGTCCGTGTCCTCGAGCTGATTCGCAATTCGCGACTGGAGCGACTCCGCAATAGCCGTGGCGTCATCGTCGATGCCGTCGGGATCGATCGATTGTGCCGCCACGTGCCCGTCGCGGTCCCCCGCTGCCGGGAAACTCGTGACATCCGCGAACGCGAGGACCAGTTCCAAACCCGCGCCCAGCGCGACTTCTGCCGCTTTTCGAACAACTGCAGCGCCTTGGTTCGGAAGCACCCCTGCCAGGACCGGACCGCTCAATGGAGGGATCGGGCCGTGGCCCCCCGGTGTGTCACCGCCCAGGGAATTGCTCATGAAAAATCCTTCCCGATGTCCGGTTCCTGCAACGTGCGCCCTCCCGCCAGGGTCGGAAAGCCCGTCTGGACTGGCGCCGATTCCACGTGCTAGGTAAGAATATCGCTATGTGTGGTCGGTTCAGTGTGGGTTTCGAAGCGGACTATCTCTCAAGGAAGCTGGGCGCGGTCTTGCGCGGGGATACCGATTATCCCTCGCCGACCCTCCAGATCAATCCAACAGATCCTGTGGTCTTCCTGCGCGGCAGGGCGCAAGACGACTCGGTGGGCCGGGAACTCGCCGCGGGACGCTGGGGCTTGGTGCCGTCGTTCTCCAAGACTTTCGATTCGAAAGTGCCCACGTGGAACGCACGCTCGGAAACAGCGGCGCGGCTCCCCGCGTTCAAGGCCTCCCTCCCTAAATGGCGGGCGGTAGTTCCGGCGTCGGCCTATTACGAGTGGAAGAAGTCGGGGCCGGGCCGCAAGGACCCCAAGCAGCGCTACATTATTGAACCGCAAGACGAACTGATCACCTTCGCCGGCCTGTTCGCGCCGTGGCGCGACCCCGGCATCGAAGACAGGTCAGCTCCGGGCGCATGGCGTTTGTCCTGCACCATCCTGACCATGGATTCGCCGCCGGACGGCGTCCATGAGCGGTTGCACAACCTTCATGACCGGCTCCCCGTACCGATTGCCGCGGACATGATCGACGATTGGATCGACCCCAGGGAATCCCGGGGGCAGGAACTGTTGGATGCCGTGCTCGCCGATGCGTACAAGGTGGCCTCGAACTGGACCTTGAGGCCGGTGGAGCTCGTGGACGACAACACGCGCCTGGTGGACGTCGCGAACCCGGCAGCGTGACTCACTTCGCGTAACGGAGTTCCGCCCGGATATCCGTATCCTTCAACCAGGTGGACCTGGTGGCCGATCCAAAAGGATTCGGCCACCATTGCACCAGCACCTTGCCCTCCGCCGTCCGGATCACCATGGCGGGAACGTACTGGATGTACTTCGGCCAGACAAACTTGGCGATCACCGGCACCCTCGAGACCGTAGACAAAGGCTCGGTCTGGCGGGGCGAAGGCGCGGCGACCGCGTTCAAGGGCGCAGGGTACTCAGGCTCGTCAGGCATGCCCGCATACTACTGCGGGGCGCTGACATTGGAAGTGGACGGGCGCCCGGGTGCCCGGGTGTAAACGCCGACGGCGGGACGCTACAGGCGAGTGTCGAACGAACCGCAGAACCCGTTCTCATTGAACGTCCCTTGGAATTCGGACTTGCCCTGGATTTTCTCAATGGTGGCCACTTCGCCGGCTGTGGAGGGTTTACCAGTCATGCACGGTTCCATCCACGAGCCGGTTGTAGGGCAGGTAGGCCTGCTGGTACGGGAAGGCGTTCGCGGCTTCCTCGTTGAATTCGACGCCGAGTCCTGGCTTGTCGCCCGGGTGCAGGTAGCCGTCGGTGAAGGTCATGGACTGCTGGAAGACCTCGTTGGTCTTCTCCGAGTGCTGCATGTATTCCTGGATGCCGTAGTTGTGGATGGCCAGCCCCACGTGCAGCTGCGCAGCGAAACCGATCGGGGAAATGTCGGTGGGGCCGTGGAAGCCGGACTTGATCTGGTACTGCGCGGCGAAGTCCATGACCTTCTTCAGCGGGCTGATCCCTCCGAAGTGCGTGGACGCGGCCCGGACGTAGTCGATCAGCTGTTCCTTGATGAGGGTCTGGAAGTCATAGACCGTGTTGAAGATTTCACCGATGGCCAGCGGTGTGGTGGTGTGCTGGCGGACCAGGCGCAGGCCTTCCTGGTTCTCGGCCGGGGTGCAGTCCTCGAGCCAGAAGAGATCGTACGGTTCCAGGGCCTTACCGAGCTTCGCGGCCTGAATAGGGGTCATCCGGTGATGGCCGTCGTGCAGCAGCGGGATCTCCGGGCCGAACTCGTTGCGCACCGCCTCGAAGACCGTGGGCAGGTGGCGCAGGTAGGCGCGGGTGTCCCAGTCCTCTTCCTGCGGGAACGCACCGCGGCCGGCGGGTTCGTAGTCGTAGCGCTCCCCCGAGGCCTGGGCCTGGGCCGCGACGCCGTACACGGCCTTGATGCCAGGAATCGCGGTCTGGACCCGGATGGACTTGTACCCGAGCTCCAGGTGTTCCCGGATGGAGTCGAACAGCGAGGGAATGTCCGAACCCGATGCATGCCCGTAGGCGCGCAGGCCGTTGCGCGACGCCCCGCCCAGGAGTTGGTAGACAGGCAGCCCGGCGATCTTGCCCTTGATGTCCCACAGCGCCATGTCGACGGCGGCAATCGCCGCCATCGTGACCGGACCCCGGCGCCAGTACGAGGAACGGTACAGGAACTGCCAAGTGTCCTCGATCCGGTGCGGATCCTTGCCGATCAGCAGCTGCGCGACGTGCTCCTTGAGGTAAGCGGCGACGGCGAGTTCCCGGCCGTTCAAGGTGGCGTCACCGATGCCGGTGACACCGTCCTCCGTCGTAATCCGAAGGGTGACGAAATTGCGGGTAGGGCTGGTCACGAAGACTTCAGCGGCAATGATTTTCACAGCCGGTCCTTTCACGGGTGCTGATCGAGGGCTGATCCGAAGAGAATGCGATGTGCATCACAATGCGGATATTGATGAGGTTAGCTTGGATGACAATATTTGGCAACCGGTTGCAATACACACTCTTCTCGAGTTTGTGTACACCTGGCACCCCTTAAAACCGGTTTTTAGAGGGTGTCAGGTGTACACAAACTCCGGGTTAGTTGGGGCCGCAGCGGCTACTTCAAGGAAGCTTCCAATTCCGGGTGCCGCACTTCGGCCGAATGGCGGGCGGTGATCTCGCTGACGATCCGCTCGTGGAGGGCGTCCGTCAGCTTGTACTTGGACATGACAGCGACTGCCAGGATGGTCATGATTGCGGGCAGGGCTCCTGCGGCAAACTGGATGGCCTGCAAGGATTCGGCACTGTGGGTGGTGCCGGACTTGTATCCGCCGATCGCCAACGCATATGCGGCCAGTGCACCGCCGACGGCCTGTCCGGTCTTGCGGGTAAAGGAAAACAGTGCGTACGTGATGCCTTCGGTCCGGACACCGGTCTTCCATTCGCCGTACTCCACGGTGTCGGCTTCCAAAGCCCACACCACGATGTTGACGGCCATGACCCCAAGCATGCTCAGGAGGAGGCCTGCGAAGCCGAACCACAGCATGGCGGCTGGAGCGAAGAAGACTATCGCGCCGCCAACGATTGCAAACGCTCCGGCGGCGACGTAAATGGCCTTCTTGCCGAACTTGCGGACCAGCCTTGGCATGAGCGGAGCCAGGGCGAGCGTCACCACCAGCTGGATGATCGAAAGCAGCGCGTAAAGATCCAAGCGGCCCAGGACGTCCCTCAAGTAGTAGAGCTGCACGGAAGACATGGCCATGTATCCGGTAAGGAACAGGAAGGAGCTAAGGCACAGCATGAGGAGCGGCCGGTTGGTCTTGAGCGTCGCCATGCTTTGGCTGAAGGAAACCTTCGGCACTGACCGGTGCACGCGTTCCTTTGCCGTCAGGAAAGTGAAGAAATACAGCGCCGCACCGATCACCACGAAGACCAGGGTGATCGTAGTGAATACCGCTTGGAGGTTGGCTCCGGGCTTGATGAGCGGCGCAACGAAGATGCCCAGCGCGGAACTGACCAGGAGGGCACCCACCATGCGTGCCGATCCCAGCTTCGCGCGTTCTCCCGCATCTTGGGTCATGGCCCCGGCCAGCGAACCGTAGGGGATGTTGACCAAGGAATAGGCCAGCCCGAGGGCCGCATACGTCACATAGGCATAAAGCAGCATGCCGGTTTCGCCGATTTGCGGAATCGAGAACGACGCAACACTCAGCAACAGCAGCGGAACGGAGCCAAACATGATGAACGGCCGGAATTTTCCGAAACGCCGGCTGAAGGCCCGGTCAACCAGCCTTCCGGCGAAGACATCCGAAAAGGCGTCAAAGATCCGGACGGTGAGCAAGAGCGTACCCGCCGCGGCCGCCGATATTCCGGCGACGTCGGTGTAATACACCAGGAGGAACATGGTGGCTGTGGTGAAGGCCAGATTGTTGGCGGCATCGCCGGCACCATAGCCGAAGATGCTGACCTTGTTGAGCTTGTTCATGGCGGGCTCCTTTACCCTTGCCGGCACTGAAAGTCCCGGCATTGCGATGAGTGATGACGCTAGGCCTTTGGCTTGCGGTTATTGAGGGTGCTCCAGCGCGAACGCAGGGCGAAGGCGGCGGCTTTGGGCCGGCGGTCCCGGGTGAAGACGCCCTTCTTGTTGCCGTCCACGCGCATGATCCCGTTGGAGGTCTGGAAGTCGGCGAAATTCCATACTTGTTCGCCCACCATGGCATCCACGCGGTCAAAGACGCGGTGGTACATGTCCAGGAATCCGGCTTGGTATTCCTCGCTCCACGGTTGGGCGTAGAGGGAATGGAGGCCGGGCATGGTGTCGGCGCCATATTCGGTCATAATCATGGGCTTGCCGTACTTCGTTTCCCAGGCGCGGAGTTCCTTTTCCAACGCCTGTTCGGCCGACTGCAGGTCCCCGTTGTTCAGGTACCAGCCGTAATAGCGGTTGAGCATGATGACATCGAAGAGATCGCCGATGAGTTCCTTGTCCGGCGTATCGAACATGACGTTGACGTACCCCACCGGACGGCTCGGGTCCAGTTCGCGCGCCAGTTCGGCCAGGGGCCGGAAGTACTCGCGCGCCCCTTCCTCCGAGGCGTTAGGTTCGTTGGCGATGCTCCAGATGACGACTGAGGGATGGTTCTTGTCCCGGGCGACGATCTCCGAGATGGATTGGCGATGGCTGGCAGCGGTATTGCCGTCGATTCCGCCGTCAACGTAGGTCTTTTCAGCGATCCCGCCAAACACAGCCCCGAATCCCAAATGCAGCCCCACAGCCGGGGTCTCGTTGATGACCACGATGCCATGGCGATCGGCGTATTCGAGGACTTCTTCCGCATACGGGTAGTGCGAGGTCCGGAAGGAGTTGGCACCGGTCCACGCGAGCAGTTGGAAGTCGTTGACCATGTGGGCATTGCTGTGGCCCTTGCCGATGGACGAGTGGTCCTCGTGCATGCCGAAGCCCGTGAAGTAGAACGGTTCCCCGTTGATCAGGAACTGCTTCCCTTCTACTTCAACGGTACGCACGCCGACCGGGAGGCTGTATTCGTCACGCAACGTTCCGCCGTCGTCGAGCACTTCCACGGTGAGCTCATACAGGTAGGCGGCGCCTGGTTGCCAGAGCACGACGCCGGGAATCGACAGGGTGCCGGAGGCGCCTTCCGCGGTGGCGACCTCAACGCCGTCGGCGTTTCGGAGCGACGCACGTGCCCTCCCTTCACCAAGCACGACGGCGACATAGTCCACCGTGCCCGTGTCGCCGTCGTACCCGGTCACCACGGTGATGTCCTCAACGGCGGTCGCGGGAGTGCTGTAGAGCCAGACGCTGCGGTGCAGGCCGGCGTAGTTGTAGAAGTCGTGCAGGTAGGTCTGCTGGCGGCGGCCGTCTTCGGTGACAACGATCTTGCCGGGCGGGATGGTTGCCCGCGTCAGTTCGTTGTTGACTGCGATGGTGAGGCGGAAGCTCCGGCCGGCCTCGACGACGTCCGTGATGTCGGCGCTGAACGGCATGTATCCGCCGACGTGTTGAGCGACGAGCTGGTCATTGACGTAGACCATGCCCTCGTGGGTGGCGGAGTCGAGGCGGATGTGGATCCGCTCCCCTGCCCATCCGCGCGGGACGCGGACTTCCCGCTGGTACCAGACATATCCGACGTGGTCGCGGATGGCCTGGTCGGCGAAGATGTCGTTGTAGCTCGCGGGGACGGCCATTTCGAGATCGCTCTGAAGCGGGCTCTTGAACCACTCCTCGGTGTGGCCGGAGCGGTCAAAGTCGACCTTGAACGCGTAGAGACCGTCGAGATTGACGAGCTCGCGAGTGGAGTTGGCTTGGGGTTTCAGCATGGAGAAAAGTCCTAACGCGTCATTGCGGGCGGGACCGGATCCGGGGGAATCGTCCGGTTGAAGCAGCCCCTGAATTGTTGAAGCTTTATGTAATTCTAATCACTTCGGCAACGATTAGGCAATCGGTTGCCAGAAATTTCCACGCGAGTTTGTGTACACCTGATACCCCTTAAAACAGGTTTTAAAGGGGTATCAGGTGTACACAAACTCGGGGTTAGTTGAGGTGGCTGGCACTGTCGAAGGTAATGGACAGGCTTTCGACGAGGTCCACGACTGCGCGATCGGCAGCGAGGTCGGCATCGATGAGGGATAACAACGCCTCGATGCGGGCGCGGCCCTCCAGGAGATTGGCGGAAGCAATGCCTGCAGCCTGCGGATCCTGGATTCCGGAGCCGGCCGCGGTATAAGCGGTCCACGCAGCGATGACCCGTGCGGTGGCCTCACCGCTTCGGCCGGCCGCTCTTTCAGCCCGGAGGACGGGCAGCGCGCGCATCCGTAGCTTGGTGGTCCCGTCCATCGCGATCTGGGCCAAGTGGTGCTCGATCCGGGAGTTGCCGAATCGCTCCAGGAGGGCCGCGCGATACGCCGGGATTTCCAGGCCCTCACCGTGGAGGTGGGCGGCCGCCTCGTCCCAGAACGCTTCAACTGCTTCGCGGCACGAGTCGTCGGCAAGGGCTTCGGCGACGGTTTTGTGGCCTCGTAACTGCCCGGCGTAGGCCAGGAGGGAATGCGCCCCGTTGAGAAGCCACAGTTTGCGGTTTTCGTAGGGTTCGATTTCATCGACGAAGACAGCTCCGGCGTCTTCCCAGCGCGGGCGTCCGGCCGGGAAATCGCCACTGAGCACCCAGTTGCGGAACGGCTCCGCCACCACAGGCGCGTCGTCGCGGTATCCGCACGCGGCGGCAACGGCGTCGATATCGGCTTCGGTGGTACGCGGCGTGATGCGGTCCACGGAGGTACTGACGAAACTGACATTGGCGTCTATCCAGGCGGCGAGGCCGCCGTCGACCGCCTTTGCCATCCCTACTACGGCGTTCCTAGCGACGGTTCCGTTGTGGGAGAGGTTGTCGCAGCACACGACGGCGAGGGGGCCGGCGTCAGCATCCCTGCGGGACGCGAGGCCGAAGACCAAGCGGCCCAACGGCGTCGTGGGCGTTCTTGAACGATCGGTGAGTGCCGCGAGATCGGCCGCGACGCCGGGGGCATTGGCGTCGAGCTTACCGTCGGCGCCGAGCCGGTAGGCGGCTTCCGTGATGGTCAGCGTTACTACGGAGGTAAGCGGCGCGGCGATGAGTTCGGCGAAGCGTCCGACGTCGGCGCCGTCGATTGCCTCGACCACGCTGCCGATCACCTCGAACGAGTCGCCCGCGTCGGATCGCTCCACCACCGTGAACAGCCCGTCTTGGGCCGCGAGGACAGTAGCGGCATCCGGCCGGCGGCCCGTAAACGAGGCGATCCCCCACTCGGACGCATCGCCCGCGTGCTGCGTGTACCAGGCTTGGTGGGAGCGATGGAAAGCCCCCAAACCCAGGTGGACAATGCGGATCGGCGCCCTGCTGAACGGCTTCGTGACGCGGTTCAATCGGGGAAGGATCCGTTGTTGGGTGCTCACAGCTTGAATACCCTTCGCGGCGAGGAGTCGACGACGTCGACAATCAACTCGTGCGCGCGGTCTTCCGTGACGCGGTGCTCGGCGACGAGCCGGGCCAAGAAGGATGCTTCGATCCGCCGGGATGCGTCATGCCGGGCAGGGATCGAGCAGAAAGCCCGCGTGTCGTCGATGAAACCGGACGACCTCGAGAAGCCCGTTGTCTCCGTGACCGCCGACCGGAATCGGAGCATGGCATCCGGAGCGTCCAGGAACCACCACGGCGCGCCGAGGTACACCGAAGGATAGAAGCCAGCGAGCGGTGCGAGCTCGCGGGAAAAGACGGTCTCGTCCAAGGTGAACAGGACCAAGTGCAGGTTCTTGTCCGTACCGAAGTCCTGCAGCAGCGGCCGGATCGCTTCGGTGTAATTCACGGCGAACGGAATATCGTGTCCGGTGTCAGCGCCGAAGGCTTCGAAAGTGGGCTGGTGGTGGTTGCGGAACGAGCCGGGATGGATGGTCATGACCAGGCCGTCCTCCACGGACATCCGGGCCATCTGGTACATCATGTGCGCTTCGAAAGCGTCGCGGTCCGCGGCCGTGGCCTTGCCGGCGCGGGCTTTTTCGAAGAGCGATTCCGCTTCGGCGGCGTCGAGCTTAAGGGTGGCCGGCGTCGGGACGCCGTGGTCGGCGGAAACCGCGCCATGCTCCACGAAATAACGACGGCGGTTTTCCAGGCCCGCGATGTAGCCGGCGTAACCACTAGCGCCGTCCCCCGCAGTTTCGGTCAACCTCTCGACCTTGGCGGCCCATTCCGGGTGCGCGATGTTCAAGTAGGCATCTGGCCGGAAGGTCGGCAGGACGCGTCCGTTGAAGGTGGGATCGTCGGCGAGCGCCTTGTGGCTTGCCAGGTTGTCCAGGGGGTCGTCGGTGGTGGCGAGAACTTCGATGTTGAAGTCCTTGAACAACTGGCGAGGCCGGAAATCCGATTCGACGAGTTTCGCGGCGATGGCGTCGTAGCTCGCGTCGGCGGACATCTCGCCAAGGTCGGCTGCGAGTTTGAACACGCTTTCGAACTGGGTCCGGAGCCAATAGCCGGAAGCTGTGCCCTCAAAGAGCGGCCAGGCTTCAACGAACGTCCGCCAGATCTCGCGGGATTCCGGTGCATTGGGACCAGTCGAGCGCAGCTTGTCGAAGGAGACCCCACTGGCATGGATCAGCCTGGTGACGTAATGGTCCGGGCTGACGAGGAGCGCAGCCGGGTCCGGGAACGGAGTGTTGTTTTCGATGACGGCGGCGTCAACGTGGCCGTGGGGGGAAATGATGGGCAAGTCCTGGACGCGTTCAAGCAGGGAACGCGCGATGCTGCGTGTCCCGGGATCCGCGGGAAGGAGCCGGTCAGGGTTGGCTGCAATGGACTGTGACATGGATCAATCTTCAGTCTGGCTGACACAAACTGTCAACCGGTTGCCAAAAATTGCCGGTACGTTGCATTTCGGTTCTTTCGGAGCTGGGTTCGCTTCAGGCGAGGAGCCTTCCGCTGGAGCCCCGCACCACGAGTTCCGTGTCTACATGGATGGCTCCGGACGGCCCTTCGTTGCCGTGGAGCATGTCCAGCAACAGCGTGGCGGCACGGGAGCCGCACTCCCCCAACGGCGAGCGCACGGTGGTGAGCGGCGGCGTCGTGAAGTCCGCCCCGAAGATGTCGTCGAAACCCACAATGCTGATCTGGTCCGGGACCCGCACACCGGCGGCCTGCAATTCCTGCATGAGGCCAATGGCGAGGAGGTCGTTGTAGGTGATGACCGCCGTCGCACCACTGTCCAGGATGTCCCGCGCCACGTAGCGGCCGCCGTCGACGGTCGGTTTGGACGATTCCACGCGAACCGCCCCGAGTTTCGACCATTCGGACGCGGACTGGACGCCTTCCCATCGGCGGGCGGACATCCACGACTGCGCCGGGCCGGCGACGTACGCGATCTGCTTGTGGCCGTTCGCCGCCAGGCTTCGCACCGCCTGCCCAATTCCCTTGGTGACGTCGGGAACGACGCACGGCACGCCGTCGACGTCCCGGTTGATGACAACCACGGGCTTGTCGGCAGCCAGTGCACGGATCTGTTCGTCGTCCATGCGGGGGCTCGCCAGGATCAGCCCGTCAACGGTGCTGAGCATCCGGCGCGAAGCCGTGACCTCGGTATCCGCCGACTCCGCGGATTCGGCAAGTACCAAGGTGTAATCGCGGCTTGAACCCGTAGATTCCGCGCCCCGGATGATGTCGAAAAACGTCGGATTGGTGATATCGGCGACGATCAGGCCAAAGGTTTGGGTACGCCCGGTGGGAAGGGCCCTCGCAAACGGATTCACCCGGTAGTTGAGCTGCTCAGCGGCGTCCTCGATGATCTTCTGCGTCTTGGCACTGACCCGTCCGGGCTTGCTCAAGGCCCGGGACACCGTTGAAGGATTGACCCCCGCGAGCTTCGCGATGTCGTAAATGGTCGGCGAGGATTTATCGCCGCGGCCACGCCTTGAGGGGACGGTTGCTGCTCCGGAATTTGTCGCTTCAGTCACGGCTACATCGTAATCCGAGTTGGCAACAAGGAGCATGACGGTTGCCAAGCCGGCCTCGCCGTTTAATGGCCAGCCGGTAGTGTGAAGGTTCGGACGCATTTGGCGCCGCGCCAGGGGCAAGGTGCTTTTCGTGTGGCAGCCGGAAAGGCGGCAGCCGTCACAAAGGAGGAATGTCATGGAACATATCCCAAGCGGACAAACGGCGGAAAAGCGGACGGCCCTCGACCGGACGTTTCGTATCAGCTTGAGCCTCAAGGGCCTCGACGGCGTGCTGGAACTGGTGGGCGGGGTCCTGTTGCTGTTCGTCTCGCCCCAGCAAATCGGCTCCATCGTCCGCCTCTTGACGCAGCATGAACTCTCCGAAGATCCCCATGACCTCATCGCCAACGCGCTGGTCCATGCCACCGGGAATCTTCCGGCCTCAGCGTCGATCTTCGGAGCGATCTACCTCTTGCTCCATGGCATCGTGAAAGTCGTCCTCGTGTGGGCCGTGCTGAGGGACAAGCTCTGGGCCTATCCGTGGATGATTGCCTTCTTGCTGGTCTTCATCGCGCACCAGGTCTATAAGATCCTGGTCTCCTTCTCGTGGGGCCTGACACTCCTGACGGCGTTCGACATCTTCATTGTGTGGATCACGTGGCGTGAATTCCGGCGCCACAAGCCCAAGCCTGCGGTGGTTGCTTAGGGCTTTCGCCCGGGTTTCCATCCGGATGGCTTTGGTGGATAATCGTTAGCATAGCTAATTAGTTCTGCTAAGAATCGACCCAGGGAGGCCCGCAACGGCAACGCCAATGAGCCAGGAAGCAAAACAGGACAACGGGGACCCGATCAGTCCCGATACTCTCGCGATCGACCTTCGGACCGCCGTGATGCGGACGTCCCGGCGGCTGCGTGTGGAGGCCACCGGTGAGGTCATTACGCCCGGGCAATACACGGTGCTCGCCCATCTTGATGGCGGCGGCCCCAGCACACCACGGGAACTGGCCCAGCGTGAACACGTTCAGGGGCCTTCAATGACCAGGATCATCAACGCCCTGGCCGAGCAGGACTTCGTTTCCCGGACAGCCCATCCGGAGGACGGCCGGCAAGTCAAGGTAGCCATCACCCCGGCGGGCAAGGCCGTCCTGGAACAGGCGCGCGGCCAGCGGACCGCGTGGCTGGCACAGCGGGTGGCCGGCCTGAGCCCGGAAGACAGGCTGATCCTCAGCCGCGCTGCGCACATCATGCAGGAGATGAGCGCCCAATGAGCTCCACTTTCAGGGCATTGAGGAATCCGAACTATAGGCTGTGGGCCAGCGGGGCCGTGGTCTCGAACATCGGGACCTGGATGCAGCGGGTGGCGCAGGACTGGCTTGTCCTGACCGTCCTGACGGACCATTCAGGCACCGCAGTCGGCATCACCACCGCTCTGCAGTTCCTTCCCATGCTCATGTTCGGTCCCTACGCCGGCGTACTCGCCGACCGCCACCGCAAACGCGTGATCCTGCTCTGGACCCAGTCGGCCATGGGAGTGTGCGGGCTCGCCGTCGGGCTCCTCGTGGTCACCGGGGCAGCGCAACTCTGGCAGGTTTACGCCGCCGCGCTGTGCCTCGGACTGGCCAGCGCCTTTGACGGCCCGGCCCGCCAAGCCTTCGTCTCCGAACTCGTCGGACAAGAAGACATCGCCAACGCAGTGTCGCTGAACTCCGCTTCCTTCAACACAGCCCGGCTCACCGGTCCTGCAATCGCGGGAGTGCTCATCGCTTGGGCAGGAACGGGACCGGTTTTCCTGCTCAACGCCGCCAGTTTCGCCGCCGTCATCGTGTCACTGGTCAAGATCCAACCATCCGGGACCGTCTCAAAGCCATCAACCCAGAGCAAACACCCGGTCATCGAGGGTCTGGGCTACGTGCGCCAGCGTCCGGACCTGGTGATGATCCTCGTCCTGGTAGCCGTCATCGGTGCCTTCGGCATGAATTTCCCGGTCACGAACGCCCTGATGTCCACGGCGGTGTTCGGCATGGGGCCAGGCGAGTTCGGCCTGCTGGGCTCGGTCATGGCGATCGGAACCCTCGCCGGTGCCTTGCTGGCCGCCCGCAGGTCTGCCCCGCGGATGCGATACCTTCTCATGGGCGCCCTCGGCCTGGGCATCTTCACGCTGATCGGCAGCGTGTCACCGTCATTCTGGCTTTACGCAGCGGTCCTGGTCCCGATCGGGCTCGCATCGATGACCTTCCTGAACAGCTGCAACACGAGCATCCAGCTATCCGTCGATCCCCGGTTCCGCGGACGGGTGCTCGCGCTCTACCTGGCCACACTCCAGGGCGGAACAGCTCTAGGGGCACCGCTCATGGGCTGGATCGGCACCACTTTCGGAGCCCGCTGGTCAGTGGCCTCCGGCGGAGCAATCGTCCTCGCGGCCGGCTTAGTGGCACTTTTCCTCGTTGCACGCCGCAGCCCCCTGACCTTGCGGCAGCACCTGCGCAAGCGCACCCATGTGACCAGGGATCCCTCGGCGGCGTCCCGCTGAAAGAGCCGGCCCAACCTGGCCTATGAACGGATAGTTCGCGAGCAGGCCCGCACAGGGACATCAGGGCGAACCGAGTGGAGTCCCTGCCGTTGTTGATGGCGGTTTGCTGCTTTGCGTGCGTCGCATTTCGTGGGCGAGGGCGGGGTTGTGCTCTTTGAGGCGTGTAGTGATGTTCTCTCTGATGTCGTCGGTCTTGTTTTGGCTTAGCTTGGCGCGGGCATCGAAATGCGTGACCCGCATACGCAGGCCGATGGTGCCTTTGGCGGCGCGGCGGGTGCCGGCTTCGTCTTCGTTGAGGCTGCGGCCCTTAGGGTAGTGCTGTTCGAAGTGGCCGGTGAGGCGGGAGAGCATGGTGTAGTTCTCCTCTTCGCTGAGTATTTCAGGGGTTCCGTAGAGGTGCGCGGTGACGTGGTTCCAGGTGGGGATGAGGTCGCCGGGGGCGTACCAGCTGGGCGAGATGTAGCCGTGCGGGCCTTGGATGATGACGAGTATTTCGTGTTGTCCGAGTTCGTGGAGGATTTCGTCGGGGCGTCCGAAGTGGCTGACGATGGTGATGTCCTCTGATTCATCGACCAGGACGGGGTAGTGCGAGGCGATGAGTCCTTTACTGGTCGCGGACACGAAAGTGGCCCACGGGTTGTCGCGGATGAGGTGCCTGACTTCGTCGAGGTCTGTCATCAAGAAGTGTGGGGTGTGGCGCATTAGGGGGTCTTCCTGTCAAGGCGTGTGCGGACGGCCAGTCCGGCGCAGAGGATCACGATAGCGCCTCCAGCCAGGGTGGACCAGGTCAACTGTTCGTGCAGGATGAGTCCGGCCCAGGCAATGCTCATGACGGGTTGGGCGAGCTGTACCTGGCTGACCTGTGCCATGGGGCCGATGGCGAGGCCGCGGTACCAAGCAAAGAAGCCCAGGAACATGCTTACGACGGCAAGGTACGCGAACGCGGCCCATTCTGCCGGGTCGGCCGTGGGAGCCTGCCCGGCAATGGCAGCGGCGGTTGATGCTGCCATGACGGGCAGCGCCAGGACGAGGGCCCAGGACACTGTTTGCCAGGGTCCGAGTTCGCGTGCAAGGAGGCCTCCTTCTGTGTAGCCGACCGCCGCGGCCACAACAGCGCTGAACAGGAGAAGGTCGGGCCAGCCCAGGTGTCCGAGTCCGCCGTTTTGCAGGGCGGCGAAGGCCACGACGGCGATGGCTCCGAGGCCCGCGAACAGCCAGAATAGGCCGGAAACGCGTTCCTTGCCGCGCAGGACGGCAGCGGCTCCTGTCGCCGCGGGCAGGAGTCCGATGACCACGGCACCGTGGCTGGCCGGGGCGGTGGTCAAGGCGTAGGTGCTAAGCATCGGGAAACCGACCACGACACCGCCAGCGACAATTGCCAGCCGTCCCCACTGGGCTTTGTTCGGAAAGCGCTGCCGCGTGAGTGCCAGAGCTATGATCGCCAGCACGGCGGCGATGACCGCACGGGCCGATCCAATGAACAATGGCGAGAACCCGCCCGTGGCGACGCGCGTGAGGGGAACGGTGAACGAAAAGGCGGTCACGCCGAGAAGTCCCCACCACAATCCGGCCCGGTGCGATAACACTTTCGGAGTTTTGACGATAACGCTACTATGTACTGTCATGAATAACGATAGCACTGATCGGATTGTTTCGGGTCTTCGGCGATGGATTGCGCAGGCCGCTCCCGGCGCCCGGGTGCCGTCCAATAGGGCGCTCATGGCCGAGTATGGTGCGAGTCCGGTCACCGTGCAGAAGGCCATGCGTCAGCTCTCCGCGCTGGGCCTGGTGGAGAGCCGGCCCGGGGTAGGGACGTTCGTGCGGGCGGTGCGGCAATCCCGGCCAGCCGATTACGGGTGGCAGACGGCCGCGCTCGGGGCACCGCCGGGCCGGGGTTTGCTGCTTTCTTCGACCCAGCGCACCGCTGCCCCGGATGTGATCGGGCTGCATTCGGGGTACCCGGCGCGTGAGCTGCTGCCGGAGCGGCTGGTGCGCGCCGCGATCGCCAGGGCCGGGCGGACGGAAGCGTCCTTGACGAGGTCGCCCGCGGCGGGGCTGCCGGAGTTGCAGGCTTGGTTTGCCACCGAACTTGCCGACGCCGCCCCGGCCGGTGTCAGAGCGCCGTCGGCGCGGGATGCTTTGATCATCTCAGGAAGCCAGAGCGGGCTCAGTTCCATTTTCCGGGCGCTGATCGGTCCCGGCGGGCCGTTGCTGATTGAGTCTCCCACGTACTGGGGTGCGATCCTGGCCGCTGAACAGGCAGGAGTGAACCTGATTCCCGTTCCCGCGGGAGCGCTGGGACCCGATCCCGACGAGATCGACCGGGCATTCAGGGCAACAGGGGCACGCGGGTTCTACGCCCAGCCAACATTCGCGAACCCGACCGGGGCGAAGTGGCCTGCCGAAACCGGACAGGCCGTGCTCGAAACGGTCCGCCGGCACGGGGCGTTCCTCATCGAAGACGACTGGGCCCACGATCTGGCGATCGACGCCGAACCCCGCCCCCTGGCCGCCCAGGACGATGACGGTCACGTCATCTATCTCCGATCGCTGACCAAGAGCGTCTCACCCGCCCTCCGGGTCGCGGCCGTCATCGCGCGCGGACCTGCCCGGGACAGGATCCTTGCCGACCGCGCCGCCGAATCGATGTATGTCAGCGGTCTGCTCCAAGCAGCAGCACTGGATGTAGTAACCCAGCCGGGCTGGCGCACGCACCTGCGCGGATTTCAGCAAAGCCTGCGGGTCCGCCGCGATTCGCTCCTGGAAAGTCTCCGGCAGTACTCACCAGCCGCCGATGTCGAGAACATCCCCGTGGGTGGCCTGAACCTATGGGTACGGTTGCCCGAAGGAACCGACGCTGCCCGCCTCGCCCGGGACTGCGAGACCCGCGGACTGATCATTGCCCCAGGCACCGAATGGTTCCCCGCCGAACCTTCCGGACCATACATCCGGCTCAACTACTCAGGAGAGAACCCCGAACGATTCCCCGAAGCAGCCCGCATCCTCGGAGAAGCACTAGACGAAATGACCTGACAATTGCAGAACAACCAAAAAACCACGAGATGACCGGCCATTAGTGCCCATGGTCAGCTTCTGAAAGTGACACTTCCCGGCGCCCGGGGCTCCCGGCCGCGAGGTACCTGAAAAGAACCATGAGCGCGGCCGAGGCAATCAGGAGAACCGTGCACGCCGCAAATATTCCGTGAAACCCGATGGTTGTTCCGGTCGACAGGGCGATGACGGCTCCGGACAACACGGATCCTACGCTGTTGGTGTTCGAATACAGTCCGGACGCCAAAACAACGCCATCGACGTGACAGCGGATGAGTTGGCCGCGTGGGCGGCAATGAAGGCGGTGGCCAGGCAAACGATCGCCGGCTTGGACACCGCCGGTTTCGCCCCAGGCTCCTCCGCAAGCGGGGAGCCCGCGCGTAGGCGGTTACCCCGCCGACGGAGCAAGGCGACAATGATCGCGGCGATGTTGAGAATCGAGACCACACACATCGCCACTGCGACGGCCCGGTTTCCCAAAGCACCCATCAATACTGTGGCGACGGGCGGTCCCCCGACCCAAGCGAAGGAAAACACCGCCCTGATCCTCAGGACGTAGGAAACGTCGGCCTGGGCCGTCTGCTTCAACTGGGCGAACAGCAACGACATGCCAGCCGCACCCGGACCACCCAGGACAATCAGCGCGGCCGCCGCCGCCCTCGTGGACGAGGTCGCAGTCAGCACCGCAGCCGTTGCGAGTGAGAAAGCCGCACAAAGAAGTTGCGGGTGCTCAACGCCTGGTTCTTCGGGACCGTCGCCGGGCCCGGACTCACTTTGTTCCAGAGGATCATTCAGCGCCCAGGCCTCGCATCAGGCGTGTACACCAACACAACGCGCTTGGGCGCGGTGGCTTCGGGGCCGATCATCGCCCTGGGCTCGATCAGTCCTCTGGGGTATCACGGGATCTTCGCCACCTGCGCAGGGCTGACCCTCGTCGCGGCGGTGATGCTCGTGCCGAACGGGCGAAAATCCTAATCGAAGTGGACAGCGTTCCACTCGAGAATGCGCGGGTCGGCAAGACCTTCGGTGACAAACGGATCGTGGGCGATGAAGCGCTCTGCGTCCTCGCGTGAGGTGAAAATCCCCATCGACCCTGCGGCCTGTTCCGCGTCCTGGAACGGCCCCAATGCGACGAGGCCACCACCGGCAGCGCGGAACGCCTCGTAGTAGGCCTTGTGGCGAGGGTACGTTTCCAGGACACGCGAGCGATCGACGCCCTCGCGCAGGGTGTACATCACAACGGATTCCATTCGGCAAACTCTACAACGGCCACCGAGGGTTGTAGTTGTCCTTCTGCGGAGCGAGGATGGGGGCACCACCCGGGATTCATGGACAAGGACGCGACTATGCCGGAACTCCTCATCGACTTCATCACTTCGCTCGATGGCTACGCGGCTGCTGAGGGCTGGCCGGGCTGGTGGGGGCTTGAAGGGCCCGAGTACCTGGCGTGGCTGGGCGAGGCCCCCGAAGCCGACTACACCGTGCTGATGGGCGCAACGACGTACCGTGTCATGTCAGGATTCGCGGCCGCCGGCGAGCCAGGTACGGAACCGCTGGCGGGCATGTCGAAGATCGTCTTCTCAAAGACATTGCATGAACCCCTCGCGTTGGCGAACACGCAACTCGTCGCCGGAGACGCCGTCGAGACGGTGCGGGAGATGAAGGCAAGCGAGTCGAAATCCATGCGAACGATCGGCAGCCTCACGCTATGCCGCTCACTGCTGAAAGCCGGTCTCGTGGACCGCTTCCGCGTGGTCGTCTTCCCCGTCATCACCGGGAGTACCGGCCGGGAGCGGATCTACGACGGCTACCCTGACGTTGCCCTCGACCTCATCAGCAGCCGCACCTTTGACGGACGCATCCAACTGCTTGACTACGTTCCGACCGTTTTGTCCGGGCCGCCTCGTTCGTAGACCGATTGGACCGTGTCAGGCGATGTGTCAGGGGCGCTTGGATTATTGGGTCCAAATGCTGAGAACGTCCTCCCGCGCGGTGACCAGCGGTGCCGTTTCGATGGTGATCGACCCTTCGTTGATCTCCAGCCCGGGCCAGTCATAAACCAGGCGCAACGAACCGGCCTGTGGCGCCGGCCACAACCAGGCGTCGATGCGATAGCCGTAGTCCTCGTCGGAACCGCCGCCACCGCCTCCGCGCACGGTGAGCTGCGGACGATCCGGCTCCGCTCCGTCGAACGGATAGCGGCGTGACATGTCGCCGCCGATGACCCTGGATCCGTCAGGCAGTTCCACGCCCAGCCGGAGTGATCCTTCGGCACCCCGTCTGCGGAACGGACGGTGCAGTTGAAGATTGTCCATCAGATCAATCCACTGATCATCCGTCATGTCTGCGTGACGGCTGGCGCGTACCGAGAGAGCGAACATGCAACCCGCCCGGTATACGTCGATGCGACGCAAGCAAAGGGCCGCACCAGGCCGGCGAGCCAGAATGTTCGTCACCGCGACCGGAACAGGCAACTCGTTCGACGGCGGGCTGACCCAGATGGGCGTTTCTACCCGTGTGGGACGCGGTTCCGCCGGCCTCTCAACCTCCGGAAAGAATGACATGGCACTCACTCTAGTTGGGATTGTTTACCGTGGCTTCCACTGCGGCCGATGAGATTCCGCCGCTGCACTCAATGGGCTTTTTGGACTGGGTGCGAATATTCTCCAGGTGACAGGTCCCAGCGCTACCGGATTTCGCTGCTTGTGCCCTTCGGGTCAGAAACGGGACGAGGTCACCGTCCCAAGCGCGAGCAGGGCGGCCGCGGCGTCCCGTGGTTTCTGCAGGTCCAGCCCGGTGTATTTCTCGAAGGATGCGAGCCTGTTGACGATCGTGTTGCGGTGGCATCCCAGCAGGGCTGATGTTTCCACAAGGCTTCCGGTGTCGAGGAACGTGGAAGCCGTCGTCAAAAGCCGCTCCCGTTCGCCGTCGGAACACCGCCGGAGGTAGGGGAAAACGAGGTTTGCCGGGTCGCAGCCGACTTGGGTGAGCCGGTATCGGGTGATGGATTCCCAGCGGTCTTCGAGCCTGAACACTCCGGTGCTGCCCACCGGCAAGTCCGTCATGATCTCGCGTGCCGCGACAACAGCAATGCGGACGCCCTTGAATCCGCGGACGATCGGCGCGACGCCGGCTGCGATTCCGTCGAAGACAGCTTTCTCTTCGAAGGTGGGGTCGATACGCATGGATTCCCGGCGCTGCATGATGACCACGGTGTGATGGCCTTGGTCCGAGGTGAAAGCCGGGTTGCCGTGCCGCGTTCTCAGGTTCAGGCGGCGTTGCACCGTAAGGCTGTCATCCCTGCTGATCGCGGCAACCAGGAAGTCGGCTTGCGCGTTGACCTTGAGGGCGCCGATGATGCGCTGCATGTCCGACGGTGAGGGTTCGGCCGAGGCAAGCAGCTTGGCGAGGTATTGGTGCTGAAGGTCGGCGTCGGCCCTTTCCTGTTCCTCGAATTCCGCCAGGTAGGCCTCCTGCACCCGGGCTGCGAAGGTATCGACAATGCGCCAGACCAGTTCCGTTCGGCTGACCAGCAGTTCCGGGTTCACATTCAGGGAACGGGCCGACAATGCCTGCCAGAGAACCGCGAAGTCCATCCGGATCGCCCGGACGAGGCCGTCCAAGGGGACGCGCTGGCGCGCCCGTTTGGCTCCGAGTTCCGAGGCGATCGCTTCAAGGCGGTCGACGTCGGCACCGTCCTTCGCCAGTGAATGCAGCATCGCGCCAAAGGACTTTTCACTGCTGCTCCGCAAGTCCTCCATAGTCAGCCCGGACTCGGAGTAGGCCGGATCGATGAGGATCCGGCCCAGGAAGTTCTCGGCGAGTTCAGGCACTTGACCGGCGAGGATCGCGATGGTCCTTTGCCAGTGTTCATCCTCAGTCATGTTCGTCCTCCCGGTATGCGCCTCTTCAAGGATGGCTTTCGAGGTCTGCGAGCGCACTGTATCTTCGTACATTTTTTGCTTCGAAATTCCGAATTCCTGTCATTGGCCGATGCTCCATGCCTTGGAAAGATCGATACCTGCCGCCCAGTGGTGGCCATCACATCCAGGAGTTTCCATGAGCACAGCAGACCCGGTCCAGGAACGGACGCCTTCCGTCCATCCGGACGAACAGGCCGGCTACAAGAAGGGCCTGTCCAACAGGCAGGTCCAAATGATCGGCATTGGCGGCGCTATCGGAACAGGGTTGTTCCTGGGCGCCGGCGGACGTTTGGCTTCGGCGGGACCCATCCTGCCGATCATCTACGCAATCTGCGGGATATTCGCGTTCTTCGTTCTTCGGGCCCTCGGCGAACTGGTCCTTCACAGGCCGTCGTCGGGATCGTTTGTCTCTTATGCCCGTGAATTCTTCGGCGAGAAGGCGGCGTTCGTCTCGGGGTGGGTCTATGCCATCTCCTGGGCCCTGACAGCAATCGTCGACATCACCGCCATCGCCGTCTATTTCCACTACTGGACAGCGTTCAGCAGCGTTCCCCAGTGGATCCTTGCGTTGGCTGCGTTGAGCGTAGTCACGGCGGTCAACCTGATCTCGGTCAAACTGTTCGGCGAGCTCGAGTTCTGGTTTTCGGTCATCAAAGTAGGTGCCTTGGTCACGTTCTTGCTGGTGGGAGGCATTTTCTTCGCGGGGAACTTCCCCGTCGCCGGCCACGCCCCTGGATTCTCCCTCCTCAGCGAGAACGGCGGACTCCTGCCCAACGGAATCCTTCCGGCAGTCGTCATCGTGCAAGGCATCGTGTTCGCCTATGCGGGCATCGACCTCATCGGTGTGGCTGCAGGCGAGACGAAGAACCCGGAAAAGGTCATGCCCAAGGCCGTCAATGCCGTCATTTTCCGCATCGCCGTCTTTTACGTCGGGTCCACGGCGCTGCTTTCCCTCCTGCTCCCGTTCAACGCCTATAAAGCAGGCGAATCGCCGTTCGTCACCTTCTTCACGGCCATCGGTGTCCCCGGAGCGGGCGACGTGATGAACTTCGTGGTCCTCACTGCCGCCCTTTCCAGCCTCAACGCCGGGCTCTACTCAACGGGCCGGATCTACCGATCCATGGCACAGACGGGCGCCGCTCCGAGGTTCATGGAACGAATGAGCCGCGGCGGCGTGCCCTACGGCGGCATCCTCTTCACCGCAGCGTTCACGCTCCTGGGCGTCGGGCTCAACGCCATTGTTCCTGCGATGGCATTCGAGATCGCCCTCAACGCCACAGCCCTGGCGATCCTCTGCACGTGGGGAACGATTGTCCTTTGCCAGCTCAAGCTCTTCAGGCTCTCAAAGCTGGGAGTCATGAACCGGCCCTCGTTTCGCATGCTTGGCGCCCCGTGGACTTCCTACCTGACACTGGCGTTCCTCGCCGGTGTCCTGCTCCTCATGCTGTTCGACTTCCCGGTGGGCACCTACACGGTAGCGTCCCTCGCCATATTCATTCCCGCCCTCATTGCAGGGTGGTTCGCGGTGCGCAAGCGCGTCAACGAACTGGCCGTGACGAATCTAGGAAGCCACGCACTCCCCGTCCTGTCCCATCCCCATGACAACAACCCGAAGGAAAGCTGAGCCGCATGAGCACCGTAACAAGCACCACCACACCCGATGCAGAAGCCTTCCTCCGCGATTTCCGAAGCCTTTCCGTCATCGGCGAAACTCCCGGACACGGCGTGGACCGGCAAGCTGCCACCGCCGCCGACGCACAGGCCCGCACCTGGTTTACCTCACTGGCCGCACAGTATGGCTTCAGGACCGAAACGGACCAGGTCGGCAACGTGTTCGCGCTCCTCGAATGGACGCCCGGCGCGCCTTATGTGTTGGTCGGATCCCATTTGGACAGCCAGCCCACAGCCGGAAAGTTCGACGGCGCATACGGCGTTGCCGCTGCCCTGCATGCCGGCCGCCGGCTCGCCTCCACCAATTCCGGAGAGGCGCCCAAGTACAACCTTGCGATCGTCGACTGGTTCAACGAGGAAGGCTGCCGCTTCGCTCCCTCAATGATGGGCAGCTCCGTCTACGCCGGAAAGCTACCCGCGAACGACGCCCTCGCAGTCACGGACAAGAACGGCACCACGGTTGCCCAGGCTTTGGATGCAATAGGCCACCTCGGCACCGGATCCGGTCCCGAAGCCGCCGCCTACGCTGAAATCCACATAGAGCAAGGCCGCTCCTTGGAAGCCTCCGGCACCACTATCGGCTTGGTACATTCCTGCTGGGCGGCTGCCAAGTACACCGCGACGGTCCATGGTGAACAGGCACACACCGGATCCACCGTCATCGCAGACCGCAAAGACGCACTATTGGGTGCTTCCCTGCTGGTGGTGCTGCTCAGGGAAATCGCAGACTCCTTCCCGGGCGCGGTCCTTCACACCTCCGTTGGCCAGCTAAGCGTGTATCCGAACTCACCCGTCGTCGTTCCAAGCAGGGTGGACCTGGTCATGGACCTGCGCAGCGCCGACGAGCAAGTACTCGCCGATGCCCAAAAGGTCCTGCGCGACGGAATTGCGAAGATCGAACGCGGCGCGAACGTCACCATCGACGTTGAACAGTCCCATGCCTGGGGAATCAACCCCTACCAGGCCGCCGGCGTCGAGCTCGCCCGCGAATGCGCCGAGAAGCTCGAACTCAGCCATGCGCCGGTGTTCACCCTCGCCGGCCACGACTCGATCAATATGAAGGACATCGTTCCCACTGTCATGCTCTTCGTGCCAAGCGCCGACGGAATCTCCCATAACGAACGCGAATACACCACGGACGCGGACGTGTGCGCGGGCGTCGATCTGCTCACCGAGGTGGTTGCGCGGCTGTGCCGCGGCGAACTCGACGGCGCCAAGTGACCGCCGTTCAAGACCCCGGGGCCGCACGCCGGGACGGCCATCTCCGCATCGCCGTCCTCCAAGCAACGGGCGTAGTGAACTCGGATCCGGAAAACCTGGAGCGGATCGCTGCGGGAGCACGCGAGGCAAGGCAACACGGCGCCCAGCTGCTCATCACCCCGGAGCTGTTCGCCTGCGGCTACGCACCAAAGCTGGTCCACGGCACCGACGGCACCTCCCAGCGCGGCCGACTCGCCGCGATCGCGGCCGAAAGCGGCTTGGGGCTGGTGGCCTCCACGGTCGAGCACGACGACGGCGATCGCCACTACATTTCCGCCTCGTTGTTCACCCCGGACGGAACGGAACTGACCCGCTACCGCAAGCAGAACCTGTTCGGCCCCGAGGAGAACTCCGTTTTCACGCCGGGAACCCGGCCTCCCGCCGTCGTACGCTTCAACGGTGTCCGCATCGCGCTGGGGATCTGTTTCGACGTCGAATTCCCTGAGTTCGTCCGCGCGGTTGCCTTGGCGGGCGCCGAACTGCTGTGCGTGCCGACGGCGGTACCCCTGCGCGCTGACAACGCAGACGGCGAGCACCCCTTCGACACCAAGGTGATTCCCGCCATGGTCGTCCCCACGCGGGCGCTCGAAAGCCAGCTTTTCATCGCCTACGCGAACCATGCCGAACCGGGATTCGCGGGCCTCAGCACCATCGCGGATCCGTACGGACGGCGGCTCTCGACAGCTACCGGCGTCGACGAGCTCATCGTCGCCGACATCAATCTGGAAACCCTGGCACAGGCCCGCAAGGACACCGACTATCTGGTCCGTTTCGCGCCCTCCGCCCCGACTACCCACCAGCAAGGACAGCAGTGACCATCGCAGCAACCACCCCCGCGGCAGCTTCCACAGCAGCCGCCGCACCCATCACCATGCTCAACCCCGACTTCCCCTTCCCCTACGACGAGTACCTCTCGCATCCGGCAGGACTCGGAAGCGTCCCGGCGGAGATGCACGGCACGGAAGTCGCCGTGATCGGTGCGGGCCTGTCGGGCCTCGTCGCCGCCTACGAACTCATGAAAATGGGCCTGAAACCGGTGGTCTACGAATCGTCCCGGATCGGCGGCCGCCTGCGGGCGGGCCGACCGGACGGCCAAGCCGGTCCCGTTGCGGACCTTGGCGGGATGCGCTTCCCGCGCTCGGGCAAGTCATTCTTCCACTACGCGGACAAGCTCGGCATCGAGACGTCCCCGTTCCCTAACCCGCTAACGCCTGCCGCGGGCAGCACTGTCATCGAACTCGGCGGCAGGGCCCACTACGCCGAAACCACGGCCGATCTCCCGCAATTCTTCGCCGACGTCTCCAATGCCTGGGACGACTGCCTCGAGGAACGGGCGCACTTCGCGGCCATGCAGGAAGCCATCCGAAACCGCGACCTCGCCACCATCAAGCGGTTGTGGAATGAGCTGGTCCCCCGCTTCGACGACGTCTCCTTCTCCGGCTACCTCGCCACGTCCAAAGCGTTCTCCGCACTGCCTTTCGAGTACCGGGAGGCCTTCGGGCAGGTCGGTTTCGGGACCGGCGGCTGGGACACCAACTTCCCGGACTCGTTCCTGGAAATCCTGCGAGTGGTCTATGTCGACGCCGACGCCGACCAGCACCGCATCATCGGCGGCGCCCAACTCATCCCCGAGCGGTTGTGGGAGCACGCGCCCGGGTCCTTGGCGTACTGGCCGGCGGGCACCAGCCTTTCGTCGCTCCACGGCGGACACCCCCGTCCCGGCGTCACGTCAGTGCGGCGGTTAAAGAACGACGGCGGAGCCCCCGGAGACATCGCCGTCACCGACCGCTGGGGTTCCGTGGCGGCGTACCCGGCCGTCATTGCGACGTGCCAAAGCTGGCTGTTGTCCGCCCGCATCGACGTGGACGAATCCCTGTTCAGCCACAAACTCTGGACCGCGATCGAACGCAGCCACTACATGCAGTCCTCCAAAACGTTCGTAGTTGTCGACCGGCCGTTCTGGAAGGACATCGATCCGGAGACCGGGCGGCAGGTCATGAGCACCACGCTCACCGACAGGCTCACCCGCGGCACCTACCTGCTGGACAACGGACCCGACCAGCCCGCCCTGATCTGCCTGTCCTACACATGGAACGACGACGCGCTCAAATGGCTCCCGCTGGATGCCGACGAGCGTGTCCGGCTCATGCTGCACTCCCTCAAGCAGATCTACCCCACTGTGGACATCGCCTCGCACATCATCGGCGATCCCATCACGGTCTCGTGGGAGGACGACCCCAACTTCATGGGAGCCTTCAGCGACAACCTGCCCGGCCACTACCGCTACCAGGAACGCCTCTACACCCACTTCATGCAGGCTTCCCATGAACAGCGCCACCGCGGAATCTTCCTCGCAGGCGACGACATTTCCTGGACCGGAGGTTGGGCCGACGGCGCCGTCACCACTGGCCTCAACGCCGTCTGGGGAGTCATGAACCAACTTGGTGGCTCCACCCCGACCGAGAACCCCGGCCCGGGCGACCGATTCGAAGAACTCAAGCCAATTCGGCTTCCGTAAGTCAGCGCTGAAGGGTGGGCCGATCGGCCCACCCTTCAGCTTTGGCCGGACCTATTGGACCACTGTTCCGGCTGCCTGGACGTCGGCAATGGAGGATCCGACCTGGACGAGGAACGCTCCGTTCTCTATCTCCCACGATTGCCGGGAAGCGTTCCAGTGCTCGTAGGCCCGCCGGGAGATGGGAATTTCGATTCGTTGGGTGCAACCGGCTTCGAGGAAGATTTTCGCGAATCCTGCCAGCCAGGCGGCCGGGCGCTCGATGGCCGAAGTCAGCCGGGAAAGGACTGACGGCAATCACGGAGTCCATCGCGGCCGGAATCAGCATTAACGTCACCCTGATCTTCAGCCTGGACCGCTACCGGAAAGTCATCGACGCCTACCTGGGCGGCCTCGAACGAGCCCAGGCAGCCGGCATCGGGCTGTCGGGCATCCACTCCGTAGCCTCGTTCTTCGTCTCCCGTGTGGATGCGGAGATCGACAAGCAACTCGACGCCATCGGTGGAGACGCCGCAGCGGCGCTGAAGGGCAAAGCCGGGATCGCCAACGCCCGGCTCGCCCACGAGATCTACCAGCAAGCATTCTCCTCCGAACGAGCACAGCGGCTGATCAACGCCGGCGCCAACCCGCAACGTCCGCTCTGGGCGTCAACAGGCGTGAAGGATCCGGCGCTGCCCGATACCGCATACGTCGTCGAACTCGTCGCTGACGGACTCGTGAACACCATGCCGCACAAAACCCTCGACGCCGTCGACGACCACGGCGAGATCCGGGGTGACACCATCACCGGCACCTATGCCGACGCCAAGGCGACCCTCGAAGCCCTCGATGGTCTCGGCATCAGCTACACACGCGTGACCGAGAAGCTAGAGCGCGAAGGAGTGCAGAAATTCAACGCGTCCTGGGACGAACTCGTCGAAACCGTGGCCAACGCCCTGGCACAGCACCGCACCGCTTCAGCCGCGGACGCCTAAAACACAGCGGCAGCCCACAAAGGCTGCCCATCATCCAAGCCCTACCACTACGAAACAACAGGAAGTAATCCCCATGACTGATTTCGACGGCCGAACCATCCTCGTCACCGGAGCAAGCGGCGGCATCGGCGGCGCGATCGTGCGCCAGCTCACCGCTGCGGGAGCCAAGGTCATTGCCAGCGCCCGCAACCTGGACTCGCTCACAGCCCTCTGCGAAGAAACCGGCGCCCAACCACTGACTTTCGACTTGACCTCAGAACAGAGCATTAAAGACGCCGTCGAAGGCCTCGACCTCTGGGGCGTCGTCAACTGCGGCGGCTACGGCGGGGAGATCGCTACCCCTCAGGACACCGACATCGACGTCTTCGACAAGGTCATCAGCATCAACGCCCGTGGTGCCCTGCTGGTCATCAAGCACGCAGTGCCCTCGATGATCCGTCAAGGCAACGGCGGTGCGATCGTCAACGTCTCCAGCCAGGCCAGCCTCGTCGCCCTCACCGGCCACATCTCCTACGGCTCCTCCAAAGCCGCCCTGGACAACATCACCCGCGTCTCCGCACTGGAACTCGGAACGCACAACATCCGTGTCAACAGCGTCAACCCCACCGTCGTCATGACACCCATGTCCGCCTGGTACTGGGGCCGCCCCGACATCGAAGGCCCCTTCCTGGAACAGATGCCCCTGGGACGCTGGGCAACCGTCGAGGAAATCGCAGCACCTGTTGTTTTCCTCCTCAGCGACGCCGCATCCATGATCACCGGCGTTTCCCTGCCCATCGACGGCGGATACAGCAGCCGCTGATGGCCGTGCTCAAGGAACACGCGGGAATAACGGTGAATTCAGGGTTGGTCTGACACGCCGGGCAGTGTGCCTGGCGGGGACTGATTATGAGCGAAACACACGATCCCAACGCTCGGCTGGAAATACTCCAGCCGAGCGTTTACGTGATCTACTACTAACCACCTAACCCAACAGGTGTTGCAACTGTGACCCCTGGAATCCAAGTTACCTAGGCGTCAGCACATGGTGGTGCGCGCGACTACGTTAGTGCCCTGACGAGCCCCTCGACGCACAAAATGGCCGGAAAGGCACCGTTGGCGTCAGACGCGGGCTGAGCGGCGTTCAAGCAACAAGGTGTCGCGCCACTGGCCTGCAGCCGGCCCATAGCTCATTCGCGCGATCCGTTCGCGGCGGCCGACGATCGTGAAGCCGTTGGCTTGGTGCAGGCGGAGGCTGGCATGGTTTTCAGGGAAGATGCTGGATTGGATTGTCCAGATTCCGTGCTGCTCGGTCGATGCCGCCAGTGCCCGCAGCAAGCTGCCTCCGATGCCCTGGCCGCGGGCCGAGCCCGCGACATACACGGAGTGTTCAACGACTCCGGCATAGACGGCACGGGACGATACCGGGGAAACAGCCGTCCAGCCCAGCACCAGACCGGAAGCTTCCGCGACGAAGCGGTGATCGGCAAGCCTGGAGGAATCGAACTGCTCCCAGTCCGGGGCTGATGCTTCAAAAGTGGCCTGCCCGGTCTCGATGCCTTCTGCGAATATCGCCTGCACCGCCGGCCAGTCCTCAGGCAGCATCGCCCGGACCGACACGTCCGCAGTTGCGCCGATCACAGGCTGCCCAGAAGACCCGCGGCCCGTTCGAGGGCTCCGGGGATCAAGGAGTAGTAAGCCCAGGTGCCGCGCTTTTCCCGGTGTAAGAACCCGGCGTCGACCAGGATTTTCAGGTGGTGGGACACCGTGGGCTGGCTGAGATCCAAGGGGTCGATGAGATCGCATGCGCACGTCGAGCCAGAAGATTCGGCCTTGATGATGGAGAGCAGCCGCAGCCGGTTCGGATCCGCCAAAGCCTTGAAGACCAGGGCGCGGCGCTTCGCCTGTTCGGCGTCCAAGGCCGGCCGCGAGGCAGGGGTGCAGCAGGTTTCGTCCGTCACCGGTTCGAGTATTGGCAACGCGTTCATCCACCCATTATGCCCGAATATTGACCACCATCAATATATGCATCGCTCGGGAGCGGCATCCACCGCTCAAGCCGAGGCGATATCTATGCGCCCGTCTTTTCCAGGGAGTGCGGAAGAACGACGTCGTCGGCGCTGCGTGCCGCCACGGGGAATAGCACAGCGAGGAGACCCAGCCCCAGCACGGCGCCGATCAGCTGCGCCACAACGAAGCCAGGAACAGAGCCCGGTGCAATACCGGCGAAGGTGTCACTGAAGATCCGCCCGACCGTCACGGCAGGGTTCGCGAACGACGTCGAGGACGTAAACCAGTACGCCGCGCCGACATAGGCGCCCACCGCGGGTGCCGCGAGGGCGCCCCGCTTGGTGGCGGCCAGGGCGAAGATCAGCACGATCAGTCCGGCGGTGGCGACGACCTCGCCCAGCAGGTGCCCACTGGTGGCGCGGCCCTTCACCGAAACTGACGTCCCGACGTCGAACATCGCGTTGGCGAGGAGGCTGCCGCCGATCGCGCCGACAACCTGAGCGACCACGTAGGTGCCGAGTTCAGCCAGGGTCAGGCCGGCGCGGCTGCGCCGGCCCAGGAACCAGTCGGCGGCAGAGACCACCGGGTTGAAGTGCGCGCCGCTCACGGGTCCGAAGACGAGGATCAGGACCGTCAGACCGAGCACCGTGGCGGTGCTGTTCTCGAGCAGCTGCAGGCCGACATCGTTCGGGGAGAGCCGCTGCGCGGCGATCCCGGAGCCCACGACGATCGAAACAAGCAGGCAGGTGCCGAGCAGTTCGGCGACGGCGCGGCGCCACAACGGCGGCTGGTGAGAAGTCATGGAAACCAGCTTGACCGATGAAAGTAACTCAGTCAAAATTGAATCAATGAATATTGAGCAATCTGATGTTTTCCGGGCACGGGTCGCCAAGCACGCCGCCCTCGCCGATCCTGCACGGCTACGCATCGTGGACCTGCTGACCCTGGGCGACCTCTCCCCGACGGAACTGCAGTCCGAGCTCGGGATGCCCTCCAACCTGCTCTCCCACCACCTGCGCACCCTGGAAGACGCCGGGCTGGCGACACGCCACCGCTCGGAAGCCGACAAGCGGCGCAGCTATTTCCGGCTCGCCCCCGGCGCCCTGAAGGGGCTGGTGCCGGGGCGTGAATACGGCGCGGGCCGTGTCCTGTTTGTCTGTACGCGCAACAGCGCCCGGTCCCAGCTCGCCACCGCACTCTGGCGGCAAGCCAGCGATATCCCCTCCACCTCGGCGGGCACGCACCCGGCGGAGCGCATCGCCCAGGGAGCCATCGACGTCGCACGCCGTTACGGTCTGGATCTTGCAGGCCTGACGCCGCGCCCGTTGGAGGAGGTGGCGCGCGAGGAAGACCTCATCGTCACCGTGTGCGACAACGCCCACGAGGAACTCCCCGGCCTTCGCGGCATCCACTGGTCCATCCCGGATCCCCTCCGCCTGAACACCCGGGAGGCCTTCGAGAACGCCTTCACCGACATCAACCGCCGCATCAACGACCTCGCACCCCGCCTCCACGCGGCCTGAACCCGACGCCGGGCATATATTGACAGTCATCAATATCTAGGCGGTGCGGCACGATGACCTCAAACCAGACCGAATCCCACCATCCACACTGATCCGAGGAGAGAAACCCGTGAGCACCGAAACCGCCAAGAAGCCCTCCGTCCTGTTCGTCTGCGTGCACAACGCCGGCCGTTCCCAAATGGCGGCTGCGTTCCTGACCACGCTGTCCGAGGGGGCCATCGAGGTCCGCTCCGCCGGTTCCCAGCCCGCGAACAAGGTCAACCCCGCAGCGGTGGAGGCCATGGCTGAGCTGGGCATCGACATGTCCGCCGAGATCCCGAAGGTCCTCACCACCGAGGCCGTCCAGGATTCCGACGTCGTGATCACCATGGGCTGCGGCGACGAGTGCCCGTACTTCCCCGGCAAGCGCTACGAGGACTGGGTCCTCGAAGACCCCGCCGGACAGGGCCTCGAAGCCGTCCGCCCCATCCGCGACGAGATCAAGGCCCGAATCGAGAACCTGATCGAGTCCCTTATCCCGGCCGCCAAGTAACCGTTCCCGCACCCCTCGAGTCCTTCGTGAGCTTCGACGCTGCTGGCTGCACCGCCGCGATCTACGCAGCCCGGGCCGGGTTGAACCCGCAAGTGCTGGCTGCCTCGGTCACGGCGGCGCGCTGATGCAGTGCAACCTTGGTTAGTTTCCTGATACAGACAAGGTCCCGGCTTCCATCGCAGCGATCTGCAACGCGAGCAGTTTGGAGTAGAATTGGCCGTCGCCGATGCCGAGCGAAATCATGAACCACAATTTGTCGACGCCGGTCTGACGCCAAAGGCGTCCATATTCTCGGTCTTCGCCGACGTCCGCAAATTTTCCGACCTGGTCTGCGACTGCATCTCCGAGCACTTTCCTCACGGCAGTCGCAGGGCGAGCACGCCTTGGCCGTCAGGACCATCACTGAGCTCGAAACCGGCTGCCGTGAGAGCCGCGAGAAGTTCGTGGTCCCGTTCTTTGACGAGTGCAAGCTGTGCCGCACCGTATGAGGGAAGCGCACCGAACGGCGTCGAGGCGTTGACCAAATCGGCTTCGTCAACCGTGTACCGCCCCCTGTGTGATGGAACCCTGGATGATGGTCACGTCGACGCCATGCTCCGCTAGATCCCGACACCGCCAGCTATTTCGCTGAGTTGAGGCTGTCGCGGCACCTCGTCGAAAGGCGTGCCGCAGTGTGGCGGCCTTTCACGGACCTTCGGCGAGCATCGGCGCACCCGGTGAACGACCGCGGCGGCGCCTGTGTGTGCAGAGTCGATCGCCGTGGCAGTCGACGACGTCGGGATCGCGCGGACCCGGTCCGCGTTGCATCGCTCGGCCAGCGCTGTAGAAAAGTCGAGCCATCGTAGCGCAACCGTCGACGATCGCCCTGGTCTGCAGCGCGTCCTCGTCCCAAAACGTCGGGTTTCCATGTAGTGGGTTCAAAACTCGCCACGAAAAAGACCCTCCAACCCAACGTTTCCGCAGGTCAAAGGGCCTTCACTGTGGAGCTAAGGAGATTCGAACTCCTGACCTCTTCGATGCGAACGAAGCGCTCTACCAACTGAGCTATAGCCCCTGGTCAACATGTGTTGCCAACTTCCCTAGGCTACAAACTTTTTTCGCTCTTCGCCAACCAGGACTCGAACGTGTCGCTTCCGGTCCTCTGTTCCGGGATGACGTTCAGTCCGCTCCGTAGATATTTCCCCATCGCTCCGGGCAACGGGAACTCCACGATGCGCCCGGCATGCCCCGTCCTCAGCCAGATTTCGGCCATCTGGCGCATCGTCAGGACCTCCGGGCCGCCGATGGTCCGCTTGCGATGCTGGTCGGCGGACGGCTCGCCCAGCGCTTCTTCGAGCAACACTGCCGCGACGTCGGCTGGCGATGCCGTCTGGAAGCGGGCACCCTTGAACACAGGGATCAGTCGCAGCTTTTCGCCGGCCCGGAAAATGCCGGCTACCAGGCTGTGGAACTGCGTTGCCCTGACCACAACAGTCTCACGGGACGAAGCCTCGTACACCCGTTCCTTGTCCGCCTTCGAGACATAAAAGGCGGCCTCGCTCTCATCGCAATTAATGATCGAGAGGAGCACCGCCCGTCCGACTCCGGCACTGGCGGCCGCGGCAAGAAGCCGTGCGCCGCCGTCGGGATATTTCCGTCGCGCCTTGCCGAAGCGCCCCTCGAGGCAGTCGATCACGACGTCGGCACCCTGCAAGGCGTCCAGCAGGCCGTCGCCCGTGGTGACGTCGGCATGAAAGTAGCGCGCGCCGTCGTGATCGGTTGAAGTGCCCGACGGCGGTCGGCGGCTGAGGACCGCGACGTCGAGTCCGGCGTCGAGCGCCAAACGGACTACCTCGCGGCCCACCTGACCGGTTCCACCCGCAACGCAGACCCGCGTCATCTGCGGCTTACGCCCGGCGGCGCTGCAGGACGTCGTCGAGGTTGCTCAAAGCGCTCTGCGCCTTGCCGTGCTGCGTGTTGGCTGCTGGAGCCGCGACCGCTGCGCCGGCCTTCTTGAGGGTCGGCTTCCCCACCGGCTTAGGTGCCTCGGGAAGGGCGAGGGGTTCGGGCGCGGGGCGGGGGGCTTTGGCCGCGTCAACGTAAGTGGGCTTGGGAACGTCCACCGGCTCCCAGGAGGACGGCTTGACATCGGCGGCCAACTGCGCGGATTCGTCACCCGCGGCCACGGCCACTTTGAGTGCCGCCTGGCGAAGTTCGACGGCGGTCAGCCGCTTGGCGGCGCGGGCCTCGGCCTCGGCGTCGAACACCTTCGTTTGCGGCCGCTCAACTTCCCCGGATACCGGAGCAGCGCTCTCTGCACGATGCACGGCAGGTGCCGCGGCGACCGGCGCCATTGCCGAGCGGAAGGCTGCGTTCACCTTGGCCCTACGGTCCCTGATGGCAAGGCGGCGAAGGAAGAACACACTCCCGAACGCGCCGATCGCGGCGATCACCGGCAGCCAGCCCGAAACGAGGTCCAAGACGCGAAGCACCCCGGTCACGACGGCGGTCAGCAGCAGGAGGAGCCCCGCGAGAGCTAACGCACAACGCCCATATCTGACCTTGAAGACCACGGCATTCGTCGCAGCGTCACGCCGTTCGCCGGAGACGGCGGTTCCCGTGGGCAATGCGGTTACGTTGCTCTGCATGGTTTCCATTGCTTTCTCCTGCCGGGGAATGATTGACAAAACCACCCCGGCTTGCGGTTCGTGAGCGTTATCTTCACTGTCGTCTATCAGCGCTTCACCGGCTACCAGGAATTGTTGGCGTCGGTTTTGCAACATGTATGGCGCAACCCAAAAAATCCACAGCGCGACAGCAATGACCAGTACCACCGAGCTGCTGAGAGGGAAGTCCACATTCAAAACCGTAGAAGGAAATACGCAGGGGCCACCGCATTGCCATCGGTGTGTCGTGGGACTGTCGGCAAATCAATGGATTTACCGGTGTAGATCCGCTCGCGGACTAGTTTGCCTGCCGCCCGAGCCATGCGGAAAGCAAGCCTCCCGGGACCTCTTCGGACGTCAACGCAAAGCTGCGGTGATCGGCCCATTCCCCATTGATATGAAGAAAACGGAGCCGGCGTCCCTCGTCGCGAAAGCCGAGTTTTTCGACGACCCGCAGGCTCGGCCCATTTTCAGGCCGGATATTGATTTCCATCCGATGCAGGCCGAGCGCCGAGAAACAATGGTCCGTTGCCATGGCTACGGCGGTGGGCGCAATTCCGTGCCCGGCCCGGGCCTCATCCACCCAGTATCCGAGCGTGGCAGTCATCGCCGATCCCCACATAATCGAGGAAACCGTCAATTGCCCTACGATCCTTGGCTCGGGAAACCCCGGGACGCGCTCCGTGATGAGGAAAGGGAGGGCACTGGCTTGTCGTGCCTGGGAATTAAGCGAGGCCACCATCTGCCGATAGTTCGGAAGGCGACCGCCTGGCGCGGGGTTCGACGCCTCCCAAGGCGCGAGCCAGTCGCTGTTTCGCGAACGGACAGCTGTCCATTCCTTCTTGTCCCGGTAGTGGATGGGGCGCAAAATGAGGTCCCCGCACTCAAGCGTCACCGGCCAAATGGCCGTGGCCCACACCAGGGGCTACTTGCTGAGGCCGGAGGCAAAGCCTGGCAGCCACTCACGAAGACCAGGGCCCAGGTCATCGCTGTCACAAGCAAGTTCCACGCAAGCCTTGAGATAGCTCAACTTATCGCCTGTGTCGTAACGCCGCCCGCGGAAGACCACGCCGTAGACGCCGCTGCCTTCGCCGTCGGCAGCCGCGAGCACCTGAAGCGCATCCGTCAGTTGGATCTCGCCGCCCCTGCCCGGCTCGGTTTCCTCAAGAACGTCAAAGACTGCAGGGTGGAGGACGTAACGGCCGATCACGGCCAGGTTGGACGGAGCTTCATCCGCAGCCGGCTTTTCCACGAGCTGCTTGATCCGGACATAACCGTCTTCGCTGATGTCCTCGATGTCCGCGCAACCATAGGCGCTGATCTGGGAAGGCTCGACCTCAATCAGGGCCACAACGGATCCGCCGGTCTTCCGCTGGACCTCGATCATGTCACTCAGGAGGTTGTCCCGCGCGTCGATGAGGTCGTCACCAAGAAGGACGGCGAAGGGTTCATGCCCGACGTGCTGCTTGGCACGCAGCACTGCGTGGCCAAGGCCCTTGGGATCGCCCTGCCGGACATAGTGGATGTCGCCCAGGTTGCTGGTCGCTTGGACCGCGTCCAACTTGGCGGTGTCGCCCTTTGCTTCCAGGGTCGCTTCCAATGCGGGTACCCGGTCGAAGTGGTCCTCCAAAGCGCGCTTGTTACGTCCGGTGATCATGAGGATGTCGTTAAGGCCGACTCCCACCGCTTCCTCGACAACGTACTGGATGGCCGGCTTGTCCACGACAGGCAACATTTCCTTGGGCATTGCCTTAGTGGCAGGCAGGAACCTGGTCCCAAGCCCGGCAACGGGGATAACGGCTTTTCGGACAGCACAGTTATTGGAAGTCACCGGACTAATCTAACGGAAGGAATCGGAGATTGGGCAAAAGGACCATGGTTTGGCTGACCACTGGCTGTCCGTCCACCGAACCCGTGCTGGCTGAAAGCGACAAGGACTGGAGTGAAGAATGACCTTGAAAGACGACATCCGTCGGAAGCACCGGACTCGAAGGCTCAGCCTGACCGAACAACAGCGTGCCGAGGCCGGGACAGGCATTGCCCGCCGCGGCCTCGATTGGGCGAATGCGAATGCGCAGGGTGAATCCGCGACGTTCGCCGTCTACGTCGGAGTAGCAGCCGAACCACCGACCATGCCCCTGTTGGAAGCCCTGCACGCAGCCGGACATAGCGTCCTCCTTCCTATCTGCGAGCCGGAAAGGATGCTGAGCTGGGTGTACTGGACCCCGGAGACCGAATTTGTCCGTTCCCGGTACGCTCCGATCGACGAACCCCTTGGCGATCGTTTCGACAGCGACGTCGTCAGGGAGGCGGCGGGCATCATCCTCCCGGCTACCGCCGTCGACGGGAGCGGGAGCCGAATCGGTCAGGGCGGCGGCTATTACGACCGCCTCCTCGAACTGCTGGACAACTCGGGCCGGCGTCCACCCACCGTCGCCGTGGTCTACGACGACGAAGTCCTGCCGGCCGGCACTATTCCGACGGAACCGTTCGACAAGGCCGTGGCCGAAGCACTCACGCCCGATCGTGTTGTCCAATTGGCATCGGCCGGCTAGGAATGCCGGACCTGCGGCCTGTGCAGTCCACCACAATTCCTACTGGTGGCACCGGCAACGGGTGATAGAATTGGCACTCAGGCCCTAGGACTGCTAATGGGAAGAAACAGCCACCCATGCAGGACAGGACCTGTAGTTCGTCCCCGAGGAGGATCATCAGTGCCAACATACGCTTACGCTTGCAAAGACTGCGGTCACGCCTTTGACATTGTCCAGGCATTCACGGACAGCTCCCTGTCTGACTGCCCGGAGTGCCAAGGCTCGCTGCGCAAGAAGTTCAACAGCGTAGGGGTTGTCTTCAAGGGATCGGGCTTCTACCGCACGGACTCCAGGGACTCCAAAGGAAGCACGGTGTCTGCCGCACCGTCCGCTCCCGCCGCGGCCTCCGCCCCTGCTACCGCACCCGCATCGGTTCCGGCACCTGCGGCCAGCTGACCGCAAGCATTTTCGAAGTTTTCCACATAGGGCTAAAACTCCCTACTGACGGTTGACGCCCGCGCATAGCGTGGCAGCATGCCAGCAATCACGTTTGCCCATGGTGCCCGCTCCGCGGCTGCGGCTCCCGTCCGAAACAATCGCAGCCCGCTCATCGGCCGCCAGCCGTCCACAAGAAACGCCGGCCCCTATCCCCGGTCGCTCCGTGGCCGCAGGCCCGGCCTCTGGCTGAACCGAAACCGCCGCCTCGTCGCTGCTTTGCTGCTGTGCGTCGCCGCCGGCATCACCGTCCACCAGTTGACTCCGGCTTCGGAGGCCCGGGTAAGGGTCCTATCCGCGGCGCGGGACCTTCCGGCAGGCGCCAACATTTCGGAAACCGACTTCACCCTCCTCGCCGTGATCCCGGATGGAGCCCCGGCAGGAGCGCTGACCACCGGCGCCGAGGTACGTGGTAAACAACTTGCGTCGCCATTGCGGAAAGGGCAAATTCCCACTAACGCCCAACTAGTCGGACCGGGGCTTCTGACGGGCACGGCTCCTGCCACGGCGGCCGTGCCGTTGCGGATGGCAGACCCCGCATCGATTCAGCTTGTATCCCCCGGCCAGTTGGTCAATATCGTGCTCACGGCGGGTGACGGCCCGGGACGGAAATCCGAAGTCCTGGCGGCATCTGTTCCTGTCTTATGGACCTCCGCGCAGGGAGGCAAGGCCAGCCAGTGGCTCGGCACGAACGACTCCGATGGTTTGGTGGTTGTCGCAGCCAACCCTCAACAGTCCGAAAGCCTGGCCGGAGCGTCAACCAGGGGAAAACTGTTCTTCGTGCTGGTTAGTCCTCCCACCGGTGCTCCCCTCGGGTCCCCCGAAAGTTAGGTGGACCACAGTGGAATTGTCAGCCCCAGTGTGGCGGCCGCTGCTCCCTCAACCACGCGTCCCGATCGTCGTCGGGTTCGTCGCCCCAACGTCGAGGATCATCCTCGGAAGCTTTCTTGGGCAGGATGCCTCCTGCCGCCCGCCTTGTTTTTGGCCGGGGCTTCCGGTCCAGGGTTTCCTGCTCGTCAGCCTGGTTTTCCGTCTGCGGGACCGACTCGTTGTCCGGCTGGCTGCCCTGTCCTACAGCGTCTGCTTCGGCCTTACTGGGGTGGGTCGATTCGGCATGTTCATTGCCCGACATTGCGTTTCCTTACTGGGCAGCGGCCGCGGAACCGTGCGCGTCGGCGCCGCCAACTTCCGCGACGCTCTCTGCCGGCTTCGCATTGGTATCCACATCCAATTGTTCAACGTCGACGTCGAGGAAACCATGCTCCACCGCTTCAAAGGTCGGTGCGGCCGTCCCCTCCAATCGCAAGTAGGAGCCAATGCGATCGGCACAGGACGAAGGATCAGTGAACACCTCGATGGTCCACAAGGACATGTATCGCCAGCCAAGCCGTTCCAGCAGCTGGGGTCGCAGGCGACTCCGCTCCCGGACACTCATCCTCCGGTAACGTTCCGTGCCGTCCGACTCGATGGCTACCGGGGTGGGCAATTCGGCGTCTTCGCGGCCGATGGTGTGCACGGGATCGGCCGCCGCGGCGATGTCGAGCGCACCGTCATAGTGGTGCCACACCCGGGCCCCACGGGCACGGAGCCGTTCGCCCAAATCCGCCACCAACGGGTCTTCACCCAATGCCTGTTCACTGGCCGCTGCCCGGGTTGCAGGCGTGCCGAGATCCGAATTTCCGGAAAGCTCGCGGTCCAGCAACTCGTAGAAATCGATCGCACCATGCGACAACCGGTCCAGGTCCAGATCCTCCGGGCGGAAGCAGCTCAACACATGCAGCGAACGCCGGGATCGGGTCATCGCCAACGCGAATTTGTTGCGCCCTCCTTCCGCGGACAACGGTCCGAAGCTGTGAAGGGCCCGGCCGTGCGGAGTTCGTCCGAAGCCGAGGGAAAAGATGACGTGGTCCCGGACAAGTCCCTGCGCACGTTCAAGGTCCACCACACGGAAGGACTCGACGCCCGCGTTGAAGAAACCGGCCAGCAACGGATAGTTGGGCAGCTGAAGCCTGATCGCTTCGCCGATCCTCGCGGCGTGGCGCAGGCTGGCAGTGACCACCGCAAGGGAGGTCCTCGGACGAAGCATGGCGTGCTCGAACACAAGGTCCACTACACGGTTGACTTCGGCCGCAACCGACTCGACGCCTTCCATGTCGGACCCCGGGAGCCCCGTTCCATCCGGAATGTACTCGACCACAACCGAGCGATCCAGGCCCGTCACAGATTGGCCGTCCGGCAAACGGCGAAGGCCCCCGTCGTAGTAGTTCTTGCTCAGCTGAAGAATCAAATCTTCGTCAACTGTGCGATACACCCAGTTCAACTGCCACGTGGGCAAGACGCGTGCCAAGGCGTTGAATGCGCTGTCGACGGTGTCCTGGCTCGCGACTCCCGAGACCGGAGGTTCGACGGCGACGCTGAACGTACGGGCGTTGGCAATCTTCGCGTCACCGAAAGCGATCACTTGCTTGGCCCTGGCGATGGCCGGCAGGACCGCTTGCAAAGAGGTGCTTTCGGCATCGAGGATCACCACGGCGTCGAACTTCTGTTCAGCCGGCAAAAGGCCGGTCAGCAGATAGGGGCTGACGGACCAAACCGGCACCAAACGGGCGACGAGCGCCGGCGCTTGTGCACTGAGGGCGGAAAGAGTAACCCTGCCGTCTTTGATCAGGTTCCGGAGGAGCTCCGCCTGCCGCGGATGCTCGACAATTCCGGCCCGCCAAATTTCAGCGAGCTTCCACCGCAGCCTGGCCGCCCCGCTCGCAATGTGAGCGTGATCGGCAAGCCGATACTCTGCCTCGAGCCGGCGAAGGGAATCGCCATCGGACATGGCGAGATAGTCGTCGCCACTGATCATCGCCTCCAGGGCGGACTGCCACCAAGCGAGGTCCAGCTCTGCACCGACGGACTCCGCTGGTACCTCACGCTCGGCCAGGTCGGCGAGGAGCTCCCCCAGGCCATGTTCGCGCATGTTCTCGACCAGGAGCGTCCGCTCCGGCAAGGTTTCGAGGGTCGCCGTATCGGCGACAAGCCGTTCGAGGCGCTCCATGAGGTTCTCGAAACGCGTAGCGTGAAGGTCCCCTCCATCGGCCGTGTGCTTGAGGAGATCCCCCAGCCGGCGAAGGTCACGGTCCAATTCCCGGTAGCTAGCCCCGAGGTCGGCGAGACCGGAAGGCACCGCAGGATGCCGCTGAGTGGTGGCGTACTCGGCCCACAGCGCCCGCTGTTCCTGGACGAGCGCAAGGGAACTGTGCAGGTCCGCGATGTGAACTCCGGGGCGGACGTATTCCTTGGCCACACGTCGCAATCGCGATCGCTGCATCGACGGCATCTCAATGCCATGTTCGCGTCGCCAGGCAGACGTCGCCGTCGCGGAAATCAGGTCGTGCACGGGCCGGTCGAAGATGTCCGGCGTGAACTTGTCGAGGCTCTCCCGCACCGCGGTCAGCAGTTCAAGCTGCTCGCCCCATTCGGCGAAGTTGGCCCCCAGCCGGATTTCGGAGTGCTCCGCAACTTGGTTCATCCGCTCGCGCAGTTGCGGAAGCTTCTCCGCCGCAGTGCTGGCCAACTGCTGGGCTTCCTCGGTTTCCTTGCGCGTCACCAGGCGGGCCCCATACCAAGGACTCGACGTGGACGTGCGGCTGAAGCTGCCGAGTTCGGCGGCCCGGCGCAGCCTTTCGGAAAGCTCGGCGCGGTCCTTGATGTTGTCCAGGACGCTGCGCTTCAAGCGCACGGTAGTAGCAGGGGCCGGCTGGATTGCCGTCAGCTCCGCGAGGGACTGCATCGCCTGGTACGGAGAGCACCCCCACCGCTCGCGCACGTTGTGCAAGGACGCAACATGGTCCAACAAGGCGTGCCGGTGTTCGGTGAGCGTCTTATGAAGATTCGCGAGTTGCGGTTCCAGGGACTTCTCGTTGCGGATGATCGCGCTGACCAACTGTGCCTTGAGCTGTTGGGCAGTGGCACCGTTCCCAGGCCGGAACAGCATCGACTCAAGTCCCAGAACCTCGAAATGGGCAGCCAGGCCGTTAAGGCTTGCCCGGCGGTCTCCCACCACGAGGACCGACTTACCCTCCGTGACCAACGCACCGATGGCATTGATGGCCGTTTGCGTCTGGCCGCTGCCTGGCGGCGTGCTGACCACGAGCGAATCTCCCGCCCGGACAGCATCCACGACGTACTGCTGGTCGGTGTCTGCGTCCAGCAGCAGTGCTTCCTCCGACGGATCCCGCTCGTCAAGGCTCGGGAACCGCCCGGACTTGATCGGTTCGGGCTCGATGTCGACTCCGGTCGCCGCCTCGAACAGGGAGGTGACAACTTTGTTGTTCTCATTGATCCACGGATCGTCGAGGTTGCCGGACAGATCAGCCAGCGTGGTCACGAGCAAGTTGTGGCTTACCTCGGCCCCGTGGATCGGTTGCACCAAGGTGGCCAAGCGGTCGAGCACGGGCTGGGGGTCGAGGCGGGCGGTGTTGTACGCCATGCGGGTGACGGCATTAACGTCGAAGACAATCCCGTGCACGGTCTTCAAATGCCGGACCAACGCCGGATTCATGCTGGCCTGTTCAGTGAGCTGAAGTTCGTAGTCGTCCTCGCCCGGCCTAGCGGTCAGGGAGACGGCAGCCAGCATGACGGGAGCCGAGATGCGTTGGGCCTTCCCCCCGACTGCGGATGTCCAGACCACCGTTCCGCAGGCCAGATACCCGGCGTCGATCCCCCTGTCGTTGCCGAGTTCGAAGATCTTCGAACGAAGGTTCCGGGCAGCACGGGCGGCAACAACGTATTGCTGGCGGTCCCGGATCAGCGTGGAAAGACGCGTTCGCCGCCCCGCGAGGAGCTGCGCCAAGCCGGAGGGGTGGCCGCTGCTCAGGTCGATCGAACCTTCCGGAGTCTTGACGAAGCGCAGCATTGTGTCCGCGCCAGTCACAGGCTTAAGCCCAACCAGCCATTTCTTGAGCTCGACTGAGCTCTCTTCGTGGCTTTGACCTACTGACACCGCTGCCTTCTTTTCTGAACTAGCTCGAGACGACTTGGACCAAATCGGCATACTTTCGAGGGTAGCGGGAATCGACCGGCTGCTCGCCTCACCACACTGGCGGAAAGCAAATTCCCCTTGATTTCCAAGGGAAAATGCGAAGTGACCGGTCTCTGCAAAGAGACCGGTCACTCAGACGGCTATTCCCACTCGATGGTTCCTGGGGGCTTGCTGGTCACGTCCAGCACCACCCGGTTAACACCCTCCACCTCATTGGTGATCCTGTTGGAGATCCGTGCCAGGAGTTCGTACGGGAGCCTCGACCAGTCAGCGGTCATGGCATCCTCCGAGGAGACAGGACGAAGGACGATCGGATGGCCGTAAGTGCGGCCGTCACCTTGGACACCGACGCTACGGACATCCGCGAGCAGCACCACGGGCATCTGCCATACGTCGTCGTCGAGGCCGGCAGCGGTAAGTTCGGCGCGAGCGATCGCATCCGCCTTGCGCAGCAGGTCTAGGCGTTCCTTCGTCACTTCACCGACGATCCGGATACCCAAGCCGGGGCCAGGGAACGGCTGGCGACCGACGATTTCCTGGGGAAGGCCAAGCTGCGCGCCAACAGCGCGGACTTCGTCCTTGAACAGCGCACGAAGCGGCTCTACAAGTTCGAACTGCAGGTCCTCAGGCAAGCCGCCCACGTTGTGGTGGCTCTTGATGTTCGCTGCGCCCTCGCCGCCGCCGGATTCGACGACGTCCGGGTACAGGGTGCCCTGAACGAGGAACTTGATGCTCTCGCCTTCGGAAGCGGCCTGGGCAATGATGGCCCGCTCTGCTTCTTCGAACGCACGGATGAATTCGCGGCCGATGATCTTCCGCTTGGTTTCCGGGTCGCTGACACCGGCAAGGGCGTTCTGGAAGCGCTCTTGTTCGTTCGCCACGTAGAGGTTGACACCTGTTGCGGCGACGAAGTCGCGCTCAACCTGCTCGGCTTCGCCTTCGCGCAGCAAACCATGGTCCACGAACACGCATGTGAGCTGGTCGCCAACGGCACGCTGGACGAGCGCGGCTGCAACAGCGGAGTCGACGCCGCCGGAGAGGCCGCAAATAACCTTGGAGTCGCCGACCTGCTGGCGGATCCTCTCGACCTGCTCCTCAAGGATGTTCCCGGTGGTCCAGTTCGGCGTCAGGCCCGCTCCCTTGAACAGGAAGTTCTCCAGGACCTGCTGGCCGTGGGCCGAGTGCTTGACTTCGGGGTGCCACTGCACACCGTAGAGGTGCTTCTCTTCGTTCGCGAAAGCGGCGACAGGGGCACCCGCCGTGGTCGCGAGAACGTCGAAACCCGCGGGAGCTGCGTGGACTGAATCGCCGTGGCTCATCCAGGTGTTCTGGGAATCCGGAATGCCGGCCAGGATCGAGCGGGCCTCGCCCACCGTGGTGGCTTCCGTGGCGCCGTATTCGCGAAGGCCGGTCTGCGCGACAGTACCGCCGAGCGCGTTGGCCATGGCCTGGAATCCGTAGCAGATGCCGAAGACGGGCACGCCTGCCTCGAAGAGGTCGGCGCCGACGTTCGGTGCACCCTCGGCGTAAACGCTGGAAGGTCCGCCGGAGAGGATGATCGCTGCCGGGTTCTTGGCCAGAAGCTGCTCGGTGGTGAAGGTATGCGGAACAATTTCCGAATACACATTCGCTTCGCGGACGCGGCGGGCAATCAGCTGCGCGTACTGGGCACCGTAGTCAACAACCAGCACCGGCTTCTGTGAAGTCTGAACTTCAGAACTGAAGGGTGTGGTGGGAGTAGTCACCATAACAGCGTACTTTGACTGAATGCCCCATGCATCTTGGGACCGGTCGTGAAAGGCTGGAACAGCCAAAAAACCGGGCGGAAGTTAGCGATCTCACACTAGCCCGGGGACTGCCGGGTCAGTAGCGCTTGGACGCCTGCGGGTTCGCAGCGAGTTCAGCTTCGACGTCCGCGTGGAACTTCTTCTCCACAATGAAGGACATCAGCGGAACAACACCGCCCAAGGCAAGCAAGATGAGCTTCAGGAACGGCCATCGCATGAGGGACCACAGGCGGAAGTCCGAGATCAGGTACAGCACGTACATCCAGCCGTGGACAATCAGTACCGCAATGGAGACGTTGAACCCGCCCAGGACGCCCTCGGCGTCGGCGAACCCGAAACCGAAAGGCCGGCCCGTGGCCGCGTTAGTGCCCCCGGCAAAGAGGTAGACGCCGAAAACGTACCGTGCAACGAGCTCCGCGCAGAGCAGCAACAGCATGGTACCGGTCAGGTACGCCATCACCTTGTAGAACTTCAGGGCCGAGCGGATCTGGGCAGTGGTCCCGCCGAAGCGGCGCTTCTTGGTCTTTGCGGTGGCCGGTTTGGCGGATCCGGATTCTTCGGGTTGGATGGCCGGTTTGGGCTCGATCATGGCTTTACCTGTTCTGGATCGGTCATTGCTGGCATATCTTCTGGGAGGAAGTCATCGTCATCATCCGGCTCGTCCTCTTCGAGGCTGCGTCGGTAGTCGTCGGCCACCATGCGCCACCAAATGTAGAGGGCAAAGCCTGCGAAGACCACCCATTCCACGGAGTAGAAGAGGTTGAGCCAGTTGATCTGTTGGTTGGCCGGCTGGGCCGGAATGTTGAGCGGTTTCAGCTGCTGCGGGAGCGCCAGCGTCTTGGCCGCGGACACCTCAGACGTGGCGGCGACGAACCCCGGGTAGCTGGAAACGTTCCACACATTGATGAGTTCCGCGACTGAAACCGCGGACGCCCGGCCGGCGCCGGCGTCGACGTTGGGAACCGGAGCCTCGGTCGGCAGGAGCCGTCCGGTCAACTCAATAGTGCCCGACGGCGGCGGGCTGGCTTGGGAGGGATCGGCGATCCAGCCGCGGGCCACCGGAATCCAGGTCTTGGGGGAAACAGCAGCGCCCTTCAGGACGGGAGCGCCGTCGACTGCAAATGCGGTGACAACCCAGTAGCCCTTTTGGCCCTCCAGCAACCGGCCCTCGACAAGGACCTGCTTGGAGGGGTCGTAACTGCCCTTGGCGCTGACCATCTGATCAGCCACGGAACCGGGGAAGAACACGCCCGGTTGCAAGACGCCTGTCAGCGGTTTGACCTGCTCTACTGAGGGGTCAACCGGGGTTTCGCTCTGGGTAGATCTGCCGAACTGCCACTGGCTGAGCAGCACGAACACCCCGGACAGCAGGAGCGCGAAGACAAGTCCGGCGATCCAGCGGGGCTTTAGAGCGGTTTTTAACACCCCTTAACCGTACTTCGTCAAGCTGTAGAACAGCTAAACGCGTACCACGGTGGAGAAGCAGGCCGCTTCATAGGCCGGTAGCGGCCTTGAAATGGTTCGTCCGATGCCGGTCAGTGGTCGAAAAACACCAGGCTCGAGTTGATCAACTCGGCGATGACTTCCGGGTCATGGGCGCGGCGGAGCGAGTCACGGAAAGACTCCTTGGAGAGGGAACGGGCCAACGTCGCGAGGACCTCCAGATGGTCCGAGAACGAACTGGCTGGCGTTGCGATGAGCAACACGAGCGTGGCGGGCCCGTCGGCGGCGCCGAAGTCGAGCGAGTGCCCGAACTTTGTGACGCCGACTGCGATGGAAACCCGGGACACGAACTCGCTCCGGGCATGCGGCAGGCCGATGCCTCCGGGAAGCCCGGTGGCCAGTTGATGCTCGCGGGAATTGACGTGCTCAAGGAATCCTTCAAGGTCCGTTATACGTCCGGCGGCATACAGGCGTTCAGCGAGCTGCGTCGCGGCGTCTGTCTTGTCTGCCGCTTCCATCTCGAGGATGACGGTGTCCGGCGTCGTCAGTTCGGCATCATACGGGTCCAGTGGTTCCGCCAAGTCGTTTCCCTCCAGTGTGCCCGGCCAACTTTGGACGCTTAGCGCAGGGGAACGATGTCGTCGACTCCCATGCGCGCCGCGTCCGCGGATTCATCATCGGGTTGCTGCTGGCTGAGCCGCTCAGCTTCCACCCTGGCCAGGTAGTGCTTGATTTCGCTTTCCCGCTGCGCGTCGCTCCAGCCAAGAATTTCTCCCATCAGCTTAGCGACAACCGGGACCGCGGAGACACCTCTGTCCCAGGACTCGATGGAAATCCGTGTACGGCGGGTCAGGACGTCATGGACATGCCGGGCGCCCTCGTGGGTGGTGGCATAGATGACTTCCGCGGAGAGGTAGTCGTCAGCCCCGGGTAGCGGTTCAGCCATCGCCGGATTGTCGTTGATGATCGCCAGGACCTCTGTGGCCATGGACCCGTAGCGATTCAGGAGATGTTCCACCCTGGCAACGTGGACCCCGGCCTCGTCCGCGGTCCTGGACCGGCGGTTCCAAGCGGCCTTGAAGCCCTCGGCTCCGAGGAGCGGAATGGTCTCGGTGCAGCTCGCCGGAACGCGCTCGTCCATGGCCCGGGTTGCTTCGTCGACAGCATCCTTGGCCATCACCCGGTAGGTGGTGAACTTTCCGCCGGCCACAACCACCAGGCCGGGGACGGGGTGCGCCACGACATGCTCGCGGGACAGCTTCGCTGTGGAATCGCTCTCCCCCGCCAGCAGGGGCCGCAGGCCGGCATAGACGCCTTCGACGTCCTCGCGGGTGAGCGGCCGTTTCAGGACGCGGTTCACGTGCTCCAGGACGTAGTCGATGTCCTTCGCAGACGCGGCCGGATGTGCCTTGTCCAGCTTCCAGTCGGTGTCGGTTGTGCCGATGATCCAGTGCCTGCCCCACGGGATGACGAACAGCACGGATTTCTCAGTCCGCAGGATCAATCCCACGGTCGATTGGAACCGATCGCGCGGAACCACCAAGTGGATGCCCTTTGAAGCGCGGACCTTGAGCTGGCCCCGGTCCGTCACCATGGCTTGGGTTTCGTCCGTCCACACGCCGGTGGCGTTGACCACTTGTTTGGCCCGGACTTCGATGATGCTGCCGTCTTCCTGGTTCTCCACCTTCGCGCCGACCACGCGTTCGCCTTCACGGACGAACGAGACGACGCGCATCCGGTTCACCGCGTGTGCTCCGTAATGGGCCGCGGTGCGGACAACGTTGACAACCAGGCGGGCATCGTCTACTTGGGCGTCGTAGTACCGGATGGAGCCCACGAAGGCGTCGTTCTTGAGGCTCGGCGCCGCCCGCAATGTTCCGCGCCGGAAGAGGTGCTTATGCCTCGGAACGCCCCGGCTGTGGCCGGACGTGAGGCCCAACGTGTCGTAGAGGAAAATGCCGGCTCCGACGTACGGCCGCTCCCAGAAGCGCCGGGTCAGCGGGTAGAGGAACGGGACCGGACGGACGAGGTGCGGCGCGATTTGCTGGATCAGGAGGCCGCGTTCCTGGAGTGCTTCCTGGACGAGGGCGAAGTCGAGCATTTCGAGGTAGCGTAGTCCGCCGTGGATCAGCTTGGAGGAACGCGATGATGTGCCCGATGCCCAGTCCCGGGCTTCGACGATGCCCACGGACAGTCCGCGCGTGACCGCGTCCAAGGCCGCCCCGGCGCCCACCACGCCTCCGCCGACAATCAGGATGTCGAGTTCCTGGCCGGGCTCGGACGTGCCCTTGAGCACCTCGATGGACTTTGCCCTCGCCTGCGGACTCAGCGCACCTGCCGGTGCACTTCCGTTATCCGAACCACCTGCAACATTGCTCATCGGACGCCTCCCAACGCACAATCCCCGTAGTCCCCCACACTACTTCGTGAGGGCAGGCTTGGGCAGGGGCTGGGAGGCGCCGGAACAGTCGCGAGGCTTTCCGGCGCCTGGTGGTTGCTAGCCCGCGTACGGTGAAACAACGACGTCGACCCGCTGGAACTCTTTCAGGTCCGAATAGCCGGTGGTCGCCATGGAGCGGCGCAACGCGCCAATGAGGTTGGAGGTGCCGTTGGTGTGGTGGCCCGGGCCGAAGAGTACCTCTTCGAGCGGCCCGACCGTGCCGACATTCACCCTGTCTCCGCGGGGCAGTTCGAGGTGGTGTGCTTCCTGGCCCCAGTGCCAGCCCTTGCCGGGAGCTTCCTCGGCGCGGGCCAAGGCGCTGCCGAGCATGACGGCGTCTGCGCCCATGGCGATGGCCTTGACGATATCTCCGGAAGAGCCCATGCCGCCATCAGCGATCACGTGGACGTACCGTCCGCCGGATTCGTCCATGTAGTCACGCCGGGCCGCGGCGACGTCCGAGATGGCCGAAGCCATGGGCGAGTGGATACCCAACGCGCGGCGCGTGGTGGTGGTGGCGCCGCCGCCGAAGCCCACCAGGACACCTGCGGCACCCGTGCGCATGAGGTGCAACGCGGGGGTGTAGCCGGCTGCGCCGCCCACAATCACCGGAACGTCCAGTTCGTAAATGAACTGCTTGAGGTTCAACGGCTCGTGGTTCTTGGAAACGTGCTCGGCGGAGACTGTGGTGCCCCGAATGACAAAGATGTCGACGCCGGCAGCGACCACCGTCTTGTAGTGCTCCTGGGTGCGCTGCGGCGTCAGGGAACCAGCGACGGTCACCCCCGAAGCGCGGATTTCGGCGAGCCGGCTGGTGATCAGTTCGGGCTGGATGGGCGCCTTGTAAAGTTCCTGCATGCGCCCGGTAACTGCGGGACTTGCCGTTTCGTCCTCAAGGGCTGCGATCTCGTCCAGGACTGATTGCGGATCTTCGTAGCGCGTCCACAGGCCCTCAAGATCGAGAACGCCCAAGCCGCCAAGCCGGCCCAGGGCGATTGCCGTCTCCGGGGACATGGCGGAGTCCATCGGTGCCGCGATGACGGGCATCTCGAACTTATAGGCATCAATCTGCCAGGAGACGGAGACGTCCTTGGGGTCGCGCGTCCGGCGGTTGGGGACGATCGCGATGTCATCCAGGGAGTAGGCACGACGCCCACGCTTGCCACGGCCAATCTCAATCTCATAAGTCACTGCTCTAGGTTATCCCAGCGCGGCTGCAAGAAAACCCAGCGGAGCACCCGGAAGACCAGCGCACCTGCAACAAAGCCCGGCAGCCCCTGGAAGCCGAAAGCCCGCCGCCATCGTGGTGATGGGGCAGGCTTTCGTTCAAAGGAGACTCGCGGTCAGCGGGAACCGTAGTTCGGAGCTTCGACGGTCATCTGGATATCGTGCGGGTGGGATTCCTTCAAGCCGGCAGCGGTGATGCGGACAAACTTGCCGCGGGCCTTAAGTTCGGCAATGGTGGGTGCGCCGGTGTAGAACATGGTCTGGCGCAGGCCACCCACCAGCTGGTAGGCAACGGAGGAAAGCGGTCCACGGTACGCGACCCGGCCTTCGATGCCTTCGGGGATGAGCTTGTCATCGCCGGAGACGTCGGCCTGGAAGTAGCGGTCCTTCGAGTAGGACGTGTTCTTGCCCCGGGACTGCATGGCGCCCAGCGAGCCCATGCCGCGGTAGCTCTTGAACTGCTTGCCGTTGACGAAGATCAGTTCTCCCGGCGATTCATCGCAACCGGCGAGCAGGGAGCCGAGCATGACGGTGTCTGCTCCGGCGACGAGCGCCTTGCCGATATCGCCCGAGTACTGGAGGCCGCCGTCGGCGATCAACGGAACTCCCGCCGGAATGGCAGCCTTCGAGGACTCGTAGATGGCCGTGATCTGCGGAACGCCGACGCCTGCGACGACGCGGGTGGTGCAGATGGAGCCCGGACCAACGCCGACCTTGATACCGTCGGCCCCGGCGTCGATCAATGCCTGGGCGCCTTCGCGGGTGGCTGCCTGGCCACCGATGATGTCCACGTGCGCCGCTACTGGATCCGACTTCAGGCGGGAGATCATGTCGAGGACGCCTTGCGAGTGGCCGTTGGCGGTGTCCACGAAGAGGGCGTCCACGCCGGCGTCGATCAGGGTCATGGCGCGTTCCCAACCATCGCCGAAGAAGCCGATGGCGGCACCGACGCGGAGCCTGCCTTCGTCGTCCTTCGTGGCAAGCGGGTACTGCTCGGCCTTGGTGAAGTCCTTGGTGGTGATGAGGCCCTTGAGCCGGCCCTGCTCATCAACGAGGGGAAGCTTCTCGATCTTGTTGGTGGCGAGCTTGTGGGAGGCTTCTTCGCGGCTGATACCAACGTGGCCCGTGACGAGCGGCATCTTGGTCATGACATCGCTGACCAGGCGCGACGGGAATTCGGATTCCGGGACAAAACGGGTGTCGCGGTTGGTGACGATGCCAAGGAGGCGCCCATCGGGATCGATGACGGGCAGGCCGGACACCCGGTAACGCGAGCACAGCTCGTCGAGTTCCTGCAGGGTGGCTTCGGGGTGGATCGTCAGCGGGTTGGTGATCATCCCGGACTCGGAACGCTTCACGCGGTCAACGTGGTCCGCCTGGTCCGCGATGGACAGGTTCCGGTGGATGACGCCGAGGCCACCCTGGCGGGCCATCGCAATCGCCATGCGCGACTCCGTGACCGTGTCCATGGCCGCCGACAGCAAGGGGGTCTGCACCGAGATCCGTTTGGAAATCCGCGAAGAAGTATCGGCTTCGGAGGGGATGACGTTGGTGTGGCCCGGCAGGAGCAGGACGTCGTCGTAGGTCAGGCCGACAAAGCCAAAGGGATCGTGTTCGGGCTGGGTCATGAGTGCGCCTCTTACCTTGGTTCTGGGGGGTGGATCTGGTAGGGGTTGCAGCTGATGACCAGCCCGTCATTACGGGACTGGCCTGTGCAGAAAGGTTCTGAATAAATATTAGAACCTCGCAGCCGATCCCCATATTCCGCAAGGGCAATGTGAGCAACGGCACCTGCTGCCGCCCGCCGTCGGGCGCTTCCGCCCCTTATGTCCACCCGGTGGCGGCCATGAAAGCCTGCTCGAAGTACGGCGTGAGGGTCTTCATGTAAGTGGCGGTCACGTGGTTGTCGTCCTTGTAGACAATCACGTTACCGATCACCGCCGGGCAGTTCGTGTCCGGGCAGAAGTACTTCGAAAGATCCAGGAACTTGGTGTCCGGAAGCTCGCCGGCCACTGCCGCCGTCGGAGAATCCTCGGAGTAGATCTGGTCCCGCTGCGAACCGCACGCGACGTATGCTCCGGGGGTCTTCTCGAGGCAGGCCGGAACGGGTTGGGCCGCACGCGGGGTGTCGCGGAAGGCAACTACCTGGATGCCGGCGGCATTGAGCGTCTTGACCTCGGACACCCAGCCCGGGTCAAGCTTTTCGGGAATTCCGGGCTGCGCGTTCGTGCGCGTGCTGGTTGTCACTACGACGTCCGGGTGCATCTTCAGGACTTCGTCAAGGGTGGACTTGTTGAAGTCGACACAGGCCTGGGTGATATCCGCCGCCGTGTCTTCGCCAAGGGGGCAGTACCCCTTGGTGATGGACGTCAGGCTCCAGTCGTTCTTCGCGGCCATGGTCAGGAGCGGCGTATTCAGCACGTGGGCGTGCGAACTGCCGATCACCACCACGTTCTTCTTTCCGTTCTTGATCCCGTTGGTGCAGATGTTGACGAATTCCTGCGGATCCTTGGCGGTTGTGCAGGGCGTCGGGAACACCGGCCAGTCGGCGTCGATCGCGGTCATGGCCGGAACCAAGGGAACGCTCGGATCCGGGGTGTAGACGTACTGCCCGCCGACGGCCGCCGCGCCCGGGTTGCGGGCATCCATGTTGGCGAGCAACGTCCGGTTGGTCTGCTCGATCTGCAGGGGCCATCCGGTCAGCGGCAGGAGCGCTACGGTTCCGACGGCGACCAAGGAGACCAGGCTCCGGCGCCGGTTGACCTCAGGCCACTTCCACTCGCGCCACGGCTTCTCGATGAACCGCGTGGTCAGGACAGCCATGATCAAGGCTGCAATGATGATTGCGGTTCCGGACAGCCAGCCCGCGTGGGTCTTTCCCGACCATGCCAGGTAGATGACCAGCATGGGCCAGTGCCAAAGGTACAGCGCGTACGAGTTGTTGCCCATGCGGACCAATGGCTTCGAGCTCAGGAACCTGTCCACCCCGAACCGGCTCCCGGTCTGGCCCGCGGTAATGAGGCAGGCAGCCGCAAGGGTGGGCCATAGGGCCACCCAGCCGGGAAACACGCCTTCGACATTCAGGATGAGCCCGCAGCTAAGCATGGCCACGATCCCGATCCAGCCGAGGACGATCCTGACCGTCCGGGAAAACTTCAGTGAAGGCAGGAAGAGGGCCAGCAATGTTCCAAGGGCGAATTCCCACAGCCGGGCCAACGTCGAGAAGTACGCGGAGGCCTGGTCGGATGCGGTGAATATCACGGAATACACGAGCGAGGCGAGAAAGATCAGCCCGAAAATGTAGCGAAGAAGGGGTATGTAGGAGAGCTTGAAGCGGCGCGCGACCCAAGCAACTACTACAAAGATGATGGGCCAGATGATGAACACTTGCCCTTGGATGGAGAGCGACCAGAAGTGCTCCAGCGGGCTGGCCGAGCTGTGGTCAGACGCGTAGTAGTTGACGGCCTGGGATTGCAGCAGGAAGTTCTCTACATAGAAGAGCGAAGCCCAGCCTTGTTGGATGGTGTCCATCCAACGGGTGGCCGGCATGAAAAGGTAAGTCGCCACCAGGGTTCCAATGATGACCGTGACGGCTGCTGGCAAGAGCCTGCGGAAATGGTGCAGGTAGTGCATCAGCAGGGCTGTTTTTTGCCCGGCGGCGTACCGCCTGGTGAACTGGCCCGCCATGAGGAATGCCGAGACGAGAAGGAAGATATCCACGCCGCCGGAAACCCGGCCAAACCAGATGTGGTAAGTGACAACCATGAGCACGGCGACGGATCGAAGTCCCTGGATCTCTGGTCGGAACGTTGATTTCGCCGTTGCTTTCGCCGTCCCGCTTTGATGCCGGGCTGGCACCATTGCGCGCATGGTTGTCAAAGTCTTGCCTCCAGGGTCCTACACGAACCGTCAATGTTACTGATTCGTAATCTTCATCGTCAATTTACGCAGCTCTATCGGCCAACGACTCCTCATCCATTAGGACACAGCTTTCTGGGAGCTTTCGGAACGTTCTCTGGGCCAAAGCCGCTAACAGCGAAGGCCCGGCCCCGAAGAATCGGGGCCGGGCCTCGTGTGCCTTGCGGCCAGGATTCAGCCGGAATTAGTGGCTGTGGCCTGCGTGCTGGTCTTCCTCAGCGGCCTTCTCCACGACCAAGGTCTCGGTGGTGAGGACCAGGGCCGCGATGGACGCCGCGTTGCGGAGTGCGGACCGGGTGACCTTGACGGGGTCGATCACGCCGGAGCCGATCAGGTCCTCGTAGACCGCGGTCTTGGCGTTGAAACCGTGGTTGGCTTCAAGCTCGGAGACCTTGGCGACCACGACGTAGCCGTCGAAGCCGGCGTTCTGGGCGATCCAGCGCAGCGGCTGGGTCAGCGCGCGGCGGACAATGCCGACAGCTGCTGCGGCGTCGCCTTCGAGGGCCTTGACGGCTGCGTCCTCGTCCAATGCCTTGAGGGCGTGGATGAGGGCCGAACCACCACCGGAAACGATGCCTTCTTCAAGGGCGGCACGGGTGGAGGACACGGCGTCCTCGATGCGGTGCTTCTTTTCCTTGAGTTCAACCTCGGTGGCGGCGCCGACCTTGATGACGCCGATGCCGCCGGCGAGCTTGGCAAGCCGTTCCTGCAGCTTCTCGCGGTCCCAGTCAGAGTCGGTGCGCGTGAGTTCAGCGCGGAGCTGCGCCACGCGGGCTTCGACGTCCTCGGCAGTGCCGGCGCCGTCCACGATAGTGGTGTTGTCCTTGGTGACCGTGATGCGGCGGGCGGTACCGAGGACCTCCAGGCCGACCTGGTCCAGGGACAGGCCGAGCTCCGGGGAGACAACCTGTGCACCGGTCAGCGTGGCGATGTCCTGCAGCATGGCCTTGCGGCGGTCGCCGAAGCCCGGAGCCTTGACGGCAACGACATTCAGGGTGCCGCGGATGCGGTTCACGATCAGCGTGGACAGGGCCTCGCCGTCGATGTCTTCAGCGATGATGAAGAGCGGCTTGGCAGCCTGCAGCGCCTTCTCCAGCAGCGGCAGGAATTCCTGCAGCGAGGAGATCTTGCCCTGGTTGATGAGGATCAGGGCGTCTTCCAGCACGGCTTCCTGGCGTTCCGCGTCGGTGACGAAGTACGGGGACAGGTAGCCCTTGTCGAACTGCATGCCCTCGGTGAGGACCAGTTCGGTCTGCGTGGTGGAGGACTCTTCGATGGTGATGACACCATCCTTGCCGACCTTGCCGAAGGCCTCGGCGAGGAGTTCGCCGACTTCGTCGCTCTGGGCGGAGATCGCGGCGACGCTGGCAACCTGGCTGCCTTCGACTTCGCGTGCGTTGCTCAGCAGGCGGGCTGCGACGGCCTCGACAGAGACCTCGATGCCGCGCTTGATTTCGCCCGGAGCTGCTCCGGCGGCAACGTTGCGCAGGCCTTCCTTGACGAGGGCCTGGGCCAGGACGGTAGCGGTGGTGGTGCCGTCACCAGCGACGTCGTTGGTCTTGGTGGCGACTTCCTTGGCCAGCTGGGCGCCAAGGTTTTCGTAGGGGTCGTCGAGTTCGACTTCGCGGGCGATCGTGACGCCGTCGTTCGTGATGGTGGGGGCGCCCCACTTCTTGTCCAGAACGACATTGCGGCCGCGCGGGCCAAGGGTCACCTTGACGGTGTCGGCGAGCTTGTCAATGCCTGCCTCGAGCGAGCGACGCGCAGCGTCGTTGAACGCAAGCTGCTTAGCCATGGTTTTGTCCTTTCAAGACGGAAAACCCGCACCGCTGACCAGGCGGAAGAACTTCCGGCTCAATCTGCGGTGCGGGATCCAGGGAATTACTTAACGACGATCGCCAGGACGTCGCGGGCGGACAGGACGAGGTACTCGCTGCCACCGGTCTTGACTTCGGTTCCGCCGTACTTGGAGTAGATAACAACGTCTCCAACGGTGACGTCTACGGGCACGCGGTTGCCGTTGTCGTCGAAGCGGCCGGGGCCGACTGCAACAACTTCGCCTTCCTGCGGCTTCTCCTGTGCGGTGTCCGGGATAACCAGGCCGGAAGCGGTGGTCTGCTCTGCTTCGAGCGGGCGGACAACAATGCGATCCTCGAGAGGCTTAATGGAGACCGACACTCGGATCTCTCCTTTACGTGAGGTAGTACGTGGACTATCAAACCAGGGGTGCCGTGGCGTGCTTACCGTCGTCGCGGTGCCGGTAAGTACCTTGCGGCATGATTAGCACCCGCCTAGGGAGAGTGCTAATCAAGACTCTATGTAAGCATTAGCACTCGGTCAAGGCGAGTGCCAGATTTTCGTCGTGGGTGAAAGCCGCGGGCGCCCCGCGAAGGCGAGCGGCACGCAAGCAGCTCAGCTGCCGGTGAGGTCCTCGAAGTCGACGTCTTCGCCGTCGTCGTACTCTTCTTCGCCACCTTTTCCGCGGTTCAGGTACAGCACCACGGCGCTGGCAAGGGCGACGACGCCGGACAGCACGAGGCCCACAATCGTCCACACGCGGACGCCGGAGTAGGTGTCCCGGATCTCGCGGGCTTCTTCGGTGGCGTCCTGGACGCTCTTGCCCGTCATGGAATACGCCGCGGCGTTGAAGGAATCAAGGAAGAAAATAATCACCAGAAGCGCGATGCAAATAATGGCGATTGCGGCTCCGGCGATGAGCGCGGGCCGGGCATACTTCGAAAGATTGCCGGCAGGGGGTCGTTGATCGGGAACCGAGGGAGATCCATTGGCGTCGTCAGGCAGGCGTACTGGGTTGTCTTCCATGCAATCAACCCTATCGGCCTGAATCGCCCATTAACCGCCCGGGCCCCATGTGACGGGCGGCCACTAGGCTTGTTTCCATGGCTGACACACCCCCGGACCAGATTGCCCCCTTGCTCACCACGGAGGGCTGGGAATTGCTCGCATCGCTGGGACCGTACAGTGACAGCGAAGCTTTCGCCCTCAACGCCCGGCTCCGCAAGGAAGGGCACTCCCCCGAACTCGTGGCCGCAGTCCTCACCCAATCGAGGCTTCGCACGCGCGCCGAGGCCAAGTTCGGCGAGTTCGCCCGGCACATGCTCTTCACCCAGGCCGGATTGGAACAGGCCACCAGGCTCAACGTGGCTGCGCGCCACGCCGAGCGGTTCGCCAAGGCCGGTTCGCGGCATGTTGCCGACCTTGGTTGCGGATTGGGGGCCGACTCGATGGCAATGGCTTCGATGGACCTCGCAGTAACGGCCGTGGAGCTGGACGAGACCACCGCGGCGTGCGCCACCATCAACCTCATGCCGTTCCCGCACGCTTCGGTGGTGCATTCCGATGCGACCTCGGTTCCGCTCGACGGCGTTGACGGCGTCTGGCTCGATCCCGCCCGACGCACCACATCGTCCTCGGGAACCAAGCGGATCTGGGATCCGGAAGAGTTCTCGCCGCCTTTTTCCTTCGTCGAGTCACTGGCAGCCTCGGGCAAGTCCATCGGCGTCAAGATGGGCCCGGGCATGCCACATGAATCGGTGCCGGCCGCGTGTGAAGCGCAGTGGGTCTCGGTGGGTGGCGATGTCACCGAAGTGACGCTGTGGTTCAACGACGTCGCGCGCCCCGGCGTCCGGCGCGCCGCCTTGGTCCTCGGCCCCCAGGGCGCCGCCGAAATCACCAGCGGCGAGGATTTCGACGGCGGCCCGGTGCCCGACGTCGGGCCCGTTGCGGGCTACCTCTACGAACCGGACGGGGCGGTCATCCGGGCGGGACTCGTGGCCGACGTCGCACTCCGCCTCGGCGGGCACCTCGTCGATGAGCACATTGCCTACATCTGCGCGCCCGAGCTCGTGGAGACCCCGTTCGCAAGCGCCTACAAGGTGTTGGAAGCCATGCCGTATAACGTCAAAGCACTCAAAGCTTGGGTCAAGGACAACGGCATCGGTGTCTTGGACATCAAGAAGCGCGGCACGTCCGTCACTCCCGAGGAGCTGCGCAAGCAACTTCTTCCAGCCGGCAAGGCTTCGGCAAAGGCCCGCGGCAGCAAAACAGCCACCCTGGTCCTCACCAGGATCGGCGAGGAGCGGGTGGCTGTTGTGGTGGAACCGGTAACCGCAGACTAAGCCGCGGCCTACTGGGCGCGGGTGAACTGCTCGGCAGCAGCTACTTGCTCAGGCGTCGGCGTCACCCCTGTGTAAAGGACGAACTGCTCAAGCGCCTGAATGGTCGCCACTTCGGCGCCGCTGATCACGGTCTTGCCCGCGGCACGCCCCGCCTTGACGAGCGGGGTCTCCGCAGGAAGCGCGACGACGTCGAACACCACGTTCGCGGCCGTCACCGCTTCCTCGGAAAAGGAGAGCGAATCGGCCTCGGGGCCGCCCGCCATCCCGATCGGGGTGACGTTAACGAGAACGTCGGCGGTCGACTCCCCTACCTCGGCCTGCCAGCCGAATCCGTAGAGTTCGGCCAACGACGCGCCGGACTCTTCGTTGCGGGCAACAATGGTGACCCGCGTGAAGCCGGCATCCCGGAAGGCTGCCGCAGTGGCCTTGGCCATGCCACCCGAACCGCGCACGAGAACCGAAGATGCGGGATCAATGGCGTTGCGTTCGATCAGCTGGGCGATTGCCGTGTAGTCAGTGTTGTAGGCCGTGAGTACCCCGGAATCGTTGACGATGGTGTTCACCGAGTCGATCGCGGAAGCCGAGGCGTCCATCTGGTCAACCAAGGCAATGACGTCTTCCTTGTAGGGCATCGAAACAGCGCAGCCCCGGATACCCAGCCCGCGCACGCCGGCAATCGCATTCGCGAGGTCCGTCGGAGCGAAGGCCTTGTAGATCCAGTTCAGGCCCAGTTCCTCATAGAGGAAATTGTGGAAACGGGTTCCGTTGTTGCTTGGCCGGGCAGAAAGCGAGATGCAGAGCGTCATATCTTTGTTGAGGATCGGCACGCCGAGGGCTCCTTCATGTAGCGGGTTCTCTGCCCAGCCTAGACGGGTCAGCCTTGGCGCGCCTTGAAGCGGGGATTCGCCTTGTTGATGACGAAAGTGCGGCCCCGGCGGCGCACCACCTGGGCGCCTGGGATTTTCTTGAGGGCTCGCAGCGAATTCCTGACTTTCATGGTTTCTCCTTCGATGGTGATTGGTCTAAATGGTCCGGGGGCAAAAGCTATGGGGCCGCTTCAAGGCCGAACACGTCGACAATGCCGGCGAAGCCGCGCCGCATCTCGTCGTCGGTCAAAGCGCACCCATCCAGCAAGGACTGGATCTCGGCGGCATCAACATCCTCTTCCCGGCCGGTGACGGCCAGTACCGTGCCTCGATCGCCAAAACGGGGGTGCCAGTCAAGGACGGCGTCGACGTCGTGCATCCCCTTCCCGCTTCGGGAACCCGACTCTCCGCCAACCGTTGCGTTAGGGGCATCAGCGAGCCACTTGCCTGTATTTTCGAGCCAGACCCGCGGACCGATCCCTTGGACCGCGATGCGGTTCGTAGATGCCGAGGCGATCCATAGGCGCCCTCGCATCCAGTGGGAGCCTTGCGCAAGGCGGGGCAACGCCTCTTGGAAGCGCCCGGGATGAAGGGGACGTTCCACCTTGTGGAGTTCGGTCCGGAAGCTTCCCGCTCCTTCCTCGAGCGGCACCCTCACGGTACCCGGACGGACCCGCGCGAGCGCCTCGGTGCCGTCATAGCAGCCGGGCCGGAAGTCGCCGTCGCTCTCGCAAACTGCCGCGTGCGGCGCGAGTTGCCCAAGGAGTTCCAGCCCTTGGGCCCAAGCCTCGCTCGAGCCCGGATGCAATCCCGAAAGTTCCGCTCCGAGACCGCGGTGCACCATGACCGTGTCCGCATGGGCCAATTCGCCAATGAGGAATTCCCCGCTGGTGCGCTCGTCCTCCGGCATGGCCGTGAAGCCGGATTCGAACAATGTGTGCTTGTCCCAGATGTGCTCATCCAATTCCGAGGGATCGATCGCGACTACCGCGTTGTCCACGACGACGGCCTGGCCCAGTTGGTGTTTAAGTTCGGTTATCGCGAAGCCCGCGGAAACCCCGGGAGGCAAGCCGAGGACCATGTGGTCATGGCCAAACGAGGCGAGGCGTTCCGCCGTCGGCACCACGTCCAGGCGAACCGTGCAACTAAGGCAACCGTGCTCCAGAACGGTTTGCGCCTGATCCAACAGTTCGCCGTTGCGGAAAATACGCCGAAGGACAATGGACTCCGCCAGGAGGTCGTGCAGCACCACCACGGAATCCCGATGGGTCTGTCCGAGCTTCACCGCAGCAGCCTCTCGGCAGTGGCTATCCAGGGAACTGACAACAGAAAAGTGCATGGCAAGATTATAAATAAAAATGATTCTCATTAGCAACCTGAGTTATATGTCACATGTCATCGCGCGTTGTCCGCCCATGCTGTGCCACCACAACGCTGCATTAGACTTGAGCCAACCGCTGACGGCCCCACGGCGGGCACCGCTCAGGGCGTTGTGGCACAAACCGAGGGGACCTACGTGCAGATTGATTTCGCTCCATCCAAGCAGTCGACCTTGGGGGTGGAATGGGAACTGGCGCTCGTCAATGCCCGCACAGGCGAATTGGTCTCGGTCGCCAATGAGGTCCTGCGGGGCGTGGCTGCCCGGCACCCCGACTTGAACGAAGACGACGAACATCCCCATATCAAGCGGGAACTGCTCCTCAACACCGTGGAACTCGTGACCGGCGTGTGCACCACTGTCAAGGAAGCCAAGGAAGACCTTGCGAGGTCATTGCAGGCGGTCAGGGAAGTCACCGACCCCATGGGCGTCGAGCTGTTTTGCGCCGGAAGCCACCCATTCAGTCCCCCGCAGCTCCAGCCGGTCACGGACAAAGAGCGCTACGCCAAACTCATTGACCGCACCCAATGGTGGGGGCGGCAAATGGTCATTTACGGCGTGCATGTCCACGTCGGGCTGGACAAGAGGGATAAGGCCCTTCCGATCCTCGACGGCTTGGTCAACTACTTCCCGCACTTTCAGGCGTTGTCGGCGTCCAGCCCTTTCTGGGGTGGCGAGGACACCGGCTACGCGTCGCAGCGCGCCCTCATGTTCCAGCAACTGCCCACTGCCGGTTTGCCCTTCCGGTTCCCCAGTTGGACCGAGTACGAGTCCTATGTGCAGGACATGTTCACCACGGGCGTCATCGACACGCTTTCGGAGATCCGTTGGGACATCCGGCCTGTCCCGACGTTGGGCACCATCGAGATGCGAATTTGCGACGGCCTGGCCACGCTTGAGGAAGTTGGTGCGATCGCGGCCCTGACCCAATGCCTCGTGGACGAGTTCTCCACCATCCTGGACAACGGCGGCAGCATTCCCACCATGCCGCCGTGGCACATCCAGGAGAACAAGTGGCGCGCCGCCCGGTATGGCATGGAGGCGATCATCATCCTTGACGCCGAAGGCGACGAGAAACTAGTCACCGAGCACCTCCAGGAAACGCTGAAGCGACTGGCTCCCGTTGCCGAAAAGCTCGGCTGCACGAAAGAGCTTGCCGACGTCGAAAAGATCATTGAGCGTGGCGCGGGCTATCAACGACAACGCCGCATCGCCGCCCAGCACAACGGCGATCTGCAAGCGGTTGTCCTGGACCTCGTCCAGCAGATGCGGTCCGTCTCGCCGTAAACCCGCCCCTCAAACCGCTGTGCCGCCGTCGGGGGCTTTGCCGCGCCTAGACCGAAACGGTGGTGACCGGCAACGACGAGTCGGGTGCGAAGGCGACGCCGCTCGGATCGATTCCCGCCATGACGAGCTGCGCGCCCAAGGCGGCAACCATCGCGCCATTATCCGTACATAGGGACAGGGGCGGCACGTGCAGGGTGATTCCCGCGGCACTGCAACGCTGGCCCGTCAGTTCCCGAAGCCTGGAATTGGCAGCAACGCCACCGCCCAGCAGCAGTTCCGTAATGCCGTTCTCCCGGCAGGCCAGGACGGCCTTTGACGTAATGACATCCACGACGGCTTCCTGGAACGCCGCTGCGATATCGGCCACGGGAACATCCTCCCCGCGCGCCTCGAACTGTTCAACGCAGCGCGCGACGGCGGTCTTGAGTCCGCTGAAAGACCAGTCGTAACGGTGGGGGCCGGGTTCCTCGACTGTTCCCACGTACTTGGGTTGCGTCAGTCCGCGCGGGAACCGGATGGCTTTGGCGTTTCCCTGCTTGGCGAGCTTGTCGATGGCCGGGCCACCCGGATAGCCCAAGCCAAGGAGCCGCGCCACTTTGTCGTAGGCCTCGCCCGCGGCGTCGTCGATCGTGGAACCCAGCATCTCGACGTCGTCCGTGATGCGCCGGATCCGCAGGATTTCAGTGTGTCCGCCGGAAACCAGGAGCGCGCCAAGGTTCTCCGGCAGGCGCCCGTCCGCGCCGAGCCCGTCCGCGCCGAGCCCGTCCGCGCCGAGCCCGTCCGCGCCGAGCCCTGCACTGGCGAGGCCGGCCGCGCCGCCACTGGCGGGAGCACCGCCGTCGGGATTCCCCGCGACCGGTTTGCCGTCAAGGAGTCCGACGCCGACGTGCGCAACGAGGTGGTTGATGGCGTATAGCGGCTTGCCCGTGGCGACGGCGAGCGCCTTCGCCGCACAGACGCCCACCATGAGCGCTCCGGCCAAGCCGGGTCCGGACGTCACGGCAATGGCATCGATGTCCTCGAGTGTCACTCCGGCCTCGTGCAGGGCCTCCTGGAGAGTCGGAACGAAAGCGTCAAGGTGTGCCCGGGAGGCGATTTCCGGAATCACGCCGCCGAAACGGACATGCTCATCCATCGAGGAAGACACCGTGTTGGTGAGCAAGGTGGTGCCGCGCACAATCCCGACGCCGGTCTCGTCGCACGAAGACTCGATCCCCAACACGAGCGGCTGGTGGATATTGGGCTTGTTCACGCAGGGTTTCCTCCGGTCAATGAGAGCCGCATGATGAGGGCAGCCGCGCCGTCGCGATAGTAGCGCGGCCGGATATGGATCTGTTCGAATCCGAACCGCAAGTACAGGGACTGGGCCCGGGGGTTGTCGGCGCGCACCTCGAGGAGGACGTCCGCCGCGCGGCGCCGCCTAGCCTCCGCGATGAGTTCGCTCAGGATGGCCGAGCCGATTCCCTTGCCTTCGAATTCGGGTACGACGGCGATCGTCTGGATATCCGCGATCGGCTCGATGCACATGAGCCCGGCGTAGGCCACTATGTGCCCGTCGACTTCAGCCACGACATAGCGGCGGGTGTCCACCTGCGCGAGTTCATCGAAGAACATCTGCAGCGGCCACGCGTCGATCGGGAACAGTTTGCGTTCGAGGAGGTCGACGGCGGCGACGTCCTCGGCGGTCATGTCCCGCAAGGTCACGCCGTCGAGCTTGGGATGGGACGATGCGGTCACAGGGCACGCTTCCTGGGGCCGGGCACTTGCGCATCGGATTCGCGAAGGTACAGCGGGGTGGAGTCCGGCAGGGTGTTTCCGGCCGCCAGGAGGGCCATGGCGAACTGGCCGAGGGAGGCCGCATCCGGTTGGGTGGTGCTGAAGTCCTCGTTCGCGTTGACGACGTCCGCGTATATTCCCGCGCCGGCCCCGAACACCGGAAGATCCGGCAATTCAGAGGCAAATCCGACGTGCGGACCATCGACGAGTTGCGGCAATTGGCCTTGCACGAGCGTATAGCGGGCCCAGTAGACCTCCTTGCGGCGTGCATCAGTAGCCACGAGGAACTCGGCCTGCGCTTCGGTTGACTCGGCCACTTCCAAGGCGATCGCGTCCAGGCTGGTGAGACCGAACAATGGCTTGTTCCAGGCAAAGGCCAGCGTGCGGGCGGTCGCGATGCCGGATCGGAGGCCCGTGAACGGTCCTGGGCCGACACCCGTCACGATCAGGTCAATGTCTGCTCCGGTCACACCGGCATCGCTCAACAGCTTCTCGATGCCCGGCGCCAGGACTTCTGCATGGCTTCGCGTGTCCTCCGTGGCGAAGGACTCCACCACGCCTTCCATGGCGTCGTCCGAGATGAGGGCCGCGCTTGCCACGGCCGATGTGTCAATGGCCAGGATCAGCATCGAACATTCCTTTCAGGATGGCGGGCACGGTGCTCCATCGCGGGCCGAAGCCGCGGAATACGATCGTGCGCGGTTCGTCGTCGTCATCGGGGTCGAAGTCGAGCACGGCGTCCAGCCCTGTCGGCCCTCCTGCCGCATCCGAACCGCCCGGGCTCCTGTGCATTTCGATGTCCAGGCGGCTGTCCGAAAGGTGTTCCACCCGTTCGCGCCCCCACTCAACCACCGTGACAGAAGTGTCCATTGTGTTCTCGAGGTCGATGTCGTCGATTTCGGCAGCCGAAGCCAAACGGTAGGCGTCGACGTGGACGAGGTCCGGGCCACCGGGCCGGGGTCCGTCAGGCAAGTTGGGATGGATCCGAACCAGGACGAAAGTGGGCGAAATGACGCCGGCCCTGACACCCAGGCCCTCGCCGAGCCCCTGGGTGAAGGTGGTTTTCCCGGCCCCAAGTTCACCCGTGAGCACCAGAAGGTCGCCCGAGGCAAGTACCCCCGCGAGCGCCGAGCCCAACGCGTGGGTTTCTTCCGCCGTCGCGACCCTGACTTCGCGTTCCCACAGTGCCCCGCTCACGGCCGGTCCGCTTCCGGTGCTTCGTTCGCGTAGATGCGCGGCACGCGAGGGCTGATGCGGGTGACGATCTCGTAGTTGTTGGTGCCGGCCGCCGCTGCCCAGTCGTCCGCCGTCGGACCGCCGTTGGTGCCGTCGCCGAACATGATCGCTTCAGCGCCGCGCAGGCCTGCTTCCGCCGGTCCCACGCCTCCGAGGTCAATGACCATCTGGTCCATGGCGATCCGGCCCACTACGGGGTAGGTGATTTCGCCGATCTGCACGGGACCGCCGGTGGCGACGCGCGGCACCCCGTCTGCGTAACCGAGCGGAATCAGGCCGAGAGTACTTGGCCTCGGCGTCCGGTAGTTCAATCCGTAGGAGACGCCTTGGCCTTCGGGGACCCGCTTGCAATTGGAAACGAGGGTCCGCACGGTCATGGCCGGGCGCAGGCCGAGTTCCGCGGAGTTTTGCCCTTCGAACGGAGACAAGCCATAGAGTCCGAGCCCGACGCGGACAAGGTCGAAATGCGTATCCGGGCGGGACAGGGTGGCGGGCGTGTTCGCAAGGTGCCGGACTTCGGTATCAACGCCGGCGTCCTCGGCCACCGCGATGGCCTCCCGGAACGCTGCCAACTGCTCGTCGGTTTCCAGCCGGTGCGGCTCGTCCGCAACCGCCAGGTGCGAGAAAATGCCTACGACCCGGAGGAGTCCCTCATCCTGGTATTCCATGGCACTGCCCACCAGTTCGTCCCACTGGTCGATCGTCGCGCCGTTCCTGCCAAGGCCGGTGTCCACCTTCAGGTGGATCCGGGCGGGGCGTTCCTGCTCACGCGCGGCCGCAACCACGGCGTCCAATTCCCAGCCGGAAATACCGATGTCGACGCCGGCGGCGACTGCCGCTTGGAAGTTGCTTTCCGTGGTGTGCAGCCACGCCAGCAACGGGGCGTCGATACCCGCGGCACGAAGCGCCAAGGCTTCCGAAATGTGCGCGACGCCGAGCCACCGGGCTCCCGCGTCAAGGGCTGCGCGGGCCACCTGCACGGCGCCGTGCCCGTAAGCATCCGCCTTGACGACGGCCATGACGTTGGCGGGAGAGGCGATCGCGACGAAATGGCGCACATTGTGCCGTACGGCATCCAGGTCGATGACGGCCGATCGTTCCAAGACCGTTGCCGAACCCGATGTTGTGGCGGGTTCGAAACTGGCTGCTGCTTCGTAAGTCACCCAACGATTCTAGTGCCGCGCCAACGTGCGAACTGACGGGTGGCTCCGGCTAGCTCCGGAGCCACGCAGCGCGCTCAAGCGTCTGAACTGTGGGCGATTGTCGCCGTCGCACGCCGTTGGGCGCCGGCGGGGACGCTGCGCACGATGTCCTCAAGGAACGCGAACCGCCTGAGCCACTGGCTGGACTTCCGCTCTGCCCTGGCGTTCGCACGGTGCCACCAATCCGCGATGTCGCCCCAACCCGGGGCGGCCAGCGAGCCTCCCACCTCCTGCACCGCGAGCGAGGCGCAAAGGTTCGCGAATCGCAGCCGGTCCCCCAACGGCCAGCCGGCGAGGGAACCGACGACGAACGCCGCCCCGAAACAGTCCCCTGCCCCGGTGGGATCATAGGCAGTCACCGGCAACGACGGCACCCATTCCTCTTCACCGGTTTCTGAATCCACCGCCATGGCACCCTGGGCGCCCAAGGTCACCACGGCAACGGGAACCCGGTCGGCGAGCGCATAGAGCGCGGACCACGGATTATCCATCCCGGTGAAGGCCATCGCCTCCCGCTGGTTGGGCATGAACGCGTGGAAATTGCTGAGCTGCTCCAGCCGCCTCGGCGACCATTCGCCCGTCGGGTCCCATCCGGCGTCGCCGAACAACTTCACCCCGGCTTTCCGCGCGGCGAGCATCCACGGTTCGGGCTCCTCGCCGAGGTCCGCGACGGCGGCGAGCGCCTTGGGCGGTTCGCCGATCAGTTCCGAGGCGCTCATCGGGGCCGGATGGCCGTGCGTCACCATGGATCGGTCGTGATCCACGCACATGGAGACGGTGACCGGGGAGTGCCAGCCTTCGAACCGGCGGGACAGGGAGAGGTCAACGTGCTCCTGGGTTTCGAGGATCCTCCAATTGAAGTCCCCGTAGCCGTCGTCTCCGAACGCGGCTGCAAGGCTCGTCCGCAACCCGAGGCGCGCCGCGGCTATGGCTTGGTTGGCCACCCCGCCCGGGCACGTGCCCATACCTTGGCTCCAGACTTCAGTTCCCGGTTCCGGCCCGTGGTCCAGCCCCGTGAAAATGATGTCCTGGAACACAGTTCCCGTCAGGAGCAGGTCACAGCCGCCGTCTTCGCCGTCGTTCGTTGCCGCGCGGACCGCGGCAAGGGGATCGAATCCAGGCCTGGGCATTGCGTCCATGCACGGCAGACTACGCCGAGGCCGCCCGTTTGGATAGGCGGCCGTTGGATCAAGGATTCCCAAACGGACACGCGTCGAGCTTTCCTCGCCGGTATGGAATCGGGATGCTGAGGTTCTTGACCGCGTACCTCTCGTCAGGGAGCCTAAGCGCATGGCAACTCGACTTATTCGAGCATCGCCGCCGCGACTGCCGCGATGGCGGTGATGAGCGGCCAGTCTGGACTCTTTCGGGGAAGTCACCGGCGATGGGCTCGGCTTTCTTGGCGCGGACAGCCCAAGGGCGAATCGGAACCTCAGCGCGCACCAGACCTTTGAGTGGCATGCCGGCCTGCTGGTCGACGGATCGGAGGACCCATGAACTGCTGTGTCGTCGGGGGTGGCCCCGCAGGCATGATGCTCGGCTACCTTCTGGCCAGGGCCGGGGTCGAGGTCACCGTAATCGAGAAACACGCCGACTTCTTCCGCGATTTCAGGGGCGACACCATCCACCCGGCCACCATCGATCTGATGGCCGAACTCGGCCTGCTGGAGGAGTTCATGGCTCTCCCGCATACCGAGGTTCCGGAACTATCCATCGGGGTCGACGGCAAAGTTTACGGCCTTGTCGATTTCAGCCGGTTGCCGACGCGTTGCCGGTTCATGGCCTTCATGCCGCAGTGGGACTTCTTGACCTTCCTGGCAGAGAAGGCCAAGCAATACCCGAACTTCCACCTCAGCATGAGCAGCGAAGCAACAGATCTGCTGTGGCGAGGCGACACGGTGACGGGCGTACGCCTCGGCGACCGCAGCATCACCGCTGATCTCACCGTTGCCTGTGACGGCCGCTTCTCCGTGCTGCGGGAGACGTCCGGGCTGCCGGTGCGGGAGTTCCCAATGCCCGTTGACGTGCTGTGGTTCCGTGTGCCCCGTCGCCTCGGGGCAACGCCTACGCTCGGCTATCTCGGCGGTGGCCAGATCGTCCTCGCTATCGACCGGGGAGAGTACTGGCAGTGCGGGGCCATCATCGGCAAGGGAACGATGGGGCAGGTCAGGGAAGCCGGCCTGGATGCCTTCCGGGACAGTATTGCCGGTGCCGCGCCTTTCCTTGCCGAACCGCTTGCGACGCTGGTCGACTGGGAGCAGGTCAAACTGCTCTCGGTGCGCGCCAACCGGCTGCAGCGCTGGTACTGCCCCGGCCTGCTGTGCATCGGCGACGCCGCGCACGCCATGTCGCCAGTCGGTGCCGCCGGAGTGAACTACGCGATCGCCGACGCCGTGGCGACAGCCAACGCGCTCGTCACACCGCTGCGCACCGGCACCCTGACCACAGCAGACCTGCACCGCGTGCAGCGCCGCCGGGCTCCGGCCGTACGCACCGCGCAAACGCTGCAACGCCAACAGACGGCGAACCTGGTCCGTCTGGCAGGATCACGTCCACCCCTGGGGTTGATCCGAGCCATCGACAAACTGCCCCCGGTCAAACACCTCCTCGGGAGGTTGATCGGCCTCGGTATCCGTCGCGAGCACATCCGCTTCGAGCAAGCATGAGCGCCGCGACCGGCCATTGACGCTAAGCAGATGCCTTCATCGGCGTGATGAGTGAGTTGCCGGGGAGATACAAGCCGCCGAACGCCGCCCAAGGGCGGGCACGGGCTGCCGCTCATCCGACTCGTGCCTTCTCCAAGGCAACCATTAGCCCGTCAGTATCAGCGACGTCGTAGAAGGCGACCGCCTGGCCCATCCCGAAGATGAAGAAGTCCAGTCCTGTGTTCTGATACATGCCCAAAAGACCAATGAGTCCTTGGTATCCGAAAGTCACGCTCACATGCCGTCCGTCCCTGGCCCTGTCTACCTTCGTCGGCATGCCGATTACAGGAGAATCGGCTACGGATCTGTTCCCCGTGCAGACGATTGCACGCGAATTGGTCAGCCCGTAGATTGTCGCGATCTTCCGCCGCTTCTTGAAGATGAAACGCCCGAAAATGAAATAGAGGCCGACCACAACGAAGGGAATCCCCCAGATAATAAACAGGGGCTCTCTCACCGTCGTGATAGCCGCACCTTCCCAAAAGACCGCAAACCCTCCCCAGAGGACACTGAAGGGTACAAGGAAGGCGTCAGCCCGGGTGAAGCGCACCCGAGGATCGGGTTGCCCCGCCCACAACAGCTGCTCTCCCTGGCGGAGGAGTGGAAGAATGATGCCTCGTGGGTCGTTCATGCCCGAAGTCTTGCACAGCCGCTTCCCCACTGGAATGGGCAGCCCTGCCGAAACACCAGGACGGAAATTCTTGCATATGACAGCACCCGCTTGCCGGCTGGCTCATTGACGGAACCGATGGGTGAATTATCATCGCAGGCAACCTGCCGCACGGAGTATGCCGACGCCACCGTGCCAGCCCTGGCCCTCCATACTCATAGTTCAAGCGCACACTTGAACTATGAGTATGGAGCAACTCCTTGAGACAGTTCGTGCGCTCGATGGCGTTCTCGATCTCGCCCCCGACAAGGGCAGCGCCTCCCCTGAGATCGCGTGGGGAGACCACTTCTTCTACTACGCACCCGATGGCCAAGTGCCACAGCGGCAGCAACCCTACGCCACCATCGTCACGAAGAACTACCCCGGCGATACCCTTTGCGACCTCGACCATCCCGACCGTTGGCGCCTGAACGTTCACGTCGGTACAGATGCGTTTGTCGAGCTAACCGGTGAGATTCCCCGCGCCGAGCCGACATCCAGGGACTACACCGCCGTCGACGTCGTCCTCCCTCATCCTGTGTATCGCGCGCAAGGGTGGGTCTCAATCATCAACCCAGGTGTCAACACATACGCGCTGGCAACCCGCCTCCTACACCAGGCCCATGAGGACGCGAGGCGGCGGGCGGAGCGCCGGAGAGCCAATAACCCGACAGACGGCGACCTCGACGCAGGCACGGAACGGTGACGCACGCAACGCGCCACCCTCAGTAGAACGCAAACACCGCCCTGTTTGGCGGTATCGGCCCGCCCTACAGAAATGGCTACTCATTGAAGACCGCCTGGTTCCGGCTGTGGCCCCGCCGATCTCAGGAGTAGTGTTTTCGCTGAGGCGTCACCGAAGTCGGGTTGCGCTGATTCATGGGTTCGAGGAGGTCGGTCGTGTCGTTGATCCGCCGCGTAGCTTTCCTTTCGCTCCACACCTCCCCCATGGAACAACCCGGTTCCGGCGATGCCGGCGGAATGAACGTTTATGTCCGCGCGCTGGCCATCGCCCTCGCCGACCTCGGCATAGAGGTCGAGATTTTCACGCGTTCGACGGCGGCCGGGCAGCCCGCCGTCGAACATCCGCACCCAGGGGTCTGCGTCCATAACGTCCTGGCCGGGCCGCCCCGGAAGCTCCCGAAGGAAGAGCTTCCCGAGCTCCTGCACGCCATGGTCGCCGAGATCGAGCGGATCCGGCAACGCCAACCGCACGGACGCTACGACGCAATCCATTCGCACTACTGGGTATCCGGTGTTGCTGGCTTGGAGCTCTCCGCACTGTGGAACGTACCGCTGATCCACACCATGCACACCATGGCGAAAGTCAAGAACCTCGTCCTGGAGTCGGGCGAGCAGCCCGAACCCCGGCGGCGCGAGGAAGGCGAGCAGCGGATCGTGGACGGGGCCGCGCGCCTTGTCGCAAATACCCCGGCTGAGGCCCATGAGCTCGTTTCGCATTACGACGCCGATTTCGACAACATCGATGTTGCTCCCCCGGGTGTTGACCTCTCGGTGTTCATCCCGGCGTTCCATGCACGGTCCCGCACGGAACTGGGCGTGCGCTCCGGAAGTTTCCACCTCCTGTTCGCGGGGCGGATCCAGCGGCTCAAGGGACCCCAGGTCTTCATCGCGGCGGCCGGCATCCTCCGCAAGCGCAGGCCCGACATCGACCTCGAACTCACCATCCTCGGCGCGTTGAGCGGAGCGAAGGACTTCGACCTGAACTCCTTGATTTCCGACGCGGGGCTCGACGACGTCGTGACCCACCGTGCGCCCGTCACGGCACCGACGCTGGCTGGCTGGTTCCGCTCGGCAGACGTCGTGGTCATGCCGTCGTTCAGCGAATCGTTCGGTCTGGTTGCCCTGGAGGCCCAAGCCTGCGGGACGCCGGTGGTCGCGACCAACGTGGGCGGGCTGACCCGGGCCATCTCGAACGGCCGGACCGGCATTTTGGTGGATGGACATGATCCGTCGCGCTGGGCGGACGCCATCGAGGCCCTCTACGACGACCCCCGCACACGGGAGGACATGGGCCGCGCCGCCGCAGTGCACGCCGAGGCCTTCGGCTGGCAGCGGACCGCCGCCGTCGTCCTCGAGAGCTACCAAGCGGCCATCGGCCCGGTTCTCGTCCGCCACACCTGACGCCCGATCACATCTCGCGCCCGTCCCGGCAACCCTCGCGCATGTCCGGCGGCGTGCCTGATAGATTGTCGCGCACAGTGTTCGACACGAAGTTGAGGACAAGGATGTCTGAAAACAAGTTCTTGAGCGACCTTGAAATTGCCCGCAACGCGACTCTGCGTCCGATTGAGGAGATTGCTGAGCGTGCGGGGATCAATGTCGATGCCCTCGACCGCTATGGTCGCTTCAAGGCGAAGATCGATCCCGCGAAACTTCGGCTCCCCCAGGGCAAGGACCCCGGCAAAATTGTCCTCGTCTCGGCCATGTCCCCTACCCCGGCCGGAGAAGGGAAGTCCACGACCACTGTGGGGCTCGCCGATTCGCTGGCGCGCGCGGGGCACCGCGTCATGATCGCCCTGCGCGAGCCGTCCTTGGGGCCGATTCTCGGTATGAAAGGCGGAGCGACCGGCGGCGGGTACTCGCAGGTCTTGCCGATGGATGAAATCAACCTCCATTTCACAGGCGATTTCCACGCGATTACCTCGGCAAACAACGCGTTGATGGCTCTCGTGGACAACCACATTTTCCAAGGCAACGAACTCAATATCGACCCCCGACGCATGACCTTCAAGCGCGTCCTGGACATGAACGATCGATCCCTGCGCGAAGTCGTCATCGGTCTGGGCGGGCCGGCGCAAGGCGTTCCTCGACAGGACGGGTTCGATATCACCGTGGCGTCCGAGATCATGGCCGTCTTTTGCCTCGCCTCGGATCTGGACGATCTTCGCGAGCGCCTGGGCCGGATCACTTTCGGATACAACTACGACCGGCAACCGGTCACCGTTGCGGACCTCGGAGTCCAAGGAGCGTTGACCTTGCTCCTCAAGGATGCGATCAAGCCAAACCTCGTTCAGACCATCGCGGGCACCCCAGCGCTGGTCCACGGCGGCCCGTTCGCCAACATCGCCCACGGCTGCAATTCGCTCATCGCCACTCGGACGGCGCAGCGGCTGGCGGACTTCGTTGTCACGGAAGCCGGATTCGGGGCCGACCTCGGCGCCGAAAAGTACATGGATATCAAGGCGCGGATCGCGGACGTGGCTCCTTCCGCCGTCGTGGTTGTGGCGACCATCAGGGCACTGAAGATGCAAGGCGGCGTCCCCAAGGATCGTCTCAAGGACCCGGACCTCGAGGCGCTTGCCGCTGGAATCGAGAACCTCAAACGGCACGTTCACAACGTTGAGAAGTTCGGCGTCACACCGGTTGTCGCCATCAACAAATTCGCGACCGACACCCCAGAGGAGCTCGACTGGCTGCTTGCATGGTGCGCCCGCGAAGGGGTGCGCGCGGCGGTGGCGGATGTTTGGGGCCGGGGCGGAGGTGGCGACGGCGGCGACGAGCTCGCGGCGAAGGTCGCCGAAGTGGTGGCGGCAGCATCGCCGTCGGACTTCCGGCACTTATATCCGCTCAGCCTGCCAGTGGAGGACAAGATCCGCACGATCGTGCAGGAAATTTATGGTGCCGACGGCGTCGAGTTCTCAGTTCCCGCGATCCGGCGCCTGGCGGACATCCGGAAGAACGGCTGGGACCGTATGCCGGTGTGCATGGCGAAAACGCAGTATTCCTTCACGGACGATGCCTCGCAGCTCGGCGCTCCCAAGGGATTCACGGTGCACGTTCGGGAGCTGATTCCCAAGACCGGGGCCGGCTTCATCGTCGCGCTGACCGGCGCTGTCATGACGATGCCAGGCCTTCCCAAGGAGCCGGCGGCAATGCGCATGGACGTCGATGAGCAAGGCAACCCCGTCGGCCTCTTCTGACACCGCTTATGTATTCCGGTAATTTCCCGAACGCCCGCTCACATGAGTCGGTCATTTCCCAAACGCCCGCTCACCTATGCCGGTCATTTCCCAAACGCCCGCTCACCTATGCCGGTCATTTCCCAAACGCCCGCTCACCTATGCCGGTCATTTCCCAAACGCCCGCTCACATGAGTCGGTGTGCCAGGTTTTGGTCTTCGCGCGCCAAAGGTGGCCTGTGGATAACTTCTGCACGTAAGCAACTGTTTGGGTAACAATGCCGGTATGCAGAAACCTCTTGCCCTTCCGCCTGAACTTCTGTCAGGACCCTTCACCCTCCTCGAAGCCCGGGCTCAAGGCCTCGGTCTCGACCAAATCCGTCGTGCCGGCGCCGCCCACGTCAGCCGTGGATTGTATCGTCCGGCAAACTGGGATTTCGATCTGGAGGCCGCCGCCCGGGCACTTTCGGCCGCGACGCCTGGCGCTTGGATCTCCCACGTGACAGCAGCCCGGCTTCGCTGTTCCATGCTTCCGCCTTGGCTCGCCGACTCGACCGAGCTTCATCTCAGCAAGCCCCGATCCCTGCCAGGTGTTCGCCGCAAAGGCGTGGTGGGGCACAGGGTCATCGCGGCCGAAGGCGAAGTCGAATCCGTGGACGGAATCCTGATAAGCACGCGGTCACGCACCTGGCTGGACTTGGCAAAGGTGCTGCCGTTGAGCGACCTCGTATGCATGGGTGACGAACTGATTCGCGTGCCCCGGCAAGTATTCGAGGGTCGGGCTGTTCCATACGCGACTGTCGATGAGCTCCGCGCAATGGTGGAGCGGCATCCAAACTTGCAAGGAGTCGTTCGTGCCCGCGAAGCGCTGGATTTGATGCGGGTGGGTTCCGACTCCGGTCCCGAGTCCTTGCTGCGCTTGGCAATGTTCGACGCCGGGATCCCCGAGCCCGAGCTTCAGATCAGGCTTCGGAAAGCGGACCCGTTCTCGCCTTCGGCCGATTTGGGGTTTCGGCAGCGGCGCGTCGCCATTCAGTACGACGGCGGCCATCACCTCGGGGAGGCCCAATCCCTCAGCGATCGACGCCGGGATAAAGCTTTCGAAGCGGCCGGGTGGAAGGTCCTCGTGTTTCGCAAAGACGATTTGGAAGACGGATTTAAGGAAGCGACCAGGAAGATCAAGAAGACACTACGTTCGGCGTGGGTGGATCCCGCCGTCGCGTCAGGATTTGAACGGGCGGTCTAGTGATGCCGGACCTTGTCCCCTCGTCCGCCCTGGCCGGGTTCTGTGATCAGCCGGTTTATTCCAGTCTCAGGGATCAAACAGCGGACGCCCGCCCACTTTGGAAGTGAGCGAGCGTCCACAGGAAACCCGCCAAACGTGAGCGGGCGTCCGCAGGAAACCGGCCAAACGTGAGCGGGCGTCCGCAGGAAACCGGCCAAACGTGAGCGAGCGTCCACAGGAAACCGGCCAAACGTGAGCGAGCGTCCACAGGAAACCCGCCAAACGTGAGCAGAGGGTTAGCGCTCGACGTCTCCGCGGATGAAGGCCTCGACCTTTTCGCGGGCGAGGTCGTCGTTGAACTGCTCCGGCGGGGACTTCATGAAGTAGCTGGAAGCCGAGAGCAGCGGGCCACCGATGCCACGGTCCAGGCCGATCTTCGCGGCGCGGATCGCGTCGATGATCACGCCGGCGGAGTTCGGGGAATCCCAGACCTCGAGCTTGTATTCGAGCGAAACCGGGGCGTCGCCGAAGTTACGGCCTTCGAGGCGGACGAAAGCCCACTTGCGGTCATCGAGCCAGGCGACGTAGTCGGACGGGCCGATGTGGACGTCGTCGGCGTGCAGTTCGGCCTCGACGTTGGAGGTCACTGCCTGGGTCTTGGAGATCTTCTTGGACTCGAGGCGGTCGCGCTCAAGCATGTTCTTGAAGTCCATGTTGCCGCCGACGTTCAGCTGGTAAGTGCGGTCCAGCGTGACGCCGCGGTCTTCGAAAAGCTTGGCCATGACGCGGTGGGTGATGGTCGCACCGATCTGGCTCTTGATGTCGTCGCCGACGATCGGCACACCGGCCGCGGTGAACTTGTCTGCCCATTCCTTGGTACCCGCGATGAACACAGGCAGGGCGTTTACGAACGCGACACCGGCGTCGATGGCGCACTGCGCGTAGAAGTGGGCCGCGTCCTCGGAACCTACGGGCAGGTAGCACACCAGGACATCGGCCTTGGATTCCTTCAACGCGGCAACAATGTCCACCGCTTCTTCGGGTGCTTCCACAATGGTCTCGCGGTAGTACCGGCCCAGCCCGTCCAAGGTGTGTCCGCGCTGGACCTTCACGCCGAGCTTGGGGACATCGGCGATCTTGATGGTGTTGTTTTCGCTGGCGCCGATCGCGTCCGCGAGGTCCAGGCCAACCTTCTTGCTGTCGACGTCGAATGCCGCGACAAACTGGACGTCGTTGACGTGGTACTTGCCGAACTCGACGTGCATCAGACCTGGAATCGTGGCCTGGGGGTCGGCGTCGCGATAGTAGTGGACACCTTGGACCAGCGAAGCGGCGCAGTTACCTACACCGACAATGGCCACACGAATCGGATGTGAAGACACGGAACTCCTTTGAGAACTAACCTCAGGTGCCTTGCGCGTCAGTACCTGAATGTACGACGGCGTCTTAAAGGCACAGCGCCATTCGGCGCTCCTTGCATTGTAACCAACCCGGGAGGGACCGGCTTTGTTCCCGGCCGGCCCCTCCCGTCATTTAAGTTACGCGTCCTGCTTCTGTGCCCACAGGTTGATGTCGGATTCGACGGCGAACTCGTCGATTGCCGTCAGTTCCTCAGTGGTGAACTCGAGGTTGTTGATGGCGGACAGAGTGTCCTCCAACTGCGCGACACTGGATGCGCCCACCAGTGCGGATGTCACGGGCGACCCCTTGGGTTGTTCGCGCAGGATCCACGCGATAGCCATTTGCGCCAGGGTCTGTCCTCGTCCGGCGGCGATGGCGTTCAAACCGCGTACTCGATCCAGCTTCTCGTCCGTCAGGGCCGACTCTGAGAGAAAGCGGGCCTTGGCCGCGCGGGAGTCCGCCGGTACGCCGTGCAAGTAGCGGTCGGTGAGCATGCCCTGTGCCAGCGGTGAGAACGCGATGGATCCCGCGCCCACCTGATCGAGCGCCTCGTAGAGGTTCGGCGAACCGTTCTCGGTCCAACGGTTGAGCATGGAGTAGCTCGGCTGGTGGATGAGGAGCGGGGTGCCCATTTCCTTCAGGATCCGGGCAGCCTCAAGCGTCTGCTCCGGGGTGTAGGACGAGATGCCGGCGTAGAGCGCCTTCCCCGAACGGACGGCGTGGTCCAGCGCGCCCATGGTCTCTTCGAGCGGCGTCTCGGGGTCGGGACGGTGGCTGTAAAAAATATCCACATAATCCAGCCCCATGCGGCTCAGCGATTGATCCAGGCTGGAAAGCAGGTACTTGCGGGATCCCCATTCCCCATAGGGACCGGGCCACATGTAGTAGCCGGCCTTGGTGGAAATGATCAGTTCGTCGCGGTACGGCTTGAAGTCGTCCTGGAGGTGGCGTCCGAAGTTGGTTTCGGCGGAACCGTCCGGCGGACCGTAGTTGTTGGCGAGGTCGAAGTGGTTCACGCCAAGATCGAAGGCACGGCGCAGGATGGCGCGCTGCTCGTCGAATCGCTTGTCGTCGCCGAAGTTGTGCCAAAGCCCCAGTGAGATGGCAGGGAGCTTGAGACCGCTGCGTCCGACGCGGCGGTAGGGCATGGTTTCATAGCGGTTTTCCGCAGCCGAATAAGTCATACCCACCATCCTGCCACCGGTACCCAAGCGGCCCGTTCAATGTCCGTCATGTGGGCACCGTCACGTAAGGCGTACGACGGCGGCGCTCTCGCCCGGGAGGGTCAGCATGGCGTTCCCGACGGCGGCAGCAGGGTCCGTGGCGAGCAAGAGTTCGGCATTCATCGCCCGTTCGAGAGGGGTGGTGCCGAAGTTGTAGGCCACCTTCACGTCACCGCGGGTCAGGATCAGCCATTTGTCCTCTTCGTTGAGGTCGACGTGGGTGTCGGTGAATCCGCCTTCGGCGAGTTCCGGCGTCGAACGCCTCAAGGCTGTGAGGGCGCGGTACAGCTCCAGAAGCCGGGCGTGGTTGCTGTCCTGGATTTCCTCCCACTTGAGCTTCGAGCGGAGGAAGGTCTCCGGATCCTGCGGGTTCGGCACCTTAGCGGGGTCCCAACCCATCCGTTCGAATTCCTTGAGCCGGCCCTCGGCGGTGGCTTGAGCCAACCAGGGCTCGGGATGGGAGGTGAAGAATTGCCACGGCGTCGAGGCACCGAATTCTTCCCCCATGAAAAGCATCGGCGTGAACGGGGAAGTCAGTGTCAATACGGCAGCCAGCGCAAGCCTGCGGTAGGACAACGTGGCGCTGAGGCGGTCACCCGCGGCCCGGTTGCCGATCTGGTCATGGTTCTGGTTGCAGACAACGAGCGCGGCCGGGTGCGCCAAGCCAGTGCGGATCGGACGTCCATGGTGGCGTCCCCGGAAGCTCGAGTAGCTTCCGTCATGGAAGAACCCGTGTTCCAGGACCTTGGCCAATGCCGCTAACGAGTCGAAGTCCGCATAGTAGCCGGCGGTTTCGCCTGTGAGGTTGACGTGGACAGCGTGGTGGAAATCGTCGCTCCACTGTCCTTCAAGCCCGTAACCGCTGACGTCGCGACGGTAGAACATGCGCGGATTGTTCAGGTCCGACTCGGCAATCAAGGTTTTAGGAATGCCTGTTTCGGCTTCAATGCCGTCAGCGAGGGCTGCCAGGTCTTCCAGGATGTGGACGGCCCGCTCGTCACGGAGTGCGTGCACGGCGTCGAGTCGCAGGCCGTCGACGTGGAAATCGTCCAACCACATGGCGGCGTTATCCAGGATGTATTGCCTGACCTCGTCGGAGCCCGGGCCGTCCAGGTTGACCGAATCGCCCCACGAGTTGCCTTCTCCGGACTTGAGGTACGGCCCGAATTTCGGCAGGTAGTTCCCGCTGGGTCCCAAGTGGTTGTATACGACGTCCTGGATCACACCAAGGCCTGCAGCGTGGGCAGCATCGACGAACCGCTGGTACGCTTCCGGTCCCCCGTAGGCTTCGTGGACAGCGAACCAAAGCACGCCGTCGTACCCCCAGTTATGGGTGCCGTTGAAGGCATTTACTGGCAGGAGCTCCACGAAGTCGATCCCCAGTTCGGCGAGGTAATCCAGCTTCTCGGCGGCCGCGTCAAGCGTCCCCTCAGGAGTGAAGGTGCCGATGTGGAGCTCATAGATGACGGCCCCGCCAAGCCCGCGCCCAGGCCACTCTGAGTCCTTCCAGGCGTGGGCGGCGGGGTCGAAGGTGCGGGACAGCCCATGCACCCCGTCCGGTTGGCGCTGCGATCGTGGATCGGCAAACGGACCCTCGCCGTTCACCAAGTAGCCGTAATCCGTGCCCTCGGTCCGGGGAACATCGGCCAACCACCAACCCGCGGCGCGTTCCTCATCCGGCCGCATGTCATGTTGCTGACCCGCCGCTAGCAGTGAGACGGATTCTGCCTGCGGCGCCCATACCTCGAACGCCTTGCCTGTGTTGGTTTTCTGGGCCATCGCTCCCTCAATCGTCTGGTCCGGTCATTCGCATGGTCTGGTCGATCGCGTGGTCTGGGCTTCTTCCGGCCGCTAGGGCTTATCCGGCTGGTTCGTCGGCACCAACAAGGCCACGGGGTAACTCCGGAGGAGTTTTTCGACCGGCAATTTGCCCGCGGAATAGCTGTTGCCCGTGAATTCGTCCCGGGCATCGTGTGCAAGGTTGATGAAAGTGTCTTGCCATCCGCCGTTTTGTTCGAGCTTCCGCGGGAGCCGCGTGGCCACCGTAATGGCGCCCTGACCGCCCGGTGCCCCTCGTTCAAAGGCAATCACGTGATCAGCTGCTTGCCCCTCGGCCTCGACCGGACTGTAACCGCCGAAAAGCTCCGGGCGGTCGCGGCGAAGGCGAAGTGCCCGGGAAGTGACCAGAAGCTTGGCCATCTCGTTCCGCGTTTCGGTCTCCGCGCCAGCGTCGAGCGCGGCAAGCGCAGTCCTCCGCCGTTCGAAGTCCACCGGGCGTCGGTTGTCCGGGTCCGTGAGTGAACGGTCCCAAAACTCCGTCCCTTGGTAGACGTCCGGCACGCCGGGCATCGTCAGCTGGACGAGCTTGGCGGAGAGCGAGTTGGACGCCCCGTATGGGTCTAGGAGGGCCACGAACTTTTCCAGCTGGGCGGTCGCCTCCGGCACGTCGAACACGGCGTCGACGGCGGACGTCAGCCTCGTTTCGAACGTCGCGTCTGGCTCGAACCAGTTGGTGGAGTTACCGGCTTCCCGCGCAGCCTTGGTGACATAGCCGTGCAGGCGTTCGCGTCTGGCGGGCCAAGCGCCCGCGACGGCCTGCCATACGAGGGCTGCGAGTGGCCCGTCAGGGATCGGTGCCACGGCCTGCATGTGGTCCAGGAACGCTTCCCATTCCGGGACGGACTCGGCGATGGCTGAGATCCTGGCGCGTGTGTCTTCGCTGCGCTTGGTGTCGTGGGTCGTCAAGGTGGTCATCGACAGAGGCAGGCGATCCTGGCGAAGGGCCATCCGCTCGTGGAAACCCCGGACCGGCAACGCGAACTCCGTGGGGTCCGCTCCGACCTCGGTCAGTGTGCCGAGACGGGTGTAACGGAAGAACGCGGTGTCTTCCACACCTTTGGCCATGACCATGCCGGAGGTTTGCTGGAAGCGGCGGCCAAGTTCACGCTCGGCATCAAGCAACAACGGGAGCAGGCCTTTGAGGACCGGTTCCAGTTCCGGCCTGGCCTCTGCCGCGTGTTCGACTGCCTCCACCAGGACGTCCTTGCCGAACGGCAGGTAACTCCGATAAACGGTGAAGCAAGCGATGATTTCGGATAGTGCGTCGGCAACATCCGGCCGTGGCAGTTCCACGGACTCCGGGACGAGCCGGGCGAGCCGCAGGATCTCCGAGTGAAGGATCCCGTCCGTGATGCGCCGCTTGGTGCCGTGGATCATTTCCGGGTAGTCGGCCGCCGTGCTGGTGCCGCGGAGCCGCGCGTCCAAGGCGTCAAGCGGCGCTTCGGCGTCGGGATCCACGAAAAGACGGTCGACGTCGGCGAGCGCGTCATAGCCTGTGGTGCCTTCGCAATCGAAGGTCTGAGGGAGTTGCTCGCCGGGCTCAAGGATTTTCTCCACGAGAACGTAGGATCCGCCGCTCGTGTCCTTGAGGCGCGCGAGGTAGCCCTCCGGATCGGCGAGCCCGTCCGGGTGGTCAATCCTCAACCCATCGACAAGTCCTTCGCTGAACCAACGGGCAATTTCCGCGTGGGCTTCGTCGAACACTTCGGGGATCTCCACCCGGATTCCAGCCAAAGAGTTGACCGCGAAGAAGCGCCGGTAGTTCAGTTCCGAGTCGGCCTGGCGCCACCCCACGAGTTCGTAGTGCTGGCGCGCATGGACGTCACGCGGATCGTCACCGGCGGTGAAGGTGCCTTCGGCGAGCGGAAACCGGTGATCGTAGTAGCGCAATTCGCCGTCGACAACCTCGAGCTGGTCTACGTCTTCCGCGCTGCCAAGGACGGGAATCCGGATCTTTCCGCCGCCAAAGTCCCAATCGACGTCGAACGCTTCCGCGTAGCGAGACGACCGGCCCTCCTTCAGGAGCGACCACCACCACGCGTTTTGCGGAGGCGATGCCACGCCCATGTGGTTGGGAACGATGTCCACGAGCACGCCCAGTCCGGCGTCCCGGGCCGCCCGGGACAACACGGCCAGTCCTTCGGCTCCCCCACGGGATGCGTCAACCGTGGAAGGGTCCGTGACGTCGTACCCATGGTCCGAACCTTCCTCCGCAGTGAGGATGGGCGACAAATACACCCAATCCGCCCCGAGGTCCCGGAGATAGCCCGTGAGTGCCGCCGCGTCCTGAAGGGTGAACGATGGCCGGATCTGGAGCCGGTAGGTGGAGGCCGGTGTCCTCATGCTCCCCCGTTCCTGGCCGTCCGCAGTTTCCTGGTCCGTTTCGGAGCAGCGGCGGGCTTGGATTCCGGTTCGGGCTTGGACTCGGCTTCCGCCTCAGCCCCGCCTTGCGGCTCACCTTCCGCCTCAGTCACACCTTCCGGTTCAGGCTGTGGTTCATGCTCCGCCTCAGGTTCAGGCTTCGAACGGGCTGCCTGTGCAGACGCTGCCGGCGTTGTGGGCGCGGGGATGGTTGGAACGGTCAAGGACGCCGTTTCGGGAGTGGTCGATTGCGTCAATGCCGCAACGGACGCAGCAACGGAGTGATCCGGTTCCACATCCGGGGCCGTATGCGCCCGCAGCACGACGAGGGCCTTGGCGCCCACGCCGAGCACGGTCTCTGCCGGGACGGGCTGGGTGTTGGCACCCTCCCCAGCGGTATCGATGATGATGTCCCAGGCCGGCGCGTACTCGTCCGAAGGCATCTTGAAGCCAACTTCCTCGTCGTGCGCATTGAAGTACAGGAGGAAGTTGACGTCCGTGATGCGGCGGCCTTGGCTGTCGCGCCCGCGGATGCCGTCCCCGTTCAGGAACACGCCTACGGATCGGCCGAATCCGCTGTCCCAGTCCGACGGCGTCATGGTAGTTCCGTCGAGGTCGAGCCAGACGATGTCCGGAAGCCTCTCACCCTCGCCACGCAGTACCGGGCGCCCGTCGAAGAAACGGCTGCGGCGGAAGGTGGGGTGCTTGGCGCGCAGCGCGCTGACGGCGGCCGTGAACTCCACGAGGGGCTGGTCCACGGATTCCCAATTGATCCAGGTCAGTTCGGAGTCCTGGCAGTAGCCGTTGTTGTTGCCGCGCTGTGTACGTCCGAGCTCGTCGCCGTGCAGCAACATGGGGACGCCTTGCGAGAGCAACATGGACGCGATGAAGTTCCGCTGCTGGCGGGCCCTGAGGGCAAGGACCGCCGGGTCCTCGGTGGGGCCCTCCACGCCGCAGTTCCAAGAGCGGTTGTGGGATTCGCCGTCGTTGTTATCTTCGCCGTTCGCCTCGTTGTGCTTCTCGTTATAGGAGACGAGGTCGGACAGCGTGAAGCCGTCGTGGGCCGTGACGAAGTTGATCGATGCCACCGGGCGGCGTCCCGAGTGTTCGTAGAGGTCTGCCGAACCGGTCAGGCGGGAAGCGAACTCGCCCAGCGTCGACGGTTCGCCGCGCCAGAAATCGCGCACGGTATCGCGGTACTTACCGTTCCACTCGGTCCACTGCGGCGGGAAGTTGCCCACCTGGTAGCCGCCGGGTCCGACGTCCCACGGCTCGGCGATCAGTTTGACCTGCGACACCACCGGGTCCTGCTGAATGAGTTCGAAGAAGGTGGACAGTTTGTCCACGTCATAGAACTCGCGGGCAAGCGTCGAGGCAAGGTCGAAGCGGAACCCGTCAACGTGCATCTCGGTGACCCAGTAGCGCAGGGAGTCCATCAGCAACTGGAGCGAATGCGGACTGCGGACGTTGAGCGAGTTACCGGTGCCCGTGTAGTCCATGTAGTGCTTGAGGTCGCCCTCCACCAGCCGATAGTACGCCGAGTTGTCGATTCCCTTGAAGGACAAGGTGGGCCCGAGGTGGTTGCCTTCGGCAGTGTGGTTGTAGACGACGTCGAGGATGACTTCGATGCCCGCGGTGTGCAAGGACCGCACCATGGCTTTGAAGTCCTGGACCTGCTGGCCGGTATCGCCTTTGGAGCTGTAGCTGTTGTGCGGGGCGAAAAAGCCGATGGTGTTGTAGCCCCAGTAATTGTTCAGGCCTTTGTCCTGGAGGATGCCGTCATTGGTGAACTGGTGGACGGGCATAAGCTCAATGGCCGTGACGCCCAACTTCTTGAGGTGCGCGATGACGGCGGGGTGTGCCACCCCCGCGTATGTGCCTCGCTGTTCTTCCGGGACCTCCGGGTGCATCTGGGTCAAGCCCTTGACGTGGGCTTCGTAGATGAGTGAGCGGTGGTACGGAATCCGAAGCTGCTGGTCGCCTGCCCAGTCGAAGAAGGGGTTGATGACGACGCCCATCATCATGTGTTGTGCGGAGTCCTTGTCGTTTCTGGAGTCCGGATCTCCCATGTTGTATGAGAAGAGCGCCGGGTCCCAGTCGATCTGCCGGTGGATGGCCTTGGCGTAGGGGTCCAGGAGGAGCTTGTTGGGGTTGAAGCGCTGGCCGGTTGCAGGATCGTACGGGCCGTGAACGCGGTAGCCGTATTTCTGCCCCGGTTGGACATGCGGAAGGTAGCAATGCCATACGTAACCGTCAACCTCGTTGACGGTGTAGCTCATTTCGTCCCCGTCGTCGTCAAAGAGACACAACTCCACCTTTTCCGCCTTCTCGCTGAAGAGCGCGAAGTTGGTTCCCGTGCCATCAAAGGTGGCTCCCAACGGGTACGCGGTTCCTGGCCATATGTCCATGTGTTCTCCTTCACTTGACGGATAACTTGATCACAGCCTAGCGAGCTACTGGGACATTTAAGGAACGCCTCGGATTACGCGGACACGTACTTGTGGATAACTCGGAAGGTTTCCGGCACTTCCCGCGCAATGGCGGCAGCCGTCGTCGGACCGGCCCCGGAGGCCGCTTTCCCGGCCATCCCATGGATGCTTGCACCGACGGCGGCAACAGCGGCCCAGCGCTCCTCAGGGCCGATTCCGATCCCGGCGAACGGGCCGTCGTCGCCGAGTCCCGACGCCGCGTATGAAGCAGCAAGGGCTCCAAGGATCCCGCCGAGGACGTCGCCGCTGCCGGCCGTCGACATCCACGGATTGCCGTCCGACTGGCTGAAAACCGTGCCGGACGGAGAAGCTATGAGCGTCGTGGCGCCCTTGAGCAAGACCACGGCTCCGGTGTGTTCGGCCGCGAGTCGGACAAAGTGCAGGGTCCGGGATTCGACGTCGTCACGCGTCACCCGCACTTCGCTGCGCCCGAGGAGCGAAGTGAGCTCGCCTGCGTGCGGGGTCAGGATCCAGTTGGGCGGGCAACGTTCCGGAAGCAATTCGAGGGCTCCGGCGTCGACGACGGCGGGCTGGCCGCCGTCGTACGCAGCCTGCAAAGCGTCCTTGGCGCGCTGCAATTGGTCAGAACCGTCCAGCCCTGGACCAAGGAGCCAGGCCTGGACCCTTCCGGGCTCGTCAGGCTCCCAAATAGCCTCCGGGGTCCTGGCCAGCACTTGCCGGGCGACGGTCTCCGGGCCGAGGTACCGCACCATTCCTGGGCCGGATACCGACGCGGCTTCGACGGAAAGCGCGGCCGCGCCCGTATAGCGGGCTGAGCCAGCCACAACGCCTACCACTCCCCTGGTGTATTTCTGGGCCCGACGTCCCGGATGCGGCAATAGTTTGGCGAGATCGTGAACCGTGAGCCGCCGCAGGGCAGGAGATGGAAGGTGGTCTTCTATGCCGATCTGCACCACGTGCACCCGGCCGGAGCAGCCTTCGCCGGGGTCCGCCAGCAATCCGGCTTTGGCTCCTCCGAAAGTCACAGTGAGCCTTGCGGTCAGGACAGGCCAATGGGTTTCTCCCGTATCTGCATCCACCCCGCTCGGAACATCACACGCCACCACGAGGGCCGGATGGAGCTCCTGCAACGCCGCCACCAGTTCCGCCGCGGGACCGTTGAGGCCGCCCCGCGCGCCCGTGCCAAGGATGGCGTCGATAACCACGTCGTCACCGGCGGTGGCCACGGCGAGCTCTTCGACATTCGCGTCATCCAAGGGCTGGACCCGCCCGCCGGCGGCCCTGAAAGCAGCCAAAGCGTCGGGGTGGGCCGAGCCTGCGGTGAGTACCGCCGTCGTACGCATTCCGCGGCGCGCCAGCATTGCGGCGGCAAAAAGGCCGTCGCCGCCGTTGTTGCCCTTGCCCGCGAGTACCGTGACGCTTGAGCCGTAGATGCGGCGACCGTCTGCACGGAGTTCGCGAACGACGGCGTTTGCCAGCCCGTGCGCGGCCCGCTGCATGAGAACAGCGCCCGCACCGGCATCAATAAGCGGTTTCTCCGCTGTCCTGACCTGTGTACCGGTGTAGGCGCTGATCATGGTGGCTAGTCTTCGGCGATGACCATGGCCGTGGCGATTCCGCCGTCATGGCTCATGGAGACATGCCAGCGTTTCACGCCTTTCGCGTCTGCGACGGCCAAAACGGTGCCCTTGACCTGGATGGTCGGCCCGTTCTGGTCCAGGCCGATCCAGCAGTCCTGCCAGTTCATGCCCGCCGGAGCCCCCAGGACCTTGGCCACGGCTTCCTTGGCCGCGAAACGCGCAGCCAAGGAACGCGTGTTGAGCTCACGCTCGGCAGGAACGAACAAGCGGTCCCGGAGCCCCGGGGTTCGCTCGAGTTGGCGCCCGAAGCGCTCAATGTCTACGACGTCTACGCCAATGCCAACAATCATGGCGCTATTCTACGGTCACACTCTTGGCCAGGTTACGAGGCTGGTCCACGTCATATCCCTTGGCCTTGGCCAGTTCCGCCGCAAAAATCTGCAGCGGGACCGTGGTGAGCAGTGGCATCAGCAAGGTGGGAGTCTGCGGAACATAGAACACGTGCTCAGCGTAGGCCCGCACGGTTTCGTCGCCTTCCTCGGCAATCACCAGGGTGCGCGCACCGCGCGCGCGGATTTCCTGGATGTTGCTGACCACTTTCGCGTGCAGGGAGTCGCGGCCACGGGGCGAGGGAACAACCACGAAAACGGGCTGCCCTTCGTCGATCAGGGCGATCGGTCCGTGCTTCAGCTCGCCGGCTGCGAAGCCTTCAGCGTGGATGTAGGCGATTTCCTTGAGCTTCAAAGCGCCTTCAAGTGCCACCGGGAAGCCGACGTGGCGGCCCAGGAACAGCACGGATTTCTCGTCCTTCATGCTGCGGGCCAGTTCGCGGAGCGGACCGGCGCCGTCGAGGATCTCCTGGATCTTGGCCGGAACCTTGCCGAGGTCGGCAAGGACGTCCTTGATCTGGCCGCTGAAGATGTTTCCGCGCAACTGGGCGAGGTAGAGGCCGAGCAAGTAGGCGGCCGTGATCTGGGCGAGGAACGCTTTGGTGGACGCAACCGCGATCTCCGGACCGGCGTGGGTGTAGAGCACGGCATCCGATTCGCGGGGAATGGTGGAGCCGTTCGTGTTGCAGATGGAGATCGTCTTGGCACCCTGCTCCCGCGCGTAGCGGACAGCCATCAGTGTATCCATGGTCTCGCCGGACTGGCTGATGGAGACCACGAGGGTTTTCGCGTCAACGATGGGATCCCGGTAGCGGAACTCATGCGCGAGCTCGACTTCCGTGGGAATCCGGCACCAGTTCTCGATGGCGTACTTGGCCACCAGGCCGGCGTAAGCGGCGGTTCCGCAAGCCAGCACGATGATCTTGTCTACCTTCTTGAGCAGCTCGGGGTCGATCCGGAGCTCGCTCAGGGTGAGCTGGCCGTTGAGGTCCGAGCGGCCGAGGAGGGTCTGTGCCACGGCGTCAGGCTGGTCGTGGATTTCCTTCTCCATGAAGGAGCTGAAGCCACCCTTTTCGGCGGACGCCGGATCCCAGTCAACGTGGTATTCCTTGCCCTGGGCGGGGGCGCCGAAGAAGTCCGTGATCTCCACGGAATCGGCGGTGATGGTGACGATCTGGTCCTGGCCCAGCTCCACAGCGCGGCGGGTGTGGTCGATGAAGCCGGAAACGTCCGAGCCGAGGAAGTTCTCGCCCTCGCCAAGGCCCACCACGAGGGGGGAATTGCGGCGGGCGGCCACGACGACGTCGGGCTGGTCGGCGTGCACGGCGAGAAGGGTGAATGCGCCCTCGAGCCGCTGGCACGCGAGCTGCATCGCCTTGGTGAGGTTTGATGATTCACCATTGAGCTGGTTGCGGAAGATGTCGCCCAGGAGCGCCGCGGCCACTTCGGTATCGGTTTCCGAGGTGAAGGTGACGCCCTTTTCAAGGAGTTCCTGCTTGAGTTCGGCGAAGTTCTCGATGATTCCGTTGTGGATCATCGCCAAGCGACCACCGTCAGCCAAGTGCGGGTGCGCGTTCTGGTCCGTGGGGCCGCCATGCGTTGCCCACCGGGTGTGGCCGATTCCCGTCAGCGAGGTGGGAAGGGGATCGCTTTCGAGTTCCGCCAGCAGATTGGTGAGCTTCCCGGATTTCTTCCGGGCCGCGATGGTTCCGTCCGCCACCACGGCAACACCGGCGGAATCATAGCCCCGGTATTCAAGGCGACGAAGTCCTTCGAGTACTACGTCGAGAGCCGAATGCCCGGCGTCTGCCCGGCGGGATGAATTGCCAACGTAACCAACGATTCCACACATGCCTACAAGAGTAGCGGGTGCCCTGCGGATCGGACGTAGGATATCCCTCTCCACGAACAGGCCATTCCGCGGAACCAGCAGGAGGGCCGAGCCACCAATGGAGAGCATGCTCACATAAAGTCTCCTGTCCGTTAATGCTGCATTTCCAGATCGGCCAAGTGGGGGGCAGAATCATAAAAGTGACTTTGCAACGCAACGAAGCGAACGGCGACACCTCCTCACCGTTCGTGGAGCTGGACAGGCAGACGTGGTCCCGGCTGGCTGCCCAGATGGAACAGCCGCTCAACGAAGAGGACATCATCCGGCTTCGCGGTCTCGGCGACCCCCTGGACATGAAGGAAATACGCGAGGTCTACCTTCCGCTTTCGCGTTTGCTGCACCTCTACGTCCAGGCGTCCCAGCAGCTCCATTCCGCCACCACGACGTTCCTTGGCGAGCAGACCCAGCGCACGCCGTTCGTGATCGGCGTTGCAGGTTCGGTGGCTGTCGGGAAGTCCACGATTGCCCGCGTACTACGGGAGATGCTCCGCCGCTGGCCCGGAACACCCAACGTGGAACTCATCACCACTGACGGGTTCCTCTACCCGCTGGCAGAACTGAAGCGCCGGCATTTGCTGGAACGAAAGGGATTCCCGGAGTCCTACGACCGCCGCGCGCTGCTCCGCTTCGTCAGCGCCGTCAAGGGAGGGGCCGAGGAAGTACGCGCCCCTTGGTATTCGCACGTGACCTACGACATCGTGCCGGACAAGGAAGTTGTGGTGCATCGGCCTGACGTCCTGATCGTCGAAGGCCTCAACGTCCTTGCCCCCGCCCGGCCGCGACAGGACGGTCGCCAAGGCCTGGCATTGAGCGACTTCTTCGACTTCTCGATCTACGTGGACGCCAAGACCTCCTACATCGAAGACTGGTACGTGGACCGTTTCAGGAAGCTGAGGAGCACGGCGTTCGCCCAGCCGGAGTCGTACTTCCACCGCTACGCGACGCTCTCCGATGTCGAAGCGGAAGCAACCGCCCGCGGCATCTGGAAGCGCATCAATGAGCCGAACCTCGAAGAAAACGTCCTTCCCACGCGGGGACGTGCCCAACTCGTCCTCACCAAGGACGCCGATCATTCCATCCGACGAATGTTGCTAAGGAAGGTCTAGCACGCGTGTGCCGCACCGGTGGCCTGAGTCGCAGATCCTTCGCCGCGCTCGTGACGGCGGGCGTCGGAATGGCCACGTTGGCAGCCTGCACCCCCGGTTCACCGACCGCTTCGCCGGCTCCGGCCCCTTCCGTTTCCGGTCCCGGCACACCGTCACAGTTGCCGTTGCCGTCCGCAGCAATTACGACGGCGGAGCCCGCCTCCGGTTCGCCGGTTTCCCCGGTGAGCCACGCGCCTTTGGGCGCACCGCCGTCGAGCACTCTTCCTCAACAGCACTCGCTGACCGATCCCGCGAGCCAATGGGTCATCGTTAACAAACACCGGCCACTCAATCCGCTGCAATACGTCCCTGGCGACTTGGTGCAGCCGGACGTCCTGCTCGCGATCAGCGGGGAAGGGGCCTTGCTGAACAGCACCACAGCGGCGGCCGCTGAAAAGCTCTTCGCGGGGGCCGCTGCCGCGGGTGTGACCCTCACGCTCGCTTCCGGCTACCGTTCCTTCCGGACGCAGGCGGAAACCTACAACGGTTACGTCAATGCGAGCGGCCAGGACTCGGCGGACACCGCCTCCGCTCGCCCTGGATTCTCCGAGCACCAGACCGGTTGGGCGTTCGACATCGGCGACGGTGGGGGTGCCTGCAGTTTCGAGCAGTGCTTCGACGAGCAGCCAGCCGCAGTATGGACCAAGGCCAACGCGCACACCTATGGGTTCGTGGTCCGGTACCCCTCGATGCGCGAGGACGTCACCGGTTACATTTATGAACCTTGGCATGTGCGTTTCGTCGGCGTTGAAGCAGCCGTGGACATGGCCACCCGGGGAATTGGGACCCTCGAGGAGTATTTTGGAGTCGGTGCGGCCCCGGACTACCTCTAGCGGTTGATTATCAAAGAAGTTTCCGGGTTCCGGTAAAGAATTGACCGGCTGCTCATTGCGTATTTACCGCCATGGACTAGTTTGGTGCCATGTTGAGTGGATTTAGGAATTTCATCCTGAAGGGCAACGTCGTAGACCTTGCCGTAGCCGTCGTCATGGGTGCAGCTTTCGGTGCAGTTGTGGATGCACTCGTGAAGAACGTCCTCATGCCGCTGATTGCTGCCTTGGTTGGCTCCCCCAACTTTGACAGTTTCGCAAAAGTGACCATCAACGGAAATGACCTGCAGTTCGGCGTCCTGCTGACTGCGATCGTGAACTTCGTCCTCGTCGCGGCCGCCATCTATTTCGTGGTTGTTGCCCCAATGAACCATCTCATCGAACGCCGTAACGCGAAATTGGGTATTGCCGAAGAGGAACCCGCTGCCGATCCGGCGGTAACGCTCCTCACCGAAATCCGGGACAGTCTGGTCCAAAGATAACTCGGCAGACAATTGTGGCCCGCATCCCTTGGGGGGCGGGCCACAATTGCGTGGATTGCTAAAGCGCCAGTTCGCGCGGAACCGTCAATCTGTCCTCGACGACGGCGGCGAGCTCGGTGCAGATGCGCGTGGCTGTCTCCATGTCCGCCGCTTCGACCATCACGCGTACCAATGCTTCGGTGCCCGACGGGCGCAGGAGCACACGGCCGGTGTCACCCAGTTCGAGTTCCGCGGCTGCTACCGCTGCGGCTACGCCCTCGTCAGTGGCGGCGCGTGATTTGTCCACGCCCTTCACGTTGATCATGAGCTGCGGCAGTTTGGTCATGGAACCGGCGAGGTCCTGGAGCGTGCGGCCGGTCCGTGCCACCTGGGCAGCAAGCTGCAGGCCAGTGAGGAGGCCGTCACCGGTTGTGGCGTAGTCGGAGAAGATCACGTGGCCGGACTGCTCGCCGCCGAGGCTGAAGCCGCCGGCGCGCATTTCTTCGAGGACGTAGCGGTCCCCTACCGCGGTTTCACGAATGGTAATTCCGGCTCGGCGCAAGGCGATCTTGAGCCCGAGGTTGCTCATCACGGTGGCGACGAGAACGTCGTCGTTCAACTTGCCGGATTCCTTGAGCGCGAGTGCGAGGATCGCCATGATCTGGTCCCCGTCAACCTCGTTGCCTTCGTGGTCCACTGCAAGGCAGCGGTCGGCGTCGCCGTCGTGGGCGATTCCGAGGTCCGCCCCATGCTTGATCACAGCGTTCTTGAGCTGGTCCAGGTGGGTGGATCCGACGCCGTCGTTGATGTTCAGGCCGTCCGGTTCCGCTCCGATGACAACAATCTCGGCGCCGGCGCTGGCGAAGACCTGCGGGGAACAACCGCTGGCCGCACCGTGGGCGCAGTCCAGGACGATCTTGAGCCCTTCGAGGCGGTTCGGGAGGGTGCCGAGCAGGTGGACAATGTAGCGGTCCTCGGCATCGGCGAAACGCTGGATGCGTCCGACGTCGCCGGCGACTGGACGGGCGGGCTCCTTGCCGAGCTGGGCCTCGATCGCGTCTTCCACCTCGTCCGGCAGCTTCTGCCCGCCGCGGGCGAAGAACTTGATGCCGTTGTCCGGCGCCGGGTTGTGGGACGCGGAAATCATCACGCCGAAATCGGCGTCGAGGTCCGCGATGAGGTAGGCGGCTGCCGGAGTCGGGAGGACACCGGCGTCGTACACGTCGATGCCGGAGCTCGAAAGCCCCGCCTCCACAGCGGCGGCGAGAAACTCGCCGCTGGCGCGCGGATCCCGGGCGACGACGGCGCGCGGCCGGGCACCGCCTTCCGTGCGTTCATGCCCCAGGACCACCGCGGCAGCCTGGGCTAACTGAAGCGCGAGCTCCGCTGTGAGCAATCCATTGGCGAGACCACGCACGCCGTCTGTTCCAAATAATCTAGCCATCGCGTCCCAGTGTAGACGACGGGGCCCCAGGCCGAAGGCAGGATCGCTACGGGTGCACACATAGCCCATCGGGGCTATCTTCACAAGAGTGCCGCTACCCGACTTGCGAAATTTGCTCCACTCTAGTAATGGACATTAACAAATCCCTACGATTGCCCCATGAAACCTAGCTCTGGGGGCTTGGCGATTGAAATAGTTGTCCCCGTTTTCAACGAGTCCGCCATACTCGAACGAAGCATCCGCCGGCTTGCCGAATACCTGTCCCAGGAATTCCTGCATAGCTGGAAAATCACGATAGCCGACAACGCGAGTACGGACGCTACCGGCGCCATTTCGCGGAAGCTCGCCGAAGAGATTCCGAATGTTGGCTATCGGCGCCTTGAAACGAAGGGACGAGGCTACGCGCTCCGCGACACGTGGACATCTTCCGAGGCAAAGGTCCTCGCCTATATGGACGTGGATCTGTCGACGGACTTGGCAGCCTTGCACCCCCTTATTGCTCCGCTTCTTTCCGGCCACTCGGACATCAGCATCGGCACCCGGCTCGGCCGCACTTCCCGCGTGGTGAGGGGTACGAAGAGGGAATTCATTTCCCGGAGCTACAACTTGCTCCTCAAGCGGACCATGCAGGTTCAGTTCTCCGATGCCCAATGCGGTTTCAAAGCGATCCGAGCGGACGTCGCACACCGCCTCCTGCCGTTCGTTGAGGACAACCGGTGGTTCTTCGATACGGAATTGCTGATATTGGCCGAGCGGGCAGGACTGCGGATCCATGAAATTCCTGTCGATTGGATCGACGACCCCGACAGCAGGGTGGATATCCGGCAAACGGCCATTGATGACGTCAAAGGCATTATTCGCGTAGCGAGTTCCATCATGAAGGGCGCCATCCCCTTGCAGGCGATTTATGCGGAGCTAGGACGCGGACCAATCGCTGCACCGGCGCGTCCGAGCTTCTTCGGCCAAGTTGTCCGGTTCGGCATCGTCGGCGCGTTTTCCACCCTCGCTTTTGCTTTGCTCTACCTGCTATTCCAAGGGCCGTTTGGCGCACAGCAGGGAAATTTCCTCGCATTGCTGGTGACAGCCGTTGCGAACACAGCGGCAAACCGCCGCTTCACTTTCAGGATCCACGGTCCCGAGCGGCTGTTCACTCAACAGATTCAAGGGCTCGTAGTCTTCATGGCGGCCTGGGGTATTACGTCTTCATCCCTGCTTTTGCTTCATGCCATGCACCAGGATGCATCACCCAGTAACGAGCTTTTGGTCCTGACCTGCGCGAATGTACTCGCAACGCTGCTGCGCTTTGTCCTCCTCCGCATCTGGGTGTTCCGGGTTCGGAGAAGTGAAGAGCGGCGGGGTGCGAGAACGCCAAAGCTGGCGGTATGAGCACGCAAGCTAGCGGGCCTGCGGTGGCGGCAGCACCGAGCGGTTTCAAGGACCTGCCGTTTTCCGTTTTGCGTTGGTTTCGAGGAACGGATTCGGCGACGCCTGCTTGGGAACGGCCCGCGCTTGTTGGGCTCTTAGCACTCACGTCGGTTCTCTACTTGTGGGGACTCGATCGCAATGCCTGGGCGAACTCTTTCTACTCGGCTGCGGTTATGTCCGGAGCCGACAATTGGACAGCGTTCTTCTACGGATCCTCAGATCCCGGTAACGCCATTTCCGTAGACAAGCCCCCCATGTCCTTGTGGATTATGTCGCTCTCAGTGCGGCTATTCGGCCTGAATTCCTGGAGCATACTCGTTCCGCAAGCGTTAATGGGCGTCCTCAGCGTCTACCTGCTGTATCGCATGGTACGAAAGCGTACCGATGCCGCAACCGGCTTGGTCGCGGGGCTCTTCTTTGCGATAACACCTGTGGCCACGGTGATGTTCCGGTACAACAACCCGGATGCTCTTCTAACGCTGCTCATGATCGGGGCCGCGTACTGCGCGCTCGAAGCAATTGACAGAAACAAGCTTCGATGGCTCATCGCTTCCGGAGCGATGGTAGGCGCGGGCTTCCTCACAAAGCAACTCCAAGTCGCGCTTATCTTGCCTGCGATCGCTTTGGCTTATCTCTTTTTCTCCCAACAACCGATTTATCGAAGGTTTCTTCATTTGACGGGAGGACTGCTCGCCGCGATCGTCGCATCCGGATGGTGGTTCGTGGTCGCCCAAACAGCCGACCCCACGAAGAGACCTTTCGTTGGCGGTTCCAGGTCCAATAGCTTCTGGGAACTGACGTTGGGGTATAACGGACTGGATCGCCTGAGTGGTGAGGATGCCACCCACACGATGTCGGCTACGGGTGAAGTATTGGCAACGAAGCTGGATCCCGGGTTTACCCGTTTTCTACAACCGCAGTTCTCGGGTCAGTTCGGTTGGTTCCTTCCAATCGCGATTACGGGCCTCGGTATCGCAATTCTTTTTGTGATTCGTCGGTACGGCACAACTGTGCAGCGCACTTTTTTGATGTTGTGCGCCGGATGGTTTGTGTGCTCAGCGACGGTTATTGCAATGATGTCCGGCATTGTGCATTCCTACTACACGATCGCCGTAGTACCCTCACTTAGTTGCTTGGCCGCCTTCGCGACCACCTACCTTGTGCGCCGCATGGCGAAAAGAAGAGCACGGCTGACGGCAGCGTGTACTCTGGCAGCCTGCCTACTGCTGGGATATGTTTCAGCGTCCCGTTCGGCCTCGGATTTCCCATGGTTGCCGGATGTTCTATTGGTCGTTGGCGCCCTTGCGATAGCCATCACATCGATACAAGCAGTCACTCGTCAATTTCGGGTGGCGGGGATTCTCTTGGTCGCGGTGACAGTTCTTTTAGGTCCCAGCATTTGGTCGGTGAACACCGTGCTGAGCCCGCACATCGGCGCCAGCGTAACTGCTGGTCCAAGCATTCTGGGGATACGAATGGATCATCCGGACCGAAACCTGCTACCACCAGGGACACCGGCAACCTTCACCGCCGTCATGCTTGGGGACGTGCAATCGCCTGGGGTGCTTGACAAGATCAGGTCGGCCCCCAGTTCGCAAAGGTGGGCTGCCGCCGTCGTCGGCTCGGAAACAGCTGCAAACTATCAGCTGAACGGCGGACGATCGGTTCTGGCTGTCGGAGGATTTGACGGCACCGACCCGTTTCCCACGCTGGAGCAGTTTCAGAGTATGGTCAGCAAGGGGGAAGTCGGCTCGTTCGTCATCAAGGATCTTCCGCCATTTACTGCTGAGGGACGGGGGGAATCGGCACGAATCGTCCATTGGGTGGAGAGTACTTTCCCATCCGAGATCATTAATGGAACGTCCTTCTTCGATCTCACGAAGTAGCTTGGTGCCCGCCGTCCTACGCCTTTGGAGATACAGAAGGCCCGTCCCACCAAATCGGAGGAACGGGCCTTCTCTGGACGCTTGAAGCGTCCAAAAGCGTCTTTAGCGCTTGGAGTACTGCTGAGCCTTGCGTGCCTTCTTGAGACCGGCCTTCTTACGCTCGATGACGCGAGCGTCACGGGTCAGGTAGCCGGCCTTCTTCAGGGTGGCGCGGTTGTTCTCGACGTCGATCTCGTTCAGCGAGCGAGCAATACCGAGGCGCAGGGCACCGGCCTGGCCGGAGGGGCCACCGCCGTGGATGCGGGCGATGACGTCGTAGGCGCCTTCAAGGTCGAGGATCTTGAAGGGCTCGTTGACGTCCTGCTGGTGCAGCTTGTTCGGGAAGTAGTTCGACAGCTCGCGGCCGTTGATGATCCACTTGCCGGAACCGGGCACGACGCGAACGCGTGCAACGGCTTCCTTGCGGCGGCCTACAGCCGAACCGGAAACGGTCAGGGCAGGGCGCTCCTTCTTCGGCGCGGCTTCGGCAGCCGAGCTTTCAGACGTGTAGCTGGTGAGGTTTTCCTCAGCCTCGAAGGCTTCGGCGGTCAGTTCTTCGTTCTGAGCCACGATTCTCCTTGTATAAAAAAGTTGGTTGGTGGCCAGGACTACTGGGCGACCTGGGTGATTTCGAAAGTCTTCGGCTGCTGCGCAGCGTGGGGGTGCTCAGCGCCACGGTAGACCTTGAGCTTGCTCAACTGCTGGGCAGCGAGGGAGTTCTTCGGGAGCATGCCCTTGATGGCCTTCTCAACGGCGCGGACCGGGTTGGATTCCAACAGTTCCGCGTAGTTGACGGAGGTCAGGCCGCCCGGGTAGCCGGAGTGGCGGTAAGCGCGCTTCTGCTCCAGCTTGGCGCCAGTCAGGGCTACCTTCTCGGCGTTGATGATGATGACGAAGTCGCCCATGTCCATGTGGGACGCATAGGTCGGCTTGTGCTTTCCGCGCAGCAGTGTTGCGGTCTGGCTGGCAAGACGACCAAGGACAACATCGGTGGCGTCAATGACGTGCCACTGGCGGTTGATATCGCCGGGCTTCGGGGTGTACGTACGCACGGTTTTGCCTCGTTCTTGTTCTGGCGTTCATGTTTTAGGCACCACGCTAAAAGCGGGCTCCTACTAGGTATGCGCTACCGGAGCAGAGGTGAGGACTCTATGTACCAGTCATCCCGAGGTCCCGATATGCCTCTCGGGTTAACGATCCTGCAACTGGATCCCCAAGCGGGCATGTGTCATCGAGAAAGGACACGCACAACGACTATCAACAATAGCGCCAAGGAGCTGCAGGGTCAAAATAGGCTGACATTCAGCGTGTACAACCGAGACCCTTCCTGAGCCCCTAGGAGACGCCATGACAGCAACCGCCGCCCAGCCCTTGCTCGCGGCCGCCTTCGGGCTCCTGGGGCTGCTCGCGAGCCCCCTGACGGAGGTCCTGATAGCTCGGTCCCTGCCGCGGCTTGGCGGACTCCCCTCCCCTATCGTCCGGATCACGACGGCGGCGGTCACAGGCGCGCTCTTTGTCCTCCTGACCCTCCGGTTCGGTTTCTCGCCAACACTCCCCGCTTACTTGCTCTTGGCGGCGTTGGCAGTCCAGCTCTCGCGTTTGGATGTAATGCACCATTTGCTGCCAAATCCATTGGTACTGGCGCTCCTTGCTGCCGGCCTTGGCCTGTTAACTATGTCTGCCGCACTGGCTCCGGACTGGTCTGGACTGCTGCGCGCGGCTGCCGGCGCCGTCATTTTGTTCCTTGGGTACCTGATTCTTGGATTAATTTCTCCGGGCGGCATCGGAATGGGCGATGTGAAGCTCGCGGCACCACTCGGAATGTACTTGGGCTACTTGGGCTGGAGCCACGTGTTCTACGGGGGACTGCTGGGCTTCGTGGTGGGCGGGGTGATGACGGTGCTGGTGTTGCGTCTGAAGCGCGGAATCAAGCCCTCCGAGGTAGCACATGGACCGGCCATGTTTGCTGCGGCAATTGGAGTGGTACTGCTGCTCGCTTGAGGTTCCAGGGCCTCCCTGGTTCAACTCGCTTCTCAGGGGTCCCATACGTACATGCGTCTAGGTAGTACTTAGGCAGAAAATCCGAGTACCACGCGGGGGCCCTTCGAGTAGTCCATGCCACCTGCACTGGAAAAGACGAGTACCACTACGCATTGTTTGTTAACCCTCCCGGGGGCAATTCTTGTCTTATCGAAATCCGAACCGCCAAAAGGGATATGTAAGCGGTAGAGATTCGTAGACAAATTCACTTATCTGGGAAAGGTTTTACAATGTCATCTCTCATGGTCAACGTCATTGCTTTCGTCGCCGGCGTCAAGGATCGCATCATGTCCTCCGAGAAAGGCGCAACGGCTGTTGAATACGGCATGCTTGTCGCTTTGATCGCAGCCGTAATTGTTACGGTGGTCGCCGCGCTCGGCGGTCAGATCAACGCGGCCTTCACCAAGATCAACACGGCACTCTGAATACACCCGACGATCTCCGACCCGGGCCGGTCACGCCGAGGAATTCCTCAAGGCGAGGCCGGCCCGGACCTTTTATAGGGAGAAGCACGATGAAAAAGTTCATTCAAAGACTCCGGGCTTCTGAAGCTGGAGCAACTGCAGTCGAATACGGCATGCTCGTCGCGTTGATCGCGGCCGTCATCATCGCAACCGTGGCGCTCCTTGGACCGGAAGTTCAAGCCGGATTCCAAACTGTCGTCGATAATCTCTAACGGCGCCGGCTATGCACTCCGAAAAGAAATCAGGATCCGAGGCTGGTGCCGTCGCAGTCGAATTTGCCTTGATACTTCCAATTTTCCTAGTGCTGGTGCTTGGCATTTTCGAATTTGGGCGCGGCTTCAACATCCAGGTCTCCCTGACCGAAGCCGCCCGGGAAGCTGCCCGCTATGCGTCCATCCACCAAACAGACGCTGGTTATAACGTGACTGCCGCCCAAGACGCAGGAGTTGCCGCAGCCCCATCAGTCCCTTTGCAGGAGTCGAACATCAACGTCCAGTCTGTCGGCTCAAATCCGTGCAATGTCGTTGTCACAGTGGCCTACAGCACTCCGTGGATGACTGGGTTCCCCGGCTTGGTTCCCGGGATGCCTTCGCAACTTAGCCTTCAAGGAAAAGGGGTTATGCGATGTGGCGGTTAAGGCGGGACGACCCTGAGCGTGGGGTGGTAGCTCCACTCACCGCACTTCTGATGGTTGTGCTTCTGGGCATGGCAGCCTTCGCCATCGACGTTGCTTCCATGTATTCGGAACATGCCCAACTCCAAAACGGCGCAGACGCCGCCGCACTTGCCATTGCGCAAGCCTGCGCCAAAGACCCGAGTTCCTCAGACTGCACTGGACCGGCGGCTGCCGCCACCGCGCTGGCTGGAAACAACGCTTTGGACGGCGTCACCAACGTGCCTAACGCAACCGTCAATCTGGGAGCTTCGACGGTTGACATCACCACCCAATCGCGCGACACCTCGGGAAACAATCATTTCTCCCTAGTGTTCGCGCGGGTGCTCGGCATTCAAAGTACCAACATCGAAGCATCGGCCCAGGCCACTTGGGGTCCACCGAGCAATGGTGGCGCGTTCCCGCTTGCATTCTCCGACAAGTGTTGGGATTTGAGCGGGTCCGTCTCCACGGGTGACCTCCAAAAGATCTCCTGGAAACCAGGAATCACCTGCACCAACTCCTCGGGCCACACCATTCCTGGGGGTTGGGGATGGCTGACCCAAAGCTCGCCATGCTACGCCACCACGCAGGCCGGAAGCACCAGCATCGGCTCAGACCCAGGCAACAATTTTCCAAGCGCTTGCCAGTCAGTACTTCAGGGCTGGGTCGACACCCTCAACGGCGGCGGCACCGTAAAGGTGATATTTCCGGTCTTCGACACAGCAACCGGAAATGGCAATACGGGGTCGTTCCACATTATTGGATTCGCCACGTTCAACATTGTGGGCTGGAAATTCGGAAGTAACGGCAGCCCCTACCTCTATCACAACACCAATGCCGCGCTCGGTAACCCCAATTTGGCCTGCGCCGGCGGAAACGATCGCTGCATCATTGGCCAGTTCATCAAATACCAATCAATTGGCATCGCTGGTGGCGGAGGGACCGGGGCAGACCTGGGTACCTTAGACGTCCACCTCAGCAAATAGCAACCAATCTGGGAGCACAACTCCATAGTCAAACTAAGGGGAAAAAAAATTGAAAACTCGCCTACTGGGAGGCATAGTCGCAATCGTTCTGGCAATCGTCGGCACGTTGCTACTGGTTACATACGTACAAGGATCGGATGCACGGGCACAAAAAGACCTCCAGCCCGTAGACGTTCTCGTAGTTCAATCTCAGGTCCCCGCGGGGTCTGATCTGCAGAAGGTAAAAGACTCTGTCAAGCTGACCTCGCTTCCTGCCGCATCAGTTCCAAACGGTGCGCTCAAGAACTTGGACGGTCTTGACGGAAAGGTTACAAGTGTCGCTTTGCTTCCGGGTGAAGCTCTGCTGGGAGCGAGGCTGGTGGACCCAACTAGTCTGGCCGCCCCTGGCTCCGTGCCGGTCCCGGCAGGTCTCCAGGAGATTTCAGTCCATCTTGACGCTCAGCGCGTAGTGGGCGGAAGAATCGCTGCCGGCGACACAGTTGGTGTTGTGGTGTTACTCGGAGATCCCGGAGCGCAAGGCGCAGCCGCGGGAACTGCCCAAATGGTCTTCCACAAAGTACTCGTGACGAGTGTCCAGCGGGCGGCCTCGCAGTCGAAGACAAGCACCCAAGGTCAGACCGGCCAGGAGCAGGCGAACACCCAAGTGCCGGACGGCGACTTTATCGTGACTCTGGCGCGGGACTCCGTGGACTCCACGAAGATCGCGTTTGGGGCCAAGTATGGTGACATTTGGTTGACCAAGGAACCAGCGACTGCGACCGACAATCAGACAGTAATGATAACGAAGGCTCAGGTCATCCAATGAGTCGCTTCCTAGTCATCACCCCGAACGCGGACTTTGAGCGCCGCGTCCGGCAAGCCACCGACGGCATGCATGGTGAAGTTCAGTCCATCGCTGCCGACTATCTACCGCCAAGCCCTGACGACGTATTGCGGGTCCTGAGCGGCGAGTTGTTGGAAGTGTTGATTCTTGGTCCCGGGTTGGCGCTTGATGACGCTTTCCGCTTGGCAAGCCTCTTTGATCTGCAGTATCCGGAGATCAGTGTTGTCCTTGCCGCCGACGACCACGCGGAGGCGGCCTTGCCGGCCATGCGGGCGGGAATCCGGGACTTGCTCCCCCCTGACTCGGGAGTGGATACGATCCGTATTCTGCTTGAGCGTGCGAGCCTGGCAGCCGCCGGCCGCCGACGTGGATTGGGCGCGACAGTTGAAGGAGAACGGCCTGGCGGGCGGATTATCGCTGTGATGTCGCCCAAGGGTGGAGTCGGGAAGACGACGATTTCCACCAACCTTGCCGTGGGTCTTGGCCAGCTCGCCGGAATGGGTGTGGTGGTAGCCGATCTGGATCTGCAATTTGGCGACGTCGCGTCCGGCCTTCTCCTTGAGCCGCAAAAGACCATCGCTGACGCCGTGACTGGAGCGGCCGTTCAGGACAGCATGGTCTTGAAGTCATACCTCTCCGTCCACCCGGCCGGTATCTACGCACTCTGCGCACCTCACAATCCGACCCAGATCGAACAGATCTCGGCCGAGCAAGTTGGACATCTCCTGGAACAACTTGCCAACGAATTCCAATACGTCGTGGTGGACACGGCCCCGGGACTCGGTGAGCATGTGCTGGCAACCCTCGAGCGTGCTACCGACGTTGTCTGGGTGTGCGGAATGGACATCCCCAGCATCAAGGGTTTGAGGACCGGGTTGGAAGTCCTCGACGAGATCGGGCTGTTGCCACGGCATCGCCATGTGGTGTTGAACTTCGCTGACAGGCGGAGTGGGCTCTCGTTGGCTGATGTTGAAGCGACCATCGGCTGTCCAGTCGACGTCGCTCTCCCCCGTTCCAGGGCGCTGCCGTTTTCGACAAACAAAGGTATTCCGCTGCTGCAGGACGGTTCCAAAGATGCCGCGGCGAAAGGCCTCCGAAAGTTGGTTGACCGGTTCAAGCCGGACTGGGAGGCCCGAGCTCACAAACAATTGCACCGAAGGGCGGTAGTCCAATGAATCTCTCCAAGCGCCTCGACTCAGCACGGGGAATCGAACCCGTAGCCACCGCAGCAAATCCTTTGGACGATCCTTGGTCCGCTGCGAGAAGCACCGCCCCGGACCAGGTTCCCTACCAGACTGATTCCCTACCCGGTTCCGCGGAAACCAGCCAAGCACTCGCGGCAATCAAGGAACGCACCAGCGAGGCGCTTTACGAGCGCATGGGAGCGCGGATCTCGGACACGAACATGGACGAAGCCGAGCTTCACCAGTTCGTCAAGGACGAGCTCCGAGCGGTCATCGATGAGGACGAAATTCCCCTAAGTTCGGCAGAGCGTCAAAGGCTCGTGCAGGAGATCGCCGACGACGTCTTAGGACTGGGACCGCTTCAGCGCTTCCTTGACGATCAGGACGTCACTGAGATCATGGTCAACAGTGCCAACCGTATTTATGTGGAGAGTGCTGGAAAGCTCTACTTGACGGGTGCTCGTTTCACGTCTGAAGAGCATCTTCGCAAAATCATCGAACGGATCGTGTCGAAGGTTGGACGTCGAATCGACGAATCTTCGCCTTTGGTTGACGCACGCCTTGCCGACGGCTCACGCGTGAATGCAATCGTCCCGCCCCTCGCGGTGAATGGGTCCTCCCTGACCATCCGTAAGTTTGGTCGAGTGCCACTTACTGTCCAAAATCTCATTGGGCTCGGAACCCTGAGCCCTGAGATGGCGGAACTGTTGCATGCCTGTGTCCAAGCCCGCCTCAACATCATCGTCTCGGGCGGTACCGGTACGGGCAAGACAACACTGCTCAACGTGCTTTCGTCATTCCTCCCGGCCGACGAACGCATCGTCACTATTGAGGATGCTGTGGAACTCCAGCTACAGCAAGAGCATGTTGTCCGTTTGGAGAGCCGGCCACGAAACATCGAAGGCAAAGGTGAAATCTCCATTCGTGACCTCGTTCGAAACTCCCTTCGAATGAGACCCGACCGGATTGTTGTGGGGGAGGTGCGCGGTGGCGAATCCTTGGACATGCTCCAGGCCATGAATACGGGCCACGACGGTTCAATCTCCACTGTGCACGCAAACTCTCCTCGGGACGCCATAGCACGCTTGGAAACTCTCGTACTGATGGCCGGCATGGATCTGCCGCTAAGGGCGATTCGGGAGCAAATTTCGTCTGCAGTCAACCTGATCGTGCACATTTCCCGCCTTCGCGATGGCACACGGCGCGTCACCCACGTCACCGAGGTCCAAGGCATGGAAGGCGATATCGTGACTCTGCAGGACGCGTTCACTTTCGACTACTCAGCGGGAGTCGACGCGAATGGCCGCTTCCTCGGACGGCCGGTGCCCACCGGGGTGCGGCCACGTTTCGTTGACCATTTTGCGGATCTGGGAATACAGATTTCGCCCGCCGTTTTTGGCTCCATGCAAATGGGGGGTGGACTAAGGTGAGTCCCACGAGTCCCGTATTTCTCGCGCTCGGCGTTCTCTTCGCGTTCTTGGCGTTGGGCGTCGTGGTATTCGTGTTCCTTGGTTCGCGCAATTCGGACATAGCCCTGTCCAGGCGTCGCCCCGGTGGGGCAGTCCAAACTTCCGCGCTTACGAAGATGACGACATCTGCAGTCTCCTTCGTTGACAATGCCGTGGGGAAAACCCGCTCATCGGGAACCAGGGCGACATTGGAAAAGGCGGGTATCAGAATGAAGCCGGCAGACTATATCTTGCTGGTTAGTTGCTCGGCCTTCGTAGCCGGAATAGTCGGTTTCATCATGAGCGGCTTCTTTTTCGGCTTGCTTTTGCTGATCGCCGCACCTTTTGTTGCAAAGTTCATTGTGAGTGTGCTGACGGCCCGCCGCAGGGCGAAATTTGAGCTCCAACTCGGCGACACCCTTCAGATGCTTTCAGGCGGCATGCGAGCGGGACATAGCCTGCTCCGCTCAATAGATGCCGTGGCCCAGGAGGCCGAAACTCCTACCCGAGACGAATTCGCCCGGATGGTGGCGGAAACCCGGCTCGGCCGCGATTTGAAGGATTCGATGTGCGATGCTGCTGATCGCCTCGACAGCGAAGACTTTGTCTGGACCGCCCAGGCCATCGAGATCCACCGGGAGGTAGGTGGCGACTTGGCAGACGTCCTGGACCACGTCGGCGAAACCATTCGCGAGCGGGCACAGGTCAAAGGCCAGGTCCGCGCACTAAGCGCCGAAGGAAGGCTCTCCGCGTATATCCTCATTGCTTTGCCCGTCGGAATGTTCTTATACCTCAGCCTGACCAATCCGAAATACATCGGGCTGCTGTACTCCAACCTTCTCGGTTGGATCATGGTCGTCTCTGCCGTCATCTTGCTGGGGCTTGGGGCCTTCTGGCTTAGCCGTGTCGTCAAGATCAAGTTCTGAGGAGTTGTCATGAGTCCTATTGCATGGCTTTTCGTCGCACTGATTGTCGTTCCCATCGCAGGAATGGCCTGGTCTTTCATTTCGATCGACCGGGCCGGGCTGGCAACCGTCCGAGCCAATTTGAACCGAAGTTCGGGACGGCTTCAACAGTCGGGGCCCGAAGCCCAGAGGATCCCTTTCAAGGAACTTGGCGTTCGTTTCACGCCCAAGGGATACGTCGGTTGGCTGGACAAGCTCCTCGCCCGGGCCGGTCGTCCGGCTGGTATGCCATTGGAGCGGCTCCTCATTGCCAAACCGGCTCTTGCGCTCGTTGCCGGGCTTCTTGGCCTCTACTTCTTCCTCCGCGCACCGAGCGGCCCCGGTTTCCTGCTGTACTTATTCGTCGTTGCCTTGTGCTACATGGTGCCGGACGTCATGATCCACAGCCGTGGGGCCAAGCGCCAGGACGCCATTCAGTTGGAACTTCCAAACACCCTGGACCAGATGCTGATTTCAGTGGAGGCCGGCCTGGGATTCGAGGCAGCGATGTCAAGGGCCGGTCAGAATGGATCCGGACCCTTGGCCTCCGAATTCCTGCGAACTTTGCAAGACATGCAGGCTGGACGTAGCCGCAAAGAGGCATATCTGGCACTCGCCAACCGTGCGGACGTTCCGGAATTGCGAAGCTTTGTGCGGGCAGTCGTTCAGGCTGACACTTACGGAATCGCCATAGCCAGCGTCCTTCGGATACAGGCCTCGCAAATGCGCGTCAAGCGTCGTCAGCGTGCTGAAGAGAAGGCAATGAAGCTTCCGATCAAGGTGCTTTTCCCCCTTATGTTGTGCATCCTTCCGGTGCTCTTCATTGTGATCATGGGGCCAGCCGCGATTAACGTCATGAATAACTTCGTGGGTGCGTTCTGATGTAGCTCCCACGCTTGGCTCATCTGGGGGCGCTACTGACCGACCTGCCGCGACACCCAGAATCGCGGCTGGTCACCAAGGCCCCCTCCCCGTACCCAGAGCCGGGAGGGGGTCGTCCCGCGTCCGGGCCCGACGGCCCCGAGACGCGACGACGGAGGCCCGACGGCCCCGGCCCACAGGGACCAACCAAACAAACTACTCCCGCCGCGCCCGCGTTAGTTCAGCCCGCGCGTGTAGCTCGTCGTCGGACGGGTAGGCGACTTCCTCAAGGACCAAGGGATGCGGCGCCGCCAGCACGGACTTCGCGTCCCGCACACCGAGCAATAGGCGCTCATGCAGCCATTCGGGACGCTCCAGCCCTTCCCCCACACGCAACGCCGAACCCACCAAGGCTCGCACCATGTTGTGGCAGAAGGCGTCGGCCTGGACGGAAACGACAATCACGCCATCTCCGCCCCGGACGAATTCGAAGCGCTGCAACTCCCGGATTGTGGTAGCCCCTTCCCGAGGCTTGCAATATGCCCGGAAGTCCTGGAGCCCCAAAAGCGCAGCAGCCCCGGCGTTCATAGCCCCTTCATCCAGCGCCGCTTTGTGCCACAGCGTCAGCCTCCGCAGCACCGGATCCCAACGCTCTGCGCCGTCCGCGATCCGGTAACTGTAACGCCGCCACAACGCGGAGAACCGCGCGTCGAAACCATCCGGTGCGAGTCCGGCGTCGTGCACTTCAATGGCGCCCGTCTCGTCGTGAAGCACCCGGCTCAGCGCCCCGCGCAGCCTCCTGATGAGCGTCGCGGAAGGATCGAAGTCGCGGCCACGGGTGAGTGCGCTCCACTCGGTTTCGGACAAATCCACGTGCGCAACCTGGCCGCGGGCATGGACACCGGCGTCGGTACGTCCGGCGACAGTAACCCGGACGGGACGGCGCACAATCAGCTCCAGCGCCTCTTCCAAGCATCCTTGCACGGTTCGAAGCCCCGGCTGCAGTGCCCACCCGCTGAACGGTCCGCCGTCGTACGAAAGATCCAGCCTGACACGCAAAAACCCGCCGCCCCCCAATACGGGGGCAGCGGGTTCTTGTTCGTTCATAGACCCAAGTCTACTGTGAAGAATTCAGCGAATTACTTCGCTTCGTCAGCGGCAGGAGCCTCTTCAGCAGCGGCTTCTTCAGCGGGAGCCTCTTCGGTCTCGGCAGCTTCAACGGCTTCGGTCTCAACAACCTCTTCCTCAGCGGCCGGAGCAGCTTCTTCAGCAGCCGGAGCAGCCTTCTCAGCAGCCTTGGTGGCCTCGGCAACGACGGCCTGCTTCGGGGAAACCGGCTCGAGAACCAGTTCGATGACAGCCATGGGAGCGTTGTCGCCCTTGCGGTTGCCGATCTTGGTGATGCGGGTGTAGCCACCTTCGCGGTTGGCAACGGCGCCGGCGATGTCGGTGAACAGCTCGTGGACGATGCCCTTGTCGCTGATCAGGCCGAGCACGCGACGGCGGGAGGACAGGTCGCCGCGCTTGGCGAAGGTCACGAGGCGCTCAGCGTACGGCTTCAGGCGCTTGGCCTTGGTGACCGTGGTGGTGATGCGCTTGTGCTCGAACAGCGATGCTGCCAGGTTCGCGAGCATCAGGCGCTCGTGAGCCGGACCGCCTCCGAGGCGCGGACCCTTAGTGGGGGTAGGCATAGTAATTTCTCCTGTTATGAAGGCCGGCCGGGTCCGAACGTGGACTCGGCGGCCAAGATCTGCTTGTTAGAGCTCGTCGTCGCTGAACGCGGCGTCGTCCTCTTCGATGGCTGCGGCGCGGGCTGCGAGGTCGAAACCGGGAGGGGAGTCCTTGAGGGACAGGCCCAGTTCAACCAGCTTTGCCTTGACCTCGTCGATGGACTTCGCACCGAAGTTACGGATGTCCATCAGGTCAGCCTCGGAGCGGGCAACGAGTTCACCCACGGTGTGGATGCCCTCACGCTTGAGGCAGTTGTAGGAACGGACGGTGAGGTCCAGATCCTCGATCGGCAGTGCCATGTCCGCAGCCAAGGCAGCGTCCGTCGGCGACGGGCCGATCTCGATACCCTCAGCTGCGGTGTTCAGCTCACGTGCAAGACCGAACAGTTCCACCAGGGTGGTGCCTGCAGAAGCAACGGCGTCGCGCGGGGCGATTGCCTGCTTGGTCTCGACGTCGACAATCAGCTTGTCGAAGTCGGTGCGCTGCTCAACACGGGTGGCTTCCACGCGGAAGGTCACCTTCATGACCGGCGAGTAGATCGAGTCGACCGGGATACGGCCGATCTCGGAGTCGCCGGACTTGTTCTGAGCTGCCGAAACGTAGCCGCGGCCGCGTTCGATGGTCAGTTCGAGTTCGAACTTGCCCTTCGAGTTCAGCGTGGCAATGTGCAGATCCGGGTTGTGGAACTCGACGCCGGCCGGCGGAGCGATGTCCGCGGCGGTGACGACTCCGGGGCCCTGCTTGCGCAGGTAAGCAACAACCGGCTCATCGTGCTCGGAGGACACGGAGAGGTTCTTGATGTTCAGGATGATCTCAGTGACATCTTCCTTGACACCCGGAACCGTGGTGAACTCGTGCAGCACGCCATCGATCCGGATGCTGGTGACAGCGGCGCCGGGGATGGAGGAGAGCAGGGTACGGCGGAGGGAGTTTCCGAGGGTGTAGCCGAAGCCCGGTTCCAGCGGTTCAATGATGAAACGCGAGCGGTTCTCGGATACTACTTCTTCAGACAGAGTGGGGCGCTGTGCAATAAGCACTTAGGTTTCCTTTCGGCGAGCATCCGCTATATGACGCAACACAGGTGGTGGAAATCGGCTTGGTTCCGGCCAATGCCGGCCGGGTCCGCTTCACAGTTCGACTGCGTCGCTGACCCGGCCGGCATTGGCCGAGGAAACCAATTAGACGCGGCGGCGCTTCGGCGGGCGGCATCCGTTGTGGGCGCTGGGGGTGACGTCCTGGATGGAGCCAACCTCGAGGCCAGCGGCCTGCAGCGAACGGATTGCGGTCTCGCGTCCGGATCCCGGTCCCTTGACGAACACGTCGACCTTGCGCAGGCCGTGCTCCTGGGCGCGCTTTGCAGCAGCTTCGGCAGCCATCTGGGCGGCGAACGGGGTGGACTTACGGGAGCCCTTGAATCCGACCTCACCGGCAGAAGCCCAGGAGATCACAGCACCGGTCGGATCCGTGATGGACACGATGGTGTTGTTAAAAGTGCTCTTGATGTGCGCTTGACCAAGCGCGATATTCTTCTTGTCCTTCTTACGCGGCTTGCGTACGGCGCCACGAGTCTTCGGGGGCATTGTTTCTCCTACAGAAAGTTGTTTGGGGAAAGCTGGAGGCTATTTCTAGCGTCCGGCCTTCTTCTTGCCGGCGACGGTGCGCTTCGGGCCCTTGCGGGTACGAGCGTTGGTCTTCGTACGCTGACCGCGTACGGGCAGGCCCTTGCGGTGACGCAGGCCCTCGTAGCTGCCGATTTCGACCTTGCGGCGGATATCTGCTGCTACTTCGCGGCGAAGGTCACCCTCAACCTTGTAGTTGCCTTCAATGTAGTCACGCAGCTGGACCAGCTCGGCGTCAGTCAGGTCCTTGACGCGAACGTCAGCGCTGATGCCGGTGGCAGCCAGGGTTTCGTGTGCACGGGTCTTACCCACGCCGTAGATGTAAGTAAGCGCAATTTCCAACCGCTTTTCGCGGGGAATGTCTACGCCAGCGAGACGAGCCATAGTGGCGGTACTCCTTGATAAACCGGAGGTCGTAGGCAGTACACCCGCACTTTCAGTGCGGCCCCAGCCTCCGACCGGGGGTTAGCTGTCCGGGCCCATACGTCCCAGTTCAGCTTGTGCTGCCTTTATTTACTTGCGTGGGTTAGCAACCCAGGTTGCCCTCGCGGGCGCTACTTCCCGTGAGGGAATTAGCCCTGGCGCTGCTTGTGGCGCGGGTTCTCGCAGATCACCATGACCCGGCCATTACGGCGGATCACTTTGCACTTGTCGCAGATCTGCTTGACGCTCGGCTTGACCTTCATGGCGTTCCTTTGCGTGTTGCAGGTGGTCGGCTAAAGCGGCCCTTGTTTCCAAGATGCCGCCCAGCAATTTACTTGTAGCGGTAGACGATACGACCACGAGTGAGGTCGTAAGGGCTCAACTCCACCACTACACGGTCCTCCGGGAGAATCCTGATGTAGTGCTGGCGCATCTTCCCCGAGATGTGTGCAAGAACGATGTGCTTGTTGGTGAGCTCAACACGAAACATCGCGTTGGGCAGCGCCTCGGTCACAACGCCCTCGATCTCAATGACCCCGTCCTTCTTGGCCATATCCTCCGCTAACTGTTGTTTGCCGCAGTCCCAGTTGGGCACCGGAAATCCGCGGACGTTTTTTGGTTTTTTGGCAGTCCGAATCGAGCTACTCCATCGGGCAGGTCAAAGCGACTTGTTAAATGGGCGTGGCAATGCAGACAACCAACAGACAACACTACGCCAATGCGGCGCGAATGTTAAATCCGCTCATGCTAACGCAGACCACCGCCCGGTGTCATCCTCCGGGCACCGAGGACGGCACTGGGGACGCACCGGATCACGGCTGAACGGGACCGTAGGCAGGGAAGGTACCGGCCGGCGTCGTGATCGGACCGGCGGAGGCGACGCCGTTGAGGACGGCCAGCCGAACGGCTTCTGCCGCCGCGCTTTGGAGGGTGATGAGCGAGACTTGCCGGGCCTGTTCGGAACTGCGGTCAAGCCCGACGGCGCCCGTCGCCAGCGCGAACACGGTGTCGCCATCGGCGAGTGTATGGGAGGGGCTCAGCGCCCTGGCGAGGCCGGCGTGCGCCGCGCTTGCGGTCCGCTTGCACTCGGCCGGGTCGAGGACTGCGTTGGTGGCGACGACGGCGAGGGTAGTGTTCAGGGCGGTAGGCCCGGCCGGAAGATCGAGTGGCAGGACTTCCACGCTGTCGCCCGGTGCGACGGGTTTGCCGAGTGCGTTCACCACGGCGAGCGCCCCGACCACGACTCCTCCATCCAGCAGAATCGAAGCCGTGCCCACTCCCCCTTTGAAGGCACCCCGTGCAATCACGGCGCCGGTTCCGGCCCCCACGGTTCCGCGTCCGACGTCGGCCCCCTCGCCTGAGGCGGCAGCGGCGGCTGCCGCTTCGTAGCCCATTGCTTCGTCCGGCCGGGCGGCGAAGTCGCCTCCGCGCCCCAGGTCGAAGATGGCGGCGGCGGGGACGATCGGCACGACTCCCCCAGGAACGGCGAAGCCCCGCCCATGTTCTTCGCACCAACGCTGGACACCGCGGCTCGTGACCAAACCGAAGGCGCTCCCGCCGGTCAGAACCACTGCGTCAACAGTCGGCACGAGCGTGGTGGGGTCGAGGGCGTCCGTTTCGTGCGTACCGGGGCCGCCGCCCCGCACGTCCACAGAGCCCACGGTGCCTGGCGGCGGGAGGACCACCGTCACTCCGCTCAACCAGCCGTCGCCGATCCGCTGGACATGTCCCACGCGGATTCCCAGCACATCAGTGATCTTGGACGCCATGTGCCTATTGTGCCCCTCCCCGCCCGGATGTGGGTTGCCCGGCCGGGCGGGGAGGCGCACATCCGGGCTAGACCGTGGCGCCGATCCGGGACAGCGCGTCCCTTAGGGCCGTTGCCGATACGTCGATGAAATGGGCGCCGTCGTACGGTGTTGCCCGCACGACATCCAGGCTTTGGGCTTCGCCGCGTTCCACGCGTTCGGCATATTCCGCCGCCATCTCGCGGATCCTCGCCACCTCTTGGGGGTCCAGGTCCGGGTGCTTGGCAATCCATTCGGGATCGTCGAGGCCGATCGGCAGGTGCAGGGTGGGTCCGGCGTTCTCGATGGAGAGCGGCAGGTCGGGGTTTTCCGCGTGCAGGATGCCAAGGATGGCATCCCAATCGAGCGACCCTTGTCCGATTGGCGCAAAGACCCTTCCGAAAACGCCGTCCTGCTCGCCCAGCACGAAGTCCCGCAAGTGCGTGGCACGGGTGTACGGGGCCACCCGGCGCGCGGCCGCCACCGGGTCTTCACCTCGTACCACCACATTGGCGGTATCGAACGTCACGCCGAGGACGTCGTCGCCCACTGCTTCGATGAGGCGCACGATTTCGTAGCTCGTGATTTCTTCGTGGGTCTCGATGTTCAAATGGACCCCGTGGTCCCGGGCCACCGGTGCGAGGAGCCGCAGGAACTTCTCGATTGCCACGAGCTGGTCGGCCCAGGGCGCGTCGGTCCGGAAACGGTCGAAGACGTAGTAGCCCGGCAGCCCGCGCTGGTAGTTGGCGCACGCCACCCAGAGGTCGGTCACGCCGGCGGCTTCGTGTGCGGCCTCGATCATCTTGACCATCCCGCGCGTGTAGTCGCCGTCACCGAGCCGGCGGACGTGGGGAGCTTCCGACGCAGCGTAGGGATTGACCTTGGCGAGGCCCATCTGAAGGTAGAGGTCGAGGGATTCCGCGCATTCGCGGACCTCGGTAAGGAAGCCGCGGTCGAGGGTCGGGGAAACGTCCAGGACGCTGCGGAAGTACACGCCTTCCATCCCGATCCCGTGGGCTCGTTCAAGGATACGGATCGCAGAGTCGTCCGCTTCGTGGGGAATTTTGCTCCCGTCAACACCAATTCGCATTTTTCGTGTCCTTCGTTTGTTCTTCGTGATTGTGGTGGTCACCCGTGGGGTGCTTGTACTTGTTGCCAGGGGTCGGATATTCAGCGGCCCCAGTTGTAGAAAGTGGTGGACGAGGAGTAGTCGAAGTCCTTCACCGAGGGCGCGAGCACGGCGGTGAATTGCGCTCGGTAGAGGATGGTCGTGGGCGAATTGGCCCGCCAGGCGTCCACGAGGGCGTTGATATACGGCTGCTGTGCCTGCAGGTCCGATGCGGCGTCGAGCTTCTTCATGAGCTCGGGCGTCCCCGGGATGCAGATGTGTTGGTTGTTGAAGCTGCTGCCGCAGGTCATCTTCTTCCGGAGCTCGTACGCGGCAACCGCTCCCGCGCTCTCGAACAGCAGTGCCGATTGGTATTTGCCCGTGTTGAACTTCGTGGCAAAAGCGGTAGGCGTCTGGGAGTCGATGTTGACCGTCACCCCGATCTCCTGCCACGAGGCCTTCAGAATCGTGGCAAGCGTGGATACGCCGGGCGACGACGGGTTGATCATGAGGTCGATCTGCGGATTCACCAGGCCTGATTCCTTCACCAATGCCCGGGCGTGGTCGAGGTCGAGGGGACGGGCAGCCGAACGTTGCGGATCGAATCCGGGAGTTCCCGGGACGAACGGCCCGTAGTAGGTGTCCGCATAGCCGTAGGCCACGCTTGCCTTGATCTGGTCATAGGGAACCGCGTAGCTCAGCGCTTCCCGCAGCTTCGGGTTGGACGTGATCCCGGACGAGTTATCGAACGAAACGGTCACCGGGGCGAAGGCCGGCGCGGACGTCACCTTGCAGCAATTGTCCTGGCTCAGCTCATGGACCACATAGGGCGGCAGTCCCAGCGTCACATCGGATTCCCCGCGCCGTGCCTGCAGCATGAGGGTGGGAATGGAGGTGATGAAGTTGACGCGGACCACCGGTTCCTTGGCAGCCTTGCCGTAGTAGTTGGGGTTCCGCTTCAGCACCGCATAGTTGTTGGCCACATATTCATCCAGGACATAGGGGCCGCTGCTGCTGGCGGTATGTGCGGCGAGCCACTGGTTCGGCACGCCCTTCTTGTCTTCGCCGTGTTCCTTGATGACCTTGGGATCGTAGATCGATCCGCGGCTCTGGGCAAGAGTGACCAGGATGGCCGGGTAGGCGCGGGACAAATCGAGTCGCACCGTCTGGGCATCCACCACTGTGACGCCCTTGATCAAGGGCGGGTCCGTCAAGCCGATTTGCAGGCCCAAAGAACCGCATCCGCCGATGGTCAGGTTGCGCATGATCGAGTACTGGACGGCCTCCGCATCGAGCGGGTCACCGTTGGCGAACTTTGCTCCGGGATGCAGGGAGAAGGTGTAGGACTTTCCGTCGGGAGATACCGTCCATGACGTAGCCAAGTCCCCTTTGACCCGGCCCGGATCCGTGTTGGCCACGTACGTTCCGTCGGCTTGCCGGTCTTCGTCGAGCGCCACAAGGCGGGCGTAAAAGTTGCTCGCGAAGCTGTTCTCGTTCCCGGCACAAACGAAGGCGGGGTCGATATTGGTGAGCGTCGTCGCCCAGTTCACGGTGAACGGCCGGTTCGACGCCGCCGCCGAATTGCCCGGACCGGCGCAACCCGTCAAGGCGAGCAGGCCGATCGCGGCGAGTACCGCCGTCGTGCGCTTTATCAGGGCGCGCGGAGTGGGTAGCTTCCTCATCTCACTTTCCTTCCGTGGCGAGGGCGGGCGCGGCAGCCGCGAGGGACGCGGCCCGGCGGCGAGCGCCCGGGACCGCATCCAGCAGCGCGCGGGTATAGGGATGGCTGGTGTTGTCGAAAACGTCCGCCGATGTCCCGGCCTCGACAATCCGGCCCGCGTTCATGACGGCGATGTTGTGGCTCATGAGCCGCGCTACCGCGAGGTCGTGAACGATGAACAAGTAGGTCAAGCCGAGCTCGTCCTGGAGGTCGCTGAGGAGGTTGAGGACCTGCGCCTGGATGGATACGTCCAAGGCGCTGACCGGTTCGTCCAAGACCACGAGGTCCGGGTTCAGGACAAGTGCCCTCGCGATCGCGATCCGTTGGCGCTGGCCGCCGGAAAACGCGAACGGGAACCGTTGGGCTTGCTTGACCGTGATCCCGACGCGGTCCAGCACTTGGGCGACCCGGCGGGCACGTTCGGCCGCGTCCGTGACGCCGTGGATGATCAGCGGTTCCTCAACGAGGTCGGCCACCGTGAATCGGGGGTCGAGGGAGCCGTTGGGATCCTGGAACACCATTTGGATGCGTTTGCGCATGCGCCGCATTTCCGGTTTCGAGAGCGCGGTGAGGTTGACGCCGTCGAACTCGATCAACCCGCTGTCCACCCCGGTGAGGCCCATGACGCACGCCGCCGTGGTTGACTTACCGCTGCCGGACTCGCCGACGAGGCCGAGGGTCTGGCCCCTTCGCAGTTCGAAGGAGACGTCCCGCAGGATCTGGACCCGGTGGCGGGAACCGACCCCTTTGCCGTAGGACTTGTTCAGGTTTTCTACCCGCAAGAGCGGGGCCGTGGCTGGGTTGCTCATGCTTCATCTCCTGGAATGTCGCTGGCGAAGTGGCAGCGCACGACGGCGCCACTCGCCAGGGCGCGTGACTCCGGGCGCTCCGTTGCGCACCGCGGTTCGTCCCGGCCGATCGGGCAGCGCGCGGCAAAGGGGCAGCCGGGTTCGTCGATGGACAGGTCCGGTGGCGAGCCTGGAATGGCCGGCAACGCACCGCGCTTGGTGGTGGCGGGGTCGATGACGCAGTTCAGGAGCGCCTTGGAGTAGGGGTGGGCAGGTGACTCGAAGAGCGCCCGCGCGCTGGTGGACTCGACGAAGCGTCCCGCGTACATGACGTTGACGCTGTCGCAGAGTTCCTCGACGATCCCGAGGTTGTGCGTGATCATCACCAAGGCGTTGCCGCGTTCGTCGCAGATCTTCGCCAGGAGGTCGAGGACCTGGGCCTGGGTGGTGACGTCCAAGGCGGTGGTGGGTTCGTCGGCAATGACTACCGAGGGATCGTTGGCGATGGCCATGGCAATGAGGACGCGCTGCCTCATGCCGCCGGAATACTGGTGCGGGTAGTCAGCGATGCGCCGCTTGGCATCCGTGACGCCTACTTCGCCAAGGAGGTCACAGGCCATCTTCCGTGCAGCCTTGACGGAAACGTCCTGGTGTACCCGGATGGTTTCCACGAACTGGCTGCCGATGGTTTTCAGAGGATCCAGCGCGGCCATCGGGTCCTGGAAGACCAAGCCGATGTCCTTGCCGCGGATCCTGGAGATGCCGGCGTCGTCGAGGCCGACCATTTCGGTCCCGTTGAGTTTGACGCTCCCGCCGGTAACCCGGCCTGGCTGCGGGACGAGCCCCACAAGCGACATGGCCAGGGCGGACTTTCCGGATCCGGATTCGCCGACGATCGCCATGCGCTGGCGCTTGTGGAGGTCGAAGGAAACGTCCCGGACAGCGTGGACGGTTCCCGATGCCGTGTTGAAATCGGTGACCAGTCCCTTGACCTGCAGGACGACGCCGCGGTCTTGGCTACGGTCCTGGCTCACGCCCGGAGCTGTGCCCGTGGAGGGGCTAGGAGGAGGAAAGGAAAGTGCGTTGGTGTGCGACATCAGCGGGCTCCTACTCGGGTTCGGGGATCTGCCGCGGTCATGATGAGGTCTGCTGCAAGGCTGACCACCACGTAGAGGATGGCGGCCAGTAGGAGCACTGCCTGGACCACTGCGAAGTCCTTCTGGATGATGGCGTCGGCTGTCATTGAGCCGATTCCCGGCCATCCGAACACCTTCTCCACCAGCAAGCTCCCGGCCAGGAGGTCGGCGAACAGCAGGGAAGCCGCGGGAAGGAGTGACAGCAAACCGTGCGGGGCTACGTGGCGGGCGTACACGGGGAACCTGCGCAGGCCATGGCTTTGGGCCACAGTGACGAAGGTTTCCCGCAGCGTTCCGCGAAGCTGGTTGCGGTACAGCCTGCTGAGGAAAGCGAACGGACCGAGCGCGACGACGATCGCGGGGAGGATCAGGTGCCACGCGGCGTTGACGAAGGTTCCCCATTGTCCGGCGATCACGGCGTCCACGGTGAACATTCCGGTGACGTTCGGCGGACGGAGGACGCCGGGCGAAAGGCGGCCTTCGGGACCGGGGAAGATGCCGAGCTGGATCGAGAGGACCAGGAGGGCGAGCAGGGCGATCCAGAACGGCGGCGAGCCCATTGCCAGCGACGAGCTGATGCGGAGGAACCTGTCCGGCCACCGGCGTCGGGAGTAGACGGCGATGCTTGAGGCAATGACTGCTCCCGCGATCGCGAACACTACAGACAGCAAGCCGAGCTCGAGCGTGGCAGGCAAGCGCTGGGCCAGGAGGGTGCCCACGCTGTTGCCTGTGCTGTAGGAGAAACCGAAGTCGCCGCGGAACAGCGAGCCCACATAGTTCCCGTACTGGACGAAGATGTTGTCGTCGAGGCCCATTGACTTTCGCAATGCTGCGATGGCTTCGTCGGTGGCGCCGTCGCCGGCGATGGCGCGCGCCGGATCGCCGGGAACCTTGCGGAGGAGCACGAAGGCAAAGACCGATGCGCCGAAGACCGTGGCCAGTGCCACGCCAAGTCGCTTGAGGATGTTGCGGATCATTGACGTTCCCTCACTTCGCCTGGATGAATTCGCCGCGGGGGTCCAGGACTTCCCGGGCCCGGTCCGCGATCAGGGTGGTCAGGCTGACGGCGAGGAGCAGGCCCACGCCAGGGAAGCCCGCGATCCACCATTGGCCGGTAAGGAAGAACTGCTGGCCGTCCGTGATCATTTCTCCCCATTCGGCGGTGGGAGGTTGCGCTCCCAGGCCGAGGTAGCCCAAAGCCGCCAGGGACAGTACGGCGGCACCGAAGACGGCGGCCATCTGCAAAATCATGATCGGAATGAGGTGCGGGAAGACGTGGCGGAACAGGACGCGCGCGGGGTGCGCGCCCAATGCCGTGGTGGAGCGGATGAAGTCCTGGCCGTACAGCCGCATCACTTCTCCACGCAGCGTGCGCATGTACCAAGGGAAGGAGTGCAGCGAGAGCCCGATGACCACCGCCGTTACGCCCGGCTGCAACGCCATTGCCATGGCCATCGCGAGGAGGATGGCAGGGAAGCAGAGGATGGAGTTGGTCAGCCAGGTGAAGAGGGTGTCCACCCATCCGCGCATGGATCCCGCCAGGAGCGCGGCGACACATCCAACAACCGCACCGATCAGCGCGATGGTCAGGCCTGCGAGGATCGAGGTACGTCCGCCGGCAAGGACGCGGGCCAGCACGTCGCGGCCGGTATCGTCAGTGCCCATCGGGTGCCCCCAGCTGGGGGCTTGGAGAACGGCTCCGAGGTTGATGGCATCGGGCTGGATCTGCCAGACCAAGGGACCCAGCAGGGTCGCCACAATGAGTCCGGCCAGGAGCGCGAGGGTCAGGGTCAAGGTCCGGTCCCTGCGGAGGAAGCTGCTGAAGGTCTTGCGCTTCGCCGGGGCAACGATCTGTGGGGCAGCAACAGCTGTCATGGAAGTCTTTCCTCTCCTGGTTGAGTCGGAGCCGGTTCGTTCGCGCCGGCACCGATCGATGTGAGGAGCCTCCGCAGGGTGGAGGCACTGTGGAGCAATTGGCGACGGCGTTCGGCCGCGCCGGGTTCTTCGTCCCAGTCGGCGAGCGCCGGGAAACGGCCGCGCGCCACGCCGTCGTGCGTCGCCACGCCGAGCCGGGCCACCTGCGCCAGGCCCGCCGCGTCGAGATGCGGCTCGTGGTCGAACCACGAGCGGTCGAAGACCGGGGTATCGAATTTCCCCCTGTGTTGTTCGAGGGTGAAGTCGCGCACCCCGGCGTCGAGCAAGTTCCGGAGGATCCCGTCCCAATCAAAGACGCCTTCGCCGATTGCCGTCAGGCGGCGGCGGTAGCCTTCCTGGACCGGGAACAGGACAGCGTCCTCCAAGTGGGTCATCCTGACGTGCGTTCCCAGCGTCCGGGCCACATCGACGGGATCTTCACCGCGGACCACGAGGTTGGCCACGTCGAGCCCGATCCCGAAGACTGCGGGATCCAGCTCCCGGACCAGGGCCAGGACTTCTGAGGACGCAAGGTCTTCGTGGGTCTTCACGTTGATGCGTGCCTTCGCACTTAGCGCGGCTGACCCCAATGCCTCGAGGTTCGCCCGGATGAGCCGGAGTTGCGCAGGGTGGTCAAGGAACCGTCCTTGTTCTTCCGCGCCTTCGCGGACGGACCGGGTGTAGACGAAGAATTCCTTGATCCCGAGTTCCGTGCCGCAAAGCAGGGCTTCAAGGAGGCTTTCCCGCACGGTCGCGGGATCGCCGAACGGTCCGGCGCAGCCGAGGCCGAGCTGGAGTTCGACGCCGGCCTGCCGCGCCGCGTCCGCGACGTCCCGCAGGTCTGCGGTGTTCCCCGCCGAAAGTTCCGCAGCAATGCTGTTGAGGACCACGAGGGTGAAGCCGTCGTCGACGGCGGCCCGGAATGAGTCCAACAGGGGGCGGTCTTCGTAGCCGGGGTATCGGGTGAATTGGACCCCGAGGCGAGTCGCCGGCATTTGGCCGGTGCCCGGGAGCCGCATATCAGGGAGCAGCTGTGTGATCTGGGTCATGATGGTAAAGATACACTCGTAAGACGTCTTACGAAAGGGTGGATTTTCCCGATCGAATGTGAGACGCTTCATAAACGCCAGCGGAAGGGTCACCGGACACTGACGGGTCCAGAATGATGCGGTAAAGAGTTGGGGCGGACCCATCTCCCGGGCTCGCCCGGGACAGGTCCGGCATGTTCAGAAATGAGGACACCATGGCGGTGAACGGCCGACGCAGCGTGGTCGACGACGCGATTGACGACATCCGGCTGCGGATTCGACAAGGCGAGTGGGGCCTCGGAGACCGGATTCCTCCCGAGCCCGAACTCGGAAAAGCACTGGGCCTCAGCCGGGCGCCCCTCAGGGAAGCCCTCCGCGCCTTGGTGCACGCCGGACTCCTCGTGACCCGGCAAGGCGACGGCACCTTCGTTGCCGCCGTCGACGAACAGGAAATCGCCCTGCGCAAAGGCTTCCAAGGCGCCGACCCCTTCGAAGCCATCGAAGTCCGCCGCAGCCTCGACGTTCCGGCGGCCGCGCTGGCCGCCCAGCGCCGGGACCAAGCCGACCTCGACAAGCTTCAGGACGCACTCGACCGTCGCCGCGCCGCGGCAGAAGCGAACGACGACGACGGCTTCCGCGAGGCGGACATCGACTTCCACCGCGCCGTGGTGGAAGCCGCCCACAACCAACTCCTGGCCGGCATCTACGGCTCGCTCGCTGCCACGATCGACGGGTCCTGGACCTCCACCGCGGGCCTCCACCGGGCCGCGGAGTCAGAGCACGACAGCCACGACGACCTTTTCGAGGCGATCCGCGACAACGCTGCCCAGGAAGCGATGCTCGTCGCGGGCGCCATCCTCGACAACCAGGCGTCGGACCTGGAGGACAAACCCGCGCACTCCCCCGGCGCATAGCGAGGAGCCCCCGTGATCACGCGTATCAAAGCCGCCTTCGTCATTGGCTACGCCGAAGGCGACCACTGCATCCTGCCAAACGCGGAACTTGTCCACGACGACGGGACCATTGTCTTCGTCGGCAGGGACTACCCCGGCGTCGTCGATACCGAAATCAACGCCGGGGAAGCCATCCTGTCCCCTGGTTTCATCGACTTGAACGCCTTGGCGGACATCGACCACGCGCTCTTCGACTCGTGGCCCGACGCAACCCGACGCCTGGGCCTCGTCTGGTCCGAGGACTACCTCAAGGACCGGACCGCTGTTTTCACGCGGAAAGAGGCACGGTTCAGGCGGGAGTTCGCCCTGTCCCAACTAGTCCGCAACGGCATCACGACCCTCATGCCCATCGCGTCGGAGAGCTACCACGAATGGTGCGAGGACTATGAAGACCTCGCTGACACCGCCTCAGCAGTGGAGGCCATCGGCCTGCGGGCATACCTGGGGCCAAGCTATCGCACAGCCGTGCCCTACACGGACGGAAAGCGGGTCTTCCTCCACGAGGACGAACGACGCGGACTCGAAGGCCTCGAAGAAGCGATCCGTTTCGCCCAGGACTACGACGGCCGGGCGGACGGCCTCATCCGGACGGCTTTGTTGCCCGCGCGAATCGAGACGCAAACCGAGAAGACCCTTCGCCTGACCCGGCAAGCCGCCGATGAGCTCAAGCTGCCGGTACGCCTGCACGCAGCCCAGGGCCTCTTCGAAGTCGAAACCATCCTTGCGCGTACAGGACTCCGCCCCCTCCCCTACCTGGCGGACCTCGGTTTCCTCGCTGAACGAACGTACGTCCCCCACGCATGGACGGTCCCGGGGCACCCCCACATGCCCGAAGCGTTCGGATCGGGAGACGACGTCGCGCTGCTTGCCGATTCCGGGTCAACGGTCCTGCTCTGCCCCATCCCGATGGCCCACTACGGCGGGATGCTCGACAACTACGACTCCTATCGCGAAAAGGGCGTCCGGATTGTGCTCGGAACCGACTCGGCGCCGCCGAACATGATCCGCGCCATGGACCTTGCGATGGGCATGACCAAAACCCTCACCGCGGACCGGGCGAGCGCCCAAGCCGCGGATCTATTCCGCTCCACTACCTTGGACCCCGCTGACTCGCTGGGCCGCCCAGACCTCGGTCGACTGGCACCCGGGGCGCAGGCCGACTACTTCGTCCTGGATTTGACCGGAAGCCACATCGGTCCGCACGCGGACCCCATCCGCACCCTGATCATGAATGGAGACGGCCGGGACATCACCCGGGTTGTCGTCGCCGGCCGGACCATCGTGGACAACGGCGACATCGTCACAGTGGACACGAATGACTACCGGGAACGTGCTCAGGAGTTCCTGGACCGTTACATCTCCTCGCTCACCGCGTCCGACTACGCGCGGCGGCCCACCCACGAGCTCCTTCCGCCGAGCTTCCCGATCCGCTGAATTTCCAGTCCACTGAATTTCCCGTCCTCTGACGGAAGACGACGACGGCGACCCCGCACACGCGGCCGGGTCGCCGTCGTCGTCTCCTGCGTTTCTTAAAACCCCGCACAAGTGGTAGTCCTGCCTCGAATATGAACGAGGCCCCACCCGTCACAAAACGTCAAGTAAACGAGCGCAAAAGGCTTGTCCAACAATTCCAGCGACGGCCCTTTTCTTGACTTGACAGCACTTTCGGTGTGGTGAGGTGTTTCTAGCAGCCCCCTCGACCCAACATTTTCGAGCCCGGCGCGCACCCGTCATCTGCAAACCGTTAGAGACCCCATGACTCCACAACTCACGCAAAGTCGGCCTGCCCAGCAGGCCGCAGCGTCCCTGCCGCAGCGCCGTTCACGCTGGACCGGCCGGACGCGGAGGGACTTCTTCGTCTTCCTCGCGCTCGCGCTGCCGAACCTCATCTTGATCGCGGTGTTCACCTACTGGCCGCTGATCAACAACATCTACTACTCGACCCTTGACTGGACCCTCGGTTCCGCCACGGCAACCGTCGTGGGCTTGGGGAACTATGTCACGTTCTTCACCGATCCTGGGTCGGCCGACGTCCTACGCGTCACGCTGCTTTTCACCGTTGCGACCGTCGGCGGGTCCATGGTTCTCGGGCTGCTCATGGCCCTCGCCCTGAACCGGAAGATCCCCGGCACGACGTTCGCGCGCTCCGCAGTCTTCGCCCCCTACGTACTATCGGGCGTCGGCGTCGGGCTCGTTTGGCTGTTCATCTTCGATCCGGTGTATGGCGCGCTTTCCTGGGTGCTGCGTGGGATCGGCCTCGCGAGCCCACAGTGGATCAACGACCCGCAGCTCGCAATGGTCATGGTGATCGTCGTCTACGTGTGGAAGAACCTCGGGTACTGCGCGGTCGTGTACCTTGCTGGCCTTCAGTCGCTCCCGAAAGACGTGCTTGAGGCTTCGGCCCTCGACGGCGCCGGCGCGGCTCGCCGCCTGTGGAGCATCGGCCTCCCACTGCTGTCCCCCACTACATTCTTCCTGCTCATCACCACCCTTCTGAGCTCGCTCCAGGCCTTCGACATCCTCAAGATCATGACCCCCTCAGGCCGCGGCACGAACACCCTCATGTTCGAGTCCTACCTGCAGGCGTTCGGAGGCTACAACCGTGCAGGCTACTCGGCCGCAGTCTCCGTCGTGTTGTTCGTGATCCTCCTCGTTGTCACGGTCGTCCAGATGAGGTTCGTTGAGAAGAAAGTCCATTACTCATGAGCACCACAACATCCAACCCGGCCGCGACAGCCGACCGGGCTACCGCTGCCTCCGTCGAACGGGGCAACGGCCCCTTCGCCCGGAACAACCTCACGGCGACCCTCGCAGGCGGTTACATGCCGCTCATCCTCGCGACGCTCATCGTGTTCCTCCCACTCGCGTGGATGGCATTGTCATCATTCAAGCAACCCGGCGAGATTGTCACGACGGACCTGCACATCCTGCCGCAGGCGCCGAGCTTTGAGAACTACGCGGAGGCAGCCCGCCGCGCCCCGTTCGCCCGATTCTTCCTCAACAGCGTGATCGTCACGACCATCGGCGCCGCCGTGAAATGCTTCCTCGCGATCATCACTGCCTACGCCCTCGTGTTCGTCTCGTTCCCGTTCAAGCGGCTTCTGTTCGTACTGATCCTCGTGGCTCTCATGGTCCCGCCGCAGGTCGCTGTCCTTCCCAACTACATCCTGATCTCCTCGCTTGGCGGCCAGAACACGTATTGGGGCATCATCCTGCCAGGTCTCGGCACCGCGTTCGGCACGTTTCTGCTGCGCCAGCACTTTCTGACGCTCCCCGGCTCAATCCTTGAAGCCGCAGAGATCGACGGCGCAGGCCACTGGCGCCGCTTGTGGAGCATCGTGGCCCCGGTCTCGGCACCGTCGATCGCCACCGTCGCGCTCGTGACAGTCGTCAGCGAGTGGAACGACTACATTTGGCCGCTCATCATCACGAACAACACAAACATGATGACGCTGCCGGTCGGGCTGACGTTCCTCTCCAACTCCGACTCAAGCTCACAGGCGTGGGGCGTCCTCATGGCTGGCGCCGTCGTCGTGATCCTCCCGATCCTCCTCGTCTTCGCGATGCTTCAGCGATACATCGTCACGGGCCTCACCCAAGGCTCCGTCACCGGCTGAGCCCTTCTCCACCACAACCGCACCCCACATGTGAAAGGCACACCCATGCACATCAACCGCAAGCAGTTCCTCATCCTGAGCGGCCTGGGAGCCGGCGCCGCAGCCTTGGCTGCGTGTGGCGGCCCCTCAACTGCCGGCGGGTCGACGGCAACCTCCGCCGCGACCACCGACTGGAGCAGCATCAAGCCCGCCGCCGAGATCTCCTTCCTCAGCAGCCACCCCGGATCGTCACAGCCGATCGAGCAGAAGCTCATCGACGACTTCCAGAAGGCCAACCCCGGCATCAAGGTCAACCTCATCACGGGAGGCAAGAACTACGAAGAGGTCGCGCAGAAGTTCCAGACCGCGCAGACCGGCAACGACGTCCCGGACATCGTTCTCGCTTCCGACGTCTGGTGGTTCCGTTTCGCGATTGCGGACACAATCATCCCCATCGACGACCTCATGAAAGCAGTGGGCGACAACGTGGGCGACTTCAACAAGACGCTCTATGACGACTACTCGTACGCGAACTCGCACTGGGCCGTGCCGAACAACCGGTCCACTCCGCTGTTCTACTACAACAAGGACCACTTCCAGGCTGCGGGCCTCCCCGACCGCGCCCCGAAGACCTGGGACGAATTCGCCGAATGGGCGCCGAAGATCCAAGCGGCCAACAAAGCAGCCAGCGGCTATCAGCACGCATACCAGTACCCGGCCCTCGACGGCTACGCAGGGTGGACGCTGCAGAACATGCTGTGGGGATTCGGCAGTGGGTGGAGCGACAAGTGGTCCATCACGGCGGACTCGGACAAGTCCGTTCAAGCCATGCAATGGGTCCAAGACAGTATCGTCAAGTCCGGCTGGGCCGGCGTCTCCTCGAAGGATGCTGTCGGCGACCTGACCGCTGGGGCCGTGAGCTCCACTATCTCCTCGACCGGCGACCTGGTGACGACCCTCACGGCTGCGAAGGGCAAGGGCATGCGAATCGGCGTCGGCTTCCTTCCCGGCGGCCCAGCCTCCACCACGCCGGTGTGCCCGACCGGCGGTGCCGGCCTCGCCATCGCCAAGAAGACCTCCCCCGAGCGCCAACTCGCTGCCGCGAAGTTCCTGAGCTTCTACACGAGCGCGTCGAGCACGGCCCAGTTCTCCGCCGCGACGGGCTACATGCCCTCGCGCACTACTGCCGACATGTCGAGCGTGCTGGCGACGACCCCCGAGATCCAGATCGCCCTCGACCAGCTCAAGGTCACCCGCTCCCAGGACTACGCCCGTGTGTTCCTCCCGGGCGCCGACCAGGAGATGGCAAAGGCGGCCGCGAAGATCATGAACGAGAAGGCCGACGTCAAGGCGTCGCTGACCAACCTCGCGAAGACCCTCGACAGCATCTACACGAAGGACGTGAAGCCGAAGCTCAAGAACTAGCTTCAGCTGGATATTCGAAATCCTTGGCGACGCCGCTCACGGCGTCGCCAAGGATTTCGCGTTTCAGGAACGGCAGTGCCTGGTTACGGGATCGGGACGGGTACGACGCCGAGAGGCGCCAACTGCGCAGCCCCGCCATCGGGGGCGGACAGTACCCAGATGCCCTTTTCGTGGACGGCGACTGAGTGCTCCCACTGGCACGAACGCTTCCCGTCCGTGGTAACCACTGTCCAGTCGTCCTCGAGGGTGGCCGTTTCGATTCCGCCACGGACAAGCATGGGCTCGATCGCCAGGCACAGGCCCGGGCGGACCTTCGGTCCACGGTGCTTGGTGCGGTAGTTCAAGACGTCCGGAGCCATGTGCATCTCGGATCCGATGCCGTGGCCCACGTAGTCCTCAAGGATGCCCAGCGTCTTCCCGGGGACGGAAGAAACGTAGTCATCAATGGCATTTCCGATATCGCCGACAAACTTGCCCTTCGCCAACGCAGCGATCCCTCGCCACATCGCGGCCTCCGTGACATCCGAGAGCCGCTGGTCTTCAGGGTCCACGGTGCCAACGATCACAGTGCGGGCCGAATCGGAGTGCCAGCCATCCACAATGGCTCCGCCGTCAATCGAAATAATGTCCCCGTCCTGCAAGACACGGTCGCCCGGGATGCCGTGGACCACTTCCTCGTTCACGGACGTACAGATAGTGGCAGGGAACCCGTGGTAACCGAGGAAATTCGATTTCGCGCCGGCGTCGTTCAGGATCGAGGCGAAGACTGCGTCGATCTCCTTGGTGGTGACTCCGGGCTTGGCAGCCGCGACAGCTGCGTCGAGGGCTCGGCTGAGGACCACCCCGGCCTCCTGCATCTTGCGCATTTGCTCGTTGGTCTTGTATTCGATGCGGGGCTGGCCGAACGCCATGGTCTCCTCTTGCGGGTGTTTATGCCTGCTGCTGTCCATCTAGGGAAGCAGGCCGGTCTCGGGTCTCCATCTATTTTCGCCCATCCTCGGCGAAGCCCGAAACCGGGCGGCACGTGCGGGTGCATGCAAAAGGGGTGTCCCGCGCATTTTTCTGCGCGGGACACCCCTTCCGGTTGCCTTCAGTCCAAGACGGGACTTAGACGGCCTTGGCTGCTTCAATGGCCAGCAGTACCCGGTCCGTCACCTCGTCGATGGCGCCAATGCCATCGACGCGGGTCAGGATGCCGCGTTCTGCGTACTTGGCCACCACAGCTTCAGTCTGCTCGTGGTAGAGGTCCAGGCGGTGGCGGATGACGGTTTCGTTGTCGTCCGAGCGCCCGGTCTCCTTGGCACGTCCCAGCAAGCGCGCAACAAGTTCCTCGTCGTCGGCCGTCAACTGAAGCACGACGTCGAGCTTCTCTTCGGTCTTGGCGAGGATCTCGTCCAGGTATTCCACCTGGGCGGTCGTGCGCGGGTAGCCGTCGAGCAGGAAGCCGTTTTCGACGTCGTCCTCGCTCAAGCGGTCACGCACCATCTTGTTGGTGACGCTGTCCGGAACGAAGTCGCCGGCGTCCATGTACTTCTTGGCCTCGATGCCCAGGGGGGTTTCGCCCTTGACGTTTGCACGGAAGATATCGCCCGTGGAAATGGCGACTACGCCCAGGCGCTCGGAAATCCGCTCTGCCTGGGTTCCCTTGCCCGAACCCGGAGGTCCAATGATCAGCATTCTCGTCATCGCAAAAGCCCTTCGTAGTGACGTTGTTGTAGCTGCGCATCAATCTGCTTGACGGTTTCCAGGCCGACACCCACCATGATCAGGATTGACGTACCACCGAACGGGAAGTTCTGGTTGGCGTTGATCAGGACGAGTGCGACCAGCGGGATCAGTGCCACGATGCCCAAGTAGAGGGCGCCGGGGAGGGTGATCCTGGAAAGCACGTACTGCAGGTAATCCGCGGTCGGTTTACCCGCCCGGATGCCCGGAATGAACCCGCCGTACTTCTTCATGTTGTCCGAGACCTCTTCAGGGTTGAAGGTGATCGCAACATAGAAGTAGGTGAAGAACACGATCATGACGAAGTACAACGCCATGTAGATAGGGTGGTCGCCGCGCGTGAGGTTGTTGTTGATCCACTCAACCCAGGGGGCGATCGTCTCTCCGGCCTTCGGCTGATTGAACTGCGCAATCAGGCCGGGCAGGTAGAGCATGGAGGAGGCGAAGATGACGGGCACGACGCCGGCCATGTTGACCTTGATGGGGATGTAGGTGCTGGTGCCGCCCACGGTCCGCCGTCCGATCATGCGCTTGGCGTACTGGACCGGAATGCGCCGCTGAGACTGTTCAACGAACACGACGAGCGCAACGGTCACCAGACCGATGGCGACCACCGTGAAGAAAGTTCCCGGACCCTTGGAGTTCCAGATGGCGCCCAGCGAGGTGGGGAAGCCCGCGGCGATCGAGGTGAAAATGAGCAGGGACATGCCATTGCCCACGCCCTTCTCGGTAACGAGTTCACCCATCCACATGATGAGGCCGGTTCCGGCCGTAAGCGTGATCACCACGAGGATGGTGGCGATGATGCTGGTATCCGGGATGATCGGCAGCTGGCAGTTGGGCAGCAGCTGGCCGGACCGCGCCAAGGAAACCAACGTGGTGGCGTTCAGCAAGCCCAAGGCGATAGTGAGGTACCGCGTGTATTGGGTCAGTTTCCCCTGCCCCGACGCGCCCTCTTCGTACAGTTGCTGGAACCGCGGAATGACCACGCGGAGCAACTGCACAATGATGCTGGACGTGATGTACGGCATGATGCCCAGCGCGAAGACCGAGACCTGCAGCAGCGCCCCGCCGCTGAACAGGTTGACGAGCTGGTAGAGGCCGCCCGTGTCCTGGTTGGCTGACAAGCATTGCTGAACATTTTGGTAGCTCACACCCGGCGAAGGGATGAAAGCGCCCAAGCGGAAGATCGCGATGATTCCTAGCGTGAACAACAACTTGCGACGCAGATCAGGCGTCCGAAATGCCCGGGCGAATGCGCTTAGCAAGCGTCCTCCTGAGTTAATGGTCCAAGGGTGTTGGCGGGGTCGATGAAACCCAACACCCGAGTCTAACGGTTTCATGCGTCATGCGAACAATCGAGAGGCCTGCGCCACATGAAAAAACTCCCGGTGCGGGAGGCCGAAGCCCTCCGCACCGGGAGTCTGTCAACAGCTGGTGATCACACCCCGGCCCTTAGAGGGTGGTGGTGGATCCGCCTGCTGCCGCGATCTTTTCAGCTGCGCTGGAAGAGAAAGCGTGGGCGGTGACGTCAACCTTGACGGTGATGTCGCCGGTGCCCAGCACCTTGACGGGCTGGTTCTTGCGAACGGCGCCCTTCTCAACCAAGGACTCGACGGTCACAGCGCCGCCTTCCGGGAACAGCTCGTTGAGCCGGTCCAGGTTTACAACCTGGAACTCAACCCGGAACGGGTTCTTGAAGCCGCGGAGCTTCGGCAGGCGCATGTGCAGCGGCAACTGGCCGCCGGCAAAGCCGGCCTTGACCTGGTAGCGGGCCTTCGTACCCTTGGTACCGCGACCAGCGGTCTTACCCTTGGAGCCTTCACCACGACCAACACGGGTCTTGGCGGTCTTGGCACCCGGGGCGGGACGCAGGTGGTGGACCTTCAGAGCGCTCTGCTTCTCAGCAGCCTCTGCGGCGGTCTTGTTCTCGGCCATTACTTCGCCTCCTCTACATTCACGAGGTGCGGAACCGTGTTGATCATTCCAACGGTCACGGCGTCAGCGGTGCGGACAACGGTGTGTCCGATGCGCTTGAGGCCGAGGGACCGCAGGGTCTCACGCTGGTTCTGCTTGGCGCCGACGACGCCCTTGATCTGGGTGATCTCCAACTGAGCGTCGGAGGGAGTCAGGTTCTTAGCCATGACTAAACACCTGCCTTCTGGTTCTGGAGCGCGCGCACCAGAGCAATCGGAGCAACCTCGTCCAGCGGCAGGCCACGGCGGGCTGCCACGGAAGCGGGCTCTTCCAGTCGCTTAAGGGCGTCGACAGTCGCGTGAACGATGTTGATGGCATTCGAGGAACCGAGCGACTTGGAGAGGACGTCGTGGATACCGACGCATTCCAGTACCGCGCGGACCGGACCACCGGCGATAACACCGGTACCCGGGGAAGCCGGACGCAGCATGACAACTCCTGCTGCGGCCTCACCCTGCACACGGTGCGGGATGCTGTTGCCAACGCGGGGAACGCGGAAGAAGGACTTCTTGGCCTCTTCGACGCCCTTCGCGATAGCGGCGGGAACTTCCTTTGCCTTGCCGTAGCCAACGCCGACCAAGCCGTTGCCGTCACCGACGACGACGAGGGCGGTGAAGCTGAAGCGACGACCACCCTTGACGACCTTGGCGACGCGGTTGATGGTCACAACGCGCTCGACGAACTGGCTCTTCTCGGCCTCGCGACCGCCGTCGCGGCCACCACGGCCACCACGGTCGCCGCGGCCCTGGCCACGGTCACCACGCTCGCCACGACGACCGCCGCGGCGGTCCTCGGTGGCAGCAGTGGTCTCAGTTGCCTCAGCAGCTGCAGCTTCAGTCACCTGAATGTCCTTTTCGTTATTCTCAACGGTCACAGTGCCAGCCCACCTTCGCGAGCACCGTCTGCGACGGCGGCGATGCGGCCGTGGTACTTGTTACCACCGCGGTCGAAGACAACTGCTTCGATGCCTGCAGCCTTCGCACGCTCGGCGACGAGCTCGCCAACGCGCTTGGCCTTGGCGGTCTTGTCACCGTCGAATGCACGAAGGTCGGCTTCCAGGGTGGAAGCGTAAGCCACGGTTACACCCTTGGAGTCGTCGACAACCTGGACGAAGATGTGGCGGGCAGAACGGTTGACGACCAAACGAGGACGTGCAGCCGTGCCGGTGATGCGCTTGCGGATACGAAGCTGGCGACGGCTGCGCGCAGCAGCCTTGCTCTTGTTCGTGCGCTTCTTGTTAATTGCGATGGCCATGGTTTACTTACCAGCCTTTCCGACCTTGCGGCGGATGACTTCGCCGGCGTAACGGACACCCTTGCCCTTGTAGGGGTCCGGCTTGCGCAGCTTGCGAATGTTGGCAGCAACCTCGCCGACCTGCTGCTTGGAGATACCCGCGACGGAGAACTTGGTCGGGCCCTCCACCGTAAAGGTGATGCCTTCCGGAGCGGGGACGTTGACCGGGTGGCTGAAGCCAAGAGCGAACTCAAGGTCAGAACCCTTGGCCTGAACGCGGTAACCGGTACCGACGATTTCAAGCTTCTTCTCGTAGCCCTTGGTGACACCCTCGATCATGTTGGCGATCAGGGTGCGGGTCAGGCCGTGCAGGGAACGCGAGGCGCGCTCGTCGTTCGGGCGGGTGACGGTCAAAGTGGTGTCGTCCAAGTTGACCTCGATCGGGCTGGCCACAGTGTGGGTCAGCTCGCCCTTGGTGCCCTTGACGCTGATGACGGAGCCATCAACCTTGACTTCGACGCCGGCAGGAACGGTGATGGGGAGACGTCCAATACGTGACATTATTCTCTTCCTTTCCCGTTACCAGACGTACGCGAGGACTTCGCCGCCCACGCCCTTCTTGCCGGCCTGCTTATCAGTCAGGAGGCCGGAAGAGGTGGACAGGATTGCGATACCCAGGCCACCCAGCACGTGAGGCAGGTTGGTGGACTTCGCGTAAACGCGGAGGCCAGGCTTGGAAATACGGCGGACACCAGCGATCGAACGCTCGCGGTTCGGACCGAACTTGAGGTCGATGGTCAGCTTCTTGCCGACTTCGGCTTCCTCTTCCTTCCAGGCGGCGATGTAGCCTTCCGCCTTCAGGATGTCGGCAACGCGTGCCTTCAGCTTGCTGTACGGCATGCTCACAGAGTCGTGGTAAGCCGAGTTAGCGTTGCGCAGACGCGTCAGCATGTCTGCGACAGGATCTGTCATAGTCATTTGGGCTCTAGCCCTTCCTCGTAACGGTTTCCGCTTTGGCCGCAAAAGCAGCCTCGGCCGGACCTACTACGTAGTTATTAGTCTTCGGATTTGAACGGGAAGCCAAGTGCCTTGAGCAGCGCACGGCCTTCGTCATCGGTCTTGGCAGTGGTGACGACCGTGATGTCCATACCGCGGACGCGGTCGATGGAGTCCTGGTCGATCTCGTGGAACATAACCTGCTCGGTCAGACCGAAGGTGTAGTTGCCGTTGCCGTCGAACTGCTTGCCGTTGAGGCCGCGGAAGTCGCGGATACGGGGCAGGGCGAGGGTCACGAGGCGGTCCACGAATTCCCACATGCGGTCGCCACGCAGGGTTGCGTGTGCACCGATGGGCATGCCTTCGCGCAGCTTGAACTGGGCGATGGACTTGCGGGCCTTGGTTACCTGCGGCTTCTGGCCGGTGATCAGGGTGAGGTCGCGGACAGCGCCGTCGATCAGCTTGGAGTCCTTGGCGGCATCTCCAACACCCATGTTCACAACAACCTTCACCAGGCGGGGAACCTGGTTCACGTTCGGGTACTTGAATTCATCAACCAGTGCCTGCTTGATGGAATCTGCGTACTTCGTCTTCAGACGCGGCACAATCTTCACCGGAGTTGCGAGAGTTTCGCTCATTAGATGTCCTTCCCGGTTGCCTTGGACACGCGGATGCGGACGGTCTTGGAGACGCCGTCCTTCTCAACGGTCTCGAGACGGAAACCAACACGGGTCGGCTTCTTGGTCGAGGGGTCGACAAGAGCAACGTTGGAGACGTGGATCGGGGCTTCGACAACCTCGATGCCACCGGTCTTGGTGCCGCGCTGCGACTGACCGACCTTGGTGTGCTTGGTGACGCGGTTGATGCCTTCTACCAGGACGCGGTTGGCATCCGGGTAGACGCGCAGGACCTTGCCCTGCTTGCCGCGGTCGCCGCCACGTTCCTGCTTGGCGCCGGTGATGACCTGAACGAGGTCACCCTTCTTGATCTTAGCCATGGACTAGAGCACCTCCGGGGCCAGGGAAACGATCTTCATGAACTTCTTGTCACGGAGCTCACGGCCAACCGGGCCGAAGATACGGGTACCGCGGGGGTCGCCGTCGTTCTTCAGGATCACAGCTGCGTTCTCGTCAAACTTGATGTAGGAACCATCCGCACGGCGGCGTTCCTTCTTGGTGCGAACGATGACAGCCTTGACGACGTCACCCTTCTTTACGTTGCCGCCCGGGATAGCATCCTTGACGGTTGCGACGATGACGTCGCCAATGCCTGCGTAGCGACGGCCGGATCCACCGAGAACGCGGATGGTAAGGATTTCCTTAGCACCCGTGTTGTCGGCGACCTTGAGTCGCGACTCCTGCTGAATCAATTTTTACTCCTTGCGTCGCGCCGGTTCTCAGACCGAAATGGAGCATACGGAATGAGCCTTGCGGAACGGTTGATCGGGGTGTCTCTTGACCTGCCTGGATTTTGCCAGAGCAGGCCTAAACTCCCGTGCCGCCAGCATCAGCTTCCCTTGCGGAAATAACTGCGCGGGGCAGTATGCCGCGGCACGATTGTTTACGAGGTGGTTGCAGACGCGCAGATGGCGCCATACAAACTCAATATCCTAGCATGATTTGTGCTATGGACTGAAACGGGGGAAGGCCCGCATCCCTTTCGGAATGCGGGCCTTCCTGATAATCCATCATCGCTGCCGGGACGAAGCCCGACGCGGGATTACTTGGCCTTTTCGAGGATCTCGACCAGGCGCCACCGCTTGGTAGCGGACAGCGGACGGGTCTCAGAGATCAGGACGAGGTCGCCGATGCCGGCGCTGTTCTGCTCGTCGTGAGCCTTGACCTTCGAAGTGCGGCGAATAACCTTGCCGTACAGAGCGTGCTTCACGCGGTCTTCAACCTGGACAACGATGGTCTTTTCCATCTTGTCAGAGACTACGTAGCCGCGACGCGTCTTACGGTAACCGCGCTGTTTAGCGCTGGCTGCTGCTTCCGTCACAGTTTCCTTCTGTTCGCTCACTTGGCGTCCTCTCCAGCCTCAGCTTCGGCCTTTTCAGCCTTGGCTGCTGCCTTCTTGGACTTCTTTTCTTCCTTGGCTTCCACAACCGGTGCGGCAACCTCGGCACGAATGCCCAGCTCGCGCTCACGGAGAACGGTGTAGATGCGTGCGATGTCCTTCTTTACCGCGCGCAGACGACCGTGGTTCTCCAGCTGTCCGGTGGCGGACTGGAAACGCAGGTTGAACAGCTCTTCCTTGGACTTGCGGAGTTCTTCAACGAGACGCTCGTTGTCGAAACCGTCCAGCTGTGCGGGTGCGAGATCCTTCGACCCTACTGGCATTTCTATTCACCACCTTCGCGACGCACAATGCGTGCCTTCAACGGCAGCTTGTGGATTGCCAGGCGCAGTGCCTCGCGAGCTACCTCTTCATTGACACCGGCGAGTTCGAAAAGAACACGGCCCGGCTTGACGTTTGCGACCCACCATTCCGGGGAACCCTTACCGGAACCCATACGGGTTTCAGCAGGCTTCTTCGTCAGCGGACGGTCCGGGTAGATGTTGATCCAGACCTTACCGCCACGCTTGATGTGGCGGGTCATCGCGATACGGGCAGACTCGATCTGACGGTTCGTGACGTAAGCCGGGCTCAGGGCCTGGATGCCGAACTCACCGAAAGTGACCTTGGTGCCGCCCGTAGCAGCGCCGGAACGACCCGGGTGGTGCTGCTTACGGTGCTTGACTCGACGTGGGATAAGCATTTAAGCCTGTCCTCCTTCTGCTGCAGGAGCAGCAGCTTCTGCTGCCGGAGCTTCCGCAGCAGGAGCTGCGTCGGCTGCCGGACGGTCGTTACGACGACGGCGGTCACCACGGTCAGCGCCACCCGGACGGCCCGGACGGTCGCCGGAGCGGCCGCGGGACGGTGCGGAAGCGGCCTGTGCGGCCAGTTCCTTGGCGGTCACGTCGCCCTTGTAGATCCAGACCTTCACGCCGATGCGGCCGAAGGTGGTCTTGGCTTCGTAGAAGCCGTAGTCGATGTTCGCACGCAGGGTGTGCAGGGGCACACGGCCTTCGCGGTAGAACTCCGAGCGGGACATTTCAGCGCCACCCAGGCGGCCGGAGCAAGCGATACGGATACCCTTGGCACCGGCACGCTGTGCGGACTGCATGGCCTTCTTCATCGCACGGCGGAAAGCCACGCGGGAAGTCAGCTGCTCAGCAACGCCCTGGGCAACAAGCTGTGCTTCCATCTCGGGGTTCTTGACCTCGAGGATGTTCAGCTGGACCTGCTTGCCGGTCAGCTTTTCGAGCTCGCCGCGGATGCGGTCTGCTTCTGCGCCGCGGCGGCCGATGACGATGCCCGGACGAGCCGTGTGGATGTCCACGCGGACGCGGTCGCGGGTGCGCTCGATTTCGACCTTGGCGATGCCGGCACGCTCCATGCCTGTGGACATGAGCTGGCGGATGCGGATGTCTTCGCGAACGAAGTCCTTGTACCGCTGGCCCGACTTGGTGCTGTCAGCAAACCAGTGCGATACGTGATCGGTGGTGATGCCGAGTCGGAACCCGTGCGGGTTTACTTTCTGTCCCACTTAGCGAGCCTCCTCTTTCTCCGGGGTAGCGACTACCACGGTGATGTGGCTCGTGCGCTTCTTGATCTGAAATGCACGACCCTGGGCACGCGGCTGGAACCGCTTCATGGTCGGGCCTTCATCAACAAACGCTTCGCTGATGTAGAGGTCTCCTTCGTCAAAGGCAACGCCGTCGCGGTCCGCGAGGACGCGAGCGTTTGCCACTGCCGACTGAACTACCTTGAATACCGGCTCCGAAGCTGCCTGTTGGGCGAACTTCAGAATTGCCAGAGCCTCATTCGCTTGCTTGCCACGAACAAGGTTGACGACGCGCCGGGCCTTCATAGGCGTTACGCGGATGTGCCGCGCAATAGCCTTGGCTTCCATTGCTTTCCTTCTCTCGTCTATGCCGTAAGAACGAGCGCCTAGCGGCGCTTGCCCTTGCGGTCGTCCTTGACATGGCCGCGGAATGTCCGCGTGGGAGCGAATTCGCCGAGCTTGTGCCCGACCATCGACTCAGTGACAAACACCGGGATGTGCTTGCGTCCGTCGTGAACGGCGATCGTGTGGCCCAGCATGTCCGGGATGATCATCGAACGACGGGACCAGGTCTTAATGACGTTCTTGGTGCCCTTTTCGTTTTCCTTGGCGACCTTCACAAAGAGGTGCTGGTCAACGAAAGGACCTTTTTTCAGGCTGCGTGGCATGTGTCCAGGCTCCTATCGCTTGTTCTTGCCAGTACGACGGCGACGAACAATAAGCTTGTCGCTCTCTTTGTTGGGGCGGCGGGTACGGCCCTCGGGCTTGCCGTTCGGGTTGACCGGGTGGCGACCACCGGAAGTCTTACCTTCACCACCACCGTGCGGGTGGTCAACCGGGTTCATCGCGACACCACGGACGGTCGGGCGGACGCCCTTCCAGCGCATACGGCCGGCCTTGCCCCAGTTGATGTTCGACTGCTCGGCGTTGCCGACCTCGCCGACGGTTGCGCGGCAGCGCACGTCAACGTTGCGGATTTCACCGGAGGGCAGGCGCAGCTGCGCGAAACGGCCTTCCTTGGCGACGAGCTGAACGGAAGCACCAGCGGAACGGGCCATCTTGGCGCCGCCACCCGGACGCAGTTCAACTGCGTGGATAACGGTACCGACGGGGATGTTGCGCAGGGGCAGGTTGTTGCCCGGCTTGATGTCGGCGTCGGGGCCGGCCTCGACGAAGTCGCCCTGGGCGAGCTTGTTCGGGGCGATGATGTAACGCTTGGTGCCATCAACGTAGTGCAGGAGGGCGATGCGAGCCGTACGGTTCGGATCGTACTCGATTTCGGCAACGCGGGCGTTGATGCCGTCCTTGTCGTGGCGACGGAAGTCGATCAGACGGTACTGGCGCTTGTGCCCGCCACCCTTGTGACGGGTGGTGATCTTACCGGAGTTGTTACGGCCGCCGGTCTTGTGCAGCGGACGCAGCAGCGACTTTTCCGGAGTCGATCGCGTGATTTCAGCGAAGTCGGCTACGCTCGAGCCGCGGCGGCCCGGCGTAGTCGGCTTGTATTTACGGATTCCCATAATTCATTTCCTCGTTAAAGTGGTCTCCGCTACGCGAGCGGACCGCCGAAGATGTCGATTGTGCCTTCTTTGAGGGTGACAATTGCACGCTTGGTGCTCTTGCGCTGTCCCCAGCCGAATTTGGTGCGCTTGCGCTTACCGGCACGGTTGATGGTGTTGATCGTTTCGACCTTGACGGAGAAGATCTTCTCCACGGCCAGTTTGATCTCGGTCTTGTTCGAGCGGGGGTCCACCAGGAAGGTGTACTTGCCCTCGTCGATCAGGCCGTAGCTCTTTTCCGAAACGACAGGTGCGATGATGACGTCGCGGGGGTCTTTGATGGTGGCTGCACTCACTTGGCATCCTCCTCGTTCTTTGCCTTGTCAGCGATGAAAGCCTCGAAAGCTGCCTTGGTGAAGACCACGTCGTCGGAAACCAGCACGTCGTAGGTGTTCAGCTGGTCTGCGTAGAGAACGTGAACTTCCGCGAGGTTGCGCACGGACAGTGCGGCAACATCGTTGGCGCGCTCGATGACGACGAGCAGGTTCTTGCGCTCGGAAACCGAACGCAGCGACGCCAGGGCCTCCTTGGAGGACGGCTTGGTGCCGGCAACCAGTTCGGAGATGACGTGGATGCGGCCGTTGCGGGCGCGGTCAGACAGGGCGCCACGCAGGGCAGCAGCCTTCATCTTCTTGGGGGTGCGCTGGCTGTAGTCACGCGGGGTCGGGCCGTGGACGATGCCACCACCGGTCATGTGCGGAGCACGGATGGAACCCTGGCGGGCGCGACCGGTGCCCTTCTGCTTGAACGGCTTGCGGCCTGCACCGGAAACCTCGGCGCGGGTCTTGGTCTTGTGGGTACCCTGGCGAGCAGCAGCGAGCTGTGCGACGACGACCTGGTGCAGCAGCGGCACGTTGGTCTGGACGTCGAAGATCTCTGCAGGCAGGTCTACCTTGACAGTGCTAGTCATTGAACTAGGCTCCCTTCACGGCGGTGCGTACGAGGACGACCTGGCCGCGGGCACCGGGAACGGCACCCTTGATAAGGAGCAGCGACTTCTCGACGTCAACTGCGTGAACGGTGAGGTTCAGCGTGGTGTGACGTACTGCGCCCATGCGGCCGGCCATTTTCAGACCCTTGAAGACGCGGCTCGGGGTGGATGCGCCACCGATGGAACCGGGCTTGCGGTGGTTCTTGTGCGCACCGTGGGAGGCTCCTACACCGGAGAAGCCGTGGCGCTTCATGACACCGGCGAAGCCCTTACCCTTGCTGGTACCGACGACGTCGATCTTCTGGCCGGCTTCGAAGAGCTCAACAGAAAGCTCCTGGCCCAGCTCGTAGGACGCGGCGTCGGCGGTGCGCAGTTCGACGACGTGGCGGCGGGGGGTTACGCCAGCCTTTTCAAAGTGACCAGCCAGCGGCTTGGTGACCTTGCGGGGATCGATCTGGCCGTAGCCGATCTGGACGGCGACGTATCCGTCGGATTCTGCGTTGCGCAGCTGGGTGACGACGTTGGAGTCAGCCTGGACGACAGTGACGGGGATGAGCTTGTTGTTCTCGTCCCAGACCTGGGTCATGCCGAGCTTCGTGCCCAGCAGGCCCTTGACATTACGGGTTGCGGTCATAGTTATCTCAGCACCTCCCTTAGAGCTTGATTTCGATGTTCACGTCGGCCGGCAGGTCGAGACGCATGAGCGAGTCAACAGCCTTGGGCGTGGGGTCGATGATGTCGATCAGACGCTTGTGAGTACGCATTTCGAAGTGCTCACGGCTGTCCTTGTACTTGTGGGGAGAGCGGATAACGCAGTACACGTTCTTCTCCGTCGGAAGCGGGACGGGGCCCACTACCGTTGCGCCTGCGCGCGTGACCGTCTCAACGATCTTCCGCGCTGAAACATCAATGACCTCGTGGTCATATGACTTCAGCCGGATGCGGATTTTTTGTCCCGCCATGTCGCCTGACTCTCTTTCAGTCTTTGCTGCCCCCGGTTGAGGGCTGCCCTGTTCACTTACATGTTGCATGTGGCTGCCGAAGCATTTGAAGTAGTACTACCACCCGCCGCACAAGCTGAATCCGGATAATCCGGGTTCCTCAACCTGTCGGCGCCACCGACCCCCGCGGTCGGGCGTGTCGCGCATTTCACGCAAAATCGTCCGCATTCCTTTGGGGATCTGGGTTATGTTTGGGCTTCAGCTTGGACCCTGACACCCGGCATTATCCGGATCGGGACGCGAAGAAGCGCTTGAACAACTCACCTAGTATGCCGGAAAACGGCGGCAGACGCCAATCGGGCCCTTTCGGGGCATTGCCATGTGCCGCAACCGTCTGGATGATAGGTGAATGACCGTCCAAGATGCTGCCGAAGTGGAGGATCTTGCGGGCCGCATCCGTCCCGGCTTCACGTTGGGCGTCGCCGCGGCGGCCTTTCAAATCGAAGGCGCACTCACCGCGGACGGACGGGGTCCGTCCAGTTGGGATGCTTTCGCCGAAAAGCCCGGCGCGATCCTCGATGGCCATTCGCCCGCAATCGCTTGTGACCACTATAACCGCAGCGATGAGGACATCGCGCTCATGCGGGAGCTCGGTGTCGATTCGTACCGCTTCTCGCTTTCCTGGCCGCGGATCCAGCCAGGTGGGAAGGGGCCCATCAACCAGCAGGGCCTAGACTTCTATGATCGCCTGGTGGACAAGCTCCTGAAGGCCGGGATTTCACCGATGGTGACCCTGTACCACTGGGACACTCCCCTGCCGTTGGAGCACGACGGCGGCTGGCTGATTCGGGCGACCGCCGAACGGTTCGCGGAATACGCCGCTGCCGCAGCCGCACGGCTCGGGGATCGCGTCGCCCAATGGGTCACCTTGAACGAACCCGTCTCGGTTGCGCTGCAAGGATACGCCCTCGGCGTCCATGCTCCCGGCAGGCGCCTGCTCTTCGATGCCCTTCCCGCGGCCCACCATCAGCTTCTGGGGCACGGGCTGGCCGTCCAGGCCCTTCGCGCCGCCAAGGTGGTGGGAAGCATAGGCGTGGCGAACATGCACTCTCCTGTGCGTCCGGCGAGCAAGCGGCTCAAGGATGGGCTGATGGCGAGAGCCTTCGACCTCATCCTCAACCGCGTGTACGCCGATCCCATTCTTCTTGGCCGGTACCCCAAGCCTCCACTGCCTGTGAAACCATGGTTCAAGGCCCTGGGCAAGGTCCCGGAAAAGGACCTCAAGACCATCCACCAGCCCTTGGACTTCTACGGAGTGAACTACTACTACCCGGCGAAGGTCGCCTCCGGCCAGGGTGACGGCACCACCTTGACTATCCACTCCGACGTCATGGCCAAGCTGCCGTTCCACCTTGCGAATTTCCCTGAGTACGAAACCACGGGATTTGGCTGGCCTGTCGCGCCCGAGCATCTCGGCATCCTGCTGAGGGAACTCAAGGACAGGTACGGGGCATCCTTGCCGCCCTTGTTCATCACTGAAAGCGGAGCGAGCTTTCCGGAACCGGAACATGCCGCGGGCCCGGTTCACGACCCCGACCGGATCAGCTACCTGGCGTCACACCTCGGCCAAGCATTGCGGGCGACAGCCCCCGGCGGGATCGCACATGACGTGGAACTCCTGGGCTACTACGTGTGGACGCTGCTGGATAACTTCGAATGGGCCGCGGGGTACTCACAGCGGTTCGGCTTGGTCCACGTGGACTTCGATACCCTCGAAAGAACGCCCAAGGATTCGTTCTACTGGTACCAATCCCTCAGCAGGGCACGCCGAATTAGGCGCGACCGGGAACTGTGAACTTCGGGAACCCGGCGTCTTCGAAAGTCGGGCACCGTCGGTTTGTAGACCGGCCGTGCTAAATCAGTTGTTCTTGTTTGCCCGATTGATTCTCTTGGCGCGTTCGATCTCGCGGCGGAAGTATTTCTTGCCCCACAGGACTGCCGCCACCACCACAACCGCGACAATGAGTAAAACCAGCCACCCCATGACGTCACCCTCCTTTAAGAAGCAACGCTATCAGGGCGCGGTCCGGTTGAGCCGCCAGACGGCCAACACAATCAGCGTAAGCGCGACGAGCGCGAGCATCGCGAATGCGTATGAGCGCAGTGCCCACATGACGCTGAGGGCGACTCCCGAGGCTCCCCACCAGACAAACAGGCGCTCCGACGCCAAGAGTCCAGCCAGCAGAATGGAGGCGAACCCGAGCAGGACCCACAGTTGCGGCAACGCCGAGCCGGTGTATTCGGCGCCGACAAGCAAGCCGTCCGAAGAAATCGAGCCCTGAAATATTGAATTCGGAACAATCAAGTACACGCTGCTGATGGACAACAAACCGGCTGCTATGCCCCACCTGATTTTCCCGTCGCCGGAGTTCCCCGCGAAATAGCGCACCCCTGCCAAAACGGCTGCGAGAACAACGAACCATTGCATCACCCAGAACAACTCCGGCGTGGCTCCGTGCCCGAAAAGGAGTGCCCATTGGGCAGCTGCGAGCACCATGGTCGAACCGATCTCGAAGCATGCCAGCCTCAGTCCGGGCGGAACCTCCACTACCGAGACAACCACCGCCGCGGCCAGCAGGCCAGCGCCGGCAAGGGCGGTCTCGTCGTGCCAGAGTGCCATGGCCGCGGCCAATGCCACTCCCCCGCCAGCCGTGATTGCGAGAGGCATCCTCCGCCACGGCTCCGTGCGGATGCCCCGGATCCGGGACCAACGCAGGCCATAAAGGACTACGGCTGAGCCAACGCAACCAAGCAGCCACGGGAGGAATGCGCGCCATGGATCCAAAGCCTCCGGGACGATCGAACGGGCGACGATCGTCGCGCCGATAGCTGCCGCGGGCGAAGCGATGGCGTAGAAGCCCGGCATGCCCTCAAGATGGGAGGCGGCAAAGCACACGACAGCCAGGACAAGCCAAGCGATGCCTAGGATCCGATGCGATGCATCTACAGCGAGCAGGCCCCCGGCCAAGGTCGACGAGAAGGCGGCTACCAGCCAGAACCATCGTTCGGGATTGGCTTGTCCCGGCTGCACAAGCAGCCTGCAGGACGTCGCCAAAAGAGCCAAAGCCAGCAGCACCAACGGAACTTGGCTTTCGGTCAGAAGAGGCTCTGCCAGCCAGGTATGTGCGGGAAAGACAAAAGCCGGGCCTGCCAATGTAACCATCGCAATCGCCGCGGGAACCATGAAGTAAACGGCACCGCGAGCCGCGAACACCCGCTGCGCCACGACTGCGGCTACCAGGAGCAAGGCCAACTCGAGCTGCAGGACCCAGCGCCCGCCGTCGTCGGAACCCTGCTGCGCAAGATAAGTGACGGGCAAAACAGCTTGCGCAGTAAGCGTCACCCACAGTGCTGCCTGTTGGAACGGAAGCTCGTGGAGTCGCCTCCGGACAAGCCAACGGACGATGTGCTGTGCCACCAACACGCCGGCGAAGGTCAATGACGCCACGGTAGCGGAAGCGCCGGAATCGCGTACGGCCACCGCCACCAGGACTGTCGAGAGTGCTCGGGCCGCAATGAAGTACGCGCCCTTCGCCATCCGTCCGGAAGCTGCGGCCACCATAACGGCACTGAAAACCACGAAAACTGCGAGCACCAACTCGAGGTCGTGGACGTGGCCGCCGCGCATTACCGCCAGGATCGCCAACGCTGCCGGTGCGAGGACCGCCGAAAGGCCTTCCGTCCGCAGTATGAAAGCGGAACCCGCAGTTGAAATCGCCAGGACGATGGACAGCGCAGCGCCCTGCCAGCTGCCTGCGGGGATGGCTCCGAAGAAGTCCTGCGCGATGCTCAGGACAGCGAGCGAACCTGCCATGAACGACAGCACCACTGCGGCTTCCACGGTGGCAAGTGCGCGGTCCGCCCCGCGGAGCGCTCCGATCAGCGGCACCACAAGTTGGAGGCCGAGGGCGGCGAAAACGACGACGGCGAGTTGGACCTTCTCGCCCGCGAGCACCACCCCTCCACCGTCCTGCAGCAATTGCAGGTAGCCGGTTCCGGCAAGCACGGTAAGCAGGAATCGCGCAGCCCACCAATAGGCACGGCGCTTCACGTCCCGTGGTAGCCGCGGCGCCTGAATGACGAAGTACAGCACCGCGACAAGCAAGACTATGTTGCCCAGGGCCAGCCGCTCCGCGCTGAAGGAAAGCAGTAATGCCCATCCGAAGGCAAGCGGTGCAAGCAACTCGATCATTGCCGCGAAGCGCGATGAAGTCGCAGATCCTAGCGGGAAAAGCACCCAGCAAGCCGTCGCGGCCCCGAGAACCTGGACCAGAGTCCCCGCAGCTGTCATTGGTCGGCCCGGAACGGCTTCGATCAGGAAGAGGACAGGAAGTACTGCCATGCCCGCGGCCGCAAAAGCCGTGATGCAAACGCCCGGCGCAATGGTCCTGATCCCTGCACGGATCAGCCCCGCTTCCAACAGTAGCTGCGACGTCGCGGCTCCGATGAGGGCAAGAATCACCGCGGCGCTGCGATCCGGGCTTTCCGTCAGGGCGCCCGCTGCTACGGCCGGAACCGCGAGGGAAAGGGCAATGCGGCCGGCCAAAACGAAGCTCCTCGCTGTCACTCCTTCGGACCGCCACGCCCTGAGGAACGACGACCCGCCCGCGAAGGCAAGCAATGCCGCCGTCGTCCACCCTCCTACTTCGTCAAGAAACGGAACGGCCACCGCGAGAGCAATCACCGGTAACCATTCCGCGAAGCCGCCGATCCTCCATCCAAGCAGCACGCCACACACCAAAGCCACAAAGAGGGGCGCGCCAGGTGGCATATCCGAGTGGCGGGCCACGATAGCCCACACTGCAGCAAAGGAAACCACCAATTGCACCGCGAAGCAGACGAGCGCATCAACCCTCCAACGCGAAAGCCCGTCCCGCCCCTCGGGTTCCGGGAACCAAACACCGAGGCGCTTGCCCTCGAAGGCAACCCAGAGCGATTGGAGGGCCAATATGACGACGGCGACCACCAGAACGTGCGGCACGTCCAGACCGGAGTCAACAGCTGCAGCCAGCATTGCCAGCGTGAAAGAACCGCGTGCGGCATAGAACTGTTCACGCCGGAAGGAAGCACTCGGAAGGGCTGCCATCACCGCAAAGTAGATGCCGCAGATCGCCATAAGGGCTGCGTACTCCCCCTTCCCGAGGTGTTGGGGAACGAACGTTGCAGCCAAGGCGACAAACGGAACAGCGTATGGATGCAGGATCATCAACGGCCGGACGTAGACGGGCGGCAGCCAACCGGGCCTGCGCAGGGCAACGAGCGTCAGCAGCACGGCAAGCCCGATCAGCGAAGCGAAGTACCACACTAGCGCGCCACCAAGCAGGGAGACACCGGACCATGCCGTGGACACCACAAAGCTCAGGGAAAGGAACGCCAGCACCCGGCTGTCCAGGCGAACAGCGGCAACGGCGTACGCGAACGTACCAACCACCGAGGTCACCAGCCATGCAGCCGGACCGTTGTGCAAAGCGAAGTTATACATGGCCAGGCCGGTCACCGGGATCAATGCCAAGCCAGTGCCGGCAAAAGCAATCGCGGCAGCTCGCAGCCGTGGAGCCTTTGCATGGAGAATGAAGCCTGAGCTATAGAAAGCTGCCGTGACAACCCAGACCGCTGCGAAGCGAAGGACCGCGGGGAGGCTCGTGCCGATGAACAACGCCGAGGCCGCTACAAGGAGAAGGCTCGCGACATAGAGGGTGACATTGATGTTCTGCCGATCCCTCCGTTGCTTCCGGACCGCGCGTTCTGCCTGGATCTGTTCCAGTGACATAGCGGGCTGATTCGCGGGGAGGCGCCCGCCCAGTGGCGTCGGGGACGCCAGCATGAACGGTGCAGGCTGAGTAAGAAGCGACCGAGTAGTGAGCGGCGGAGTCGGGAGCGGCGGAGTCGGGAGCGGCGGAGTCGGAAGAGGAGGTCGCCGTTGTTGAGCTGGCGACGGTGCTGGACCCCCGCCGTCGTAAGACTGTCCGCCGGCGGGGCGGCGTTCGGCGTCGCGCCACCCTGCCAGGTGACCGGCCAGAAAGCCTGAGCGGTACACGGCCGCACGATCAACCGCCAATGGCCCGCGCTGCATCTCCGCAAGAAGCCAGCCTTTCGCCTTCCCTTTGGAGTAGCAGATGAGACCGGTCACCGCCGTCACGGCCAACGCGAGCATGATGCCAAGGAAGCCAACCATCGCAACCCTCCCGATCCACAAGCGGCCGTCCGAAGCGAAGTGCCCCGACCTTCCGATTAATCCATTCGATAGATAAATCGTAGCAAAAGAGAACCCCACCACAGAAGTGGCGGGGTTCTCTTTGGCTCTTGATCGGCTGCCAGGCAACCGATACTTTGCCGATCTACAAGCAGAAACTACTTGATGATCTTGGTAACACGTCCCGAACCAACGGTGCGGCCACCTTCACGGATAGCGAAGCCGAGGCCTTCTTCCATAGCGATCGGCTGGATGAGCTCAACGGACATCTCAGTGTTGTCGCCAGGCATAACCATTTCCGTGCCTTCCGGCAGGGTGATAACGCCGGTCACGTCCGTGGTACGGAAGTAGAACTGCGGGCGGTAGTTCGAGTAGAACGGGTTGTGGCGTCCGCCTTCGTCCTTGGACAGGATGTAGACGTTGGCTTCGAAGTCGGTGTGCGGGGTGATGGAACCCGGCTTGACGACAACCTGGCCACGCTCGACATCGTCGCGCTTCAGACCACGGAGCAGGAGGCCACAGTTCTCGCCGGCCCATGCTTCGTCGAGCTGCTTGTGGAACATCTCGATACCGGTAACGGTGGTCTTCTGGATCGGGCGGATACCAACGATCTCAACTTCGGAGTTGATCGCGAGGGTACCACGCTCGGCGCGGCCCGTAACAACAGTGCCACGGCCGGTGATGGTGAAGACGTCTTCGATCGGCATCAGGAACGGCTTGTCACGGTCACGTACGGGGTCCGGAACGGACTCGTCGACAGCTTCCATGAGGTCTTCAACGGACTTGACCCAGACGGGGTCGCCTTCGAGGGCCTTCAGGCCGGAAACGCGGACAACCGGAGCGTCGTCGCCATCGAAGCCCTGCGAGCTCAGGAGCTCACGAACTTCCATTTCAACGAGGTCGAGGAGCTCTTCGTCGTCAACCATGTCCGACTTGTTGAGGGCGACCAGCAGGTAGGGAACACCAACCTGGCGGGCGAGCAGAACGTGCTCGCGGGTCTGGGCCATCGGGCCGTCGGTGGCGGCAACAACGAGGATCGCGCCGTCCATCTGGGCAGCACCGGTGATCATGTTCTTGATGTAGTCAGCGTGACCCGGGGCGTCTACGTGTGCGTAGTGGCGCTTCTCGGTCTGGTATTCAACGTGGGAGATGTTGATGGTAATACCACGCTGGCGCTCTTCCGGAGCAGAGTCGATCGACGCGAAGTCGCGCTGCTCGTTGAGAGTGGGGTACTTGTCGTACAGCACCTTGGAAATGGCGGCAGTCAGCGTCGTCTTACCGTGGTCAACGTGACCAATGGTGCCGATGTTGACGTGCGGCTTAGTCCGCTCGAACTTTGCCTTTGCCACAGGTTCCTCCTAGAACGATTTCAAGTGAGTTGCTCCTCGGCCGCGCTTTTCGCGGCAGAAACTCCAGCAAGTCTACTTGGGGGCTTTGGTTTTGGTGAAATTGCAGAATCAGGAACCAATGCTAGTACCTGGAGTCTGTTCGCGCAGTGCCGGCCCGAGGCATGGACCTCGGACCAGCGCCTGCACTGGATGCTCCCCCGGGCCCCGGGCAAACATCCTGGTTGTTCCGTCGGTGATTACTCGCCGCGGGTCTTCTGGATGATCTCGTCGGCAACAGCCTTCGGGACCTCGGCGTAGCTGTTGAACGTCATGGAGTAAACAGCACGGCCCTGGGTCTTCGAACGCAGGTCACCGATGTAGCCGAACATGCCGGACAGGGGGACGTGCGCGCGGATCACCTTGACGCCGGCAGCATCTTCCATGGACTGCATCTGGCCACGGCGGGCGTTCAGGTCACCAATAACGTCACCCATGTATTCCTCAGGGGTGCGGACCTCAACTTCCATCATCGGCTCAAGCAGGACCGGGTTCGCCTTGCGTGCGGCTTCCTTGAACGCCATGCGACCGGCGATCTTGAAGGCCATTTCCGAGGAGTCAACATCGTGGTACGCGCCGTCAATCAGCGTGGCCTTGATGCCGACAACCGGGTAACCGGCCAGAACGCCGTCGGTGAGTGCATCCTGGATACCCGCGTCAACGGACGGGATGTACTCGCGCGGCACGCGGCCACCGGTGACCTTGTTCTCGAATGCGTAGAGCTCGCCATCCGTGGTGTCCATCGGCTCGATCGCGATCTGGACCTTTGCGAACTGGCCCGAACCACCGGTCTGCTTCTTGTGCGTGTAGTCGTGACGCTCTACAGCACGCTTGATGGTTTCGCGGTAGGCAACCTGCGGCTTGCCGACGTTTGCCTCGACCTTGAATTCGCGGCGCATGCGGTCCACCAGGATGTCCAGGTGGAGCTCGCCCATGCCGGCGATGATGGTCTGGCCGGTGTCTTCGTTGAGGGAGACCTGGAAGGTCGGGTCCTCAGCGGAGAGCTTCTGGATAGCCGTGGAGAGCTTCTCCTGGTCACCCTTGGTGTTCGGCTCGATGGCAACGGAGATCACGGGCTCCGGGAAGCTCATGGATTCCAGGACGATCTGAGCGGACGAGTCGCACAGGGTGTCTCCCGTGGTGGTGTCCTTGAGGCCGATGGCTGCGTAGATGTGGCCGGCGGTAGCGCCCTCGACGGGCATTTCCTTGTTGGCGTGCATCTGGAACAGCTTGCCGATGCGCTCCTTCTTGCCCTTGGTGGAGTTGACCACCTGGGCGCCTGCTTCCACGTGACCGGAGTACACGCGGATGAAGGTGAGCTGGCCGAAGAACGGGTGAGCCGCGATCTTGAACGCGAGGGCCGAGAACGGCTCCTCCGCGGAAGGCTTGCGGCTGAGTTCCTTGGCTTCGTCGCGGGGGTCGTGGCCGATCATCGGCGGGACGTCCAGCGGGTTCGGCAGGAAGTCGACAACAGCATCCAGCATCGGCTGTACGCCACGGTTCTTGAACGCAGAACCGCAGAGGACCGGGTAGAGCTCGGAGTTGATGGTCATCTTGCGGATGCCGGCCTTGAGTTCCTCAAGGGTGAGTTCTTCACCTTCGAGGTACTTCTCCATGAGCTCTTCGGAAGACTCGGCGACAGTCTCAACGAGCTGTGCACGGTATTCCTCAGCCTTGGCCTGGAGATCCGCGGGGATCTCCTGGACCTCGTACTTGGCACCCATGGTGACGTCACCCTTGGCATCGCCCGGCCACACCAGTGCGCGCATCTGGAGCAAGTCCACGACGCCGATGAAGTCATTCTCGGAACCGATGGGCAGCTGGAGGACCAGCGGCTTGGCGCCGAGGCGGTTGATGATGGTGTCTACGGTGAAGTAGAAATCGGCACCGAGCTTGTCCATCTTGTTGACGAAGCAGATACGCGGCACGTTGTACTTGTCGGCCTGGCGCCAGACAGTCTCGGACTGCGGCTCAACGCCTTCCTTGCCATCGAAGACAGCAACGGCGCCGTCGAGGACGCGCAGGGAGCGCTCAACCTCGACCGTGAAGTCCACGTGGCCCGGGGTGTCGATGATGTTGATCTGGTTCTTGTCCCAGAAGCAAGTCACGGCGGCAGACGTGATGGTGATGCCGCGTTCCTTTTCCTGTTCCATCCAGTCGGTCGTCGAAGCGCCGTCGTGCGTTTCGCCGATCTTGTGGTTCACACCTGTGTAGAACAGAATGCGCTCGGTGGTAGTGGTCTTGCCGGCATCGATGTGGGCCATGATGCCGATGTTGCGGACCTTGCTAAGGTCGGTAAGCACGTCCTGTGCCACGGGGTCTCCCTTTCGGATGGACTACGCGTTCGCCGCCGGCTCGGTCGAGTCGGCGGCGAACGGGAAGTTTTACCAGCGGTAGTGTGCGAAGGCCTTGTTCGACTCGGCCATCTTGTGGGTGTCTTCGCGACGCTTCACAGCGGCACCGAGACCGTTGGACGCATCCAGGATTTCGTTCTGGAGGCGCTCGGTCATCGTCTTCTCGCGGCGGGCCTTGGAGTAGCCGACCAGCCAACGCAGGGCGAGGGCAGTGGAGCGGCCGGGCTTGACCTCAACCGGAACCTGGTAGGTTGCGCCACCGACACGGCGGGAGCGGACCTCGAGGGAAGGCTTGACGTTGTCCATGGCCTTCTTGAGGGCGGCGACGGGGTCGCCACCGGACTTGGCGCGGGCACCTTCGAGGGCACCGTAAACGATGCGCTCAGCGGTGGACTTCTTGCCGTCGATGAGAACCTTGTTGATCAGCTGGGTGACCAACGGGGAACCGTAAACGGGATCGGAAACGAGCGGCCGCTTCGGGGCCGGACCCTTGCGAGGCATATTACTTCTTCTCCATCTTTGCGCCGTAGCGGCTGCGGGCCTGCTTGCGGTTCTTGACACCCTGGGTATCGAGGGCACCACGGACGATCTTGTAACGGACACCCGGGAGGTCCTTCACACGACCACCACGGACGAGCACGATGGAGTGCTCCTGGAGGTTGTGGCCAACACCGGGGATGTAGGCGGTAACTTCAACGCCACCGTTGAGGCGCACACGGGCAACCTTACGCAGAGCCGAGTTCGGCTTCTTCGGGGTGGTCGTGTAAACGCGGGTGCAAACACCGCGGCGCATCGGGCTGCCCTTAAGCGCGGGAGCCTTGGTCTTGGAGACCTTAGGCGTGCGGCCCTTGCGGACCAGCTGGTTAATCGTAGGCACTTTCGTGTTCTCCGTTGGTTTGATCTCTGCCCTCGCACCCAGGCGCCAGCCTGGGTTTACGCGAAAGCTTTGGCGTTGTTCCTGCGGCCGGGGATCCAAAGGGTCCGTGGGCGTGCAAAAGTGCGGCATTCGTTGCGCACGTTGCCCGCAACCCGGAAACAGGCTCCACCCGACATCATGAGAACAAAACCAAAATGATGCCGCGGCGGCCTTCATCCACTGCCACACAGAACAATTACGAAAATTCTAGCATGGCTTGATCTCCCGCCTTAATCGGGTGTAAGCGTACGACGCCGGTGCTGCCGCCCACTTGAGTGCCGCCCGACCGCCGTCGGGCACTCCCGAAACGGGAAGGACCCCGCACTCAGTGAGTGCGGGGTCCTTCCGTGATCGGTTCTCAGCGGAAGTCGTTGCCGAGATCGTAGTCGTCCAGCGGGATGGCGTGGAACTCGGGAGCTCCGTCGCCACCCAGGGCGTCGTACGAGAAATCGGTGAAAGCGCTGGGGCCCGTGAACAGGCTTGCCTTCGCCTCTTCCGTCGGCTCCACCGTCACTTCGGTGTAGCGCGGCAGACCCGTACCAGCCGGGATCAGCTTACCGATGATGACGTTCTCCTTGAGGCCGAGCAGGGGGTCGCTCTTGCCTTCCATGGCCGCCTGCGTCAGGACGCGGGTGGTCTCCTGGAAGGAAGCCGCCGACAGCCAGGACTCGGTTGCCAAGGACGCCTTGGTGATACCCATGAGTTCCGGACGGCCCGAAGCCGGGGTACGGCCCTCGGACACCACGCGACGGTTCTCGTCCTCGAAGCGGCTGCGCTCGGCGAGCTCGCCCGGAAGCAGCTCGGAGTCGCCGGATTCGATGACGGTCACGCGACGCAGCATCTGACGGACGATGACTTCCACGTGCTTGTCGTGGATGCCGATGCCCTGGCTGCGATAAACGCCCTGGACCTCGTCCACCAAGAACTTCTGGGCGGCACGCGGACCCATGATGCGCAGAACCTGCTTCGGGTCCACCGGACCGTTGATCAGCTTCTGGCCGACACTGACGTGCTGGCCATCCTCGATCAGGAGGCGGGAACGGCGAAGCACCGGGTAGGCGATCTCCTCGGAGCCATCGTCCGGGGTGATGATGAGGCGCATCTGGCGCTCGGACTCTTCGATGGTGATGCGTCCGGCTGCTTCCGCAATCGGTGCGACACCCTTCGGAGTACGGGCTTCGAAGAGCTCCTGGATACGGGGCAGACCCTGGGTGATGTCGTCGCCACCGCTGGCGGAAACAGCACCACCGGTGTGGAACGTACGCATGGTCAGCTGGGTACCGGGTTCACCGATCGACTGTGCGGCGATGATACCGACGGCCTCTCCGATGTCCACGGTCTTGCCGGTGGCCAGCGAACGGCCGTAGCAAAGCGCACAGGTACCGACCTTGGACTCACAGGTGAGCACGGAACGGACCTTGACCTCGGTGATGCCAGCCGCGAGCAGCTCGGCAATGACGACGTCGCCGCAGTCGGTGCCGGCAGCGGCGAGGACCGCACCGTTGGCGTCGAGGACGTCGACGGCGAGGGTACGTGCGTAGGCACTGTTCTCGACGTTTTCGTCCAGGACCAGCTCACCGTTGGAGTCCGGCACCGCGATCGCGGTCATGAGGCCGCGCTCGGTGCCACAGTCCTCTTCGCGAACGATGACGTCCTGCGAAACGTCCACCAGACGACGGGTCAAGTAACCAGAGTTGGCGGTACGCAGAGCGGTATCGGCCAGACCCTTACGGGCACCGTGCGTCGCGATGAAGTACTCCAGGACCGACAGGCCTTCGCGGTACGAAGACTTGATCGGACGCGGGATGATCTCACCCTTCGGGTTGGCCACGAGGCCACGGATACCCGCGATCTGGCGGACCTGCATCCAGTTACCACGTGCACCGGAGGACACCATGCGGTTGATGGTGTTCATCGGGGACAGGCTGTCACGCATCGCCTGGGCGATCTCGTTGGTGGCCTTGTTCCAGATCTCGATCAGTTCCTGGCGACGCTCGTCGTCGTCGATCAGGCCCTTGTCGTACTGGCCCTGGATCTTGGAAGCCATTGTCTCGTACCCGGCAAGGATGCCCGGCTTGGACGTGGGGACCTCGATGTCCGAGATTGCCACGGTCACGCCCGAGCGGGTTGCCCAGTAGAAACCGGCGTCCTTCAGGTTGTCCAGCGTCGCAGCCGTGACGACCTTCGGGTAGCGCTCCGCGAGGTCGTTGACGATCCGCGAAAGCTCACCCTTGTCCGCAACGGCCTCAACCCACGGGTAGTCCTCGGGCAGGGTCTCGTTGAAGATGACCTGACCCAGGGAGGTCTGGACGAGCGCGGGCTGACCCGGCTCCCAGCCTTCCGGAGCTTCCCAGCCCGCGTAAGGAACAAAGCCCTCGAGGCGGATCTTTACCTGGGAGTTCAGGTGCAGCTCACGGGCGTCGTACGCCATGATGGCTTCCGAAACCGAGGAGAAGATCCGGCCTTCGCCTGCCGAACCAACACGCTTGGTGGTCAGGTGGTACAGGCCGATGATCATATCCTGCGAAGGCAGGGTCACCGGACGGCCATCCGACGGCTTCAGGATGTTGTTCGAGGACAGCATCAGGATGCGGGCCTCAGCCTGCGCTTCGGGGCTCAGCGGCAGGTGGACTGCCATCTGGTCGCCGTCGAAGTCGGCGTTGAAGGCGCCACAAACCAGCGGGTGGAGCTGGATTGCCTTGCCTTCAACAAGCTGCGGCTCGAATGCCTGGATACCGAGGCGGTGCAGGGTAGGTGCACGGTTGAGCAGCACCGGGTGTTCGGTGATGATCTCTTCGAGCACGTCCCAGACCTGCGGGCGGTAACGCTCGACCATGCGCTTTGCCGACTTGATGTTCTGCGCGTGGTTGAGGTCAACCAGGCGCTTCATCACGAACGGCTTGAAGAGCTCCAGGGCCATCTGCTTGGGCAGGCCGCACTGGTGCAGCTTCAGCTGCGGGCCGACGACGATGACCGAACGGCCGGAGTAGTCGACGCGCTTGCCGAGCAGGTTCTGGCGGAAACGGCCCTGCTTGCCCTTGAGCATGTCGCTCAGGGACTTCAGCGGACGGTTGCCCGGACCCGTGACGGGGCGGCCGCGACGGCCGTTGTCGAAGAGGCTGTCAACAGCTTCCTGAAGCATGCGCTTCTCGTTGTTGACGATGATCTCCGGAGCACCGAGGTCAAGCAGTCGCTTGAGTCGGTTGTTGCGGTTGATCACGCGGCGGTAGAGGTCGTTGAGGTCGGAGGTCGCGAAGCGGCCACCATCCAGCTGGACCATCGGGCGCAGTTCCGGCGGGATCACCGGGACGGCGTCCAGCACCATGCCGAGCGGGCTGTTGTTGGTGGTCAGGAACGCGTTGACCACCTTCAGGCGCTTGAGGGCGCGGGTCTTGCGCTGGCCCTTGCCGTTCTGGATGGTGTCGCGCAGGGCCTCGGCCTCTGCCACCATGTCGAAGTTCTCAAGGCGCTTCTTGATGGCTTCGGCACCCATGGAGCCTTCGAAGTACATGCCGTAGCGGTCACGCAGTTCGCGGTACAGGCCCTCGTCACCTTCGAGGTCGGCGACCTTGAGGTTCTTGAAGCGGTCCCAGACCTGCTCGAGGCGCTCGATCTCGGCGTCCGCGCGCTTGCGGACGTTGGCCATCTGGCGGTCCGCGGAATCGCGGGCCTTCTTCTTGTCGGCAGCCTTCGCGCCTTCGCCTTCGAGGCGGGCAAGCTCGTCCTCGAGGTCGCGGGCGATCGTGGCGATATCGCTGTCGCGGGTGTCGATGAGCTGCTTCTTCTCGAGGTCGTGCTCGACCTGGAGGTTCGGCAGTTCCGCGTGGCGGTTCTCGGTGTCGACGCTGGTGATCATGTAGGCAGCGAAGTAGATGACCTTCTCGAGGTCCTTCGGTGCCAGGTCAAGGAGGTAGCCCAAACGGGAGGGAACACCCTTGAAGTACCAGATGTGGGTGACGGGAGCGGCGAGCTCGATGTGGCCCATGCGCTCGCGACGCACTTTGGCCCGGGTGACTTCGACGCCACAACGCTCACAAATGATGCCCTTGAAGCGCACGCGCTTGTACTTGCCGCAGTAGCATTCCCAGTCGCGGGACGGGCCGAAGATCTTCTCGCAGAAGAGGCCGTCCTTCTCGGGCTTGAGCGTGCGGTAGTTGATGGTTTCCGGCTTCTTGACCTCACCGTACGACCAGCCGCGGATGTCTTCCGCGGTGGCGAGGCCGATCTGCATGAGGCCGAAGGAGGATTCGCTGGACATATGGTCCCTGTTCTCTCTTGTTCTCTAAATTCTGAAGTCTTGGTTTACGGCAAAGAGGCAGCGCCTAGGCTGACGGTCCGAGGACCGCCAGCCCGGCGGCTGTTAGACCTCTTCTACGGAGCTGGGCTCTGCGCGAGACAGATCAATGCCCAGTTCTTCCGCAGCCGTAAAGACTGCGTCATCAGAGTCACGCATTTCGATCGTCGTGCCGTCGGTGGAGAGAACCTCCACGTTCAGGCACAGCGACTGCATTTCCTTGATCAAAACCTTGAAGGATTCCGGAACGCCAGGTTCGGGGATGTTCTCGCCCTTGACGATGGCTTCGTAAACCTTCACGCGGCCGTGGATGTCATCCGACTTGATCGTGAGCAGTTCCTGGAGGGTGTAGGCGGCGCCGTATGCCTCGAGCGCCCACACTTCCATTTCACCGAAACGCTGACCACCGAACTGTGCCTTACCACCCAGCGGCTGCTGCGTGATCATGGAGTACGGGCCGGTGGAGCGGGCGTGGATCTTGTCGTCCACCAGGTGGTGGAGCTTCAGGATGTACATGTAGCCCACGGAGATCGGGTCCGGGAACGGCTCGCCGGAGCGGCCGTCGAACAACCGGGTTTTGCCGGAGGAGTCGATCAGGCGGTCGCCGTCGCGGGTCACGTTCGTGGAATCCAGCAGGCCGGTGATTTCCTCTTCGCGCGCACCGTCGAACACCGGGGTGGCAACAGTCGTCTGGCCGGTTTCACGAGGCAGGTTCGGCAGGTTCTTGACCCACTCCGGCTCGCCTTCGATCTTCCAACCGGTCTTGGCAACCCAGCCGAGGTGGGTTTCCAGCACCTGGCCGACGTTCATACGACCCGGAACACCAAGCGGGTTCAGGACGATGTCCACCGGCGTACCGTCCGCGAGGAACGGCATGTCTTCGACAGGCAGGATCTTGGAAATGACACCCTTGTTGCCGTGGCGGCCGGCGAGCTTGTCGCCGTCGGTGATCTTTCGCTTGGCAGCCACGTAGACGCGGACCAGCTGGTTGACGCCCGGGGGCAGTTCGTCGTCGTTGTCGCGGTCGAAGACGCGGACGCCGATAACCGTGCCGGATTCGCCGTGCGGAACCTTCAGGGAGGTGTCGCGCACTTCGCGGGACTTCTCGCCGAAGATCGCGCGGAGCAGGCGCTCTTCCGGAGTCAGCTCGGTTTCACCCTTCGGGGTGACCTTGCCCACCAGGATGTCGCCGGCTTCAACCTCGGCACCGATGTGGATGATGCCGCGCTCGTCCAGTCCTGCAAGGACTTCCTCGGACACGTTCGGGATGTCACGGGTGATTTCCTCGGCACCAAGCTTGGTGTCGCGGGCATCGATCTCGTGCTCCTCGATGTGGATGGAAGAAAGGACGTCCTCGGCAACGATGCGCTGCGACAGGATGATGGCGTCCTCGAAGTTGTGGCCTTCCCAGGACATGAATGCCACGAGAAGGTTCTTTCCGAGGGCGAGCTCACCCTGGTCCGTCGCGGGGCCGTCAGCAATGATGCCGCCGACCTCGAGGCGCTGGCCTTCGTTGACCAGGACACGGTGGTTGTAGCAGTTGCCCTGGTTGGAGCGGGCGAACTTGTTGATCCGGTAGCTGGTTTCCGTGCCGTCGTCGTTGAGCATGGTGACGAGGTCGGCCGAAACTTCGTTGACCACACCGGCCTTCTTCGCGATGACAACGTCACCGGCGTCGACGGCAGCGGCGCGTTCCATGCCGGTACCCACGAAGGGGGCCTCGGAACGGACCAACGGCACAGCCTGGCGCTGCATGTTGGCACCCATGAGTGCACGGTTTGCATCGTCATGCTCGAGGAACGGGATCAGCGCCGTAGCAACGGACACCATCTGGCGCGGGGAAACGTCCATGAACTGGACATCCTCGGCCGGAACGAGGACGGGCTCGCCTCCACCACCACGGGCACGGACAAGAACGGTCTCTTCGGCAAAACGCTTGTTCTCGTCGAGCGGAGCGTTGGCCTGGGCGATCAGGACCTCGGCTTCGTCGTCCGCCGTGAGGTACTGGACGTCGTCGGACACGACGCCGTCCTTCACCAGGCGGTACGGGGTCTCGATGAAACCGAACGGGTTGATCCGGCCGTAGGACGCCAGCGAACCGATGAGGCCGATGTTCGGGCCTTCAGGGGTTTCGATGGGGCACATACGTCCGTAGTGCGACGGGTGGACGTCTCGGACTTCCATGCCGGCGCGGTCACGGGACAGACCGCCCGGGCCAAGGGCCGAGAGACGGCGCTTGTGGGTCAGGCCCGACAGCGGGTTGTTCTGGTCCATGAACTGGGACAGCTGGGAAGTTCCGAAGAATTCCTTGATCGCGGCCACCACGGGGCGGATGTTGATCAGGGTCTGCGGCGTGATCGCTTCGACGTCCTGCGTGGTCATGCGTTCGCGGACGACGCGCTCCATGCGGGACAGGCCGGTGCGGACCTGGTTCTCGATGAGCTCGCCGACGGCGCGGATGCGGCGGTTGCCGAAGTGGTCGATGTCGTCGATTTCCACGCGGAGTTCGTGTTCTTCGCCATCGCGCTTGCCCATGAGGGTCTTCTCGCCGGCGTGCAGCGCGACGAGGAACTTGATCATGGCCACGATGTCTTCGACGTGCAGGACCGAAGCTTCCTTGTCACCAAGGGAGCGGTCGATGCCGAGCTTGCGGTTGATCTTGTAACGGCCAACCTTGGCGAGATCGTAGCGCTTCGGGTTGAAGTACAGGTTGTCCAGCAGGGACTGGGCAGCCTCGACGGTGGGCGGCTCGCCCGGACGCAGCTTGCGGTAGATGTCCAAGAGCGCGTCTTCGCGGGTTTCGGTGGCGTCCTTCTCCAGGGTTGCCCGCATGGAGTCGTACTGGCCGAACTCTTCGAGGATCTGGCCTTCGGTCCAGCCGAGGGCCTTCAGGAGAACGGTGACCGACTGCTTGCGCTTGCGGTCGAGGCGAACGCCGACTTGGTCGCGCTTGTCGATTTCCAGTTCAAACCATGCACCGCGGGAAGGGATGATCTTCGCGGTGAAGATGTCCTTGTCACTGGTCTTGTCAGCGGCGCGCTCGAAGTAGGCGCCCGGCGAACGGACCAGCTGGGAGACGACGACACGCTCGGTGCCGTTGACGACGAACGTTCCCTTTTCAGTCATGAGGGGGAAGTCGCCCATGAACACGGTCTGCTGCTTGATTTCGCCCGTGTTGTTGTTCATGAACTCGGCCTTGACATACAGGGGTGCCGAGTAAGTGGCGTCACGGTCTTTGCATTCGGCCATGGTGTACTTCGGATCAGCGAACTCCGGCTCGGAGAAGCTCAGGGACATGGTGCCCTGGAAGTCCTCGATGGGGGAGATCTCTTCGAAGATGTCGGCGAGTCCCGACGTGGTGGCGACGCTGAGGTCGCCTTCCTCGACAGCCTTCGCTACCCGCGCCTGCCAGCGTTCGTTTCCGACCAGCCAGTCAAAGCTGTCCGTCTGCAGGGCGAGTAGATTCGGAACGTCCAGTGGTTCGTGAATCTTTGCGAATGAGAGCCGGCGAGTCGCACCGTCGGTGCTTGCCGTGTTAGCGGTTTCGTTATTAGAGGTGCTCGAGGCGACCAAGAGGGATCCTTCCACAGACCTTCAGGCGTTTTCAGATCTCCCCCGCTTGCACGTTGCGGACTGAGTCCGCAGCGTACCTTTCCGGTTCCGCTATATGACCCGGGACCCCGGCCGACCAAGGCCGCGCGCGTACTAGACGGCACATCAATGGCACAGCTGAGGGGTATAGCCCACCGCTATATGAAGGCTGAAGGTTAACAGGGAAGACGCAAATATCCACAATACGGCAAATCAACCCACCTGTCTACCCCACATTGCGTTCGAATGCAAGCACTGTTGCCGCAGGCACCTATACCGGCGTGCCGAACGGAATGTTGTTTCGGGTCCCATTGTTGAATGGAGTGGTATGGGTGCCGCGATAGCCTAGGCTCACCAACCTTGACCGGAAGAAGCAGAAATGAGCACTCCTTCAGACAAAAGTGACAACAACGACGTTGTCATCCTGGCCGCGACCCGAACCCCGCAGGGCCGGTTGAACGGCCAACTCTCCGGGCTCACCGCCGTCGAACTCGGTGCGCACGCCATCACCGGCGCGCTGGCGGCGAGCGGGTTGACCGCCGACAAGGTGGACGCGGTGATCATGGGGCAGGTCCTGCAGGCCGGCGCCGGACAGAATCCGGCGCGGCAGAGCGCCATCGCCGCCGGTATCGGCTGGAACGTTCCGGCCGTGACCATCAACAAGGTCTGCCTCTCCGGCCTGACCGCCGTGATCGATGCGGCGCGGATGATCCGCGCCGGAGACGCCACGGTGGTGGTTGCCGGCGGGCAGGAATCCATGAGCCGGGCTCCCCACCTGCTCCCCGGTTCGCGCCAAGGGTGGAGCTACGGTGCGGTCCAGGCCCTCGACGTCGCCGCCCACGATGGCCTCACCGACGCCTTCGACGGCCAGTCGATGGGCTTGTCCACCGAGATAGGGAACCTTGCGCTTGGCATCGACCGCCGCTCCCAGGACCAAGTGGCCGTGGCCTCCCACCAGCGTGCCGCTGCCGCCGCGGAACAGGGAGTGTTCGACGGCGAAATCTCCCCCATCAGCGTCAAGCAGCGCAAAGGCGAACCCGTGGTACTGGCCAGCGACGAAGGCGTGCGTCCCCAGACGACACTCGAGACCCTCGCCCCGTTGAAGAGCGCCTTCGCCACGGACGGAACCATCACGGCGGGCAACTCCTCTCCCCTGTCCGACGGCGCCTCCGCACTCGTGCTGACAAGCCGCCGCTTTGCCGAAGAAAACGGCCTCAATTACCTCGCTGTTGTGGGGCGCCCCGGACAAGTGGCGGGACCCGACAACGGCCTGCACTCCCAGCCCGCCAACGCCATCCGCCGCGCGCTGGACCGCGCAGGATGGGCGACGTCGGACCTGGACTTCATCGAAATCAACGAAGCCTTCGGGTCGGTGGCTGTCCAGTCGCTCAAGGACTTGGAATACCCCTTGGAAAAGTGCAACATCCACGGCGGAGCAATTGCCCTCGGGCATCCGATCGGAGCGTCCGGGGCGAGGCTTGCCGGCCATGCGGCCCACGAGCTCAAGCGGCGCGGAACAGGCAAGGCGGCCGTGGCCCTCTGCGGCGGCGGTGGCCAGGGCGAGGCGCTGCTCCTCTACCGCGACTAAACCACGACGGCGGTCGTGCAGTTGGTCTGGGCTGGGAGGCGGCCGGAAATGGTACGCATTGGTTGGAAATGGCGGGAAACGCCGGAAAACGAGGAATGAATGCGAGGCACCGAACGGTTCCTGGCCGACGCAGCCACCCGCGGGCTCGAAGTGCAACTGGTGGAGCGGGCCGCTGCCAAGAGCCTGGAGGAGGCGGCCCGCATACTGGGGATCACGCCGTCGGACATTGTGAAGTCCCTCGTGGTCAAGCACCGGGACGGCTCATTCCTGTTCGCCCTGATCCCGGGTGACCGGCAGATTTCCTGGCCGAAGCTGCGCGCCCTCCTCGGCGTCAACAAGCTCTCCATGCCGTCAGCCGACGTCGCGTTCGAAGCCACCGGCTATGAGCGCGGCACCATCACTCCGCTGGGCAGCTCAAAACCCTGGCCGGTCTACGCGGATGCCTCCATCACCGGCCGGCGGATCTCGATGGGCGCCGGCGAACACGGCTACAGCGCCTTCGTGAACGCCGACGCCCTCACCGCAGCCTTGGGTGCGATGGTGGCCGACATCAGCGACCTCCTCTAAGCAACGCGGGGTCACTTACGGCCCATCCGGAAGCACCTCATGGGCCGTAAGTGACCCCGCGTTAACCTTTAAAACGCAGGGAAGCCCCGCCCGGACGAATCCGGACGGGGCTTCCTTGGTAAAGCGAATGACCTGAAAAGGCGAGTTACTTGATGGTAACGGTGGCGCCGGCTTCTTCGAGCTGAGCCTTGGCCTTCTCGGCAGCTTCCTTGTTCGCACCTTCGAGGACAGCCTTCGGAGCACCGTCAACCAGGTCCTTGGCTTCCTTGAGGCCGAGGGAGGTGATAGCGCGGACTTCCTTGATCACTGCGATCTTCTTGTCGCCAGCAGCTTCGAGGATGACGTCGAATTCGGTCTTCTCTTCAGCTTCTTCAGCAGCGCCGCCGGCAGCAGGGCCAGCAACTGCAACAGCAGCAGCAGTAACTTCGAAGGTCTCTTCGAAGAGCTTGACGAACTCGGAGAGCTCGATGATGGTCAGTTCCTTGAAAGCTTCAATGAGCTCTTCGTTGCTGAGCTTCGCCATGTTGGCGTCCTTCCTTTAGGTGGTGCTGCCGCGGAGCATGTCCGCTACCGCACCGGAGTTTTGATTTTGGGGAGAACCTAGTTCTCTTCGGTTGCTGCTTCAGCGGCTTCAGCCGGAGCGGCAGCCTCTTCTGCAGCAGCCTCGGCGGGAGCCTCTTCTGCAGCCGGTGCTTCTTCAGCGGCCGGAGCAGGAGCGCCGCCCTCTTCTTCAAGCTTGAGGCGCAGGGCGTCGATGATGCGTGCAGCAGCAGCGGCAGGAGCCTTAAGGACGCCTGCAACCTTGGCGAGCTGCAGCTCACGGGACTCGAGGGCCGCCAGGGCGGCAACCTCTGCTGCGTTCAGTGCCTTGCCTTCGAAGTAGCCGGTCTTGATGATCAGCTGCTTGTTGGTCTTGGCAAAGTCCGTCAGGCTCTTGGCGGCAGCAACCGCGTCACCCTTGATGAATGCAATCGCAGTGGGGCCGGCGAGCTGACCGTCGAACGCGTCGACACCAGCTTCCTTGGCTGCAATGGCGGTCAGGGTGTTCTTGACGACCGAGAACTTGGTGTCCAGGCCGAGAGAAACACGCAGCTGCTTGAGCTGTGCGACAGAGAGCCCGCGGTATTCGGTCAGGACAGCGGCGTTCGATTCCTTGAAATCGTTCGTGATCTCAGCTACTGCTGCGATCTTGTTGGGCGTTGCCATAACCCTCCTTCCGGGGAATAAAGCCGGTTTTCCGGGTCCCCGCTCAAAAGAGAGCTACAACTAAAAACGCCCCGCGCAGATGCACGGGGCTTGGCTCGACACAATCCAACGATCATGGAGACTTGCTTCGTTCACCTGCGCCGGCCGCCCTTGTCAGGGTCCTTCGTCAGGGAAAGCACTTTGTTCTTCCGCGCGCGGCTACAGTGTTGAGCAGTGCCCGGAGGAGTGGATTCCCATCAACCGACGGTCTTTGGTGGTTCAAGCTTACGGGACGGTCCAACGCATCGCCAAATCGCGGCGACTACGGCGACTATTCCGAGGACGTGACGTTCGGTCCCGTGCCCGGCAGCTCCTTCTGCCACAATCCCGTAACGCCGGCGGTAGTGAATCCCAACTGGCGGTTCACCGTCAGAAGGTAGCGGTTTTCGGGCGCATTCCAGGTGTAGATCACCCGGGCATCCGGGAACTGCTCGCTCAGCCGCTGCATGTTGGCAACCTTGATCAGCAGCCCCAGCTTGTTTCCACGGTGCTCCTGCAACACGATCGTGTCGTCCTGGAAAACGACGTCCTGGCGTTGCGCCAGGACACCAATGGTGGTCAGTCCCACAATGCGCCCGCTCGCAACGTGCTCGACGGCGGTGACCACCGTGCGGCGGCCCTGCGCGACGGCGGCGTCCTCCGCCTGACGCAACACACCGGCGTCGAATACCAGCTCCTCTTGCGCTCCCGCGGGAGTCTCGCCGCCCTCGGTGGCCAGCTCCCCTGCCGCGTTCTCCAGTGCAGCCACGGCTTCAAGCCACTGCTCCGGGCAGCGGTCGGTCCAGTGATGGAGGCTGTACCGGCCCGCGTTCGTATCTTCGGCTTCGAGTTCGAGCTCGGCCACGAGCTTGGAATCCAGGGGCAGGATGCACGAACTGAACTGTTCGATGTGCTGGAGCGTGTAGCCCATGCGCATGGCGAAATCGACCTCGCGGCTGGCCAAGGGGACGGAGCCCAGTCCGCTGCCGGGAACCAGCTGCTCATCCGCGTTGCCCCGCAACGATGAAGCCGGGTGGTTGGTGTCCACGAGGACGATGGTGCGGCCCTCACTCTTGGCGAAGTGCTCGGCCGCCTCCAGCAACTGCCTGCCAATCCCGCGGCGTTGGAAGTCCGGGAGGATATCGAGCGTGAATTCGGCCAGGTCCATGTTGTCCGCGAGCGGGAGCGCGATATCCACCGTGCCGACGATCCGCCCATCAACCCGCGCCACCAGGATGACCTGGCGCTCATAAGGATCCGACAGCTCGAGGAGCTTCTCCAACGGCGTGTACGCGAGGTCGTCGCTGCCCCACACCTGCATCCGGACTTTGCGGCTGACCTCAACGGCGTCCAGGAAATCCTTCGCGTCCCTGCCGTCCAGGGAATCGGGAATCCAGAGCTGGCCGATCTCCACAGTGCTCGTCATTTGGTCCTCTTTTGCCATTCGCCGTCGTGTCCCGCCGGTCGGAAGCCGAGCTGCGTCTTGATTGCCAGCATATGTTCGTTTTCCCCGGCATTAAAAGTCATGACGCGCCGCGCAAGGGGGCAAATCCAGACGTTGGTCAATCATGCCCCTAGCTTAATGAGCGCCCGCCGGAGGCGGTAGATGCGGCGTGGCGGGAAGCCAGTTGGCGGGGCGGCGTACGACGGCGGAGCGGTGACGTGCACGACGGCGGAGCGGGGCCACTTGGTGGGTTAGCGCCGATAGGCGGGCACCGCCGTCGGGAGCCTGGCACCCGGGCGAGGGGCGCCGTCGGGAAGCCCGGCACCCGGGCGGGGGCCGCCGCCGGGAGCGCAAAAAGGACCGCCCGGCACCAGGCCGGACGGTCCTTCTCGATTCGATGCTCGCCGGGCTTACGCCTCGGTGAGAACCTTGGTGACGTTCGGGTCGACCGTGATGCCCGGGCCGAACGTGGTGGCAACGGTGGCCTTCTGGATGTAGCGGCCCTTCGAAGCGGATGGCTTCAAACGGAGGACCTCTTCCAGGGCGGCTGCGTAGTTCTCAGCCAGCTTGACGGCGTCGAAGGAAACCTTGCCGATGATGAAGTGCAGGTTCGAGTGCTTGTCGACACGGAAGTCGATCTTGCCGCCCTTGATGTCGTTGACAGCCTTGGTGACATCCGGGGTCACGGTACCGGTCTTCGGGTTCGGCATGAGGTTACGCGGGCCAAGGACCTTACCGAGGCGGCCAACCTTACCCATGAGGTCAGGGGTGGCAACGGCTGCGTCGAAGTCGGTCCAACCGCCGGCGATCTTTTCGATCAGGTCATCGGAACCAACGAAGTCCGCGCCGGCAGCGATTGCTGCTTCGGCCTTGTCACCGGTCGCGAAGACGAGGACGCGGGCGGTCTTACCGGTGCCGTGGGGCAGGTTGACCGTGCCGCGGACCATCTGGTCGGCCTTACGGGGGTCAACGCCGAGGCGGAAAGCTACCTCAACCGTTGCGTCGAACTTGGACGGGTTGATTTCCTTCGCCAGGCTGATGGCCTCGAACGGGGCGTAAACCTTGTCCGCCTCGATCTTGGCGGCGGCTGCCTCATATGCTTTGCTGCGCTTTGCCATGCTGCTTATTTCTCCTTGTGCAGTTGTGGTCTGCGGACCGCGCCGGGCCCTGCCACAGTTGGAAATCCGGCGTGGATCTCCAACATTTTCAATAATTCATTGGTGTCGGTTTCCCGACGGTTGAGGGTCTTAGCCCTCTACGGCATCCATTTGTCGAAAGTCTCCGGGACTCACTTCCGGCGAGTGCCTCGTTCCTCAGCCCTCACCGTCCGTTCATTCCTCGACTATTCGACGGTGATGCCCATCGAACGAGCGGTGCCCGCGATGATCTTTGCTGCGCCTTCGAGGCTCGTGGCATTGAGGTCTTCCATCTTGGTGCTGGCGATCTCGTTGACCTGGGCCTGGGTCAGCTTGGCAACCTTGACGGTGTGCGGGGTAGCCGAACCCTTGGCGACGCCTGCAGCCTTCTTGATGAGCTCTGCAGCCGGCGGGGTCTTGGTGATGAAGGTGAAGGAACGGTCTTCGTAGACCGTGATTTCAACCGGGATGACGTTTCCGCGCTGGGCTTCCGTCGCAGCGTTGTACGCCTTGCAGAATTCCATGATGTTGACACCGTGCTGGCCAAGCGCAGGACCGATCGGCGGGGCCGGGTTGGCGGCACCTGCCTGGATCTGCAGCTTGATGAGGCCGGTGACCTTCTTCTTGGGAGCCAATGTGGGTCCTTCTCTCAATAACTTCCTGGGACACAGGAGCGTGCCTCAGGTTGTGGCCGCCATGGCAAGGCGGCCGGCCGCTCCGTGGCTGCTAAGCAGGCATCCGCGGAGCGAAACTTTGGGGGCAACTAGATCTTGGTGACCTGGTTGAATGCGAGCGTAACCGGAGTCTCGCGCTCGAAGATCGACACGAGGACCACGAGGGTCTGCGATTCGACCTTGATCTCGGAGATCGTCGCCGGAAGGGTTTCGAACGGGCCTTCCTTGACGATGACGGATTCCCCGACTTCGAAGTCCACGTTGACCGGCGCCTGGTTCTGCTTGTTGACCGGCTTGCCCTTTTCCTGCTGCTCTTCCTCGAAGACCGGAGCCAGCATGGAGAAGACCTCATCGAGGCGCAGCGGAACCGGGTTGTGGGCGTTGCCCACGAAGCCGGTGACACCCGGGGTGTGGCGAACCGCACCCCAGGAAGCGTCGGTCAGGTCCATGCGGACCAAGACGTAGCCCGGGATGCGCACGCGGTTGATGATCTTGCGCTGGGCGTTCTTGATCTCGACGACTTCCTCCATGGGAACCTGGATCTCGAAGATGTAATCTTCCATGTCCAGGGTCTGGATTCGGGTTTCGAGGTTGGCCTTGACGCGGTTTTCGTAGCCTGCGTAGGAGTGGATGACGTACCAGTCACCTTCCTGGCGGCGGAGTTTGGCCTTGAACTCTTCGGCGGGATCAGCGGGTGCCTTCGCGGCAGCAGAGGCGAGGGCGTCGTCGTCGTTCGACTCTTCGGCGTCATCCGCCTCGTCGTCGGACTCTTCGTAGTCGGTCTCTTCGTCGTCGGCCGCGTCAGCGTCCTCGGGATCGACGTCGGTCTCGTCGTCGACGTCGGCAGTTTCGGGCGCAGCGGATTCGACCTCGGACTCCTCCACGGCTTCAGCCGCGTTGTCTGCCGGGCCATCCAGCTCAGTCTCAGTTACCTCGAGCTCCTGCTCAGACACTTGGTCTCCTGCTTCCTCATTGCCTAACATGCCTATTTAAATGGCTCAATTCCGCAAACCCTGCAAAATCCCTTGAATTTGAAGGGAATTCAACACGGTTTGCGGAGTGATCCGCGCCTAGCTGTTCGTGACGCCTGTACCGCCGAAGATCCACTTGATTCCAGTGCCGAAGACCAAATCCAGCAGAGTGACGACAAGCATCATGATTGCCACGAATACCAGCACCACGAGCGTGTAGTTGATCAGTTCCTTGCGGGTGGGGGCCACGACCTTCTTGAGTTCGCCGATAATTTGGCGGACAAAGAGTGCGATTCGAGCGAAGAAGCCGGAATCGGCCTTTTTGGCAGGACGGCCCTTCGAGCTGCTTGCAGCTGTTTCGGTCACCTGTTCCTCACTCATCTATGCAAACGTCGTTGACCCGGCCCTGATCAGAGCCATGGTTGCTGCGCTTGTTCCGGGGATGAACCCCGGAACAGCTTGCGCAGGGCAGACAGGACTCGAACCTGCAACCTGCGGTTTTGGAGACCGCTGCGCTACCAATTGCGCCACTACCCTATGGAACGAGCCCATATTCATTCACGTTCCGGGCAGACCAAAGAACCCTCGACTCGAGAATCCCGGCCCAACCTGAGGCGCGAACCATTGTGATGTTTTTCAACACCGGTGAACCAGTCTACGCAACAACTTCGCGATAGTCGAACCGGGCCATTTTCGGAGTGTCCCGGCTGTCCGGTCCATGTGATCAGCCTCAACTGTCACTTTCCCGGTGTTAGCCCGATCGCTCCGCAGAACAGCATAAAGTAGATTCCGTCGAATCCCATCATCCAGCTCCTCAGCTGCCAGCGAAGAACGGTGCTAAATGTCTGCCGGAACACCTGCCGCCCGCATTTCACAGCGAATTTCCGCCATCGCCGAATCCGCCACCCTTGCCGTTGACGCCAAGGCGAAGGCTCTGAAAGCAGCGGGTCGCCCCGTGATCGGCTTCGGTGCAGGGGAACCCGACTTCCCGACCCCCGACTACATCGTCAAGGCCGCCGTCGAAGCCGCCCCCCAGCCCAAGTACCACCGGTACTCCCCCGCCGCCGGCCTTCCTGAACTCAAGCAGGCCATTGCGGACAAGACCTTCCGCGACTCCGGCTACAAGGTCGAAGCCTCCCAGGTATTGGTCACCAACGGCGGCAAGCAGGCTGTCTACAACACCTTCGCCACGCTTGTTGATCCGGGCGACGAAGTGATCATTCCCACCCCGTTCTGGACCACCTACCCGGAGGCGATCCGTTTGGCCGGCGGTGTTCCGGTCGAGGTCTTCGCAGGTCCCGAGCAGGGCTACCTCGTGACCGTCGAGCAGCTCGAAGCCGCTGTGACGGACAAGACGAAGATCCTCCTGTTCGTTTCCCCGTCCAACCCCACCGGAGCCGTCTACAGCGCCGAGCAGGTGGCTGAAATCGGAAAATGGGCAGCGTCCAAGGGACTCTGGGTTGTCACGGACGAGATCTACGAGCACCTGACCTATGACGGCGTCCCCTTCACCTCCATCGCCACTGCGGCTCCGGAACTCGGCGACAAAGTTGTCATCCTGAACGGCGTGGCAAAGACCTACGCCATGACCGGCTGGCGCGTCGGCTGGATGATCGGCCCGGCAGATGTCATCAAGGCAGCCACGAACCTGCAGTCCCACGCGACGTCCAACGTCTCCAACATCATGCAGATCGGCGCCCTTGCGGCCGTCTCCGGTCAGCTGACCGCCGTCGATGAGATGAAGGTCGCCTTCGACCGCCGCCGCAAGGCGATCGTCGCAGGACTGAACGCCATCGAAGGCGTGGAATGCCCGACGCCGACCGGCGCCTTTTACGTGTACGCCGACGTCCGCGGGCTGCTGGGCAAGGAATTCCCGACCGCGAACGGTCCGGTCCGTCCGTCTACCTCAGCTGAGCTTGCCTCGCTGATCCTGGACGAGGTTGAAGTGGCTATCGTTCCCGGCGAAGCATTCGGTCCTTCGGGCTACGTGCGGCTGTCCTACGCTTTGGGCGACGAAGACCTCGCCGAAGGCGTCCGTCGCCTCCAGGAGTTCCTGGGCCAGGCCAAGTAGGCTCCCGGATCCAAAACGCTCGCGCACTGTCGTTTGACGGTGCGCGAGCGTTTTGCTTTAAGCAACCCGGCGTGAGCCGGCATCCGAGGAAGGCTAGAGGAGGCGGCGTTCGGCGGCCCATTTCGTCAACTCGTGCCGACTGGAGAGCTGAAGTTTACGGAGCACGGCAGAGACGTGGGTTTCCACGGTCTTGATGGAAATGAACAGTTCCTTGGCCACTTCTTTGTAGCTATAGCCGCGGGCGATGAGGCGCATGACTTCGAGTTCCCTGGCGGAAAGGCGGTCCAGCTCGTCGTCGGCAATTTCCGCCGGTGCTGTTCCGAAGGCATCGAGCACAAACCCCGCCAAGCGTGGTGAGAAAACGGCGTCTCCGTCGGCGACCCGGACCACGGCGTCGGAAATCTCGGGGCCGGAAATCGTCTTGGTGACGTACCCTCGCGCCCCCGCTCTAATGACGGCCACGACGTCTTCGGCGGCGTCGGAAACGCTCAACGCAAGGAAGCGCGTGCTTGCCAACAATGGAGCGGAGGCATTGATGACTTCGCGTCCGCCACCGCCCAGGCCACCCGGCAAGTGCACGTCGAGGAGAACTACTTCGGGCCGGACCTCGGAAATCACGGCGATCGCTTGTTCCACCGTTCCGGCCTCGCCTGCGACGTCGATCCGGGAATCGAGGTCTGCCTTGAGCCCGGAACGGAAAATGGCGTGGTCGTCGACGATCACAACGCGGACCGTTCGGGGTTCTTGCCCTGTGCTCATGCCTTGCCTTCTTCGTTTCGGTTTTCGGCTTTGTCGCCGTTCTCTGCGGGCAGCCGCAGCCGGACTTCCGTGCCATCGGGACTGCTGCTGATGGTTGCCGAGCCGCCGTGCCGCTTCATCCTGCCGATGATTGATTCCTTCACTCCGAGCCGGTCGTCCGGAACCGCTGCCATGTCGAAGCCGGGCCCGCGGTCCCGCACGAAGACCTCGCTACCGGCATCGGAATTCTCAAGGTAGACGGACACGGCTCCCCCGCCGTGCCTCGAGGCGTTGTGCATGGCTTCACGTGCCGCCTGGACGAGGGCTTCGTGCCGGTCCGTCATCACCGCGTCGCCGACGCTCACGACGTCGACCGCGTGTCCATGGGCGTCCTCCACTTCGGCCGCCGCCGCCGCAATGCGCTCCGCCAGCAGCCCGGAATCCTTGGCGTCATCGCGGTACAGCCAGGTGCGAAGTTCCCGCTCTTGGGCCCGGGCAAGCCGCACCACATCCTGCTCGGAGCCGGCCCGTCGCTGTATGAGGGCAAGGGTCTGCAAGACGGAATCGTGCAAGTGGGCGGCGATTTCGGCACGTTCGGTCTCCCGAACCCGTGCCGAGCGCTCTGTTTCGAGGTCCTTCCAGAACTTGAGGCCCCACGGCAGCAACACCAACGCAACACCGCCAAGCACGGCGACCGACGCCAGAAGGGCTAGCCACATCTGTTCCCATGAACCGGATCCGGAGACCATCACCAGCACTCCGGCGACCACGAGCGCGAGGCCGGCAGCCAGGCGGACCCACCCGCCGGCCTGGTCAGCCTTGGTCTTGTCCACGAGTCCGGCCCGGCGTGTCTCGTCCAGCTGCATCCACGCGATCGCCGCTCCGCCGAGGATTGCCGCCGCCGGAATCAGCGTACCCAGCGGAACATTGACGCCGAACTGCCGGGCGATGAGGATGGCTGCCACAACGAGCAGGGCCGCGCCAAGCAGGATCTCCTTGCCGTACGGGATGCGCCGCAAGCTGAACCACGAGGCGAAGACGGGGACCTGTCCTGACGGCGCCTTGGGCGGCGCACCGGCGTCGGAAGCTGCCGTGTCGGGAGCCATCGCGTTGGGGAAGGCGGCGGCGTACGGCGGGGCGGCGTGTGTTGTTCCGGCGGGTGTCGTCGCGCTCGGAACCGATGCGCCCAGGCTCACAGCGGGAGCAATGGGCGACGCCGGCCGGCGGGCGTTGCGGCGGGCGCTTTCGTCCGCGGTGGGCACCATGACCCACAACCATGCATAGAACGCCAACCCTGCGCCGCCCGCGAACGACGCGAGAACCATGCCGAGCCGGACATACTTCACGGGCAGGCCCAGGTGATCGGCCAGTCCGCTGCAAACGCCCGCGATCATGCGGTCGCTGCTGCGGACCAGCGGCGGGCGTTGCGGAACTGTTGTCATGAATCAATCCAAACACGGATCAGGGACAGCGGTGTCGGCAAGCGCGGCATCTCAGGGGGCCACTCAGGGAACGTTCAGGGTATCCCCCAATAGAGCCGATCCTCCGCGGACGGCAAGATCGAAGTATGAACTCGCACAGCATGAATCCAGAGGACCCCGAACGGCCTGCGGACCTTCCGCAGCAACCACATCCTGAAGATTCCAGCAACCAGGCCGAAGCCGGCTCGCCGGAAGAACCCGCGCAGCCCGGCTCCGGCGCAGGCGCACCAAGCTACGCACCTGCCACCACGTCGCAGAACTTCTTCGACTGGATCAGGAGCCAAGGCATCAGGCGCGGGCCGGACCGCTGGGTCGGCGGCGTTGCCAGCGGCATCGCACACCGGTTCGGCATCGATCCCCTTATCGTCCGCGGCATCTTCATTGTCCTGGCGCTCTTTGCCGGCATCGGGATCCTGCTCTACGGCCTTGCCTGGGCGTTCCTGCCCGAACCGGACGGCCGGATCCACGCCCAGGAAGCCTGGGCCGGCCGCTGGTCCGCCGGCATGACCGGAGCGCTGATCACCACCATAATCGGACTGCCAGGCCTTGGCCACGGCTTCTGGGGATGGGGTTGGAACGGCCTTCCCGGCCTCTTCTGGACGCTGTTCTGGGTGGGTGGCGCCGCTTACCTGATCTACTTCCTCGTCCAGCGCAATAAGACCGGCCACCGAAGCCGCAACGGAAGGCAAACCATGGGAACACCACACTATGCAACGGCCGCAGGTGCCGCCGGCACGGCAACGGGCACTACCACTCCAAGCAGCCCGTACGACGGCGCGACGCAAAGTTTCGGTGCGGTACCGCCGTCGGGCACTGGCTACCCAAGCGCCTACAGCGCGAACCCGTATGGGTCAGGAGCCTACGGAACTGACGGCCCCTCGACACCTTCGGGTCCCTTCAACCCGTCCGGCTTCCACCCTGCAGGTGGCCAGCCTGCCCAGCCCCCGCGGCCGAGGCGGCAGGGCCCCGGGGCGGCGATCGTTGCCGTCTCGCTAGGTGCGGCCTTGCTGGCCGGCGGCACAGTCAAGCTGCTCGACGCCGGCAACACCATCCACCTCGGAGGCGCCACTGACGCTGTGGCCTGGGCTGTCGGCGCCGGGGTCCTCGGCCTTGGCATCCTGGTTGCCGGGCTTCGCGGCCGGACCTCGGGACTTCTCGGTTTCCTGGCCGTCGTGGCCCTGGTGATCGGGGCAGTGTTCAACGTCGCTTCCAACGCAGGGCAGCACTTCCAGTTACGGAACGCCCAATGGAACCCTGTCAGCATCGACGACGCCAGCAAGGGATACAACATCACGGCGGGTGACGGGACTGTTGACCTGACGAAGCTGAACCTGTCCGCTCCGCTGGCCTCCGACGTCGTAGTTCCGATGGACGTGACCGCCAGCAACATCAAGCTCGTCATCCCAGCGAACGTGCCCGTGGAGCTGCAGGCCGACATGACCTTCGCGAACCTCAAGCAGGACGGTGGCGCCATCACCCAAAGCAGCGGCGGCACGCTCAACAGCTTCAACACGGACAAACCCGGAGCGAAGCTGGTCATCAAGCTCGACGGCACCTTCAGCAACGTCACCGTCCAGGAAGGAAACTGAGATGAGCACGCACGAATCCACGTCGTCGTTCGACGCAGGACATGTGTCGTCGTTCGAGACAGGGCATGTACCGACGGCATCGCGGGTGCGGGTAGGGACTGTGGTCTGGGGGCTGATCATCGTGGCCCTCGCGATCCTGAACATCATTTCCAACCTGGGACTGGTGATCCTCGACGGAAACTACGTGCTGATCGGACTCATGATCGGGGCCGGCGCCGCACTTGTCATCGGAGGCTTGATCTCGGCCCGCTCCCGGAAGTCCAGGGCGATCTCTTCGTCCGGTGATTCCGCCCACTGACATCGCACCGCACGTGACAAAGCAGCCACAACAGGGAAGGCTCTAGCCATGAACAAGTTCTTCAGCATCGTACGGAGCATGGGCCTGACGCGCGGTCCGCAGCGTTGGCTTGGAGGCGTCTGCGGGGGTATCGCCGCCAAATTCAACATTGACGTGGCGTACGTCCGCATTGGCTACCTCATCTTCTGCCTCTTGCCGGGACCAGCCATTGGAATTTACGTGGTCGCCTGGCTGCTGCTCCCCAACCAGAACGGCACCATCGCCTTGGAATCGTTCCTGAACCAGCGTTCGCGTGGCAAATAGCGCTCGACCAAGCGGCAGTATTCAGCACGCCGTGAAGGCCCACCGGCGCCCCACTTCCTTGGTGGGGCGCCGGTTTTTTAACGCGCGCTGGGCAGGGCCAGGGACCCGGTGATATTTCAATTGCGTTTCCGGACTCTCATCGCCAGCGGCAGTCATGGTTTGTGTCCTACCCCACATTGCCGCCTACAATCGTTGTGAGCTCAGCGTGGCGCTCTGCACGTATACCTCCTAGCCAGGATTTGAGCCCTCATGAAAATTGGAATCCTTACCAGCGGTGGCGACTGCCCCGGACTGAACGCCGTCATCCGCGGTGCCGTACTCAAAGGCATCGCGATCCACGGCCAGGAATTCGTCGGTTTCCGCGACGGTTGGCGTGGAGTCGTGCAGGGCGACGTCATTCCCATCCCCCGTACCATGGTCCGCGGCATCGCCAAGCAGGGCGGCACCATCTTGGGTACGTCCCGCACTAACCCGTTCGAAAACGGCGGTGGCCCGGACGTCATCAAGGCCCACATGGAACGGCTCGGCATCGACGCCATCATCGCCATCGGTGGCGAAGGGACCCTTGCCGCGGCGAAGCGGCTCACCGACGCTGGCCTGAAGATCGTCGGCGTGCCCAAGACCGTGGACAACGACCTCGACGCCACCGACTACACCTTCGGGTTCGACACCGCCGTGCAGATCGCCACAGAGGCCATCGACCGGCTGCGCACCACCGGCGAATCACACCACCGTTGCATGATCGCGGAAGTCATGGGCCGCCACGTCGGCTGGATCGCACTGCATGCCGGGATGGCTTCAGGCGCCCACGCAATCCTGATCCCGGAACAAAAGGTCAGCATCGAGCAGATCTCCAAGTGGGTCCAGGAAGCCCACGACCGCGGCCGCGCACCCCTCGTGGTCGTGGCCGAAGGCTTCGTGCCGGACCACATGGAAGCACCGCACTCCGAACGCGGCCTGGACACCTTCGGCCGTCCCCGCCTCGGCGGCATCGCCGACCAACTCGCCCCCGAGATCGAGGCGCGTACCGGAATCGAAACCCGCGCCACGATCCTGGGCCACATCCAACGCGGCGGCGTCCCCTCGGCCTTCGACCGGGTCCTGGCCACGCGCCTTGGCATGGCGGCCATCGACTCCGTGGTCGAAGGACGCTGGGGAACCATGGTGGCCCTCAAAGGCACCGACATCGAGCACGTCGAATTCGACGCCGCCCTCGGCAAGCTCAAGACCGTCCCGCAGCACCGCTACGACGAAGCCGCCGTCCTGTTCGGCTAAGCCGGCGCCGCTCGCTTGGGCCGGCTTCACCGCCGTCCCAAGCGCCCTTTAAGGAGCAGGCAAGCACGCGATGTGCCTGCTTGCTCCTTCTTTTGCCGCACTGAATAGACTCGATGCATGGAACTTGAACCGGGATCAGCCGAAATTGTGCTGTTGGCCTGGGCCCGTCATCTTGGATTCGACGACGAAGCCTTCAGTTTCGTCAGCGGATCGCTCGCCGCACGCACTGGAGAGCGGCTTGTGCGGGAGGACGACGCCGCCGAGTCCATCACGTTCGTCCGGCTCTTCGGCCGCTCCGCATTGGTGGCACCAGCGTGGGCGGTGACGGCCGCCGTCGACCTCTCAGACGATGAGCTGAGTGAACACTCAGCGCTCTTGAGGCTCAGCCGGGACCACGGAGGCCACGGACTCGGGACGTCCGCGCTGCTCTTTGCCGACGACCTGCCGCTCTTCCAGCCCGGAGGAGAAGTCACGGTGTCCCACGGCCATCCCGAAGCGCTCGAACTCGAAAGCAAGTGCCCTCCGGACGATGTCAACGAAGTCCACCTCACGCGGATGGACCACCATTTCACCGTGATGGACGGCAACGATTCGGAAAGCCAGCCGGTGGCATGCGCGGCCTACGCCGAATGGCAAGGGATCCTCGCGGACATGGGCGTCCTGGTGCCGCCAGACCTCCGCCGGCAAGGGCTGGGAACCCTGGCAGCCTCGATTGCCGCCCACGAAGCGCTGGCCTCCGGGCTCACCCTTCAATGGCGGACAGCGCTGGACAACCGGGGATCGCTCGCGCTCGCCCGCCACCTCGGATTCGTCGACGGCGGCATCCAGACTTCCGTGCTGCTCAGCTAAAGCGGCCAGGACGCAAAAGTACCGGCAGCCACCCCCTTTAGGGGGCAGCTGCCGGCACTTTCGCGGAAATCAGCGGTTCCGCTGGCCGCCGTCGCGCGATACGGCCTCGGGCTCGCCTTCACCCGAACGCGCCTCTTCCTTGGAAGGCGCTGCACCCCAACCCTGAACGACCTTGGGCTTGGCGTAGAACAGCGCCACGGCCGCACCCACCAGGATCGCGAAGGCTGGCAGCAATACGGACTGGCTCATCGCCGTCGAGAAGCCCTCGTGCAGGAACGGAGGCAAGGCACCGGTGAAGCCGCTCTCGCCGGCCGGCGATGCACCGGGAGGCGCCGCGGGCAGCTCCACCGCGAGCCGGGCCTGGATCAGCGCGGCAATCGCGGCCGATCCCAGCACGGCACCGATCTGGCGCGTCGTATTGAAGACGCCGGAACCGGCTCCAGCTTGGCGCGGCGGGAGGTTACGCGTGGTGGCGTTGGAGACCGGGCCCCAAATGAAGCCGTTCGCCACGCCTTGGAGGGCACTCGGCAAGAGGAACATCCAGATGGCAGTGTCCGGCTTCAGGAGGGCACCGGTCCAGAACAGTGCGCCGGACAAGCAGACAAGCCCGAAGGCGGCAAACCAGCGCGGATTGATCCGGTCGATCAAGCGTCCGACGACCGGTGCCAGGCCGCCGGAAATCACGGCCATCGGAATCATGAGCAACGCAGACTGAGTGGGCGTCAGGCCCCGGACTACTTGGTAGTAGAAGATGGTGGGCAACGGGAAGGCGGTGATCGTGAAGCCGACCGACATGATGGTGGCGTTGCCCAGCGAGAAGTTGCGGTCCTTGAACAAACCCAAGGGCAACAAGGGCTCGCCGCCCCGGCGCTCCAACACCCACTGCCACACGACAAACAGGGCGAGGACAACGAGGCCCGCGATGATCAAGCCCCACACAGAGATGGGCCCGGCCACGGTCCCCCACTTGTAGCTTTGGCCCTCTTGGATGCCGAACACCAGCAGGAACATCCCGGCGGCTGACAAGAGCACGCCCAAGACGTCGAACTTGTGGCTGTGCGTAGTCAGCTTCGGCACGAGCCGGGTGACCAGGATGAATCCGACGATGCCGATGGGTACGTTGATGAAGAAGATCCACTGCCAGCCGAAGCCGTCAACCAGGACTCCGCCAAGGATCGGTCCCACCAGGATCGCCATGCCCGCGGTGGCTCCCCAAAGGCCCATGGCAGCGCCACGACGGTCCGGCGGGAAGATACGGGTGATGACGGCCATTGTCTGCGGCGTCATCATGGCTGCACCGATGCCCTGGATCACACGGGCGGTGATCAACGTGGCGATGTCGCCCGAAAGCCCGCACCACAATGACGCGAGGGTGAAGACGACCAAGCCGATCAGGTAAAGGTTTTTCGGTCCGAATCGGTCGCCAAGCCGCCCGGTGATCAGGAGGGGCACAGCATAGGCGAGGAGGTAGGCGCTCGTCACCCAAATGACGGCGTTGATGTCAGTGTGCAGGCCCTCCATGATCCGCGGGTTGGCCACGGAGACGATGGTGGTGTCGATCAGGATCATGAAGAACCCGACCACGAGGGACCATAGTGCGGGCCACGGTTTAGTGACGTTTTCCATGGGATTCCTTTGACTGTTTTCTTGCGGGATGGGGAGCCGGATGGCTGGTTACCATGGGAGCTGCCCTCTGCGGAGCTCGTCCTGGAAGCCGCGGATCCAAGCAATTTCGGTCCGCAGCATGGATTGCTGGTACTTGACGTCGAGCCAAAACCTGCGTTCAATGCCCCGCTCGACGACCGACTCCTCACCGCGGTGCAGGAAGTCAAGTTGCTGCTCGAGGCTCGCCACGCGCTGGTCGAGGAGTTCAACCACGACGCCGGATGGCAGGTTGTGTGCCTCGGCAATCGCGTGCGGGAAGCTGGGGTATTCGTTCACGGGTTCCGCGAGCATGCCCTGGAGTCGCTCGGTCAAGGCCTCGCGGCCAGTGCCCGTGATCCGGTAGGTAGTGCGCTCGGGCCGGTTGCCTGCCCGGTCGATTCCCGCGGCTTCCACCAAGCCTGCCTCTTCCAGCCTTCCCACTGCGTGGTATAGCGTTCCCGGCCGGACTTTGACCAATCGGTCTTCCTGCCGTGCCATCAGGAGCTGGTACATCTCGTAGGGATGCATAGGAGCTTCGACGAGGAGGGCGAGCGCGGCGACCCCGAGTGGGGTCAACGAAACTTTCGCCATCACTCCTCCATCCGAATTATTCCACCTCAACTATTCCACATGGAATAATCGGCGACAAGTCGGCTCGATTCGACGATTCCCTGCACACTCGACGCTTACGAACACCTAGCGCGCGGGGAACCGTCGAAACGGAGCCCGGAAGCCTATCCGAGCAGTTCGAGAATGTCCGTACGGGCAAACATCCTGGCTGCCTCGCGCGCTGTGGGGCTGCCGGCGTCGGGATCCGCGCCGGCGTCGATCAGGACCCGGGCCACCTCGCTGTAGCCCTTGAAGACGGCTCCGGCCAACGGCGTCTGGCCCCGGTCGTTGGCCGCGTTCGCATCGGCACCGTGGTGGAGCAGTAGCTGAACGGTTTCCGCGTGGCCGTGATACGCGGCCAGCATCAGGAGCGAATCCCCGGCGGCGTTGGTCATTCGGGCAGGCGCGCCGGCATTCAGGTAGCTGCGAAGGAGTTCGGAATTACCTTCCCGGGCGGCGTCGAACAGGGTGTGCGCCAGGGCAACGGCTTCGTCGTCCTCGCTCATGGTCTCGGCATCGGCGCCGTTGTTCTCGCTCATCGGTGGGGTCCCTTCAGGAATCCGGTCTGGCGCCCCACGACCTGTCCGGCGTCGGGCGCAACGATTACTTCCTGGGCAGCGGGATAGGGTTCGTCGCCGTCCAGGACGGTCAGCACTTCACCGGGGTCGACAGACCGCTTGATGAGCGCCAGTCCCACCGGCCCCATTTCGAAGTGCTGGGCCACAGATGTCAGGGTACCCACCTTGCGTTCCCCGGCAAATACGGCACTTCCGGCCGCAGGAAGCGTGTGCTGCGATCCATCCAGTTGGAGGAAGACGAGCCGGCGGGGCGGGTGTCCCAGGTTGTGGACGCGGGCGATGGTTTCCTGTCCTTTGTAGCAGCCTTTGGCGAGATGCACCGAGGTCCGCAGGAGATCGAGCTCGTGCGGGATGGTCTTCTCGTCCGTTTCCGCTCCAAAGCGCGGCCGCCATGCGGCAATGCGGAGCGCGTCTGCTGCCATCGATCCGGCGAGGGCCATCCCGTCAACGGCGGACTCAAGCTCGGCGGCCGGAATAAGGTACTCGAACCACGGCCGTTCGAGGCCCGGGTGCGAGTCTTCTTCGACCACGCTGTACGAGTATCCCCCGGCGCCGATATGCGGCCATGGGTCCTCCCACACGAGGCGGCCGGACCAAGCGTCAACCGCCTTGGTGGATCCGACGACGGCCCAATCCGCCGAAACATCCGCCACATCGACCCGCAGCATGAACTTCATCTTGGTGAGCCACTCGGCCAGAGGCGCCGCCTCAGCCGCCTCCACGAGCAACCACGTCGTCTCGCCGTCGTCCACAACACGGGCGTCGAATTCGATGCGCCCTTGGATGGTGAGGAGCAACAGTTCGCTCGAGGTGCCCGGTTGGAGGTTGGTGACTTGCTGGGAGGACAGAGTGTTGAGCCAACTGAGGCGGTCCGGTCCGGTAACCGTCACCACACCCCGGTAGGAAAGGTCGACGACGGCGGTACCGGCAGCGAGTGCGCGCTGCTCACGGAGGGGCTCCCCGTAGTGGGCCGCGACGCCGGAATCCTCGCCGCCGCCTTCGACGGCTCCAGGGCGCGACAATAGTGGGCTCGTGTAAGTCATATGTAGTAGAAGTCCTTGGGGCTCAGCGGTATTCCGGGTTTTCGAAATCGAAGCGGGTACCGGCTTTCCATTCATCCGGAAGGTTGCCGTAAGCGGGAATGCCTCCGGCGTCCTTGAGCATCCGGGCGAAGTGCAGCAGGTTCCAGGTCATGAAGGTGGCATTCCGGTTGGTGAAGTCGCTCTCCGGGCCGCCGGAACCTTCATCGAGGTAGCTCGGGCCGGGGCCGACCGGTCCGATCCAGCCCGCATCGGCCTGGGGCGGGATGGTGAAGCCCACATGCTGCAAGCTGTACAGAACGTTCATGGCGCAATGCTTGATTCCGTCTTCGTTACCGGTGATCAGGCAGCCACCCACCTTCGGGTAGAAAGCCCACTGGCCCTTGCTGTTGAGTTGCCCGGAATGGGCGTAGAGCCGCTCGATGAGTTTCTTGGTCTGGGAAGAATTGTCACCCAGCCAGATGGGCCCGGCCACTACCACGATATCGGCTTCCTGGACCGCCGGATACAGTTCCGGCCACTCGTCCGAGGCCCAACCATGTTCGCGCATGTCCGGATACACCCCGGCCGCAATATCGTGGTCCACGGTCCGGATGAGGCGCGTGCTGACGCCTTGTTTTTCCATGATCCGCCGGCTGATGGCGATGACGCCGTCCGTATTGCTCACTTGCGGGGACGGCTTGAGCGTGCCGTTGAAGAACACGGCTTTGAGGTCGTCGTAGCTGGCAGGTTTTGTTGCTTCGTTCACTTGCTGCTCCCTCGGTTCGAGCTGCGAAACCGGGCGATCAGCGAGGCTTGGCGTTGCGTACCCCTACGAGACCCTGTTCAGAAAAGCCGAAGCATGGGCCTCGAGCGACTTACCCGGTGTGGACACATCCCAGCGCCACAATAGATTGCCGTCTACGAGGCCGAAGATGCGTGTGGCGGCAGTGTATTCCTTGGAGTGGCCACCGCGCATCACCATGTCGGTGCTCATCTGGATTTGCGGGCCCTTGATCTGCCCGTAATAGAGCTCGCTGATGCCACCGGGATGCGCGATGGACACCGAGATATCGAATCCGCCTTCCGCATTGCGGAGGGCTTCGACGTCGTCGGCGGTCTTCATCACTGGGACGATCTCTGCCGGCGTGAGGCCGGGACCGCCGTCGGCGTCGAGCATTTTGCGTTCCAAGGCCCAAAAGCCGGTTTCCACCGTCAAGGGCCGCAACTTGGTGCCGTGCTCGTCGCTGAGCCAGCTTTCCGCGCGGTACTCCAGGTAGGGCAGGCCATGGTGGGTAAAGGAGACGTGCTGGATGAAATGGTCCGAGTCTTCCTCGCCGGTCCCAAGCCGTCCCCGGCCTTCCCACTCACCAATGAGCCAGGAAAGCGGTACCAGTTCGGGGGTCAGGTCGGTGGGAATTTCGATGGGCACGGCATTTACCTCAGTGGACCAAGGGGCGGGACGGGAACGAAGGGTGCCTCGGCGCTACTTCTGGCCCCGGAAAAGACGGTATACAACAAAGCCGGCGAACCACGCCATCGAGAGGCCGGCGATGGTCAGGAGGACAAGGAAGAAGATTTCATATGCAAGAACGGACATGATGCCATCCTAACCGCTAGTAGATGAGTAGTTTGTCGATGAAGTAGGACAAAGCGCCCACCGCCCACACGGGAGCGACGCCCATGCCCAGGACCGCGGCGAAATTGAGCCGGCCGAGCCGCAACGTGACCATCCGCCGGAAACTGACCAGGACGGAACCGACCACCACGCCGACGACGATGGCCGGCACGATGGAAATGTCGGAAAAGACAAGACCCGCGAGTGGCGCCACCAATCCTGCCGCGACGATGCCCAAGGGCGCCACCACCCGGTCCGGCCAGCGGAGAAGTCCCGCGAGCAAGGCAACAGCGGCGCTGAGGCCCGCCACCAGCACCATTTCCTTGATGCCGTTGAACCGCGCCCCGGCAATCCAGCCCGCACCAAGGCAGCTCAAGAGCACGCCGGCGCAGCTTCCAAGGGTCGACTCGAGCCTTTGGGCCTGGCCCGTACCCCGGATCAACTGGACCACGAATACAGCCACGACCCCGGCGCCGATGAAGGCCGGAGTCGCGTCAAGGAATCCGGGCGGCGGGACGAAGGCGGCAGCGACGGCGGAGGCCGCCCCGCTCAAGCCGATGACCGCCGCGAGCGTCTTCTTCGCCGGGACGGCCAGGAAGTGGGGCCACCCCACGCCGACGGCGGCAGCGGCGAGGACACCGATGACCACCATTACTGCAGGCGGACCGTACGTACCGGCCACGATGACCGCGAGCGCCACGAGGCCGACGACCCCGATGCTCCAAGACTTCACAGTGTCCCTGACTTTTCGTTCCAACATCAACATGCCTTTGGGCTCTTGCCAATCCTGCCCTATGTGGCTCAAATATGTCGCAAAAGGGAACTGAAGGTGTCACTAATCCCTGACGTGGAAAGGGCTGTTAGGTATACTCGGTTGTCAACAGCGCTTCTAAAAGCACGGTTTCCGTTACAACGGGGCCACGCCGGATACGAGCAGCTACCGGCCGGTGGAAACCCGGTTCAGACGCCCGATGATGCGCCGACCGCCCTTGGAGGAACTATGTCGCACATCCTGCTCCTGACGAACAGCACCGGCTCGTCGGTAGATATCCTGCCTGCGCTTGAACTCTTGAACCATCGCGTTCACATCCTTCCGGCGGAGCCCACGGCTTTACTGGAGACGGATCCCACCGACGTCGTCTTCCTCGATGCGCGCAAGGACCTGGTGGGCGCGCGTTCGCTAACCCAACTCCTGAAAGCCACGGGTCTGAGCGCCCCGATCATCCTGATCCTGACCGAAGGCGGCATGGCCGCCGTTTCCTCGGCGTGGTCGGTGGATGACATCGTCCTCGATTCCGCCGGACCGGCGGAAGTGGAAGCCCGCATCCGGCTGGCCATGGCGCGCGCCGTCCCCGGCGAAGAGGAGCCAACGAGCGAAATCCGGGCGGCCGGCGTCGTGATCGACGAGACAAGCTATACGGCGAGGGTCAACGGGCAGGCACTGAACCTGACCTTCAAGGAGTTCGAGCTCCTGAAGTACCTCGCCCAGCATCCGGGGAGGGTCTTCACCCGCCAACAGCTCCTGACCGAGGTGTGGGGGTACGACTACTACGGCGGCACCCGCACGGTGGACGTGCACGTCCGGCGCCTGCGCGCGAAGCTTGGCCCGGACCACGAAAACCTCATCAGCACGGTCCGCAACGTGGGTTACCGGCTGACCCTCGTCCGGCTGCCGGAGGATGAACTCTCCGAGGCGTAGCCCCTCAAACAGAGAAGCAGGCCCGGACTCGCTGAGTCCGGGCCTGCTTTCATGTTCAATAGACGGCAGCTTCCTGCCGAGCTGAGTGGAGGACATACGGGTCGAACGTATCGAGGCCACCCCTCTGGTGGATCCCCCTCGCATCCCGCTTTCGCAAGCCGGACGAGTTATAGACCTTACACGGCCCATGCGACGCCCGCAAAATCCATCCCGCCAAACCGGCGCCGGACGTATAGCCTTGCAGCATGAGCCCTGCACACCCGGAGAACTGGCCCGTCCTCATCGTCAAAGGCGCCCCGGACGGCGAGCTGCTGAGGGACATCAAAACCCTCGCGGCCGCTGCGGAAGAGTCGGACGGCAACCCGCCGCTGTCCGAACAGACCCTGGTCATGTTGCGCGGAGCCGATGCCGGCGACCACTCGCTGACGTCGCTGGCCCTTTATGCGCCGGACGAGCAGTCCGATCCGGTGAGCGGACAGGACCTGGCGGGGATCGCCGTCGTCGTTGAGGCCGAAGACGGAACCGGGGTGGTGGAAATGGCGGTCCACCCGACCTACCGGAACCAGGGCGTCTCCGGGAGGCTGCTGGACTCGCTCCGGGACGAGCGCGGCTTCGAGGGGCTCACCGCGTGGTCGCACGGCAACCATGAGGCCGCAGCCGACCTCGCTGACCGTTACGGCTACGGTCCGGTGCGCGAGCTTTGGAAGATGCGGCTCATGTCCTCAACCGCGGAACTGCCCGACGTCGGGCTGCCGGACGGAGTCTCCCTGCGCGCCTTCGTGCCGGGACAGGACGAGGCCGCCTGGCTCGCGGCGAACAAGGCCGCCTTCTCGCACCACCCGGAACAGGGTTCGCTCACGCGCGCGGACCTGGACGCGCGGATGGAGGAGGACTGGTTCGATCCCGCGGGATTCCTGTTGGCAGTGGACCGCGAGGGTGAGTTGCTCGGCTTCCACTGGACAAAGGTGCACCCGAAGCAAGGGCCCCATCCGGCCATCGGCGAGGTCTACGTGGTCGGCGTGACTCCCGCCGCCCAGGGCATGGGCCTTGGCAAGGCACTCACTGTAGCGGGAATCAGGTACTTGCAGGGCCACGACCTGCATTCGGTGATGCTGTACGTGGACGCCGACAACACGGCTGCGGTTGCCCTCTACCAGAAGCTCGGATTCGTACGCTGGGACGTGGACGTCATGTACGGGCCATTAACCCAAAAGTAACCGCAGACAAGGGCGAACCTGAAAGCTTGCGACATCTGGGATTCCGGCACGTGGAATCCTTGTAGGGTTGAAGAACACCTGCTCTGAACGAAGGAGAGCCCGATGAATCCGGACCCGGTCGGAACCGCAAAAACCGAGGTCAAGGGCGCAACCTTGCCTCCCCGCTTCGGGTCATCCGAAGTCCCGGCTGCGCGGGCTACGCAGGACCGCATCGACATTCCGGAATTTGCGCCGTCCTTGGTCCCGGAAGGCGATATCAGTCCGGACCGTTTCCTGGACCGTGAACTGAGCTGGCTCGCCTTCAACGCTCGCGTCCTTGAGCTCGCCGAGGATCCGGACCTTTTCCTGCTGGAACGGGTCAACTTCCTGTCGATTTTCGCCTCCAACCTGGATGAGTTCTTCATGGTGCGCGTCGCGGGCTTGAAGCGCCGCATCGCCACCGGACTCGCGGTGCCCTCCCCCGCCGGCCTGAGCCCGGTCGAAGTCCTGGAACAGATTGGTGAGGCCGCCCACAAGCTGCAGGAGCGCCACGCCCGCGTGTTCGCCGAGCAGATCCGCCCGGCCCTGGCTTACGAGCACATCCACTTGATGCGTTGGGACGAGCTCGACGACGAAGCGCAGCACCGCTTGAGCGTCATGTTCGGCGAGAAGGTCTTCCCGATCCTCACCCCGCTCGCGGTTGATCCGGCCCACCCGTTCCCCTACATTTCCGGCCTGTCCTTGAACTTGGCCGTCATCGTCCGGAACCCGGTGAGCGACAAGGAACTGTTCGCCCGCGTCAAGGTTCCGGACCAGCTGCCCCGGCTCATCTCCATCGACGGAGCGCGCGCCGGTGCCGTCCCGGGCCGTGTGGCCCGCTTCATCGCCCTCGAAGAAGTCATTGCGGTCCACTTGGACAAGCTGTTCCCCGGCATGGAAGTCATGGAGCACCACTCGTTCCGGGTTACCCGCAACGAAGACGTCGAGGTTGAAGAGGACGACGCCGAGAACCTCCTGCAGGCGCTCGAGAAGGAACTGCTGCGCCGGCGTTTCGGCCCGCCCGTCCGCCTCGAGGTCACCACGGACATCAACCCGAACATCCGGGCCCTCCTGGTGCGGGAACTCGGCGTCGAGGAATCCGAGGTCTACTCGGTTCCGGCACCGCTGGACCTCCGTGGCTTGTCGGTCATCGGCGGGATCGACCGCGCGGACCTGCACTACCCGAAGCACGTTCCGCACACGTCCCGGTACTTGAACGAGTCCGAGACCTCCAAGGCGGCCAACGTCTTCGCGGCCATGCGGCGGCGCGACATCCTGCTGCACCACCCGTACGACTCCTTCTCGACCTCGGTCCAGGCGTTCCTTGAGCAGGCGGCCTCCGATCCCAAGGTCCAGGCGATCAAGCAGACCCTGTACCGCACCTCCGGCGACTCCCCCATTGTGGATGCCTTGATCGACGCCGCCGAGGCCGGCAAGCAGGTCCTGGCCCTCGTGGAAATCAAGGCCCGCTTCGATGAGCAGGCCAACATTTCCTGGGCCCGCAAGCTCGAGCAGGCCGGCGTCCACGTGGTTTACGGCATCGTGGGACTCAAGACCCACTGCAAGCTTTCCTTGGTGGTCCGCCAGGAAGTCGACGGGCTCCGCCGCTACTGCCACATCGGTACGGGCAACTACCACCCGCGCACTGCTCGATACTACGAGGACCTCGGCTTGCTGACCTCGAACGAGCAAGTAGGCGAGGACCTGTCCAAGCTCTTCAACCAGCTGTCCGGCTACGCCCCCAAGTCCACCTTCAAGCGGCTCCTCGTTGCCCCGCGTTCAGTACGCTCCGGACTGATCGAGAGGATCGAAACCGAGATCCGCAATGCCCGCGCCGGTATCCCGGCCAGGGTACAGATCAAGGTCAATTCCATGGTGGACGAGGCCATCATCGATGCCCTCTACCGTGCCTCCCAGGCCGGCGTGAAGGTCGATGTGATCGTCCGTGGCATCTGTTCCCTCCGTCCGGGAGTGCCGGGATTGAGCGAGAACATCACCGTCCGCTCCATCCTGGGCCGCTTCCTCGAGCACTCGCGCGTCTTCGCGTTTGCCAACGGCAACGAACCCGTTGTCTATATCGGTTCGGCGGACATGATGCACCGCAACCTCGACCGCAGGGTCGAGGCCTTGGTCCAGCTCGCCAGCCGCGAAGACACCGCGGAAGTCCTGGAGCTGTTGGACCGCTACCTGGACCCCGGTACGGCGAGCTGGCACTTGGACAACGAGGGCAATTGGACCCGCTACCACCTCGCTGAGGACGGCGAACCCCTGCTGGACATCCAGTCCTGGCTGCTTGCATCCAGGTCCCGCCAACGCGCAGTCGCCCGGCGGTAGGCAGCGACAAAGTTGAACAGCGATACGCCCGTTGCCGACCAGACGGACCATCCGGGGGAACCAATCGCCGTCACGGCGGCAGGCGCCCTTCCTTGGCGCGTCACGAGGGGTTCCCTTGAGGTCCTGCTGATCCATCGGCCCAAGTACGACGATTGGTCCTGGCCCAAGGGAAAGCTTGACCCCGGAGAGACCATTCCGGAGTGTGCCTCCCGCGAGATCCGGGAAGAGATCGGGCTCGAGGCGCCCTTGGGGATTCCCTTGCCCCCAACGCATTACCATGTGGCGGCAGGTTTGAAGGTAGTCCATTACTGGGCCATGCAGGTCAACGGTTCCACCATCAAGCCCGACGGCGATGAAGTGGACGCCTACTTGTGGGCCGCGCCGGACAAAGCGGCGCGATTCCTGAGCAACCCCACCGACCTCGCTCCCCTCGAAGCACTGGAAAAGGCGCATCTGAACGGGGAGCTGGAAACCTGGCCCTTGATCCTTGTACGGCACGCCAAGGCCAAGCCCCGGTCCTCGTGGACGAAGGCGGAAGGCAGCCGTCCGTTGGCAGTGACCGGACTGCGCCAGGCCGTCTCCGTGGAACGGCTCCTGGGAGTGTGGCGTCCGGACCGTGTCATCAGCAGCCCGTGGACCCGCTGCGTATCGACCATCGCCCCCTATGCGAGGTCCTTCGGCGCCAAGGTCAAGCTCGTGGAGGCCCTCACCGAGCACAGCCACCAGCGCAGCCCCAAGAAGGCCGCCGCCGTCGTCGAGGGTTTGTTCGATAAGCAGCGCTCAGCGGTCGTGTGCACCCACCGGCCCGTCCTTCCCACGATGTTGAAGGCACTCGCCGAGCACATGGGACCGGAACTCGCCGGGGCATTGCCTACGCAGGATCCGTACTTGGCCACGGGCGAGATGATCGTGTGCCATGTGGCCGAGGCCAACAGCCAGCGCGTGGTGGCCGTGGAGCAAATCAAAGCTTTCGATGACTAAGGCGTGCTCAAGTAAGCTTGTTGCGTGAGTATCCCAACCCCCTATGAAGACCTCCTGCGCGACGTCATGGCCGGCGGAACGCACAAGTCGGACCGCACAGGCACGGGCACGCGAAGCGTCTTCGGCCGCCAGATCCGCTTCGATCTCGGCCAGGGATTTCCGCTGATCACCACCAAGCGGGTTCATTTCAAGTCGATCGCGCTGGAGCTCCTGTGGTTCCTTCGCGGCGAGTCGAACGTGAAGTGGCTCCAGGAGCAGGGCGTCACCATTTGGGACGAGTGGGCAGACTCCGACGGCGAACTCGGCCCGGTCTACGGCGTCCAGTGGCGTAGCTGGCCGACCCCCGACGGCGGCCACATCGACCAGATCTCCGAGCTCATGAAGGGACTGGCGACCAACCCGGATTCCCGCCGCCACATCGTCTCGGCGTGGAACGTGTCCGAGATCAAGGACATGGCCCTCCCACCCTGCCATGCGTTCTTCCAGTTCTACGTGGCGGACGGCAAGCTGTCCTGCCAGTTGTACCAGCGCTCGGCGGACATGTTCCTCGGCGTCCCCTTCAATATCGCTTCCTATGCGCTGCTGACGTGCATGGTGGCCCAGCAGCTCGGGCTCGAACCCGGCGACTTTGTCTGGACCGGCGGCGACGTCCACGTGTACGACAACCACGTCGAGCAGGTCACGGAGCAGCTCTCCCGCGAACCGTATGAGTATCCGCAGCTTCACTTCACCCGCAAGCCGGACTCGATCTTCGACTACACCTTCGAGGACTTCGAAGTGGTCGGCTACCGGCACCACCCCTCGATCAAGGCGCCGGTGGCAGTATGAGCACCCAGGAAAACCCAGCGCAGGAAACCGCCGCGGAGCCGGTTGAGCTGGCGGCCGGCATCGGCTTGGTGTGGGCGCAAACGGCCCGCGGAGTGATCGGCAAGGACGGCACCATGCCGTGGCACGTCCCCGAAGACTTGAAGCACTTCAGCTCCCTGACAAAGGGCCACCCCGTCATCATGGGACGCAAGACGTGGGAATCGTTCCCGGAAAAGTTCCGCCCATTGCCCGGCCGGACCAACATCGTGGTGACCCGGCAGGAGAACTGGGCGGACACGCCCGAGGCAAGTGGCGCCGTCGTGGTCTCTTCCCTTGATGCCGCCCTTTTGGAGTCCCAGTTCGCCCCCGGCAACCGGAACGTCTGGATCATCGGCGGCGGCGAGATCTACCGGCAGTCGATGGACATCGCGAACGTCGCCGTGGTTACGGTGATCGATACCGATTCCGACGGCGACACTTTCGCCCCGGACTTCGGCGCGGCCTGGAGCCTGGAGGCTACTCAACCCGCTGAGGGCTGGCTGACGTCCAGCAACGGCACCAACTACCGGATCGCCACGTGGCGCCGGACGGAAGACTGAGGATGCTGAAGAAACCCGAGACGCTGTTCGTGCTGGGCTACATGCTGCTGCCGCTTTTCGCCTTGTTGTCCGCGATCATCGGCCTGACCATGATCCTCGGCGGCAACAAGATCGTGGGGATCATCGTGCTGGTGGTGGTCACCCAGGTCTTCACGTTCGGAGCGTTCTACGCCTTGCGCGCCCGCAAAGCGGCGATGCTGGAAGAGCCCGACGCCGGAAAATAGTACCGCTGCTCCGCTAACCGGGTGCCGCCCGGGTTGGTGACGTAACCGACAGCGGTCCGGCGTCCCGAAAGTTTAGACTGTTCAAATGACTACAGCAGCTAATCCGTCCGTTGGACTGGTCGGTTGGCGTGGCATGGTCGGTTCCGTCCTGATGCACCGCATGCAGGAAGAGGGAGACTTCGCCACCATCAACCCGGTATTTTTCTCCACCTCGAACGCGGGAGGTGCCGCGCCCACCCTCGCTGGTACAGCAGAGGGCAGCACAGGCAAGCTCGAGAATGCGTTCGATATTGAGACGCTTGCCAAGCTGCCGATTATTGTCACCGCCCAGGGCGGCGACTACACCAAGCAGGTCCACGGCGAACTCCGCAGTCGGGGCTGGGACGGCCTCTGGATCGATGCCGCGTCCACCCTGCGCATGAACGACGATTCCATCATCGTCCTGGACCCCATCAACCGCGACGTCATCGACGAAGGCCTGTCCTCCGGAGTGAAGGACTACATCGGCGGCAACTGTACGGTCTCGTGCATGCTGATGGGACTCGGCGGCCTCTTCAAGAACAACCTGGTGGAGTGGGGCACTTCCATGACCTACCAGGCCGCGTCCGGCGGTGGCGCCCGCCACATGCGGGAGCTGCTCAACCAGTTCGGGACCCTCAACAACGAGGTCAGCAGCGAACTTGAGGATCCCGCTTCGGCCATCTTGGAAATCGACCGGAAAGTCCTGGCCGCCCAGCGCACCGGCGTTGACGCCACCCAGTTCGGCGTGCCCCTCGCAGGGTCCTTGATCCCCTGGATCGACGCCGACCTCGGCAACGGCCAGTCCAAGGAAGAGTGGAAGGCCGGGGTGGAAACCAACAAGATCCTCGGCACCGGCAAGGGCACCGAAGGCAAGGACCACATCGCCATGGACGGCCTCTGCGTCCGCATCGGCGCCATGCGTTCCCACTCCCAGGCCCTGACGCTCAAGTTGCGCGAAGACTTGTCCGTGGCCGATATCGAGAAGCTCCTGGACACGGACAACGAATGGGCCAAGGTGGTTCCCAACACCAAGGAAGCGTCCATGGCGGACCTCACCCCGGTCGCCGCATCCGGAACCCTGGACATCCCGGTCGGCCGCATCCGCAAGCTTGAGATGGGACCTGAGTACATCAGCGCCTTCACCGTGGGCGACCAGCTCCTCTGGGGTGCGGCCGAACCGCTGCGCCGCATGCTGAAGATCGCCACCGGCACGCTGTAGTCGGAACCGCACCTACATCGGCCCGCTGCCTTCAACGAGGCGGCGGGCCGTTGGCGTTAACGAGGGCGTTAACGGGCTGATGGCTTTAAATGGCGGGGGCCTGCTCAGGGTTCCATTCACCGTTCCATGAACCGCAGGTATTTCGCTGCCTGGATTTCGAAGGAACGCCGCGCTGCCGGGCTTAACCCGTCCGCCACGAAAGGCTCAGCTTCAACGCCGGCGCTGCGGCCGTTTCCGGTCCGCGCCCACGTACCGACTATTTCCCCGCCGGACACGATCATCCGTTTGAAAACGCCGTTGCCACCCGGGACCACCTTCTCGAAATGCCCGGGCGGCAGGACGAGGCTCCGGTCCGTGTACCCGAGCAGGAATTCATCGAATCCCGGCAAGGCGAGGACGGTGCGCGCGCCGGGAACGCCGTCGTCGAGCAATGCGGCGGTTTCGGGCGTGAGCCAATAGGACACGTCGCTGACGACGAGCTCGACAAGTTCGGCCCGGATCGCCTCGTGGGCGGCCTTGACCTCGGTCTTGGGGATCCCGGTCCACCAGGCGAAGTCGGAAAGCGTAGCCGGACCGTGGCTGCGCAGGTACGTGAGCAGGAACTCGGCGATCCCCTCCTCGCGGTCCAGCGCCCGGGATTCCGGAATCCACTCATCGAAGGCCACGAACAGCTGCTGCCCAAGCGCCTTGCCGCCCGCACCCGCAGGCGGTCCCTGCACCAGCCAGGCGTTCTGGCAAAGAATCCACAGCAAGTGGATGCCTCGCTGGGCGGCGGTTGCCTGGCCCGCGGATTCGAAAATCTTGAAAAGCTCCTCGCGAGTGGCGCCGGGACTGCCGGAGACTCGTTCCAAGGCGAGGTCACTGCACGCCCCGATGTCGGCTTCCGTGATGCCGAGGTCCCGGTGGCGCGTCGCAGCCGAGCGCATGATGCGATCGGTGGTGATGGCGAGGATCCAGCGGAGGTTCCGGGGGAGAACAAGGTGCAGCGTGCCGCGCATCGGCCATGAACGCACCACTGTGCCGTTCTCCAGTGATTCCAGGACATCTGAGAGCCCCGAACCGGGAACCCGCTGCCCCACTGCCCAAAATGCCGAGGCGAGGTCCTGGGCCTGCATGGCGCCCATCCTGGACACGCAGTCTTCCACGCTGGAGAATCCGCCGAGCAGCCCTTGGCTGGCGAGACGGAGCCTTCCAACGACCTTCGGGGTGACACGGACCTTCGCCAAAGCTGCCATGCGCTCATCATAGGCTGGCTGGCGGACAGCTTCAGTCCTCGATTCAGGTACCTGAGCAACTCCCATGGCACTCCCAGCGGCCTTCCAGCGGGCCCTTTTAGGCTGAGGCCATGCTGTTCGGTGAGTTGGGTCCGTTACTCCGGCCGCTCAGCCGTCGGTTAGCGGCCGCCGGTTGGTGCGCTGCCGCCGTCGGGCTTGTCTGCGGCTTGGCCATAGCCGTTGGTGCGGGAGTGCGGTTGTCGCCCTCCATGGAAACCGTGCAGCAAATCGGTCTCATCGCAACTGGTGCCGCGGCTGTCTTCCTCGGTCTGGCAGCCGCGTGCCAGCCTTCGGGCGATCGGGAATTCGACGACTCGGAATCGGGTTTCCAAGCCAGCGCGGCCGACCAGGTGCGCAGCTTCCTGCTCGCCGCCGTCGTGATGCTCCTCGGCGTGGTCGGCTTCGCGACCGCCGGTTGGATGTCCCCCGGCGGCCCCTCCCCGCAGAGCGTCGCGTTCAGCCAGATCTTCCTCCTGGGAGCGGCCAGTTGCGGGCTGACTTACTTGCTCCTCAACAAAGTCCTGCACATCGGAAAACACTGAGCGCTTCCTGACTGGAAGCCCTTACAGCGCGACGCCGATCAGCAGCGGTTCGGGGTGCAGTTCAATTCCAAAGCGCTCGACGACGCCCCGGCGCACCTCGCGCGCGATGGCCACCAAGTCCGAAGCCGACGCCCCACCCCTGTTGGTGATGGCCAAGGTGTGCTTGGTGGACAGTGACGCCCGGCCGCCCGAAACGCTCGCAGGATCCAGGCCGAAGCCCTTCCCGAACCCGGCTTGATCGATCAACCAGGCCGCCGAAAGCTTCACCAGGCCATCGCTGCCGGCCGGATAACGCGGAGCGGAGTCGGGAAGCGATTCTGAAGCCGAAGCCGGAATGATCGGATTGGTGAAGAAGGAACCGGTGGAATATGTATCCCGGTCGGCCGGATCCAGCACCATTCCCTTGGAGGCGCGGAGGCGGAGCACCTCGCGGCGCACGTCGTTGGAATAGGCACGCTTGCCGGCTTCGACTCCCAGGACCTTCGCAAGCTCCGCGTAGCGGATGGGGGCGCTCATCCGCCCGAGGGGCAGTTGGAATTCAACCGTCAACACGACGTACCGCGGTGAACCGTCCACCGTGGTCTGCTTGAGGATCGAGTCCCGGTAGCTGAACTTGAGCTCGGAGTTCGTGAACGTCTGGACCGCGTTCCGTTCCCGGTCCCACGTGCGCACAGCCGCGATGGTCTGTGAAACATCCGCGCCATACGCCCCTACATTCTGTACCGGGGTGGCACCTGTCGCGCCCGGGATGCCGGAAAGGGCCTCCAGCCCGGACCAAGCGTGCAACACGGAATGCTCCACGAGCGAGTCCCAGTTGTGCCCGGCCTGGACCACCACGGAGACGCCGCCGCAGCTGTCCTCGGAATTCACTTCGAACCCCTCGGAAGCGATTTTGAGCACCGTGCCCGGGTACCCGTCGTCGGAAACCAGGAGGTTGGATCCCCCGCCGACGATGAGCAGGCGCTCCCCTGCCGCGTCTGCCGAACGGACGGCGTCGATGATTTCCGCTTCGCTGCGCGCCTCCACGAAAGCGCCGGCAGGGCCGCCAACTGCGGAGGTGGTCAGGTCGGAAAGCATTGTCTGGATCACCCAACCAGCCTAGCCGGGATCCACCGCCCCCACCGACTGCATCAGGCGCCACCGCGACAAGTCTGTCGCGGTGGCGCCTGATACCGATTCTTTCAGCTCGCTCAAGCGAGCTTCACAACGGCCTGGGACTTCATCAGGACTTTCTGGCCGCCGAAGGTGACGGTCAGGTCGATGCGCGCGGTGCGGGCATCGACGTCGAGCGCGCCAACCACTCCGGCGACTTCGATCACGGCGCCCGGCTCGCTCGTTCCGGTGGTGTCCGTGACCAGCACCGGTTTGGTGAACCGCGTTTGGTAGTCGACGACGGCGGCAGGGTCGCCTGCCCAGTCGCTCACCAGCTGCACGGCGGAACCCATCGTGAACATGCCGTGGGCGATGACTCCCGGGAGCTCCACCGACGTCGCGAAGGATTCGTTCCAGTGGATGGGGTTGAAGTCGCCGGACGCGCCTGCGTACTTGACGAGGTCCTGGCGGGTGACGTCGATGCTCCTGCTGCCGATCTCCTGGCCGACCGCGAGTTCTTCAAATTTCAAAGCCATGGTTACTGCCCCTCTCCGCGGACCAGGATGGACGAGATGGTGGTGACGACCGGACCGCCGTCGGCATCGGTGATTTCCGAACGCGTGGTGATCATCGCCCCGCCACCCATGGCGCGGACGCCGTCGACGTGCAGTTCGGCCCGCAGCTGGTCGCCGGCGACGATCGCCCGGTGGTGGGTGAAGCGCTGGTCGGCGTGGACTACGCGGCTGAAATCGATTCCGGAGTCGGGGTCTTCGATCAGCCGGGCATCGGCACGCTGGGCGACGATGATGGCGAAGGTCGGCGGAGCGACGAGGTCCCTGTGGCCGAGGGCTTGGGCGGCCTCGACGTCGAAATGGGCCGGGTGCGTGGCCTTCACGGCCCGGGCGAATTCCCGGATCTTCTCGCGGCCGACGTCATACACCTCTGCGGCAGGGTAGCTGCGGCCCTGCAAATCCGGGTTAATAGTCATGTTCCAACCCTATCGGGCCGGTTGGCCCGTTACTGCGCGGGCGGGCTTACGGCACGGGCAGGCCGTTACCGCGCAGGCGGGCCGAACCAGGTGGTGAGTGCCTCGGCGAGGCCCTCGGTGGTGCCGTTCCCGACCCACGCGACGTATCCGTCGGGCCTGACCAGGACGGCGGTCGGGGCATCGACCTCTCCGAGCACGGGGAGATCCCATGCACCCACATATTCAACGTCGATCAGTTCAACCTGGTCCGCCCAGGCGGTGATGTCGACGGCGTCGAACATGAACCAGCCGGGCTCACCAAAGTTGAGCAGTACCGGCCGTGCGCGGTGCAGGAGGGTGAAAACCCGGACGGGCCCTTCGGCAGTGGTGACCTCAAGATCCGGCATGCGACGGCCGAGCAAGGGATGCCCCTCCTCCGGGCCGTAGTGGACGTCGAGTCCGGACATCATGGCAGCGAACTTCTTGCGCGGCTCTTCCATACCGAGGAGTTCGGCGATCACGTCGCCCACGGCTTTGATGCGGTCGTCGGGGCGGCGGAGCGCTACTTGCGCCATGGTGTTTCGCAGGAGGCGGGCAGCAATGGGATGGCGCTCGGCATGGTAGCTGTCCAGAAGGCTCTCGGGTGAGGATTCATTGACGACCCGGCCAAGTTTCCATCCCAGGTTCATGGCGTCCTGTACACCGATGTTGAGTCCCTGCCCGCCGTCGGGAGCATGGACATGCGCCGCATCACCGGCGAGAAGGACGCGGCCGTTCCTGTACGTGTCCGCTTGCCGGGTGGTGTCCGTGAACCTCGAGATATAGCTGGGATTGTGGGCGCCGTAGTCCGTGCCGCAGGCCGCGATAAGTGCGTTGCTGAGGTCGCTCAGGGTGGGTTCGTTCTTGTGTTGGGCATGTTCCTCGGTGACCATGACGCCCACGGGTCCGCCATCGGCGTACTCCACTTCGCCGTCGCGGATCCGGTACTCGCGCTTACCGAAGGAATAGATGCCAAAGGGCCCGCGGTGGACGCCGAACTCCGGTTCCTCCGTCATCTCGACTTCGGCGATCAGGCTGCTGGTGGTCGGATCCCAGCCGGGAAAATCGATTCCGGCCGTTTTGCGCACGAGGCTCCGACCGCCGTCGCACCCCACAAGGTATTGCGCACGCACCGACTGCCCGGTGGAAAGTTCGACGTCGACTCCGGACTTGTCCTGGCTGAAGCCGAGCACTTCCACGCCGTAATGGACCTTGACTCCCAACTCACGGGTCCACTCGGCCAGGATGCGCTCAATGTGTTTCTGCCACAACCCGAGCCCGTAGTTGTGCCGGGTGGGAAATTCGCTGATGTCCAGCTTGACCCCGGCGAAGCCAGCCACTTGGGCGGTTTGTCCCTCGGCAAGGAAGCGATCGGCGATTCCGCGCTGTTCGAAGGCTTCGATGGTGCGCGAGTGCAGGCCACCGGCTCGTGAACCGGCAAGATCCTGGTTGGGACGCCGCTCGACAACGAAGGCGTCAACACCCGCCAAGGCCAGTTCGCCCGCGAGCGTGAGGCCCACAGGACCGGCCCCGGCAATCACCACCGCATGTCCGGCCACTGCCACCTCCGCTACTTTTTCAGGCCTTTGCGGATTTGTTGCCCACGAACCACCATGCCCACCACGTGCAAGATCAGCCCAAGCCCGATGACCGCGAGCGATGCGTCAGCGAGCCCCTGGTTGTGCGAGGTGTTACCGACAATCGTCAGGATAATCCCGACGGCGATAAGCCCCATCGCGCTGAAAACCAGCGTCTTGTAGGTAGTGGAAGCGGTGGCCCAGAATTCGTTCAGCACCAGCCAAGTTTAGGCCACAAGCCCGGTATGGGCGGACGCTCGTGCACATCAGGCATGAGCGTCCGCCCGAAACCGGCAGCGAAAGGAACTACAGGGAGGGCTGGACGCCGAAGGCGACGGCGAGCTTCATGATCTTCTCCGCGCGGCCAAGGCGCGGGAGGTCCGAACCGTCGCGGATGACGCGGCCGTTCGCTTCGAAGTCGCTCATGAAGTCGGTTGCCCAGGCGACGTCCGACGGCGTGGGGCTGATGACTTCGTTGATGACCGTGGTCTGGTCGATGGCCAGGCAGAGCTTGCCGGTCATGCCCATGGTCACGGTGATGCCGGTTTGCTCCCGCAAGATCGGGTGGTTGGTGCCGACGGTCGGGCCGTCGATGGGGCCCGGCAGGTTGCCTACGCGGCTCGCGACGACGAGCTTGGCCCGCGGGTAGGCCATGGCTTCGGGGGTTGCGGCCATGCCGGTGTCGCGGCGGAAGTCACCGGAACCGAAAGCGAGGCGGAAGGCGCCTTGGGCACGGGCGATGTGGTTGGCTTCCTCGATGCCGAGGGCGGATTCCACGAGGGCGATCACGGGGGTCTTGCCGTCCATGCGGTGGAAGGACTCCGTCACCTGGTCCGCGGACTCGGTCTTGGCCAGCATGACGCCGAGCAGGCCGGGGGTGCCGCGGAGGCCGGCAAGGTCATCGGCCCAGAACGGGCTCGTGGCGTCGTTGATGCGGACCCATGCCTGGCCGCCGCCGGACAACCAGTTGATGACGTTCTCCCGGGCGGTGTCCTTCTGGGAGGGGTCGACGGCGTCCTCGATGTCGAGGATGATTGCGTCCGCGCGCGAGATGGCTGACTGGTCGAAAAGCTCCGTTTTCATGGCGTTTACGAGGAGCCAGGAACGGGCGATATCGGCAGGAATGTTACGGGTGGACCGAATGGACTCGGCGGCGGTGCTAGACGTCATGTATATACCGTATCCGCCCTGCCGCCGGGAACGCGAAGAATCGGGCGCAGGTGTGAGTTTCACTACGAACAAATCAAATGTGACAGGGACCCGGGCGCCCGGTGCCTGCGAGTGGTCATTTACCGGCCGGCGGGGCCGCGGTGGATCCGCGCACTTCGAGGGTGGCCGGGACGAGGTGGATCCGCTGGAGCTGGACCGGCGCCTCAAGCCGCTCGGCGAGGAACCGTCCGGCCTGGACGCCGATAGCGAAGTTGCCATTGTCCACGGAGGTCAGCGAGAGGTGGCGGATCCGGGAGAGGTATGTGTTGTCGTAACCCACCACGGAGAGATCCGAAGGCACATGGAGGCCTTGATCTGCGGCTGCTGAAAGTGCCCCGATCGCGGCGATGTCGTTGAACGCGAAGATTGCGGTGGGCCTCTTCTTCCGGGTCAGGAGGCGGCGTGAGGCAGCATAGCCGCTCTCTTCGCTCATGCCGCCGGTCTCGGTGAATTCCTCCGGATCGAGTCCGGCGTCGATCATGGCCTCGCGGAAACCGGCGAGGCGCAATTGGCCGATTTCTCCGGGTCCGCTCAAGTGGGCAATGTAGGTGTGCCCAAGGTCAATGAGGTGTTGCGTCGCTTCGCGGGCACCCGCAGCATCGTCATTCACCACGATGTCCACGTTGGGAAGTTTCGGATCCCGTGTCCCCGCGAGGACCACCGGGATCACTTCGGCCGCCGCTTGGATGGCATCGAATTCGGGCGTCGTTCCGACGACGACCAGCCCGTCGATGCCTTGTTGGAGCATGGCCTCCACTGAACGCCGCCCGACGCGCTGGTCGGTGTAACTGTCTGCGAGGACCGGTGACAAGCCCGAGGCGTGCAGGGTCGCAGTGAGGGCTTCCAGGACGTCCACGAACCAAGGGTTGCGGAGGTCATTGAGCAGGACGCCGATGGTGTCGCTCTTGGTCCTCGAGAGCCCGCGTGCGTGGGCGTTTGGCTTGTACCCGAGTTCGGCGATGGCTTCGAGCACCACCATCCGGCGGGCGTCGCTTACGTGTGGAGCGTCGCGGAGTACGAGGGACACCAGCGATTTGGACACTCCGGCGCGCTCGGCGACGTCGCGGATGGTCGGCTGCCGCGGCGATCGCGCGCCGGCGTCAGGCTCGGGCATTTCGTCTCCTTAGGTCGAATCCAAGTGTAGGGCTTGCGCTCCCCGAATTACTGACGCAATATGGAACGGTCTAAATTTGTCCAAATCAGCCTCATGCGCCACGCATTGCCGCATGCAACAGCAGCAAGGCACGGCTGCGGAGCACAGCCGCACACAACAAAGGAGTCACCGTGATCGAGCTAGAAGGACCGCGCCTTCGCGCCGGAATGGTAGGAGGCGGGCAGGGCGCGGACATCGGGAAGACCCACCGCTTCGGCCTGCGCCTGGATGACCGGTATTCCCTGGAAGCGGGGGTGTTCGGCCGCGACGCCGGACAGTCGGCACGGATAGCAGGGAGCCTCGGGATTGCGCCCGGGCGGAGCTACGCCGGCTATGAGGAAATGGCAGAAGCCGAGGCTGAACGCCCGGACGGCATCGACGTCGTGGTGGTTGCCACGCCGAACGATAGCCACTTCCCTATCGCAAAGGCCTTCCTGGAAAAGGGCATCGCCGTGGTGTGCGAGAAGCCGCTCACGGGTGACTCCGCAAGCGCCGCGGAACTCGTGCGGATCGCCGCGGAGAACAATACGATCCTCGCCGTCCCGCATTGCTACTCCGCCTACCCGATGGTTCGCGAGGCTGCCCGCATGATCCGCGACGGCGCGCTGGGGCGCATCACATTCGTCGACGTCGAGCACGCCTCGGGCTGGGCCGCCACGCCTTTGGAACTGACCGGGCACAAGCAAGCCTCCTGGCGCACGAATCCGGACATCGCCGGTTTCCCCAGCGTGGTGGCCGACCTCGGCACGCACGCCTACCACCTCGCCCGCTACATCACGGGCCTGGAGGCCGAGGAACTCGCCGGCCAGCTCCATACGTTCGTTCCCGGCCGCCAGGTGTTCGACAACGCGACAATATCTTTGCGGTTCGACGGCGGCGTCCCCGGCCGGATTTGGGCGAGCATGGCGGCCACCGGGCACAACCACGGCCTGCGCATCCGGATCTTCGGCGATGCCGGGAGCCTCGAATGGCAACACGAGGACCCGCACCACTTGTCCGTACAGGACCTGGATGGCTCCACCACCATCCTCACGCATGGCCTCAGCACGCTCTCCGACGACGCCGCCCGCCTCACCCGGGTGGGACTGGGCCACCCCGAAGGCTTCCTGGAAGCTTTCGCGAATTTCTACCTCGACCTCGCGGACGAACTCGCCGCGCGCCGCGACGGCCGCGAGAGCACTGTCCGCGAATTGTCCTTCCCCACCGGCATCGATGGGCTCCTCGGCGTGCAGTTCGTCGAAGCCGTCGCCGCATCACACGCCAACAACGGAGCCTGGACCGTCCCGTCCGGCGCCATCAGCCAGGAGGTCTGACCATGCAACGCTTCGCCCTGATCGGCGCCGGATTCATCGGTTCCGTGCACGCCGCCAACCTCGCCGCGAATCCGGACGTGGACTTCGCGCTCGTGTACGAGGTCGACCCGCAGCGGGCGGCGACGGTCGCCGGATCGTTCGGTGCCGCCGTCGCTCATAGCTTGGATGAGGTGTTCGACGCCGGGACGGTGGACGCGGTGTTCGTGGCCTCCTCGACGGACACCCACGCGGAACATGTGCGGCGGGCGGCGGATGCGGGGATCGCGGTGTTGTGCGAGAAGCCGATCGACCTCGATCTTGCCCACGCGAAGGAAACCGCCGAATACGCCGCGCAGCGCTCGACGCGGGCCATGGTGGATTTCAACCGCCGCTTCGACCGCGACTACGCCGAACTGAAACGGATCGTTGATTCGGGCGAAATCGGCAGCGTGGAACTCATCCAGCTTTCGAGCCGTGGACCTGCGATGCCTCCGCTCGAGTACATTGCCGTTTCGGGCGGGCAGATGCGCGACCAGGCGGTCCATTTCTTTGACCTCGCGCGTTGGATTGCCGGCGTGGATCCCGTGGAGGTCTTTGCGACTGGATCTACGATGGCCGAGCCGCGGCTGGCCGACTACGGTGACGTCGACACGTCCGTGGTCAGCCTTCGCCTGCCGGGCGGCGCCCTGGTCCAGATCGACTGCACCCGCCGCACGGGCTACGGCTACGACGAGCGCATCGAGGTGCTCGGTTCCAAGGGCATGGCGGAAGCGCGGCGGCACCGCAACGGCAATGTGTCGCGTTACGGTGCCGGCACCGTGACGGACGACGGCCTCCACCCTGGCTGGTTCGAGCGGGTCAAGCCCACGTACGCAGCAGCACTCGCCGCTTTCGTGGACGCGCTCGAGAAGGGCACCCCGATCACGCCGTCGCTTGAAGACGGACTCAAGGCGCAGGCCATCGCCGAAGCGGCCACGCGGTCCTTGGCCAGCGGCCGGTCGGAGCCGATCAAGTATTAACCCAGCCGTGCGGCCAAACCGCAAGGCACACGTGCAAAAAGGACCATCAAAGCGGCGTTAAAGGGCTGCGAGGTTCACGAATCTCAATAGAACGACACCGGGGGACATTGTGTCCCCCGGTGTCTTTGAATTTCCCGGAATTGCGCCCGATTTCCCCCGGTTTCCCGCCGTTTCCGAGCGTTACCGCCGGGCTTTCCATCGCTTCTGGAGATGCGATTACATCGTTCCCACCGGCTTTCCGGCCGGGTTCGGACCAACGAAATCCATTCCCCAGAAAGTAGCTCCCCATGAAACTGCAACTGCCCCTGCTAAGCGTCGCGGCCGCCGTCGTACTTGCGCTGACGGTGACCGGTTGCGGCGGCTCGGCCCAGGCAGGAGACCAGCCCGGCGGCACGGCGAACGGCCAGCCGGAAGTCAAGGTACTCCGCTACCAGGGCTCGGCCAACAACGTGGGCCTCGCCGAGCTCGCCCAAGACCTCGGCTACCTGGGCGACATCAAGCTTGACTGGGTGGGCAACACCACCAGCGGCCCCCAGGACATCCAGTCTGCGGCCACCAACCAGACCGACTTCGGCGGAGCATTCGCCGGAGCCGTGGTGAAACTGGAGGAAGCCGGCGCTCCCGTCACCGCCGTCGTGAACTACTACGGCGAAGACCAGAAGACCTTCAACGGCTTCTACGTCAAGGCCGACAGCCCCATCAAGGCACCGCGTGACCTCATCGGCAAGAAGATCGCGGTCAATACCCTTGGCGCCCACTCCGAAGCGGTCATCAACACCTACCTGACGAAGAACGGGCTCAGCCAGGATGAGATCAAGCAGGTCCAATTGGTAGTTGTTCCGCCCAACGACACCGAAGAAGCGCTGCGCCGCGGCCAAGTGGACGTCGCGTCCCTCGGCGGGGTCCTGCAGGATCATGCGATCGCCGCGGGCGGCCTCCGTTCGCTCTTCAATGACTATGAACTGTTCGGCACCTTCGCCGGCGGGCAGATCGTGCTCCGCAACGACTTCATCGCCAAGAATCCGAACACCGCCAGGATCTTCACCACAGCTGTTGCGAAGGCGATCAAATGGGAAACCGATACGCCCCGTGATGAAGTGATCGCCCGGTTCAAGAAGATCATCGACGCCCGCGGACGCAACGAAAGCACCGCCAACCTGCAGTACTGGAAGAGCCCGGGCGTGCCGGACAACGGCGTGATCAAGGACGAGGACTTCAGCCGCTGGGCGACCTGGCTCAAGACCGCCGGAATCGTCAAGGGCGATCTGACGCCGTCGAAGTACTACACGAACAAGTTCAACGAGCTCGCGACCGGCGCTTTCAGCACTTCCACCCCCAGCACCGCGAGCAAGGGATCGTGATGACCGCCAAAATCAGCCTCCAGAACGTCAGCAAGCAATTCACGGTCCGCGCCGGAAAGGGACCGAAAGGCCTCAAAGGCGGCGCGAAAGAAGCAACCATCCTGACCGCCCTCGACGCACTCAGCCTGGACGTGCGCGACGGCGAATTCCTCACCCTGGTGGGGCCAAGCGGTTCCGGCAAGACCACCTTGCTGGACCTCCTGGCCGGTCTGACCACGCCCACCTCCGGCGAGGTATTGGTGGACGGCCGGCCGGTGACGGGACCCGGGAAGGACCGAGCCGTGGTTTTCCAGCAGTATGCGCTGTTCCCGTGGCGGACTGCCTCCGCCAACGTCTCCATCGGCCTCGAAGGCAAAGGCCCGGATGGCCGCAAGCTCACTCGCCGCGAGCGCGCCGCCAAGGCTAGCGAATACCTCGCGTTGGTGGGTCTGGCCGGCTTCGAGGACCGCTTCCCGCACGAGCTCTCGGGCGGCATGAAGCAGCGCGTGGCCATCGCCCGTAGCCTCGCTTATGAGCCCGACGTGCTGCTCATGGATGAGCCTTTCGCCGCCTTGGACGCCCAGACCCGCGAACAGCTCCAGGACGAACTCCTGCGCATTTGGCGGGCGACCGGCAAGACGATCGTGTTCATCACCCACGGGATCGACGAGGCCGTGTACCTGGGGCAGCGCGTCGCCGTCCTGAGTGCACGCCCAGGCCGGCTCAAGGAAATCGTGGACGTGGATATTCCGGACCGCGTCGGCGACGAGGACATCCGCTCGCATCCCGCCTTCGTCGAGCAACGCCACAAGGTCTGGACTTTGCTCCACGATGAGGTCCGCGTGGCCCAGGATGCCGGCCACCGAAAGATCCTGCCCGACGGAACCGCTCCCGACGAAACACCGACCACCAACCCCTCAAACCATGAAAGGAGCGCAGCCTGATGAGCACCACACTCACCCGCCAGGCCGCCGCGGCCACCGCGCCAAGCCAGCCTCCCGCCGTCGGGAGCCACAGTCCGTCCAAGACGACAAGCAAGCGTGCGACGGCGGCCGCCACCTTCCTGCGGGCCGTCGCCGCCCGCCTCGGTTCAGGCGTGTGGAAGGTGGCCGGGATCCTCGCGTTCCTTGCCCTGTGGGAGCTCGGTCCGACGTACCTCGCGGACTCCTCCACGAGGGTCTTCCTGCCGCCGCTGCACGACGTCCTCGCCGCGTGGGGCAAGCTCTATGAATCCGGAACCATCCAAGGACACTTGGCAGCGAGCCTCACGCGCTCCGTAACCGGATTCGGTGCAGCCCTCGTGGCAGGCATTTCCCTCGGCTTGCTGATCGCCTGGTACCCGCGGCTCAATGCCATCCTCAATCCGCTGCTGGAACTGTTCCGCAACACCGCCGCGCTCGCCCTGCTCCCGGTTTTCACGCTGCTTCTGGGGATCGGAGAGGAATCCAAGATCAGCATTGTGGCCTACGCCGCGTTCTTCCCCGTGCTGCTCAACACGATCGCCGGGGTGAAGACGGTGGATCCCCTGCTCATCCGGGCTGCGAAGTCGCTTGGCTTGAACAGCTTCCGGCTCTTCCAGAAGGTCATCCTGCCCTCGGCTGTTCCCACGATCTTCACGGGCATCCGCATGGCGGGCACCGCCTCCATCCTGGTGCTCATTGCCGCAGAAATGGTCGGCGCCAAGGCCGGGCTCGGCTATTTGATCGTGAACGCCCAGAGCAGCTTCCTCATCCCGGACATGTACGCGGGAATCCTCACGGTGTCCTTGCTGGGCCTTGCCGTGAACTTCCTGCTCGTCGCCTTGGAACGGCACTTCTCCCGGTGGCGGACCGCCGTCGGGGCCGCTTCCTCCTGATACCCGCACCACCAGAACCCACAAAGTAAGGAAGAAACCATGTCAATCGCTACCGAAACCAAACTCGAATTCGCCAAACTCGGTTCCCGCATCGGCGCCGAAATCCGGGGCCTCGACCTCAGCGGCGACCTCTCCGCCGAAACCGTCGCGCAGATCAGGGCGGCCCTCAACGAGCACAAAGCCCTGGTGTTCCGTGAGGCCAACATCCTGAGCGACGAGGCGCAATTGAAGTTCGCCAGCCACTTTGGACCGCTCACCACCGCGCATCCCACTGTGGCATCCGTGGAAGGCGAAGCGAACGTCCTTCCGGTGGACAGCGAAAACGGCTCGGCCAACAATTGGCACACCGATGTCACGTTCGTGGTGAACCCTCCCCAGGCGTCCACCCTGCGCAGCATCGACCTTCCCGCGTATGGCGGCGAAACCTTGATCGCGAGCTCGGCCGGGGCGTACCAGGACCTGCCGGACGAACTGCGCAACTTCGCCGACACGCTGTGGGCCATCCACACCAACGATTACGACTACTCCGTACCGAAGAACCTTGAGCACGAAAACGCGGAGGAGCGGCGCAAGGAGTTCACCCGCCTCAAGTTCGAAACCGCGCACCCCGTGGTGCGGGTCCACCCCCTGACCGGCGAGCGCGGATTGTTTATTGGGGGATTCGCGCAGCGCCTCCGGATCGTGGGTCTGTCCAACACTGAGTCAAAGGACATCATCCGCTTGCTTCAGGCCTACGTAACCCGGCCCGAGAACGTTGTGCGGGTGAACTGGGAGCCGAACCAACTGGTCCTCTTCGACAACCGGATCACCCAGCACTACGCTCCGGACAACTACGACGGCCAGCCGCGCAAGCTCAACCGCGTGACCATCGCCGGGGACATTCCCGTGGGCGTGGACGGCAAGCCGAGCCAGTCCATCCAAGGTGACTCGTCCGCGTATTCGGTTGTCGCACCGCTATAACAGACTGTGTGTTGTTGCAGCCATAAGAGCCGGAAAAGCCCGGGCTGACCCGCGTTGTGCGGGCAGCCCGGGCTTTTGGCGTTACGTTTATGGGAGCCTGTTCCCCCGCGCCGCCACCCACAGGGCGTACCACTCGGTGCGGGTCATCGCCTTGGCTGCGGCAGCCGCGTCCCCGCACGCCGCGATCCTGGCCGGATTGGAACTGCCCACCACCGGGGAAATCCGTGCCGGATGCTTCATGAGCCAGCCCAGCAAGACCGCTTCGGGCGTGGTTCCCTTGGTATCCGCGAGCTCTGTCAGTAGCCCGGCGGTCGCCGCGTCGGCCGCTGTGGCGCCATCCGCCGTCGAGCCCGTATAGCGGCCCTGGGCGAGCGAACCATAGGCTTGCAGCTCAATCCCGTTGCTCACGCAATGTTCCACGGTGCCGTGCGGGAAGCTGTAGCCAAGCGCGTCGTCGTGGTTGACCAGGACAGTGCTCTCGAGCCAGGCGCGCCTGTGCAGGCTCATTTCCAGTTGGTTGGCGACAATCGGCACCTCCAGGTGTTCCTGCAGGAAAGCGATCTGGGCGCCGGACATGTTGGACACGCCCAATTGCCGCACCTTGCCTTCCGTGATGAGCTGCCCGACGGCGGCCGCCACCTCGGCGGGCTCCATGAGCGGATCCGGCCGGTGAAGCAGGAGGACGTCCACGTAGTCTGTACGAAGCCGTTTGAGGCTTCCGTTGACCCGGTCCAGAATGGCGTCCTTGCTGAGGTCGTAGTAGCCGTCCCTTCCGGCTTCGGCGAGGCGGATTCCACACTTGGTCTGCAGCTCAATTTTTTCGCGCAGGCCAGATGTCCGGGACAAAACCTCACCGAACACGGCTTCCGATTTCCCGCCGCGGTAGATGTCGGCGTGGTCGAACAGGGTAATCCCGATGCCCATGGCCGCTTCGATCGCTGCCGCCGCCTGGTCTATCTCTTCGTTGCCATAGTCGGGGCTGTCCCACGGGCCTCCCAAGCCCATGCAGCCGTAAATCAACCTCTTTGCAGTCATTTTCAAACTCTTTCACAACACAAAGCAACGCGGGGTCACTTACGGCCCGTCCCGAGGGACATCATGGGCTGTAAGTGACCCCGAGTTGCATGGAGGAGGGGCTAGACGAGCCAGGCCGTGGTGTTCCCCGGGAGCTTGCCGCCGTCGAGCGGTCCGCTGCTCACGACGACGGTGCCGGCCGGAAGTGCCACGGGCTCGCTGCCGAAGTTGGTCACCGACTGCCAGCCGTTGGGCCGAGCGAAATGCAGGACCGAGGCGTTGCTGGACGGGATCCATTCAAGTTCCTCGGACGCCTGCAATTCACTGCGCAGCCCCAAGGCCTTGCGGTACAGCTCCAGCGTGGACCCCGGAACGTTCTCCTCCGCCTCGACGGAGTACCCGGCGAACCATTCCGGCTGCGGCAAATGAGCATGTCCCTCGCCGAAGCCGAAGGAGGAACCTTCGCTCGTCCACGGAAGCGGCACGCGGCAGCCGTCACGTCCGATGTCCACACCCGGGTTACGGAAGAACGCCGGATCCTGGCGCTCGCTGTCCACGATGTCGCCCACTTCCTGCAGCCCAAGCTCTTCGCCCTGGTACAGGTAGGCGGAGCCCGGGAGGGCGAACATCAGAAGCGAAGCGGCGCGGGCGCGGCGCAAGCCGAGTTCGGCGTCGACGTCGGAGGCCAGGCCGCCGTCGAGCAGCCACGCCTTGCCGTCCTGGCCGTGACCCTCCACGCCGACGCCCTGCGGCAGCCCGTAGCGGGTGGCGTGGCGGACGACGTCGTGATTGGAGAAGACCCACGTGGACGAGGCACCGGAAGCCGCAGCCTCCGCCAGGTTCTTCGTGATGATGGTGCGGAACTGCGCGGCGTCGAAATCGGCCTTGAGGAGGTCGAAGTTGAACGCCTGGCCAAGGCCTTCCGGGCTCGCGTAGCGGGCGCGCCGGTCCGCGTGCACCCACGCTTCGGCGACGGCGGTGCGCGGCGGGTTGTACTCGTTGAAGACCTTGCGCCACTCGGCATAGACCTCGTGAACCTCATCGCGGTCCCAGAACGGGTGGGCGCCAAGGGAGTTCTCGCCTTCCTTGGGCAGTTCGGCCTTCGAAGGCAGGACCTCCGGCAAGTGCTTCGTCAGCGCGTGGGCGACGTCGATGCGGAAGCCGTCAACGCCGCGGTCGGACCAGAAGCGGAGGGTCTTCAGGAAGTCCTCGCGGACCTCGGGGTTGTCCCAGTTGAAGTCCGGCTGCTCCTTGGTGAAGATGTGCATGTACCACTGCCCGGGCGTGCCGTCCGGTTCCGTGATGCGCTCCCAGGCCGGTCCCCCGAACACGGAGTCCCAGTCAGCGGGCGGCAGTTCACCGTTCTTGCCCAGGCCGTCGCGGAAGATGTAGCGCTCACGGGCGGCCGAGCCCTTCGGGGACGCCAAGGCTTCCTTGAACCATTCGTGCTGGTCCGAGGAGTGGTTGGGGACGATGTCCGCGATCAGCTTGATGCCGGCGGCATGGAGGGCGGTAGCCATCTCGTCGAAGTCGGCCAGGGTGCCGAGCTTCGGGTCCACGTTGCGGTAGTCGTCGACGTCGTAGCCACCGTCGGCCAGAGCCGAGGGGTAGAACGGGCTCAGCCACACTGCGTCAATGCCGAGGGACTTGAGGTACGGAACCTTCGCCGTGATGCCTTTGATGTCGCCCAGTCCATCGCCGTTCGCGTCGGAAAAACTGCGCGGGTAGATCTGGTAGACAGCCGCTTGGCGCCACCAGTTCGGGTCGGCCATGCGCTCGGATCGCTGGGAGTCGAGGGAAGTTGCCTGAGTGGCGGTGGTGGACAAAGGAATTCCTTTTCTGTGTCGTCTGTGACTGCTGTGTGGGCGCATCAGTGGTTCAGTGGTGTTCAAGTTTTATTTAGACTCTAAATTTACTGCTTGAAGTATTATGGGACGGAACCGGACAGGAGGTCAAGGGATGCCGGAAACCATCACCGCCACGCCCCAAATGCTGCGGAGAGTCAACGCCGCCACCGTGCTCGAAACGATCCGCTCGTCCAACGCGGTGACCGTCACGGAACTCATGGACGCCACCGGACTGACCAGGGCAACCACCATCGCCGTATGCGAAGACCTCATGGCCCGGGGCTGGATCCGCGAACTGGAAAACCAACGCGACTTCGGCACCTACCAAAAGGGCCGGCCCGCGAGGCGATTCGAACTCGACGAGAGCGTCGGCTGCGTCCTGGGCATCGACGTCGGCGTCCTCAAGACCACCGTCGTGGTCGCCGACCTCCGGGGAAAGACGACCGGGCGCGCGAGCAAACCCTTCCGGGCCAGGGCCATTCAGGCGCCGGAAAGAATCCGGGTCATCAGTGAAACCGCCCTCCTCGCCCTCGAGGCCGCCGGAGTGGCGCCGGACAAAGTCCTCGCTGTTAGCGTCGGCCTGGCGGCCCCCGTGGACCGTGCGGGAAACATCCTGGACAGCCAGCCCTTCTGGCGCCTGTTCGACGTCGGACTGAAGACGGCACTGCACGACCTGCACGGTTGGGCTGTCCTGCTCGAGAACGACGCCAACCTCGCGGCACTGGGCGAATGCTGGAAAGGGGCCGGCAACGGCGTCCAGGACCTGGCTGTGCTCCTCGCCGGCGAGCGCTTCGGTGCGGGCTTGGTCGAGGCCGGCAGGCTCCTCCACGGCAGCCGCGGAGCCGCCGGAGAAATGGCCTACCTGGACATGGTGGAAGGCGTCGGCTCCCCCGAAGGCCTCGCCGCATTAGCCAGGCTCTGGGCGGAGGAAGCACTCGCCGAGGGCGCGAAGACTGCGCTGCGCACCGCCGTTCCGGTTCGCAGCGAAGTCACCGCGCAACACGTCTTCAAGGCGGCCGCTGACGGGGATGCCGTGGCCTTGGACATACTCGACCGGCTTTCGGACCGGCTGGCCCGCGTGGTGTCGACGCTCGCGATCATGCTCAATCCGGAACTCGTGGTGATCGGCGGCGCCGTGGCGGAGTCGGCGTCGGTCCTCCTGGAACCGGCCGCCCGCAAGCTGGCCGCCTACACAGCCACTCCCCCAAGGCTGGCGGCATCGCCCCTTGGCGACGCGATCGTCGGCATCGGGGCAGTCCGGCACGCTCTCGATTACGTGGAGAAGCACTCGCTGGACCTCCAATTGCGGCGGGGGTAGGCGGGGTTAGTCCGGCATGGCCATCGTCCGGAGATCGAGTTGGCGGAGCACCCGATCAGCCACCTCGGGATCCATACCGGGTTCGCCACGGGCGGTGACCACCTCCTGGCGTGCGGCATCAAGCGCAATGGTCTGCACCGCGATGGCCAATTCCCTGCCGCGCTTGCGATTTTCCGCCTCCGAGCCGCCTTTCAACGTTCCATCCATCAGTTCGGCATGGAGGTGGCTCATCTTTTCCTTGACCATGGCCACTTTGTCGGCGGGAAGCTCCTTGATCAGCTCATGCTCCTTGAGGGCTGAAATGGCCGCGTTCTGGGCCCGCTTCGCGAGCAGCCGCGCCGCGTGCTTTTCGTGGGAGCCGTCTTCTGACGCCTTGAGGACGCGCATCAGCCACGGAAGTGTCAGTCCGGGCAAGACCAAGGTGGCCAGGAGCACAGCGCACGCGATCACCAGAATCTCGTGCCGGGCGGGGAACTCACTTCCGTCGGCAATCGTGAGCGGAAGAGCGAGCGCCAGGGCCAAGGTAGCGAGTCCGCGCATGCCGCACCACGTGAGGATCAGGACCTCCTTGGCGGACGTAGGCTGCAACACGTTCTTCCGTTTCCGCGCACCGATCGCCAGCAACCCCAACCAGGCGAAGCGGACGGCGAATACCAGCACGCACACCACCAGCGCCACGCCGACCATCCCGAAGATGGCCTCGCCTTCTGTTTCGATCACATGGTGGATTTCCAAACCCACCAGGCCAAATGCCAGGCCTGTCGCGAGCAGTTCCACAACGTCCCAGAAGGCGGTGCGGGTGACCCGCTCGGCAGCGTCCTGGGGCCGCGCGTGCCGCTGCGTTTCAAGGGCAGTGACGACGACGGCGATCACCCCCGAGGCGTGGAGCTCCTCGGCGAGGATATAGGCGGCAAAGGGAACCACCAACGTCACGGCGCTGCGCGCCACCATCGACGTGACCAGCATGGTGATGAGCCGCGTGAGCCAGCCCATCGCGATGCCCACGATGACCGCCAAGGCGGCACCTTCCACGAAAAGGGCCACGACGTCGGCACCCACTTTCGTGCTCGAAACGCTCGCCCCAACGGCAGCTTGGAAGATCACGATAGCGGCGGCGTCATTGAACAAGCCCTCGCTCTGCAGCACTGTGATCAGCCTGCGCGGCATGTGGACCCTGCCCGCCACTGATTCCACGGCGACGGGGTCGGGCGGTGAAACCATGGCGCCGAGGGCTATGGCCGCTGGAATGCCGATGCTGGGAATCATGAGCCACGCAGCCCCGGCGACCACCGCCGTCGAGACCACCACGAGCGCCACTGCCATCAGCAGCAGCGTCCGCCAGCGGACCCGGAAAACCGCCCAGGAGCTCTTCTGTGCGGTCGCGAATAGCAAGGGCGGAAGGAAAATGGGCAGGATCAATTCCGGCGCCAGCTCAAAGTCGGGGAAGCCCGGAATGAACGTCATCGCGACGCCCAGGAGGAGCATCAACACCGGATACGGAAGCCGAAGGCGATCCCCCAGGCCAACGGCCAGCACCGTCGCGAGCAGCAGTCCAACAATCAGCGCCAATTGGTCCATATTTGTGGTTTCCCCAAACGTTGTAGCGGCAGCACCCCTCAAAAAACCCAAGGGGCGACCGTACCAACCTATCCCGGCAACGCGCCCTTTTCCTTGGCCAGGACTTCCTTGGCTATGACGCGGTCACGGCCTCGATAACTGGTACAGTGCCGTCGCGGAATTCGATGGTGCGGCGAACCGTTTCCGGGAGTTCCAGCACTGCGGCCGCTACCAAGGCCACGTTTGCGCGGGATGTTTGCCGCCCGTTTGAAGGATCGGCCGGGTCCACCTCGATGAGCCCTGAACCGGGATCGCTGGTCAGCGCGCCCGGCCCAAGGATCGTCCAGTCGAGCTGCGTTGACCGAAGATATTCGTCTGCCGCGGCCTTCGCCTCGGCGTAGGCGAAGAAGCTGTCCTCCTTCGGCACGCCATGGCCGGGGCCGGCCCCCAGGTACGACACCATCACGTATCGGGAAATGCCCTGTTGCGCTGCGGCATCCATCGAGCGGATGGCGGCGTCCCGGTCGACGGCATACGTGCGCTCCGGATTGCCCCCGCCGGCTCCGGCAGACCACACCACTGCGTCGTGGCCCTCAAGCGCTTCGGCGAGGTCCGCCGTCGTGGTCTTCTCGACGTCGAGAACAACTGCCGCCGCCCCGGCCTCGGAAACGTCTGCAGCGTGATCGGGATTGCGGATGAAAGACGTGACGGCGTGGCCTTCGTTGCTGAGGATGCGGGAGAGCAGGAGCGCTACTTTGCCATGGCCACCAATGATTGCGATTCGACTCATGGACCCATTCTGTCGCAGCGGTCAAGCCTTGCCCCGGGGACCTTGGTTAATTGGTTCCAAAAACCGGGCGCCCGCAATCTTTAAAAAGGAAGGCTTGGGGAAATATTAATTTCCCCAAAATTATAAGCTTGCTTCCTAATTACGTTGTCGCCGCCTGCTCAAAAGCGCCCGTCATCGCGCGGGAATTGAGGCCTTGCTCTCACTGGAAGACTAGCCAGCAGAACTGAGCAAGTAGCCAGCACTTAGTTAGCGCGAAAAGCAAGTGGCACCCACTCGTGTGAACGCAATTGCCCCATTTCTACACTCGAATTACCTGCAGCAGGAAAAGAAATAGCTCTTTCATAAATTCCGCCACCGGAGTGTCCAAAGTCCTTTCGTTGGATTTATTCGTCGCGACGGGATCAGAGGGCTTTTTCTGTGCTGCGCAATTAAGCAAAAGGGTCTCAACAAGCGCCATCCCCTGCGCCTGCGCAACACCTCCGGACCAGCTACCCGGCCGGACCGTAGACACCAGGAAATTACGGGGATACGAGATGTACCACCAGGAGTTCATACACCGGAGGATCGGGGGACACAGCGCCCTGGCCCTGATATCCAGCGGAATAAACACGCTGGCAAGATACAAAGCGGCCATAGTCACGTGGACCATCGTCGCTATTGTTGCCATCGCGGCGGTCTTGACGCAGAACTATGCGCAGACATTGGCGCCGGCAGGCACAAACAACACCCTCGCGTCCGGCCTTGATTCTCGGGCCACCAGCCAAAGCGCTGCCGGCGCCGCGGCTCCAACGGCAGCAACACCGTCGTCGGTCGCGAGCTCGGCACCCGTTCCTCGTTCGGCGCCCGCTCCGAGCTCCGCGCCTGTGGCGGCTCCGGCAGCTCCAGTGATCCCGGCCCCGGCCCCGCCGGCTGCTCCGGCGGCTGATTCCAACACTTACACGGTGGTCAGCGGGGACACCGTCGGCTCGATCGCGGCCAGGTTCGGCGTGGACGTCAACGCGATGCTCGCGGCGAACGGCCTCAGCGCGTACTCGGTGATCGTACCGGGTCAGGTCCTGAAGCTGACCGGGCCCCCAGTACCCGTAGCTACCCCGGCCCCGGCACCGCCGCCCGCTCCTGCGCCTGTACCGGCCGCGGCACCCGCAGCCGCACCGGCGCCCGCAGTGCGAACCATTTATGTGGCGGGTTCAGGCGGGCAAGCGGCAGTGGACAGTTGCATCGGCCCCATCCACTTCACGCCTACCGACGCCTACTCGCTGTTCATCACGGAGCATGACTTCTGCGGCGGCTGGGCACGCTTCTCGGGCATCGGCGTCGGGGAAACCGTGAACATCGTCGGCTACGGAACATACACCGTCACAGCACGCGGCCAAGTACCCCAGGGCGGAACCACCAACAACGTAGCGGCCGTGTTCGGAGGATTCCCCCGGGCCATCCTGCAGACCTGCATCCCCGGCACCAACCAGATGCTGGTCATCGGTCTGAACTGACTATTGGCGTCTCGAAGGCCGCCCCTGCGGCTGTTCCTGACCCTGTTTGAGGCCTCCGGCCACCCATGGATGGCGTGTCGACGGCATGTCGGGACGGCTTCGCCCTGAAAGAGGGTCAGGGACGAGCACCGCGGTCAGGAGCTTCCGAAAAACAAAGCAGGCCGGAAGCTGAATGCTTCCGGCCTGCTGATTTGGTAGCGGTGGGGAGGCTCGATCTCCCGACCTCACGATTATGAGTCGTGCGCTCTAACCAACTGAGCTACACCGCCACGAATGAGAAAAACCTGTGTCAAGCCGGTCAAACCGCCTTGACACAGGCCCTCATTCCGAGCCCCCCACCGGAATCGATCCGGTGACCTCGTTCTTACCAAGAACGCGCTCTACCACTGAGCTAGGGGGGCAACGAGTAAATACTCTACCCGACGTTTTGGCAGGCCACAAATCGGCGCAAAGCCAAGGAAAATCAAGGCCGACACAATTTGCATCCAGCGCAAGAACATGATCCAAAAGGGTGAGAAAACGGCCTGAAGAAGCCCTGACCACACCGCTTAAACCACCAAGGGCCGGCTCGAAAGCCGGCCCTTGGCCACAAGTTCAGGAACTAGTCCTGTTTACCACTTGCCCTTGCGATTAAAATCACGGTCTCCGCCGCCACGGGGCTTGCGGGCGCCGTCGCCGTGTCCGCCGAAGCGCGAACCGCTGGACTGGCCGCGATCGCGGTCGCCATAGCTGCCTGCCGTGCGCTCGGAACGATCGCTGTATGAACGGCCGCCGCGGTCTGCGGAGGAACGTTCACCATCAGACTTGCGGAACTCCTTCTTGAAACCGCCGTTGCCCTTGAAGTTCCCGCCGCGGCCGCCACCGGAGTAGCCGCCACGCTCGCCACCGGAGTAGCCGCCACGCTCGCTGTTGGGGCGGCGCCCCTTGTCCAGCTCGAGGTGGATCAGCTCGCCGCCGATGCGGGTGCGGGACAGCGCACGCAACTGCTCCGGGCTCAAGTCGGCCGGAAGCTCCACCAGGGAGTGGTCCGAGCGGATGTCGATGCCACCGATCTGCGACGACGAGATGCCGCCTTCGTTGGCGATGGCACCCACGATGGAGCCCGGCATGACGCGCTGACGGCGTCCGACGGCGATCCGGTAGGTGGCGTTGCCCTCGGTCAGCGGACGGTTCGGCCCGCGGGAACCAAAGCCGTCCTTGGAGCGCTCGCGCTTCTGGAATTCCGGTGCTGCCGGCAGGTCCTTGACGAGCAGGGGCTGGCCGCCCTGAGCCATGACCGCCAGTGCTGCTGCGATCTCGGCCGCGGGAACCCCGTTCTCTTCCTCGTACGAGGCGATCAGGTCCCGGAACAGCGAGACGTCCTCGGATTCCAGCGTCTCGGTGATGCGCTCGGCGAACTTGCCGAGGCGCAACGAGTTGACGGTCTCGGCGGTCGGCAGGTGCATTTGCTCCACGGACTGGCGGGTTGCCTTCTCGATGGCGCGCAGCAGGTACTTCTCGCGCGGCGTCATGAAGAGGATGGCATCGCCTGCGCGACCAGCGCGACCCGTGCGGCCGATGCGGTGCACGTAGGACTCGGTGTCGTGCGGGATGTCGTAGTTGACCACGTGGCTGATGCGCTCAACGTCGAGGCCTCGGGCTGCGACGTCGGTGGCCACCAGGATGTCGATGCGGCCTTCCTTCAAGGCGTCGACGGTCCGCTCACGCTGCTGCTGAGGAATGTCGCCGTTGATGGCAGCGGCCTGGAAGCCGCGGGCCTTCAGTTTGTCGGCGAGGTCCTCGGTAGCCATCTTGGTGCGCACGAAAGCGATGACGCCGTCGAACTCTTCAACCTCAAGGATGCGGGTCATCGCGTCGAGCTTGTGCGGTCCCATGACCTGCACGTAGCGCTGGCGGATGTTGGTACCCGTCGAGGTCTTGGACTTCACGGAGATTTCGGCGGGGTCGTTCAGGTACTGCTTGGACATGCGGCGGATCTGGCCGGGCATGGTGGCAGAGAACAGGGCAACCTGGCGGGTTTCCGGGGTCTCCTGGAAAATCTGCTCGACGTCGTCGGCAAAGCCCATACGCAGCATTTCGTCGGCTTCGTCCAGCACGAGGTACTGGAGTTCGGAGAGGTCCAGGGATCCCTTGGAGATGTGGTCGATCACACGACCGGGGGTACCGACGACAACCTGGGCACCGCGGCGGAGGCCGGCAAGCTGCGGGCCGTAGGCGGATCCACCATAGACGGGGAGGACGGTGAAGTCTTCCATGTGCTTGGCGTACGAGGTGAAGGCCTCGGCGACCTGCAGAGCCAGTTCGCGCGTCGGAGCCAGGACAAGGGCCTGGGTCTTGCGGGACGGGCCGTTGATGTCGTGCAGTTCAGCCAGGCGGGACAGGGCCGGAACAGCGAACGCTGCGGTCTTGCCGGTACCCGTCTGGGCGAGTCCGACGACGTCGCGGCCTTCGAGGAGCAGCGGAATGGTGGCTGCCTGGATGGGTGAGGGCTTCTCGTAGCCGACGTCCTGCAGGGCCGCCAGGACGCGGGGGTCCAGGCCGAGGTCGGTAAACCGGACGCCTTCTTCTTCCGTCGCGTCGGCGGAGTCAGCGTCGCCCGAGCCAGCAGCGGCGGAGTCAGCGGCGCCGGAATCGGCGGCCGGTGCGGTTTCGACGCTCTCGGAGGTCTCTTCGGCGGTGGGCACGGAAGTGTCGGCGGATTCGGCGTCGAAAGGATCGTTCAGGGTTTCGGGCATAGGGAAGGTTTCCTCATCCATAGGGGGCCAGTCGGCGCGACCCGGTTGGGCTTGGCCGCAGTACACGTTGCGGGCAAAAGAACCGGGCGGCCCTTGTGCTCGCAAAGAAGTCCGGCGCTGTCGCAATCCCATGGCAGGACTTCCCGCTGCATCTCTTGGCTGCTATCTCAGCAGTCTGTACAGCGTTTTCTTCGCCCGGCTCTCCCTATGAAAATGCCCGCACGCAATTGCGGGCCCCAACACTGACCAGTCCTGCCTCAAGAATTGGGCAGGAAAAAGGGATTTCCGGAGTGGGGGATATTTCAATTGTAGGGCACAGATTAGTCGCCAAGTGACGGAACTGTCGACGACGGCGGTGAGCTTGCGCACACAGGCACCGCGGCTGCCGCTTGGGGTGCTCGCCGGCAGGCTGGTTCCAGTCAGTCGCCTCAGGCCTCGACGCCGTTGCGCCGCAAGAGTTTTTCGAAGCTGTCGTGGTAGTCGGACTGCAACAGGATTTCACCGTCCGCTTCGGCGTCGAGGAGCAACTGCATGTCTTCGAGGTTCGGATTGCTGAACCACTGCCCCACCGTGATGCCGTGCTTCGGGACGAACAACGTGTGGATGTAATCCCCCGCCGAAATGGTCCCCGTCCTGACGACCCGCAAGTAGGCGCCGACCCTTCCGGCCTCGGTGAATCGCTTCACCCATTGAGGCTCATTCATTCTCCGCTGAAACGTTGCGCAGGGCACGCGCGGGGACGTGACTTCGACTTCCACATCCATGCCGATCTTCCAGCGTTCACCAATGACGGCGCCGGTTGTCTCGATCCCGGTCACGCGAAGGTTCTCGCCGAAAATACCAGGGGGCATGTCCCTTTGGAGTTCGTTCGCCCAGTAGTCGGCGTCGGCCTGGGAGTACGCATACAGCGCCTGGTCTTCGCCGCCGTGATGAATGCGGCTGGCTTGGATGTCTCCGTGGAGACCCAGCTTATGGACTTTCACGGGTCCCTCAACCGGGCGCTTGTCGATCGCCGTCACTCCCACCGACCCTTCGGGATCGGGCAGGAGCTCGTGCACCCGGCAAACAGCAAGCAACGATGCGGTATCCATGCGTACAGTCTACGTACGCCGTTACGGATCGAAGCGATACCCCATGCCGGCCTCGGTGTGCAGGTGGCGGGGCCTGGCCGGGTCGCGTTCGAGCTTGCGCCGGAGCTGCGCGATGTAAACCCGCAGGTACTGGGTTTCCTTGGCGTAGGCTTGCCCCCACACCTGCGTGAGGATCTGTTGCTGCGAAACCAACCGGCCGGCATTTCGCACCAGCAATTCGAGGATGTTCCATTCGGTGGGCGTCAGCCGCACTTCGGATCCATCCTTCGTGATTTTCTTGCCCGCCAGGTCCACGAGGAAGTCGGCCGTCTGGACCGTGGGCACTTCATGCCGGGGCGTAGCCCTCCTCGAGGCGGCCCGGAGCCTGGCCAGGAGTTCGTCCAGGCCAAAAGGTTTGGTCACGTAGTCGTCGGCACCGGCGTCGAGGGCTTCCACTTTGTCTTCCGAGCCGTGCCGGGCCGACAACACGATGATCGGCATGGTGCTCCAGCCCCGGATGCCCCTGATGACGTCCACGCCATCCATGTCCGGCAGTCCCAGATCCAACACCACGATGTCCACTGGCTGTTGTGCCGCGGCCTTCAGCGCATCCGTGCCGTTGCCCACGCTGATGGCCCGGTAGCCGTGCGCGTGGAGGTTGATCTGCATGGCACGGGCGATCTGGGCCTCGTCTTCCACGATCAGTACAAGGTTCATGGCCGTTCTCCTGTCCACAGCGGGAGCGTGACCACCATGGTCAGCCCGCCTCCCGGCGTCACCTCGGCCATGAGCGTGCCGCCCATGGCTTCCGTGAATCCCTTGGCTACCGCGAGCCCCAATCCGATTCCGCTGCGTCCGTCAGGGCTCGACGCGGCGTCGTCCAGCCGTTGGAACGGACGGAACAGGTCCAGCACTTCGGCGGGCGCGACGCCGCGGCCGTGGTCCGTCACCCGCAGTTCGCTTGCCGGCCGGCCGCCGACGGCGATTCCCGCACCGGTGCGGGCCGTGAGCACAATGTCGGATTCGGGCGCGTATTTCGCCGCGTTCTCCACGAGGTTCGCAACCACGCGTTCCAGCATCCCGGCGTCGGCCTCTACGAACGGAAGGTTGGCCTCAAGCTCAGTCCGCACGCGCCCTGCCGGCACCCCGCGCAACGCTTCCGTGAGGATCTGGTGCCAGCCCAGGCCGCGGAGCAAGGGGTTCACGGCGTCGGCGGTCAGGCGGGACATGTCCAGAAGGTTGTCCACCAAATGGTCCAGGCGGTCGGCATAGTCTTCGATCGTGGCGAGCAGTTCGCGTTCGTCGTCGGGATCGAAGGTGACGTCTTCCTGCCGCAGGCTGCTCACTGCAAGCTTGATGCCGGCCAAGGGAGTGCGGAGGTCATGGGACACGGCACGCAGGATGGATGTCCGCATCTTGTTGCCTTCGGCCAGGCGCAGGTTGTCTTGCCTGCTTTTGACCAGTTGCTGGCGCTCTCGCACCGCTACGACGTACGCGCCGAACGCGGCAAGCATGCGGTGGTGCTGTTCGGAGAGCGGTCCGCCGCGGAGGAGGAGCGTGTAATTGGGATCGACGACGGCGGCGTGGTCGGCGGCGGCATGGGTCACCGGCGGTTGCTGGCCGGAGCTCGCGAGGACGGTCCAGCCCGCGCTACTCTCCTGCGGACCGCCGGTTAACACCAGTGTCACGGCTTCCATGCCGAGGTTGATCCGCACCTTGTCCAGGAAGGATTCGAGGCTGCCGTCCGAACGCAGGATGCGTAGGGCAAGTTCGCTCAACGCTTCCGCCTCGGCGCCCGAGTGTGCGGCTTCCTGGGCGCGTCGCGTGGCCAAGCCCACCGCCAGTCCCACACTGCACGCCACGGCCAGGAAGATCACCAGGGTGAAGAACGTGGCGGGATCGTCAATGGTCAGGGAGCCCACGGGGTCGGCCCAGAAATAGTTCAAGAGAAAACTGCCCAAGACCGCGGCCACCACTGCCGGCCACAATCCCCCGACAGCGGCAACGGCTGTGGCAACCGCCAGTTGGAAGAGCATGATCATGGCGAAGTTGCGGTAGTTCAGCGCGGACACCAGGACCTCGATAGCCACCGGAAGCAACAACGCCAGGACCATTCCAAGCAGGACCCGGCGTCGCCGGATTCCCCTGGCTGCCCGGCGCGGCAGCCCGGTTCCGTTCACCTCTGCCGCGGCCATGGCTCAATTCTGGCACGCGCCGCACATGCGTTGCACCGGCTGAGCAGGTACGGCACGTGTGCAGCAGCGGCGGGCCCGGCACCGGCGCGCCCGGGCTCCTGCGAACGCGCGCCCACCAAGGAGCATGTCCAGTCGTAGGATGCTGCCATGAGCCATTCAACGACGAATACCTCTGACGTCCTCGACCTCGATTCCCTCCTGAACACCGACGAACTCGAGCTTCGCCAACGGGTCCGGGATTTTGCGGACCAACGCATCCGGCCGAACATCGCCCGTTGGTACGAGGATGCCGTGTTCCCGCGGGAACTCCCGGCCGAACTTGGCGAACTCGGCGTGCTTGGAATGCACCTCGAGGGGTACGGCTGCCCGGGCCGGACCGCCGTCGAATATGGCCTCGCCGCCATGGAACTCGAGGCCGGCGATTCCGGTATCAGGACCTTCGTGTCCGTCCAGGGTTCGCTGGCAATGACCGCGATCCACCGTTGGGGCAGCGAGGACCAGAAACTCGAATGGCTCCCTCGTATGGCTGCGGGCGAAGTGGTCGGCAGCTTCGCGTTGACGGAGCCGACGGCAGGTTCGGACCCGTCGTCGATGGCCAGTTTCGCGCGGCGCGACGGCGAAGGCAGCGACGCTGGCTGGGTCCTGGACGGTTCCAAGCGCTGGATCGGCCTGGCATCGATCGCGGACGTCATGGTGGTCTGGGCGAACACCGAAGACGGCATCCGCGGATTCCTTATCCCCGCAGGAACGCCCGGCGTCACGGTGACCCCCATTGGATCGAAGCTCTCCATGCGAGCTTCGATCCAATGCGATGTGGAGTTCGACGGCGTGCGGCTGGGTCCCGAAGCACTCCTCCCGGGTGCAGACGGGCTCCGCGGGCCATTCACGTGCCTGAACGAGGCCCGCTACGGGATCGCTTGGGGTGCCATGGGAGCAGCCAGGGACTGCTACGAATCCGCGCTCGAATATGCCCGAAGCCGCATGCAATTCGGAAAGCCGTTGGCCAGCTACCAGTTGACCCAGGAAAAACTCGTGAACATGCACTTGGAGATCCAGAAGGGGACCATGTTGGCGTTGCATTTGGGCCGCCTGAAGGATGCCGGGAGGCTACGTCCCGAACAGATCTCCGCGGGCAAGCTGAACAACGTGCGCGAGGCCATCGCCATTGCCCGCGAAGCCCGCACCATCCTGGGAGGCAACGGCATCACCTTGGACTATCCGCCCTTGCGCCACGCCAACAACTTGGAATCAGTGCGAACCTACGAAGGCACCGACGAAGTCCACCTCCTGGTCCTGGGCAACCATCTCACGGGAATCCCGGCGTTCCGGGGCTGAGCACACGAGTTGCGCGCGGATCCAGCGCCCCCGGTTTCAGGCGCTTACCGCGAGCGGTTCCTTCTTTCCCGCGTCCTTGCGGATCGTGGCGCTGATGATCGCTGCTACCGTGCACATCGCCGCGGCGCCGATCCACGCATAGGTGTAGTGGCCTGTCGCGTCGCGAATGTAGCCCGCCAGGATCGCGGCCGCGGCTGCCCCGAGTTGGTGGGCGGCAAAGACCCAGCCAAAGACTACCGAGCCGTCGGCGCCGAACACTTTGCGGCAGATGGCAGCAGTCGGCGGCACGGTGGCTACCCAGTCGAGACCGTAGATCACCACGAAGATCACCATGCTCGGTTCCACAGTGGAGCTCAGCAACACAGGCAGGACCAGCAGGCCGATGCCGCGGAATTGGTAGTACACGGCCAGGAGCACCTTGGGATTGAAGCGGTCGGTCAGCCAGCCTGACGCGATGGTGCCCACAATGTCGAAAATCCCGACGACGGCGAGCAGTCCGGCCGCCGTGGTTTCCGGCATTCCATGGTCGTGCGCGGAAGGAATGAAATGGGTGCCGATCAGCCCGTTGGTCGTGGCACCGCAAATGGCGAAACCCGCTGCGAGCGCCCAGAAGGTACGGACCTTGCTGGCCCGCTTGAGTGCCTGCAATGCCCGAACGGCAGCGTTGGGCGTCTTGAGCGCCTCGGTCTCCCCCGCATTGGCGACCTCCGCGGCGGAAGGTGCCTCCGCCGTCGTTGTCTCCTCTTCGGCACCATAGGGCAGGACCCCGACGTCGGAGGGCGAGTTCTTGAGCCAGCGCAGGACCAGCGGGACTACCGCGAGCGCGCCGGCGGCGATCAGTAGCGAGGCGCCGCGCCAGCCGGGGTTCTGGGCAAGGACGGCGATGAAGGGCAGGAAAACCAATTGCCCGGCGGCACTTCCCGCGGTCAGGATGCCGATCACGAGGCCGCGGCTTTTCGCGAACCAGGTGTTGGCAATGGTGGCGGCGAAGACCAAAGCCATGGATCCTGTGCCGAGGCCGATCAGCAAGCCCCAGGTCAGCAGGATCTGCCACGACTGGTTCACGAACACGGTCAGCGCCGACCCCAAGCCGATCAGGCACAGTGCCGTGGCGGTAACCGCGCGAATGCCGAAGCGTTCCATGAGGGCGGCCGCGAACGGGGCGGTGAGGCCGAACAGCACGAGGTTGATGCTGACAGCGAGGGACAGGACTGTGGTGGACCAGCCGAACTCCTGCTGCAGGGGAACCATGAGCACGCCGGGTGCGGCCCGGAAGCCGGCCGCCCCGACCAATGCGAGGAATGCGACGGCGGCCACTGCCCAAGCTGGGTGCAGGCGCCGGTTCCGCCGGGGTTTGCCGGTGTCGACTTGGGTGAGGTCCGGTGCTGTCATGACTGGGACTCCGATTCGTTCCGGTGGCTGGCGTCAGGGATCGGGGCTGTGGCCAGCGCTACGGGGTGTTCCGAGCGCGTGAAGCTGTGCCAGCTCGTGTTGGCTGCGGTCAGCCGGGAGCCGCAGTGGGAGCAGGTATCGGCCGAGGCGGTCGGCAGACCGCAGGCATTGTGGATCACGCGCATGTGGGCATCGCCGGCCGGAGCATCGAGGTGCTTCTCCGACCACAGGATGATGGCGTTCAAGACGGGCAGTGCGTCTTCGCCTTTGGGCGTCAGGACGTATTCCTGGCGGGTCCTCGAGCCGTCGAGGTAAGGGCGCTGGGCAAGGATCCCGGCTTCCACCAGCCAGGCGAGGCGCTTGCTGAGGACGTTGTCCGCCACGCCCAAGCGGGCCTTGATGGCGTCGAAGCGGCCGTTGCCGAAGAAGACCTCCCGCAACACGAGGTTTCCCCAGGGGTCGCCGAGGATATCAAGGCCGCGGGCGAGGCTGCAGGTGCGCTCGGACCAGTCGGATCGTAAGGGCATGCACTGAGACTAGCTGGCTTTTCTAAAGAAAGCTAGGTGTGGCCGGACTCCTTGCCGGCAGGGCACGGGACCATCAGCCTGAAATGTTCGAAATGGCCTGCGCAAGGTCGGCAATGAGGTCTTCGACGTCCTCGATGCCGCACGAAAGGCGGATCAAGTTGACCGGTACAGCCAGCTCCGTTCCTTTGACGGAAGCATGGGTCATCTCCGAGGGGTAGTTCATGAGCGACTCGATGCCGCCCAGGGACTCGGCCAAGGTGAATACCGTGGTGGACTCGGCTACCTTGCGGGCCGCTGCTTCGCCTCCTTTGAACTGAACAGAAATCATGCCGCCGAACTTCTTCATCTGCTTCGCTGCGAGCTCGTGGCCGGGGTGGGACGGCAACCCCGGGTACAGCACAGCTTCCACCTCCGGGCGCCCTTGCAGCCATTCCGCCACGGCTTGGGCGTTCTCGCTGTGCCGGTCCATGCGCACGCCGAGCGTCTTGAGGCCACGGGTCGTCAGGAAGGCATCCATAGGACCGGACACGGCGCCGACGGCGAACTGCACGAAGCCGATCTTCTCCGCGAGTTCGGCATCCTTGACCACGATCGCGCCACCCACAACGTCCGAATGGCCGCCGATGTACTTGGTGGTCGAGTGGACCACGACGTCGGCACCCAGGGCGAGCGGGGTCTGCAAGTAGGGAGACGCGAAGGTGTTGTCGACGACGAGGAGGGCACCGGCGTCGTGCGCTATTTTGGCGAGCGCCTCGATGTCAGTGATCTTCATCATCGGGTTCGACGGCGTTTCCACCCAGACGATGCGGGTCTTGTTCTCGTCGACGGCGGCGGAAACCGCCTCAAGGTTGGACATGTCCACTGGGGTGTTGCCGATGCCCCACTCACCCAGCACGCGGTTGATAAGCCGGTAGGTGCCGCCATACGCGTCGTTACCGAGGACGATGTGGTCCCCGGAGCGCGCGACCGCACGGATCAGCGAGTCCTCCGCGGCGAGGCCCGAGCTGAAGCTGAAGGCGTGGGTGCCGCCCTCGAGCGCCGCCAACTGCTCCTGCAGCGCATCGCGGGTCGGGTTGCCGCCGCGGCCGTATTCGTAGCCGTCGCGCAATCCGCCTATGCCGTCCTGGGCATATGTCGAACTGAAGTGGAGCGGCGGAACCACGGCTCCGGTGCGCGGTTCGAAGGCCTGGCCGGCGTGGACAGCACGAGTGTTGAATCCTGCATTATTGGTAGACATGTGAACTCCTAGGTGCTCAGTGGTTCAGGTGCTCAGTGGTTCAAGTGCTCAGTTGCTCAGGTAGGCGAGAAGGTCGTGGCGGGTCAGGATTCCCACGGGAGCCCCGACGAATGTCACCATCACGGTGTCGACGTCGGACAGCAGCTCACGCGCTGCTGAGATGGTTTCCAGGGAGCCGATCACCGGCATCCGTTCCCCCATGTGCTCGGAAATCTTGTCGGTCAGTTTCGCATCGCCGCGGAACAGCTTGCTGGTCAGGGTGCGCTCATCGACGGCGCCCAGGACTTCGCCCATGACCACCGGCGGTTCCTGCGAGAGGACCGGGATGTGCGAGACGCCGAACTCGTTCATGATGTTGATGACGTCGCGGACGGTCTCGTTGGGGTGGATGTGGACGAGGTCCGGCATCTCGCCTGTCTTGGACTTCAGCACCTCCCCTACCGAGGCTTCTTCGCCACCCGACAGGAATCCGTAGGAGCGCATCCACTTGTCGTTGAAGATCTTCGCCAGGTAGCCGCGGCCGGAGTCCGGCAAAATTACGACGACGACGGCCTCCTCGCCCAGGTCCTTGGCGACCTCGAGCGCAGCCACCACGGCCATGCCGGAGGAGCCGCCCACCAGGAGGCCTTCCTCGCGGGCCAGGCGACGGGTCATCTCGAAGGAGTCGGCGTCGCTCACGGCGATGACGTTGTCCGGCACGGTCTTGTCGTAGTTGGCCGGCCACATGTCCTCGCCGACGCCTTCCACGAAGTACGGACGCCCGGTGCCGCCCGAGTACACCGAACCGGCGGGGTCAGCACCGATCACCTTGACCCGGCCGCCGTCGGACTCCGGACGGTTCGCCGAGACCTCCTTGAGGTAGCGTCCCGTGCCGGTAATCGTTCCGCCGGTGCCTGCGCCGATCACCACATGGGTGACTTTGCCGTCAGTGTCATTCCAGATCTCGGGGCCCGTGGTTTCGTAATGGCTGCCCGGAGCTGCAGGATTGGAGAACTGGTCCGGCTTGTACGCACCGGGAATCTCGGACACGAGCCGGTCCGAAACGCTGTAGTAGCTTTGCGGGCTGTCCGGGGCGACCGACGTGGGAGTCACCACCACCTCGGCGCCGTAGGCCTGCAGCACGGCCCGCTTGTCCTCACCCACTTTATCCGGGACAACGAAGATGCATTTGTAACCCTTTTGCTGGGCGACCAACGCCAACCCAACGCCTGTATTGCCCGACGTCGGTTCAACGATGGTCCCGCCCGGCTTGAGCTTTCCGTCCCGCTCCGCCTGTTCGATCATCTTGACGGCGATGCGGTCCTTGATCGAACCGCCGGGGTTGACGTATTCGAGCTTCACCAAGACGGTGGCCTTGATATCGCCGGTTACGTGGTTGAGCTTGATGAGCGGGGTGTGGCCAATGAGGTCCAGGACGGACTGGGCGTACTTCATAGGTACCAAGTTACCGCTTGGTCGGGAATGCTCCAGTGTGGCGGGCCCTGGAGCTGAGCAGGCTCGTCCCGGGGCTCGTTTGCGAGACCGCCGGGGCTTGTTCGCGAGACCGCCGCTACAAGCGCCGGAATCTGAAACAAGCCCCGGGATCTCACCAAAACCCGAGTCCCGCGACTTACTCAGTCGCCGCGGGGTTCCCGGCCGAGGAGTCGGTCTGCCAGAGGCCCAGGATGTTGCCTTCCGTGTCCTTGAAATAGGCGTAGTAGCCCATGCCCGGAACGGCGTCCTTGCCCTTGACCACTGAACCGCCTGCAGTCTCGATCTCGCCCAGCGACTTATCGATGTCCTCGACGTCCACCGTAATGATGGGTGTCTTCAGGTCTTCGGATCGCGGGAACAAGGCACCGTTAATGGCACCCGGCGCGCTCGGCATGCCAGTCTGCGGGTCTGACGGCGTGGTGATGGCAATCGTGTAGTCCATCCCCTGCATTGGATTGAGCATCCAGCCGAAGGCACCCTGGTAGAAAGTGTTGGCCCGGTCCTTGTTGTCCGCGGGGATTTCAAAATGCACTACGCCAGCCATTATTTTCTCCTGCGATTGTCTTGGAAGGCGCGGACGCCCCGCGCCACACGTGGAGTCTAGTCCCGGGGATTTGGCGGCGTAAGGGGTGTCGACGGCATCGGTTTCGGAAGATGTCGGAGGTGCGTGCGACGATGAATGAATGACCATCGCCGATGCCCCGCCCGCTGCAGCCGCGGCAGCAGACGCATCCCTGCGTTGGTACCCCGGAGGCTCCTTCGACCTTCACCAGACCCTTGGAATCCTCATGCGCGGCAATGGAGATCCCTCCTTCGCCGCATGGCAGGACGGCCTGTGGATGGCGTTCAATACCCCGGACGGTCCGGCAACCCTGCGGCTCACAGCCGCCGGGATCGGCAGAGAAACCTTCGTCGATGCCCAAACCTGGGGGCCGGGCGCCGGCTCGGCGATTGCATCCGTTCCGGCGTTGTTGGGCGGCCGCGACGATTGGTCCGGCTTTGATGAACCGGCCTTCCATGCCACGCTTCCGCGCATGGTCCGGGAAGCCCGACGCCGGAACCTCGCTGTGCGCCTGCCTTCCACCGGGCGCGTGGTTGATTCGCTGGTGCCGACGATCCTTGAGCAAAAAGTCACCACCATCGAGGCCCGCCGTGGTTACCGCTACCTGGTGTACCGCTACGGCACCGCAGCTCCCAGCGCCGGCCGCCTCTCGCCGTCGGGCCTTCTCGTTGCTCCGTCTCCGGACCGGTGGCTCGCGGTTCCTTCGTGGGAGTGGCACAAGGCCGGCGTAGGACCCCAGCGTTCGGCCACAGTCATGCGGGCGCTGCGATCCGCCGTCGCGCTCGAACGGCTCGCCACGCTGGATGCTGCGGAGGCCGGCACCAAGATGCAAACCATTCCGGGCATCGGAGTGTGGACCGCCGCCGAAGTGGTCCAGCGAACGCACGGGTGCCCTGATTCGATCGCTGTGGGCGACTACCACCTGGCCTCCTACGTGGGCTATGCGCTCACGGGCAGCAAGACCGACGACGCCGGAATGATCAAGCTCCTTGAACCCTGGCGCGGCCACAGGCAACGGGTGGTCCGCATGCTCGGCCTCAGCGGATTCCGCAAGCCCATGTTCGGCCCGCGCATAACCATCCAAGACCACCGGGGCCACTGATCGCCGCCCCCCAACGCGGGGTCACTTAGGGCCCATGTTGCTACCCGAGATGGGCCGTAAGTGACCGCGCGTTGGCTTAGACGGAGCGGAGTTTCGCCCGCTTGATCCGGAGGATGAGGCCAGCAAAACCTTCGGCTAGATCATGGGCATTGGCTTTGAAGTAGGACCAACCGGTGCTCGTGAAAGCCTCGTCCCTCCGGTTGTCCCGGGTCTGCTGTTCCCGCGTGAGATGCGGAGCGCCGTCGTACTGTACGGCGATCCGGAACCGTCGGTATCCCAGGTCTGCGGATGGCGACCACAGATCGTCCGGATCGAGGCGGAGCTGCAATTCCGGCTCAGGAAGCCCTGCATCCAATAAGGCGAGCCGCAGGAATGTCTCCGGAAATGAGTCGGCGCCAACCCGCATATCTTCGAGGGCAAGCCGGGCTTTCTCGACGCCTTTCATGTTCGGATGCTGCCGGATGAGAAGGCGCAGCCCTTCCTTGTCCGCGTAGGGCTCCGTCCTTCCCTCCAAGGCCGGCCGAGGCATGCGGATCAACTGGTCGCCCATGGCAATGACGTACCGCAGGGGCAGTTGCTGTGCCAGGTCAAGCCAGGTTCTCGGCGGAGAGGACATCCGTATTCCGTCTATTTCCGTGACTTCGCCTGCGAGGACACGCACTCGGTGTCCCGTCACTCCCCTCCGACGGACTCGGGGAAGCTCGTAGGGCTTACTGAGATGGACGGCCTCATCATCACCCATCCACGGAGGCAAGCCGAGCCGGGTCAGCACCGCAGCGCTCTCGTGGGATACCCACGCTCCCGGAGTTGCCGCCAAAAGGACGCGTGCCCGTTCGGCAAGCACAAACTCACGACCAGCGGGCAAATGAATCAGCCGGCCGCCGTCGGACACGTCCCTGGCCCGGAGCCGCTTCGGAGCGACGCCAAGCACACGGGATTCATAGACCGTGAAAGGACGGCTGACGAGCTCCTTTGGCAGGGGACGTATGCGGACCATGCGATCCAGTTTGTCTGCAAACGGAACCGAGCGAGGAGTTATCCACAGGCACCCTTGCAATCAGCCAACGCGGGGTCACTTACGGCCCATGTTGCTGCCCCGAATGGGCCGTAAGTGACCCCGCGTTGGGCTAGAGGCCGAGACGTGCCACGGCCTCTTCCCGCATGTCGATCTTCCGCACTTTGCCGGACACAGTCATGGGGAAGGAATCCCGGATATCGACGTAGCGCGGAATTTTGTAGTGGGCCAGCTTGCCCCGGCAGAACTCCTGCAATCCGGCAAGGTCCAACTCCGCCCCCGGTTTGAGGATGATGCACGCCATCAATTCCTCGCCGTACTTGGGATCCGGAACACCGATGACCTGCACGTCCTGGACCGCGGGATGCCGGTACAGGAATTCCTCGATTTCACGCGGATAGATGTTCTCGCCACCACGGATGACCATGTCCTTCATACGGCCTTCAATCACGATGAAGCCCTCGGAGTCCATTCGCGCGAGGTCGCCAGTGTGCATCCAGCCCTCGTCATCGATGGCTTCCGCCGTCTTTTCGGGCTGGTTCCAATAGCCGGCCATCACCGCATAGCCACGCGTACACAGCTCCCCGATCACGCCTCGCTCCACAGTTTCGTCAGTGACCGGGTCCACCACCTTGGACTCGAGCCGCGGCATAGTCCGCCCGACCGTGGTGGTCCGCTGTTCAAGGGTGTCTGAGGCGAGGGTCATCGTGGAGACGGGCGAGGTCTCCGTCATGCCGTAGCAAATGGCGACGTCGCGCATGTTCATCTCAGCGATGACCCGCTCCATGACCTCGATGGGGCACAGCGAACCAGCCATCACACCGGTTCGCAATGTCGAGAGGTCATAGGATGCGAAGTCTGCGAGGGCCAGTTCGGCGATGAACATCGTGGGCACGCCATACAGGGACGTCCCGCCGAAATCCTGGACGGCTTCGAGGGCCGAGGCCGGCGTGAATCCGCGGCCTGGGATGATCGTGGCCGCGCCGAAGCTCAGGGCGTTCAGGTTCCCGATCACCATGCCGAAGCAGTGGTAGAAGGGCACCGGGAGGACCACGCGGTCGCGTTCCGTATAGCCCAGCAGCTTTCCGATCTGGTTGCCGTTGTTGAGGATGTTGTGGTGCGTGAGCGTCGCGCCCTTGGGAAAGCCCGTGGTGCCGGAGGTGTACTGCAGGTTGATGGGGTCGTACGGGTCCAGTTCCGCCATGCGCGCCTTCAGCGCCAAGGGCCCGACGTCGTCCGCTCGCTTGAGCAGCTCCGCGAATGTCAGCTCTGCGTCGCTTTGCGGCTCACCGGCGTCGAGGATGTCCAGTCTTCCATCCGGGAGGAAGACCAATTCCCTCAACGCGTGACAATCGGCCAAGGCTTCCCTGGCCATCGACACGTAATCGCTGTTCTTGTCCGACGGCGCGGCCACAAGCATGCGCATGCCGTTCTGCCGGACCACGAATTCGAGCTCATGGCTCCGGTAAGCCGGGTTGACGTTGACCAGGATCGCGCCGACCTTTGCCGTGGCGTACTGCATGATGGTCCATTCGGCGCAGTTAGGGCTCCAGATTCCCACCCTGTCGCCTTTGGCGACGCCCAGGGCGAGTAAGGCACGGGCGAGGCGGTCGACGTCGTCGTTCAGTTTTTCGTAGCTCCAGCGGCGGGCTTCCCCACCCGGCACCGGGGCCGCTTCGATCAGCGCGTCCCTCAGCGGGAACCGCGCGGCGACGCGTTCGAAGTTGGCGCCAATGGTCTCTTCAAGCAGCGGAACGTCGGCGTCCCCGGCTGTGTAGGAAAGCATGAACGCACGTTACCGCCTGAGCATGTCCAAGAGAAGGCCCTTGCTAGGAAGTCCTACAAAATATTTTCAGGGGCCCCAAACCAAACCGGTAAGGTGAAATCCATGAGTGCACCCATCGACCTGCAGGCCACGTTCATCCCCAACGACGGCGAGTTCTTCCGCGTCAAGCTCGCCCTTGAAATCGCGATCGACGAAGTGGTGAACGAACCCGGCTGCATCCGCTACGAGCTCACGGAAGCGAATGAGGACAAGCTGGTCCTCACCGAGCAGTGGGAGTCCGAAGAGCTCCTCGACAAGCACTCAAAGGGCATCGCGGTCCAGGACCTCAACGAGTCCCTCAGCGCACTCCTGGCCGAGCCGGTCAAGGTGGAGCGTATCTAGGCAGCCTTAAACAGAATCGCCTGCCCCGCCAAACGGGGACAGGCGATTCTTTCGTTTAAGGGAACGTCCGCGCTAGGAGTTTTCCGCGCGCTGCTTCGCGACGTGCGCGTGGACTTCAGCCATGTCCAGGCCCTTGACTGCTTCGATGACCTGCTCCAACTGCGGGCCGTTCAGGGCGCCGGGCTGCGAGAAGACCAGGACCTTTTCGCGGAAGGCCATCAGCGTCGGGATGGAGGAAATCCCGGCCTCAGCCGCAAGCTGCTGCTCGGCTTCGGTGTCCACCTTGGCGAAAAAGACATCCTCATGTTTCTCGGATGCAGCCTGGTACGTCGGCGCAAATTGCCTGCACGGGCCGCACCACGCCGCCCAGAAATCCACCAGGACAATGTCATTGCCTTCGATGGTCGATGCGAACTGTTCGCCAGTGATGTCAACTGTAGCCATGTTTCCACCGTACGCGAGGATGCCCGCTAAGTCGCCCTTGTTCGCTACCCGGCTAATCGGGAATAAAGCACGACGACGGCGGTGCGGCCGGCGCGGCTGTCAGCGCCAGAGATGCGGGGCCGGCTTGCGCGAGCCCGGAAGCGCGTTGTTTTCACGCCATTCGTGGATCCACTCAGGGAGTTCAAGGCCGGCCGGAGGTGCGCCGAATTCCGCCAGGATGGTTTCCTGGCTTACCGGACGGCCGTTGGCCACAAGCCTCGTCGCAATATGTGCGCGGGCGTAGATTTCGCCGTCCACCACCATGCGTTGTTCAAAATAAATGGCCTTGGAATCAAGCCCGATAATCCGCGACTCAATCGTGTAGCGCTGCCAGAGTCGCAATGACTTCCGGAAAGCGATGGTCTCCCCCGCGGCTACTGGCGTCCAGCCCCGTCGACGCATCTTTTGCCAGATCCCAGCCCGAACCATGAGGTCGAAGCGGCCCAGATCCATGAGCGAAAAATACATTCCATTATTGACGTGCATGGCAATGTCAATGTCCGTTGGCAGGGCCCGCATTGGGAGGGACGACGTGTCCCAAACGCTGAGCCGGCTTCGCTTGGAGGAAGTGAACAGGAGCAACAGGGTACGCAGCAGCAGGTGCATTCCAGTCATGTTACCCGTGGGTAATAAATGGGGAAAGCTTTTGTTTTGTGTGTCACTTCATGGCATGTCGTTTACCGTCGGTTCACATGCCGCAGGCAGAATGTCTGGAAATAAAAAGCAAGAAGCACCAAGGAGATCCCGTGAGCACCACCCAGACCGCAACCCCGCATGCAGAAGTATGGCCGGAACTTCCACTGCATCAGGAATTGGTCCTCGAGGATACCCGCGGCAACAGGATCGTGGGGACCCTGGACGGCATGACCAACGACCGCAGCACTTTGTGGATCCAATTGAAAGGCGGACTGGGCCGGCAATTGGTGCACCATCTGGATGGCTACTGGCTGGCCAACTAATCCGACCAACTTTTCGACGCGGAAATTCGCCGGCGACGCCGAAAATGCCCCGCGCCCCTGGAATTCCAGGTGCGCCAGTCCATTTCCGTGTCGCGAGACCGAACCGGCATCGCCAGACCCAATCCGCGTCGCGGGACGGAATCTGCGTCGCAGGCAAACAAAAAAATCCCCGGAACCATATGGTTCCGGGGATCTCATTTTGTGGCAGATGAGGGATTCGAACCCCCGTAGGCAGTGCCAGCTGATTTACAGTCAGCCCCCTTTGGCCGCTCGGGTAATCTGCCGAACTTCAAAAGAAGATCACTCACACCAACCGTTTCGTTTCCGATCCCGTAAGCGCGAGCAAGACAACCTTACAGAACTTCTGCCGAAGAATCGAATCGAGGCCCGAAAGCCCGGAAACACGCGGTTTCTCAGGCATCACCGAAGATCCGGCCGGCGAGTTTGGCTTCGAAACTGGCCGCCTGCTCAGCGGTGATCTGGTTGAGTTGCACGGCCCGCTGAAGGTCGGCATGAACACCATCCATCCGAGACGCAGCATCCGGCACGGGGCTCAGGACCACGGAAGCGGCGACGGCGGCTGCTGCGACAGCACTTGCTGCGGTAGCGGCGGCGGCTCCAATCGACCCGGCGGCGGCAGCTGCTGACTTGGTGACGTAACGGACGGCATGGTGGCTCATAGTGCTCCCTTTCAGGATGGGCTCTTCCAACACGTACAACTCTTACGTTGCAGTCTCAGTTCCGACCTAGCACATCCTGTGAGCTGACTGTGAACCCAAAGCCCATCCCGGGCGCTTCCGTACTAGGCTGGATGGCAGACAAATGCGCCCTCCGGGCCGCAAATCACCATCAAAGGAGAGTCATGGCAGGCGAATCCACATTCGACGTCGTCAGCAAGGTCGACAAGCAGGAAGTTGCCAACGCGCTCAACCAGTCCCAGAAGGAGATCGCCCAGCGGTACGACTTCAAGGGCGTCGGCGCGGAAATCGACTTCAGCGGCGAGAAGATCCTCATGAAGGCCAACTCCGAGGACCGCGTCCTCGCAGTCCTGGACGTATTCCAGTCCAAGCTCATCAAGCGCGGCATCTCCCTGAAGTCCCTCGACCAGGGTGAGCCGTACCCCTCCGGCAAGGAATTCCGCCTGGAGTGCTCCATCAAGGAGGGCATCGCCCAGGACATCGCGAAGAAGATCAACAAGATCATCCGCGACGAAGCTCCGAAGTCCGTCAAGTCCCAGATCCAGGGCGACGAGCTCCGCGTCACGTCGAAGTCCCGCGACGACCTCCAGGAAACCATGAACATCCTGAAGAAGTTCGAAGAGGCGGACCTCCAGTTCGTCAACTTCCGCAGCTAAGACCGGTTCTGCCTTGTGATTACTGGGAAGTTGCTTCAGTAGTCCGCAGAATCCCCGAGGACCGCAGCGATCAGCCTTGATCCTGCGGTCCTCGTTTTGTCTTCGCTCCAAGGGTCATCGAGTCTCGACGGATCCCCGTCAACGCCTGATCAAGGCCAGCGACACCCCACGCACGAACCCCGGCAAGGGCGCTCAGACCGAAGATATAGACAGTGTCAGGCCCCGGTACTACGATCCAGTCCAAGGGCGCCTGTATAGGCGCCAACGCCACAGTGCGACTCTTTGGGGGGAGTGAGCCATGAGCCTTGTTGCAGGAGCCCTTTCGGCTTTCCCGTCGTGGTCGAAGACCTCGCCCTCATGGCCAACCATCACTCCACTATCGGCGTGTTATTTGCCGGCCTCGAAAGGATCGAGATGAGTCAAGCGAGCCCGTATGGGCCTCCCACTCCAGGCGCAGCACCCACGTATCCCGCACCACCGCTGCCTACTGGTCAGAAGTCTTTCCTTGCGACCTGGCTGTTATCACTTCTCGTCGGAGGTCTTGGCATAGACCGCTTCTATCTTGGAAAGGTCGGAACGGGCATCCTGAAGTTGGTCACCTTCGGTGGCTTCGGGATCTGGTCGCTTGTTGACCTCATCATCACCTTGGCGGGTAAACAAACCGACAAAAAGGGGCAGCCGCTCCAGGGTTATGGTCAGCACAAGCTCGTGGCCCTCATCGTCACCGCAGTTCTTCTGGTTGGCGGGATCATAGTAAGCGCCAGCAGTGTCGCAGCCAGCGTATCGGCCGTCAAGAATGCGACACCGATTTCAACCGCTCCGGCGTCACAGGCTAAGGGCGCGGACACTGGACCGGCGACGACACCACCCGCACAGGCCACTCAGGCAGCGCCAACGGCGCCCAAGGTAGCCACCCAGACATTCACCGGCACCGGTGACGACATCAAAACAGCAAACCTCGCGGGCGCCCCGGCCATCGTGACCTTCACCTGCCCGGCCTGTGACGGCAACACCGTCTTGAAGACCAACGGAGGCGACAGCCTTCTGGTCAACACCATCGGCGCTTACACCGGAAGCCACATCGTGGACACCTCGAACGGCTCGGTAACCTCTGAATTCACCGTCCAAGCCACCGGAAACTGGACATTGACAATCGCTGACATCACCACGATTAAGCCAACTAGCGGCGTGGCAAGCGGTCATGGGGACCAAGTGGTCTTTCTGTCAGGCACGTCAACGAAGGCCGCGATCACCAACCAAGGCGAGAGCAACTTCGTTGTCAACGGGTATGGAGGATCGTTTCCCGAGCTCGCGGTCAACACCATCGGATCCTACAAGGGGACTGTTCAGTTGACTGCCCCGGGATTTGTTCAGGTCACGTCAAGCGGCGACTGGACAATCACCCCCCAGTAGATGGCCTAGGAAGCCATAACGTCCCCGTCTGCACGGGTGCCGCGCCCCCCATCGGAGCGCGGCACCCTCTGGTGGGAGATAAGCCCGTGAGCGCTCTGGCTGCGACGGCGCGAAAGGACCGATCATTGGAAATTAGATTCGAGATGGTATCGCGAGCAAAGATACCGCTGATGAAAACGCGCCGTACTGCGGTAACGGATTTGTACTACCGCGACAAGGGAATTTGCTGGCTATGCCAGGGACTAGTTGACCTGGAGGTACGCGGCCTGGATCCTCGCAGTCCCGAGATCGACCATGTGATTCCCATATCCGCAGGAGGTCTGGATGTCTGGGGGAACGTCAACCTGTCCCACAGGGCGTGCAACATTCTGAAATCAGACGGTGCTGCGGACCAGTTCGCGCCCTCGGAATATCGAGCCAATCTAGAGCGCATGGTCTTCAGGAACACCCACCCAGACTTGTGGCTTCACATGCTTATTTGCCGACGAGAAACCGAGCTGAAGGACGTCAACAGGGAGCTGCGCGGGATCCGGCGGGAGCAAAAGGGGCTGAAGGACACTGCTGGACGTCGCGCCGACAAGCCAAGACTCCGTTCATTCCAAGATCAGATTGACGGCCTGAATTTGAGAGCCAGCCACGCGAGAGCCTACATACGAATGCACCGCCAAGACCTCGAGACCCTGAAGCCAATGCGCCAGTTGTGCCAACTTGGCAAGTAGGCAGTCGCACCGGGCCTGTTGCCGGGATCATTGGGACAGTAGCAGCGTCGTTATTGGCCTATTCCACGTCCCGGCCTGTCACCTTCCGGCGGGAAGCTTTCGACCGCGACGTGGACGGGAACGGCGACTCAACAGCGCGCGGGGCCCTGGCCTTCTCCGTCTTGGCCTTCTCCTTGCGTGCGAGGTACGCAAGCATCCCGTCGACTTGCGCGTCAGTGAGCGCGAACTTCTTACGCGCGAGCGGCGTGTATTCGATGTGCCCTTCGCGGATGAGGGTGCGGATGGTGGACGGACTGATCCCTCCGAGGTCTTTGGCGACCTGCTCGGGGGTTCGCAGACCATCGGGACGCCGTTCAGGGGGCTCGCCTACCCCTTTCAAAAGGTCAAGGAACCGCGCCACAGCCTCGTCGTCAGCTTTGAAAGCTGCCCTGAGGTCCAGAGCACTCAGGTTCATATCCTCGGTCGCGCGGGCCGTTGCACGCGCCTCGTTGAAGGCGTCGCGCAACGCCTCGATCAGTCCCTTGTTCATGATGGGCTCTTCTTTCGATTAGTGGTCTCCAGTGATGGTGCGGACGCTGGGTAGTCCGCAGAAAGTCCGCAAGAGGTCCGCAAACCACCATTTTCGTGCTATCGCGGTCAACCCTAGAATCCCCGGAATCTAGCGCATTTCAACCCTCGTCAACACCCCCCAACCGGTAGCTGGCAGTTCGTCAACTTCCGCAGCTAGCTTTCAGTTTCGGCTTAGGCCGCTTCCAAGAAGTACGACGACGGCGCGCTGCCCCCTAAGCGGGCGACGCGCCGTCGTCGTTCTGCTTTGGCGGTCTGCAGGCCAGCCGCGCCGTGTCACGCGACGCAACCTTTTGGGACGGTAGCCGGAAAGAGACCCTGGAATCCCGAGGGCGCGGCGACCCGGGGGCAGCAAAAGCCTGCCTGGCGTGACAACCACCACTGCGTAACCTCCAAATAATTACGACACGTTTCTTTTGCGGAATCCCCTCCAGCGGGTACTGTTTTTTCTTAGGCGAGCCTAAGTGTGGCTCCCCTAACGAAAGATGCCACATGACCGCCAACTTCCTGATCGGCCTCCGCGAGGGCCTCGAAGCGACCCTCGTCGTCGTCCTCCTCATGGCTTACCTGGTCAAGACCGGGCGCCGCTCGCTGCTCCCACGCCTGTGGGCCGGAGTCGGACTCGCCGTCGCCGTGTCCGTCGCATTCGGCGCCCTCCTCACCTTTGGCCCGAAAGGGCTGACGTTCGAGGCACAGGAAGCGATCGGCGGCGGGCTGTCCATTCTGGCCGTCGCCCTGGTCACGTGGATGGTCTTCTGGATGGCACGGACGGCACGCAGCCTCGGCGGCGAACTCAAGGCCAAAGTGGACAAGATGGCCGACGGAACCGTGTGGGGCCTCGTCCTGGTCGCCGCCCTCGCGGTGGGCCGGGAAGGGCTTGAGACGGCGCTCTTCCTCTGGGCGGCCGCGCAGGCCAGCGGGGAGTCGACCCAACCGCTCCTAGGCGCGCTGCTTGGCCTGGCTGTCGCCGCAGGACTCGGGTACCTCCTCCACCGCGGAGTGCTCAAGGTCAACCTCTCGCGCTTCTTCACCTGGACCGGGGTGGGACTCATCGTCATCGCAGCCGGTGTCCTCGCCTACGGCCTCCACGACCTCCAGGAAGCCAGGATCCTCCCGGGCCTCGACAGCCTCGCATTCAACGTTTCCGCCGCCATCCCGCCGTCGTCCTGGTACGGAACGCTGCTGAAGGGAACCATCAACCTGTCGCCGGAAACCACGTGGCTGCAGGCCGGTGCCTGGCTCTTGTACGTCATTCCGGTCCTGGTCTTCTATATCCGGGCCAACAGGTCCGGACCGTCCAAGCCCCACGGCAACACCGCGGCCGTCCAAGGCAAGGACGCAACGCCTGACTCCCGCGCCGCCACGGCCGCTTAGTCGATTTTCCCGCACCCCCAAAAACGAAGGACACCCCCATGCCTGGCCCCACCCTGCCCAAAATCAGCTTTCCGAAGAAGTCCGCCGCCCGGAAGTCCCTCGCCGTGATCGCGGCAGCCGCAGCCGTTCCCCTGGTCCTCAGCGGCTGCACCGACAACGCCAAACCCTCCGGTTCCAGTGCGTCGGCAGGACCCATCCAGGTCACCAGCACCACCACCGAGTGCAAGATTTCCGCCACGAGCGCAGCGAGCGGCAACCTGAGCTTCGCCGTCAAGAACGACGGCACGGAGGTCACGGAGTTCTACCTGCTTGCTGAAGATGGGCTGCGGATCGTGGGCGAAGTAGAGAACATCGGGCCCGGACTGACCCGAAACCTCGTGGTCACCGCATCGCCGGGCAAGTACACCACGGCTTGCAAGCCGGGCATGCAGGGCGACGGCATCCGCTCCGCCTTCCAAGTCACCGATTCCGGCACCAAGTCCACAGTGGACGCCGACTTCCAGAAACTCGTGGACACCGGAGTCCAGCAATACACGGCCTACGTCAAGGACCAGACGGAGCAGCTCGTCACGGGAACCAAGGCATTTGCTGATGCCTACGCAACCGGAGACAGTGCAAAGGCGCGCGATCTCTACGCTTCGACCCGCATGCACTGGGAACGGATCGAACCGGTCGCCGAGTCGTTTGGCGACCTCGACCCCAAGCTCGACGCGCGCGAGGCCGACCTCGAACCCGGCCAGACGTGGACCGGTTGGCACCGCGCTGAAGAGGACCTGTTCCCGCCCACGGGCTACACGGCCCTCAGCGCGGCGGAGCGCCAGGCCCTCGCAGCACAGCTCGTCGCGGACACCGAGGAACTCGGCAAGCGCACACGGACCGTGGAGCTTTCGGCGGACAAACTCGGCAACGGCGCCAAGGAACTGCTCGACGAGGTGGCCCGGGGCAAGGTGACCGGCGAAGAGGAAACCTGGTCGCACACCGATCTCTGGGACTTCCAGGCCAACGTCGACGGCGCCCGGATCGCCTTCGAAAACCTCAAGCCCGCCCTCACGCAGAAGGACGCCGCGCTGGCCACGAGCCTCGACGAGAAGTTCGCCGCATTGCAGGCTGAGCTCAAGAAGCATTCCAAAGGCTACGGATTCGTCTACTACAACGAGCTCAAGCCTGCCGATGTCCAGCAGCTCGCGGCCCTCGTCGACGCCCTCGGGGAACCGCTCTCGAAGCTCACCTCGGCTGTGGTCCTGTGACCGGCTGCCCGTTCAACCACGAGCCTGAGGCGCCCGACGGCGGGAGCGGACCTTCCGCCGTCGGGCTGGCTGGCGCGGCGGCCGGGTCGGCTGGCTCTGCGGCTGGGCCGGCGTCGGAACCGGCGAAGCGCGGGTTCTCACGTCGCGGACTGTTGTCCCTTGCCGGCATCGGCGGTGCCGGCGCCGTCGCGGGGCTCGCCGCGGGCTACTTGGGCCATGACGCCGTCGCGGCGTCAGCTGCACCGGCAACCGCCCCGAGTTCCGTGGTTCCCTTCTACGGCGAGCGCCAGGCAGGCATTGTCACTCCGGCGCAGGACCGCCTCCATATGGCCGCCTTCGACGTCACAGTGGAAGATCGCGCCGCCGTGATCAAGCTGCTCAAGGACTGGACCGCGGCGGCCGAAGCCATGACTGCCGGCCGGACTACGGGCGCGACCGGCGCCGTCGACGGCCCATACGACGCCCCGCCGGAAGACACAGGTGAGGCGCTCGACCTCGGCGCCGGGAACCTCACGCTGACGTTCGGCTTCGGCCCGAGCTTCTTCGAGAAGGACGGGAAGGCCCGTTTTGGCCTGGAAGGCCGGCGCCCCGACGCCCTGATCGACTTGCCGCATTTCCCCGGCGACGCCCTCCAACCGGAACGGACCGGCGGGGACCTCGTGGTCCAGGCGTGCGCCGACGACCCCCAAGTGGCCGTCCACGCGATCCGCAACCTCGCCCGGATCGGCTTCGGAAACGTCCGCGTCCGCTGGTCCCAACTCGGCTTCGGCCGGACCTCCTCCACTTCCAGGGCACAGGCAACTCCGCGGAACCTCTTCGGCTTCAAGGACGGCACTGCCAACCTCAAGTCGGAGGACACTTCGCTCCTGGACGACCACGTGTGGGCCACTGCCGGAACCCGTCCGGGTGAAGCCTGGATGTCCGGAGGCAGCTACCTCGTCTCGCGCCGGATCCGGATGCTCATCGAGATCTGGGACCGGACGTCGCTGCGGGAACAGGAGGGCTTGATCGGCCGGACAAAGGGTGCCGGGGCGCCGCTGTCCGGAGGTGAGGAATTCTCCGTGCCGGACTTCGGAATCAAGGGCCGCGACGGTGAGCCGCTGATTGCCCTCGACTCCCATGTCCGCCTTGCCCACGCGGATCAGAACAACGGCGTGAAGATGCTGCGTCGTGGCTACAACTACACAGACGGCTCGGACGGAGTCGGGCACTTGGACGCCGGCCTGTTCTTCATCGCATTCGTGAAGGATCCGAGGACGCACTACGTGCCCATGCAGATGGCCATGGCGAAGAGCGACAGGCTGGCGCTCGAATACTTGAAGCACACGGGTTCGGGCCTGTTCGCAGTGCCCCCGGGTTTCAAGCCTGGCGGATTCATCGGCGACGGACTCTTCACCTGAGGACCGCCGTCGTCGAAAGCGCGTGACGGCGGCGCGAGGGCCGCCGTCGAAAGTGCGCGGCGGCCGGGTGTGCGTACCCTTAGGAAAGAGGCCGTCCAGCCATCCGCTCGAGACGCTCGATGCGGTCCCGCATCGGCGGGTGGGTAGCGAACAGCTTGGTCACCGCACCGCCGCGGAACGGGTTGGCGATCATGAGGTGCGAAGTGTTGACGAGGCGCTGATCCTGCGGCAACGGCACCTGCTTGACGCCCGCCTCGATCCTCCGCAGGGCTGAGGCGAGTGCCAACGGGTCGCCAGTGAGTTCGGCACCGTCGTGGTCGGCGTCGTACTCCCTGGTCCGGGAGATGGCGAGCTGGATCAGCGAAGCGGCAAACGGGGCGAGAAGGGCCATGGCGAGCATCGCGATCGGGTTGGCGTTCCTCCGGTCCCCGCCGCCGAAGAACAGGAACATCTGGCCCACCGAGGTAATGACGCCCGCTACGGCGGCAGCGATGGATGAGGTCAGGATGTCGCGGTTGTAGACGTGCATGAGTTCATGCCCAAGTACGCCCCGGAGCTCGCGGGCGTCGAGCAACTGGAGGATGCCCTCGGTGCAGCACACGGCGGCATTCTTCGGATTCCGGCCGGTGGCGAAAGCATTAGGCGTCATGGTGGGCGAAACGTAAATGCGCGGCATGGGCTGGTTCGCCCGCATCGAAAGCTCTCGCACGATGTAATACAGCTGCGGAGCTTGCTCTTCCGAGACCGGGAAGGCCGACATTGAGCGCAGGGCGATTTTGTCGCTGTTCCAATATCCATAGGCCGTGGTGGCAACACCGATCAGCGCCATGATCCACAGGGGCGACGCACTGCGGGTACCCGCACCGATCACGGCACCAAGTCCAAGCAGCACCGCCCAAAGCACACCGAACAGCGCTGCGGTTTTCAGGCCATTGTGATGATTATGCACTTCACTACTTTCTTGGAGTTATCTCGCGGTGATGCATCAATTAACGCCGATGGGTGCTCTTACGTTCCAGCATAAGTTTGCTTGGTGTACGGGGCACGGCACGCGCCGCTAGGGCACGGGGTGCTGGGCGTCGTACTGCAGAAATCCGCCCTGACAGCGGGACACGAGGTACGCCAGGACCGCGCACGACACACCGCCCAGCAACAATACCCACCCCTCGCTGAGCGCTTTCGTCACGCCACCAGCGAGCATGTCCCCGACCCTCGGGCCACCGGCGACCACCACGATGAACACTCCTTGCAGGCGTCCGCGCATATGGTCGGGCGTGGCCGACTGCAGGATGGTTGTCCGGAAGACGGCACTCACGGAATCCGAGATACCGGCGACCCCGCAACACAACGCCGCCAGGATGATCCAAGGGGTCGCGCCGCCGCGTCCCGAGTCGCCGGCCAGCACAACCACGAGGCCGAAAGCCGCGATGGAAAAGCCCCAGCCGGCGACAGACCAAACCACCGCATTCCCCTGCCGACGCACTCTTCCGAGAGGACCCGAAAAGAGCCCGGCAAGGAAGGCTCCGACGGCGACCGAAGCGAGCAGGATACCCACCGTTGTGTCGCCGCCACCGAGCATGGTGGCCGCGATCGCGGGCATGAGCGCCCGCGGCTGGGCGCAAATCATGGCGATGAGGTCGATGACGAACGTCATGCGGAGGTTGGGCCGGGTGCCCAGGAAGCGGAAGCCTTCGACGACGGAGCGCAGCCCGGGTGCCGACGCACCGTCGGCGGGTGGCATGGCCGGAAGCCTGAACAGGCTCCAGAGCGCGAATGCGAAGCTGACGGCGTCGATCGTGTAGGTCCAGCCAAAGCCGCTCGAAGCAACGAGGACGCCGGCCAGGAGGGGGCCCGACGTCATCGAGATGCCCATGTTGAGCATGCTCAGTGCGTTCGCGGCGGGCAGCAGTTCCTTCCGGACCAACAGCGGGATGATGGCACTCCGCGCGGGACCGTTGATGCCTTGGGCGCCGCTCTGGACAGCGACGAGGGCGAACAACACCCACACGTTGTTCACTTGGAGCCAGGCCTGGAGGGCAAGGGCCCCTGAGCAGGCCCACAAGAGCAGGGACGACGCAATGGCGACCTTCCGGCGGTCGTATGCATCGGACACTGCTCCGCCGAACAATCCCGCGACCACCAGGGGAACCAAGGCAAAAATACTGAGCAGGCCCACATAGAGGCTTTGCTGCGTGATGCTGTAAACCTCGAGGCTGACGGCAACGAGCGTCAACTGCGATCCGACCATCGACACGGAAGACCCTAGCCATAAGCCCCTGAATGCCGGGCTCTCGCGCAAGGGTGTGATGTCAGCCAGGAGTTTCGCCACCGTCCAACCCTACCGAGCAACCAAGCGGCGCGATGACCGCGCAACTGTAGCGTCCGACGTCGGGATCCCCGGCAGTGCGGCGGGGCGCGTCCGCGACCCGCGCCCAACTTAGCCTCGCCTTATTGTGAAGAACTCATAATAAGTGCTTCAATGGGGGTATGGCAGATCACACGGTGGACCAGGAAGCGTGGGCTTCCGCCCTGCATTCCCACGGACGCCGCGTTACCAAACAGCGTCTCGCCGTTCTTGCTGCCGTTCAGAACCACCCGCATTCCCCTGCCGAGGCCATTCTGGCCGCCGCGCGCAAGGACCTCCCCGAGCTGACAGCGCAGTCTGTTTACGTGGTACTGAGCGACCTCACGGACTTACAGATGCTGCGGCGCTTCGAGCCACCCCATTCGCCGGCGTTGTACGAAACGCGGGTAGGAGACAACCACCACCACGCCGTGTGCATCAGTTGCGGCAGGGTGGAGGACGTCGATTGCGCCGTCGGCCATGCACCATGCCTCACTCCGCATTGGGATGAACATTCCAAGCCAATGACCATCCAGATCGCAGATGTGCTGTACCAAGGCATCTGCCAGGACTGCCAGGCAAAACAACAGCTTCCTACTCAAACGTATGCAACCCACGAAATAGGAGAACGATGACCGCGAAGATTTCGACTACCCAGTCGGGCGCACCCGTCATTTCGGACGCGCATTCGAAGTCCGTTGGCGCTGATGGTGCCATCATCCTGACCGACCACTACCTGGTGGAAAAGCTCGCGCAGTTCAACCGCGAGCGGGTCCCGGAGCGTGTGGTCCACGCCAAGGGCGGCGGCGCCTTCGGTACGTTCAAGACCACCTCGGACGTCTCCAAGTACACCAAGGCCGCCTTCCTGCAGCAGGGTGTCGAGACGGACATGCTCATCCGTTTCTCCTCCGTCGCCGGCGAGAACGGTTCCCCGGACACCTGGCGCGACCCCCGCGGTTTCGCCGTGAAGTTCTACACCTCCGAGGGCAACTACGACCTCGTGGGCAACAACACCCCGGTGTTCTTCATCCGCGACGGCATCAAATTCCCGGACTTCATCCACTCCCAGAAGCGCCTCCCGGGCACCCACCTGCGCAACGCCGACATGCAGTGGGACTTCTGGACCCTCTCCCCCGAGTCCGCCCACCAGGTCACCTGGCTCATGGGCGACCGCGGCCTGCCCGCGTCCTGGCGTGAAATGCAGGGCTACGGCTCGCACACCTACCAGTGGATCAACGCCGAAGGCGAACGCTTCTGGGTCAAGTACCACTTCAAGTCCAACCAGGGCGTGAAGTCCATCTCCGGCGACCGCGCCGAAGAACTGGCCGGTTCCGACGCCGACTTCTACATCCGCGACCTCTACGAAAACATCGACGCCGGCAACTTCCCGTCCTGGGAACTGCACGTGCAGGTCATGCCCTACGAGGACGCCAAGACCTACCGCTTCAACCCGTTCGACCTGACCAAGGTGTGGCCGCACTCGGACTACCCGCTGATCCACGTCGGCACCATGGAGCTGAACAAGAACCCGCAGAACTACTTCGCGCAGATCGAGCAGGCCACCTTCGCGCCCTCGAACTTCGTCCCGGGTATCGCCGCTTCCCCGGACAAGATGCTGCAGGCCCGCATCTTCTCCTACGCCGACGCACACCGCTACCGCGTGGGCACCAACCACGCCCAGATCCCGGTGAACCAGCCCAAGAACGAGGTCAACAACTACAGCCAGGACGGCGCGGGACGTTTCCTGTTCAACGCCCCCTCGGTTCCGGTCTACGCGCCGAACTCCGTCGGCGGCCCGGCTGCCGTTGAGCAGAACCCGGCCGCTGGCTGGGAGAACGACGGCGAACTCACCCACGCCGCCCACTCCCTGCACGCCGAGGACGGCGACTTCGTCCAGGCAGGCAACCTGTACCGCGATGTCTACAACGACGGCGAAAAGGCCCGCTTCCTCGAAACCATCACCGGTGCAGTCGGCGGCGTCAAGAGCGCCGACATCAAAGAACGCGCCATCCAGTACTGGACCAACGTCGACGCCGAACTCGGCGCCAAACTGCGCGCCAACCTCGGCGCCGGCGAAGGCTAATCGGACGCTGAAGCGGCCAACAAGCTTTAGCAACGCAGGGCTTCGGCTCCGGCTTCGCTGAACGCGTTGCACGCAAAGCAGCCCCGCTGTGGATTTCTCCACAGCGGGGCTGCTTTGGTTTTGGGGATGGGTTGGGTTGGGCTTGGTTTGACCGGCGGGACGGGAAGGACCGGGGCTTGTTTGCGGGACGACTCCGAATGCGAAACAAGCCCAGAACTGGACGAACAAGTCCGCACTGCCCACGCCCGGCCCGCAGCTCGTTTTCGGAACCAGCGCTCGTAGGCGCCGGATAGGAAACAAGCTCAGAGCTGGACCAACACGTTCGCGACGAAGGTTCGCCCGGGCAGGCATCGGCACACCGGCGGGGCGATGACTTTCCCGCGCACAAATTCAACCTTGGCATGAATGCGGTGAGGGTCAGCCGGATCCTCTTCCGGGGATCGCGTCCCATCCCCCGAGGTTTTCCACATAGTCAATTTGGGCTCTGGTCATGGTTGCGCGACCGTCCATAGGATCCTTCCATGAGCACATTTACCGGAATCCCCGCTGCCGCCATCGCGTTCTACGCCGAACTTGAAGACAACAACAACCGCGAGTGGTGGTTGGAACATAAGGATGTCTACGACTCATCGGTCAAGGAGCCTTTGTCCCTGCTTCTTGCGGAGCTTGAGGACCAATTCGGTCCGGCCAAGATCTTCCGCCCAAATCGGGACATCCGGTTCTCGGCCGACAAATCGCCCTACAAGACTGCCCAAGGAGCATTCGCGGCCACCAAGGAAGGCACGGGCTTCTACGTCCAACTGAGCGCAGAAGGCCTGCTTATCGGTGGCGGTTGCCACTCGCATTCGCCCGCTCAAATCAACCGATTCCGTGCCGCTGTCGATGCCCCGGTCAGCGGAGAAGCGCTACAACATATTGTCGAAGCAGTCGCAGCCGCTGGCTTCGCCATAGAAGGGGAGAAACTGAAGACCGTGCCACGTGGATTCGACAAAGACCATCCCCGGGCAGAATTGCTCAAGCACAAGTCCCTGTCCGCGGGAATCGAACTGGGCGAACCCGATTGGTTGTCCACGTCGGAAGCGAAGAAGGAAATTGCCGCCCGATGGGAGCAGTTGCGGCCACTGGTCGAATGGATGAGCGAGCACGCGGCACCCTGACCCGTTGACGACGCCCCGTCTGACACGACCCGAACTTCGCCCGGCGCCTAGCGATGCGTCGCGTGTGTGTGCGACCAGGCAGGTAACATCCAACGCTTCGCGCGAACCGCTCGGCATCCTATCCGGGACGCCCGAAGCCAGGCACCGTAACGAACCCGCGCCCCGCCAACTCCGCCCCGCACCATAACGAGCCCGCGCCCCGCAATCCCGCGCCGGCACCAAACTCATCACCACGCAGCAACGTGTGCGCGGGGAGTGGGTGCGACGAAGCAGGAGAACCCCTCAGACCGTGCGGCCCAAGGGGTTCTCTACTAGAGGAACCGGACACCGTTGGTTCCCTGCGGTGCTAGACCTTCGTGAGGTCCTCGCTGTCTGCGTCAGGTGCAGCAACGGCTGACTTCGCTTCGGCGAACTTCTCGTTCAGGCGGGAGTGCCTCTGTCCATACGCGAAGTAGATGGCGAGTCCGATTGCCAGCCAGATCGCGAAGAAGATCCAGGTCTCCACGGCCAAGTTAGTCATCAGGTAGAGGCACAAGATGGCAGACACCACGGGGAGAACTTTGCCGAACGGTACCCGGAATGCTGGTTTCAGGTCGGGGCGCCGCTTTCGCAGGACCAGAATGCCAAGGCTCACCATGACGAATGCTGAAAGGGTCCCGATGTTGATCATTTCCTCGAGGAGGTCCACGTTGGTCAGGCCGGCCACGATTGCCACAGCCGCGCCGCAAATGATCTGGAGCCGCACCGGCGTCGAACGCTTGTCGCTTGTCTTGGACAGGGCGCGAGGCAGGAGTCCGTCACGACTCATGGCGAGGACCACACGGGCCAAGCCCATGAGCAGCACCATGATGACCGTGGTCAAACCGATCAGCGAGCCGAAGGCGATGACCTTGGCCGCGTCCGTGTTGCCTACGGCTTCGAAGGCCGTGGTCAGTGTGGGGTTCTCGGCCTGAGCCAACTGCCTGTAGGACACCATGCCGGTCAGAGCGAGGGAGACCAGGATGTACAGGGCCGTTACAAGGGCCAAGCCACCGAAGATACCCCGCGGCAGGGTCTTCTGCGGAGTCTTGACCTCTTCCGCGGAAGTGGCAACGACGTCGAAGCCGATGAAGGCGAAGAACACCAGGGCCGCGCCAGCGAAAATGCCGAGCGTCCCGTACTGCGCCGGAACCGCGCCGGTCAGGAAGCCGAAGAGCGACTGCTTCATGACGTCAGCGCCACCGTTACCCCCAGTGGGCTGCGACGACGGGATAAACGGCGTGTAGTTGGAGAACTTCACGTACGTGAAGCCGACGATGATCACGAACAGCACCACGGCGATCTTGATCATCGTGAAGATGTTGCCCACCCGGGCTGAAAGCTTTGTACCGAGCACGAGGAGCACTGTGAAGATTGCGACAATCAGGAACGCACCCCAATAGAGATCGACGCCACCGATGTTCACCGCGGGAGGCATGTCGACCCCCATGAGAGCGAACACCTTGCTGAGGTAGATTCCCCAGTACTTCGCGATGACGGCTGCAGCCGTAAAGAGTTCAAGGATGAGGTTCCAACCGATGGTCCAGGCGAGCACCTCACCCATCGTGGCGTAGGTGAAAACATAGGCAGACCCGGCTACGGGGATTGCAGTGGCGAATTCGGCGTAGCACATGATGGCCAATGCGCAGGTTACCGCAGCGACCGCGAAGGAGATCGTCACCGCGGGTCCGGCAAAGTTTGCGGCGGCCTTCGCACCAACGGAGAAAATGCCGGCGCCGACAGCAACGGCGACTCCCATGATCATCAGGTCCCATGTGCTGAGGGAACGCTTGAGCTTGCGTCCGGGTTCATCGGCGTCCGCAATGGACTGCTCGATCGACTTGGTCCGGAAGAGGTTCATAAAAGAGTCCACAATCTTGATGGGGGTAGAAACAGACTCATCAAGAGTAGTGTCCATCCATTGGACGATCACATTTGTCCCACATCGCGAGACGGCCAGAAGGGCTGACAGGCCAATCTACGGCTTGGGGACGTTCCATTCCATCAGAGTGGAACGTATGAGGAAACGCTTGCCCTCCGGCGATTCAACGGAAAAGCCGCTCCCCCTGCCCGGCACCACGTCGACGGTCAAATGGGTATGGGACCAATATTCGAACTGTTCCCTCGACATCCAGAATTCCAAAGGCTGAGGACAATCTTCAGCACCAATATCGAATCGACCGAGGAGGACGTCGGAATCACCCGTCAGGAACTCGCCTGCCGGGTAGCACATCGGCGAGGAACCGTCGCAACAACCACCCGATTGATGGAACATCAGCGGCCCGTGTTGCTCCCATAGTTTATTCAAAAGTTCAATGGCGGCGGCGGTGAGCGCCACCCGGGAAAAGTCTTCCCCGGGCAGCGTCACAGCGGCTTCCAGCCTGGGTGCTTCCATCAGAACCTGAGAACCACGCGACCGTCGATTTTGGCGTGCTTCATTTCCTCGAAGACCGCGTTGACCTCGGACAACTCCCTGGTGGAAACCGTCGGATGAATCTTGCCCTGAGCATAGAAGTCGAGTGCTTCTTCCAGGTCTTGGCGCGTTCCCACGATCGAGCCCCTGACAGTCAGACCCTTGAGCACGATGTCGAAAATCGGAGCCGGAAAATCCCCCGGAGGCAGTCCGTTGAAGACGATCGTCCCGCCGCGCCGTGCCATGCCGATGGCTTGCCCGAATGCCGAGGGGTGAACGGCCGTCACCAAGACGCCATGCGAGCCGCCTGTCTCCCGCTGGATCGCCTCGGCCGGATCTTCATGCAACGCATTCACCGTTACCTCGGCGCCATGCTGCCGGGCAAGCGCCAACTTGTCATCGGCTATATCGACGGCGGCGACGCGGAATGCCATGGCAACGGCGTACTGCACTGCGATGTGCCCCAATCCGCCGATGCCGGAAATCGTCACCCATTGGCCCGGCTTGGCTTCAGTCATTTTCAAGCCCTTGTACACGGTGACCCCTGCGCACAACACCGGTGCGACTTCCACCGGATCCGAACCTGCCGGGATGCGGGCGGCAAAGCGGGTGTCCACCAGCATGTACTCGCCGAAGGAACCGTCCACGCTGTAGCCACCGTTTTTCTGGGCTTCGCATAACGTCTCCCATCCCGTTCGGCAATATTGGCAATCCCCGCAGGCAGACCAAAGCCATGCATTCCCTACCATGTCTCCAACAGCCAGATCCGTGACTCCCTCGCCGAGTTCCACCACCTCGCCGACGCCTTCATGGCCTGGAATGAATGGAGGTGTCGGTTTGACCGGCCAGTCCCCCTCGGCCGCGTGCAAGTCGGTGTGGCAGACCCCTGAGGTGATCAGTCGGACGAGCGCCTCGCCGGGACCCGGCGTCGGGCGTTCCACTTCCAAGACCTGAAGGTCGGTTCCGAATTGCGTCACAACTGCTGCGTTCATCGTCGTCATTGGCGATTCTCCTAAGTAGTTTTGTTGTCTTCCGGCTTCGAGTTTGTGTACAGATAACGCCGCCAAAAAGGCCGTCAAAAGGCCGTCAAAAAGGCGTTATCTGTACACAAACTCCTAGAAGAAGCCGAGTTTGTTCTCGTTGTAGCTGACCAACAGGTTCTTGGTCTGCTGGTAGTGGTCCAGCATCATCGCGTGGTTCTCACGTCCGATGCCCGAGGACTTGTAGCCGCCGAACGCGGCACCGGCCGGGTAGGCGTGGTAGTTGTTCACCCAGACCCGGCCCGCCTGGATTTCCCGTCCAGCCCGGTAAGCCACATTGCCGTTTCGTGACCACACGCCGGCGCCGAGTCCGTAAAGGGTGTCGTTGGCAATGCCGATGGCGTCGTTATAGTCGCTGAACTTCGTAACCGAAACCACCGGACCGAAGATCTCCTCCTGGAAGATACGCATCCGGTTGTGCCCCTCGAAAATGGTCGACTGGACGTAATAACCGCCAGCCAACTCACCCGGGAGTTCCGCACGGGCGCCCCCGGCAAGGATCTTGGCACCCTCCTGCTTTCCGATGTCGATGTACGAGAGGATCTTCTCCAGCTGGTCGTTCGAAGCCTGGGCGCCGATCTGCGTGTCGGTGTCCAGCGGATTGCCCTGGATGATTGTGCCCACTCGTGCGACAGCGTCCGCCATGAAGGAGTCGTACATCCCTTCCTGGACCAGGGCCCGCGAAGGGCAGGTGCATACTTCGCCTTGGTTGAAGGCGAACAGGGTGAATCCTTCCTGCGCCTTGTCATAGAACGCGTCGTTCTGCGCAGCGACGTCGTCGAAGAAGATGTTGGGGCTCTTGCCGCCGAGTTCCAGCGTGACCGGGATGAGGTTTTGGCTCGCGTACTGGCTGATCAACCGGCCTGTGGTGGTTTCGCCAGTGAAGGCGATCTTGCGGATCCGCGGGCTGGACGCCAGCGGCTTTCCGGCCTCGACACCAAAGCCGTTGACAACGTTGACCACACCCGCCGGGAGAAGGTCGGAGATCAATTCCATCAGGACCAGGATGGAGGCCGGAGTCTGTTCCGCCGGTTTGAGCACGACGGCGTTGCCCGCGGCGAGCGCCGGCGCGAGCTTCCAGACGGCCATGAGTATGGGGAAGTTCCACGGAATGATCTGACCGACGACCCCCAGGGGCTCGTGGAAATGGTAGGCCGTGGTGTCATCGTCCAGTTGGGACAAATGACCTTCCTGCGCCCGGATGGCCGAAGCGAAGTAACGGAAGTGGTCCGCGGCCAACGGGATGTCCGCGTTCAGTGTCTCCCGAACGGGCTTGCCGTTGTCCCACGTTTCGGCAACTGCCAGCAGCTCGACGTTCTCGTCAATGCGGTCGGCGATCTTGTTCAGGACGGCGGCGCGCTCGGTTGCGGAAGTCCTGCCCCAGGATGGAGCTACCTTGTGCGCGGCGTCTAGCGCCAACTCGATGTCCTCGGCCGTGCCGCGCGCAACCTCACAGAAGGCTTTTCCGGTGACGGGAGTGATGTTCTCGAAGTACTGCCCCTTGACCGGGGCAACCCACTCCCCGCCGATCCAGTTCTCGTAACGGTCCTTGAAGCTGACCTTTGAACCTTCTGCCCCTGGCTGTGCGTAAACAGTCATTGCTAGCTCCTTTGCTGCGCATCATGGTGGCTATCGCCATTGCGTCGAGCGTAGGAGCGTTGAGGTTGCAAGCAGGTTGCAACGGTGTGGGGCAGCTCACAAACGGAGCGCCTAAAGGCGAGCGAGCTAAAGGCCCATGAGCTAAAGGCCCGCCGGGAAGGCGTACGAACTCGGAATGGTGGAGGGTGCGGTGCCATAGGAGAGCACGACCTCTTCGTGCGCTTTGAGGACAATGTCGCCCACCGCGCCGTCCTGCTTGGCGCCGTTGACGTAAGCGGTCCATCCGGCGGTTCCGCCATGCGGCGCACCGGTGGCATCCTTGCCGTCCAGGACACCCCATTCCTTGAGGACCTGCCCCACGGTGTATTTCAGCCCGGCGGTGGGGGCTTCGATGTGGATGACACCGGAAGTGTCGTGCGTGTGCAGTGCGGAGATGCCGTTCGGTTGCCCGTCAGTCCCGAAGGTGAAGCCGATCCCACCCGGAACCGAAACAGGCTTGCCGTTGACAAGGACGTCAAGGTGGGCGTGATAGTGCTCCGCAGTGCCTTCGGCTGTGAGGATTTCGAGGCCCGCCGCCTTGATTCTCTGGTCCGCCCCTGCCGGGTTGATGTCCCAGCCCGCACCGCTTGCGGATGCAGCCGCCGTCGGTTCTGCCGTCGAAGCCGTGGATGCCGTGGAAGCCGCTTGGGTCGGCGCCCCGCAAGCACTGGCTCCCACAAGGATTCCGGACAGGGTCAGGGCAACGGCGAGGCGTTTGTTCAGCACGGAGGAAGCTTCTTTCGTTGGGTTCGGGTCCTACGATACGGCCCGTACCCACGTATTACCTGATAGCCCGCCAGCCTCCGTAACGTCAGGCGGACAGTTCGTTCTCCAAACGTTCAAGCTCGGCGACGACGGCGGCCCGCCTGGGTGAGCGCGGCGGCAGGAGCCTGAGGGCGGCAAGCCGCACGTCGACGTCGTCCCTCGCTTCAGGAAGCGCGGCGTACTTGAGGAGCGCGTCGGCGCTGCCGTCCGTGAGGACTGCTTCACGCAGGAGGGCCGAGACTTTCTGCCGCAGCTCCACGATTCCGGGCGCTTCCGAATGCGGGAGGACGGCACCTTTGTAGACGCCGAGGGCAATCCGGTGCGCTCCCCGCTGGAGGCAGGAAAGGACCTGGGCGGCGTCCAGGCCGAGGTCGATCGGCAGCCGGTACGGCCGGGACTCCGGGACGGCCGCGGGATCCAGTTCGTGGAGTACTTTGCGCAGTCGCACCATTTCGGCGCGGAGCGTGACGGTGGAACCGTCGCCCGGGTACAGCGCCATCGCGAGTTCCTCGGCGTTGAGTCCGTCCGGGTGGGTCCCGAGAAGAGCCAGGATCTCGCTGTGCCTGGCCGAAAGCGGAATACTGCGCCCGCCGATGCTCAAGAGGGCTTGGTCCCTGCCGAGCAATTGGAGGCTGTTCCGGTACAGCCCGGTCCCCTCCCGGGAGCCGACGACGGCGGGCGAGTTCCGCCGTCGGGCAGGCTGGGCACGCCGGTTGGCCGCGAGCTGGAGCCGCTCGACGCGCAACTGGGCCTGGGCCGCGGCGACAGTCGCCTCGACGAGGGACAGCGTGTGGGGCGCGACGGCGGCTTCCGTGCCTGTGATGTCGACGACGCCGAGGAGAGCGCCCGAGTCGGGATCGTGGAAGGGCACTGCGGTGCAGCTCCACGGATGGACCGAGCGTTTGTAGTGCTCGGCGCCCGATATCTGGATGCCGCGCCCCAGGGCGAGAGCGGTTCCCGGCGCACTCGTTCCGACTGCCGCTTCGGACCAATCGGCGCCCGCCACGAACATCATGCCTTCGGCGCGGTGCCGGAATACCGGATTTCCGTCCACCCACAGCAACCGGCCGAGTTCATCGCCGACCGCCACCAGGAGTCCGCTCTCATGGCTGGGCTGGATGAGGAGTTTTTGGATCACGGGCATGATGGTGGCGAGCGGATGCTGCCGGCGGTAATCCTCGAGCTCGTCGACTTCCATTGCCAGCGGCGCCTCCGGCTGGTCCGGGTTCGCCATGAACTGTGCCGACCGTTGCCACGATTCTTTGATGAGGTTGCGGAGGCCGGAGAGCTCTGTGGCGTCCGAGGTACCGTTGCGCCAGGAATCGAGCTGTTCGTGGCCTGCGTAGGCGTGGCGTTGCAGCAGCTTGGCGTCATCGACCGAAGCTGGCGGATGGATTGGATTCGTCATCGAACTCCCATGACCGGTCGCGGCACAGTATGGGCCAGTCTAGTTCCGTTCCTGGAGTTTGTGTACAGATCACGTCCCTAAAAGGCGGTTTTAAGGGCGTGAAGTGTACGCAAACTAGGACGACGACGGCGACAGCGCCCGGGCGAGCGCCGCGGGCTTGCGATTCGCCCACGGTGCGGCCCTCTCCAGTTGGCCCGCCAGCCGGAAGAGCGTGGCTTCGTCGCCGAACCGGCCAAGGAAGGACATGCCCACTGGTAGTCCGTCCGAGTCGACTCCGAGAGGCACGGACATGGCCGGATTGCCCGAAAAATTGGCGTACTCGCCGTCGAACATGAGGAACCGCCCGGCTTCCTTCTCGCCGCGCAACGGTTCCGCTTCCGTCCCGCCGAGCGTTCCCAGGGGCAACGGTGGCCAACCGACCGTGGGAGTCAGCCACACATCGAAGTCCTCGAAGAAGCCCGCGAGGCGCCGCGAGAAACGTTGTAGCTCCTCCATGCCGAGCAGATACTCGCTGGCAGTGACAGGTCTGCACCGCTCGAAGTTGGCCGCGGTGAACGGTTCTATCTCGCCCGGTTCCGGCCGTCGTCCCATTCGCTGGGTCCAGTACGCTTCGATCCAGGAGACGGCACCACCGTAGACATTCCTGACGGCCTGGTGCCCGGGCCGACCCAGCGGCTCGGGGTGAGCCTCGTGGACGCTGTGGCCAAGTCCACTGAGCATGTCCACTGTTTCTTCGAACACTCGGACATAATCCGGATGGACATGCTGACCGGAGTTCGGCGTCGCAGTGGCGGCAATCCGGAGTTTCCCGGGCGGTTGGGCCACTTCTTGCAGGAAAGGCCGCTCGATGGGTGGGGCCCAATAGGGATCTCCTTGCGAAGGTCCCGCAGTGGCGTCGAGCAAGGCCGCCGAGTCGCGGACACTCCTGGTAAGTGCGTGTTCCACCGCGAGTCCGCTGGCGACGTCGCCGTACTCGGGCCCCATAGGCACGCGACCGCGGGTGGGTTTGAATCCGAAAACCCCGCACCAGGCGGCCGGGTAGCGGAGGGAACCGCCGAGGTCGTTTCCGTGCGCCATCGGGACCATCCCCGATGCCACGGCCGCCGCGGATCCGCCGCTCGAACCGCTCGTGGACAGGGCCAGGTTCCAAGGGTTGCGGGTGGGGCCGTGCAACGCCGGTTCGCAATGGGGACTCAGCCCGAATTCCGCGGTGTTGGTCTTTCCGAGGATCACGAGCCCGGCTTGGCGGTAGCGCCTGGCAAGCTCCTGGTCATGGGCGGAAACGTTGTCCTTCAGCCAGCGCGACCCCTCGGTGAAAGGCACTCCCGCAATTTCCAGGGCGAGGTCCTTCACGAGGAACGGGACCCCGGGAAATTGGGCGGCTGCCTGCTCGCCCGGATCTGTTGCCGGATCCATGTGCGCCACGATGCAATGCAGAAGCGGATCGATGGCCTGGATACGGTCACGACCTGCGTCGAGCAATTCCCCGGCCGAAACCGCGCCGCTCCTCACCAACTCGGCTTGCCCGACCGCGTCCGTCCAGCGGAGCACCTCGTCCATGGCTCATTTTAGGCCCGCCCCTCCGGAGTTTGTGTACAGGTCTACCCCCTCAAACGGTTTAAGGGGTGCGATCTGTACACAAACTCGGGGGTTAGGCGCGGGAGATGCCGATCATGTCCTCGCGCGGGACTACTTTGACGCGTTCGCGTACGACGGCGGCATCCGGGTTCTCGGCGTTCCACGCCGCCCCGAGGGCTACTTCGTGCGCATCGAGCTTGTTCCATCCCGCCCAGGTGGTGTACTCAACACCACGTTCCTCGAGAAGGTCAATGATGGCCTGGGGGTCCGGGTTGTCAGCCGGAGGAAGGGTGAGCCTGTCCTCCAACAAGCACCCGATGGTTTCGAGGGCGTCGCCCTTGGTGTGGCCAATGAGTCCGACTGGACCACGCTTGATCCAGCCCGTTGCATAAATGCCCGGCACGGGCTTGCCGTCGGCACCCAACACGCGTCCGCCGTCGTTCGGGATAACGCCACGGCGGGCGTCGTACTCAAGCTCATCCAGCGGCGAACCGTGGTAGCCGATGGCGCGGTACACGGCCTGGACGGGGTAGTCCACGAACTCGCCCGTGCCTTTGGCGTTGCCCGTGCCGTCCAGCTGCATGCGTTCGAACTTGATGCCCGAAACTTTTCCGTTGCCGTCTTCCGAGGTGATTTCCACCGGGCTGTGCAGGAAGTGCAGGTGCAGGCGGCGCGAGGACGGCTGTTCGGCCTCGGCATGTTCTTCCACGAGCCAGTTGGTCAGCGTGTTGACCATGGTCTTGACCTGGTTGTTGGTGCGGATGGCGTCGTCGGAAGCTTCGTCGAACTCGAAATCCTCCGGGTACAGCACAATGTCCACATCGTTGGAGTGGGAAAGCTCGCGCAACTCCAACGGGGTGAACTTGATCTGGGCCGGTCCACGGCGGCCGAAGACATGCACATCGGTCACGGGCGAGTTCTTCAAGCCCTTATAGACGTTGTCCGGGATTTCAGTGACCAGGAGGTCGTCGGCGTGCTTGGACAGCATGCGCGCGACGTCGAGGGCCACGTTTCCGTTGCCGATGACCGCGATTTCCTTGGCATCCAAGGGCCACTCGCGGGGTACGTCGGGGTGTCCGTCGTACCAGGAAACAAAGTCTGCCCCGCCAAATGACCCTTCGAAGTCGATGCCGGGAATGTTGAGGTCGGCGTCCTTGATGGCGCCCGTGGAAAAAATCACGGCGTCGTAGAAGGAACGGAAATCATGCAGGGTGAGGTCGCGGCCGTACGTGACGTTTCCGAGGAATCGGATGTCGCCGCGGTCAAGGACCTTGTGCAGGGCGTTGACGATGCCCTTGATGCGCGGATGGTCCGGAGCCACGCCGTAGCGGATCAAGCCGTAAGGCGCGGGGTACGCCTCGAAGAGGTCGATGCTGACCTCGACGTCGCCGTCCTTTACCTCGTTGGATTTTGTCAGGATGTCCGCGGCGTAGACGCCGGCCGGTCCGGCGCCGACAATAGCGACGCGCAATGGACGTTTGGTGGTGGTTTCGGCCGAGTTGGACACCGTGAACCCTTCTGAGACGGGAAAACACCCCGCGTACTGGGGCGCGCAGTTTCCAATTCTAGTTCTCCGCCGCGCAAGGAGTGTTGGTCCGTAACAGTGCGTGGCGGAACAGGCTTGGAGACAGCGAGCAATCTCACACAAACTTTCCGGCCGTCCGGTCAGGAATACACCCGCGAAATGTGATGTTCTTGACATTGTGTCTACGCCTGAGCAAACCGCGTCCGCCCAGTCCGCAACCGTTCCAAACGCACGAACCGCAGTCGCTACGGCCGGGGTCAAGGCTGCGAAGAATGAAACGACGGCGGGCATCGTCTTCGGCATCGGAGCTTACGGGCTGTGGGGGCTCCTTCCCCTGTACTTCGTTGTGCTGCAGCCCGCCGGGGCTGTGGAAATCGTGGCCAACCGCGTGGTCTGGTCGCTCATATTCTGCACCCTGCTCATCACGATCACCCGGAGCTGGCGCCTCCTGGGAGCCGCCGTCAAGGACCGTGCCGTGCTTGGCCCGCTCGCTGCGGCTGCCGGGCTCATCGCCATCAACTGGCTGACTTACACTTTCGGCGTCACCACAGGACAGGCAGTCGAAGCCTCACTCGGCTATTTCATCAACCCGCTCGTGTCGGTTCTCCTTGGCGTGTTCGTCCTGAAGGAAACGCTGCGCCCCCTCCAGTGGGCCGCCGTCGTGATCGGTTTCATCGCCGTCGGAGTCCTGACGTTTTCCTACGGAAAGCTCCCCTGGATCGCCTTGGTCCTTGCGTTCAGTTTCGGCCTTTACGGGTTTGTGAAGAAGCGAGTTGGCCCCAAGGTCAATGCCATCACGAGCCTCACGGTGGAAACGGTGGTCCTCGCGCCGGTCGCGGGCGCAACGATGGTCTTCCTCGCGGTCACGGGCGCTGCGACGCTGGGGAACAATGGCCCCGGGCACTTCTGGCTCCTGGCGGCGTCGGGCATCATTACCGCGGTGCCGCTCCTCTTCTTCGGCGCATCGGCACGCCGCCTGCCCATGACAACGATCGGCCTGCTTCAGTACTTCGCGCCGATCCTGCAATTCATCGTGGCCCTCACCGTCTTGCACGAGACCATGACCACGGATCGCTGGGTAGGTTTCGGCGTCGTGTGGGTGGCCCTGGTGCTCCTCACGCTGGACATGCTCCGTGCAGCCCGCAAGAACTCGGTGATGAAGAATAAGGCCCGCCTCGGCATAGCCTGACGCAGCATCGGGCCCGGCATCGGCACGGTCCGCTCCACGGGACATGCTCATCCTTCAAACCCACCACTGAGCATGTCCCCTCGTTGCCACCATCGCCCCGATGGACATGCTCATCCTTCAAGCCCACCACTGAGCATGTCCCCTCGTTGCGACGGGACGTGTCCCGCGTTAAAAGCCAAGGATGGACATAGCGGCACTATGTCCATCCTTGGAGCCCGGAAATGGGCATGTCCACGGGGGTGGGGGGTTAGGCGTTGGCCTTGATCGCCGCAGCCAGCACCTCGAGTCCGTCGAGCAGGAGTTCGTCGCTGATCACGAGCGGCGGCAGCAAGCGGATGACGTTGCCGTAGGTACCGCAGGTCAGGATGATGACGCCTTCCTTGAGGCAAGCAGCCGCCACGGCCTTGGTCAGCTCGGGGTTCGGTTCCTTGGAACCGGCCTGGACGAGCTCGATCGCCAGCATGGCGCCGCGACCGCGGACGTCGCCGATCACCGAAACTTCAGCCGCGAGCTCACGCAAGCGGGCCATGGCGATGTCTTCGATGTGGCGGGCGCGACCGTTGAGGTCGTGCTCCTCCATGGTTCCAATGGCGGCGAGGGCGGCCGCGCAAGCAACCGGGTTGCCACCGTAAGTGCCGCCGAGACCGCCCGGGTGGACGGCGTCGAGCAGGTCAGCGCGGCCGGTGATGGCCGACAGCGGAAGACCGCCGGCAATGCCCTTGGCCATGGTGATGATGTCCGGGACAACGCCTTCGTGGTTCACAGCGAACCATTCACCGGTGCGGCAGAATCCGGACTGGACTTCGTCGGCGATGAAGACGATGCCCTTTTCCTTTGCCCATGCGGAGAGCGCGGGCAGGAAGCCGTCGGCCGGGACAATGAAGCCGCCTTCGCCCTGGATCGGTTCGATGATGATCGCGGCCACCTGGTCGCCGCCGATCTGCTTCTCGATCATCGTGATGGCGCGCTTCGCGGCTTCGGCACCCGTGATGTCCGGGTTCTCTTCGCGGAACGGGTAGCTCATTGGCATGCGGTAGACCTCGGGCGCGAACGGGCCGAAGTTGGTCTTGTACGGCATGGCCTTGGCGGTCAGTGCCATGGTCAGGTTGGTGCGGCCGTGGTAAGCGTGGTCGAAAGCGACGACGGCGTCACGCCCGGTTGCCAGGCGTGCCACCTTGACGGCGTTTTCGACGGCTTCTGCGCCCGAGTTGAAGAGGACGGTGCGCTTCTCGTGGTCGCCCGGGGTGAGGCGGTTGAGCTGCTCGGCGACGGCCACGTAGCCCTCGTACGGGGTGACCATGAAACAGGTGTGGGTGAAGTGGGCGGCAGCTTCCTGGACAGCGCCGACGACGGCGGGGTCCGAGGCGCCGACGCTCGTGACCGCGATGCCGGAACCGAGGTCGATGAAGGAGTTGCCGTCGACGTCGCGGATGATTCCGCCGTCGGCGTCTTCGACGTAGACGGGGACGCCGGAGGAAACGCCGGCGGCTACGACGGCGGCGCGGCGCTCGTTGAGCGCCTGGGACTTGGGGCCGGGGAAAGCGCCGTTGATGTTGCGCTTCTGCTCCAGCCGGTAGGAGATTTCAGGTGCTGTTGCGGTCATGGTGTTTCTTTCTTTGTTGCTTTACGTGTAGAGGCGCCGCTGGGGCTTAGGCGTCGAGTGCGGACATCACGTGCTTGATGCGCGTGTAGTCTTCGACGCCGTACATGGAGAGGTCCTTGCCGTATCCGGACTGCTTGAATCCGCCGTGCGGCATCTCGGCGGTAAGCAGGATGTGCGTGTTGATCCAGACCGCACCGAAATCGAGGTCGCGGCTCATGCGCATCGCGGTTCCGTGGTCGGTGGTCCACACGCTCGATGCCAGGGCGTATTCGACGTCGTTGGCCAGCTCGAGCGCTTCGGCCTCCGTGGTGAACTTCTGGACCGTGATGACCGGTCCGAAGGTTTCCTTCTGCACGACGTCGTCGGTCTGCTTCGCTCCCGTGATGATGGTGGGTTCGAAGAAGAAGCCCTTCTCGCCCGCACGGTGGCCGCCGGTTTCGATCTTGCAGTTTGCCGGCAGGTGCTCCACAACCGACGTCACGGCGTTGAAGTGGTTGACGTTGTTGAGCGGGCCGAAGTAGTTCTCTTCGTCGTTCTGCGAACCAGTGTGCAGGGTCTTGGTGTGCTCCACCAGCGCGGAAACCATGTCGTCGTGGATCTCGTCCTCGATCAGGACGCGCGTGATGGCGGTGCAGTCCTGGCCGGCGTTGAAGAAGGCGAATTCGGCGATGGCCGCGGCGCTCTTCTTGATGTCGGCGTCCTTGAAGACAATGGCCGGAGCCTTGCCGCCAAGTTCCAGATGGGCGCGCTTGAGGCCTTTGGCCGCACCGCCGGCGACAGCGATGCCCGCACGGACGGATCCGGTGATGGACACCAGGCCAGGGACCTTGTGCTCGATCATCAAGGCGCCGGTGGCACCGGTGCCGAGGACCACGTTGAGCACACCAGCGGGGAAGATCTCCCCTGCAAGCCGTGCCAAGACGAGCGTGGACTCGGGAGTGGTGTCCGAAGGCTTAAGGACGACGGTGTTGCCGGCGGCGAGGGCAGGTCCGATCTTCCAGATGGCCATGAGGAACGGGTAGTTCCAGGGAGCAACCTGGGCTACCACCCCGATCGGTTCACGGCGGACATAGGAAGTGTGGCCTTCGAAGTATTCGCCTGCCGACTTGCCTTCCATGATGCGCGCGGCACCGGCGAAGAAGCGGAGCTGGTCCGCGCCGGCGGCAACTTCCTCCGAGGCTATGAGCGCCCGGACCTGGCCCGTGTTGCGGTGCTGGGCATCAACGAGTTCGTCGCTGTTTGCCTCGATCGCGTCGGCGAGCTTGAGGAGCATGAGCTGGCGCTGGCCGGGGGTGACGTGCTTCCACGTGGTGAAGGCTTCCTTGGCAGCCTGCATGGCGGCGTCGACGTCGGCCTCCGTGGAGACAGGCGACTTTGCGACGATCTCGCCGTTGGTCGGGTTCACGATGTCGAGGAGTTCAGTGCCTGCCGGCGTCACGAATTCGCCGTTGATGAAGTTCTGCAAGGTTTGGACCACGGTGTACAACCTCTTTCATTGTCTAGGCATTGGTTGCAGCTGATCCGAGCCTATGTCAGTGCCCCACGTCACGGAATAGCCAAATGCACACCCTCAAAGCACTGGCTTAGTGCGAGTGACCAGCGCCGGGATATCCTTGATCCCATGGCAATGTCTCTCGCCGCGCTCGTCGCCGTCCCCGCCCTTCGGCTCCGGAAAGCCGGCCTCGCGGAAACCACGTGGCAGGACGACATCCGGTGGGTAGCCGTGACCGAGCAGGAGGATCCGCAGCGCTTCCTCAACGGTGGCGAACTGATCCTCACTACCGGGCTCAGGCTCAACGGTGCCGCGGAACAGCGCCGGTTTGTCCGGCAGGTCCAGCGTGCAGGGGCCGTCGGCATCGGCTTCGGCACCGGCCTCACGCACGACGCCGTCCCGTCGGCCCTCATCGCGGAAGCGAACCGCTGGGGCCTGCCCCTCGTCGAGGTCCCCTACGAGACTCCCTTCATCGCCATCGGAAAACTCGTGGCAGATTCCCAATCGGCGGATCACTACTCCAAGCTCGAACGGCTCATCGCGGGCCACCAGGTCCTCGCGCGGGCACTCCTGACGGGCGGCGGCCTGGGCGAATTGCTCAAGCAGCTGGGGAGCATGCTTCGCACGGACATCGCCCTCACGCAGTTCAGCGCCCAGCTATACAACAGCGTGCCGGGCAGCCCGGCCCCGACAGCCGGGGACTGGTCATCCTTCCCCATTCCCACCGGCCGCCGCGACGCCTGCACCCTGTGGATCAAGCAACCGTTCGGCGATACCGGCATTGTGGGCTACGCCCAGAACCTCATCAGCGTCGAACTCAACAACATGGTCAAACAGCGCCAGAGCCAGCGCGCCCTGGCAGGCCAGGTCCTCGACGACGTCATCCACGGAACGCTCGACACCGTCGAGGCCGCCCGCCGCCTCGCCGGCGTCGGAATCAACAGCACTCGCAAGAACGTCGTCCTCCTGGTGGTATCGGCTGCCCACCACAAGCAACTGGGCAGCACCTCCCTGCCGCAATCGCTCGACGCCGGGGTGACCGCCGTCGTCGGGAAGGACCTGGTAACGGTAGTGCCCGACGACGGCAGTTCCGCGAGCGCGCTCGCCAAGGACCTCAGTGATCACCTTCTGGAAGCCGGGATCCATGCGGTGATTGGAATCGGCGGCGCGTACACGAAGCCCAACGGCGTGCGCTGGAGCTACTTTGAAGCGCGCGACGCCGTGGCGCACGGCTTGCCGGTCAACGAGCCCGAGCGCCTCAGCCTGACTTCCCTTCTGCTCGCGAGCGAGGACGTGCCGCTCGCGGACATGGCCAGCGAAGCCCTCACGCCATTGCGCAAGTTCGATGCCGCCCACGGTTCGGAACTCGTCGCAACCTTGGAGAGCTACCTCAACCACAACGGTTCCGTAGCCGCCGTCGCGGAGGCCCTCACCTTGCATCGGAACACCGTGCGCTATCGCTTGGCCCAGATCACGGACCTCACTGGCTACGACCCCGCCCAGACAGCCGACCGCGTGCAGTTGTGGCTTGCACTGGCGGTGCAGCGGCTCGGTTCGCGCAACCCGCGTTAAGACGCCGACGGAGAGATTCGCCACAGAACTTCCGCTCGTAAACATCAAACGTCTAACCTTTACACATGGCTTCAACTCATCCGACACCCCATGCAATGGACGCGAACCGCAACTCGACCGCCAAGGCGCGTGCAACTGAAGCGCCCGCCGCCGCGTCCGCAGCGCCGAAGTCCCGCGTGGTCGCCGTCGTCGGAATTGTCGCCGTCGTCCTCATCGGACTGAACCTCCGCGCCGGGATCACCAGTGCGGCCGCCCTGTTCCACGAACTGCAGGCCGCCCTCGGCTACGGTGCGCTCGTCGCCTCGATCCTTCCCTCGATTCCACTCCTCTGCTTCGCCGTCGCGGGACTCGCGACCTCGTGGCTGACACGGCGGATCGGCGTCGAGAAGTCGATCTTCGTGGCACTCGCCCTGCTCGCGGCCGGGCTCCTCGTCCGTAGCGTTCCGGCAACCGGCGCCCTGCTCGGCGGAACTGTCCTCGCAATGTCCGGCCTCGCCGTGTGCAACGTCGCCATGCCGTCCTACATCCGCGAGCACTACGCCGCCAAGACCTCCATGATGACCGGCCTGTACACTTTCACGATGTCCGGCGGCGCCACCTTCGCGGCCGCGGTCAGTGTTCCTCTCGCTCAACAGCTTGGCTCGCCGTCCATGGGCCTGGCCGCATGGGGCATCCTCGGAGTCGCCGCATTGCTCGGCTTCCTGCCAATAGTCCTCCACAGCCACCGCACCGCCCGCAAGGCCAGCCAGGAACACGTCTCCATGTGGCCGCTCCTGCGCACGCGGCTGGGATTCCTGATCACGGCCATCTTCACGCTCCAGGCCGTTCTGGCTTACGCCGTCATGAGCTGGTTCGCGTACATCCTTACGAACCAGGGACTCAGCGCTTCCGAGAGCGGGCTTCAATTCGGGCTCATGCAGTTCATGTCCGTGGCCGCAGGCATGATCCTGCTCGCGATCGGATCGCGGCCCGGCATGATGCGCCCCGCGCTCTACCTGGGAAGCGGAACAACCCTCCTCGGGGTTCCCGCCATGCTGTTCCTCCCGACGTCGTTGGCAGCGGTTCCCGCCGTACTGTTCGGTTTCGGCCTGGGCATCTTCCCCTTGGTCCTGGTGATCATCAGCCGCAGCGGGCGTACGACGGCGGAAACCACCGCCATGTCCACCGTTTCCCAATCAGTGGGCTACTTGATCGCTGCTTTGGGGCCGTTCGGGATGGGCCTCATCCACAGCGCCACCGGCGGCTGGACCATTCCCCTGGCGCTTCTCGCCGTCGTCGCCCTCGCCCTGATGGCCACGAGCCACCAGCTGACCAGCAAGCGCACCCAGCTCAAAGCCGGACCGAGGCCTGTGGCATGAGCCTCGTTCCTTCGCACCGTCCGGCATTGGCCGAGGAAGTCACCAACCAGCTTCGCGGCATGATCCAGTCCGGCGAATGGCCGCTGCAGGAAAAGATTCCGGCCGAGCCGTTGCTCATGGCGTCCCTCGGAGTCTCGAGAGGCACCCTCCGCGAAGCCATCAAGGCCCTGGCACACAGCGGCATGCTCGAAGTCCGCCGCGGCGACGGCACATACGTCCGGGCAACCAGCGAAATTTCCGGCGCTGCCCAGCGGATGTGCATGGAACACACCCAGGAACACGTTGTGGAGGTCCGTGTGGGCCTCGACACCCAAGCAGCCCGGCTGGCCACCAAGAACGCCACCGACGACGACATCGCCGTCCTGCGCGAGCTCCTCAAGGTCAGGCGCGAAGCCTGGTTCGCCGGCGACTACCCCGCGTGGGCCAGGGCCGACTGGGACTTCCACGAAAGAGTGGCGCTGGCTTCGGGCAACCCCTTGCTGCATCAGTTGTACGTTTCGTTCGGCGGCGTCTTCCACGACGACCTCCTGCGTCAGCAACGCAAAGCCGGCTTCAACGGCATCCCGCACGAAGGCCACGACGAGCTCGCCGACGCCATCGAGGCACGCGACGAAGCCGCCGCCGTCGCGAGCGTCTACCGCAACCTGGACTTCGCCGCGGAGTGGCTCACCCACTGATCCCCGCTCGGCTGCCGGGTCACTCGGCGTTCGCGCGGGTCAGATCCACTCCGGAGGCGGCTGCCGCACGGAACGGCGCGTCGATGAGGACAACATCGCGGCCGGCGCGGTGCAGCAGGCTCGCGGCAACGCTGGCCCGGTAGCCGGAGCCGCAATGCACCCACGTCCGGGCCTCGGGCAATTCGTCCACCCGAAGCAGCACCTCGTGAAGCGGAATGTTCACGGCGCCACGGACGTGTGAAGCCTCGAATTCTTCGGTTCGGCGCACGTCGAGCACGGTTTCGTCCGGGGTTCGGTCCCGGGCCAGGCCTAACCAGTCGCTCACCGGATAACGCACCAGGGGAACACCGTGCGCAAGCGACCCGGGATCAGTGCCCACCGCGGCGTCGAGGGATTCGATTCCGATCCTTGCGAGGTCGCGGATCGCACGCTCCACCTCGTCGAGCGGCCCCACGAGGGTCAGCGGCTGCTGCCACGGAAGTACCCAGCCCAGGTAGCTCGTGAAGCTGGATCCGGTGCCGTATTCGAAGCTGACACTGCCCAACAGATGGTCGTCGGCGAATGCCACGCGGTTGCGGAGGTCCACCACCCATTCCCCTGCTTCGAGCCTGTGCGTCAGCTCCGCGGGATCTAGGCTCTCCGGAACCTCGAACGATGCCGGGCCAGGGCCGGCCGAATTCAGGGGATTCATGTGCGCGTAATAGGCGGGGTACGCGGTGACGTTGGCCAACAGGCCCGTCACGAAATGGTCTTCGTCGGGATCAGTCAGCGCGTGGTTCGAGGCCAGTTGATCCCCGATGGTCGAGGTCTGGGCTTTCGACGCCGGACCGACGGAGCAGAAGGAACCGAACCCATGCGTCGGGTAAAGCATGGCGTCGGGCCCGGCTTCGTCCACCAGCCTGCGAACTGATTTGTATTGGTCGTGGGCCAGCCCCCGGGTGTCCCGGGCTGCGATCAGGTCCGTCCGGCCGACGGAACCATACAACAAGCTGCCGCCGGAAAACACGGCCGCCGGGCCGCCGTCGTACGCTTCATCCCGCACCACGTACGCAAGGTGGGTGTGCGTGTGGCCGGGAGTGGCCACGACTTTCACGGTGAGCCGCCCTACGCGGATGACCTCACCGGCAGAGACTGGCTCGCGATCGAAGCCCACATTGTCCGCGCCGTTCAGCAAATAGGCGGCGTGGTGGTTGCGGGCAAGGACCAACCCGCCTGTCACGTAGTCATTGTGGATGTGGGTTTCGGCGACGTGCGTGATTGTCACGCCGGCGTCGCGCGCGGCGGCTTCGATGCGGTCGGTGTCGCGTTGGGGGTCTACCACTAGCCCCACCGTGCCGTCATGGACGAGGTAACTGCGGTCCCCCAGTTGGGTCGTTTCGACGACAACAACTTCCATGACGCGAGTCTAACCCCGCAGAAGCAAAGCAACGCGGGGTCACTTACGGCCCATTCCGGTGCCCCGGATGGACCGTAAGTGACCCCGCGTTTGTTTCTTAGACCTGGGCAGCCACGCCGTCGCGGGAAATGTCCACCATGTCCTCGCGCGGCACAACCTTGATGCGTTCGCGCTGGACCTCGACGCCGTGCGAAGTACCGGCTTCAGAAGCTGCAGCACCCAAGGCAAGCTCGTGGGCGTCCAAGGCCAGCCAGCCTTCCCAACTGGTGAACTTCACGCCGCGCGCGTCGAGGAGTTCGACGACGGCATCCGCCTCGGGCACGGAAGCGAACGGGAGGTTCCCACGGTCTTCCAGGAGGTACGTGACGGTCTCCAGGGCATCGCCCTTGGTGTGCCCGATGAGGCCGATGGGGCCACGCTTGATCCAACCGGTAGCGTACAGCCCGGGAACGTGCTCACCGGAAGCGTCGAGCACGCGGCCGCCGTCGTTGGTGATGACGCCCTTCTTGTGGTCGAACTCGACGTCCGGGAGGGCGGAACCGAAGTAGCCGATGGCGCGGTACACGGCCTGGACCGGGTAGTCGACGAATTCGCCGGTACCGCGCGCGTTGCCGGTGCCGTCCAGCTCGGTGCGCTCGAACTTGATGCCAGCCACCTGACCCGGGGTTTCAGCGGAATCGACGATCTCCACAGGGCTGTGCAGGAAGTGCAGGTGCAGGCGGCGGGATGCCGTGAGCTCGGAGAGGTCCTCGGGCTGCTCCGCGATCCAGTTGGTGAGGGTGCCCACCATGGTCTTGGTCTGGTTGTTCGTCTGGATCTGGCGGTCGGACTCTTCGTCGAACTCGAAGTCCTCGGCGTAGAGGATGATGTCCACGTCCTTGGAGTGCGAGAGTTCGCGGAGTTCCAGCGGGGTGAACTTCACCTGGGCAGGACCACGACGGCCGAAAACGTGCACGTCAGTGACCGGCGAAGCCTTCAGGCCTGCGTAGACGTTGTCCGGAATTTCGGTGACCAGGAGGTCGTCAGCGTGCTTGGACAGGACGCGGGCCACGTCGAGCGCCACGTTGCCGTTTCCAAGAACCGCAACGGAGGTCGCTTCGAGCGGCCATTCGCGGGAAACGTCAGGGTGTCCGTCGTACCAGGAAACGAAGTCCGCGCCGCCGTAGGAACCCTCGAGCTCGATGCCCGGGATGTTCAGGTCCGCGTCTTTGATGGCGCCGGTGGCGAAGATGACGGCGTCGTAGTGCGTGCGCAGGTCCTCGATGGACAGGTCCGTGCCGTAGTCCACATTGCCGAAGAAACGGATGTCACCGCGGTCCAAGACCTTGTGCAGGGCGTTGACGATGCCCTTGATACGGGGGTGGTCCGGGGCGACGCCGTAACGGATCAGGCCGTAGGGGGCCGGGTAGCGATCGAACAGGTCGATGCTGACGGTCAATTCGCCGCTCTTGACGGCCTCGCTCTTGGTGAGGATGTCTGCCGCGTAGACGCCGGCCGGGCCGGAGCCGATGACGGCGACGCGCAGCGGGCGTGCAGCGGTTCCTACGGTGGTGCTAGATGACACGGCTGTGTTCCTTTTCTTCTGCATCAGGGGGTCGTGATTCGGGGCTTGTTCGGGGTGATGGTGCTGTAGTTGGCGGTCTTGAAATGCTCCGGGGCGAACGGGCTCACGCGCACAACGTCACCGACCACAATCACCGCGGGATTTGCGACGCCGGCAGCTTCGGCCTGGTCTGCGATGGTCGCCAACGTGCCGATCGTGACGCGCTGTTCAGGCATGTAGCCGTTTTCCACGATACCCACCGGGGTGTCCAACGGCATTCCGGAACCCGCGAGCGCAGCGGCTGATTCGCGGAGCTTGGCAACACCCATGAGGAGGACCACGGTGTGGTCGGGGCGGGCGGGTACCTCGGAGAGTTCTTCGTGGCCGGTCACCACGCTGAAGCCCTTCGCCAGGCCGCGGTGCGTCACCGGGATGCCTGCGGCGGCCGGCACGGAGATCGCCGACGTGACGCCGGGAACCACTTCGACCTCGACGCCGTTCTGGCGGCAGAATTCCGCTTCCTCGCCGCCCCGGCCCAAGACATAGGGGTCGCCGCCTTTGAGGCGGACCACTCGGTTGCCCGCGAGGGCTTCGTCGACGAGGATCCGGTTGATTTCCAACTGCGGAACGGGGTGGTGGCCCGGAGTCTTGCCGACCTCGATCACGCGGACGTCAGGCGCCAGTTCCTGCAGCAGGTCGCGCGGTCCAAGCCGGTCCGCCACGACGACGTCGGCCTGGCCCAGGAGGCGACGTCCGCGCACCGTGATGAGTCCGGTATCGCCAGGACCGCCACCCACGAGCGCGACAGTTCCGGCCGAAGCCCGACGACGGCGGAGCGGCAGGTCTCCGGCGTCGAGCGCAGTAGCGACGGCGTCGCGCAAAGCCATGGCGCGGCGCGGGTCTCCCCCGGCGTTGATGGCGATCTTGACGTCGTCGACGACGGCGACCGCAGGAGTCCACGCGGCTGAAGTTTCGTGGTCCGAGGCGTTGACGCACCAGATGCGCTGCGCCTCGGCGTCGGCAGCAACCTGGGTATCAACAGCGGAAACGCCGGTGGCTGTCTGGACGAACCACACGCCGTCGACGTCGGAAGTACGGTACGTGCGCGGCTCCCACGTGAGGAGGCCCGAATCGGCAAGTTCACGAAGCGCGTCCGACGCAACAGGAGCCACCACCGTTACCCGTGCACCGGCGTCGAGCAGTCCCTTGGCGCGTCGCGCCGCCACGGGTCCGCCGCCCACCACCAGTACCGGACGGCCTAGAAGCCGCAGCGCTGTGGGGTAGATGTCCTGAATTGCCATGAAAAAACTGTAGGGCCGGTTCGTAACATGCTTCAAAGGTCCGGAAACACCAGTTCACGCTAGGTAACCCTGCGTCACATTACGCTCGCGTCGGTGCCTTGGGCGCCTCCCAGCCGATCGCGGGGGCCACGTACTTGGCGATGTTGCCCAGGAGCTTGATGTTGTAGTCCACGCCGAGTTGGTTGGGCACGGTGATGAGCACGGTGTCGGCAGATTGGACTGCGGCGTCCTGCGCGAGTTCCTCCGCGAGGGAATCCGGTTCGCCGACGTAGCTCTTTCCGAAGCGTGACAACGCGCCGTCGAGCATGCCCACTTGGTCCCGGTTATCCACTTGGGCACGCAGGCCGAAATAGTGTTCGTCTTCCGCGTCCACCACGGGAATGATGCTGCGGCTGACCGAAACGCGCGGCTCGAAACCGTGCCCGGCAGCCGACCACGCCTCACGGAACATGGAGATCTGTTCGGCCTGGAGTTGGTCGAAGGGAACGCCGGTGTCTTCGGTCAGGAGCGTGGAGCTCATGAGGTTCATCCCCTGCTCCGCGGCCCAGACCGCGGTCTTGCGTGTGCCGGCGCCCCACCAGATCCGCTGCGGCAACCCGAGCGACGTCGGCTGGATCGGCAGGAGGCCGCGTCCGCCACCCACGTAGGAAGGGTCGGCTTCGGCCACGCCACGGCCGGCGATCGCGTGCCGGAAGACCGCGGTATGGCGACGGGCCATCGCTGCGTCATCTTCGCCGTCGGCCGGTTCGTAGCCGAAGTATCGCGCGCCTCGCAAAGCCGGCTCGGGTGAACCGCGGCTCACACCGAGCTGGAGCCTTCCTTGGCTGATGAGGTCGGTGGCTGCGGCTTCCTCGGCCATGTACAAGGGGTTTTCGTAGCGCATGTCGATCACGCCAGTGCCCATTTCGATCCTGGTGGTCCGCGCGGCGATGGCAGCCAGGAGCGGGAACGGCGAGGACTGTTGGCGCGCGAAGTGGTGCACGCGGAAGAAGGCCCCGTTGACGCCGAGTTCCTCCGCCGCGACGGCCAGGTCGATCCCTTGGAGCAGCGCGTCTCCGGCCGAAGGAGTCAGGGAGCCTTGGACCGGCCCCCAATGGCCGAAGGAGAGAAAACCGATTCGTTTCATGCCCGCGTCAACCACGGGTCGGCCCGGGGAATTCCCCCAGGGTTAGCGGGTGCTGCCTGCCAGAAGGCCTCGGCGATGGAGCAAGCGGCGCTCGATCGGGGCGAACACCAGCAGTTCGATGAGGATGCCCACGAACAGGATGGCCAGGATCGCGGACATCACAGTGGACATGTCCGAAAGCGTGCGGCCCTGGTCCAGGAGCGAACCCAGTCCGAAGCCGATGGTGCCGCCCACGGCGATGATCTCGGCCGCCATGAGGGAGCGCCACGAGAATGCCCAGCCTTGCTTGAGTCCGCCAAGGTAGCCGGGAAGGGCCGCCGGCAGGATGATCTGCAGGGCCATCTGGATCCGGGACGCGCCAAGGACCTTGCCGACGCTGCGGTACTGCGGCGGGATCTGGTCGACGCCGGAAATGAGCCCGTTGATGATGGAAGGGATGGCGCCCATCAGGACTACGAAGTATACCGTGCCGTCCGAGAGGCCGAACCAAATGATCGCGGCCGGAACCCACGCCACCGAGGGCAACACTTGGAGGCCCGAAATGAGCGGACCGAAGGCCCGGCGCAGCGGCTGGACCTGCGCGAGGATCAGTCCCAGCGGAGTAGCAACGGCGACGCTGATGAGGAATCCGATCACGCCACGCTGTAGCGAGGTGAGGATGGCTTCCTGGGCCTTCCCTTCAGCCCACAAGGATCCGAACTGGCTCAAGACATCGAGCGGACCGGGAACCTGGTCCTGCCGTTTGAAGCCCAGAGCGACGTAGATCTGCCATGCGAGGACCAGCACCAGTAGGGCGGCGACCGGAAGGATGACCCGGGTCCAGTCGATGCCCGCTTTGCGGTTGGCATCCGACTGCAGCTTGTCCAGGCCGGCCTCGAGGTCCCGGAGCTCGTCCGGATTCCCCTTCAGCGCCGGCGACGTGATGTGCCGGGACTCCGGGGCGTTTTCGGGGCTCGCTTCTTCGAGGGGCCGGGTGTCTTGTTCAATTGGCATGGCGGCGGATCTCCTCGCGCAGGCGGCGGGTAATGGTTCCAGTCAGTTCCCCGGCGCGGCCGGCATCGGTTCGGTGTTCCTCGGTGACGGCCCACTCGGCAACCACCCTCCCCGGACGGGAAGACAAGAGCAGGACACGCTGGCCCAAACGCACGGCTTCACGGACGTTGTGGGTGACGAAAACGATGGTGCGCCCGGTTTCCTTCCAGATCCGCTCAAGCTCGTCGTGCAGGAGGTCGCGGGTGATGGCATCGAGCGCGGCGAACGGTTCGTCCATGAGGAGGACTTGCCGGTCCTGGGCCAACGCTCGTGCCAGGGCAATACGCTGGCGCATGCCGCCCGAAAGCTCGTGCGGACGCTTGTCCCCCGCGCCGCCCAGGTGGACCAGTTCCAACAGTTCGCCGGCACGTGCCGCGCGGGAGGCCTTGGTGGTACCGCCGGTCTTGTCGGCGAGCTTCAACGCGAGCTCAATGTTGCCCCGCGCAGTCAACCACGGGAAGAGCGCGGAGTCCTGGAACATGAAGGCGGCACCGTCGCTGGGCACTTCAAGGGCGCCCGACGTCGGATGGTCGAGTCCCGCGATGATGTTCAGCAGAGTGGACTTGCCGCAGCCGGACGCACCGAGCAGCGCGACGAACTCGCCTTGCTCGATGGTGGCGTTGACGTCGTCAAGCACCGGGGCGCCGTCGCCGAAGCGTTTACCCAGGTGATCCAGTACGACTGGCATGGTCCCGTCCTTCGTTTGTTGCTTCGTGGTGGAAATGGAACTTGGTTTTACTCTTGGCCGAGGCCGGCCGCCGAAATCTTTTGGCTTGCCACGGTGTTCAGGGCGCGGAGGTCGAAGATTCCGTTGATGTCGGCCTGTTTGGTGACCCCGGCATCCACACCGTCCTGCAGGAGTTTCTTGTACGTCCCGGCCAGCGGATCCACCGTGAAGGTGATGTTCGCCAGGGACCGGTCGATCACATCAGCCGGCAGGGTGGATCCCGCGGTGGCCTTCAACGCGGCATTGATCGTGCTGGCCTTCTCCGCCGCCGGGGCACTGTTCAACCAGTCCACCGCCGCCTTGTTCCCCCGCAGCAACGCCGCCACCGTCTGCGGATGCTCCGCGGCGAACTTCTTGCTCACAATCAGGATCGTCGTCGGGAACCGGCCGTTCTCCCAAAGGCTCTTTTCGTCCACGAGCACCTTCGCCCCGGCCTGCAACACCAACCGCGAGGCCCACGGCTCAGGCAACCACGCGCCGTCGAGCTTTCCATCCTGGAACAACTTCAACGTCTGGGCGTTCTCGGTCGGATTGATCGCCACATCCCCGCCACCGGCCGCACTCGTCTTCAACCCCTGCTTGCCCAGCCAGGCACGCAACGCCACATCCTGGGTCCCGCCCAACTGCGGCGA
>NZ_SMRU01000010.1 GCF_004354015.1 Arthrobacter terricola
TCTGCGTGGCGGGACAGGGCGGCGTGCACGGCCACGCCCTGGGCCACGGGCAGCAGCGCTGTCAAATAGGTCATGGTGTCCGGGGCCGGGCGCAGGCTGACGTGCCGTTCGGTCACGGCGCGGGCGGCGCGGCGGGTGACGGAGGCCGGGTCACGTCGGTACGCGGCCGCCCGGGCGGCGGCGATGACCGCACGGTCTCCGGCACCGTTGAGGGTTCCGGTGTCGGGGGCCAGTTCGGCGTCGACACCGGCGCGGTCCACGGCAGTGAGGCAGGCGGTTTCCTTCACCAGCAGCGTCGCGCGCCATTCGTTGAGTTGTCCGGTCTCCAGGGCGGCCAGGGTCCGGGGCATCTCCACCACCAACGCCCTGGCCAGGCCCAGGAGGCGGGCGCCTTTGGCCGGGGATTCCCGCCTCGCCAGCGCGACCTGCGCGGCGACGCCTTTGCCTTGCTCCGCGGCAGGAACCCCCTGGTTCGCGTGGGCGCGGCGCCGGGCGGTGTCGAACGCGACGGTGATCCTGGCCTGCGCCCCGGCGATCGCGGACTTCAAATCCTCCAACAGGCGCAACTGAGCAATCAACTCCCCACCCGCCCCCGCGCTTGAGTCGGTGGTGGCGGTGGTGCCGGGCTCACTGGTGCTGGTGGCGGCGATTTCAGTGGTATCGGCCAAATCGGCGTGGGTGCCGGGGCGGAACGCAACCACCGCAGCGATCGCCGCCTCGATCAACGCGAACGGATCTGCACCAGGAACGGCAGCATCACGCGGACCATCACCCGAAGGCATGTCCGCCCGAAGCTGCCGCGTCGGCAAAACCGATCCCCCAATCCCGTCCATAACCAAAGCCTTCCACGGACCCCCGACAAAATAAGCCCCGCCCGACCCGTTACGGTTCTTGTTTGAAAAACCGGCTCTCGTTGTCCCTTCCGGCCCATCAAGCGACGGGATCGCGACCGGCGTCGCCGACTCTTACGTTGGGCGAGCCATCAACCGAAGACGTGCCCGTCTGAAGCTGCCGTGTCGGCAAAGCCGTTCCCTCCCAGTCCCGTCCATGCTCAAAGCCATCCAGAAGGCTCCGACAATTAGAGGACCCGCACCACCGCGGCAGTTCTTGTTCGACATTCCGGAGCTTCAAGCGACGGGATCGCCACCGGCGTCGTTGACGCGCATCGATTGACCACCACCCGAAGGCGCGCCGATTCCAGGCTGCCGCGTCCGGAAAGCCGTTCCCCGATCCCATCCACAACCCGAAGCCGCACAGGGGCCCCGACACTGAAGAGCCATCTCTACCCACGGCCGTTCTCGCTCGACATTCCGGCCCATCAAACGACGGGATCGGGCCCGGCATCGTCGACCTGAGCTGTTCGAACCACCACCCGAAGACGTGTCCGTCGGAAGCTGCCGTGTCGGCAAGTCCGTTCCCTCCCAATGCCGTCCATAGTCAAAGCCTCACAGAACACCCCGGCCTTAAAGTGAAGTCCCCACCCGGGGCAGTCTTTGTTTGAAATTCCGGCGCTTCAAAGCGACTGGATCGCCGGCGTCGTCGACCTGCGTCGGGTCGAACCATCCTGAAGGCGCGCCATAAAAGGGCCATGCCCGACCCCCACAGCGGTAATTGTTTGAAATCCCGGAGCACCAAGCGAAGGGATCGCGGCCGCCATCATCGACTCTCGTCGGGTCGAAGCATCCCCTCAAGGCCCGCTGATCCCGTGCTCCCCCGTCCGCAAAACCGATCCCCCAACGTTGCACGCCGGTACGGCGTTAACCATCGCCGAAGAGCACCCAGCGCTACTGAGCCCCGCCCTGGGCAGCAAACCACCACGAACTAGACGCCCGGAAACACAAGCAAAACACGAGATAAAACCCCACGCCCGGTTGCCCATTGGCCAACGCAACAACCCACCCAACACTGCGACACACAGCCATAAGGCACCACCCGGATACACCGACCGGCACGCGCACAAAACTCGAACAAGTAGGACCACTCGCTTTGGTTAACCAGAAACAGGTATTTCCACTCGTAGATAGTTAATCATCGCGCATGCCAGCATTTGTCCATCGACGAATGGGCAATCCCCCGGGATTGGTAAATTCGAATACTTTGCCCATTTTCGCAATTTTCTGGGAATACCAATTCAAAAGGAGTCACTCATGCGCACATTGAGCAAGCGAGGAAAAATATACGCAGCTGCAGCATCCATTGCCCTCGTGGCGGCGGGCAGCGGCGCTGCCTACGCATACTGGACCACCACCGGCACCGGTTCCGGCGGCGCGGCGAACTCGGCGGGCGGCGGCACCGTTGTGCTTCACGCAAGCTTCGGCGCCGGGCTCGCACCCGGCAACTCAACCGCGGTCGCATACACCGCCGATAATTCCAGCAACACCGACACGGTGGTAGGCGCACTTTCCGCCACCGTTTCCACGAGCGACCCCACGAACTGCCTCGCCTCGTGGTTCACGGTCACCGCGGTTACCTCGAATTCCACGGTCCTGGGCAACTCCACCGGCACGTCGGTTGGCAGCGGAACGCTGGCCTTCGCCAACAACGCCGCCAACCAGGACAGCTGCAAGAGCGCAACCATCACTGTGTCTGTCACAAGCAAGTAGATCCCCAGCTGGTGGGCCACCTCAGCGGCCCACCAGCTGGTCACGCCATCCTGCAACAAACTCGCACTACACATCCCAAGGAGGCCCGGTGCCGAGCATCGATGAGCCCTACCGCTCGAAGATCCGCTCTGTTCGCGCGGGCGCCAAAGCGCTACTGGCCGGCCTCTTCCTGGTGGTCCTGACCGCCGGCGTCGTGGTCGCCGCCGGAAGCAGCGGCCAAAGCGGCATCCAAAAGGGCATCCCGCTGCAAGTGGCACCGGCCAGTAAATCCGCCACGCAAGGGACCTCGGCAAGCTACAACGTCGTAGTGCAGCCGAGTGGCGGATTTACCGGAAGTGTCTCCCTCGCGGCATCCGGATTGCCTGCGGGAACTGTCGCATCGTTCTCACCGGCGACCGTCGCCGTCGGGCCCGGTTCGGGAAACGTGGCGCTGAACCTTTCCACCACCTCCGCGACGCCTCTTGGCACGTTCACCGTGACCCTGAAGGGCACCAGCGGAACAGTCCAGTCCGCCGTCGACATCTCCCTGACGGTGACGGCCGGTCAACACCAGCAGTTCTCGATCTCGGGCAGTCCCGCCGGCGTCCTGGCACCCGGCTACGGCGCACCAATTGACCTCCAACTGGCCAACCCGGGCAATTCGAACCTCAGCATTACAGGACTCACGGTCTCCATTGCTGGCATTACCCGGACCGCCCAGGCGGTGGCGAACAATCGGCCGTGCAACCCGACGGATTACGCGATCGTCCAATTCAGCGGCAGCTACCCGTTCACCGCACCACTTGGGAACTCTTCGCTCTCGGCCTTGCGCATCCCCTCAAGCCAATGGCCCCAAATACAAATGCTGAACAGTTCCGCCAACCAGGACGGTTGCAAAGGCGCAACGCTTCAGCTCAGCTATTCCGGAACGGCGCAGGGCAACTGACATGAACGCGAAAATGATGAAAAGCAACTCCCTGAGGGCCATCAAAGCAGCTGTGGCAGTTGCGGTCCTCACGTTGGTCCTCGGCGTCGGAACGGCCTACGCGTACTGGTCCACGATCGGTGTCGGCAGCGGTTCGGCTGCCAACTCCGGGATGCAGACGGTGACCGTGGATGCCTTGGTTGCCGGCGACACCCCCGCAACCACTTTGGTTCCTGGAGGCAGCGCCGACGTGATCGTTCGCGCGAGCAACCCGAACGCCTTCCCGGTGCAGGTTTACAGCTTCACTTCCAGCGGTGCCGCGACAGCGGACGCCTCACACCCCTTGTGCACCACCACAGGTGTGACGTTCAACGTGCCGGCGACTCCATTCACCCCCACGGTGACCATCCCCGCGGGATCCTCGACCTTGATCACGCTTCCCGGCGCCGCGTCGATGTCGGCCACATCACAATCCGCATGCCAGGGCTCCGTATTCCAGCTTCCAGTGACGATGGCGGTACGCAAATGAACAAGGCCCAGAACCCGGCAAACCGCAAGAACAAGCGCGTGATCCGCCGTCGTGCCGCCTGGGCGACGTTGGCAGTCCTCTTCATCGCCTGGGGGGGCCCGGGTGCAAACGCCTATTGGCAGTCGCTCAGCAACAGCAACTTCGGAGCGGCCAAAGCGGACACGGTGCCCCAAGGGAGCACCCCTGCCGTGTCCTTGAACGGGACGAGCGCCACGGTCAGCTGGGCCGCCGTCGCTACTCCGCGCGGCAACGCCGTGACCGGCTATACCGTCGCCCGATACTCGTCCTCCACAGGAGGAACGAAAGTCGCCGCCGGAGGAGGGTGCGCGGGAACTGTGACTACCCTGCGATGCACAGAACAAAACGTTCCCGATGGAACCTGGTATTACGCGGTGACGCCCGTCATCTCATTGTGGACCGGCACCGAAAGCACCCGAGGAGCTGGTGTCCTGGTTGATACGACCGCGCCTACCGTCAGCGTAGCCTCCATCTCACCGACGCCGAACTCGGCGGGTTACAACAACAGCAGTCCGGTAACCGTGAACCTCAGCGCCGTGGACAACCCGGGCGGTTCCGGCGTCGCGTCAATTAAGTACGCGCTCGACGGCGGCAGTACGGTGACGGTCAATGCGGCCACTGCCGCTGTGAGCGTCAAGGGCGACGGCACGCACACCCTTTCCTACTTCGCCACGGATGTCGCGGGAAATTCGAGCTCGCCGCAAATCCAAACGATCAAGATCGATACAATCGCGCCGAGCACGCCCACGGTCTCAGTGCCGAGTTACGTGAACAGCACGAACAAAGCCAACATTCCGGTGGTCGGCACGGCAGAAGCATTCGCTTCCGTCACGGTCACCGCGAGCGACGCAGGTTCGGCCCACACGTCCACCCAGACCGTCACGGCAAGCGGAACCGGGGCATGGAACACCAGCGGTTTTGATCTCTCCGGACTCAGCGACGGCACGGTCACGTACAGCGTGGTCGCCAGGGATGCGGCAGGAAATGCCAGCCCGGCCGCCAACGCCACCTCAACGAAGGACACGGTGGCACCAACGGTTACGTCCATCACCATGGCCAACGGCAAATCCTCGGGCGTCGCCGATAAGGGAGACACCCTCACCATCGTCTACTCCACGGATATGGCCGCCAATACCCTCTGCAGCAGTTGGAGCAATACGACGGCTTCGCAGACAGCGACGGGAACAGTCAGCATCAGTGCCAACGACAACATCCTGACGGTGACAAGCGGAAGCTGTACTGCCCCGATGATCGGGAGCGTGGCACTCAACGGAGGCTACAACAGCTCCGCCAGCCAAGCTCGGACCTTCGCGGCCACGATCACTTGGACGAAGGCCACCGGGACGCTCGTGATCGCCCTGGGCGACAACGGTGCGAACGGCACACGCGGAAGCAACGTATCTGCCAGCTCCCCGGTCTACAGCCCGGCAGCCGGCGCGGCAGACATCGCGGGCAATCCCCTTGCCGGTACCTTCACCGCCGCCACAGCATCAGGATTCTAGGATCCAGGCCTTCCTGCTAACCGCCCAAGGTCAGCAGGAAGGCCTGGACCACCGGCCACTGGTGACGGACAAGGGACCACGCGGCTACGCCGAGGCCGACCATGGCGTAGCCGCCCACGGGAATCAGGACCAGCCATTCCCGTCGGGAACCCGCTTTGCCGAGCAAGGGGATGCTGAAAGCGCCATTGGCCCTCCAGATCCCGCTCACGAGGGGCAGCTTGCGCCAGAACTTCGGCGGCTTGATGACGATGGGCCACAGCAGGGGCACGCCCCCGGTGGTGATCATGTCCCCCACGATGTGGATGAGGACGCCGGTCAACATGGACAACGGGAGCCAGGACCACTGGTGCGGGGCGAACCAGGTCACCAATCCCGCCATGGCAAGGGCGAAGATCCAATTCACGATCCACCCCGAGTTCGGGAACAGCTTGAGCGCCTTGGCGGCCAGGTTGATCATGAACATGCACAGCAGGCCCGCTCCGACCGACAAACGCCCAACCGGGGTGTCCAGCTGGAACTGCGCGGCCATCGCGGCGAGGACTACGAAAGCCGAAGCTCCCAAGAGGGAGTGGGTTCCTTGGCGGTGACCTCCGCTGGCTTTCTCGATGCCGACGGCGATCACGTTCGACAACGGCGGCAGCGAATGCGCGATGGTGCTCGAACGGTGGTCCCAGTCGCACACCAAGGCGGTTCCCGCCGTCGTCATCGCCCCAATCAGGACGCCTGTGGCGTCGAGCGGGTACCAGCCGAGCGTGTACGGGCCGGTGGACGCGATAGCTATCCACGCCGCGGCCCCGGACGCGGCGTGATGTCCTCCCATCATCGGCTTAGCCTGCCGTCTGCGGTGCGGTTGCGGCTGGCGCGGCGGCGAAGACAGCGTCGATCACGTTCTTGGCCCACTCTAGGATTTCGGCGTCCTGGAGGTCGCGGCCGCCGATCCGCGCGGTCTTCGGCTTGGGAATCAGCACTGCGTCGAGGGCGGGCTTGACCTGTGAACCCGGGTACATACGGTTGAGGCGCATCACTTTCGATTCGGGGAGTTGGGCGGGCGAGAAGCGGATGAAGTTGCCTTGGAGCGCGACGTCGGACAGGCCGGCTTCGCGCGCGCCGACCCGGAAGCGGGCGACGTCGATCAAGTTCTTCGCCGGGAGCGGGGGCTCGCCGTAGCGGTCCACGAGTTCGGCGAGGACTTCGTCGATCGCCTCGTTCGTCATGGCCGCCGCCAGTTTCCGATACGCCTCGAGGCGCAAGCGCTCACCGGGCACGTAGTCATGCGGCAAATGGGCGTTGACCGGCAATTCGATCTTCATCTCGGCAGCCTTCTCCTCGGCGTCGCCGCGGTACTCGGCCACGGCTTCGCCAACAAGCCGGATGTACAAGTCGAAGCCGACCCCTTGGATGTGTCCGGACTGTTCCCCGCCTAACAGGTTGCCCGCGCCACGGATCTCAAGGTCCTTCATGGCCAACTGCATGCCGGCACCGAGCTCATTGTGGGCCGCCACTGCCTTCAGCCGCTCCAGTGCGACTTCGCCCAGGGGCTTCTCCGAGGGGTACAGGAAATAAGCGTAGGCGCGTTCGCGGCCACGGCCCACGCGGCCGCGCAACTGGTGCAGCTGGGACAAGCCGTACTTGTCCGCCCCGTCCACGATCAGGGTGTTGGCGTTGGAGATGTCCAGGCCCGTTTCGATGATCGTGGTGCAGACCAGGACGTCAAAGCGCTTTTCCCAGAAGTCCACGATGATCTTTTCCAGCCGGCTCTCGGACATTTGCCCGTGGGCTACCTCCACCCGGGCTTCGGGAACGAGTTCGCGGATCTGGGCCGCGATGCGCTCAATCGAAGACACCCGGTTGTGGACGAAGAACACTTGCCCTTCGCGCATGAGTTCGCGCCGGATCGCGGCCGAGGTCTGCTTGTTGGTAAACGGCCCCACGTAGGTCAGTACGGGGTGCCGCTCTTCCGGCGGGGTGGCCAAGGTGGACGTTTCACGGATGCCTGTCAGGGACATTTCCAACGTACGCGGGATGGGCGTGGCGCTCATGGCGAGGACGTCCACGTTGGTGCGCATCTTCTTGAGCGCTTCCTTGTGCTCGACGCCGAAACGCTGCTCCTCGTCGACGATCACCAGTCCGAGGTCCTTGAACTCGAAATCCTTGGATAACAGGCGGTGCGTGCCGATGACGACGTCCACCGAGCCGTTCTTGACCCCGTCGGACGTCTCCTTGGCTTCCTTGGAATTCTGGAAACGTGATAGCGGCCGGACGCGCAGGGGGAAGCCGGAAAAGCGCTCGGTGAAGGTCTCGTAGTGCTGCTGAGCGAGCAGGGTGGTGGGAACGAGCACCGCGACCTGCTTGCCGTCCTGCACCGCCTTGAACGCGGCACGTACGGCGATCTCGGTCTTGCCGTAGCCGACGTCGCCCGAGACGAGGCGGTCCATGGGGATCTCCCGTTCCATGTCCGCCTTGACCTCGTTGATGGTGGTCAACTGGTCCGGGGTCTCGACGTACGGGAAGGCTTCCTCAAGTTCCCGCTGCCATGGCGTGTCCGGGGCGAAGGCGTGCCCCCGGGAGGCCATGCGCGCGGAATACAGCCGGATCAGTTCCCCGGCGATCTCCTTGACGGCCTTGCGCGCCTTGGACTTGGTGCTGGCCCAGTCCGCGCCGCCCATCTTGCTCAGGGTCGGCGTGTCTCCCCCGACGTATCGGGTCACTTGGTCCAGTTGGTCGGTCGGCACGAACAGACGGTCGCCCGGCGCGCCGCGTTTGGAGGCCGCGTACTCAAGCACGAGGTACTCGCGGAGACCGGCGTCGCCGGGGGCGGAACCCGCCACCTTGCGCTGGATCAGTTCGACGAATTTCCCGATTCCGTGCTGTTCGTGGACCACGAAGTCGCCCGCGTGCAATTGGAGGGGGTCGACGGCGTTGCGCCGCTTGGAGGGCATGCGCCGCATGTCCTTCGTGGAGGCCGCGGAAGACCGGCCCAGGAGGTCGGCTTCCGTCAGGAGCGCCAGCTTGAGTCCGTCCAGGACAAAACCGCGTCCGACGGCGGCAGTGGTCACCTCGATGATGCCCGCCTGGGGTTCCTCGGCCAGCGAGTCGACGCGGGAACACGGGATGTCGGCGTCATGGAACAGTTCGGCAAGGCGCTGGGCAGGACCGGGGCCGTCGGTGGCTACCACGATGCGCCATTGCTCGCGAACATGGGACCCGATGAATTCAAGCATTTCGGCGACGTCACCTTGGTACCCGCGCGGTTCCCGGGCGTGCAGGTTCAGGACGTCGATGTCGAGGACGAGTTCTTCGTCCGTCGCGAGCGAAGTGATGGACCACCAGGAAACCTCGTGGGCGAGGGCCGCACTGCGCGTCTCGGTCAGCGACCGGAAGCTTGCTTCATGAAGCGTGGCCGCCGCGTGCGAGGCCAGGTCCAAAGGAGCGGCACCGCCGTCGGACGCCGTGGACCAAGCGGCCTCCAGGAACTCTTCGTTCGTGGCGGCGAGGTCATGGGCGCGCGTGCGGACCTTTTCGGGTTCGATCACCACGGAAAGGGAACCGGCCGGCAACTGCTCGACGAACGGCACCATGGCGTCCACCAGCACGGGCGCGAGGGATTCCATGCCCTCTACCGCGATTCCGCCGGCGATCTTCTCAAGCATGTCCGCCGCGGCAGGCATTTCGGCCTTGAGCTTGGCGGCGCGGGACATCACCGACGGCGTGATGAGGATTTCCCGGCAAGGCGGGGCGTGCAATTCGGTGGGGTGGTGCAGCGCGGGACCGGACAGCGAGCGCTGGTCGGCCACCGCGAACCAGCGCATCTGGTCCACTTCGTCCCCGAAGAACTCCACCCGGATGGGGTGGTCTTCGGTGGGCGGGAAGACGTCCAGAATCCCGCCCCTCACGGCAAACTCACCACGGTGGGTCACCATGTCCACACGCGAGTAGGCGGCGTCGGCAAGCTTGCGCACGAGCTCGGTGAAGGGAATTTCCTGGCCTACCCGCAGCGTCACGGGGACCAGCTCACCCAACCCGGCCACGACAGGCTGGACCACGGCGCGAACCGGCGCCACGACCACCCGCAGGGGTCCCGCCGTCGAACTTTCCGGGTGCGCTAGCCTGCGAAGCACCGAGAGCCGGCGGCCCACAGTGTCCGATCGGGGCGAGAGCCGCTCATGCGGCAAGGTCTCCCAACTCGGGAAAACAGCGACGGAATCCGCGGGGAGGTACGCCCCAAGTGCCTCGGCCAGGTCCTCCGCCTCGCGGCCGGTGGCGGTCACGGCCAGCACGACGGCGGCACTGGAGTCCTGCGTGGCGAGGCCGTCGGCCATCTCGGCCAGGAGCGCCGCCCTGAGGCCCGCGGGCGCACTGATCTGGTAGTCGTTGCTGCGTCCGTCGAAGCTTCGCGCGGCTTGGTTGCTGATACGCGCAAAACTCGCGTCCTCGGCCAGTGCGCGGCGCAGACCGTTGAGGCTCATCGCTGGAACTCCTAGGGTGGGTTCTGGGGCAGGCAACACAAATGCCCGGAATTCCTGACGGATCCCGGGTCATTCCAGACTACCCCGCCCCCGGCACGGAGGAGTCCGCAGTGAACGACGCACACCAGCCCCGGCGAACTGTCCTGGTGACCGGGGCCACCGGCTACATCGGCGGGCGCTTGGTACCCCGGCTCCTGGAAGCCGACTACAGGGTCAAGGTCCTCGTCCGATCGCCGCAGAAAATCGCCAGCGTTCCTTGGCGGGACGACGTGGAATCGTCCCCCGGCCCGACGGCGGGCTCACGGGTTATCGCCGCGCCGTCGCCTTGGCGCTTGGCAAGGAACGGGACGGTCAGGTGGAGACCACTAGGGCGAACGCCGGCGCCGATGCCGATCCCCTTCCGAGCGACCCGGAGTGCCTGATTTTACCCGCGATGTCGCGGAACATCGCTCGTGCGGCGGCAGACTTGCAAGCGAGCGATGCAGCTTCCCCGTAGGATGTTTCGGGAGCCCAACCGCTCCCAAACGAACGTACTCCCCAGCGAGATATACACGGAGGACCCCATGGCCCTGACCGCATCCACCACCCTGCCCTACGCCGTAGGCCGCGTCACCGCGACGTTCATCGACGAGGATTTCCTTCGCCACACCAGCGAATACGTCGGCGGCACCTTGGAGTCCTTCACGATCGATGGCGATGTTGCCGGCGCTTTCACCACTACCACCGTGCGGACGCTGCCCACCACCCGGCTTCCTGAAATCGCACGGAAGTTCGTGGGCGAAAGCCTCACCGTGACCCAGACGGAAAAGTGGGACGCTCCCACGGCCGACGGCTCCCGCACCAGCCACATCGCGCTGAAGGTCTCCGGCGCCCCGCTGGACGTCACCGCGGTACAGCGCCTCGTGGCCGAAGACGGCAACACCCGCGTTGAGCTCGAGGGCACGGTTTCTTCGTCCGTGCCGTTCCTCGGGGGCAAGATTGCCGACGCCGCAGAGCCGATGGTGGGCAAGGCGCTCAAGATCCAGGCGCAGCAGGCCGAGTCCTGGCTCGAAAGCCACTAGTCCACGTAGCTAGCGCTATCTGAAGCGCAGTGGGTGACGCCTGACATTTCGCGACGGCACCCACTGCGCTTCCGTTGGATAAAATAGGACAAATAAAATAGAACAAGGTGCGCCGGGAAGTCTGGTCGGCAACAATATTGCCGACCCCTCAAGGAGTACCGATTGGCACGCCGCCCGCGCACCACGTCCCCTGCCGCAAACCCAGTCCTCGCAATCCTCCGCACCGAAACGGTCGGCGGAGCCCTGTTGCTCGCCGCAACCGTCCTTGCACTCGCCTGGGCGAATTCCCCTTTTGCCGGTGCCTATTTCGCGCTCCGCGAGCTAAAGCTCGGGTACGCGCCCTGGCATCTCGAATTGAGCCTGGGCAATTGGGCCGCAGATGGCCTCCTCGCCATCTTCTTCTTCCTCGCAGGCCTTGAATTGAAGCGAGAATTCGTGGCCGGGGAATTGCGGAATCCCGCAAAGGCGATCGTGCCCGTAGCAGCAGCCGCGGGAGGCGTCGCACTTCCCGCCCTCATCTATGTCTTCGTCAACCTCGGCGCAGGCAATTCCGGCATAGGTGCGCCAACGCTCCAGGGCTGGGCGATCCCGACAGCAACGGACATCGCGTTCGCCCTGGCGGTCCTGGCGGTCATCAACACCCACCTGCCGGCAGCATTGCGGGTTTTCCTCCTGACCCTCGCGGTCGTTGACGACCTGATCGCCATCGGCATCATTGCCTTCTTCTACTCACACGGACTCGAGCCGGTCATGCTATTGGCCGCCGTAGTGCCTTTGGGGCTGTTCACCCTGCTGGTCCGGAAGCAGGTCCGCAGTTGGTATCTGCTGCTCCCCCTCGCCGCCACCACCTGGGCATTTGTCCATGCCTCGGGCATCCATGCCACCGTGGCAGGGGTATTGCTTGGATTCGCGGTACCCGTGAGCCTCGCACAGACTTTTGAACACCGGATCCGGCCGTTTTCGTCAGGCTTTGCCGTGCCCGTTTTCGCGTTCTTCTCCGCCGGGGTTTCCCTTGGCGGCGTCCCCGGGCTCGGCGCGGCCCTCGCCGACCCGGTGGCGATCGGCATAGTCGTGGCTCTCGTAGCGGGCAAGGCCGTGGGGGTTTTCGGCACCACGTTCCTTGTTGCCAAGACGACCCATGCCCGGTTGGACGATGACCTCGCCTGGGTGGACGTCGCTGGCCTGTCCCTGTTGGCCGGCGTCGGCTTCACGGTTTCGTTGTTGATCGCCGAACTCGGCTTCGGTACCGGTTCCCCGCACGACGACCACGCGAAAGTCGCCATCCTCACGGGTTCTCTCATCGCGGCGCTCCTCGCCGCCGTCGTCCTCAAAAGCCGCAACAGGCACTACCGGCGCGTGGCGCATGGTGAAAATGGCTATGACGACGGCGGTGAGGTAGGTGGTGTTTTTCGGGCAGAAATAACGCCTTCGGAGGGCGAGTAGTGCAATTACTAAATCGAGTGGTGAACACTCGAAGTGGAGTGGTGGGCACGCTGTTTGCGCTGTTTCGGCAGGAATATCTTGCTGCTATGGACGCGAATAGTATGGAACGGGTGTGGCACGGGAGCCACAGGAAGGCGCAGCCAAAGAACTGGTCCTTGTTCTTTGTTTGGGCAGTTCTCGGGCTCATGTCGATTTCGGTTCTCATCGCAGCAGTACCCAAATGATGCGGTGAACAAGCCAACGTTATAACAGTTCAAAAAAGCTCGGGCCGGTAAAACGGGTCCGAGCTTTTCTATGCCATGTTGAATTTCCAATGAGAACGGCGCTGAAAACGCATCAGCGCACAAAACCCGTGACCGCGGCAAGGACCGTCACGAAGACGAGGGCCACGAGCATGCCCACGACCACAAACTCGGCACGCCGGACCCTGTGCTGGCTCCGGCGCCACTCGCGCCTGCTCTCCAAGATGATCATGATCCGAGGCTAAGGCAGTGCCTCGGCCTCCCAATAGAGTGGACGCTACTCGACTCCGGACTCCGCTTGACGGAGTGCATCTTCCGCGGCTACCCATGCGAGCATGGCGCATTTCACGCGCGCGGGGTACTTCGCGACTCCCGCCAAGGCCGCGGCATCCTGCAGGAGCTCCTCATCGGCCTCGAGCTTGCCCCTGGAACGCATCAATTCACGGAAGTGGTCGATGGTGTGGTGGAAGGGGCCCGTGGGCATGCCGGGCGCGATTTCGCTCAGGATCGACGCGGAAGCCATCGAGATGGCGCAGCCGTCACCGTGCCAATGGATTTCGCTGACGGCCTGCCCGTCCGCATTCACGCCGACGCTGAGCCGGAGCGTGATTTCATCTCCGCAGACGGGATTGAGCTGGTGACTCTCCCCTGTACCGGCCGTTCCCGACGCGAGCGCAGGAAGGCCCGCCAGGTCCCCGCCGGTCCGCGCTTTCGAGTGCTCGAGGATGAGCTGTTGATACAAGGAGTCCAAGCCGCTCATGCCTTGCCTCCCGTGGCCGTTACGCCGAAGTAGGGCCGGATCTGCGCAACGGCCTCAAGCAGCACGTCGACCTCGTCCGTAGTGGTGTAGAGGTAGGTGCTCGCCCTCGTTGACGCCGTCAGGCCGAGCCTGCGGTGCAGTGGCTGGGCGCAGTGGTGGCCCACCCGGACGGCGATGCCCAATTCGTCAAGGTACTGGCCGACGTCGTGCGCGTGGACCCCGGCGACGTCGAACGCCGCCAGGCCCGTCCGTTCCTCGCCCGCCGCGGGTCCAAGCACGCGGACGCCGTCGATGGCCGTGAGGCCCGTGACAAGCCGCTGCCCGAGCTCCGCCTCGCGGAGGGCCACCCGTTCCATGCCGGTTTCGCTCAGGTAGTTCGCGGCAGAAGCGAGTGCCACCGCCTGGGAAATGGCCTGGGTACCGGCCTCGAAACGTTGCGGAGAAGGCAGGTACTCGGCCTGTTCCATGGTCACCTTGGTGATCATCGACCCGCCCGTCAGGAAAGGCGGCATGGCGTTCAGCAATTCGCTGCGCCCGAAGACCGCGCCGATCCCCGTTGGGCCAAGCATCTTGTGGCCCGAGAAGACCGCGAAATCCACGTCCAACGCCTTGAAGTCCACGGGAAGATGCGGAACCGACTGGCAAGCGTCCAGGACCACCAAGGCCCCTACTTCACGGGCCATCCGGACCAGGACGTCCACTGGATTGATGTTGCCCAGGACGTTCGAGGTGTGAGTGAAGGCCAGGATCTTCGTGCGGCCCGAGACCAGCTTCGCGGCCTCCTCAAGCCGCAACGCACCGGCGTCGTCGATGGGAATGAACCGGAGCGTCGCGCCCGTCCGCCGGCAGAGCTCCTGCCACGGGATCAAGTTGGCGTGGTGTTCCATTTCCGTGACGAGCACCTCGTCACCCGGCTTCAGGGCGAACCGCTCCGCCCCACCGCCCACGTTGCCGGCGCTGGCATTCGAGAACGAATAGGCGAGCAGGTTCAGCCCGGCCGTGGCGTTGGCCGTCCAGATCAGTTCATCGTCCGCCACGCCCACAAAGCGCGCCACCGTGGCACGGGCGTCCTCGAACGCATCCGTCGCTTCCACCGCGAGGTGGTGGGCTCCCCGGTGGACTGCCGCGTTCCGCTGCTCGTAGAACTCCTGCTCCGCCTCCAGCACGCTCCGGGGGTTTTGGGAGGTCGCACTGGAGTCCAGGTAGACCAGCGGTTTGCCGTTGATTTCCTGGTCAAGGACGGGGAAGTCAGTGCGGATTCGCCGGACTTCATCATCGTCGAGCGCGGAAATCCGGGAATCTCCCCAAACAGGGGTGGAAACCGTTGTCAAAACTAGTGCTCCTTGGAGGAAGACGTTCTCGAGGACCGGGTGGCAATCCTCGCGGGCAGCCGCCGGGTGTGGCGGCGTTACCTAGTAATTGTCCCACCAATCCGGGTAGGCGCCTTCCTCCAGGCGGCAAACAGGGCCGCCGCCCCTACTCTTCAGGCTTCGCCAGCTCGTCCCACAGCTCGGAGAGTTTCTGCCTTCGCGAGACTCCGAGCTTTCCATAGACCCGTTGCAGGTGGGCGTTGACCGTGTTCACGGCGATGCCCAGCCGGGCGGCCACCTCCGCGCTGCTTAGCCCGGAAGCCACCAAGGCGGTCACTTCCCGTTCGCGTTGGGAAAGCTTGACGACGGCCGGCGAAGCACCCGATCCCGGCTCCTGGCCTTCCGGGTGCGTTTCCTCGGGTGCCGGCGCCTCCTCGAGGTCGAAACCCTTGTCCGGCTCGGCTTCGTTCCACGGCCCTTGCCCGAAATCCTGCGGCAATCCTTCGCCGGACGGGATGCCGGATTCGGCGCTCCAAGCCAGCTCCGCCACGCCCAATCCTTGCTGGCGGGCACCGCGGCTGCCGGTGCGGGCTGCCAGTCCGAGGTTCAACATTTCCAAGGCACGGTGTCCCTTCTTTGCCGCCGATCCGGCCAGCTGGAGGAGTTTCCGATGCGAATGTTCCGCGCCGATCAACACGGAGCGGGCTGCCGATGCGTAGCTCTCGGCGAGTTGCGATGCCAGGTAGTTGCCGCCGCTCCTGCGGGCATCGTAGGCCGCCAAAGCGCGGCGCACCTGGTTGACGTCGCCCAGCAGCCACGAGGCGGCGGCCAGACCGCCGAGCGTTGGCGGCAGGAGTCCGTCCGGATCGGCTTCGTCCAGCCTGGACTTCGCTTGGCGGAATTGTTCGCACGCCAGTTCCAGGCTGCCCTGCCTGGCGAGGACCAATGCACGGTACAGGTGTGCCGATCCGCCAAAGTAACTCAAGCGGTTGCTGTAGCTGGAGCTCCCGGCGCAGAACATTTCCGAGCCGCCCCATTGCCCTCGCCAAATCAGGTTGGATCCGTGGATGGTGAGCACTGTGGAGTGGAAGTCGACCGGGCACCGCGGCAAGCGGTCCAACGATTCGAGCGCCACCGTGGAGAGTCCGACGGCGTCCGCGAACCGCCCGCTCACAGCCAACCCTTGGGAGACAAGCGCCATGAGGAGCACTCCCGCCGGGCTTGGCGGCGGCAACTGGCGTTCCGGTCCAAGCCCGGCGTCGACCAGTTGCGCGTGGCACAGCCGCCGGAACAGCTCGCCCGACGGCGGCGGCCAGCTGCCGTTTTGCGCGTCGAGGTACAGCTGGAGGACGTCCAGTTCGTCGCGGACGGCCGTCGGGTCGGCCGGTCCTGACTCCCCCGGCGGGAGGTCGACGGCGGCAGCTTCCAGCCGCCGTCGGGCATCATCCAGGACTGTCTGCAGGACGTTTGGTCCAGGAGAGGTCGGCCAGAGGGCGTGGAGCAGCAACCAGACAGCGCCGGCAAAATCCGCCGTGGCGACGTCCCCCGTGTTCGCCACGAGGCCCTTGAGGATCCTGACCGCGCCTGGAAAATCCCTCGAGTGGTAGCGCGCCCGCGCCAATTCCAGGCCCGCGGGCAGGGCAAACTCCGGACCATGCACGGCCTCGGCCGCCTTGCGCGCCCGCTTGTTGTCGTGGAGGTCGTTCGCCGCGATCGCGACGGCGAGGAGGTCGGCGTCGGTGACCGGCAGTCCGCTTTCCAGTTCCAGGTCGACCCGGCGGAACAGCGTCCACAGCGAGCTGTCAGGAACGGATGCCAACATGGTGTAAATGCTTCGGCGAAGCTCGAGCCGGCGGGAAGGCTCCAACTGCTGACGCGCCAGCCGCCCCTCAGCGGCATGGCCCAGCGAAACCATGTGTTGATGGTCCAGCTGGACCCGGATGGTCCCATCGTTCCGGAGGGCTTCGAGGGCACGGCCCTGGACCAGTTCCTCGAGCACGGCCAACGGGATCGGTTCAGCGACGGCCAGGATGTCCACTACCTCACGCTGCGGCACCGAATACGCTTCGAGGCGGTGTCTGGTCAGCTCCAACGCCTGGGAACCGTCGACGCGGATGGGTCGCGACAAGGTCCAGGTGTCGGCCTGTTCCACGATCTCGCCGCGCGCGGCGGCTTCGTCCAGGATCAATTTCGCAGTCTGCAGGTTGCCGCCCGTGAGCGCATGGATGTCACGGACGACGCTCCCTGCCGCACGCCCGGCCAGGCGGTCGTCGATGAATTCGCGTACCTGCTCCTGGGTCAGGTCCTCAAGCGCCACTACCGAGAGTTGCCTTGAGACGACGGACTCCATAAGCTCCATCCTCAGCGGCCGGTCCGAGCGGTGGGTCGCGATCATGCGGATGTCCGGTTCAACCAGCAATTGGCTCAAAAGCCACAAGGACATGTCATCGAGGAAGTCGATATTGTCCAGCACCAAGAGGACGGGCGAGCCCGGCGTTGCCGCGGCGCGCACTGCCTTCCGGCACTCGCTCACGATCGATCTCGGCCACACCTTGGCACGGGCCGGCAGGTCCGGAACGAGGGCCATTGCTATGCCGAACGGGATGTCCGCGAACGACTCGGAGACGTAGTGCGATATGACACTGAACGATCCACGCAAAACGGTCGCGGCGGCGTCCAGCAGGGTGGTCATTCCCGAACCGCCCGGCCCGGAGAGAATCACGCCGGCAGGTTCGGGCCCTGACAGAGCAACAACAATCTCCTGGAGCTCGGCTGCCCGAATGATCGGGGGCGAGGTATGGGTCCCTTCGATATCGTCCATGGTCCTGTCTCATCGTTGGGCCGCCCGGACAGATATGCCTGTTGGCCGCGGCACGGACCGGTGTCTTTTCCAAACGTTACCTGCGGGTTCTTTGCCTGGATTGAGTGGTAACTACTTGGTTTTTCGGGGCTGTTTGCGCCGGACTCACGGCATTCCACGCGGCTTCCGGGCGCCTGCTCCCGGGCCTGTGCAGGGGTTGTCACTTGCCTCTTCACTTACTTCTTCACTTACTTCTTCACGGGGGCGGATTTGTATCCGCTGTTACCGTCCTGTGATCTGACTGTGTAAGCTGGTCACGCAAGAGTACGTTCCGGCTGGCTACTACTGGGGAGTTGAAGCGCAGCCGATTCCCGCAACAGCTCTGTCCCGACACACCCATCGGCCGTGTTCGACGATGCGGCATTTTTACCTGCCCTTCGTCGGATCCACAGCCACGGTCTCGTTGCCTATGTCCCCAACAGATATGTCATCCAAAATATGAAACACCTGTTCACAGCACTCATAGCCGTGTGCCTGCTGGCCTTCGGCGGAATCGCTACAATTTCCGCCGTCCAGTCGTCCCACAAGTCGTCCGCGCGAGATGGCGGCAGTTCTTCGAGCTGGCGTTCGAGCCCTTCACCTTCGGCTTCCTCCACCCCGAAGGTCACTCCCAAACCAACCCAGTCGCCGACGCAGCCCCAGGCCGCGCCCACGACGCCGGCCAGCACCCCCGTGGCAGCAGCGCCGGCCCCGGCTCCCGCGGTAACCGCTGCCGCTACGCCGACCGCCGCACCCTTGCCGGTCACCGGGAACTACCCGCTGCACACCAACATCGTGAGCACCACCTTCTGGGTGGGCGAAATCTTCAACGCGAACCTCTCGGATGGTTCGCAAGTGTGCTCCACCTACAACGGCCAGTGGGCCATGCAGCACACGGGCATCAACCTCGGAACCACACCGTCCAGCGCGAGTGGTTGCCCGGGCAGTCCCTACGGCGGTTGCGACGGCGTGAGTTCCGGCTCCGGCTCGAACTTCAAATGCGCAACTGAACAGCGCGTAGCGAGCAACGGATACTTCCCGCTGCACCAGCCCAAGCCCCTGCAGAACCCGTTCTACCTCGACCTGCCCTACGACGACGTCAACGACAGCGTTGCCTTCGCCGAGCGCTGCAATGTCATTCCGTGGGCTGCAGCGGACAACGCCGCCACGGGCGTCAACCATTGTGCCGACTCGAACTACAGCTACATGAAGAACGCCTGGGTCCAGATCACCGGACCCAACGGCAACGTTTGCTACGGACAGGTCGAAGACGCCGGCCCGTCGAGCGGTTCGCTGTACCACGATTCCGCTTACGTGTTCGGTGCGAATAACGCCCGTCCCGTCAACAAGCAGTTCTCGGGCGATCCCAGCCAGGGCGCAGGCATGGACGTTTCCCCGGCGCTGAACGGCTGCCTCGGATTCGCATCCCTGGACGGCGACACCGACCACGTTTCGTGGCGGTTCGTGGACCGTGCCAGCGTGCCGGCCGGCCCGTGGTTGACCGTTGTCACCACTGCTGGAGTCACGAACTAGCATTGAACGTCCATGCCCCGGCCTTCCCGGCCGGGGCATGGACGTTTTGCTTTCTAAAGGCGTCCGATGAACCGCCATGCTAGCCGATCCGCGCCGCGGATGAGCGGGCGGCTGATGGTTGGGCGCTTGGTACTTTGGCTTGGCTGCCTTTGGCCGGGCCGGCTTCACCGACCCGCTGCTGGATCCGGCGCACAGGGCTCACCCAAACGCCGGAGGAACTCGCCGAAAATGCCCTCGGCAACACCTGCAGGCAAATCATGGCATCCAGGATCCGCATGAACGGAAACAGCGGCGCCATGAGCAAGAACCGCGGATTGCGCATCGAAATCGCCGCGACCACAGTCAACAGCAAGTCCGGCAGGAAGACTCCGATCAGGACATCCTGTGGGCGGAGCACGCCGGACAACACGTAGAAGCCTTCCCAACGGTTGCCGAAGATCGAGACTTCGGCTGCGGCGACCGTCGACAAAAGCAAGGCCGGCACCAGGAGCACGAAGAAGATGCAACTGGCCACAAGCTCGATGATGTAGAGAGTCAGGACAAACCAGAACTTGCCGAAATGCATCCGATGCCGCCGCACAGTTTGCCAGAAGCCAAGGATCCACCGCCGCACCTGCTTGACGTAGTCCTTCAAGGTGTCCGGATCCTGGGTGTAGGCCACAGCGGCGGCCGGATGGAACGCAATCCGGCCCAGCTTCTTCGCATGTATTTCGAACGTCATGTTGAAGTCTTCGATCACGAGCCCCGGTGCCAGGACCTCGATCTCTGCGAGCGCGTTGGTCCTGTACATGCTGGCGAATCCGGGGACGATCGAGACCACGTTGGCTCCGCGTGCCGCTTGGCCGTACTTGAGCATCAACTGCACCACGATGTACAGGCGTTCCCGGTACGCCACCAGGAAGCGTCCGATTTTTGTCGGAGACTGGGGGGTCATGATCGATTTCGCGCGTCCCGCGACGGCTACCACCGTGGGGTCGGAGAACAACTGCAGTCCGGTCTCCAGGTAGTCCGGCGTCGGCCTGGTATCTGCGTCCAACAGCATGACCACTTTGAAGCGCTTGCACAGGCCGAAGTGCGCGATTCCCGCCGCGAGCGCCCCCGCCTTCCCCCGGTTGGGTTCGAGTTCGAGGACTTTCACCCCGGCTGTCCTCGCGATCGCGGCAGTGTTGTCAGTGGACATGTCCGAGACAACATGGATGTTGCGTCGCGGCACCAGTGCAGAGGCCGAGAGGATTGTCTCGTTGATGACAAGTTCTTCGTTGTGGGCCGCTATCAGGACCGCAACATTCACGGGGTAGAGCCGGACTCCCTTGGAGCGGTGGCGGGCCGGCTTGTGTCGCCGGCTCACGGCCGGGCGACCTGTCAAGGACCCGATCCATTCGCGGAACCGGGCGCGGATTTCCTCGACCCGCCACGAGTTCTCCGCGGCCAGGCGGATAAGCCCGGCGCAGGACCAGAAGATTGTGCTGACTCCCAGCACCAGGATTATTGAAAGAAGTATCACGGTGCCGGAGCTCCCGCTGCGTCGTACATTGCGTAGTCGTCGGTTGCCAGCTGGCCGTCGCTGAAAAGGTTCAGACCGAAGCTGATGGCTTCCGCGCCTGCCGGAACGGGCGGGGTTTGCCACACGGCTTGTTGGTAACCGGTGTTGGCCGGGAACCAGGAACTTGCCGTCCAGTAGACCCAGGTGCCCTGCTTGGTGCGGTAGTAGACCTCGAATTGCGTCTTCGCCGTGGATTGGTACCACGCCCGGAGTGAGTAGCTATGGTTTTCCTGGACACTCGGGGCGCATGCCCCCAAATCGAGCACAGGGAGCAACTTTGCGTCCCCGGATGAATAATCCGAAACATCCAGGCGTCGGGCGACGTTGCCGCTGTGGCCGGGATTCAAGGTACTGAGGATTGCCGTGTTCGAGCCGTAGGAAGCAACCTGCCAGCACTGCGGCAAGCCGTACTTACCGGGCGTCTCCAAGCCTGGATTGCGCAGTGCGTTCTGCCCGGGAGCGGCGGGCGCAGCCACCGGACCGTTGACTACGGGCTTCGCGACGCCGCCGATCACGTCATGGACGGTCCGGACCCCCATGGTCCCTTGCTCCGACCTGGCCGCGAGCCACGTCGCGAACTGTTCGAACAACGCCGGACTGATGGAGCGCGGACTACCGCTCGTGTCGATGTCGTAGAAAGTCAACTGCAACCATCCGCCGGCTTGTTCGGCTTGTTCGACTGTTGCTTCAAGGTCCGCGAGCGTCCAGCTCGAGCCGACCTCCGACGTCGCGCGCGTCCGGAACGGGTCCGTCGGACGGACCGTCTCCGCTGCGGCGCAACTGGGGCAGTCAACGGGCGTGTGTATTTCGTTGAGTCCCCGGGCGCTGTTGTAGCCGCAAGCCGCCACAAGGTTCTCCGTCTGCGGGGTCGACGCGGCGAAGGGGTACGAGAAAGAGGTGACCTTGAATCCCCAGTCGGTGAGGGTCGCCCGGTCGTTGCAGATCTGCCTGGACGCCTCATCGGTTTCCACCGCGGTCACATCCGCCAAGGTGACCGTGTGGCCGCCGATTTCGTTTTGGTCCGCGGCCAGCGTGTGGAGGTTGTCCACGGTCATGTAGTCCGGGGAGCCAATGAAGCCCGAGTTGATGAAGAAGGTGCCCCGAAGACCATTGGCCTTGAGGATGCCGGCTGCCACCATTTGGCTTGCCCGGCCGGAATCGAAAGTGAGGCTGACCGAGGACAAGGGGGCGGGTTTCGCCGTGGGAGTGGCTTGGGGCTCGCCGAGCGGTGTCCCGTTTCCGTTCAAGAGCGATGTGCCGCCGGTGAAGAGGACCAGCGCGGCCACCCACGAAACGGCCCACAGGCCCGCGCGTTTCCGGGGTGCGCGCACGGGACCATCTACGTAGTCCCCTCGGGAACTCATCGTGGGTCTCCGCTGCCGCGCGCGTCCTTGAAGGGGCCGGTGGCGACTGGGGGAAGCCTCGGTCTCAAAGGCTTATTCACCACCGGCCCCCGCTCAAGGGCCCTCTTTGTGAGGGCAAGCTGCCGTACGGCAGCCTCGTCAATCGGCGATTGGCCTGCTACCGCTCGGACCAGAGCGTTCAATTCCATTGTGAGACCTGCTCTCCCCCGCTGCCCTCAACCAACTGACACCACTAGGTTATGAATTCACCAATCGGCGGACACGAGTGGTGCCTACCCGTCTTTATACTCAAACGTGACCCGCGGGCGGCTCCCCTACTCGTTCCGGGCCGGGCCGTGATCAAATGGTGAGTCAGGGTAGTAAGGGGTTATCCGAGGATGGCGGAGAGCGTGTCCAAGAACGAGGAAATTGGCACGTCCGTTGCCGCTGAGGAAAACGGGGCCCGTGTCCGCCCGTCTCCGCGTCCCAGGGAGGGTCGCCGCGGGTTCGCGGTCATGGCGCGGTCCGGAATCGCCGCAGTTTTGGTGGCGCTGGCGATTGGCGGGTTCCTTGTGTGGCGAAGCGTGAGCGACGCGACGGCGGTGCCGGCGCCGTGGTTCGGCGGCTACGTCGATGTCACGGTGGTCCCCCAGTACCCGTTCGACACCCCTGTGGACGCGAGCGCCAAGAACGTCATGCTCGCCTTCGTCGTTGCACAGGCGGGACAGTCCTGCACCCCGAGCTGGGGAAGCACCTATGGCCTTGATGCCGCGAAGACCTCGCTGAACCTCGATGAACGCGTCGCGCGCCTCCGGTCCAATTGGGGTTCGATCGCCGTGTCCTTCGGCGGCTCGGTCAACAGCGAACTCGCAGATTCCTGCCAGGACACGGTTGCCTTGGAGAAGGCCTACAAGGCCGTCCTGGATCGCTACAACCCGGCGACCATCGACTTCGACATCGAAGGCGCGAACCTCAGTGACCCCGCCGCGTGGCAGCGCCGGGCCACGGTCATCGCGGCCCTTCAAAAAGAACGGGCCAACGCGGGGAAACCCTTGGCCGTCTGGCTGACGCTTCCGGTAACGCCGCAAGGATTGACCGACGCCGGAACATCCGGCGTCGACGAGATGCTCGCTGCCGGCGTACAACTGTCAGGCGTCAACATCATGACCATGAACTACGGTTCGAGCAGGAGCCCGTCCCAGAGCATGCTCGACGCTTCCCTGTCCGCCGCCCAGTCGACACATGAGCAACTCAGCATCATTTACCAACGGGCGGGGATGCCCCTCGAGAGCGACCAAGTCTGGAAGAAGATGGGGCTGACCCCCATGATCGGCCGGAACGACCTCCCCGATGAAGTGTTCGACATCGACGCCGCCCGGGGGTTGAACGCCTTCGCGCACAGCAAGGGCATCACCCGGGTTTCCATGTGGTCCCTCAACCGGGACACCTCGTGCCCGGCGGACTCGTCCGACGATTCCGCCAGCCACATTTGCAGCGGCATCGACCAAGGAGGCCAGCGCTTCTCGGATATCCTGGGCGCGGGTTTCCAAGGCAAGCTGCCTTGAGTTGAAGGCTTCCTAGGCCAGGCCGGGGCGTTCCGTCCGGTCCCGGTCCTTCTCTTGGGCGGGGCGGGCAAGATGACGGCCGTTGCCGCGCCGGAACAGCCTCTTGAGCCAATGCATGGATGCCTCCAGTTGCTATCGGGTTCTACTGAACTTGGCTTGTTGTGACGATGTTCAGCCACGGACCGGCGGGAACGTTGGCCCGTGTTACGAATTGCCAGTCGACTTTGTCCGACTCGCCGTTGAGGTCGGAGAAGCCCAGGCAGCCGTTGAGCGCCGGTGAGACGTCCATGCCGGCCCCGTTGAATTTCTTGTTGGCGGGCCGCGCGTCGTTGGAACCGAACACGTAGTCCTTGTCGTGGTACTGCCCGGGCCCGGCATCTTCGATCTGGCCGTAGCATTCATGGCCGTCCTTGCGGATCCGCACCCACTGGTTCTTCATGTAGCTGAAGTTCGTGTTTTGGGCATTTCCGGCAAAGCCGGGATCGTTCGCCCAGGGAATCACCGATGCCCTCTCGGCGAAAGCGGTCGGATCGTTGACGTCGTCGAAAGGCAGGTCGAGGTAGAACGGGTTCTGCTTGGGTGTCATGCTCGTCGGAGCGTAGCCCTTGGCTTGCGACCTCGCCTCGGTCTGGCATGTTTTGTCGACCATGACTCCGTCACAGCCTCCGTAGTTTTGCATCCATTGGGAATCGTAGGTGGACATCACTTGGCTTCCGTCCGCGGCATTGGGATCGAAGATCTCGCCCACCCAGAAGGTGGTGGCCACGATTCCGGTGTGCCAGGGATATTGACCGCTCTGCGTGGGGCTCGGTTTGGGGCTCGGTCCGCCACACGCCGCGGTAAGCAACGTCAGTGCCACAAGGCCGGACACTACGCCGCGGCCGTGGCGTCTCCGCCCAGATACTGTGTGCTTCACAATCTGCTCCTCGGCGTGTTGTGGACCGTCCGCGAGACAACCCGTTCCGCGAGACACGGGAACAGGCGGCCGGTGAGCGGATAATCCGCCATGATTCCGGCCACCTGTCCCTATTGATGAGCCAGCCTGGGGCCGGCCTGCGCGTTGTTCAAGACGCCAGGGTGATCTTCCAACCCGCGGGGTCAAGGACCTTCGCCGGCTTGTAGTCGTTGGCGACGTTCATGATGATTTGGTCCAGCGTGGTCTTCGGGTCGAATCCCACCAGTCCGTAGGCTTTGCTGTTGTCCGGAACGCGGCGCCGCATGTCCTCGTATCCTTCGGAGTATGCCTGCTCGTACGGCACCAAAATGATGGGGCTGTCGCTTCCCACGAGTTCCACGATCCGCTTGGCCAGCGTCAGGATGGAAATCTCGTAGCTGCCGCCGAGGTTGAAGGCTTGTCCGTAGGCAAGGGGTTCTTCGGAAATCCGGGTGATGGCCGGAACGATGTCGCCGACGTAGGAGAAGCACCGGGTCTGGTGGCCGTCTCCATAGACCGTCAGGGGCTCTCCTGCGATCGCTTGGCGGACAAGCCGGGGAACCACCATGCCGTAGCGTCCCGTCTGCCGCGGACCCACCGTGTTGAAGAGCCGCACAATGGCCACGGGAAGGCCGAACTGCCGCCAGTACGCGTGCGCGAATGCTTCGTCGATGCCCTTCGCCGCCGCATAAGTCCACCTCGACTTCAGCGCGGATCCCAGGATGCGGTCTGCCTCTTCCGAGAGGCTGTCCGAGGTGTTCTTGCCGTAAACCTCGCTCGTGGACGCCAGGAGGAGGCTCGCACCCGACTCGAGGACCGAATCCAGGACCACTTCGGTGCCGTGGATGTTCGTGCGTAGGCTCTCCAGCGGGTGGTCGACGATCAAATTGACGCCGACCGCGGCTGCCAAATGGAAGACCCTGTCGGCACCGGCCACAACCTTGTCCACTGCGTCGCGGTCAAGGATGCTGCCCTCGACGAAGTGGAAGTTCCTGTGGCCGATGACCCCTTTGAGGTTCTCGAGGCGACCAGTAGACAAATTGTCCAAGACTGCGACTTCATTCCCGGCCGCCAAGAGGTGCTCGACAAGGTGGCTTCCAATGAACCCGGCACCGCCGGTTATTGCTGTTTTCATTACTCCTGCTTCCGTCGGAAATCCGGGGGATCTAGAGGCGGGTTACGTTGTCTGCCTTGGCCAGGCGATAGGTGGTGTCCAGGACTGCCGGGGCGCCCTCGAGCCACTCGAGATCTGCCTTGCTGTGCCGCGTGTGCAGGATCACCAGGTCGGCACCCCAATCGGCGGGTGACTGCTCGGAGGTGAGGACGCCACCGTGGCCGTCGGGAGCGGTCTGGCACCACGGGTCCGAGTAAGCCACCACGGCGCCGTCCGCAATGAGTGCTGCGATGATTTCCAGGGCCGGGGATTCACGAAGATCCTCGACATCCGGCTTGTACGCGACGCCCAAAACCATGACGCGGGCTCCGGCCACTCCGTGGTTCCGGTCGGACAGGATCCGCCGCGCCTTTTCCACCACTTGATGGGGCCGGCCGGCAATTCCCGCCATTGCTTGTTCGATGACCGGGGCCGTGACGCGCGCCTTGCGCAATTGCCACAACAAATAGTGCGGGTCGCACGGAATGCAGTGTCCGCCGACGCCGGGGCCGGGCGTGAATGGCATGAAGCCGTACGGCTTGGTCGAAGCCGCGTCAATAACGTCCATGACCTCCATATTGAGTTCATGGCAGATATCGGCGAATTCATTTGCCAGGGCGATATTCACCGCACGGAAAGTGTTTTCAACCAATTTGGTCATTTCGGCCACGTCCGCCGACGGAACACGGTGGACCAGTTTGGTGCTGGCGAGCAAGAGCCTTTCGGCAACTTCGCCGCAGGCAGGGGTCACGCCGCCCACAACCCGGGGAACGTCTTCATGCGAGAACGAATCCACGCCGGGGTTGATGCGCTCGGGCGAGAAGGCGACGTAGACGTCCCGTCCGGGAATGAGTCCCCTCGCCGCCAGGGGCAGGGCCAGGAGGTCGCGCGTCGATCCCACGTAGGTGGTGGACGTCAGCATAAGCAGTTGGCCCGCGGTGGCGAACTCGACCACCGAAGCGCAGGCTGCGCGAAGGATGCCGAGGTCCGGCACCAGGTATTCGTCCACCGGGGTGGGCACGCAGACCACAACCGCCGCCGCACGTGCGAGCAATGACAAATCGCTGCTCAGCATGAAGGTGGGATCCTGGAGCGCGTTGTTCAGCCGCGCTTTGTCCGAGTCCAGGAGGTCAGCCCGTTCCTCGCGGATAACCGCCAGGCGGTTCTCCGATACGTCCAGGCCCAGGACCCGCCGTCCGGACGCATTGAGGGCTAGGGCCGTCGGCAACCCTACGTATCCCATGCCCACGATCGCGACGTCGAAGGTGAATGCCGGGTCCTGCGTGGCGGTCGTGAGGAGGGATTCCTCCGGCCACCCTGGTGCTGCGTGAAGGGCCTGAGGACCCCTGCTCAACTCTGTCTTTACCCTCGTGTTCGGTGTCATGGTCAGTCGACCTCCCGCTGCCTGTTGTCTCCAGTGTGAAAAAAAGCCGACGGCGAAGCGGCGTGTGCCCTGGTCTCAGAAGGCGCGTCACCGCCCGCCGTCGGCTCGCTTGTGGGGGACCCCGCGTACCGCGGGAGACCGGTCGCATTGGAGCTGACTTCTCGCCGGAATGCCGACTGGCTTTCCTGTAGCAAAGAATTCTTCCTGCGTTTCATCTCGAGACCCACTTATCCCCAATTGGTGGCGGTTGCCATCAAGAATGAGGATATTAACCAAGCCCAACTCCGGGCGCGAGTGGAATCTACCCGTCTTTCGATGCAAAACCCTTCCCGATGCTCCCCACTACCCGCCCTGGTACTTTTAACCACTCGGGCAGGTACTTGGTTGGCCGCTTTACCCCTGATTTCTGGCACACTGGCGCTGTGAAATTGCTGGGAATTGCTGTGGCCCACGTGAGGGAATACGGGGGTACCAAGTAATCGAGGCAAGGAAAAAGCGTACGACGGCGGCAACCCGCCTCGCGCTGGAATCGGACACCGCGGCGCCGTGGAAAACGGAGCAGTCCGGCTAGCCGAAATTGTCCGATCCGTGGGTGCCGTTAATCAGGTCTTCGCGGTGGCTGATTCCCAATTTGGCGAACATCCGGTACAGGTGGCCTTCAACGGTCCGCAAGGACAGTCCAAGGCTCATCGCAATATCCTTGTTGCTCGATCCTGCCTGGACCAATGCGGCGATTTCCTGTTCCCGCCTGGTCAGTTTCTGGAGGTCTGGCGAATTGCCCTCCACCGCCGGACCGGCCTTGTCGAGGGCTGCCGTGCGGCGTTTCAGGAGTCGCTGGCCTTCGAGCTGGCGGGCCTTGTCCCCCCTGCTTTCCAGGATTCGGAGGGCGTGACCGGCGCAATCGGCGGCTGCGAGTTCCATGCCTTCCTTCGCGGCCGAATCACTTAGTTCGATGAGCCGGTCCGCGTCCTTGTGTGTGAGCGCCAGGCCGACGCTCAAGGCGAATTCGGCGGTCCTGCCTTCGCTTCCTTCCGCTACCGCGACCAGCCGGCGCGCCACGCTCGTATCGCCCAGCCTCAGGACAAGCATGAGGAGGTCGATTTCCGAGCCGATCGCACCGTCGGCGGCCGCGGAATCCGCGAGCGCCATGAGCCGGGCGATCGCTGCCTGCGTTCCGATATGGTCGGCCCTCGCGATGGTCGCATGGCCCTGGGCGAGCAGGCTCGGATGCATGCCGTCCCGGACCAGGGCGTCGTACTCGGCCGAGTACGTCATGACCGTATCCCGGCGCTTGAGGATCGACGCCGCGTAGGCGGCGGCAGCAACGGCGTCGGGCAGGTCGCTTCCCATGTCCGAGACGCGGAGCATGCTTACCGCCTGGCGCAAGCGGGGCAGGGCGACGCCGAGGTCTCCCCTGCGCAAGTCCACCATGCCGGCGGTCAGGTGCAGCATGCCGCCCGCGTAGATCACCGAGTTGGGCGCTCGCGATACGTGGTTCTTCAGGAACGAGTCCAGGACGTCGAGTTCGCCGGCCTGCTGCAGCGCCGAAACGTAGCTGCGCATCACGAATCCGGCGTACTGGAGGCTCCAGTCGCCGCTCGTTGTCACCATTTCCTGGATCCCCATGAGGATCTGGAGCGCGGAAACCGGCCGTCCGGTGACTGCCATCGCTTCCGCCAGGAGGGTGCCGGCGACGAGCCGGGACTCGTCGTCGTCGGTTTCTTTCCAGATCTGGCGCAGTTCACGCTCGGTATCAAGATAGTGGCGCTCCGACTGGAGGCCTTCGAGGGTCAAAAGCCGGCTGCCAAGCTTGCCGAGTTCCAGATCGCGGGGGTCGATTCCGCGCGGTGACTCGGCGAGGCGGGCGAGGGCGGCTTCCCACTCGTAAGCCGCTTGCTTGATGGCGTTTGGTCCAATGCCTTGGCGGCCGGACAATTGGGCGGCGAGCATCGATGCCTGCCGGACTGTCCGCGGATCGTTCGTCCGGTCGACGACGCCGGCGAGCGAGGACACCGATCCCCGGACGTCGCCGCGGTACCACTTGGCACGGGCCACTTCCACCTGGGCCGCCAGCTTCAACGCGGGGTCCTTGATGGCTCCCGCCACGCGTTCGACGTAGCTGGGAATGAACAGGCGGTTCGCCAGCTGCGCGGCCTCGAGGATGTCGGCGTCGGGAACCTTCGTGCCCGATTCCAAGCCCCACGAAACGTACCGCAGCAGACCGTCCATGGTCTGCGGCTTATCCTGCATCAAGTCGAGGATGCGCCGCCGAATGGTCATGCTGTGGGCAGTAGGGACCAGTTGCCGGATGACTTCGCCGACCAACGGCTGGGCGAGCCGGACATGGCGGGCGGGGTCGTCGTCGATCTCGATGAAATGCAGTTCCTGCAGCTCATCCACCGCCGCCGCGCTGCACGCTTGTTGGACCACCGCCAGCGGAACAGGTTCCGCGAGCGCAACGGTTTCCAAGGTGTCGCGCTGGGCGACGTCCAGGTGGAGGATCTGGTTCCGCACGAGGTCCATCAACCGCACGCTGGTCCCCCGCAACTCGCCCGAAAGCATCCAGGCCTCGTTGTGGCAGACAAGCTGGCCGAGGGACTTGGCATGCTCGATCAATTCGAGCAGGAACATCGGATTTCCGCCGGAGTACTTGCCCAGGACCGCGCTGGTGCTTTGAACCACGGGCGCATCCAATGCCTGTGCGCACAGTTTGTTGACTTCCGGCTCGCTGAGGGGCTGGAGGTCGAAACGGTCCACGAGCCCTTCGGACCACATGGAGAAGACCTCCGCCGGCGGCGCCGGGTAGGGGCGGCACAGGAAGACGACCTTGGCTGCCTCCGCCGCGGCGAGCTGCGCCAGGACAGCAACGCTGCTGTCATCAATGTGGTGCGCGTCTTCGACGATAAGGACGGCCGGCGCAGGGTGCGGCTGGCCGGCCGGATTCAGCGCCGCCACCACAGCCCTGAGGACGGACAACGGCTCGTTGATCTGCCCCGGCGTCAGCCCCGTCAGGAGGGGCGCCAAGGCTGCGAACGGGACCGAAGCGAGGGTCGGTCCGGCAAAGATCCGGAATGGGCGGACGCGGTGGCCCAATTCATTGACCACCTCATTGATCAGCGCGGTTTTCCCGATCCCCGCATCACCGAAAAGGAGGACGCCCGGGCCGTTGCCGTCCAAGAGGCAATCGACCACGGCGGACATGACGCTGAAGCGCCCCACCAACGTTTCCGTGGTCACCACCTCAGTCATGACAGGCCGCCTTCCAGGCTGCCGAGGGCGAAGCTAAGCTCCGAGCGCTCCACGATCTTCAGCTTGCCGAAGATCTGGTAGAGGTGGCCTTCGACCGTCCGTACCGAAACATGGAGCTTCGCCGCGATACCCTTGTTGCTTTCCCGCTTGGCGGCGAGCTTCGCGATCTCAAGCTCCCGTGCCGTCAGCTTCAGCCCTTCCTGGTTCCCGCTCTGCGGAGTCCGCAAGCGCTGCCGGCACGTCTCGGCGAGTTGCCTCGCCTGCCTCAGCACGCCGCGGTCCATCTGTACCTGTTCCGAGTTCAGCAAGCTCTCGGCGATGTCGAACGCGAACCGGTCGTTCTGCATGCTTTCGGCCAGCCGGGCCGCGTCCAGGAGCATCTCCGCATTGCCGGAAACGGTGGCCCGTCCGTACAGGGCGCACAGCTCGGCGAACTGGCCTTGGCAAGCCAATGCCGCTTCCAGCAGCTGGGGCGCGGCGGCCACGTGACCGAGCCGCACGGCCGAACTGAGGCAGAAAATCTCGTGACCCGGGGCGCCTTCGTCGCGGGCGGAGTCGGCCTGCCGAAGAAGCTCCTCGACGGCGGCTTCCGGGCCCGTGAGGTGCTCGTCAGCGAGGGCCCTCAGGTACTTCTGGGTCCGGTCCTTCCGCCACGTCGGCCTACGCACCTCGGCAGCCGCTTCCTTCAGGTAGAGAACGGCCTGCTCCTGCTCGCCCTGCAAAACCGAAGCGTACGCGGCCGCGGTGCACGCGATGTCCAACATGCCTTCGTTGTCCTGGACCCGCAATTGGCTGATCACGGGAACGAGCGCTTCCAAAGCATCCTGCCCCCGTCCTTGGAGGCAGTGGAAAATCGCTTTGGGGAGGTCGATCGCGGTCGGAAGCGCCTCCGCCGAAGACGTCATTTCCGCATCGCCCGGCTGGACCATGTCTCCGGCCGCGTCCCAGTGTCCGGCCAGGACGAAAGCGAACCTCAACCGGGATGCGGCACGCCGCGCCGCCGCGAGGGAAACAGCCGGATCGTGGCAATCGGCCACCAACTGCTCGGCCAGGTCTGCTGCTTCGGACTGCCGGCCCGTCAGTGCCCAGGCCTCGCACAGCCAGCTTCCGGCGAGGAGCCGGAATTCCACGCCGTGGGATTCAAAGTCCTGCAGCACCTCTTCGAGCCGGACTGCCATCTCTGCGTAGGAACCGGTGTAGCTCGCCGCTTGCGACTCCGCCAGGACCAGCGCCTCGCGCAGCTCCGCCGTCGAAGTACCGGTACCTGCCTCATCCGGCAGCGCGACGACCGTCGCCTCTTCCAGCCGGCGCCGGACGCCGGCAAGTACTTCTGCCGCCAACGCCGTAGTATCCGGCCGGGCCAGGAGGACTGTGCTTTCGGCCAGCTTGAGCCGGCCCCACTCGGACAGCGGCACGTCGTCGAAAGCCTGATCGCTTCCGCCAAGGTGGAGCTTCAGGACGTTCCGGGCCTCCGTGAGTTCACCCAGCGTCATCAACGCGCGGGCTTCCTCAGCTACTGCGAGCGGCAGCCCGGCGTGGTTCGGCAGCGAGCGGACCAACCGCAAGGCGAGCCGCGCATCAAGCTGCCGGTTCGCGATCGCGGCAGCCGCAAGCGTTTCGTCGATCCCGAGCTTCGCCCCGCAGTCAAGGGCCCACGCGGCCATCGAAAGGGTCGTCGACGGTTGCCCGAGCAAGTAGTCCGCGGTCCCGGCCATCATGTTCCGCAATTCGTTGCTGCGGCCCAGCGGGACATTCGACCGGACAACGTCCCCGACAAGTTGGCTCTGCAGCCGGACCATCCGCGGAAGCGAGTCGTCCACCACCAGGATGCTGCGCTTTTCGAGTGAATCGACGTCGTCGGAGGACGCGAGCGAAAGCAACGCCTCCAAAGGAACGGTCTTGGCCAGGGAGAGTATCTCCAGGACCTTGCGCTCGCCGCCGTTCATGCGGCCGAGCCGCGTGGTGATGAGGTCCGTGATCGCGCGGCCGTGGTTTTCGCTCTGTGAAGCAAGTACCCACACGGAGTCGTGTACCAGGAGCGCACCGGACTCGGCGAGCTCCGCCGCGAGCATCTTCAAGTAGTGCGGATTTCCGCCGCTTGCCGCCCACAGTGCATGGGCCGCCGACGGCGACACCTTGGCGCCCAGCCCCGCCTCGAGCCAGTCGTGCGACTCATGGAAGGTCAAGGGCTTGAGGTCGATCCGGTCCAGGAAGCCGTCGCCGCAAAGCCTCGTGATCTCGCCGCAGAGCCGCTGAGGGTCGGTGGCGGTCAGGATCAGTTGCGCGGTGCCGTTTCGCGCCAGTTGGGCGACAGTCATGGCGGCCAGTTCGTCCAGCTCGGAGGCATTCTCGATCACGAGGTACACCCGCTTGCCGTCCGCCCGCTCACGCAGCAGGGACGACAATGCGGACAGCACCAGGACGGGATGGGCCAAGTACCCAGGGTCGAGGTCGCTCAGGAGGATGTTCAGGGCACCGTAGGGCGACCGTGCGAGCGGCGCGCTCCCCCGGATCACGACGACGAAGGAGCTTTCGCGGATCTCGTTGACTGCGCGGGTGGTCAAGTAGCTCTTGCCGCTTCCCGACGGGCCCGTCACCAGGATGCCGCCGCGCGACGCGGCCAGGGCCAGTCCTATGTCCTCAACAGCGGCCCGGGGTGCGATCGGTGGCCAAGCAGTCGGGATGACCGACTTGCTTTCGACGCCGTCGGACGAGACTTGCGCCGACGGCAGGTCGAACGCCTGGAACCGGGTTCCTCCCCCGGGCCTGATGGCGTGGACCTTTGATGCACTGCCTGCTGTCAACATGAGCGAGACCCCCAGTGTTCGAGTGGTGACACCCCCCAATTAACCAGCTAGGCGTCAGGCCTACACCAGTAGTGAGTACTCGACTTTCCTCCGGGCAGGTACTCGTATGGCGGCGTGAGTACCCCTCCCATGCGTGGTAGCTACTCGTTGGCCGCAGTACCGTCCCGCTGGAACCGGAGAGTATCCACGCGCCGCGGGCTTTCCGGGTCAGCCGTTCCCGCCCGCGCCACGCGCGAGGTCCGCTGCCCGGGCGAGGTCGTCGCGGCTCGCGATGCCCAACTTCGAGTAGCACCGGTACAAGTGGCCTTCAACGGTGCGGACCGAAATCAACAGTTCGTCGGCGATCTGCCGGTCGCTCAGGCCCTGAACCGCGAGATTGACAATGTCCCATTCCCTCCGTGTCAGCTTCGGAACAACGGACTCATGCGGCGATTCCTCGCTGCCCTTGCCCAGTTCCTCGTTGCACCGCGCAAGCCCCGCCCGCGCAATCGCGGACACTTCCTTGCTCCGTGTCTTGTTCGCGTCTTCGAGCGCCGCGGCATAGGCCTTGGCGGCGAGCTGGAAGGCGGACGCAGCATGGAGTTGCTCCGCCGCGGCCAGGTACTCGTCGGCGCTTCCGCCCTTGAGCGCGTGGCCATACTTGGCCAAGGCCTGCGCCCACTCGCCCTCGGTGGCGGCCGCTACTTCGCAGAACCTGTCAAGCCTGCTGGTGTCTCCGAGCCCGAGCGCCAGTTCCAAGGCGTGCAGTTCGAGGAAGGTTGCCGATTCCCCTGCTGCTTCGTCCGCGTTCCGGCGCAGACCCTTGATGCCGGTCCCGTCGTGTTCCAGGAGTTCGATTCCGGCGTTGAAAAAACTACTTGCTTGGGCAGAAAGCAAGTACATGCAGCGCTGTCCCCAGGTTTTGTAGTCCGCCCTGAACCGTTCCGCCTCTGGTGCTCCTGCGCCGGCCGCAACATAGAATGCCATGGCTGCGCACAACCCGAAGAGGTTCTGCGGATCGCTGTCCCGCAGTGCTTCCAAGCCGGCGGTCAACACGGGCAAGGCGTCGGCGGTTTTTCCCTGCCGGACAGCTACGTAGCCCAGCACCACGTAGGCGGCGCCGCCGAACGACGCCGTGGCGATTCCCGACGATTCGTAATAGGTGTCCACCAGGCTCTGGGCGTCGCTCCAGTCACCGGACGCCAAGGCGCAAACCACGTGCCGCGAAGCAATGAACTGTGGGAGGAAGAAGACATCGTTGTCCGGCGGCTGTTCCAAGACCGCGGCTTCCAGGGCCATCTGCCGTCCTTGGCGGCCGAAGCCAAGGGCGCACAACATCTCCGCTTTCAGGGCGAAGGCCAAGGCCTTGAACAGGACGGTCAAGGTCACATCCACGGAGTCGAGCTGGCGGAGCACGCGTTCCATGCCCTCCGCCATCGCTCCGTACGTGCCCTCAAAAGATGCCACGAGCAGATCCATGAGGTCCGCCACGACCGGCACGGCGGCTTTCGCGTCCGGGGTCTGTTGGCCTTGCAGCGCCGGTTGCTGTCCGACCCATTCCCTCAACTGCCCGGCATCGGCTTGGATCACGGACGGGTCTTGACCGACGCCGGCCCGGATGACCGAACGGAGCAGGCTGCCGAAGATCACGCGGGCGGATCCGGCGTCGCTGTCGATCGTATCCAGGGCCAGGACGGCAGCTGCCTCATCGCGGCGTCCAAGATTGAAATACGAGCGGGCCATGACCGCCTGGGCAACGGCGTGCAAGGGCATCCCACGAACGGTGTTGGCCATCCGCAATGCGGCCTCGTTTTGCATGAACTTGACCGCGAGGACCGCTGCACGGAGCAAAAGCCGGTCCGGCACGTCCGCTCCGCAGTCCAAGGACCACGTGACCATCCTCAAGAGCGAGTCCGGGTTGTCCTCCAACACGTCCATGCGCGAAATGATTTGCCGGTGCAACTGGAGGCTCTGCGCGGCAGGCACAAGGTTCCGGAGGAGCTCGCCGTAAATCGGGTTCACGAGCCGGATGCTCGGCAAACCGTTGCCCGCCGGCACCACCAAGCGCTGGTCCAGCAATTCCTGGACGGCGTCTTCGCCGGCAACGACGTTGATCAGCGTGCGGTCCACGGGTTCCGCGAGGGCGATCAGGCTCAAAGCCTCCCGGCCTTCGGGTGAGACCCCCAAGAGCTGCAGTTCGACGACGGCTTCCAGCTTGACGGTGTGCACCGGCACCGCGGCCGTCTTGAGCCACACTCCGTTCCGCTGGACCAGGCCGCCCGATGCTTCGGCCTCCCGCACGAGGGTCTTCAGGAGCAAGGTGTTGCCGCCCGCCTGGGTCCAAAATCCGCGGCTTGTAGTGTTGAGGACCACGCCGCCCAGCAACGCTTCGCACAATTCATGGCCCTGCTCCGCGGTCAACGGTTCAAGCTCGAACCATTCGGCCGTTCCCTCGTGCCACAACCGCAAGAGCGGCTCGGGAACGCCCGAAGAGGGGACGAACGCGGCAACCATCTTTGCCCAACCGGCTTGGAGGAGCTCCGTGAGCATCTCGCACGTGGCGTCATCCAGGTAGTGGGTATCGTCCACCAAAAGCAACGCCGGTCCGGAACCTGTCCGGATAGCCTCCAAGTGGTCCCACAAGGCACGCAGCACAGCCACGCGGGACGAGATATCGGCAATTGGCAGCTGGGCAAGGAACGGGGCAAGTACCCCGTACGGAACCGCTGTGAGTGACGGGCTGCCGTGGATATGGACTACTGCCCTGTCGCCGCCGAAAGCGCTGTCCAGTTGGGCAAGGAGGGTTGACGCCCCGAGGCCGGTTTCACCCACGACGAAGACGGCGGTGCAGTCATCCGCCCTGATGGCGCCGGTAATCCCCGGCAGGAGCTGTCCAAAGTCCAGCCACGGTTCACTCTGTCTTGCACCGCTTTCGCCCCCAAGACCATGCACCGACGCAGCGGTGTCACGGCTGTGCGGTTCCTTCAAGCTCGCTCCTCGATGAGATGCCCATTTTCGTGAAGATCTGGTAGAGGTGGCCCTCAACTGTGCGTACGGATACTTGCAGTTGGGTGGCCACCTCTTTGTTACTCAACCCCTGACTCGCCATCTTTGCAACCTGCCGCTCCCGCTCCGTCAGCTCGGGTCCGAAGCTGTGCGGGGTCAACGGCAGTACAGGCACAGTGCCCACCAGGCGGTCGAGCCGCTGTTGCGCCTGCCGCGCGGATGCCGAATCTCCCACGTCCCGCGCGGTGTCCAGTGCCAGCACGGCGCATCGCGCTTCCACTGCGTCCAACTTCAATTCCTGGGCCACTGAGGCTGCGAGGAGCAGGGTCTTCGGTTCTTTCTTCCGGCTGCCTTCTGCCACCATCCGGTTGACCGCCGCCATCTTGCCTTGGCGCCTCGAGGACACTTCCTCCAACAGCAGGAGCTCCTCTTCCGTGCCGTGGACGGTTGCCCCGAAAAGGCTGATGGACGCCGTGGTCATGCGGCCCTTCGCAAGGTCCCGGGCGGCGGACTCCATGAGGCCCTGCTTGGCGCCCGGGTCCTTCAGCCAGCGCCGCGCCATCCTGACGCAAAACTCGGCCATCCACGCAGGAAACCATGCGGTTTCCGACTGGCTCTTGTCGGCCAAGTCAAGGAACGTCCGGGCTTCCTTCACGTCACCGGCTTGGGCGTAGGCGAAGGCCAAGGCCGAATATGCCAATGAGGGTCCATAGTAATTGCGGCGGATTTCCAATTGCGCTTGTGCCCCCAACAAGGTGTCGATCGCAACTGCGGCCCGGCCGGCATAGGTGTAGGCGACGCCTAAGGCGAGCTCCGCGGCACCGCCCAGGTAGTGGATGTTCTTCGGCTGCTGGTCGAGGGTCTGCGTAAGCATCCGGGCGAGCTCTTCCCATTGCCCGCTGCACAGCAAGGCCGCGAACAAGCCTTCGGAAAGCCAATTGTGCAGGCGCGGTTGTGCTTTGGCGCGCTGCAGCTTGTGCCTGAGTTCGCGGGCGAGCTCAACGGCTTCCATCTCGCGGCCAAGCACGGCCCACGCCATGATCAGGAGGCTGCCGCAATTGAGCCTTTGCTCAAGGTCGGTGCCGTCCCGGTACTCTTCCTCCAACGCCCCGGCAACCTCTGCGTACTCGCCTTGGTGGACTTGGAGTTCGAAGCTGGCGAGCCGGAGCACGCCGCGCGCCCGGGAGATGTCCGCCGTGTCCGTGCCGCTTTCCTGGGCCCGCCCGTCCAGGTCCGCGAAAGCTTCGGCCACGATTCCGGGGATACGCAAGTGCCCGTCCGGGACCCACAACAGCGCACTGCAAAGTTCCTGGACGTAATCGGCGTACTCATATGCGGAAAGGCTTTGAAGGTGTTCGGGGGCCACCGCCTCCAACGCCGCAACGGCAGCCTCGTGCTCGGCAAGCATCACGTGGGAAACACACCGCTGTTGCGCTGCTGCCACCCATTCCTTGTCATCCGGGGTTATCTGCCGGGCGCACTCCAAAGCGAACCAGGGATCGAATTGCCGGTTCGCCGCCGTCGACGCCGCCAAGGCCACCGCGGGCTCCAGGGGTTCGCGGCAATTCAAAGTGGACGCGGCAAAGCCGAGCAAAGCCTCGGCGTCGAGGTCCCGCCAAATGCTGCCAATCACGCCTGCGGCAAGCCTGCGCAATTCGTTCCGACGCGGCAAGTCCATCCATCCGCGCATGACTTCGCCCATGTAGTCATCACGCAGCGATACGCGCCTGGGTCCCGAAGACTCAATGCGCAAGTACCCGGACCACTCCATTTCGGCAACCGCGGAAGGCTCGAGGACGTCCAGCAACACCGCCAGCGGGGCCGTGCGGATGAGGGCCATCAATTCAAGCGCTTCCTGGACGGCCGGCCGCTCTTTCGCGAGGCGCGAGCGGACCAGTTCGGTCAGGACTTCGGCGGATGACAGGTGGATTTCGCCCTTCATCGCCCAGACCTGCCCGGCCAGGTGCAAGTTGCCCGAGCGAAGCTGTTCGGTAACGATGGCCTGGAGCACCAAGGGGCTTCCCCCGCTTGCCGCGTGAAGGGCACTCGCAGCGGTGGCCGTGACCCGGTTGCCGAGGATCCCACCGAGCAGCTTGGAGACCTCCGAGCGGGAAAAGACCTGCAGTTCAACCTCATCGAGGAGCCCGTCTTTGAGCAACCTGATGAGGTCTTCCGGCATATCGGTCACTTGCCGGACGGTGACGAGCACCTTTGCTACGCCGCTGATCAACAACTGGACCAGGACGGCCGTGCTCATGCTGTCCAAGGAGGGAAGTTCCGAAAGGACCACCAGCACTTCACGGCCCGCGGCATCGGAATGTATCAGGTGGGAAATGCCGTGGATGACGGCTCCCGGGTTATCCGCGACCTCCGCGGGAAGCCGCGCGAGCAAATGCGCCATGGAACCGAAAGGGGCTTCGGCATCAGCGGAGCCGTGGAGGTGGAGGACATGGACTTTCGAATTGAGCCGAGCTTCCACTGATCGTGCGAACGTCGCCTTGCCGGCGCCAGGCGCCCCGACCACCACAACGCCATAGACGTCGGGGGTGCTGAGCGAGTCAACCACCGTTTTCTGAAGGTCCTGACGGATCAGTGACGACCATTTTCGGCGTTCTGCAGCCCCCAAGGCTTGGCGGTCCGAAGGAAGCCGCACCCTGACAGATTCCGGTATAGCTCGCAAATCAGATCACGCTACCTTCGTCGCTCCGGCGGACGTGACGTACAGCGGTTGTTTCTTCCTGCTTCTTCTTCAGCCCTGCATTGATTTGCAAATTATCATAGCGATCCACGCGAATCAATTAGTCAATCAGTCAACTAACAGCGTGCTTGTTAAATAGCTGGAATGAGGAGCTTAGGCCTTGACTGGATGAAATTTTTGCTGTGCCGCCAGGAGGCCGTCGCTCATCAACATCTCCACGGCGTCGGCCGCCTCGTCAAGGAGAAACGGCAGGTCCTTCTTTTCGACGGTGCCGAAATCCCGCAGCACATAGTCTGCCGTATCCATACGGCCCGGGGGCCTTCCAACGCCAACCCGGACCCGCAAATAGTCCTTGGTCGCCAGGGCCTTGGAGATATCCCGCAAGCCATTGTGGCCGCCTTCTCCCCCGCCGATCTTCAACTTGACCGTGTTGAACGGAATATCAATTTCGTCGTGCACCGCAATGACGTGGTCCGGAGCAATATTGAAGAACGAGGCCAGGCCCGAAACCGGGCCCCCTGAAACATTCATGTAGCTCATGGGTTTGGCCAGCACAACCCGCGGTCCGCCGATCCCAAGCCGGCCCTCTACTACTTGCGCCCTGGCCTTGTGGGCTTTGAAGGTCCCGCCCATCCGCGAAGCGAGCTCGTCGAGGACCATTTGGCCTACGTTGTGGCGATTGTTGGCATATTCACTGCCGGGATTGCCGAGGCCGACGATCAGCCAAGTGTCTGTCATGGAGCCATCCTAGGGACTTGAAGGGGCGGAACGAAAAGAAATGGCCGGGACCCGAAGGTCCCGGCCACAAAGCAAAGGGCATGCGCCTCAAGCAGTCATGGTGACTACTCTGCCGCGGGAGCCTCTTCCGCTGCTGCAGCTGCAGGGGCAGCTTCGCCTTCTTCTTCCTCAGCAACCGGAGCGGCTTCGGAGATGTTGACGACCAGCGTCTCGGGGTCGCTCAGCAGGGTGACACCTGCCGGCAGGGCGAGGTCGGAAGCGTGGACGTGGGCGCCCGCTTCGCGGCCTTCGATGCTGACCTCGACGGCGGTGGGCAGGTGGGTTGCCTCGGCTTCGAGGGAAACCGTGACGGCTTCCTGGTTGGCGATAGCACCCGGAGCAGCTTCACCGGTGACGTGGACGGGAACGTCGACGGTGACCTTCTCGCCCTTGCGGACGGTCAGGAGGTCGATGTGCTCGATGATCTGCTTGATCGGGTCGCGCTGGATGTCCTTGACCAGGGCCAGGTGGTCCTCGCCGTTGATGTCCAGGGACAGCAGGGCGTTGGCGGTGCGGACGGCCAGCGTGGTGGCGCGGCCCGGGAGGTTGACGTGGATGGGCTCGGCGCCGTGGCCGTAGATGACAGCCGGGATCTGGCCGGCTGCGCGGGCGCGGCGGGCGAAGCCCTTGCCGAATTCGGTGCGCAGTTCTGCTGCGAGCTTCTGCTCGGACATATGTACTCCTTGATTACTGTGGCCGGCACGTTGCCAGGCAAGCTGATCAGCAAGGGCGGAGGTCTGTAGCGACCTTCTACGCCCGACGGGATCCCGGCCGCAGCCGGTCCGCCTTCGGTGAAGGAGTTTCAGACCCAGTCGATAACGGAGAACCGCAATGCGCTCTCCCTCGCCAAGGTATCCCCACGAGTTTAGCAGCCGCGTCCCGCAGGAGCGAAACGCAGCTGGCTAGGCCTGGCCGTCGAAGAGGCTCGTGACGGAACCGTCGTCGAACACTTCACGGATGGCACGCGCAATCAGCGGCGCGATGGACAGCACGGTCAGCTGCGGGAAGCGCTTCTCCGCCGGAATCGGCAGCGTGTTGGTGACAACCACTTCGCGCGCGCCCGATTCCGCCAGCCGCTTGGAGGCGGGTTCGGAGAAGATCGCGTGGGTGCAGGCGATGATGACGTCCTTGGCACCGGCGTTCTTGAGGACCTGGACAGCACCGGAAATGGTTCCGCCGGTGTCGATCATGTCGTCGATCAAGACGCACGTGCGGCCTTCGATCTGCCCGACGACGGTCTTGGAGACCGCCTGGTTCGGCACGGTCAGGTCACGCATCTTGTGGACGAAGGCCAGCGGTGCGCCGCCGAGTCGCTCGGCCCACTGCTCTGCCACCCGGACGCGGCCCGTGTCCGGGGACACGACAGTGATGTTGTCCGCGGCGACCTTGGTACGGATGTAGTCGGCAAGCAGCGGGATGGCCATGAGGTGGTCCACGGGGCCGTCGAAAAAGCCCTGGATCTGGGAGGTGTGCAGGTCCACGGACATGATCCGGTTGGCGCCGGCCGTCTTGTACAGATCGGCCACCAGGCGGGCGGAAATGGGCTCGCGTCCGCGGCCCTTCTTGTCCTGGCGCGAGTACGGGTAGAACGGCGAAACCACCGTGATGCGCTTGGCCGAAGCGCGCTTGAGGGAGTCGATCATGATCAACTGCTCCATGAGCCAGTTGTTCAGGGGCGCGGGGTGCGCCTGGATGACGAAAGCATCGGTTCCACGGACGCTCTCACCGGCGCGGACGTAGATCTCACCGTTGGCGAAGTCGTACGCGTCAACCGGCAGGAGTTCCGTTTCCAGTTCCTTGGCGATTTCCTGCGCCAGTTCGGGGTGTGCCCGTCCGGCGGCGAGAACCAGTCTCTTCTCACCGTTTGCGGTAATTTCGCTCATGCCTGTGTGCCCTCTTCTGTGGTTGCCGGAGTACTTGAAGAATCGGGGGCGGCGGCTTGCGCGGCCTGCGCCAGCTTGGCCGAGTTGCTGCCCTGGCGGTTGGCGATGACCCAGCCTTCGGAATTGCGCTGCCGGGCGATGCTCAACGTCAGGGCTCCGGCGGGAACGTCCTTGCGGATGATGGCTCCGGCGCCGCTGTACGCGCCGTCGCCGACTGTCACGGGGGCCACGAAGACCGTGTTGGACCCGGTCCGCACACCGGAACCGATCACCGTGCGGTGCTTCTTCTCGCCGTCGTAGTTTGCCGTGATGTTGCCGCAGCCGATGTTGGTGTCTTCGCCGATTTCGGCGTCACCGGCATAGCCGAGGTGGGACAACTTGGATCCGCGCCCGATCGTCACGTTCTTAGTCTCGTAGAAGGCACCGATCTTGCCGGTCTCGCCGAGGACCGTGCCGGGCCGCAGGTAGGTGAACGGGCCGACGCTGGCGTGGGCGCCGATCGTCGAACCGGAGCCGTGCGTGCGGGTCACCTTCGCGCCTTCGCCCACCGAGACGTCGGTGAGGGTCGTGTCAGGCCCGACGACGGCGTCACGCGCCACAGTGGTGGCGCCGTGAAGCTGCGTGTTGGGAAGGATCCGCACGTCTTCGTCGAGGACAACAGTGGAGTCGATCCACGTGGTGGCGGGATCCACCACGGTCACGCCCGCGCGCATCCAGGCTTTGACGATCCGGCGGTTGTGTTCGGCGCCAAGGGCGGCGAGTTGGACGCGGTCGTTTGCGCCCTCCACCTGCCACCGGTCATCGGTGACGACGGCGGAAACCCGGCCTCCGGCGTCGCGCGCCAGTTCGAGGACGTCGGTGAGGTATTTTTCGCGCTGGATGTTCTCGGTAGTCACCTTGCGCAACTGGGTGCGAAGCACGCTGGCGTCGAAGGCGTAGATGCCCGAGTTGATTTCGCGGACAGCACGCTCATCCTCGGTGGCGTCTTTGTGCTCGCGGATGCCCAGGACGGTTCCGTCCTCGGCGCGCAGGATCCGGCCGTAGCCGTGCGCGTCGTGGAGGATCGCGGTCAGGACGGTTACTGCGTTGCCTTCGGATTCGTGGGTGGCAACAAGCTCGGTGAGAAGGGCACCTGTCAACAAGGGGACATCGCCGTAAGTGACCACGACGGTTCCGCGGACTTCTTCCTTCTCGTCCAAGGCATCGAGGGCGACTTCGACCGCGCGGCCGGTGCCGGGCACCTCGTCCTGGTCCACGATGACGGCCTCGGGATCGACCTCTTCGATGTGCGCGGCCACGAGGTCGCGCTCGTGGCGCACTACCAAGGCCAGGCGCTGGGGGTCGATGGAACGCGCAGCCTGGATGGCGTGGGCGACCATGGAGCGTCCGCCGATTTCGTGCAGGATCTTGGGAGTCCGGGACTTCATGCGCGTACCGGCTCCGGCAGCGAGGACGATGACTGCGGCGGGGCCGGTGGTGTCAGGGTTCACGAAGTCGCTCTCCTTGATCGTTCAGAGACGAGCCGGCAGATGACCGACTAGTTCCGCCCATAGGATTCGAACCTATACTCCACGGCTCCAAAGGCCGGGGTGCTGCCGTTACACCAGAGCGGACCGTGCACACGCCCGCCCTGCGGAACGGCTTCCGCGGGGCGCCCGTTTGACCGGGTCGCACACACAAGAAACTAGTTTGCCATGTGCGCTGCGTGTTCGCGACTTGGCGCGGCCCCGAGTCCTGGATTGGGTCCGGTTTCGGGGCCACGAAGTCCCTTCGTGCTTGAGCTGAGGCATGATAGATGCGTGAGCAAGAGCACAGGAATCCCCCAGCGTTCCACGGGTTCCGCGGTCATCAACAACGCGCCGGAACGCCAGGTGGCCCGTTCCCGCATGACGGCCTCCCAGCGCCGTACCCAGCTCATTGGGATTGGCCGGAGCCTCTTCGCCGCCCGCGGACTCGATGCGACCACGATCGACGAAATCGCCGCGGCAGCAGGGGTGTCGAAACCGGTCATCTACGAACACTTCGGCTCGAAGGAAGGGCTCTACACCCAGGTTGTCGAGCTTGAATTCCAAGCCCTGCTGCAATCGATCAACGACGCCTTGGCCGCCGAGGCCAAACCGCGGATTCTCGTCGAGCAAGCCGCACTCGCCCTCTTGGGCTATATCGAGGAGCGGACCGACGGGTTCCGGATCCTCATGCGGGACGCCCCGCCGTCGCAACCTGAAGGCGCGTTCGCCACGCTGCTCTCCCATGTGGCCGAGCGAGTGGAGGACTTGCTCGCCGACGAATTCTCCCGGCGCGGTTTCAGTGCGGCGGACGGTGCCATGTACGCCCAGATGCTCGTGGGCATGGTTGCCATGACAGGCCAGTGGTGGCTTGACCACCGGCAGCCGGACAAAAGGGCTGTGGCGGCCCACTTGGTCAACCTCGCATGGAACGGCCTGACGGGCCTCCAGAAAGACCCGGAGCTCACCTCGGACGCCTAGCCCCCTCGCTACTCGCCGAGGACCTCGGCCGCCTCGAGCCACTCGAGTTCGAGGCCTTCCTTCTCGTCGAGGAGTTCCTGGAGCTTGGCGTTCAAGTCGCTGAGCGCGTCGAAATCGCCCGACTCGGACTTTGCCGCCATCTGCGCGTGGAGTTTTTCCTCCTGCTGGGCGATCTTGCCCAGTTGGCGGTCGATCCGGTTCAGGTCCTTGCGCGCCTCGCGCTTCTCCGCCTCGCTCGCCCCCGAAGTCGCCGTCGCAGCAGCAGCGCCCGACGTCGGACTCCCACCGGCGGCGGCCGGGCCCGGGACGGTTCCGCTCGCCAAAGCGGCTTCGCGCAACTCCAGGTACTGGTCCACGCCGCCCGGAAGGCCGCGCAGCTTACCGTCCCCGAGGAGGGCCATCTGGTGGTCGGTGGCACGCTCCAGGAGGTACCGGTCGTGGCTCACCACAATCAGCGTGCCCGGCCAGCCGTCCAGGACGTCTTCGACGGCGGCAAGGGTGTCGGTGTCGAGGTCGTTGGTGGGTTCGTCGAGCATCAGCACGTTGGGTTCGCCCACCAGGAGCCTGAGCAGTTGCAGGCGCCGGCGCTCACCGCCCGAAAGGTCCGGGACGGGCGTCCATTGCTTCTGCTTCGTGAAGCCCAATTGCTCGACGAGTTGCCCCGCGGTCATTTCCCTGCCGCCGACGGCGAAGGAACGCTTCTCCCGTTCGATCACCTCGATGACCCTCAGGTCGGAAACTTCGTCGAGTTCCTGCACGTCCTGCGACAACACGGCGGTGACCACCGTCTTGCCCCGTTTCAGCCGGCCCTGGCTGGGGTCGATTTCGCCATTAAGCAGCCGCAACAGGGTCGATTTGCCGGCCCCGTTGACGCCGACCAGGCCCAGCCGTTCCCCCGGTGCCAGACGCAACGTCACGTTGTCGAAGAGCTTCCGGCCGTCGAAATCGAGCGACACGTTCTCCAGGTCCAGCACGTCCTTGCCGAGCCGGGCCGTCGCCATCTTGCTCAGCGCCACCGAGTCGCGGGGGGCGGGGACATCCTCGATCAGCTCGTTGGCCGCCTCGATGCGGAACTTGGGCTTCGAGGTGCGGGCCGGGGCGCCGCGGCGCAGCCACGCCAGTTCCTTCTTCACGAGTTGCTGGCGCTTGCTCTCGACGACGGACGCCATCCGGTCACGCTCGGCGCGGGCGAGCACGTACGCCGCGTAGCCGCCGTCGAACGGGTCCACCATGGCGTCGTGCACTTCCCAGGTCCGGTTGCAGACTTCGTCCAGGAACCAGCGGTCGTGCGTAACCACCAGGAACGCACCCTGGTTGGCGCGCCACCTGGTCTTCAAGTGCCGGGCCAGCCAGGCGACGCCTTCAACGTCGAGGTGGTTGGTGGGTTCGTCGAGCATGATGACGTCGTGGTCTTCGATGAGCAGCTTGGCCAGGGCCACACGGCGCTTCTGCCCGCCGGAAAGGGCGTGGACGTTGGCGTGCCAGTCGACGTCGCCCACGAGCCCGCCCATGATTTCCCGGATTTTCGGGTTGGCGGCCCATTCGTGGTCGGCACGGTCGCCGACGATTGCCGCCCCCACGGTGAGGTCGCCGTCGAGCACGTCCGACTGGTCCAGGTAGCCGATGTTCACGTCGCCGCGCTTGGTCACGCGGCCGGAGTCCGGCGTCGAACGCAAGGCCAGCAAACGCATCAGGGTGGATTTACCGTCACCGTTGCGTCCCACCATGCCAATCCTGTCGCCGTCCTCCAAACCGAGGGTGACGCCGTCGAGGACGGTACGGGTCGCGAACGAAACGGTGAGGTTTTCACCGCCGAGGAGGTGGGCCAATGGGTACTACTTTCTGGTGGGGATTCAGGACAGCCGCCGAAGGCAGGTTGTCTCGGGTTGTCATAGGAGGGTATCGGAGATGATCCGGGCACCGGGAACCGGACCGTGCACGGCCAGCGCGTTGTGCCCCAGGTGCCGCAGCTCCTCGGCGAGCTCGCCCGCGGCCAGGGAACTGTCCGCGAGCAGGGCCACGGTGGGGCCGGAACCGGAGACGATCCCGGCGAGCGCGCCGTTCGCTTCGCCGAGGCCGATCGTGTCCCGCAATCCGGGCGCCAGTTCGATCGAAGCACGCTGGAGGTCGTTGACGAGGAGCTTGCTCAAGGAATCGGGATCGCCGTTGCGCAGGGCCTGGAGGATCTTCGCATCCACTTCGAGCGGTTCGGGCGCCTCGAGCCCCTCGGCATTGCGGAGCATGTCCAGCGTCCGGAAGACATCCGGCGTCGAGAGCCCGTAGTCGGCGCAAACGAGGACCCAGTCCATTTGCGCTTTCGCAAGGGCCGGAGACAATTCGTCGCCGACTCCAAGCCCGACGGCGGTGCCTCCGAGGAGCGAAAACGGCACGTCTGCGCCCAACTCGGCTGCGAGGTGGGCAAGTTCCTCGCGCGACAATCCGCTGTCCCACAGCGCGTCGCACGCCAGGAGCGTGGCCGCGGCGTCGGCGGAGCCGCCACCCATGCCTCCCGCTACCGGCACCCGCTTGGTGATGTCCAAGTGGACTCCAGTGGCCTTCTCCGAGACGTCCCGCATGATGGCCGCGGCCTTGTAGGCGAGGTTGCGCTCGTCGAGGGGAATGTCCACGCCATCAAGGTCCAGCGTGCTTGCCGCGTTGATGCTGACGGTGATCCCGGGTTCTTCGGTGCTTGTAGCGGCCACTTCCTCGTAGAGGGACACCGCGAGGTACACGCTTGCGACGGAATGGTAGCCATCGGGCCGCAAAGGGCCCACGTTGAGGGAGACGTTCACCTTGCCGGGTGCGCGGACCCGCACGGTCCGGGCCGCGAAGCGCCCGCGGCTCGCGGCGCTGATGCCCGGGCTCATGCTTCCATGGGGTGGCGGGCCTCGGCGATGCGGACAAAGGCGTTGATGTCGAGGACCTCCCCCCGCGCGCTCGGGTCGACGCCGGCCGCCACGAGGCAACGTTCGGCTTCGGCCGGGCTTCCGGCCCAGTGGGCCAGAGCCGCGCGCAGCGTCTTCCGGCGCTGCGCGAAAGCGGCATCGATCACCCTGAAGACCTGCTCACGGGTGGCGTGCGTGGCCGGCGGGGCGCTCCGGGTGAATGCGACGAGCCCCGAGTGGATCTTGGGCGCGGGCCAAAAGACGTTCATGCCGATCACGCCGGCCTTGCGCATGGTCCCGTACCACGCGGCCTTGACGGAGGGCACGCCGTAGATCTTCGAGCCGGGCGCCGCGGCGAGCCGGTCCGCCACTTCGTCCTGGACCATGACCAGGCCGTGTTGCAGGCTCGGGAAGTGCTGGAGCAGGTGCAGTACCACCGGCACCGCGACGTTGTACGGCAGGTTGGCCACGAGGGCCGTGGGCTGCACGGGAAGTTCGGTGACTTTCATGGCGTCCGAGAGGACCAGGTAGAAGTCGTCGACGGCGTCGGGCCGCCACGCGCGGACGGTTTCCGGCAGCTTGGCGGCCAGCACGGGATCGATTTCGACGGCGACAACCGACTTTGCGGCGTCGAGGAGGCCAAGCGTCAAGGACCCGAGGCCGGGCCCGACTTCGAGGACCGTTTCCCCGGGATCGATCGAGGCGGCCGAGACGATCCTGCGGATCGTGTTGCCGTCGATGACAAAGTTCTGCCCCAGCGTTTTCGTGGGGCGGACACCGATTTCCTCGGCGAGCCGTCGGATGTCCACAGCTCCCAGGAGGGGCGCGACGGCGGCGTGTTCGGGATTCGGTTCAGTCACCTAGGTATCGTATCGTCTGGCCGCGCAACGACTGCTTCCGGATGGCTGTTTTGCGCGCGAAAAGGGCCGGGTCCGTAACCGGACCCGGCCCTTTTGGCCATACGCTGACTGGCTTAGGCCGAAGCCGCCCAGCCGCAGCCCCACGGCGACAGGCCGCGCTGCGCGTACACGCGGTTGGCGATGTCGATCTGCTGGGCCTTGCTGGCGAGGCTCGCGTTGGGAGCGTACGCTCCTCCGCCGGAACCGAGCCACGTCTGGACGTCGAACTGCAGGCCGCCGTAGTAACCGTTACCGGTGTTGGTGGCCCAGTTTCCGCCGGACTCGCACTGGGCGACCTTGTCCCACATGGCTTCGTTCGGGGCGCCGGTGGGTCCGGATGCCGCAGCAGCTGCCGGCGCGGGGCGTGCCTTGGTTCCCACCGTGACCTTCGCCGGGACCGGGTTGGTGGTCACATCCGACGAGACGAGGGTGCGGTTCGCTTCGCGGCCGTCCACCAGGACGAGCTTGAACGTCTTCGTGAGCAATCCGAGGACGCCTTCCTGGGTCACGGTCTTCTGGTCCGTGTACTGGTTGGGATCCTGGGTGGTGACCGTGTCGAACGGTACGTTCTCTGTCTCCGTGGCCGTTTTGCTGGTGTCCACGCGGGAAACTTTGATGACCATGTTGGGGACGATCGGAGCCGAGTTGGGCTGGGACACGCGATCGTTGGCGCCGAGCGAAACACCTGCGTCGCTCAGTACCGTGGCGACATCCGGCGCCGTCGTGGTTTTCGCCGAGCTCTGGCCGTCGACGATCAGGCTGATCGACTTAGGGGTCAGGATCGAAACGTACGATCCCGCAACTTCCAGTTGCTGGTCCTTCGGCTCGGACACGGCCGAAGCGCTTGCTACGCCGAGTTCGGAGACGAGGCCGCCGACGTTGGGCGCCGTGGTGTTGACCGTACGCTTCGCCCCGTCAAGGCTCACGGTGACGGCCTTGGCCAGGTTGACGTTGATGATGGAACCGTTCTGCACCGAACTGTCCAGAGCCGGGGAGACCCGGTCTTCCGGCTTCAGGTCGACCTTGGCCGCCTTGACCACTTGGTCAACGGTATTGCCGAAGGTCTGGACGGAACTCACTTTGCCATCAACATTGAGGGTGACCGATTTGTTGTTGCCTGTGAAGGCAACGACTCCAAGCACTAGCGCCGAAAGCACCAGCAGCTGCGCACCGACTTTGACGAAACTGAACTTGCCGTCCGTGGTGAAGAACTTAACCATGTTTGCCCGTAACTTTTGGACCATCCGGGCACGGGGAAAAGCGCACAGGGGTAACCTGCCGCGGCCCCAACCCGGCCGAAGCCGTGCTGGAGGACTGCGGCGGGGCTGGGCGCCGCCACACTCAATTCAACTGAAAAATTCCAATTGCGAACGGAGTAAGTGTTCCGGTGGCCTTCCCCGACCCCGGCTACTGGTTACCCACTGTAACCGAAGCGTTATAAAGGGGCCAAGAAAATTGCATACCGGGTATGCATCAGATCACATTCCTATGCAGGTTTCAGTCCCACGAACCGTAGGTGGCAAGCGTGTTCCGGGCGAGCTGCCCGCACATCTCGGAAAGATCTCGATTTGTTACTTGAGCCATCGAACGAACGGTGTAAGGCACCATGTAGCTGGCGTTCGGCCTGCCCCTGAATGGATGCGGCGTCAGGAACGGGGAATCGGTCTCCACCAGCAGCAATTCGGGATCCGCGATGGCGAGTGCTTCCCGCAGGTCCCCCGCATTCTTGAATGTCATGGTGCCGGCGAAGGACATGTACCAACCATTGTCGTTGCAGATCCGGGCCAGTTCAGCGTCACCCGAGAAGCAATGGAACACCACCCGTTCCGGAGCACCTTCCTCGCGCAAGACCTGGACGACGTCGTCGTGGGCGTCCCGGTCGTGGATCTGAAGGGTGAGGTCCAGCCTCTTCGCGATGTCGATGTGCCGGCGGAACGAGTGGCGTTGGGCAACCAGTCCTTCTCCGTGGGTGCGGAAAAAGTCAAGGCCGGTTTCGCCGATGGCACGGACCCTGGGGTGGGCCGCCAACTCCTCGATCTCGGCCAGGGCGGATTCGAGTTCGCCCCGTCCCGCGTAGACGGGAGCGTCGTTGGGGTGGATGGCCACGGCGCCAAGTAGCCGCTGGTCCATCTCGAGTGCCTGCACAGTGAACCGCGAAGATTCAAGGTCGCAACCCACTTGCACGGCTCCCTGGACACCAACGCTTTCGGCGGCATCCAGGGCATCCACAACAGCCACTTCCAACAAGCCGTGCCGGAAGTCGAGGTGGGTGTGGTTGTCCATCACCGGAACGGGCAACGGCTCAGGCGCCGGCGGGAATTCCTTGCGTGAGTTCCCGCCCTGGGCCTCCTGGGATGTTTCGGGCGCGCGGTAGGGAGCCGGTGGGAGGGAGGTGCACATGCCTCCACCCTATCTTTCCGCAAGGTGATATCCCTCTGTTTGCGGTGGGCCTAGGCTGGGTAGTCTGGTAACGAAGGCGGTAATTCCCTGCCAGGGCACCGCGGCCCTGCGGGAACGCTGTCATGGCTGAGGGGCTGTCCATGGATTCAAAGCGTCACGGAACGTTCGACGAAGACAGGCTGCGCGACGACGCTGTTGCGGTCGCGCCTCCGGAACACCAATCCCCCAACGGCCACAAGCCCGCGGTCATGGACCCTGCCCAGTTCCACACGGCTAGCGAAAAGATCCTGGCCGTCATCAACCAGGTGATCGACGGCAAGGCCGAAGCCGCCAAGCTGGCATTGACCGTTCTGCTCGCCCAAGGGCACCTCCTGGTGGAGGATGTGCCCGGTGTCGGAAAGACCCTCCTCGCCAAGACCCTCGCACGGACGATCGACTGCAAGGTCAGCCGCATCCAATTCACCCCGGACCTCCTGCCCTCGGACGTCACGGGCGTTTCCATCTACAACCAATCGTCGCGGCAGTTCGAGTTCCGGATGGGCGCGGTGTTCGCCAACATCGTGATCGGCGACGAAATCAACCGCGCGTCGGCGAAGACCCAGTCAGCCTTGCTCGAATGCATGGAGGAACACCAGGTGACTGTGGACGGGTTCTCCTACCAATTGGCTGAACCCTTCATGGTGGTGGCAACGCAGAACCCCATCGAAATGGAGGGAACGTACCCGTTGCCGGAAGCGCAGCGCGACCGCTTCATGGCACGGATTTCCATGGGCTATCCGGACAAGCTCTCGGAGATCGAAATGCTGGGGACGCATCAAGCGGTCTCTCCCCTGTCCAAGATCACCCCGGTGGTCACGGCGTCCGACGTCGCCGCCATGATCAACACGGTGCAGCGCGTCTTCGTCTCCGAGTCCGTCAAGGAATACACGGTGGGCCTGGGCCGGGCCACGAGGGACAGCGCGCGGCTGCGCCTCGGAGCCAGCCCCCGCTCCCTCCTGCAATTGCTGCGGGCAGCCAAGGCGACCGCCGCCCTCGACGGCAGGGACTTCGTTCTTCCGGATGACGTCATGCTGGTGGCCGAGTCCGTTTTGGCACACCGGATCATCCTTGACCGCAAGGCCGCCAGCTCCGGAGACACCCCGCAAAGCGTCATCCGCTCCATCCTGGCTTCGCTCCCGGTCAACCAGGAATCCGGCGCCGAACGCCGCGGCAGCTAGGCGCGAAAGGAGGTCCGGCATGGCCTTGGTGGATCGGCTTCCCAAGCACCTCTTCACCACGCGGGGCTGGGGATTGCTGGCTAGCGGCGTCGGGTCCTTGCTGCTCGCCCAGGTCATGGGCCGGCGCGATCTACTGGCCCTTGGCATCCTGCTCGTGGCGTTGCCTTTGGTGGCGCTGGCAGGCGTCCGGGTGCTCAAGCCCCGGTTCCAAGTGTTCCGCGAGTTCCATCCCTCCACGGTGGAAACGTCGTCGACGGCGACGGTCCGGCTGGCGGTGGCGCGGACAGGCGCGGCAACAGGTCCCGTGATCATGGAGGAGCAGTTGCCTCCGCGCTTCGGTGAGCCTCCCGCGTTCCGGTTCCCGACGCGTTCGGCGTCCGGCGGGACCAGCCGCTATGAATACCACCTTCGCTCGGGCAAGCGCGGCCAGTTCCGGATCGGACCGGTCACGGCCGAGTTCTGCGATCCGTTCGGCCTGTCGCTGCACCGGCACGCGATCGACGACGGCGACATCCTCACCGTGACGCCCGCCGCCGTCGAGCTTCCCGCAACGGGGCTCGCGGGAGCGCGCGGGAACGACGGCGTGACCGCCACCCGGATCCGGGCCAACCCAAGCGACGACGACGTGATGACCCGCGAGTACCGGCACGGCGACCCCATGCGGCGCGTGCATTGGGCCGCGACCGCCCGGCACGGGGAACTCATGGTGCGCCAGGAAGAATCCGTGACCACACCCGAGGCCACGATCATCCTGGACCAACGGTATTCCGCGTTTGCCTCCGGATCCGGGGCGGTCTTCGGCCCCCACGAGGACGCGGTCGAATTGCTGAGCAGCGAGGCGTTCGAGTGGGTGGTGACGGCCGCCATGTCCATCAGTTCCCATCTCGCCGACCGCAATTATTCATTGCGCTTCCTCGACGCCACGGGAAATCCCGCTTTTCGCGGGTCACGCTCGGCGCCGGACCCCGAAACCGAGGAATATATCGGCCTGGGCGGATTGCAATCCATCGCCGAAAGCCTCGCCGCGATTCAGCTCAGCGGTCCGAGGCACGCGCACGGCGAGCGCCACAAGGACGCGTCCGCCGTCGTCGACGCCACGGAGGCACCCTTCGATGACCACCTGATGGACAAGTTGGCGGCACACCGCCTGCGCGGGCCGGTCCTCGCGTTGCTCGGCAACATGCCCGTGGCCGAAGCCCGGGCACTTGCCCCCGCGGCGGGCTACGGCGCCAACGCCTTCGCCCTCGTGGTCTCGGACCACCCGCGCCATGCCCAGCCCGTCATCGAGGCGCTGAAGCTGGGAGGCTGGCGTGCCGTCGCCGTGAGCCCAAGGACCGATCTTCCCGCAGCCTGGGCCGGTTTCGACCAAGGCGAAATCCTCGCGGCTGCCGCCGCGGCCATGGACGTCAGGCGCGGGGCGGCGGTGCCACGATGACCACCACGTCACGGCACGATTCTCCGGAACGGACCCCGCCGGCAGATGCCGCCGAACCCGCGGACCTGCAAGATCTTCCCCTTCGGCGGCTGAAGCCCGGCCCCTGGGCATATCCGTGGGCGATGGCCGCAGCCATCTCCTTCGCGGTCCTCGGCACGGCCCTTTCGCTCAACGGGGTGTTCCGCGGCTGGATCTGGTTCATGCCGGCATTTACCACGGTGTGTACCGTGGCCGGGACGCTTGCCGTGCTTCGCGCCCTGCGGACGCCTTCGCTGCTCGTGGCCCTCGGCGGCCTGGTGTCCTTGGCGTTCATCCTCGATTTCATCTTTTTCCGGCCCGAAAGCATCGCGGGCTTCATCCCGTCCCAGGCGACCCTTGATGAACTGGGGCAGTTCCTCAAGCGGGCCGGGGACACCGTGGTCTCCGAGACGGCTCCCGTCGCTCCCAACGCCGGCATAGTCTTCGTGGCCTGCGCGAGCCTTGGCCTTGTGGTTGTCCTCATGGATTCCTTGGCCGTTCCGCTCGGCATGCCCGCAACGAGCGGCCTGGGGCTGCTGGCCATCCTGGTCTTCCCGGCGACCATCAAGCCGCAAGGCTCCGGGCTTCTCGGCTATCTGGGTGCCGCCCTCGGATACCTTGTGGTCCTGGCGTGCAGCCAATGGTTCGCGCCGGACCCGCGCCTCCAGAGCGACAGGGCGCGCGGGGCAGGGCAACTCAAACGTTCCGCCGCCATCGGCGCCGCGGCCCTCGCCCTGAGCTTGCTGCTCCCCTTCGCGATTCCGGGCTTCGACCGCGGAACGTTCCCGGTCGGCTCGCGACTGAACCCCTGGGGCACCTCCAACGGCCTGAACCCCATGATCACTTTGGGAAACAGCCTGCGGAATCCCACGGGCAGCGGGCGGATCACCTACGCCACAAGCTCCACGGCCCCCGTTTACTTGCGTTCAGTGACGATTGACCACTTCGACGGCGACACTTGGGCCCCGGACGATCGTGAAGCCGCGAGGCGCATCGGCGCGGGACGCATCGCCCCGGATTATTCCCTTCCTGACGACCTCGTGAGGCAATTGACGGTGGTGGACACCGGCCAGTTCACGAGCCCCTACCTGCCCGTCCCCTACGCCCCGACGGCCGTGAACGGCTTGAGCGGGCGGTGGTCCTGGGATCCGGAAACCCTGAGCATCCGTGGCGAGGACACTACTAGCCGGAACCAGCAATACACCGTGTATTCGGCATTGCCGGCAGTGACCGCGGTGGAATTGAGCCAGGCAAATGACAAGCCGGCATCGATCTCGCAGGATTTCACCCAGTTGCCCAGCAACGTCCCCGCCATCGTCCGCAATACGGCCAAGACAGTCACCGCCGGTGCCAACGGCAACTACGCCAAAGCGATGGCGATCCAGGACTACCTCCGCTCTTCCCAGTTCAGCTACTCGCTGCAGGCTCCGGTCCAGGGCGGCTACGACGGCAACGGAATGTCAGTGCTCGCGGACTTCCTCCAGAAGAAGAGCGGTTATTGCGTCCATTTCGCTTCGGCCATGGCGGTGATGGCGCGGCTTGAGGGGATTCCCAGCCGCATCGCCGTCGGTTACGCTCCTGGCCACTCCACGGGCGTCACGGTTGCTGTTGCGGGGCAGGAACCGCTGCCCGAATTCGAAGTGGATGCCCGCGACGCACACGCGTGGCCCGAACTCTACTTCGAAGGCTACGGTTGGATCGCCTTTGAGCCGACCCCTTCGCGCGGCGTGGTTCCCGCCTACGCTTCCGACGCGACAGCGCCCAACGTCCCCAGCACCAGCCTGCACGACGAGAACCTGGTTCCAGGCGGAGCGACTTCCCAGCCAAGCACTTCCGCCGGGCCGCAGCTCGCCGCTCCCGGCAAGGGCACGGCAACGAACGCCCGCACCGTGGTGGACCTCTATGCCGTCGCCGGAGCGTTGCTGGTGGCGGTCCTCCTGGCATCCCCACGGCTCATCCGCACCGGAATCCGGACGCGGCGCCTGCGTCCGGCGCGGTCGACACGCGCCGTCCATGCCGCCACGGCTACCGGAGGCGGGCCCGCCCCGCCGGGCGACGGGCCCATCCTCGCGTGGGATGAACTTCAAGACCTCGCCACCGACTACGGCCTGCCGCCGGTGCCCAGCGAGACTCCCCGGCATTTCGCCGCGCGCTTGAGCACCTCGGCGGCGCTCGGAGTGGGAAGGGCGGGCCACGCGACGCCGTCGGGCACCGACGACGACGCGCAGCTCGCCGTGGGATCGCTCACGAGCGATTTCGAACGGCAACGCTACGGCCCTCCGGAAGGATCCCGCACCGAAGGCGGGGACCTGCTGGAGCGCTCGACGGCGGCCGAGCGGATCGCTGCTGTCCACGTGGCTTTGCGGAACAACGCCGGCTGGTTCGCACGCTTCCGCGCGGACTGGTTCCCGCCGTCGTTGATGTCCACCTGGTCAAGGCGGGCGTTGTCGCCCGTCCGGTTGCTCCGCGGTGTTTCGATTTCGCTGGGGCGCCGCCTGGCGTGGTTTGGGCGCATGCTGCGTGCCGGGATTCGCCGGCAGCGCTAAGCGGGACACGCAAAAAGCAGGGCACCGGAGCCATGGATCCGGTGCCCTGCTTTGCTAGCGCTTAGCGGTTAGCGGTTAGTCCGCGTAGGGGTCGGCGATGCCGACGTACTGGGTGGTGAGGTATTCCTCGATGCCCTCGAAGCCGCCTTCACGTCCCAGGCCGGACTGCTTCACGCCACCGAACGGGGCTGCCGCATTAGAGATAACACCCGCGTTGAGGCCCAGCATGCCGGTCTCGATCCGTTCGCTGACGCGCAGGCCGCGGTTCAGGTCCTTCGTGTAGACGTAGGCAACCAGGCCGTACTCGGTGTTGTTGGCCAGCTGGATGGCTTCGTCTTCGCTCTTGAAGGTCACGATCGGAGCCACCGGCCCGAAGATCTCTTCTTTGAGGATGCGGGCGTCCGCCGAGACGTTCTTCAGGACCGTGGGCTGGTAGAAGTAGCCCGGGCCGTCCACCGGGGCGCCGCCGGTGACGGCGACGGCGCCGTTGGCAACGGCGTCGGAGACGAGGGCATGCACGCCGTTGCGGGCCTTGCCGTCGATCAGCGGACCCACCGTAGAGTCCGCCTCCGTGCCGCGGGCCGGGTTCAGTGCAGCGATCTTCGCGGCGAACTTCTCCGCGAAGGAATCCGCGATGGAGTCGTGCACGATGAAGCGGTTCGCCGCCGTGCAGGCCTCGCCCATGTTGCGCATCTTGGCCGCGACAGCGCCTTCGACGGCCTTGTCCAGGTCGGCGTCTTCGAAGACCACGAACGGGGCGTTGCCGCCGAGTTCCATGGAGCTGCGCAGTACCTTGTCCGCGGCTTCACGCATGAGGGCCTGGCCCACAGGGGTGGAACCGGTGAAGGAAATCTTCCGCAGGCGGTCGTCCTTGATGAGCGGCCCGGTGACAGCACCCGCGGTGGAGGTCTGGATGACGTTCAGGACACCAGCGGGCAGGCCGGCTTCCTGCATGACCTGGGCGAACAGCAGGCTGGTCAGCGGCGTCAGGTTGGCCGGCTTAAGCACCATGGTGCAGCCCGCGGCAACAGCGGGAGCGATCTTGCGGGTAGCCATGGCCAGCGGGAAGTTCCACGGAGTGATCAGCAAGCACGGACCAACGGGCTTCTTCTGCACGAGAATGCGGTTCTTGCCGTCCGGAGCGGCGGAGTAACGGCCGGAGACGCGCACGGCTTCCTCGGAGAACCAGCGAAGGAATTCGGCACCGTAGGCAACCTCACCGCGGGCTTCAGCCAACGGCTTGCCCATTTCCAGGGTCATGAGCAGCGCGAAGTCTTCGGCGCGGGCCGTGACGAGCTCGAACGCCCGGCGCAGGATCTCGCCGCGTTCGCGGGGAGCGGTACGGGCCCAGGACGCCTGGGCAGCGGCGGCGGCGTCGAGGGCCGCGGCACCGTCTTCCGTTCCGGCATCGGAAATGCTCACGAGCACCTTGCCCGTGGCGGGATCCTCGACGTCGAACGTCTTCCCGGACGCGGCAGGCAACCACTGGCCGTTGATGAGCAGACCCGTGGGAACGGAGGCGAGAAGTTCGCTTTCGCGATCGGCGGTAACAGTCACAGTGACTCCTTCGTCAGTCAGTGCTCTTTGGAGGGATGCACCAACCCTTGTTGGGTGGAATTACTGCCACGGTACTGCTCGCCGCGAAGCAGTGTCTACGCCTTCGCGCACTGCCGGGGCCTTGCCGGATTGTGCACTTGCACAGCCGCGCACACGGCGTCCGGGATCGGTCCTCAGCGGGCGGCGAGGACCGCGGAATACAACTCGCGCTTGCTGACGCGGGCGTCATCAGCCACTGCCGCAACAGCTTCCTTGAGCCTGACGCCTTGCGCCACAAGCGCGTTGACCGCGGCCACGTGGTCCTCCGGAGCGCCCGGCGCCTGTTCGGGTGCACCAGCCACAACTACGGCAATTTCACCGCGTACCTCGTTGTTCTCCGCCCATTCCAGCAGTTCACGGACGCTTCCCCGCAGGACTTCTTCGTAGGTCTTGGTCAGTTCGCGGCACACGGCGATCCGGCGATCCGGACCGAACCGCTCGTGCAGTGCCCGCAGCATCGGTTCAAGCCGGTGCGGCGCTTCGAAGAACACCATCGTTCTGCGCTCCCCGGCAAGGTCCGCGAGGCGGGAACTGCGTTCACCGGCTTTGCGTGGAAGGAAACCCTCGAAGCAAAAGCGGTCGGTGGGCAGCCCGGACAACGCGAGCGCGGTCAGGACAGCCGACGGGCCCGGAAACGCCGTCACTGAGAGCCCGGCCGCCACCGCTCCCTCCACGAGGCGGAAGCCGGGGTCCGAGACTGCCGGCATACCGGCGTCGCTTACCATGATAATGGTCTTGCCCGCCCGGACCTGCTCGAGGAGTTCCTCGGTCTTGGCGGCCTCGTTGTGTTCGTGGTAGCTGATGACACGGCCTCCCACGGTGATGCCGAGGGAGTGGACCAAGCGATGCAGGCGCCGGGTGTCCTCGGCCGCAACGATGTCGGCTGTCTGGAGCAACTCGATGAGCCTGCCGGACGCATCGCCCACATTCCCGATGGGCGTGGCGGCGAGGACAATCCGTCCAGTCCCATCGCCCGTCGCCGGAAGCACGGGTGCTTCGGTGGAATCGTCCCGGGAGCTCAGCTGATCAGTCACCCGTCCAGCCTAGTCCCCCGCGCCGGTGGCGGGTTTCCTGTTTCAGGGAGCCACCGGTTCAGGGAGCTGCCCGTTCAGGGACCTGCCGGGGGCAAAAGGTAGCATGGGCCGAGTGACCGATACCTCCGTGCGCCCCGTTCCCCACACCAGGTCCACAGGGGCCTCGCTGAAACGGCCTTGGATAGTACGGCCCCAGGATGCCTTCACGGCCGAGGCCCTGCGCACGCGGCTCATCGGTAGCATCCAAAGCTGGCGTGACTATCCGCCCACCTTACGGCTCTGGTTCTGGTTGATCCCGACCATCACCACCGTCATCGGCGGAATCCTGCGGTTTGTGCGCCTCGGCGACCCCCACAGCCTCGTCTTCGATGAAACCTATTACGTCAAAGACGCCTACTCGTACCTGGTCAGCGGCTACGAGAGGGCCTGGCCGGACAAAGCCAACGACGCCTTCAACGCCGGCAATCCGAACGTCCTGCTCAACTCCCCCGAATACGTGGTCCACCCTCCGGTGGGAAAGTGGATGATCGCGTTCGGCATGTGGCTCTTCGGTTCGGACAATTCGTTCGGCTGGCGTTTTTCGGCCGCGCTCACTGGAACCCTCTCCATCTTCATGCTCGCGCTGATTGCCCTGAAGCTCTTCCGGTCCCACATCCTGGGAGCCCTCTCGGGACTCCTGCTCGCCATCGACGGCCACCACTTGGTGATGTCGCGCACCTCGTTGCTGGACATCTTCCTGATGTTCTGGCTGCTCGCCGCGTTCGGTGCACTCTTGATGGATCGCGACGACGGCCGGCGCCGGCTGGCTGCCCGGCTCGCCGCGTTGGCGCGAGCCTCGAAAGACGGCCGCCCCACGCCATTCCAACTCGCCTCAGGCCCGCGGCTCGGCTTCCGCTGGTGGCGCTTGGCGGCCGGCGTGTGCCTCGGCTTGGCCGTAGGCACCAAATGGTCGGCGTTGTTCTTCGTCGCCGTGTTCGGCCTGATGACCGTTTTCTGGGACATGAGCGCCCGACGCATCGCGGGCATCCGGAGCTGGCCCAGCTCGGCGATCATCAAGGACGGAATACCGGCGTTCTTCACCATGATCCCGGTGGCCGCCGCCGTGTACTTGTCCACCTGGACCGGCTGGTTCCTCTCCAAGGACGCCTATTACCGGACGTGGGCTGACAGCAACCCTTCCGCAACCTGGGGCTGGATTCCCGGTCCGCTGCGGTCGCTCGCTTACTACCACCTGCAGGCGTACAACTTCCACCAGAGCCTCAGCGCGCCGCACCCGTACCAATCGAGTCCGTGGACCTGGCTGGTAATGGGCCGGCCGACGTCGTTCTACTACGAGTCCCCCCAACCAGGAACTCCTGGCTGCACGGTGCCGAACTGCACCTCGGCGATCTTGTCGGTAGGCAATCCCGTGATTTGGTGGGGGGCCACCATCGCGCTCTTCGTGGTCCTCTTCTGGTGGGCGGGACGGCGGGACTGGCGTGCCGGAGCGATCCTCTCAGGGATGGCCGCGGGCTACCTCCCATGGTTCATGTATCCGGAACGCACAATGTTCTACTTCTACGCGATTTCCTTCGAACCGTTCATGGTCCTGGGCCTCGCCTACGGACTGGGCCTGGTGCTCGGCCGGAGCGACGATCCGCCGTGGCGGCGCCGCTCCGGCCTGTACCTGGTGGGCCTGGTAGTAGTCGTGGCTGTGCTCTTGTCCGCGTTCTTCTATCCGATATGGACGGCGGAGACCATCAGCTACCAGGACTGGCGCATGCGTATGTGGATGCCTTCCTGGATCTGACGGGCTACTTCTCGAGCGGTTCCGCTTCCAGTTCGGCTTCCTCGTCAGTGGATTCGCCTTCGGCCGTCTTCGCGGCAGCGTTCTTCTTGGGTGACAGTCCCCGGCGGCGACGCGTTGGCCACGTGAAGATCAGCGTCAGCAAGGACGTGAGGAAGACCAGGACGCCGATCGCGAGGCCCGCGTCCATCCAGAACTGACCGGGGAACAAGCGGATCAAGGTGTCGTCCAAGGCAAAGGTCCACGTGCCGTTGGCGAAGAAAATCTCGTGGAAGTCGGTGAAGAACTGCTGCCAGCCGAGCATCGCGAGCGTGCCCAGTCCCAGGATCAGCACCAGCGTAATGATCGATCCCGCAAACAAGCCCCGGCGGATTCCACCCTTGCTCCGCTTGCGCAGGTAAAGCATCGCGATGATTCCGATGATCGCCAGGAGGGTGCCCGCACCAAACGCGGACAACATCACGGTCTTGACGTCGGCCATGTGGGCAACTTCGCCGTCCTTGAACAGCTTCTCGCCGTTCTGGTTGACGAGGCCGCCTAGGTAGCGCGGTCCCGCCCAGTTGCTGAGGTAGTCCACGGCATAGGAACCGTAAGTCATCCGGTCGTCGGCGTTGAAGCCATAACCGTCGCCCGGGAATCCGGGACGGTAGTACTCCACCCACAGGAAGAGCGGGCTGGTGACGGCGCGGATGGCAAGCACCAGGAGGACTACCGGGTAGAAGATGGCAAGGATGACTTGAAAGACACGGGGGGCCACCGGCTTGGCGTTGGCTGCCTGTTCGCGCTCGTGGTTCCGCCGTTCAACTTCCGATTCCGGCGGGCGGACCTGGAGGGCCGACGTCGGCAAGGGCTCCGCGAAGAGGGCGGGTTCGGCCCCGGCTTCGGCTGCTTCCGCGGCCTTGCGGTCGGCGCGGGTCTCCGGCTGCCCGGGCTCCGCGGCGCTGGAAACCGGACGGGAGACGGTCGGCCCGCCGCCTGTCCGGGCAGCGGGGCCTGAAACTACCGGTACGGCCGTTTCTCCCGCGGACTTGGGGGAAGGTTTCATCCATTCGAAGGCGGGCTCATCGCCGTCGTCATTGAAATCCGCGTCCGGCTCTTTGGGAATCGGGCTCTTCTCGGTCACTTCAGCTTCACTTCCGTAGGATTCACATGCCAGGCAAGAACGGTATGCCGGCAATCTTCTCTGCCACCGAGCCTACAGTCAGCCCTTCCGCGGAACGAGCATCCAGCCCGGTGAAAGCCGGATTGCAACCAGACCGTGCCCTTAGGCAGCGATCTCACGGTATCCGGCGTCGTTGCTGTCCAGGTCTCCCGTGGCTCCGGCACGGTACGCCCGCCCGCCCAGTACCAGGGCGTAAGTCCAATATGCCGCCAGGACGATCGAGCCGATGAGGATCTTGGCCCACACGGGAAGGGGGCTGGGCGTAATAAAGGCTTCGACCAGGCCGGAGACGAACAGGACAAGCACCAGGCCCAACGCCACCGTGATCAAAGAGCGTCCCTCGTCCGCCACGGCCTGGGTCCGTCGGCGGGGTCCCGGTGAAACCCACGCCCAGAAAATCCGAAGGCCTGCGGCCGACGCAATGAACACAGCCGTCAATTCCATGAGGCCATGCGGGAGGATGTAGCTGAAAAACACGTCTGCCTTGCCGGAGGCGGCAAACACGCCGGCCGCAATTCCCACGCCCTGCGCATTCGAGAACAGCATGTATGGCACCCAAAAACCAGTGATGCCCAACGCCACGGACTGCGCACCGATCCACGCATTGTTCGTCCAGACAGCACCGGCGAAGGACGCCGCGGGGTTCTCCGAGTAGTAGTCAACGAACTCGCTGTCCACGTACCGTTTCACGGCGCTGCTGCTTCCGAGGGCACGCAGCGCATCCGGCGACGTTCCGATCCAGAGGGCATAGGCCGTAGCCACCAGGAGGAAGAAAACGCCGCAGCACACGGTCAGCCAACGCAATCTGTAGAACGCGGCCGGTAGGGACACCACGAAGAAGCGGGCGAGGTCTTCCATGAAGTTCGAGCGCGCTCCCGTGAACCGGGTGCGCGCCTGGGCGAGCGCCGCGGACAGCGAAGAGGACAAGGCGCTCTCCGGATCCACCGATCGGATCAGCGACAAGTGGGACGACGCCGTCTGGTACAGGCGCAAGAGTTCATCCGCTTCGCCGCCGTCGAGGCGTCGTTTGTGCGCGAGATCGTGCAAACGCGCCCACTTGGGGCTGTTCACGACCGTGAAGGCATCGATGTCCACGGCACTACCCTAGCCCCGCTACACTCGATCCAGCGGGATCCGTCCGGCCCCGCTCACGTCGAAGGTGTTCGTGGGGGCGGCTTGAGTTCGATTATTACCGGTGAGGCCGTGGTCCTTGAGCTGCGGCCCGCCTCGTTCGGGGCGCGGGCCCTGGGGCTCATGCTCGATGTCCTGGTGCATGTTGTGCTGTTGTTCGGCCTGTTGTTGCTCCTCAGCGCAGTGGCGCCCGATCTCGACGACGCCGCTGTCCGGGCCTGGAGCTTGTTCCTCGTGGTGCTGTGCCTGGTACTGGTTCCGGTGGCGGTTGAGACGCTCACCCGGGGACGTTCGCTCGGCAAGCTGGCTGTGGGGCTCAGGATCGTGCGCGACGACGGCGGAGCCATCCGTTTCCGCCACGCTCTGATCCGCGGCCTCATCGGATTCGTGGAGATTTACGCGACGTTCGGTGGACTCGCCATCGCCGTGGCTTTGTTCAACGGCAAGGCGAAGCGGCTCGGAGACGTTGTGGCGGGCTGCTATTCGCTCAGGCAGCGCGTTCCCACAGAGCGCAAGGTCCTTCCTTACACTCCGCCGCACCTTCAAGGCTGGGTTGCCCTCGCGGACATCGGCCGGGTTCCGGACGGCACCGCACGGCGGGCGTCCCAATTCACCCAGCAGGCGTACCGGATGGCACCGGAATCACGCATCCGCATGGCCGCTTCGCTTGCGAGCGAGTTGGCGTCGTACGTCGCCCCGCCACCGCCGCCCGGAACAACGCCGGAAGACTATTTGCAGGCAGTCTTGTGCGAAAGGCGCAACCGCGACCTCGACAGGCTGCGACGCGCTGAACAGCGGAGCGCCGCCGTCGGAGAACGGCTCAACAAGCTTCCGTTCACCGGCTAGGCGAGTTTCAGCGCTTGGCATAGTCGGCCCAAGCGATGTTCCAATCGCCGAAGCCTTCCAACGGTTCCACCACGGGAGCGCCGGTATTGAGCACCTGAACGAGGTCGCCGGTTTCCATCGTGTTGAAGAACCAGGCAGCGTCCGCAGGGAGAAGGCCGACACAGCCATGCGAAACGTTGAACGAGCCAACGGCCCCGTAAGCGGACGGAAGCGCCTGGTGCACGTAGACGCCCGAGTTGGTGAGCCGGTTCGCGTGTTCCACGACGAGCGGCTCGTAGTATCCTTTGTCGCCGGGTTTGAGGCCGATGCTTCCGGCATTGAACTGCGAGTAGCGTTCCTGTTCCATGATGACGGCATAGCCGGTGGGCGAAAGCCAGTCCGCGCTCCCAAGGGTCACCGGGGCAGTCTTGGCGAGGGCGCCGTCGATATACACGCTCATTGTCTTGGTGTGGTCGTCCACCACTGCAACCCGCTGCGGGCCGGTGGTGAACGAGGCCTTGATGGTCGCGTTTCCGATCATGCCGTTCTCCACCGTGATCGCGGTCCCGGAGGCCCAGAACTTCTCCGGCCGGATGCGTACCTTCTGGTCCGAGTACCACCGCCACGCCACGTCCTGGCCCGACGAAACGCTGATTATAAAGGCCCGTTCCATGGCGGCTTTGTCCGCCACCGGTTCGCTGAAGGTAATCTCGATCGGCTGGCCCGAACCCATTGATGAACCATTGCGGGGAAAGATGACGGCAGTTGCCTCGTAGGCGCCGTCCACCGGCGTAATACCGGGTTCAACGACCTTCACGACGGCGGAGGCGAGCCCTGCTTCGGTCCGTTGCGGCGTCCCCGCTTCCGATTCGACGACGATGCGAAGCCAGCTTGGCGCACTGCTGACGCCGATACCTCCCGCTGCTACTCCGGCACAGATTCCGATGATTCCAAGAATCTTCCCGATCCTGCGTTTTCCCTGCAACGGCATAGCGCGTCCACATCCCCCAGTAGATTGCCGACCCCCAAGACCGACCGGTCAAGTCTAGCCGGTGCGTGTCCCAGGGGCGCGGCGTTCAGGTTCAGTTGGCGTACTGGGTTTGGCGTACTGGGTTTAATTGGCGTATTGGGCCCAGGGAATGTTCCAGTCGCCGAAGCCGTCATCGAAGTTGGCGTAGTCGCCCTGGGTATTGACCACTTGGACGACGTCTCCCGCGCCCATGTTGTCGTAGACCCATTTCGCCCCGTCCGGCCCCAGGCCGATACACCCGTGGGACAGGTTGGTGACCCCGATGAACGGCAAGGCGGAGTCGGTCGCCTGGTGGATGAACTCACCGCTCGGAGTCAACCGCGTGGCGTAGTTGACGTCGAGCTGCCCGTAGTAGGCGGGGTCGCCCGGCTTGAGGCCGATGGTGGACGCATCCATGTGTTCCACCCGGTACTTTTCCATCAGCACGAGGTACCCGCGGGCCGAGGGGAAGCGGGTGTCGCCCATCGTGTCCGGCCACGTCCCCACCTGCTGGTCATTGATGCTGACGGTGAAGGTGTGCGCCACCGCGTCGGCCACGGCCACCTTCTTGTCGCCGATCTTGAACGAGTTCGTCTTGTTGAAGTTTCCGATCTGGCCATGGCCGAAGTCCACGCCGAACAGGTTGAGTTGCACGGTGACTGTGCTGTTGGCTGCCCAGAAGTTCTCGGGCCGGTAGCGCACCATGGTGTCGCTGAACCAGTGGAACGCTCCGACCTGCCCGGAAGTGGAGGACACCTTGATGGCTGCTTCGACGGCGGCTTTGTTGACCACGGGTTCGCTGAAGGTGATCTGCAGCGGTTGGGCGACGCCCACCTTGGTACCGTCCAAGGGGTACATCGCGGCATCTGCCTCGTTCTGGGTCGACACCGTGCTGAAGGACTGGGTCTTGGATGTCGCCCGGCCCGCAGCGTCCTGGGACGTGTAGCTGAACGTGTACGAGGTGTTGAACTCAAGGGGTGTGGAGGCGGTCCACGTGAGCCCGTCCGGACTCAATGCACCGTCAATGGCCTTCCCGTTCGTGCTGGTAAGTGAGACCCTTTCCAGCGAGCCGTCCGTGACCGTGATCGTCGCCGGGGCTGCGGGGTTTACCTGCTTTGCCCCGCTCGCGGGCGACGTCACCACCGAGACCGGCTTCACGACGGGCATGACAGCACCCGCTGCGCTTCGTTCCCCGGAGGAACCTTCGGATTCGATCGCAGCGCTGGCCGCATGCGGGGCCATTGCGGCGAAGGTGCCGCTCAGCGCAGCGACGACGCACACCACCACAATCCAGGCTGCCGTCCGGAACTTGTTCCGCTTCGGCGCCGGAGCGGCCGTTTCGCTGCCGTCGACGGATTCGAAGCCCCCGTCCAACTGACCGCCGCTGTCCAGATTTTCCCCGCCGTCCAGCGGCTCACCGCCACGATGTTGACCCATTTTTGCTTTCTCCAGAAACTCACGCCCCACAGCCGCATCCTAAGGGGCGTGGCTTGGCATTGGCTGGGAGCACGCCGGCGCGCTCCCAGCCGGCATTCTAGTACCGGTAGTGTTCCGGCTTGTAGGGACCCGCTACGTCAAGGTCCAGGTACTCGGCCTGCTCCTTGCTGAGCTCGGTCAGCTCCACGCCCAAGGCGTCCAGGTGCAGGCGCGCAACCTTTTCGTCGAGGATCTTCGGCAGCACGTACACCTGGTTCGAGTATTCGCGCTCGCCCTCAGGCTGGTCCTTCTTCGTCCACAGCTCGATCTGGGCGATCGTCTGGTTCGCGAAGGAGTTGCTCATGACAAACGACGGGTGCCCGGTCGCGTTGCCCAGGTTCAGCAGCCGGCCTTCGGACAGCACGATGATCGAGTGTTCGCCCCGGCCATCTGCCGCGCTGAATACCCATTCGTGGACCTGCGGCTTGATCTCGACCTTGCGGGTTCCCGGGACCTTTGCGAGCCCCGCCATGTCGATTTCGTTGTCGAAGTGGCCAATGTTGCCGACGATGGCCTTGTCCTTCATGCGGACCATGTCGGAGGCCATGATGACGTCCTTGTTGCCCGTGGTCGTGATGAAGATGTCACCCTGCTCCAGTACGGATTCGAGCTTGGCCACCTGGTAGCCGTCCATCGCGGCCTGGAGCGCGCAAATGGGGTCGATCTCGGTCACGATCACGCGGGATCCCTGGCCGCGCAGCGCTTCCGCGGCGCCCTTGCCGACGTCGCCATAACCGCAAACGACGGCGACCTTGCCGCCCATGAGGACGTCGGTGGCCCGGTTGATGCCGTCCGGCAGGGAGTGGCGGATGCCGTACTTGTTGTCGAACTTGCTCTTGGTCACGGAGTCATTGACGTTGATCGCCGGGAAAAGGAGCGTGCCCTGTTCCGCGAGCTGGTAGAGCCGGTGGACGCCCGTGGTGGTTTCCTCGCTCACGCCGCGGATCCCGGCTGCGATGCGGGTCCACTTCTTCGGGTCGGCCGCAAGGCTCTTGCGAAGGACGTCGAGGATGAGGGCGTATTCCTCCGGGTCCTGGTCCGTGGCGTGCGGCACCGCGCCCGCGGCTTCGAATTCGACGCCCTTGTGGACCAGCAACGTGGCGTCGCCGCCGTCGTCGAGGATCATGTTCGGGCCCAGTTCGGGGTCGGCGTCCGCGCCGGGCCACGTCAGGATCTGCTCGGCCGTCCACCAGTATTCCTCAAGGGTCTCGCCCTTCCACGCGAATACCGGGACGCCCTGGGGGTCCTCGACGGTTCCCTTGCCCACGACGACGGCCGCTGCGGCTTCGTCCTGAGTGGAGAAAATGTTGCACGACGCCCAGCGGACCTCGGCGCCAAGGGCGGTCAGCGTTTCGATGAGCACCGCCGTCTGCACAGTCATGTGGAGGGAACCGGCGATCCGCGCCCCTTTGAGCGGCTGGCTCGGGCCAAACTCGGCACGCAGGGACATGAGGCCCGGCATTTCGTGCTCCGCCAGGCGGATCTGGTGGCGCCCGGCTTCGGCCAGGGAGATATCGGCAACCTTGTAGTCGAAAGTCATGGAAGTCCTTAGAAGTACCGGTTAAAAATCGTCAGATGGGCTCAGTCGGGCTGCGCGGCGGACTGAGCGGCCGCTAGCAATTCCGGGGGAAGAAGCAAAGGGATCCCGTCCTGGATCGCATAGCGGACCTTCTCGCCCGAGTCGGCTGCCGCCGTCGAAACAAGTTCCTCGCCGTCCTGCTCCAGCGCGGAACCGGTGACCGGGCAACGAAGGATGGACAACAATTCAGGACTGACCTTGGGCATGGTTGAAGCTCCCTGGATGGCGCCACCCGCGGCGCCGCTTGGACTGATTTGCAGCTTCCAGAGTACAGCCCGCAAGGATAACGGACGTTGTCACGAAGGCAGTATTGCGCCAGGCCTCAGGAAGGGTCCCGCAGGATCCGCAAGTGCCGCCTTCCGCCTTCGACGACGGCGGGCCCGTCGAAGGGGGTGCGCACCGTCCGCTGCTGCGGCTCCGGAGCGGCTTGGGCGGAAGCAGCCTCCCGCACAGCGTTCGCCAAGGCGAGGAGGTCGTCCGGGCCGGGCTCAGGGCGGGTGGACGGCATGGCGAGCCGCATGACCTCCCAGCCCCGCGGAACGGTAAGGGACTCTGCGTGCTGCGCGCACAGGTCGTAGGAATGCGGCTCGGCGTACGTGGCCAGCGGGCCCAGCACGGCGGTCGATTCGGCGTAGACGTACGTCAAAGTAGCTACCGCGGACTGGCGGCAGGCTGATCTGGAACACTGACGAATGGCACCCACAACATCCCAGATTAGCGGCACTTTGCCGTGGGGCCGTGTATTGCCTCCCGATGCGCATTATGTCGCGTTGCTCGAAACACGGGTCTAGAGTCGATATATGCAGTCAGAGCACGACATTCCGGGCTTCACAGTCCATCTGTCCGAATCCGCGGACAGCGGGGAAACCACCACGGCTGGCCCTTCCGAGCGCGGCTTCAGGCAACGCCGGAGGAACCGCCACGGCCGCGGACTGCGCGGCGAAATCCTGCTTCCGAATCTGCCCGGTTACCGGACGCGCTCGGAGCGATTTGACGACCTCGTCCTGGATTCGGCGGAACGCCTGCAGGATATGTGGGGCAAGCGGCTCGACGGCGTCTCCTTCGCCGTCGACGAAATCCCCCCGAACCTCGAACAATTGGTCGCCCAAGGTGCCCCTGCTCCGCTTGGCGCGTATACGCCGGCCGCCCACGGCGCGGGGCCCGTCATCACCGTCTATCGGCGGGTCGTCGAGCACACCACCGTCGGGCGCGAAGAACTCCAAGAACTGGTCCACGACGTCGTGGTCGAATACACGGCCGAGATGCTCGGCGTGCCGCCGGAGACCCTCGATCCCGTCTACCGCCGTCGTTACCAGTAAGTCCGCCGGTCAGTAACCCAGGGTGACCTGGACCTTTTCCTGCCCTGCGGCGCCGTCCTGGATGGCGAGTACGGAAATCCCCGGCTGGTCGCTTTGGCCGAGCACGAGCGCGCCGTAGGCCGCATCGCCCGAGGCCGAGACGATGAATCCCGAGACAGCCGCGCCGTCAGACTTGTCCGGGACCTCGATCACCGATGTGGTTCCCCCGGCAATATCGACTGTTTCGGTCTTGTGGACTTTGCCGTCGGAAGTAACCGGCGTGTAGCTGACGGTCGCCCGCCCCTCCGGCACGCCGAAACTCAAGAACCGGGTGCCGTCCTGCGGAACTGCAACGACATGCTGGCTGCCCAAGCGGACCGCAGCGGGAGACAACGCGAAGTCCACCGGCGAGTCCGCCTTGAGCCCGCGCGTGACCCGGGTCGACGCAGCGAAGGGGACATCCGACGTCGCGCTCACTGTGTACATGCCGGCGGGAACGCCGGTCAGCGGCACCTGGGTAACGGATCCTGCCTTCGCGGTCACCGCTCCCCCGCCCGGCAGCGCGCGCTGGCCGTTCGGCCCGAACAAGCGCACGTCAACTACCGCGTCGACGGAGCCCGGAACGGCGATCTGCAAGGTTGGGACGACGTCGGCGAAGCCCGGCTTGTCCGCGAGGGACTTCACGACACCGGGGTCCTGGATGTCGACGCCCGTCATGACTTGTGAATCCGCGGCTGTAGCGCCGGGCGTAATGATGTCCACGCCGCCGGCAGTCAGTCCGCGCAGGATGCTCTGCTGGATGCTCGCGGCAACCGGGCCGCCACTGCTGCGCAAATGCACAGCGAGCTGGCCTTCGTTGGGGGCCAGGCCGGCCAGGTTGATGGAGCGGGTGCTCCCAGGCGAGACCAACAAGCCACGGCTGTCGGACGCCTGGACCTGGCCGCGGGCGCCGTACAGGTCGAGGTTGACCGTGGCAGGCGTTCCCGAAGGATTGCTGATGTTCAACACCGCTGTGCGTCCAAGGGCCGTGCTCGCGCCGACAAGCCACGCGTCGTTTCCGGGCTGCTGGCAAGGGGCGGCCGCGAGGCCGCGGAGATCGCCGTCGTTCGCCGAATAGCTCATCAAACCGGCCACTGCGGCTTTTTGGCCGCCGACCGGATCGGCGTCAACCACAGTGACGTCCCCCATCGGCCTCTGGGCGACAACCCCGGCTTTGAGGACGGGAGGTCCGGGTGCTGGAGCCGGCGCAGACGCCGGAGCCTTGGCGATCTCGGCCAACGGCGAACCGTTCAGCGCCGCGAGCCCGCTCCGAGGTACAGAACCGGAGGCATCGCTCAAGACCAGGGCGTCGAGGAACGTCTTGGCCGAACGCGAAACAGGGCTGAACTGGTTGTCTGTGCCCTCCGCGCTACCGTCGGCGAGGCGGGGCGCCCCGGGGCACACGGCGGTCGCCTGGCCGGCCGGAACGTTGGCGAAAGAGGGGTCGACCGATTTGCTGCCCGCGGGTGCCGGAACGATGGACGCAGCCGAGACCATGCCCGCACCGGCCGCGAGAAGAACCGCGGCAGACAGCACGCCGACCACCACGGCATTCTTTTTAGTGCGGTTCTTCTTAGACACTGCTGTATTCCTTACGGAGGGAGTTTTGTTCCTTCAGGACGCCCGCCTTCGGCCTCCGAGCGGGCATCGGGATAGCCAGCAACACAGTCAGTCCAATAACGACCACCTGCAGGACGCCGAGCCACGGCTCCCACGGGGTGATGTAGCGGACTTCGACCTTGCCGCCGGTGGTCGGCAAGCTGAACGCCTGGGCCCATCCCGACGTCGTCGGGCTTAGCTGGCGGCCATCCAGCCACGCGCTCCAGCCGGCGTCCGCCCGCTCAGCGAGCACAAGCTGCCGGCCGTCGTCGCCCGCGGGAATTGTGGCTTCAACTGAGCTTCCGTCCGACGGCAGGAGCGCAACAACTGAGCCTTTGGCGTCCACGACGCTCGCCCGGTGCGCTGTTTCCGCGTCGGCATTGGCTGCCGGGTTGAGCGGTGTCACGCGCCACAACCATCCGGAGTCAGTCTTTCCGACGGCCACCAGTCCGGGAACCGAGTCGATCCTGCTTGCGGTCAGCGGAGCAACGGTGTCGTCAGCCTTGAGGACCACGAATCCGGCGCCGAGCTTTTCGAGGCCCGGACGCGGGTCCACGCCGATTCCCGCGACGATCGTGGCCACGGCGTTCCTGATTGACGCTGTCGCGTCGTCGTCGGCAACGAGTTTTTCCTGTCCCGGCGCACCGACGATTGAGTTGGCGGAGGCAATGGTGGAAAGCGAGTCCAAAGTGGTGCCGGAGCCCCGCATGAGCGAGGAGGTGTAGCCGCCGTCGTCATCTTCCGTGATGACCAGCGTGCGGGTCTGTTCCGGCCCGAGGCCGTGGTCGACGGCGGTGGCGGGAAGCGTGTTCTGGGCCGCCGGCTGGACCAGGCGTGCAGCGCCGAGGGCTCCCGCGGAGGACGTTCCGGTACTTCCGACCACGTTCTGGGTTGCCCACACGCCCATGCTTGCCAACGGACCGGCGACCAGGAGGAGCGTAGCCACGGCTGAGGTAGTCCGCTGTGCGGCATGGCCGGCCAAACGGCCGTTCCCCGGCTTCGCACCCACTTGGAAAAGGTTGTCCGCGCCGATCAGCGCGGCTCCGAGGATCGCGAAGCCTGCAGCCGAGACGGCCGGACCCGTGAACGTCGAAACAAGCTGGTTGCCATTGGCGCTGCTTGCCACATGTCCAGCGAGCCAGGCCCAGGCGAGGAAAACGAGGGCGGCCGCCCAGAGGAGCCGTGCGATGTTCGAGCGGCGTCCCGGAACGAACAGGCCGGCCACCGCGAGCAGGAGCACAGGCCCGCCGACCAACACCGCGAGGAGCAGCGCCCACGGCACACCGGAGGGACCGAAGATCGACAACCCGGCCAGGCCGCCATTGATATCAAACTTCAACGGCTGGCCGAGGAACTGCTGCCACAGCGGAGCGGCATCAAACTGCAGCGGCAATCCCGGATCCGCCAGCAGCGCGCGGGGCCGCTCGAGGACGGACAACACATACGGTGCGAACAGTGCGGCGCTCGGAAGCAGGGCCCACCACATGGTCTTTCCGCGCCGTCCGAGGAAGACACCGCACAGGACAATGAGGACAGCCGAGGGAAGCAGCAAGGACGGCGCTGAAGCGGTCACAACGGCCAGCGCGAGCCCGGCCGCCGCTGCAGCCGTCCAGGACGGCGTGCCGTTGGTCCCCGGTTTGCCGGGAGCCTTCCGGACCGCCACCGGGGCGGATGCCTTCGGCGACGCCGACGACGTGTCCCGGCCGGGTGCCGATCCCGTGGCCCGCATGAGCGCCAGGAAAAGAAAGGGCATGGCGACGTGGGCAACAAGCGCTCCTGCCCTCCCCTGGTTGACGGCAACTTGCAGGGCGGGGGCGGCGGCCCACACCAGCGCGGCGATGAAGCGGTACCGGCGCAGCGTGGTCATGGAGCCAGCCGCAAACCAGGCGCCAAGACCGGCCAATGGCATGGCGAGCAGCAGCAGCCACACAACGGACGTGTTGGAGTCGCCCCCGCCCAGGATTGCCACCAGCCATAGTACGTAGCCGAAGGGGTCGCCATGTCCGGGCAGGCCGGCGCCCAGGCCAATCCACCAACTCGACGCCGAACGCCAAATGTCGCTGGCAGCATCCAATGGCAAGAGCCCGCCACCAACGACGCCGCCCGCACCCCAGAGGCCCAGCAATCCGACGGCGGATGCAATAAAGGCAATAATTCCGGCAGCCACCGCGCCAGCGCCGATCCATCCTCGCTCATTGGTGGCGAGGTCGGCGAAATCGTCGGCGGAATCGCCGCTCGGCTCCAACGACTGCGAGTCGGGGGCCTCAGGAAAATCGTCTCCGCCAATCGCTTCGACGAGCGAGCGGCGGTGGGCCCACACCTCGCGGCGTGACGTCTGGAGGCCCCTGATGACAGAACGGCGAACGCGGCGCGTTCGGCGGGCGTTCCGCCTGGAACGCCAAAGCGCGCGGGGCCGGAACAAAGCGGCCAGCGTTGCGCCGAGTTGGGAGAACCCGTAGCCGGGTTCCTTGACCAGGACGCTCGCCACGAACCTCAGCAAGCTGCCGAGGAGTGCACCGATCCAGTGGATCGGTACCTTCCACGGCGCAGTATGGGTGAGCCTCAAATGGACTTGGCTCTTGCGGGCCGCGGAGGGCGTCGCGAGCCCGTTCGGGCGGTGCTCCACATGGAACATGCGCGCAGCGGGAACCAGCACCACCCTGTTGCCTGCGAGCCAGTTTCGCCAGCAGAAGTCGACGTCGTCGCCCACGCCGGGGAACGCCGGGTCAAAGCCCCGCAGTTCCTCCCAGGCGTCCCGGCGGATCAGCATGCCCGCCGAGTTCACGGCGAAAGTATCGGTTCGTCCGTCGTACTGGCCCTGGTCGAGCTCATCTGCCTCGATGAGCGTCAGGCGCTCGGCCCAGCGGCTCGTGGACAGACCGGCGTCGATCAGCCGGCGCTCGGCGTCCCATGCCAGCTGTTTGCAACCGGCCACGGTGACTGAGGGGGCACGTTCGACGGCCTGGAGGAGTTCGGCCAGCGCGTCACGCGCCGGGGCAGCGTCGTCGTGAAGGAGCCAGATCCACTCGACCGGGCTGGATTCACCGGGGGCGCCGGGTTCAGCAGCGGTACCGGGTCCACCAACGGCAGCGGGTAACCCGGCCATGACGGCCGCGCCGAACCCGCCCTTCGCCTCGCCGATGTTGGTGGCATTGGCCTCGCCGAAGGCCCTCTGCAACAGTGCCAGGGAGCTATCCCGTGAGCCCGTATCAATGCCAATGGCGGCATCTACCGGACGCGTCTGGTCCAGAAGAGCCGCCAATGTTCTGGGGAGATAGTTACCGCCGTCGTGGGAGACGACGACGGCGGTAACGTGTACTGCTTTGAGAATCAGACTGCTCGCTTCCTCAACCTACGGCGCTCACGCTCGGAGAGCCCGCCCCAGATACCAAAACGTTCGTCGTTGGCGAGTGCGTATTCAAGGCACTGCGAACGGACGTTGCAGGCCCCGCACACTTTCTTGGCATCCCGCGTCGAGCCTCCCTTTTCGGGGAAGAAGGCCTCGGGATCCGTCTGGGCGCACAAAGCGTCCGTCTGCCAGCCAAGTTCACCCTCGTCGTCGAACTCTCCCTGGCCGGGGAGTCCGATCCACACCGGCTGCGCCGGGTTGTCGAGCGGACTGAGCAGTTCCAAGGGCGGATCGTCGAGATCGTCCTCCGGATCTGCCGCGGCCTCGCCTACAAGTACCTCATGGGCGGCGAGGAAGGCTGTTGCCTGGTCTTCGAGTGCTTCACGGGTTGTCTCGATGTAGCGGTCCGCCGCTTCCGGATCTGCCGGGTCGACGTACCAGTCCCCCGGAACTTCCCGCGAACGGTATTTAACCGCCGCGTAGTCTGCGACGACTGCATCTTCCTGGATACGCAACGCATGCCCCATGGCGCCCCTCCTGATGTTGCAGCTGCTGCCGTGCTCATTCGGTACTCGGTGGTGTATCCGATCTAACCGCAACGGCTTTCGATACCTAATTACACGTGTGTAACTACCGGGCCGTCAAGCTGCGCCGGGATAATAATCAACATTCCGGAGGAATTCCGGCCGCGCCACGCCCGGGATTTTTTCCGCGCGTTCCGCGTGTCGCCGCGGGAAACGGTAGCCTCGCATCAATTGAGATGAAATTCTCTTGAATTTTCGCGAATTTCATCCATCAACGACCGGGCAAAGCCATCATTGCAGCCTTAGACCATGTGGCGCAATTCACTTTCTCCGGCGACTGCTGGCGGACCGCGTGGCAAGATGTAGCCATGAGCACCCCCGCGACAAACCTGATGGCATCCCTCCGCTCCGGAAATGCCACGTCACCCCGGCTCACCTGGTACGGGCCGGACGCCGAACGGGTGGAGCTTTCAGGCCGTGTCCTTGATAACTGGGTGGCCAAGACCAGCAACCTGCTCCAGGACGAACTCGACGCCGAACCGGGCATGAGCCTGCGCCTTGACCTGCCCGCCCACTGGAAGTCCCTCGTATGGGCGCTGGCCGGTTGGCAAGTGGGAATGGAGCTGGTGCTCGACGGCGGCGGAGCGGACCTCCTGGTCACGGACACCCCCGACGCCGGCGCTGGCGCGGACTTCGACGCCGTCGTCGCCGTTCCGCTCGCAGCACTCGCGATGCGCTGGCCCGGAGAGCTGCCGATCGGCGTCGTCGACTATGCGGCCGAAGTCCGTTCGCACGGCGACGTGTTCATGGCCCATGCCGAACCGGACGCCGCGCTGCCTGCGCTGCGCCGCGCGGACGCCGCGCACGCGCACAGTGAATTGCTTGACGGTTTCGCCTCCGACCATGAATCGGGGGTCCGCTTGCTGGTCCGGGCAGGGGACGGACTGGAAGCCGCCCTTTCCCACGCCCTGGGGGCGTGGACGAAAGACGGCTCCGTCGTCCTGGTGCATCCGGACGTCGAGGTCACCCAGCACCTGCTGGACAACGAACGCGTCAGCGGCGCTTAAGTGACTCTTCGCCTTCTTCGGAACCGGACTCCTCGAGGTTCCCCGCCCTCCGGCGGGCTTCAATAAGCTCGTGGTCGTGCGAGAAGGCCGGCTCTTCGTCCAGCTCCTGGTTGAACACGAGGAACCGGTAGGCGAAGAAGCGCACCACCGTCGCAACCAAAATGCCCACGACGCCGGCGCCGAACAGGATGTTCTTGTCCTCGATGTGCATGCCGTACTTGGCGATGGCAGTGAAGCCTGTGGAAATGCCGATGCCGATGCCGTTGATCACGATGAACATGACGAATTCGCGGACCACGTTTGCCTGGCGGCGGTGCCGGAAGGTCCAGAACCGGTTGGCAACCCACGAGAAGATCGTGGCTGCGGTAGCGCCGACAAAACGGGCCTTCGCTTCACTGTCCGACATCGCACCGTGCATGAGATAGTAGGTGAGGCCGTTGTCTATGACGAACCCAACACCGCCGACAGCGCCGAACTTGGCTACTTCGCGCCAAAAGAGCGAGGCAAGCCCGCGCATGCGATCTGCAAGTGAATTGATCATGACCCTCCATGGCCGTGGTTATTTGGGGGCCGATGGGCCGAAATCCCCATTTTAGCGCCGTTTCCTTGGAGCCCGCCGAATGGATCCGGGCTCCAAGGCCGCCAAAGCACCCCTGATTAGTCTCAAAACCGACGAGGAATCAAGGATCCGGCCGCCGGTTCGGTAGGCTGAACCTTGTGACTTTTCCAGTAATTGGTGTGGTGGGGGGCGGCCAGCTCGCCCGAATGATGGCTCCGGCAGCAACAGCCCTCGGCTTTGAACTCCGGGTCCTGGCCGAAGGCGAGGACGTTTCGGCGGCCCAGGCAGTGGCAACGGCTCCCGTCGGAGACTACAAGGACTTGGCGGCCCTGCTCGAATTCTCCAAAGGCCTGGACGTCATGACGTTCGACCACGAGCACGTCCCCACCGAACACCTGCGTGCCCTCATCGAGGCCGGCGTCAACGTGCAGCCGGGCCCTGACGCCCTCGTCAACGCACAGGACAAGCTCGTGATGCGCGCGGCGATCGACAGGCTCGGCCTCCCCAACCCGGCGTGGGCAGCAGTCCACGGCGTGGAAGACCTCGTAGCCTTCGGCGACGAAACCGGGTGGCCGATCGTCCTGAAGACCCCGCGCGGCGGGTACGACGGCAAAGGCGTGCGTATCCTGCACTCCGCCGAGGACGCCCGGTCCTCCAGCGACTGGTTCGAATCCATGAGCCCGCTGCTCGCAGAAGCTAAGGTCGAATTCAGCCGCGAGCTTTCGGCGCTCGTGGCGAGGACTCCCGACGGCGAATCCCGCGCCTGGCCGGTGGTCCACACCATCCAGGTGGACGGTGTGTGCGACGAAGTCATCGCCCCGGCCCAGGACATTCCCGTGGAAGTTGCCGCAGCCGCCGAAGAAGCCGCCTTGCGCATCGCCAATGAACTCGGCGTTACCGGCGTCATGGCCGCTGAGCTTTTTGAAACTCCCGGCGTCGGCGTCGGCTTCTTGATCAACGAGCTCGCGATGCGCCCCCACAACACGGGCCACTGGACGCAGGATGGTTCGGTCACGAGCCAGTTCGAACAGCACTTGCGCGCTGTCCTCAACCTCCCGCTGGGTGCCACGGACGCTTTGGGTGCGGTAGTGGTCATGAAGAACTTCCTCGGCGGCAGCAACGAGGACCTTTTCAGCGCCTATCCGAAGGCCCTCGCCTACGAGCCGGCCGCGAAGGTCCACTGCTACGGCAAGTCCGTGCGCGCGGGCCGCAAGATCGGCCACGTCAACTTGGTCGGCACGTCGGCCGCGGACGTCGATTCCATCCGCAAGCGCGCCACGGTAGTGGCCGAAACCATCCGTGATGGCCGCCTGCCGGCAGAGACAACCACCGAGGAGACCGCATGAGCGCAGAGAAAACCGCAGCCCCGATCGTCGGCCTTGTCATGGGCTCGGATTCCGACTGGCCCGTCATGGAGGCCGCGGCGGACGCCCTGGCCGAGTTCGGCATCCCTTTCGAAGCCGACGTCGTCTCCGCACACCGCATGCCCACCGAGATGATCCGCTACGGCCAAACCGCGCATGAACGCGGCATCCGTGTCATTATCGCCGGCGCCGGCGGAGCGGCCCACTTGCCCGGCATGCTTGCCTCAGTCACTCCCCTGCCCGTCATCGGCGTCCCTGTGCCGCTGAAGACCCTCGACGGCATGGACTCCCTTCTGTCGATCGTGCAGATGCCCGCAGGTGTTCCCGTGGCCACCGTGTCGATCGGCGGGGCACGCAACGCGGGGCTGCTCGCCGTTCGGATGCTCGCGTCCGGAAGCGACGACTTCGCGGTGCGATTGCGCGGCGAGCTCCTCACCTTTGCCCAGGAACTCAACAACACGGCCAGCGAAAAGGGAGCCCGGTTGCGCGACAAGGTGGCCGAGGTATTCTCCACCGCCAACGTCTCCGCGCGGAGCGGCCGCTAGGAGTGCCGGGTTTGTCCAGCAGCCAGGCCGGCCCCCATCACTCCGGGACCGGCCTGACCGGTCCCGTGCGCCTTCCGCAAGGGGCGAGTCCATTCCACCTATTTGCCAGTTCCGTGACGACAAGGATTCCCTGCCGTGTACCAGCTTGAGAACGTATTGCGCCCGTATGCGTGGGGATCGACGACGGCGATCTCCTCGTTGCTGGGAAGGCCCGCCTCGGGCGGCCCGGAAGCTGAGCTGTGGATCGGAGCGCACCCTGACTCGCCGTCGGTGGCCACGCGTCCCGACGGTTCCCTCGTTGGCCTGGACGAACTGATCAGCACGGACCCGGCCCATTTCCTTGGCGAATCCAGCGTGGCCGAATTCGGCCCCCGATTGCCCTTCCTCACCAAGCTTCTTGCCGCGGACAAACCCCTGTCGCTGCAAGTCCACCCGCGCCTGCAGCAGGCCAGGGAAGGCTACGCCCGGGAGAACGCGGCCGGCCTGGCCGCCGACTCGCCGGAACGCAATTACCGCGACGACAACCACAAGCCGGAAATGATCCTCGCCCTCACGCCGTTCCAGGCCCTGTGCGGATTCCGTCCCGCCGCACGCTCCCGGCGCGTTTTCGAACACCTCGCGAAGCTCTTGGACCTCGCCGTCATCGAGGTTCCGGAAATCATCTCCGGAGTCGTCGCCGACCTCTCGATGTCCGACGAATCCACCGCCCTCCGGGCTGCCTTCACACGGCTCATCGACGGCGGAGAGGCCGTCTCTGCCGCTACTGAGGAAGTGGTTTCGGTCCTGCGTTCCGGCGCTCCGATGGGCCAGCACACCGCGGAACTCACCGCGCTGCAAAGCATCAACAACGAGTTCCCCGGCGACCCCGGCGTCTTGATTTCCTTGCTTTTGAACCTCGTCTTCCTGGATCCGGGCGATGCCATCTATTTGCCTGGCGGGAACGTCCACGCCTACCTCAAGGGCTTTGGCGTCGAGGTTATGGCGGCTTCGGACAACGTGCTTCGCGGCGGACTCACCCCGAAGCACGTCGATGTGCCCGAACTCCTGAAGAACATCGAATTCGAATCCCTCGGCGTGCCACACATCTGGCCCAGCACAACCGGCCTTGGCCAGGACGTGTATGTGCCGCCGTTCCGTGAATTCCAGCTCCAGCGCATCGAACTGGCTCCCGGCGCGGAACCGGTGCCGCTCGCCCAGGCGGGTCCCGCCGTCGTCCTCGTCGTGTCCGGCGACGTCGTGCTCGACTCCCCCAAGAGCGAGCTCGGCCTCGCACATGGCGGAAGCGCCTTCATCCCGGCTTCGGAAGAACCCGTCATGGTTCACCCGGCAATGGGCAGCACAGCACCGAGCATCGCCTTCGCCGTCACCACCGGGCAGGAGAACTAGCGGTGGAGTATTTCCTGCAAACGCCTGCGTGGGCTTCCTTCCAGCGGTCGCTCGGCCGCACCGTCCACGAGCAGTCGGGACCGGGCTGGCGATTCCTCGCCATCGAAGAGAAGAACCCTGCGGGAAAGGTGCTCTACGCGCCTTACGGTCCGGTGGCGGAATCGCTTGAAGCGTTCGACGCCGCCCTCGCCGCCCTGGTGGCCATCGCGCGCCGTGCGGGGGCTGTATTCGTCCGGATCGAGCCCGTCACCGCCGGGTTCGGAGCGGACGACGGCGATGCCGTGCTCAGGGCGCGCGGCCTGCAGCCTGCGCCGTCCAACCAGCAGCCGGAATTGAGTTGGGTGGTAGACCTCGCCGGAGATTTCAAGGACGTCCTCGCGGCCATGAAATCCACCAACCGGAACCTCTACCGCAACATCCACAAAAAGGGCGTCACGTTCCGCTCGTCGCAGGATCCCGAAGAAATTTCCATCCTGCTGAACTTCCTGCACATGACTGCGGCACGCAACGGCTTCAAACCCCAAAGCGATGAGTACCTGGGTTCAGTGGCCCGCTCACTCATGCCCGCCGGCGTCGGGACCCTCTTTGTTGCCGAACTCGAAGGCGAGCCGATCGCTGCGGCCTTGGCCTACGACTCCGCCGACACCCGGACTTACGCCCACGCGGCGCTCGATGACACGCACCGCAAGCTCAGTGCGGGGATCCCCTTGCTCGTCACCCTCATGGCCGACGCCAAAGAGAAGGGGCTCCAGCATGTGGACCTCTGGGGTGTTGCTCCGGAAGACGAACCCGACCACAAGTGGGCCGGCTTCACCGCGTTCAAGAAATCCTTCGGGGGCCGCGAGATCTCGTACCCCGGAACGTGGGACCTCCCGGTGAACAAGCTCCGGTATGGCGCTTACCAACTGGCACGGAAGCTTCGGGACAAGCTGCGTTAATCCCTTCTTCCAATTAGCCCGACGAAAGCCTTGGGACAGCAAAAAGCGCCCTGTTGCGGGAGCGGCATCAAATCGACGAGGAACGAGGAGATAGCCGCAGAGCAATGGGGCGCTTTTTGCACACGAAGCTTACTTACGGGCGTAGGTTTCCCACTTGTTCGCGTGGTGCTCTGCATCGACGAAGCGGATGGTGCCGGACTTGGAGCGCATCACGATGGACTGGGTCAGAACCTTGTCCTTGGAGTAGCGGACACCCTTGAGGAGGTCGCCGTCGGTAATGCCGGTGGCCGCGAAGTAGCAGTTGTCGCTCGTAACGAGGTCGTTCGTGGACAGCACGCGCTCGAGGTCGTGGCCGGCGTCGATGGCCTTCTGCTTCTCGTCGTCGCTCGTGGGCCAGAGACGGCCCTGGATCACGCCGCCCAGGGACTTGATGGCACATGCAGCCACGATGCCTTCCGGCGTACCGCCGATACCCATGAGGGCGTCGACGCCGGTACCGGACCGGGCAGCGGCGATGGCACCTGCGACGTCGCCGTCCATGATGAACTTGGTGCGGGCACCGGCGTCGCGGATTTCCTGCACGAGGGGACGGTGGCGGTCACGGTCCAGGATCATGACGTTGAGCTGGTTGACCTTGACGCCCTTTGCCTTGGCGATCAGGTGCAGGTTCTGCTTCACCGGCAAGCGCAAGTCCACCATGTCGGCAGCTTCCGGACCCGTGACGAGCTTTTCCATGTAGAACACGGCGGAGGGGTCGAACATGGAGCCACGCTCAGCGACGGCGAGCACGGCGAGTGCGTTGTTGATGCCGAGGGCGGTGAGGCGGGTTCCGTCGATGGGGTCGACGGCGACGTCGCACTCCGGTCCGGTGCCGTCTCCAACCTGCTCACCGTTGAAGAGCATGGGAGCTTCGTCCTTCTCACCCTCACCGATGACAACGACGCCGTTGAAGTGGACGGTGTGGAGGAATGAACGCATCGCGTCGACGGCTGCGCCGTCCGCCTTGTTCTTGTCGCCGAAGCCAACCCAGTGACCACCGGCAATTGCCGCTGCCTCGGTAACGCGCACCAGTTCGAGGGCCAGGTTACGGTCCGGCTCGTCGGTCCCAACTGCGAGTGCGGGCGAGAGAGTGGAATAATTCGGGGAAATTGACGCTGGAGACACGTGAACCTCTTCTTCGATGCGATTCGTGGGACCAGGAATGGCCACACCAAGCCTTTTTGAACCTGGCGTTTTTTGAAGCTGGCGGCCTGGATGATTCCTCGTTATAGGACGATCATAGTCGCGGAAGAGCGCCTCGGTCATGGGATGACCGTCCCTAAGAGTAGCCCTTGCGCACACCCTTCGATGTGTATTAGACGCGCGGATAGGGGACTATTGGATGGTGAGTGAAACGCAGGACAAAGCAATGGGCAGCACTTCCCTGACTGAAGGCACCGCCGCAGCAAGCCACCCGGTCCCGGCCGGTCAACCCGTCGTTAAGCCCGTTATCGCGGCGAAAGCAGCCAAGCGGGCCAATGCCTCCGTGATCGGGATGATCATTGCGCTGCTCCTGTGCGTCCTGGCGTTCCTGCCGATCGTGCTGATGAACCCGGCCCCGAAGAGCGCCACCTTCCGGCCGGACGTGGATGTGGCGGCGACTTCGGCCAACGCCAAAGATGTGGCGGGATTCACACCTGTTGCACCCAATACCGGCGAAACATTCAGTCCGAACTACGCGCGCTGGGAATCCGGGACCAACAATGGCGTCCCCACCTGGGAGGTCGGCTACCTCACTCCCAAGCAGGCTTTCATCGGGATAATCCAGACCCGCAAGGGCAACCCGACGTGGGTCTACCAGGAAACCGGCAACGCTCCGGTCACCGGCACCCGGAGCGCCGGCGGGCATGACTGGGAACTCCATGACACTGGCAAGGGAAGCCGCAGCCTGGTCCTCAACTACCGCGGCACCACTGTCATCCTCAGCGGCACGGCCGGTTTCGATGAGTTCGACACGATGGCCACGGCCGTGGTGAAAGCGATGGACGCGGCGCCTGTCGCCTCCCCGGACGCGAGCTCGCCCGCCAGCGACACAGGTTCGCAGCCTGCCACCACCAAGCCGTAAAGTAGCCGAGTGGCTACTTACTTGACTCCTGCCCTTGCTTGGCGCCGTTTGCGCGAAGGAAACGAACGCTTCGTTGCCGGGGAATCCCAGCACCCCAACCAGGATGCATCCCGGCGGAGCTCGCTCGTCAACGACCAGCACCCGTTCGCGGTAATCTTCGGCTGCTCGGATTCCCGGCTCGCCGCCGAGATCATCTTCGACCTCGGCCTCGGCGATGTCTTCGTCATCCGCACGGCCGGACAAGTGATCGACGACGCCGTCCTCGGTTCCCTCGAATACAGCATCAGCCAACTCCATGTTCCGCTCATCGTGATCCTTGGCCACGACAGCTGCGGTGCGGTGACGGCGACCAAGGCTGCGGTGGAAACCGGTGAGATGCCCACAGGCTTCATCCGGTCCCTCGTGGAGCGCATCACGCCGTCCGTCCTGACCGCGAAGCGCAACGACGAGACCGAAGTGAACGACATGGTGGTGGAACACGTCAGGCAGACCGCGCACCGGCTCGCTGACAGCTCGCGTGTGATTTCCGACGCCATCGACGACGGCCGGGTGGCCGTCGTCGGGCTCTCCTACAAACTCGACGAAGGCCGCGCGGCGCTGGTTTCCGGCATCGGCCAACTTTAAAAGCCTGCTTACGGGCCTCCCCGGAGGCCCGTAAGCCGGACCGTAGCGTTGGAGAGCGGGTTTTCGGTCAAGCGGCCGCTCGCCATAAGCTAGCCCCATGACTTCCACTCAAGAATCCAGCACGGCCGAGTTCCGTATTGAACATGACACGATGGGCGAAGTTCGCGTCCCCGTGAACGCCCTGTACCGCGCCCAGACGCAGCGCGCCGTGGAAAACTTCCCGATCTCAGGCAAGACGCTTGAGCGCGCACACATCGAGGCCCTGGCCCGAGTCAAGAAGGCCGCGGCCCTGGCAAACGCCGAACTGGGGGTGCTCGACGGCGAGCTCGCCGGGGCAATTGCCAACGCCGCGGATGAGGTCGCTGCCGGAAAGTACGACGGCGATTTCCCCATCGACGTCTTCCAGACGGGTTCCGGCACGTCCTCCAACATGAACACCAACGAGGTCATCGCCGAGCTCGCCTCCCGTGCACTGGCCGCCAAGGGTAGCGACAAAGTTGTCCACCCGAACGACCACGTCAACGCCTCGCAGTCCTCCAACGACGTCTTCCCGACGTCCGTCCACGTTGCCGCTACCTCAGCGCTGATCAACGACCTCATCCCGGCCCTGGAATACCTGGCTGCCTCGCTCGACCGCAAGGCTGCGGAGTTCAAGGACGTCGTCAAGTCCGGCCGTACCCACCTCATGGACGCCACCCCGGTGACCCTGGGCCAGGAGTTCGGCGGCTACGCGGCACAGGTCCGCTACGGCATCGAGCGCATCAACGCCGCCCTCCCGCGGGTCGCAGAGGTCCCCCTCGGCGGCACTGCCGTGGGTACCGGCATCAACACCCCGGAAGGCTTCCCGGAGCGCGTCATCGAACTCCTCGCCGCCGACACGGGACTGCCCCTCACCGAGGCCCGCGACCACTTCGAAGCGCAGGCAAACCGCGACGGCCTCATCGAAGGCTCCAGCCAGCTGCGCAATATCGCGATCTCCTTCATGAAGATCAACAACGACCTCCGCTGGATGGGTTCCGGCCCCAACACGGGCCTCGGCGAAATCGCCATCCCTGACCTGCAGCCGGGCTCGTCGATCATGCCCGGCAAGGTCAACCCGGTCATTTGCGAAGCCTCGATCATGGTTTGCGCCCAGGTCATCGGTAACGACACCGCAATTGCGTGGTCCGGCACCAACGGCGCCTTCGAGCTCAACGTCGGCATCCCGGTGATGGCCGCCAACCTGCTCGAATCCATCCGCCTGCTGGCCAACACCAGCCGCGTCATGGCGGACAAGATGATCGACGGCATCACCGCCAACGTGGAGCGCGCCCGCTTCCTGGCCGAGGCTTCCCCGTCCATCGTGACCCCGCTGAACAAGTTCATCGGCTACGAAGCCGCTGCGAAGATCGCCAAGAAGGCCGTCGCCGAAGGCTTGACCATCCGTGAAGCCGTGGTTTCCCTCGGTTACCTCGAGCGTGGCGAATTGACGGAAGAGCAGCTCGACAAGGCCCTCGACGTCACCACCATGACACGCCCGGCCCACAAGGCCTAGCCTCCGGCCCGTTCACTCAGCCAGCCCGACGGCGGCCGGCGCCTTCCCCACGGAACGCGCCGGCCGCCGTCGTACTCCCCGAGTTTGTGTACACGTCACACCCCTTAAACGGCCGTTCAAGGCCGTTTAAGGGTCAATAGGTGTACACAAAACTCAATCGCGCTGGTAGACGACGTCGGTGCCCGGCGCGAGTGCGAGCCGGATGGTTTCGCGGTGGCCGGCGCTGATCTCCGGCAGGTTGTCGATATCGAACCACCCGACGGCGATCGACTCGTCGTCGTTGACCCTCGCCTCGCCGGAAACATAACGGCATTTGAAGGCGATATCCAGGAAGTCACAGACGTCGCCGTTGGGGTAAGTGACCGGACCGATCACGCCAACAGCCAGGATCCTCTCCGTTTCAGCAACCACTGCGGTCTCTTCGAAGATCTCGCGGATCAGTCCGGGCGCCGGGTGCTCTCCCGGCTCCAGCATCCCCGTAATCAAGGTCCACCGGCCGTTGTCCGCCCGCTGGCACAGGAGGACCCTGTTCTCGCCGTCCAGGACCACTCCACGGACGCCCGGCAGCCACAAGGGATCGTGCCCGATCTTCTCGCGGATGTTCAAGATGAATTCCGGGACTGCCACTCAAAGCCTCCATTTCCGGATGGGAACCGCCAGTAGGGCGAGTATCCCACGGCGTCGACCGAAGGACAGCCCTTGTCCGCGGCAGGACCGTTCAGGCCGGCAGCACCAGCATGGCCGCGGCGGCCCCCGCCAGCATGAACGGCCCGAACGGGATGGACGATTTCAGCGTGCCGCGCCGGGATACCAGCACCGCCAGGCCCCACAGCCCGCCAAAGAGGAACGCGGCGAATGTTCCAACGAAAACATGGGCCCACCCCAGGTAGCCAAGGTAGAGGCCAAGAACGCCGGCGAGTTTGACGTCGCCGAAACCCATCCCCGGCGGGTAGACGAGGCGCAGGATGAAGTAGAAAACCCACAACACCGCTCCCCCGGCCACGATCCCCAAGTACGGCACGCCAAGGAAGGAAGCACCGCCGTCGGACGTCCCCGCGGCGATCGCGGCGCCCAGCAGGAGCACCCCAGCGATCGCGTACGACGGGAACACGATCCTGTTGGGCAGCAAGTGATGGCGCACGTCAATGACTGTCAGCCGCGCAGCCATGATCGCAAAGTACACGCATGCCGCAAGCAAGAGCCAGAAGGCCGGGAAACTCGTCCCCCACAATTCGCCGAGTCGTCGGATCACCCTCGGATGCTATCGGGTTTCGCAAACGTTCGCCGGTCACGCACGTCTAAACTGTGGATATGGGGCGATTCAGTGCAGGAATCCAAGGAAACGAAACCAGCGACATGCCCTCGATCTTCCGGAACCTCTGCCGTTCCTCCCCCTGGAAATGGACCAGCTTGAGGTTCGAATACCTTGACCGCCCCGGCAACGAAAGCGACATCGTCCGGGCGTGGCTTCGGCGGCCGGGGGCGCTCCGGCTCGAAACGCAGGACGGAAAACTCCTCCACAGCACCACAGGCATCAACGATTCCCGCGACGGCCTATACCTCGGTTCCAAGCGCAAGTCCTGGCTCTTGCCCGCCCACCTCGTGACTCCCGTGTACGACGCCGTCGGCTTGGTCCGCCGACGCCCGGAGGCCGCCTACGGGGAGCCGTCCTTCGGCAACGGACGCTTGGCGGCAGCGCTGGATCCCGTGGAGCTCTCCGGCAACGCACCGGTCCCCATCGAGTTTCCCGAATCCAACCGGCTTGAGCTCGGCCCCATCCGCGAAGTGGAACATGAGGGCCGCCCGGCCTTGGAAACCATCGCGACGCCGGGACGCACCTATGTCCCTTCGGACGCCACCCAGCCGCTTTGCTTCCCGGGGCGTACCTTGTTGCGCGTCGACTCAGGAACCGGCGTGTGCGTCGCCAGCCAGTCGCTCGACGGCGACACCTCCGGCCAGGGCCATTGGATGCGGATCCTCGGGGTGGACGAATACATGCTGGATGACCTCTTCCTCGCCCAATCGATGAACCTCACGGACGTCCGGAAGCACATCAGTTGGGACATCGGCCCGCGCGCTTGAGCGAGCGTCGGTAGTCCAGGCAAGAGTCCGGGCAAGCGAAGGGCCGTGGCGGGCGAACCCGGCCACGGCCCTTCGCACTGCGCTAAGCCCCCTCGAGCAATTCCGTCACGAGTGCCGCGATCGGCGAGCGCTCGGAGCGGGTCAACGTGATGTGGCCGAAGAGCGGGTGGCCCTTGAGGGTCTCCACCACTGCCGCAACACCGTCGTGCCGGCCGACCCGGAGGTTGTCGCGCTGGGCGACATCGTGGGTCAGCACGATCTTCGAGTTCTGTCCGATCCGGCTCATGACCGTGAGGAGCACGTTCTTTTCGAGGGACTGGGCCTCGTCCACGATCACGAACGCGTCGTGGAGCGAACGGCCGCGGATGTGGGTCAGCGGCATTACTTCGAGCATGCCCCGGTCCATGACTTCCTCAACCACTTCCTGGCTAACGAGCGCTCCGAGGGTGTCGAAGACGGCCTGTGCCCACGGATTCATCTTCTCTGCCTCGGAGCCGGGAAGGTAGCCAAGTTCCTGTCCGCCCACCGCGAAGAGGGGCCGGAAGACAATGACCTTGCGGTGTTCGCGGCGCTCCAGGACGGCTTCCAGGCCGGCACACAACGCGAGCGCGGACTTGCCGGTGCCCGCCCGGCCGCCGATCGAGACGATTCCCACGCTCGGGTCCATGAGCAGGTCGATCGCCAAACGCTGCTCCGCCGAGCGGCCGTGCAGTCCGAAGACGTCGCGGTCACCTTTGACGAGGCGTACTTGCTTGTCCGCCCCCACGCGGCCCAAGGCAGATCCCCGGTTCGAAAGCAGCACCAGGCCCGTGTTGACCGGCATTTCGGCCGCGGCCGGGATGAATACCGGTTCGTGGCCGTACAGCGTGTTGATCTCGTCCTCACTGGCCTCGATCTCCGCGACGCCGGTCCACCCGGAGTCCTTGACGAGTTCATTCCGGTATTCGTCGGCGAGCAGCCCCATCGCGGAGGCCTTGACGCGCATCGGGAGGTCCTTGGAAACCACCGTGACGTTGCGGCCTTCGTTGGCGAGGTTCTTCGCGACGGCGAGAATGCGGCTGTCGTTGTCGGCCCCCCGGAATCCGGCGGGAAGGACTTCGGTGGAGACGTGGTTCATCTCGACGCGCAAGGTACCGCCGTCGGTACCGATCGGGATGGGTTGGTTCAGGCCGCCGTGCTCGATGCGCAGGTCGTCAAGGAGCCTGAGTGCTTTGCGGGCGAAATAACCCAATTCGGGGTCGTGGCGTTTTCCTTCCAATTCAGTGATGACCACAATCGGCACAATGACTTCGTGTTCCGCGAAGCGCAGCAATGCGTGCGGGTCCGAAAGCAGGACTGAGGTGTCAATTACGTAGCTTCGGCCAGTCAGTACGTCGGACGTCGCGGTCCGCTCGATTTTGGCCTGCTTGGCGCGGGCGATAGTTGAACCTTCCCCGTTGGAAACGACTACGGGCAGCTGCTCAGAAATGGCCACATCGACTCCAGCCCCGGGCGCGAGCCCGGCTTTTCTTCGTAAGGCGGCTCGGCCGGAAGGCCGGGCGGGCCCCCCACGTAACTGGTGCGATGCTTCGCTCCATCTACTGGCCTCCCCGATCAGCGGGCGGTTTGCCTGCTGATGGGAATAACGTATTCCGGGGCAATTACATTTCCGGTGACCGCAAACGGCGATTCGCGTAGACAGCGTGTGAACTTCCCGTGAACGCGGGATCACGCCGTTGTCACCGCCGCGACACCGTGGTCAGGTACCGTATCGGCGCTGGCGGCCTGCGTAGTCGCGCAATGCGCGCAGGAAATCGATCTTCCGGAACGCGGGCCAGAGCGCCTCGCAAAAGTAGAACTCGCTGTAGGCACTTTGCCACATGAGGAACCCGGACAGTCGCTGCTCGCCGGAGGTGCGGATCACGAGGTCGGGATCGGGCTGGCCGCGGGTGTAGAGGAACCGTGAGATGTCGTCCACCGAGAGTTCATCCGCGACCGCGGACATGTCCCGGCCGTGCGCGACGGCGTCGTGCAGCAGTTCGCGGACGGCGTCGACGATCTCGCGGCGGCCCCCGTACCCGACGGCGACATTCACGTGGACCTTCTCGCGCACGGGCGTGCGGGCGGTGAGTTTATTGAGGCGCTCGGCCAGGTAGTCGGGCAGGAGCTCCGGCGCACCCATGGCGTGGACCGAAATATCGGCGTCTTCGTCGAGCCGGTCGAGGGTGTTGGCGATGATCCCCATGAGGAGTTCGAGCTCTTCCCCGGAACGGTTCATGTTGTCCGTCGAGAGCATGTACAGCGTGACTACTTTGACGCCAAGTTCCTGGCACCAGCCGAGGAATTCGTGGATCTTGTCCGCGCCCGCTTGGTGGCCTTCGCTGGTGGGAGCGTTGAATTGCCGGGCCCACCGGCGATTGCCGTCAACCATGACTCCGATGTGGCGGGGAATCTTGTCCTGTTCCAGGGAACGGAGCAATTTGCGCTCGTAGAAGCCATAAAGGAACCCGGGCAACTCCATCCGGACACTCACCTGACTTCCTGGGCACAGAACAGCGGAAAACTACGACGGCGGCGGGCCGGTGGGGCTGGTGGCCCCGGCCAAACTGCTATCGCCACCTACGGACCCGTGCCGCAGGTGCACCACCAAGGCTACCTTCCCAAGCTGACCGGTCGGCGCATGCGGGGGTTTGCGTCAAACGGCCAATGGCGTTACTCGCGGGTAACTTTGGTCGGCTGAGGGGTACCCTTGAATGATGTTGGAGCAGCCCACCCTCGAGCCACTCAAACCGACGTGGCGCGGTTGGATACATGCCGTCGCGACGCCTTTCGCCATAGCCGCGGGCATTGTGCTGGTGGCCGTCGCGCCGACGACGGACCGGAAAATCGTCTCGGCCATCTACGCCCTCACAGGCGCCCTCCTCTTCGGCGTGTCGGCCGTGTACCACCGCGGCACATGGAAACCGCGGACCAAAGCGATCCTCAAGCGCCTGGACCACACCAACATCATGCTGGTCATCGCGGGCAGTTACACGCCTTTGTCCTGGGTGCTTCTGGCACGGCCGAGGGCCGAGCTCGTGTTGTGGATGATCTGGTCAGGGGCGTTGCTTGGGGTCTTGTTCCGGGTTTTGTGGACGGGTGCTCCCCGCTGGCTCTACGTGCCCATCTATGTGGCCCTCGGTTGCAGCGCCGTCATCTTCTTGCCCGAATTCTTCGCAGCTAACTCCGCCGCCTCGATCCTGATTTGCGTCGGCGGTGCACTCTACATCGCCGGAGCAGTGTTCTACGGCATCAAGAGGCCCAACTTCAGTCCAGCGAATTTCGGCTTCCACGAGTTGTTCCACGCCTTCACGGTCCTGGCGTTCGCAGCGCACTTCGTGGCGATCATGATGGCCGTGCTGAGTTAGCTACCCTAACCCGTCCCGCCCGGCGCCGAATCTTCCGCCATGGCCTGTAGGCGGGCCGCCAGTTCCTCGACGGAGCCAACAGGCAGGTCGCAGACCATCCCGCGGCACAAGTACACCTGGGGTGAGCCGTCGGCGGCAGGCAAGCGCGACTCCAGCAGCGGCACCTCAGGTTCCCGACGCCCGGTCCCCGGCAGGCCGCCGTCGTCGTCTGCTTGGGCCGGTTCACCGGCCTGGACGGCCACGACCATTCCGGGGCTCGGCGACGACAGGAGGGCGCGGTGGAGCTCCCGCTGCCGCTGACCGGACGGACCGGACACTGCTGCCTCGACCGGGCCGGCGACGGCCGCTTGGGCGGTCGCGAGCAACCATCCGGCCACCCTCGGGGCGCGCGAGGCCAGCGGAGGCAGGACGGAGAGGATGTTGCCTGCCATCGTCCGGTGCTCGTGCGAGCCCGAATATGCGGCGTAAGCCAAGAGCACGCCGGCGAAGGCAGACGCCCCGCTCGGAGCCGCGTTATCGAAAGGATCCAGCCCCGTGTGCTGCCCTTGGGCGTTGAAGACCTGGGCAGATTCGCCCACGGAGTCGGCCAGCCTGCCGTCCACGACAAAACGGGCGCAGGCTTCCCGGATCAACGTCTCCGCGAAGCGGTACCAACGCCGTTCCCCGGTGACGGCGTAAAGGGCGAGGAATCCTTCCGCGCAAAAGGCATAGTCTTCGAGCAAGCCGCCGATGCCCCGGGCGACGCCGTCGTGCGAGACCCGCATCAACACGGGCTCGCCGCCTGCCGCGGGCGGACGCCAATGCACTCGCACCAAGTAATCGGCGATGTTTCCCGCGGCCGCGACGAGCTCCGGCCGGTCAAGGACCGCTCCGGCCTCGGCGAGCCCGGCGATGGCCAAGCCGTTCCAGCCGGCCACCACTTTGTCGTCGCGGTCCGGCTGGGGGCGCACGGAACGGGCCGCCTGAAGGGCTGGCCGGACACGGTTCCATAGCCGCGATTCCGAGCCCGAGAGGTGCCTGCCCGGGTGCAGCGGCGAACCGAGGGTCGAAACCGTGCCGCGCTGGCCGACATTCATGAACTGCGCCACTGCCGCGCCGTCGCCCGGCCCAAGTGCCTCTTCGAGGCCTTCAGGGGTCCACAGGTACGACGCCCCTTCATGGTGCACACCATCCACCACAGTGTCGGCGTCAAGCGAGGACGCGAGCCCTCCCGGCGCTGCGGACCCGCCCACACCGAGCGAGTCGAGCATCCAGTCGGCAACCCGCGACGCCACCGCAGCGGCTTCCGCAGCGGGCAGGACCCAGTCGCCCTCCAGCCGAGCCCAGTGCGTGTAGACGCGGAGCAGCTGCGCATTGTCGTACAGCATCTTCTCGAAATGCGGTACGGACCAATCGGCCGTGACCGAATACCGCGCGAACCCGCCGTCGAGTTGGTCGCACAAAGCTGAGCGCGCCATCGCGGCGAGTGTCCGCCCCGCCAGGTCCCGGGCGGCGTCGGAAGTCTCGGAAGGGACCGCCGCGTGGCGGACCAGGAACTCAAGAACCGCCGACGGCGGGAACTTGGGAGCGTTGCCGAAGCCACCGCCGTCGGGATCCTCAGAGCGGGCAAGGAGCCGCACGGCCTCCGAGAGCAGCTTGCGGTCCACCGCGGGCGGGGGGCCGTCCACGGAAACCGCGGTGGAAAGCTGCGCCTCGGCCATGCCGGCCGCGAGCCCCCGCGCGTTCTGTTCGACGGCGTCCCGGCGTTCCAGCCACGCTTCCCGGACCGCTTCGAGGACTTGCAGGAAAGACGGCCGGCCGGGCTGGGGCTTCGGCGGAAAGTAAGTGCCCGCGTGGAACGCGAGACCTTCGGGAGTCAGGAAGACCGACATCGGCCAGCCTCCCTCGCCGCTGATCGCCTGGGTGGCCGCCATGTAGATCGCGTCCACGTCCGGCCGTTCTTCGCGGTCCACCTTGATGGCCACGAAGTTGGCGTTCAGGTAGTCCGCGGTCTCCTGGTCTTCGAACGACTCGTGGGCCATGACGTGGCACCAGTGGCACGCGGCGTAGCCGATGGAGAGGAAGACGGGGACGTCACGGTGGCAAAAGCGAAGGCTTCGTCCCCGAAGGGGCGCCAATGCACCGGATTGTGCGCGTGCTGGCGCAGGTAGGCGGACGGTTCGGAACCGAGGGCGTTCGAAGCCCCCGGCCATTCCTTGGCTGTGCCCTGCTCAGCGGGCTCCGGCGCCGGCATCGCCATCGTTTTCCACGTCGGATACGCCGCCCGTTTCGGCGGCCAGGCGCGCTTCCTCAACCTGGGCGCGGTACCGGACCCGGCGGATACGGCGGACCATGTCCACAATCAGGAAGGTGGTCAGCACAACAATGAAGGCTGTCAGGACGAATCCCCAGGTTCCCGGGGTCACCTGGTCTTCCGACAAGCCGGGGCGCAGCGACGGCGTCGGGGAAGGCGACGGGGTCGCGGCCAGGGCAATGAGAAAGTGCTGCACGGTTCAAACCTTCTGTGGGAGTTCCAGGCTTTGGGGGTTCCAGGAGCGAATTCTACGTAGGATAGAAAACGCCGGCCCTCCTATCTTAGCCCCGCGAACAGGTCCTTTTCCGGCAGTTCCGGAGGAATGCTCGAGTGGATCAGGGTGTAATCCTCCCAGGGCCAGGCCTTGCGCTGCATGTCGGGCGACACCGCGAAAAAGAAGCCGAGCGGATCGATCTGGGTTTGGTGCGCCCGGAGGGCATCGTCCCGGGCCTCGAAAAAGTCACCGCATTCAACCTGGGTGGTTGTCGGGTTGGCGTTTCTTGGCGGCGTGTGGCCTTCGGCGTCCGCCTCGAGCCAGGCGGCAAGCCGTTCGGCGTACGGCGATTGAAGTCCCGCTTCCTCAAGGGCGAAGTGCAACGCGCGGAACCGCTCAGGGCTAAAAGCACGGTCGTAGTACAACTTGCTCGGTGCCCAACTCTCGCCGGTCCCCGGATAACGCGTTGGGTCGCCGGCTGCGTGGAATGCTTCAACCGCGACCTTGTGGGCCATTACGTGGTCCGGGTGCGGGTAGCCGCCGTTTTCGTCGTAGCTCACAATGACGTGCGGCTTGAAGGTGCGGACCAGGCGGACCAACGGCGCGGCGGCGCGCTGGAGCGGCTGGAGCGCGAAGCAACCCGGCGGAAGCGGGGGCATCGGCTCACCCTCCGGCAGGCCGGAGTCCACGAAACCGAGCCAACGCTGCTTGACTCCCAGCACCGCGGCCGCCGCATCCATCTCAAGGCGGCGGGCGCCGGCCATGTCCCGTTTCGGATGCGGCGCGGACTCCATGGCAGGGTTCTGGATGTCTCCCCGGGAACCGTCCGTGCACGTGGCCACCATGACGTCGACTCCGGAAGCGGCATACATCGCCATGGTCGCGGCGCCCTTGCTCGATTCGTCGTCCGGGTGCGCGTGGACTGCGAGCAACCTCAACTGCGGGGTGGTGCTGGTGGATGTGCTCATCCGGAACGGTTCCTCTTTCTGCGGTGTTGCCTTCATGTTGCCTTCATGCACTGGACGTTTTCGGGCTCCCCGGAACGCCATCTCCGGCCGTGTGCGCCGAGGCTCCGGAAGGCCACTAAACTAGGTGGGTGACTTCGGAGGACCCATCGGGCACGGCGCTGCCGGCAACTACCAGCCTAGCCAATCGCTACGGCGGCCAAAAGCGCGCCTTCGGGGGTAAAACCAGGCGCAACATTTTGATTGCCGGCATCCTTGTGGCCATCGGACTCCTGGCCTGGATCACCATGGCCCCCTCCGGGCCCTCCGTTTCCTACAAGGACGTGGGTTACAGCTCAACGGATGCCACCCAGTCCGAAGCAGACTTCCAGGTCACCAAGGATCCCGGCGCCACGGCGAAGTGCGCCGTGAAGGCCCTGGATTCCACGTTCGGGGTGGTCGGTTGGAAGATTGTTGTGATCGGCCCGAACGACCCCAAGGCCAGCGCCGACGGGGGCCAGACAACTATCCACAGGACAGTCCTGCGGACCGAATCGCAGGCCGTCTCCGCCTCCGTGGACAATTGCTGGATCGACGGCAAATAACAAACCTGTGACCCGCGACTCAGTCAGCTTGGGTTCGCCCACTTGATTGACTACACTGGATCAATACCTCGACCCCGCTGAGTTTGTTGCTGAGTTCCACGAGTGGCCAACACCAGCGGGTTTTTGTTTGTCGGATCCATAAGGAGAAGTCCGTGTCGACCACCAACAGCGCACCTGCAGCTTGGCTTACCCAGGACGCATTTGACCGCCTGAAGGCAGAGCTGGACCACCTTTCCGGCCCTGGCCGCGCCGAAATCGTGCAGAAGATCGAAGCCGCCCGCCAGGAAGGCGACCTCAAGGAAAACGGCGGATACCACGCCGCGAAGGAAGAACAGGGCAAGATCGAAGCCCGCATCCGCCAGTTGACCGTGCTCTTGCGCGATGCCCAGGTCGGCGAAGCTCCGGCCGACGACGGAATTGTCGAGCCCGGCATGCTCGTCGTGGCACGTATCGCCGGCGACGAAGAAACGTTCCTCCTCGGATCCCGCGAAATCGCCGGCGATTCCGATCTCAACGTCTTCAGCGAGAAGTCGCCGCTCGGCGTTGCCATCATCGGCCACAAGGAAGGCGAGAAGCTGAGCTACGTCGCCCCGAACGGCAAGGAAATCCCGGTGGAGATCGTTTCCGCCAAGCCGTTCTCCGGCTAGCTTGCCTTCCTGCCTAGCAGCCTCAAAGCACGACGCCGGCCCTCCCGTTCGCGGGAAGGCCGGCGTTTTCGTTTTCCGGCGCTTTCGTTTTCCGGAGTCTGGTGACCGGCGGCTTTGCTACGCCGTGGGCGCTTCGGGCCGCCGCGGGCGCAGGAGTACCGCGGCCACGACTCCCCCGATTGCGCCGCCTAGGTGGGCTTGCCACGAGACGATGCCCATGACTGTGGGCAGCATTCCGAACAAGATCCCGCCATAAGCGAGGAACAACACCACGGAGAGCAGGATCTGCCACCAACTGCGGTTGAAGAATCCCCTCACCAAAAGGAAGGCGAAGAGACCGAAAACCAGCCCTGACGCGCCAACGGTCACCCCGCCGGTACCGAAGAACCACACTGCGAGGCCCGAACCGAGCCAACTGAAGGCCAGCGCCGTCAGGAACACCCGCAATCCGGACAGGAACACCAGGAAGCCGAAGATGATCAGCGGCAACGCGTTGGAGAGCAGGTGGCCGAAGCTGGCGTGCAGGAGCGGAAAAGTCAGGATGTCGAAGATTCCGTCCAGGCGGCGCGGGCGCAGGCCGAACGTCCGGTTGAGGCTGCCGAACATCATGGTGTTGAGGACTTCGATCACCGCGAGCAGGGCGACGAAGCCGACCATGAACAGCAGTCCTCCGCGGGCGCGCCTCGCCAGTGAATCCTTGCCTGGCGAGGGCGCGTCACCGTTCGGGTAAAGGGCCATGGCCGTCTGCCGCTTAGTGGACCACGATGGGGTGGAAGCCCTCGGCCCTCAAAGCGGCGAGGACTTGCTCACTGTGCTCGTGGCCCTTCGTTTCCAGGTTGATCGTGATGGAGACGTCGCCCATGCTGATCGCGCCGCCCACCCTCGTGTGGTCCAGGCCCGTCACGTTGGCATCGTTCTCGGCGATGATGCGGGCGATGGTGGCCAAGGAACCGGGCCGGTCATCCAGCATCATGCGGACGGTCATGAACCGTCCGGCGGCGGAGAGGCCGCGCTGGATCACCTTGAGCATCAACATGGGGTCGATATTGCCGCCCGAGAGGATCACCGCGGTGGTGCCCGGATTCTCGATCTTGCCGTCCATCAGCGCGGCGACGCCCACGGCGCCGGCTGGCTCCACCACCATCTTTGCCCGCTCGAGCAGGAAGATGAGCGCCCGTGCCAGGGAATCCTCGCTCACTGTGACGACGTCGTCCACGAGCTCGCGGATGATACTGAACGGCAACTGGCCGGGCCGTCCGACCGCGATGCCGTCCGCCATCGTGGAAACCTTCTTGAGCGGCACCAGGGCGTCTGCGGCGAGCGACGGCGGGTAGGCGGCGGCGTTTTCCGCCTGCACTCCGATGATCCGGATCTCGCGGCCGAGTTCACGAGCGCGCGACTTGATTGCGACGGCGACTCCGGCGAGCAAGCCGCCGCCACCCACGCCCATCAGGACGGTGTCGACGTTCGGGACCTGGTCCAGGACTTCGAGGCCGACGGTGCCTTGGCCCGCTACGACGTCCACGTTGTCGAAGGGGTGGACGAACACAGCGCCGGTTTCGTTGGCGTAGCGCTGGGCTTCGGCAAGTGCTTCGTCCACGTTGTGGCCGTGGAGGACCACTTCGGCACCGTGGCTGCGCGTCGCGGACAGCTTGGGCAGCGCGACGCCGAGCGGCATGTAGATGCGTGCGTTGATTCCCAGGGATTTCGCCGCAACCGCAACGCCTTGCGCGTGGTTGCCTGCGGAGGCAGCAACGACGCCCCGCTTCTTTTCCTCGTCGGACAGCCGGGCCATGCGCACATAGGCGCCGCGGACCTTGAAGGAGCCGGCGCGCTGAAGGTTTTCGCACTTGAAGAAGACTTCGCCGCCAACCATGGCGCCGAGGGCCCGTGAGGACTCGATGGGAGTCTTGGTAATAATGCCCTCGAGCAGCTCCCGCGCCTTAAGGACATCGTCCAGCGTGACGGGCAGGGTGTCGAGGGTATTCACGGGTTATTCTCCTTTGTTGGTTTCTTCTGCGACATTGCCGGAAGGGATCAGTTCGGCGGGCGCTTCGGCAGCGGCGGCGTCATCCGGTCCTTCATCATGTTCCCACGTCCTTGCGGCAATATAGCGAATCGCCGAGTTTGCTACGGCCAGCAGGGGAACGGCGAAAAGCGCTCCAGGGATGCCGGCGAGGTAGGAGCCGGCGGCGACAGTCAGGATTACGGCGACCGGGTGGAGCGAGACGGCCTTGCCCATGACGAGCGGCTGGAGGATGTGGCTTTCGAGCTGCTGCACCAAGAGGACGATGCCCAGCATGACGAGCGCATTGACGGGACCGTTGGCCACCAAGGCAAGAAGGACTGCAACGGCACCTGTGACCAGGGCTCCGACGACGGGGATGAATGAACCGATGAACACCAGCACCGCCAATGGCAAGGCCAGTGGAACTTGGATGATCGCTGCGCCGACACCGATTCCCACCGCATCGACGAAAGCCACGAACATCTGGATGCGGACGTAGCTGACCATGGACGACCAACCACGTCGTCCTGCGCCGTCGGCCGCCGCACGCGCGGTCCGCGGCAGGAGCCCCACAATGAACCGCCAGATCCGCGCCCCCTCCAGGAGGAAGAAGATGAGGATGAAGAGGGCCAGGACCATTCCCGCGGCAAAGTGCCCGGCCGTGCTCCCGAAGGACAACGCGCCGCTCAGGATGCTGCTGCTGTTGTTCTGCAAGGCAGCCGTGGCGTCTTGGACGTACTTGTCGATTTGTTCCGCGGTCAGGCGCAAAGGTCCTTCGGCGAGCCAGGTCTGGATCTGTTGGATTCCGACGAGGGCTTCCTGCCACAGCTCGCCGAAGCCCACGGCCAGTTGCCGTCCCACGAGCGCCAAAGCACCCGCGATGACGCCGACGAAGCCGAGCACGGTGACGGCGACCGCCAGGCCTTGGGGTAGTTTGAGCCTCCTGAGCGAGGCTGTGACCGGGTTGAGCAAACCGGCGAGGAGCGCGGCCACCATGACGGGAATGACCAGGAAGCTGATCCTGCCCAACAACCATACGAGGGCGGCGACAACCACCATGATGAGGCCCACGCGCCAAGCCCACGCGGCCGCGATCCGGATTCCGTACGGGATGTCTTGCGCGATCCGGTTCTCCGGGAGGGGCACAAGCCTTCCCGGAGAGGGGTCGCTTGCTGCAGTGGCGTCATGCGCTGGCGTCATGACCCCATAATTCCGCAGGGATCGCTGGATGGGAAACCGGGCTACGGCACGGCGACGATTCCCCAGTTCATGGTGAAGGCCTCCCGTGGCTCGACCCACCGGGGCCCTTCGTCGGAATTGAAGGCATTGGCCGGTCCGGTCATGGGCTCGAGCGCAACCGCCTTCGAACGTCCCGGGAACGTGTCGGTGACGAAGACATGGACGTGCGTACAGTTGCTGTCCTGCTCCAAAGTGACAGTCCTGCCGTCGGGCGCGGACAGCGTGTGGCGGGCAACGCCGTCGTCGAACGCAAGGTCCAAGTACGCGGAGTCGAGGTCGAGGCTGCCGACGTTCCGGCCGCCGCTCAAATCGAAGTCTCCCTCGACGGGAACCGCGCTACGCGGGATGAGCCGCTCGTCGGTGACGAGGCGCGTGCGGGCGTGGACAGTCAGGACCGTCTCCTCGGGCGGGACGTCTCCGATGCGGAAGTAGGGGTGGGCGCCCAACACGAATGGAGCGGGCGACTCCGAATCGTTGATGAAGGTTTGCGAGACCCGCAGGGCGAGTTCGGCGTCGATCTCGTAGCGGACCTGGTGCCGGGCCAGGAACGGGTAGCCGTGCTGCGGGAAGATCACGGCCTCGAGGGTCACGGAGAATTCGTCTTCCGCGACGAGGGCATAGGACGAGTTGCGCAGGAGCCCGTGGCTGGCGTTGTTGCGCGAGACCTCGGTGACGTCCAGTTGCTGCTTCTTGCCGTTGAGGTACCAGACACCGTCTTCCACCCGGTTGGCCCACGGTGCCAAGGTGATGCCGGTGGCGCCCGGCGAAATTTGGTCGTCGCCGTAGCTTTCCGTGAATTGGACACCGTTGCGGCTGAACAACCGGAGGCCGGCGGCAAGTTCGGTAACGACGGCGAGCGCGTCACCGCGGCGGATTTCGAATTGGCGGCCGGTGGCGAAGCGGCGGGAAACGGCGTCGCCGACGGCGGTCGACGGGGATGTAGGAGGCATGGCACCACCGTACTGCATCGTCGAGGGGTGCGACGAGAAGCGCCCAATGTTCAATTTTGTTAGATATTTTGTCTTTTTGAGCGGTCTGTGGCACCATATTTTCATGACTCGCCTCACCAGCACACGCCTCGCCGACGGTCGGGAACTGATCTATTTCGACGACCCCGGCTCGCCGGAGCGTGATCCCGGATCCTTGGTGGACCACCGGGACCTTCCACCCCGTGCTGACCCGGGCGAGTTGCGTTACGACGCCCTCAGCGGCGAATGGGTAGCTGTCGCCGCCCACCGCCAAAGCCGGACGCACCTCCCTCCCGCGGACCAGTGCCCCATCTGCCCCACCACCCCGGCGAACCCTTCGGAAATCCCGGCGCCGGATTACGACGTCGTGGTGTTCGAGAACCGCTTCCCCTCCTTGGGCCCGGCAGTGGGATCCACTCCGGACGCCCCGGCCTGGGGAACCTCGGGACCGGCCTTCGGCCGTTGCGAAGTTGTCTCTTTCACACCGAAGCACACCGGTTCCTTTGCCGAACTCGGCGAGACCAGGGCTCGGACAGTCATTGAAGCCTGGGCACAGCGGACCGAAGCGCTAAGCGCCCTTCCCGGGGTCCGGCAGGTATTCCCGTTCGAAAACCGCGGCGCCGAAATCGGAGTGACGCTCCACCACCCCCACGGGCAGATCTATGCCTACCCGTACGTGACGCCTCGCGCGGCGAGCCTCGGGGCCGAAGCCGGCAAGCACTTCGACGACTCCAGGGGCCGGGAATCGCTCACGTCCTCCATCCTCAAGGCGGAACTGCAGGACGGCAGGCGGATGGTGCTCGAAGCGGAACACTTCAGTGCTTACGTGCCGTTCGCGGCGCGGTGGCCCCTGGAGGTGCATCTGGTCCCCCACCGCCAAGTACCGGACCTGGCAGCTCTGACCGGCGCCGAACGCGACGAACTCGCCCACGTCTACCTCGATCTGCTCAAGCGCCTGGACGCCCTCTATCCAACCCCGACCCCCTACATTTCCGCCTGGCACCAGGCACCGCTGGACCCTGCGTTGCGAGAGTCCGGCCACTTGCACCTGCAGTTGACCTCCCCCCGCCGGGCGGCCGACAAACTCAAATACCTTGCCGGCTCGGAGGCCGCCATGGGAGCCTTCATCAACGACACCACGCCCGAATCCGTGGCCGCCCGCCTGCGCTCCGTCGCCGGCGCCTCCACGCGAGCCGGCAAGACCACCACCGGAATCCCGGAAGGGGCCTCAGCATGACCTCCACTCCCGACGCTCCCGCAGTGAGTGCGCTCTCCGAACAGTTCGAGGCCGCCTTCGGTTCAGCGCCCGACGGCGTGTGGCAGGCTCCCGGACGAGTCAACCTGATCGGTGAGCACACCGATTACAACGAGGGTTTCGTGTTGCCTTTCGCGATCGACAAGACGGCGAAGGTCGCCTTGCGCTTGCGCGGGGATTCGCAGATCCGGCTCCTTTCCACCTTCGGCGCGCAAGGCCTCGTCGAGGCAGACGCCGCGGCGCTGGTTCCAGGCTCCGCCAAAGGCTGGACGAAATACCCCCTCGGCGTGGCCTGGGCCCTCCAACAGCGCGGGATCGAGGTCCCCGGCTTCGACCTGCTCCTGGACTCCGACGTGCCCCTCGGTGCGGGGCTCTCCTCTTCCCACGCCATTGAAAGCGCCGTTATCCTGGCCCTCAACGAGCTCAAGGAAGCCGGCCTCAGGGCAGAAGACATGGTGCTGGAAACGCAGCGGGCCGAAAACGAATTCGTCGGCGCTCCCACCGGAATCATGGACCAGTCCGCGTCGCTCCGCGGCTCCGCCGGTCATGCCGTCTTCCTGGATTGCCGGGACCAAAGCATCCAATTGGTCCCGTTCGACGCTGAAGACGCCGGGCTCGTGTTGCTCGTCATCGACACCAAGGTCTCCCATTCCCATGCCGACGGCGGCTACGCGTCCAGGCGCGAATCCTGCGAATTGGGCGCCGAGGTCCTGGGAGTTTCATCGCTTCGCGACGTCGGCATCGGCGACCTCGAGGAAGCCAGCGGACTGCTTGACGAGACGACGTTCCGGCGCGTCCGCCACGTAGTAACCGAGAACGACCGCGTACTCCAAACGGTTGAGCGCCTTACCTCGGACGGCCCCGGTCATATCGGCCTGCTGCTCGACGCGAGCCATGCCTCCATGCGGGACGATTTCGAGATCTCCTGCCCGGAACTGGACCTTGCCGTGGACACATCCCGCGCGCACGGCGCCATCGGAGCCCGGATGACCGGCGGGGGCTTCGGCGGCTCAGCCATCGCGCTCACCCCGGTACGGCACGAGCAGGAGGTGCGTGACGCCGTCGTACGCGCCTTTGAAGCGGCCGGATTCACGACGCCGGACATCTTCACGGTGGTCCCCGCAGCGGGCGCCACACGCCTGATCTGAGCGCCGCACCGCCGGCCGATTCAGCGCGATGCGGCCACCTGTCCCGGGCGTAAGCTGGGCCTATGACTGAGGCCGTCATCGTGTCAACCGCCAGGAGCCCGATTGGCCGGGCGTTCAAAGGCTCCCTCAAGGACGAACGCCCCGACGACCTCGCGGTAGCCATGGTGACCGCCGCGTTGGCCAGGATCCCGGCGTTCGATCCCGGCGCGGCAGACGGGCGCGGCCTGGACGACTTCTACCTCGGATGCGCCGAACCCAGCGGCGAGGCGGGATCGAACATGGCCCGCGTGGTCACTGTCCTCGCCGGGCTGGACACCGTCCCCGCGGCCACCATCAACCGGTTCTGCGCGTCGAGCCTCCAGACCCTGCGGATGGCGTTCCATGCGATCAAGTCCGGGGAAGGCAACGCCTTCGTGGCAGCGGGGGTCGAATCGGTCTCGCGCTACCAGAACTGGGTGGGCGCCGGCGAGACCGATACCAGCGTCCATAATCCCCTCTTCGCCACGGCCCGGGCACGCACCGCCGCCCGAGCCGCCTCCAACACGCCGTGGACCGATCCGCGCTGGGGCGGCAGGATGCCGGACGTCTACATCGCGATGGGACAGACCGCGGAAAACGTTGCCACAAGCAAGGGGATCAGCCGGGCAGAGCAGGACGAGTGGGCCGTGCTCAGCCAGAACCGCACCGAAGCTGCCATTGCTTCAGGCTTCTATGCCCGGGAGATCACGCCGTACGAACGCAAGGACGGCACCGTGATGGATCGCGACGATTCGCCCCGGGCAGGCGTCACCCTTGAGGCGGTCTCGGCCTTGCAGCCCGTTTTCCGGCCCCAAGGGACCGTCACCGCGGGGAACGCCTGCCCGCTCAACGACGGGGCTGCCGCCGTCGTGGTCATGAGCGACTCCCGTGCCCGGGAACTTGGCCTGCAACCCCTGGCCCGCATTGTATCCACCGGCGTCAGCGCACTCTCCCCCGAACTCATGGGCATGGGTCCGGTAGAGTCGTCCCGCCGCGCGCTCGCCTCCGCCGGACTGACGATGGCCGATATCGACCTCGTTGAACTCAACGAGGCATTCGCCGTGCAGGTGGTGGCGAGCGCCCGCGAACTCGGCATCGATCCCGAGAAGCTTAACGTCCACGGCGGCGCGATCGCCCTCGGCCACCCCTTCGGGATGACCGGAGCCCGCATGACCACCACCTTGCTCAACGGCTTGCGCGAACGCGACGGCACCTTGGGACTCGCGACCCTGTGCGTCGGCGGCGGGCAAGGCATGGCTGTGGTCTTCGAGCGCCTTTCCTAGCCCGCCCTTCGGAGTTAGTCGTCGCCTCGCAGGATCGCCAGCAGGCGGATGATCTCCACATACAGCCACACAAGCGTGACGGTCAGGCCGAACGCTGCCGTCCAGGAGTACCGTTCCGGAGCACCCTGCAGGACACCCTGCTCAATGCTCGTGAAGTCCATGACCAGGGAGAAGGCAGCCAGGCCGATGGCCAGGAGACCGATGAAAACACCGAGCGGAATGCCGAAAATGTGGACGCTGGTGCCCAGGCCGAACGGTGAATTCACGACGCCGGTCCACACCATGACCATGTTGATCACCGCGAAAACGAGGTACCCGAGCATCGCAATCATGAAGAACCGCATCGCCTTGGGCGTGGCGCGCACCTTACCGCTCTTGAAAAGCGCAAGGGTCACGCCGAAGACGGCGAGGGTTCCGATCACGGCCTGCAGGCCGACGCCCGGGTACAAGGCGTCCAGGAACCGCGTGAGGCCACCGAGGAACAACCCCTCCAGCCCGGCGTAGCCAAGGATCAAGGCCGGCGACGGCTGCTTCTTGAAGGTGTTGACCATGGCCAAAACGAAGCCGCCCAACGCACCGACCACCATCAAAAGGCTGGACGTGCCAGGTGCGACGAACAGGCTGATGGCCGCGCCGATCAGCAAGACAGCGAGGCAAGCCGCCGTCTTGACGATGACGTCGTCGAAAGTCATCCGGCCTGTCTCGGCCGGGCCGGCGGAAGGCCGGTTGTACATCTTGTACATCTGCTGCAGCTGGTCGCTGCTCATCTGCTGCGTTGACCAGGCCGGCTCACCGTACTGGGGCTGACCGTACTGCTGTTGACCGTACTGGGGCTGGCCGTATCCGGGCTGGCTTTGAGGATAACTGGGAACACGCGGTGCCTGTGTGGCTCCACGGAAACTCTTTCCGTTGAAGATCGGGTTGCCGCCGAGTGCCATGATGGATGTCCTTCTTGGTTTGGGTGCGAAGTGATAGTTCACGCTACCAATTCCTACGCTCGGACCGCCCGAATAGTTCCATCGGTTCTGTGCCGGCGTCCCCACATTGAGACCGGGACGCCGGCACGGTCTCTTATCCGACGCCCAAGTAGGCTTCCTTGATCACCGGATTCGCAAGCAATTCCTTGCCGGTGCCGCTATGCGTGATCGACCCGGTCTCAAGGACAAATGCCCGGTTGGCCCGGGCCAGGGCCTGGTTGGCATTTTGTTCGACCAAAAGCACCGTGGTGCCCTGGTTGTTGATTTCGCTGACGATCTTGAAGATCTGCCGGATGAACTGCGGGGCAAGGCCCATGGACGGTTCATCCAACAGCAGCAATTTCGGATTGGACATCAACGCCCTGCCAATTGCGAGCATTTGCTGCTCGCCACCGCTCATGGTTCCACCGAACTGCCGGGCGCGCTCCTTCAACCGGGGAAAAAGATCGAAAACCCGCTCGAGGTCCTCCGATATCTTGGTCCGGTCCTTGCGGCCATAGGAGCCCATGTCAAGGTTCTCCATTACGGTCATGCCGGGGAAAATCCCGCGGCCCTCGGGAGCCTGGGAAATTCCCTGCATGACGCGGACATGCGCCTTCATGCGGGTGATGTCCTTGCCCCCGAACGTGATGGATCCCGACGACGGGTGGAGCAAACCCGAGATGGTCCGCATGGTGGTTGTCTTTCCCGCTCCGTTGGCACCGATGAGCGAGACGATTTCGCCCTCTTCGACACTGAAGGACATGTTGGAAATGGCTTGGATCCGGCCGTAGTGGACGGAAACGTTCTTCAGCTCAAGCAACGTCATCTTCAGGCTCCCCGAGATAGGCGGAAATGACCTTGGGGTCATCGCGAATAACCTTGGGCACGTCGTCGGCGATCTTCTTTCCGAACTCCAGGACCACGATCCGGTCCGTGACGCCCATGACCAACTTCATGTCGTGCTCAATGAGCAGAACCGTGTATCCGTCATCGCGAATTGTTCGGATGAGGGACATAAGTTCCTCTTTTTCCGCAGGATTGAAGCCGGCCGCCGGTTCGTCCAGGCAAAGGACCTTGGGGTCCGTTGCGAGCGCCCGGGCGATTTCCAGGCGGCGCTGGTATCCATAGGGCAAGTGCCGGGACAGGAAATGCGCGTGGTCGGCGATCCCGACGAATTCGAGCAATGCCATTCCCCGCTCAATGGCCGTCTTTTCCTCCCGAACATGGCTGGGCAGGCGAAACAAGGCACCTCCAACACTCGTTCGGTGCCGGGCGTCCAAGCCAACCACGACGTTCTCCAAGGCCGTCATCTCGCCGAAGAGCCGGATGTTCTGGAAAGTCCTGGCGAGGCCGCGCCTGGTGATCTTGTGTTGCGGCAATCCGTTGAGCAGCTTCCCCTCAAGCAGGACTTTCCCTGCCGTCGGTTTGTATACCCCGGTCATGGCGTTGAAGCACGTGGTCTTACCGGCGCCGTTGGGACCGATCAGGCCAAGGATTTCACCGCGGTTGATATCGAACGTGACATTGTCCAGGGCTGTCAGGCCGCCGAACTTGATGGTGAGGTTCTGCACTTGGACCAGGGCCTCGCCTACCTTGGTGACGATATCGCGCTCCGGTGCAACCTTTTCCGCGACCTCAAGGTCCACACCCTGCTCCTTGAGGGCGTCGACGTCGATTTCCGGCTCGATTGCTTCACTCATTGCCGGCTCCCTTCGCAGGTTCGGTGGCTACTTGTCCAGGTGGCCGGGTCTTGGTCGGCCCGGGAACGGTATTACCACCCAAAGCACCCTTGACCTTGTTGTACGCCAAGCGACCATACGCCAGGAGGCTCTGGCGAGCCGGCAGGAGTCCCCCCGGGCGGAAGATCATGATCAGCACCAAGGCCGCTCCGAAGATCAAATACTTGAATTCTGCAATCGCCGTGAACCGGAGAGGAATGTAGGCCACGAGGGAACCCCCAAGAAGCGCACCCACCTTATTTCCAGTACCCCCCATCACGACGGCGGCGACGAACAGGATGGAGGTGGCGATATCGAATTTCTGGTTGTTCACGAACCCGACCTGGCCGGCAAACAAAGCGCCGGACAAACCACCGACGGATGCGCCGATGGCAAATGCCCACACCTTGTATTTGAAGGTGGGAACGCCCATGATTTCGGCGGCGTCCTCGTCCTCGCGGATGGCGATCCATGCCCGTCCAACCCGGCTGCGCTCCAAGTTTCCGGCGGCAAGGAGCACAATGATGATCACTGACAGCGTGAACCAGTACCACGGGGTTCCGTTCGAGTTCAGGAAGATCGGCTGGCCGCTGGAGTCCGTTCCGGGTGGGTGGCCTACGTTTTGGAAGCCGACCTGGCCCTTCATCGCCGGGATGATGGTCGCGAGGATGCGCACGATCTCGCCGAACCCAAGCGTGACGATTGCCAGGTAGTCACCGCGGAGGCGAAGGGTAGGCACACCAAGGAGTACGCCGAAGAACATCGTGATCGCCATCGCCAAAGGCAGTGTCCACAGGTAGGGAATGTGCACGTAGGGCGAGTCGGGACTCGTGAACATCGCCGCCGTATAGGAACCGAGGGCGAAGAATGCCACATACCCCAAGTCCAGGAGGCCCGCATAACCGACCACGACATTCAGGCCCACGGCAACCAATGCGTACACGGACATTTGCGCCAAGGCGATTTGCCAGTTGTTGCCGGGATCCGTGGTGATCAACGGCGGATTGAGGATCGGAAGCAAGTACGCAATGACAACCACGACGATCAGGATCAGCCATTGGATATGGCGCGGAAGCGCATTCCATTTGTCGCCGAGGCCCGGGAACCAGCCTTTGCGCTGCCGCCCTTTGGCTTCGCGGTCCGCGATATCCTGGGCCGCGGCGTCGTCCGGCATAAGTGTGGGGCCGTCTGTTGTGCTCATGCCTTGCTCTTTCCTAGCGAGCTGCCAAGGATACCTTCGGGGCGAACGATCAAAACCAGAACCAAAACCACGAAGGCGACAACGTCCGTCCATTGCGAACTGCCCAGGAGGACCTGGCCGTAGTTTCCGATCAGTCCGATCAACAGACCGCCCAGCAAGGCGCCCCGGACGTTGCCGATGCCGCCAAGGACCGCGGCCGCGAAGGCTTTGACGCCGAGGATGAAGCCGCCGTTGTACTGCACGCCCGACGGGATTTTCATGACATAGAACAATGCCGCCGCGCCTGCGAGGATTCCCCCGATAATGAACGTGGTGACAATGATCTTTTCCTTGTTGACCCCCATTAGCGTGGCAGTGTCCGGATCCTGCGCCACTGCGCGGATTCCGCGGCCCGTGCGGGAGCGCCGGATGAACTGGTCGGTGGCGATCATCAAAATGATGGCAGCGATGACGATGACCACTTGCTGGGAATCGACAATTGTCCCGAAAACATCGAAAATCGGTATCGGCCGGAACATTGTCAAGGCCGCTTCGGGGCTGGGGCCGCGCCACCAATAAATGGTGTACTGAATGGCAAAGGAAACCCCGATGGCCGTAATCAAGAAGGCCAATCGGGGAGCTTTTCGGGTTCTCAATGGTTTGTATGCAACGCGTTCAACCACCACGGCCATCAATGCGGAAGCAATAATTGCGACGACGAGCGCGAGGATAAGGTTTCCGACGATCGCCCAAAAGGCAAGGTGCGGTGCGGATGGCCCGAAATTGAGGGCGCTCAGCGTAAAGAACACGCCGTAGCAACCCGTGATAAACACCTCGGAGTGGGCGAAGTTGATGAGGTTCAAAACACCGTAGACAAGCGTGTAGCCAAGGGCCACCAGGGCATAAATTGCGCCGAAGGTGAACCCGTCAAAAGTGGAGCTCCAAAAGTTCTGGGTGAACGAGTTGACATCAAAGGTGATCCACGTGTCGTCCATAGGCACGGAATGGAGCAAGGTGGGAATTACTTCACTAATCATGGGCACTTCCTGATGTAGTCAAAAAAATGCTGGGGGTCCGCACGGATGCCAACCCCCAGCATTCAGACGGCCTATGTCTCTACTTGCCGATGACGCCGATCGGGACGATCTTGCCGTTCTCGACCTTGTAGCCGTAGACATCCGGGGTGGCCAGTTCACCGGTGGAATCCCACTTGTAGTGCTTTGACAGTCCGTCCGCGTCGTAGGACTTTACCCAGGACAGAAGGTCGGGACGAGTCTGCTTGCCCTTGTCGATGCCGGAGAGCAGGACAGTCACAGCGTCGTAACCTTCAATGGAGTAGGTTCCGGGCTCGGCGTTGGCCAGCTTCTTGTATTCGGACTCGAAGCTCGGGATCAACTCGCCCGGGATGCAGGGGCAGGTGAAGTAGGCGTTCGACGACGCGTCGCCTGCCTGCTTGATGAACTGGTCATCCTTCACGCCGTCAGGGCCAACGAACGATCCCGTGAATCCCTTGCCAACCAGCTGCTGGTCGAACGGTGCGGCTTCTGCGTAGTAGCCGGCGTAGTAGACGGTGTCTGCCTTCGCGTTCATGATCTTGGAGATGACGGCCGAGAAGTCCTTCTGGCCGGTGATTACCTTGTCCGAACCGACCATGGCGGAACCGAGTGCCTGGGACGTGGTGGTTCCCAGGCCGATGCCGTAGTCGGAATCATCCTGGACCAGGTAGACCTTCTTGGCCTGCAGCTTGTCCGTGAGGAATTTGGCTGCCGCAGGTCCCTGGACGGCGTCATTGCCGAGGGCTCGGAAGAAGGTCGTCCAGCCGTTCTTGGTCAGGCTCGGGTTGGTGGCCGACGGCGTGATGTGCACCAGGCCCTTCTGCTCGAAAATATTGCCGGTCGCTTTGGACTCACCGGAGAAGGGCAAACCCACAACGCCGATGATGTCCGGTTCGGAAACGATCTGCGTTACCGGACCCGTGGCCTTGTTCGGGTCGCCTTCAGTATCGAACTTCTTGAATTGGACCTGGCAGCCAGGGTTGGCAGCGTTGTGCTGGTTGATGGCCAACTGGATGCCGTTGAAGATGTTGATGCCCAACTGGGCGTTGGGTCCGGTCTCGGCACCGGCATAAGCAATGGTGGTGGTTGACGGGCACGTTCCCTTGCCGTCGCCCGCGGGTAGTACAGCATCGGCGGGAACGTCGACCTTGGAAATCGAAGGAATGTTGACCCTGCTGCTGCTCCCCGAAGATTCCGTATTGCTAGGACCGGACTGGTTCGCGCAGCCAGCAACCAACATCCCGAGGGCGGCCGTCGTCGCTATCGCCGAAATGACTTTCTTCCCGTACATAAATAACCTCCGCGCCGCATGTGATTCGTGGTCATTCGCCCGAAGCGGGTTTCACTTCGAACATGTTCCATGAGCGTACTACCAAATATGTGTCCCACAACACATATTTGCAGGTCAGGATCGTGTAACGGTCGGCTAAAGGAGGCAGGGGGAATTCACCGTGTGAACCGCAGGTAAATTTTGTGCCCCAGCCGGGACTCGAACCCGGACTGAGCGGATTTTAAGTCCGCTGCCTCTGCCGATTGGGCTACTGGGGCGCCCGGACAATCGTAACCCAGCCTGTCCCCGGGAGTGTTGCTCGTCAGCCTGCGTGGAAAGGCGGGGCATAGCGGAAGGTGCCCTTCACGCCGTCGGGCCATGCTTTCAACGGCAACAACTGAAAGTGATCCCCCCACGCGGGATCGGGAGCCTCGATCCCCAGCGTCGCCGCGGGAACGTAGCCGAAGCGCGGGTAGTAAGCGGTGCTGCCAAGCAGGGCGATGCCCGGCTCCCCCGCCCGGTCGGCCCGGCGGGCCGTCTCGCGCAAGAGTGCGGATCCGATGCCGCGCCGTTGCAAGTGTGGCTGCACGCTGATGGGGCCCAGGCCCAAGAGTCCGAGCTCGCCGATCCATCCCCGCGTGCTGATGACGTGCCCTACGACGTCGCCCCCGATCTCGGCCACGATGCTGAAGTCCGGAAGGTAGTCATCGGAGTCGAACAACTCCCGCAACAACTTCACCTCCTCGGGCGACCCTTCCACCGGCAGGCCAGTAACGGGGCTGACCGAGAAGGCAGAGGCTGTCAATGCCAGGACGTGCTCGCGGTCGGACGGCTTTTCCGTCCGCAGCACGACGCCTTGCGCCAAGAGTTCCAGGACGGCCATCGCGTGTCCGGACTGGTCGGCCGGAACCAGCAAATGGTCGTGGTGGAATCCCGCCAGCACATTGCAGCTGATACCGGCGGCGGTCAGCGCGGAACTCACAGCCGCGGTCAGGCCGACGGCGTCCAGTGCCGAGTGGATTTGGAGGGTGATCCAGGCCGCGACGAAATCGTACGACACGCCCAGTCTCTCGGCTTCTTCGCGATGCAGCACCACGGTCAAGCCTTCTGCCTCCCGGACGGCGGCCTCAACTTGGCCTTCCAAGGGCTTGCCGTGCGGCCACAAGGCGTACACGTAGTCGCCGTCGCGAAGCGCCGGGTGCATGGACGTGAGGAGGGTCGTCAGATCGCTTTCGCCTGCCATGGTGCCAAGTTTAGGCAGAGATTGTGTACACGTAACGCCCTTATGGAGAGGTTTTAAGGGCGTTATCTGTACACAAACTCCGGGGACGACGACGGCGACCGCCCCTTCAGGGGAACGGTCGCCGTCGTCGGGACTGCTTTGGGTGGTGCTACTTGGCGCTGGCCGCTACCGGGTCCTTGGACTCGGCAGCCGGCGCGGGCGCCGGAGCTGCTGCCGGCTTGGGAGCCGGGGTTGCAGCGGCGACGAAGGCGCCGCGCGGGTTGTCCAGGTCCAGCAACTGGGTGGTGTCGCGACCCATGGTCATGCCCAAAAGCCAGTTGAAGATTACGCGGACCTTGCGCTCGCCCGTGGGGATGGCCAGGCCGTGGTAACCACGGTGTGCCAGCCAGGCGAGGCCGCCCTTGAGGCCGATACGGCCGAAGAGGTTGATGTTGGCAACGCCCTTCCACTCGCCGAAGCCGGCAACAGCACCGAGGTTCTTGTGCTTGTAGTCGGCCATCGGCTTGTCCCAGCGGGATGCCCACAGGTTCTTCGCGAGGCGCTTGGCCTGGCGAAGGGCGTGCTGGGCGTTGGGAACGCAGGTACCGTCCGGCAGGCCCTTGCCCGTGAGGTCCGGAACAGCGGCGATGTCGCCAGCGGCCCAGGCGTTGTCGATGATGCCTTCGTCACCGGCGATGCGCAGGTCCGGAAGGACGCGGACACGGCCGCGCGGTTCGAGCGGGAAGTCGGTGGAGCGGATCATCGGGTTGGCCTGGACGCCCGCAGTCCACACGAGGGTGTCTGCTTCGAATTCCTGGGCAGGAGTCTTGTCCGGCAGGTTGATGAGCTTGAGGCTGCCCTCGGCGTTGTCGAGCGAGGTGTTGAGCAGGACCTCGATGCCACGGCTGCGCAGGTGTCCCACAACCCACTCGGCCTGCTGTGCGGTGACCTCGGGCATGATGCGGCCCATGGCTTCGACGAGGACGAAGCGGACTTCTTCCTGGCGGATGCGCGCGTTGTTCTTGACGGCGGCGCGGGCCAGGTCTTCCATTTCGGTGATGCACTCGATGCCGGCAAAACCGCCGCCCACAACCACGAAGGTCAGCGCCCGGGTGCGTTCGGCAGGATCCGTCATGGTGGAGGCAACCTCGATGCGCTCCAGGACCTTGTTGCGCAGTGCCACAGCTTCTTCGATGGTCTTCAGGCCGATGCCTTCGTCCGCGAGGCCCTTGATGGGGAACGTGCGGGTGATGGCGCCCGCGGAAACCACGACGTCGAAGTACGGAACCTCGAAAGGCTCGCCCCCGTCAGCCGGAGCCACAACCGCGGTGCGGTTCTGGTGGTCGATGCTGGTGACGCGGCCCTGGATCAGCTCCGTCTGCTTGAGGTGCTGGCGGTGGGAGACAACGGCGTGGCGCGCCTCGATGTTTCCGCCGGCCACCTCGGGGAGGAAGGGCTGGTAGGTCATGTAGGGAAGCGGGTCAACGACGGTGACGATTCCGCCGGCGTTGGCGATCTTCTTCTGCAGCTTGAGGGCTACGTACAGGCCGACGTACCCGCCGCCGACAACAAGGACACGGGGACGGTCAATAAGCTCAGGCGTGGTCATATCACTAGGGTACAGCACTTTGTGAAAATCTTCACTAGCTAATTCCCAAGTCTCACGCCAATGCCGCGAACGCTATTTCGGCGGACTCGGATCCACGACTTCCACCTCGCCCGATTCCGTCGCCTCCACCGGCTTCGGGGGCGCCCGATAAGCCCGCCGCAATTGGAACGTCGCACCGGCAAGGATCGCAATGAACAGGGCTCCAAAACCAACGACGACGGCGGCCGGAACCGTAGTATCCGCCTCGGACGGCGCCTTCGCCACAGGTACGGTAGGGTCGGGCAAAGGAGGTATGGAACTGCTTACTTCGGTGGTCGGCAACGGTGTGGGAGTGCTTAGGTCTCCCCGGCGATGGACCCGGATCCAGTCCGCTATCGAGCCCAAGGGATTCGTCTGGGTCTCCGGTACGTCGGCCTTGAGCGCGGCTTCGGCGTTCAGGATGCCGAAGCCGTAAATGGGATCCCTGCCCGGAGCGCCGGCGTCCTGGGCCGTAGACACGATGCGGTTGATGACCTGCTTGGCGCTCATCGTAGGCCATTTGGAACGGATGAGGGCAGCGACTCCGGACACGATCGGCGCCGAACCGGACGTTCCCGCCCAGTCTTCGTAGCTGCCCCCGGGGAGACCGCCCACGAGTTGTTCCGATGGGGCCGAGACCCCGATGCTTATCCCTTGCGACGAGGCATCGACGCTGGCGGTACGGTTCCGGTCAAGCCCCGCGACGGTCAGGACGCCGGGAATGGTCGCTGGTGCGCCCACCTGGACGTTGCCCGCGATTCGGTTACCGGCCGCAGCGACAATCACGACGTCCTTCTGCTCGGCGTAGAGGAAGGCGGCATCCCAGCTTTGCGGCCACTCCGGCGAGGTGCTCCCCAAGGAAATATTGATGACCTTGGCGCCGTTGTCCACGGCCCAGCGCACGGCCTCGGGAATCTGTTCCTGGTCCGTCTTGCCAGCGGGATTCGGCGAACCGAGCCAGGCCGACACCGACAAAATCTGGGCTTCGGGCGCGACGCCGACAATGCCGTCGGGCCCGATGGAGCCGGCTGCGGGAGAAGGCGATGCCGGAGCGCCTGACGGGCTCGGCGGAGTGTGCCCGCGCCCGGCCAGGAGCGTGGCAACGAGTGTCCCGTGCTCGGGCTTGGAACCGATACTCTTCTGCCCGTCCGGGCTGCCGGCCCCTGACGCGTCGGTTCCGCCGACTACTGCGCCTTTGAGGTCCGGATGCTGGCCGTCCACGCCGCTGTCGATGATGGCGACTTTCACGCCCGCGCCCTTGGACACTTGCCAGGCAGCGGAGATGCCGTATTCGTTGAGCCAGTATTCCTTGTCCCGCCAGGAGTCGGCGAATGCGGACGGCGCGAAGATCAACCCCCCGGCCAGGCTCCCTCCGGCCAGGACCGCAGCCAGCGCAGCCGCGGCCGCCCGGAAACGCCGACGAGGGCAGCTCCGTGGCTGGTGACGGTTGCCGCGCTGGAGTCCGCGGGCCATCAGCGAATACTCAGCGCGATGCCATCGAGGATGTCGTGCTCGCTTGAGGTCGCTTCACTGATCGCGCCATCGCTCAGCTCAGCCAGTCGCTGGAGGATGCGGCGCCACACAAGCGCTCCGGCGCCGATGACGTCCACGCGGCCCGGGTGCATGTACGGCAACCGCGCGCGCTCTTCGCGGGTCATCTCGATCAGGCTCGTAGCGGCGTCGCAAATGGTGTCAAGGTCGAGGCTCGCCCCGTGGATCGCTGCGGGATCGTATTCGCTCAGTCCCAGCGCATGAGCTGTGATGGTAGTGATGGTCCCGGCAACGCCCACGACGGCGGTGGCCTGGTTCAGCGGGACGGTGCGGTTCGCCAGGTCGATGGCGGCATCGACGTCGGCTTCCGCGGCGGCGAGTTCCGCCGGCGTCGGGGGGTCGCTATGGAGGTGCCGTTCGGTGAGCCGGACGCAGCCGATGTCGACGGACTTCGCCGCAATGACGCCGTCGTCGTCTCCGAGGACGAACTCGGTGCTCCCTCCCCCAAGGTCCACCACCAGCACGGCGTCGTTGCCGCTCGGCGGGAGGACGCTGCTTGCTCCGGCGAAGGACAATGACGCTTCTTCGTCGCCGGAGATGACCTCCGGTTCGACGCCAAGCAACGAACGGATCCCGTCCACGAAGACGTCCCTGTTACGGGCATCCCGGCTGGCGGACGTTGCCACGAAACGGATGCGTCCGGCCCTGTGGTGGCGGATCAGGTCGGCGTAGTCGCCGGCCGCCGCGAAGGTGCGTTCGAGGGCTCCGGGCGCCAATTCGCCAGTGGCGTCCACACCTTGGCCGAGGCGCACGACGCGCATTTCACGCACGATGTCCCGAAGCGGCGCGTGCGAGCCGGCGTCGTCTGCGTCAGCGATGAGGAGGCGGATCGAGTTGGTACCGCAATCGATGGCGGCTACGCGGTTCATGCGTACTGCTCCGGGGTGTCGGTACCGTTGGCAACGGCATGCTGCGATTTTCGGACGGGTGCCGGCCGGCCCACGATGTCCGGGAGGCCTTGCGGGCCGTGGCGGCTGAGGTCCTTCGAGGGTGCCTCCCCCGCGCTGTCCCAGGCGCCTTCGCAATAGCAGCGGTCCACGGTCCACCATTCCTTTATGGCTTCGATGGCTTCGTCGCCGAGCGGGTTCACCCCCGGCCCCGCCGCCAGTGAGTGGCCCACCAGGACGTGCAGGCACTTGACGCGGGTGGGCATGCCGCCGGCGGAAACGCCCGCGATCTCGGGAACATCCCCGGTCCCTACGCGGGCAGCGATCTCGTCGCGCGCCCGCAAGTAGGCGTCGTGGGCGTCACGGTAGGCGGCCGCCAAGGATTCGTCCGCCGCCAAGCGGTCGTTCATGTAATTCATGAGGCCGCCGGCTTCCAAACGGGAGACCGCAGAGGTGATGACGGGGTGCGTCAAGTAGAACGTGGTGGGAAACGGGGTGCCGTTGCTCAACCGCGGTGCCGTAGCCGCCACCAAGGGATTGCCGCACACGCAACGCGCCGGGATTTCGACGACGTCACGCACGGGCCGGCCGAGCTGGCGGCTCAAGACATCGAGATCGTGGGCTGTTGGCTTGCGGGACTCCTGCGAGGCAAGTGCCGGGTTTTCTTCCACTGGCGCTGCCGTCCTTCCTGCCCTGTTGGGTCGCGTCTGTTCAAAGCGCGACGGCGGCGGGCGCCGCGTCTAGTCTGTTGCCGAGCGTACGATCGAATCCCACAGCCCATCCACCCACGGCAGATTGGAAGGGGTCCCCGAAGCGCCTGAGGCGGTGCGTCCACCCGGTGTGCCGGCGGAATCGTCGCCGCCGAACACCCAATAACCGGCTTCACCCGGCATAACCATGTTAATGCGGTCCCGGGCCTGCTGTTTCACGTAATTGGGATCCTGCCAGCGCGTGATCTGCTTGCGCAGGTCGGCCTGCTCCGCCTGTTGACTCGCGATATCGGCCTGGAGGCCCGAGATTTCCGCTTTCTGCTCGAGCCAGATCTTGACCGTGGGCGCGAGCATGACGGTGATCGCGATCATCACCACCGCCAGGGCGAGCATCCGGCCGGAAAAAGCCCTCGCGGGAACCGGCCTGCCAGCGCCTGGGTCCCCGCCGGAGGATGCCGGTTTATGGGAAGCCTTGGAACTTGCGGAATCTCCCGTGCGGCCGCGCCCGGCGGATGTCCCAGTGGCTCCGCTGTGGGAAGCGGCTCCGTTCTTGGACGCGCCTCCGTTCTTGGAAGCGGCGCTGGCTGATCCCTTCGCTCCCGCTGAGGCCGGGGCCTCGTGCTGGCCGGTAGCCGCCTTGCGGGACTCGCCGAATTCGGCACGGATGACGTGGCCGCCGTCGGGGTTCTTTAGGGGCGCACCTCCGAGGGCGTCTGCCCGGGGGACCTTGGGACGGCGGGTTGCCATGACACTCCTGTAATGCCCGGTGTTTTCCTGGCGGGTTGCTGCTCGTCGCGTGCCTTCGGGCCAGCGGTTCGCCGAAGTGCAAGCGCGCTTCCTTAAACGGAACCGGTGGCTATGGTCTTTCCACCATAGCCACCGGTCAGGCGTTTACGCGGACACTAGCCCTTGAAACGCGGGAAAGCGCTGCGGCCGGCGTAGCGTGCGGCGTCGTCGAGTTCTTCTTCGATGCGCAGCAGCTGGTTGTACTTCGCGACGCGCTCGGAGCGGGCCGGGGCACCGGTCTTGATCTGTCCCGCGTTGGTGGCAACGGCGATGTCAGCGATGGTGGTGTCCTCGGTTTCGCCGGAGCGGTGCGAGGTGATGGTGGTGTAGCCGGAACGCTGGGCCAGGGAAACGGCGTCCAGGGTTTCGGTCAGGGAACCGATCTGGTTGACCTTGACGAGCAGGGAGTTCGCCGTGGCGGCGTCGATGCCCTGCTGCAGGCGCTCGGGGTTGGTCACGAAGAGGTCGTCACCAACCAGCTGGACCTTGTCGCCGATCGTGTCGGTGAGGGTCTTCCAGCCTTCCCAGTCGTTCTCGTCCAGCGGGTCTTCGATGGAGACCAGCGGGTAGTCGGCAACGAGTTCTGCGTAGTAGGCGCTCATCTCGGCGGCCGAGAGGGCCTTGCCTTCGAACTGGTAAGCGCCGTCCTTGTAGAACTCGGAGGAAGCGACGTCCAGCGCCAGGGCGATGTCCTGGCCCGGGGTGTAGCCGGCGTTCTTGATGGCTTCCTGGATCAGGTCCAGTGCGGCACGGTTGGACGGCAGGTTCGGTGCGAAGCCGCCTTCGTCGCCGAGGCCGGTGGAGAGGCCCTTGGCGTGCAGGACGGACTTGAGGTTGTGGTAGACCTCAACGCCCCAGCGGAGGCCCTCGGAGAAGGTCTCGGCGCCGATCGGGGCGATCATGAATTCCTGGATGTCGACGTCGGAGTCGGCGTGCGAGCCACCGTTGAGGATGTTCATCAGCGGGACGGGCAGGACGTGGGCGTTCGGGCCGCCCAAGTACTTGTAGAGGGGCAGGTCCGCGGAAGCGGCTGCGGCGTTGGCCACGGCGAGGGAAACACCGAGGATGGCGTTGGCGCCGAGCTTGCCCTTGTTGGCCGTGCCGTCGAGGTCGATCATGGCCTGGTCGATGCTGCGCTGGTCCGTTGCGTCGAAGCCGATCAGAGCCGGGGCGATTTCGTCGATGACCGCGTCAACGGCCTTCTGGACGCCCTTGCCGAGGTAGCGGCCCTTGTCGCCGTCGCGCAGTTCAACGGCCTCGTGTTCGCCGGTGGATGCGCCGGACGGAACTGCCGCGCGGCCGATCTGGCCATCGGAAAGCAGAACTTCAACTTCTACTGTCGGGTTTCCGCGGGAGTCAAGGATCTCGCGGGCGTGGATGGCATCGATAAGCGCCATGGACTGCTCCTTATGGTGAAGCGATTTACTGGGAATCTAGAGGGAACTTCTCGACGTCCTCGTCGCCACTAGCCTAGTCGAGACGGGCCAACGTTACGGAACGGCGACGGACCCGGGCCTTTCGTGTGGCTTCTATGCGGTTTCGCTTCCATTTTGTTGGTAGCGGCGAACCGCGCCGCGCAACGCCCGTTCGGCGTCGAGGCCTTTCTCCCGCGCGCCTGCGACGACGGCGAGCAGGAGGTCGCCGAGGTCGCCTTCGGAGCTGGGAACCTCCGCCGGGACAACGTCCGGGCGGGGGTGCCCGACGACGCCGGAACGCGCCGCCCGATCGGCCCGGTCGAGGGATTTCTGTGCCAGCGCCAGCGCCGGGAGATGGGGTGGTATGCCTTCGAATGGATCTGTCCGTCCAGGCTTTTCGGCCTTTTTGACGGCATCCCACTTCTCGACGATCTCTTCGACCGTAGCCGGAAAGGAGTCCTGCAACGTTCCGTCCGGTCTGAAGACGTGCGGATTGCGCCGGATCATCTTCTCCGTAATGGTCCGGGCAACGTCGTCGAACGCGAACTGGCCGCGCTCCTCGGCGAGCCGGGCGTGAAGTACTACTTGGAGCAGTACATCGCCCAGCTCGCCGCGGAGTTCATCGGCGAAACCGGCGCTTTCGGAACCGGACTCGGAACCGCCCCGGGAACCGGCCTCGATCGAATCAACCACTTCGTAGGCTTCCTCGATCAGGTACTCCACGAGCGATTCGTGCGTCAAGGCCCCCATCCAAGGGCAATGTTCGCGAAGGGACGCGATGGTCTGGACAAGCGCGGCTACGGCTGCGCCCTGTGCACCTGAATGCCCGCTAGGCAAGGTTGGCGTAGGTGTCGTTGATGTACTCCACCAGGGCCTCTTTTTCGTCCAGCGGCAAGAAGGAGGATTCGGCTGCGTTCAGGGTCAGTTCGAGGAGATCGTCGAGGTCGTAGTCGAAGGTCTCGACGAGCAGTTCGAATTCCTCTGTCAGGGTCACTCCGCTCATGAGCCGGTTGTCCGTGTTGATGGTCACGTTGAAGCCCAATTGGTAGAGCATGTCCAGCGGGTGGTTCTCGATGCCTTCGCCGAAGTTCGCGATCGCTCCGGTCTGGAGGTTGGACGACGGGCAGATCTCCAATGCGATCCCGCGGTCGCGGACCCAGCCCGCCACTTCACCCAGGGTGACCATTCCTACGGTGTCTTCGGCGTCGTCGTCGGAATCTTGGTCGGCGTCCTCGAATTCGACACTGATGTCTTCCGCGATCCGCACGCCGTGCCCGAGGCGCAACGCGCGGCCGTCCACAAGGGCGGACTGGATGCTCTCCAGCCCCGCTGCCTCGCCGGCGTGCACGGTGGCCGGGAAGTTGTGCTCGGCGAGGTAAGTGAAGGCGTCCTTGAAACGGGAGGGGAGGAAGCCGTCTTCGGCTCCGGCGATGTCGAAACCGATGGCACCGTTGTAGCGGTGGCGGACGGCGAGTTCCGCGATTTCCTGGCCGCGGTCCGCGTGGCGCATGGCCGTGATGAGCTGGCCGACCCTGATCTGGCGGCCGGATTCCTCAACAACCGCAACACCGGCGTCGAGGCCCTCCTGCACGGCCTCTACAACCTCATCCAGGGTGAGGCCTTTCTGCAGGTGCTGCTCGGGCGCCCAGCGGATCTCGCCGTACACCACGCCGTCGTCCGCGAGGTCCTCAACGAATTCTCTGGCGACCCGGGCCAAGCCCTCTTTCGTCTGCATGACGGCGACCGTGTGGTCGAAAGTTTCGAGGTAGCGGACCAACGAACCGGAGTCGGCCGACTCGCGGAACCACTGGCCCAGCGCAACGGGATCGGTGGATGGCAGGACGTGGCCGACGGCGTCGGCAAGCTCGATGATGGTGGCCGGGCGCAGTCCCCCGTCCAAATGGTCGTGAAGGGAAACCTTCGGAAGTCGCTTCAGGTCGAAGTCAAGGGCTGGGGCGGCGTCAACAATTGGCTCAGTCACCCCTCAACTCTAGGGGGACGGGAGGAGCTTAGCCAGCAGGGTGGGAGCGTTCGACGCCGGCCGTCGCGTTGATCCCGGAGCGGCCTTCCGCGGTGGTCCCCGCAGGAGAAGCTACTCCACCGTCCGCCGCACCGCTTTTCTCGGCATCCTTCTTTTCGAGGTGCTTGTGCCACCAGCGCAGGGCGTGGTCAACCACGAAGCCCACCACGACGGCGAACGCGATCGCGATTCCCACGCCAAGGAGCGGATTGTTGTGCACCCAGCGTCCGGCGAGCGCACCGATACCCACGGAATAACCCACCCAGGTCAGGCAGGCGAAGGCATCAAGCCAGAAGAAGGTCTTGCGGCTGAAGCCGGTTTGCCCGGCGACATAGTTCACCGCAACGCGGCCCCAGGGAATGTAGCGCGCTGTGAAGATGAGTACCGCGCCACGCTTGTCCAGCTCGTAGTGGGCCCAGGCAAACATCTTCTGGACCTTTGGTCTGCGCATCCATTTCCACCGGTCATGGCCGATCTTGCGTCCCAGCAAGTAGGCCGTGTTGTCGCCGGCCATCGCGCCGATGAGGGCCGTAGCTCCGAGGAGCCACAGGTTCGGCTCACCATGGTGCATCGCCAACGCCGACAGGCCCACGATCGCGGTCTCGCTTGGCAGGATCGTGGCAAAGCCGTCGATGAAGAAAAAAACCAGGAGCGCTGGATAGATCCACGGCTGCCCGGCGGCATGCTCGAGCATGTGGTTCATGAATTCCACGCAGGCATTGCTCCTCAAGGAAAGTCACACGGTTGCGTGACATAGATCGCTCTCAATTGTCCCATGGCCGGAGTGTCGTTCGCTACGCCCCGGCCGAAGGGGATCACAACTTAAGGCTAACTCGCAAGTCACACGCAACGCGTCCCCCTCCGGGCGGATATCCGCGCTTGCCAGGCGTCATACCGGAGGATGAGGACGGGAGGGCTATTTGACGGACTCCGCTTCGGTTTCCCCGGGCTCGTCCGCGTCTTCGGACTCGGCTGGAAGGGGTCCGCGGACCTTGCTGATGACGCGGTCAACAACGATTCCGAGGATGACGGCAGCAATGATCGCGATGACGGCACCGAGCACGTGGTTGTGCTCGAACCATTGGCCGAAGAACACGCCGATTGCCACCGAATAGCTCGCCCACATCACTGCGGACAGGGCCGTGAGTGCTACGAAAGTGCCGTGGGAAAAGCGGGTCGCACCCGCGGTGAGGTTCACCGCCACGCGGCCGATGGGGATGAAGCGGGCCACCATGATCAGGGAAGCCGCCCGCCGTCGAAGTTCCCGTCCGGCCCAGCGGAAGGCGCCCTGCATCCTCTGGGAGCGCATCCACCGCCATCGCCGGACTCCGATCTTCCGCCCGATCAGGTAAGCCAGGTTGTCTCCCGCGAAGGCACCGAGCGCACCCACGAGGATCAGGGACCACGCATTGGGCACGCCTGCGGTCGCTGAGACGGCCGCAAGGCCCACAACTACCGACTCGCTCGGGATGGGCGGGAAGAAGCCATCAATCAGGCAGCACGCAAAAACCAGGAGCAAAACCCACGGCTGCCCGGCAGCGGCGAGGATGAAATCGTTGATTGCCTGCACGGTTTCCTAACGAACGGCTCTCGGGATAGTCTCCCGGGCGCACGAAGCGCCCGGGAGGACGAGCTACGAAATTCTGTCGATGATGAGGCGCTGCGCCGGACGTGAGCCTTCCGGTGCGATGACCACGGCACCTTCAAGGGCCTCCTTGGCCCTGCCGAACTTCTCCGGAGTATCGCTCAGGAGCGTCAGGAGCGGCTCACCTGCCCGTACCAGAGCGCCGGGCTTGGCGTGCATCCGGACTCCCGCTCCGGCCTGCACCGTGTCTTCCTTGCGGGCACGGCCGGCGCCGAGCCGCCAGGCCGCCACCCCCACGGACAACGCGTCCAACTCCACCAGCACTCCGTCGGCGGGCGCCGGGATCACTTCGGACTCTTTCGCCACCGGCAAGGCCGCGCGCGGATCGCCGCCTTGGGCTTCGATCATCCGGTTCCAGACGTCCATTGCCCTGCCGTCCTTCAGCGCGGCCGCCGGATCGGCGTCGCGCACTCCGGCGCTTTCGAGCATCTCTTCGGCGAGCCTGATAGTCAGTTCGACGACGTCTTCCGGACCGCCGCCGGCGAGGACCTCCACCGATTCCTCCACCTCAATGGCGTTCCCAGCTGTCAAGCCCAACGGTGTGGCCATGTTGGTCAGGAGTGCGACCGTCTTGACGCCGGCGTCCTTGCCGAGGGCAACCATGGTTTCGGCCAACTCGCGGGCGCCGGCTTCATCTTTCATGAACGCGCCGGAACCCACCTTCACGTCGAGGACCAAGGAGCCGGTGCCTTCGGCGATCTTCTTGCTCATGATGGACGACGCGATCAGCGGGATCGCCTCAACCGTGCCGGTAACGTCCCGCAGGGCATAGAGTTTCTTGTCCGCGGGAGCCAAGCCGGCGCCGGCCGCGCAGATCACCGCACCGACGTCCTGCAATTGCGCCAGGATTTCCTGGTTTCCGAGGTTCGCCCGCCAGCCCGGGATGGCCTCGAGCTTGTCGAGCGTGCCGCCGGTGTGGCCCAATCCCCTGCCGGACAACTGCGGCACTGCCACCCCGAAAACCGCCACCAACGGCGCCAGGGGCAAGGTGATCTTGTCCCCGACGCCACCGGTGGAGTGCTTGTCGGCAGTCGCCTTCGTGCCGCCGTCGGGACGCCGAAGGCTCGAAAAGTCCATCCGCTCGCCGGACGCGATCATCGCGGCAGTCCAGCGCGAGATTTCGGCACGGTCCATTCCGTTGAGCAGGATTGCCATGTTCAATGCCGCCATCTGCTCGTCGGCGATGGCGCCGCGGGTATAGGCATCGATGGTCCAATCGATCTGTTCCGGGGTGAGCGTGCCCTTGTCCCGTTTGATGCTGATGATCTGGACGGCGTCGAACGCTTCAGTTTGTGTCACCGGTTTTCCTCCAGGTGTGCCATGTTGTCCGGGCCGAATGCATCGGGCAGGACCTCGTCCATCGTTTTGATGCCTTGGGTTGTCATGAGCTGCATTCCGGGCGCGCGGAATTCGTACAGCAGCTGGCGGCAGCGCCCGCAGGGCATGAGGACGTTGCCCTTCGCGTCGACGCAGTAGAACGCCTTGAGCTTTCCGCCCCCGCTCATGTGCAGGTCGCCCACAAGCGCGCACTCAGCGCACAGGGTCAGTCCGTAGCTGGCGTTCTCCACGTTGCAGCCGCTGACGATCCTCCCATCGTCGGTGAGCGCCGCCGCCCCCACCGGGAAGTTCGAATACGGCGCGTAGGCTTTGCGCATCGCCGCGACGGCGACCGCTTCAAGGGCCGGCCAATCCACGTCGGAATCTCCAGGTGCCACGGTCAGCCCTTGACGTACGGTATGCCGCTGGCCGCGGGAGGCCGGGACCTGCCGACCAAGCCGGCGACGGCGAAGACCGTCAGGGCGTACGGGAGCATCGCCATGAACTGGCTGGGCACGGGCGATCCGATGATGGTGATGACGCTCTGGAGGTTGTCAGCGAACCCGAACAGCAGTGCCGCCAGGAACGCACCGATCGGATTCCACCGGCCGAAGATCAACGCTGCCAAGGCGATGTATCCACGGCCGCCGGACATGTCCTTGCTGAACGCATCCACGGAGACCAACGTGAAGAAGGAACCGCCGATGCCCGCGATCGCGCCGCCCATGAGCACGTTCCAGAACCGGGTCCGGTTGACGTTGATGCCCACGGTGTCGGCAGCTTGCGGGTGCTCGCCGACTGCCCTCACGCGAAGGCCCCACTTCGTGTGGAACAAGCCAAGGTAGACCACAATCACGGCGATGTACATCAGGTAGCCCACCAGCGACTGGTGAAACAGGATCGGACCGATGATGGGGATATCGGACAGGAACGGGACATCCACTGGCGGAAGGTGTCCCGGCTTGTTGAGGCCATCCGGGTCCGCCGTCAGGAGCGTCGAGAACAAGAAGCTCGTCAGGCCACTGATCAGGACGTTGAGTACCACGCCCACGATGATCTGGTTGACGAGGTACTTGATGCTGACCACTGCCAGCACCAGCGAAACCAGCGCCCCGGCAACCGCCGCAGCAACCAGTCCGGCATACACGTTGTGGGTTACCGTCGCCACAACCGCCGCCGAAAACGCTCCCAGGAGGAGTTGGCCTTCGATAGCGATGTTGACCACGCCCACGCGTTCGCACAGGACGCCGGAGAGCGAACCGAAAACCAGCGGCACGGCCAAAGTCACCGATCCCGCGATCAAGCCCGCGAGGGAAATCGCCGGTTCGGCGTCGTTCCCGTGGGCCACGATCCACACCAGGAATCCGACCAGGAAGACAGTGGCGAAGACACCGCCCACCCAACGGGGCGTGGTCTTCTTCGCTTGCGTCAAGAACACCGAGTAGCCGGCCAGGGCAAGGAGGACCACGGCGCAAATCCAGCCGACCGGGCCGGATTCAAGCGTGATCTTGGAAACCTTGGCCACCCCGAGCGCCGCCAAGCACAGCGCGATGACTGCCGCCACGGTACATGCTGGAATCCAACGCGGGACCGTTGCGTATCCGCTACCTGTCCCCGAACGACGCACGAACCACAGGTAACCAAGCCCGGCAGAAATCACCAAGGCCAGGATCAGGGTGATCCACGCCGCGAGGGTTGACGCGCCGGTATTCGACGCCTCGGCGATGCCGAAGCCCGCCGACTTCGGGCCGGCCATGAAGGCGAACAGTATGGTTCCGAGGATTGCGAGCAAGGACAATCCGATTCCGGCCTTCCAGCTCACGAGCCTGCTCGCGCCAGGTTTTCCGGTGTGCCCGGGGCTGTTGCCGGCCGGAGCTCCGCTGCCGGACTGGGTAGTTGTGGTGCTCATGCCGTTGCCGCTCCGCTCTCGATTTTCCCGCCGGCCGTTGCTCCTGAGCCGGTTCCTGAGCCGTGGCCGCCCGTTGCGTTCTTCTTTTTCCGCGGATTAAGTCCGAAGATCGCCCGCACGAGAGGCGGCGCCGCGATGAACAAGACGATCAGCGATTGAATGACCAATACGATGTCGATCGGAGTCTGGGTCTGTGCCTGCATGGCGACGCCTCCGGCGCGGAACGCACCGAAGAGCAGCCCCGCGAAGAACGTCCCCCACGGCGTCGACCGACCAAGCAAGGCAACCGTAATGGCGTCGAAGCCGATTGACGCGGCGACACCTCCGGAGAGGTACTTTTCCGTCCCCGACACTTGGGCGATACCCGCCAGCCCGGCGAGCGCTCCAGCAAGCGCCATGACCAGGACCACGGCCCGGGGAACATTGATTCCCGCAGTGCGGGCCGCGCTCTGGTTGGCGCCCACCGCCCGGAATTCGAAGCCGAGGGTCGAACGGTTGAGGAGCCACCACACGAACACCGTTGCCAGCACTGCGACAAGGAACCCGGCATGGAGCCTGAACTGGGGTCCGAGGAGTTCCGGAAACAGTGCCGTTTGGTCCAGGAAGGGCGAGATCGGATTTGTCGAGCCTTTGCGCTGGAATGCCGGGGTGGTCAGGAGGAACAACAACAGGAAGTTGGCGATGTAGTTCAACATGATGGTCACGATGACCTCATGGGCACCGGTCCGGGCCTTGAGGAGGCCCACGAGGCCACCCCAGAGGGCGCCGCCAACCAGTCCTGCAATGATCACCACCACAAGGTGGAGCAGGAACGGCAGATGCCAGGTGAAGCCCACATAGGCCCCGAAGAGGGCGCCGAAGATGATCTGGCCTTGGGCGCCGATGTTGAAAAGTCCGGCCCGGAAAGCCAAGGCCACTCCGAGCCCGGCAAAGATCAAAGGCGTAGAGACCGTCAGGGTCTCAGTGATCGGGTACAGCTGGGCAGCCGTGTCCGCTCCGGCCCAATTGAACAGCGAGCCTTGCACCAATGCCACGTAGGGCTTGAAGACCTCACTGAGCATGTCCCCCGGCCGCGCGAAGAAATAGCCTGCGGTCTCCGCCACCCTGGGGTTGGTGACCGCCATCAGGATGCCGCCCAGCACAATGGCGAGAAGCACTGACAGCACCGAAACCATGGCGTTCCCGGTGACGATCTGGCGGAAAAGCGAGCCGCCCGCCGCGTGCGGGATGGTGCCGCCCTGGCTGGAAGCCGGCACCGGCGAAGGTGCCATGGCACCATCCGCGGTATCGAGCGCGACGTCGGTGGCGACGTCGTCGTCTTCGTCACGGGGTGTCTTGGCGTCAGGCATGGGTTCCTCCTTCGTGGGTCTTCTGGGCGGTGAGTTCTGCCTCGTGCTCCGGGACGCCCGCCATCATCAGGCCGAGAACGTCGCGCGACGTACCCGCGGGGACGATTCCCACGAGCTTCCCGCGGTAGAGGACGGCGATCCGGTCGGCGAGCTCAAGCACTTCGTCGAGCTCGGTGGAAACGATCATCACCGGTGTTCCGTTGTCCCGTTCGGCGATGACCCGTTTGTGCACGAATTCGATCGATCCGACGTCGAGTCCCCGGGTGGGTTGCGAGGCGATGAACAGCCGCAAAGGCCTCGACAGTTCCCTCGCGAGCACCACTTTTTGCTGGTTGCCGCCGGAGAGCGTGCCTACTGCCGCGTTGATCGACGGCGTCCTGACGTCGAACTCCTCGACCTTTTGCTCTGCGTGGGAGGCGATCTGTGCCGGCTTCATGCCGATTCCCTTGGCGAAAGGTGCCTTGTCATACAGGTCCAGGACCATGTTCTCGGAGATCGAGAAGGTCCCCACCAGGCCGTCGACCTTCCGGTCTTCAGGAACGAACCCGACGCCGGCGGACAGGACCTGCTTGACGCTCTTGCCGAGGAGTTCAACGCCGTCGAGGGTGATGGAGCCCGTGACGTGCGGCTGGACTCCAAGGACGGCTTCCGTGAGTTCGGTCTGGCCGTTTCCTTGGACACCGGCGATAGCAAGCACTTCGCCTTGGGAAATATCGAAACTCAGCCCGTCCACGACGTGTTGGCCGTTCTGGTCCACCACTACGAGGTCACGGACTTTGAAGGTCGCGTCGCCGGGCTCTGCCGGCTTCTTTTCCAAGGTAAGGCTGACCGACCTGCCCACCATGGCGGAGGCGAGTTCGGTGGGGGAAGCCGAGGGATCGGCCGAACCGACCACCTTGCCACGGCGGATCACGGTGATGGTGTCCGAAATTTCCTTGACCTCGCGCAGCTTGTGCGAAATGAAGACAATAGATTTTCCGTCGGCCTTGAGCTGGCGGATGATGGCCAGGAGCTCGTCGGTTTCCTGCGGCGTAAGTACGGCGGTGGGCTCGTCGAGGATGAGGACTTCCGCATCCCGGACGAGTGCTTTGATGATCTCCACCCGTTGCTGGACACCCACAGGCAGGTCTTCCACCATGGCGTCCGGGTCCACGTCGAATCCGTATTGCTCCGAGATCGCCTGGATCTTGCGCCGGGTTTCGTCGAGGTTCAGGAAACCGGCGGCCTTGGTGGCCTCGTTGCCCAGCGCGACGTTTTCCGCCACCGTGAACACCGCAATCAGCATGAAGTGCTGGTGCACCATTCCGATTCCCGCTGCCATGGCATCTCCGGGTCCCTTGAAGACCACGGGTTTGCCGTTCACCAGGATTTCGCCGTCGCTGGGATCGTAGAGTCCGTAGAGGACGTTCATGAGGGTGGATTTTCCGGCGCCGTTTTCGCCCAGGAGGCAATGGACTTGGCCGGGTTCCACCACGAGGTCGATGTGATCATTGGCTACGAGGGATCCGAAGCGCTTCGTGATCCCTTTAAGTTCGAGTTTCAAAACCCCAACCCATCTATGAAGGATGGCTCCTCGTCATCGCCGTGCTCCCAGCATAGTGCGCGGCCGGAGAGTGTCGAAGAGCAGTAATGGAGGCAAAGCAGAACGCGCTGCCCTCCGCCGTAACCCGGCTGAAGGGCAGCGCGCCTCGGGTTCGCCCGGAGTGGTCTTTGGACCTATTGCTTGGGGCTGGACTTCGATTCAACCTTGACCGCGCCGGAGATGATGTCCTTCTTCAGCTGGTCGAGGTCGCTCTTCATGTCCGCGGAAACGGCAGAGTCGAGGTCGTGGAACGGAGCAAGTGCCACGCCGCCGTTGTCCAGCGTGCCGATGTAGGGGCTGGGGTCGAACTTGCCGTCCTTGTCGTCCTTGATGACGGACTCGACGGCGGTTGCCATGGTCTTCTGGACGGAGGTCAGGATGACTGACTTGTATTCGGTCGCGGTCAGGTAGCCGTCCGAGTCAACCCAGATCAGCTTGGCGTCCGTGCCCTTGGACTTGGCGTCGAGGATCGCGCTTCCGGCGCCGGCGCCTACGGGTCCGGCGACGGGAAGGACGATATCGGCTCCCTGGTCGAGGAAGCCTTGGGTGAGGACCTTGCCCTTGTCGATCTGCTTGAAGTCGCCAACAAAGGTGCCGTCCTGCTTGTCCTTGTCCCAGCCGAGCAACTGGACGGACTTGCCCTTCTTCTGGTTGTAGTACTTCACGCCATCGGAGAAGCCGTCCATGAAAATGGTCACCGTAGGGATGTTGAGGCCGCCGAAGGTTGCCACCTTGCCGGTCTTGGAAGTCCCCGCAGCCAGGTAGCCGGCCAGGAATGCGGCCTGGGCCGTGTCATACACGATCGGCTTGACGTTCTTCGGGAACGTGGGGTCGGAGTAGTCGATGATGGCGAAGTGGCTGTTCGGATTGGCCGTTGCGATGTTCTTGGTCGCGTCGCCGAGGAGGAAGCCGACCGTGACGGTCAGCTTGCAGCCCTGCTGGACCATCGAGCGAAGGTTGGGATCGTAGTCCGTGTCTGCCTTGGACTGGACGTGCTTCTCCTGGATGGAAAGGTCCTTGGCTGCCGCTTGGAGGCCTTCGAATCCCGACTGGTTGAACGACTTGTCGTCGAAGCCGCCGGAGTCGGACACCATGCACGCGGTGTAGTCGGACTTCGTGGCACTCCCGGAGCTGGACGCGGAGGGCGCGGCCCCGCAGCCTGCCAGCAAAAGGGCAGCGGCGCCGGCTGTTGCGACGCCCGCAAATGAACCGCGCTTCAGGTTGGCGCGGAGTGACTGCTTCAATTTTCCTCCAGGAAGAAAGTGATTGATGCTACGACAGATGGTCAAGCTGGGCACCACACTAGTGGGATTGAACACACCCCGCTAACACAAAAGCCCAACAATCCGAAGATTGTTGAGCTTTTGTTACCAATCAGTAGTGCGCCACGAGGCGCTGTTGTTCCGAATGGAGGTGGGAGACCTTCGTCGCTTCGCCGTCGTAGCGGTGGGGTGAAGCTGGAGGCAGCCGTTCTCGGGGATCACCGAGAACCGGTGGGAGCAGCCTCGACAAAGTCGGGCCGATTCAGGACTGCCGGATGGGTCGGGCCCGGTGAGCGAGACGGGAAGGTATACGAGAGGAACCGGTGTCGTTACGCCTCTTCAGGCAACGCCAGCTCCAACCCGGTGGATGTGGGCTGGTATGCGGTGCACGCCCGCCCCTCATTTCGGGCGGGGGACTCCTGGTCCGGCTTGCTCTTCGCGGCCAGGAGGCCACGGTGAAAGTCTACGGCGTAGCCGTGGCGATGCCGCAGGGGTAGAGCCGGGTGCCTAACCCGTCAATCGGACGACAGTGAACGTGGGAACCGTCTGTAACCGTTCCATTGTCTGCTCCCGGCCAGGGAGGGGGAGATGGATGGGCCTGATGCCGGCCGAAGGTTATGGGTGGGGCGGAGCCGCCGTAGTACTCCGGGCCGGGGAAAGCCCGCGCACATGGGGAAGGGCGGCAGCGTGTCAGTTAACGAAAGGTTGCAATGTTCGAAGAAGCGCCGGTGAATACCGGCGCCGTGCAGTGGCCGGATGCTGATTCGGCTTTCTGGACGGTACGAAGCATGCAGATCAAGTTGCATCGTTGGGCGAAGGAGGATTCCTTTCGCCAGTTTGGTGACCTGTTTAACCTTGTCTATGACCCGGCGTTTCTGGTGCACGCGTGGAAACGCGTGTCCTCCAACGCCGGGGCGCGGACGCCGGGGGTGGACCGGGCCACGGTGGCCTGGGTCGAGTCCCGGATTGGGGTAGAGGCCTTCCTGGGCCGCGTTCGTGACTTGCTGAAGTCAGGCGAGTTCGAGCCGGTCGAAGTGCGGCAGGTGCAGATACCGAAGGCGGGCGGGAAACTCCGCAAGCTGGGTATCCCCACCGTCGCGGACCGGGTGGTCCAGGCGAGCCTCAAGGCGGTGTTGGAACCCATTTTCGAGGCGGACTTCAAACCGTGCTCGTATGGGTTTCGACCTAACCGCCGGGCCCAGGACGCGATCGCCGAGATCCATTTTCTGGCCAGTCACTGGCATGAGTGGGTGCTGGAGGCCGACATCCAGGCGTGTTTCGATGAAATAGGGCACACGCCGTTGATGGAACGGATACGGCATCGGATCAAGGACAAGCGGGTTCTGGGGCTGGTCAAGGCGTTCTTGAAGGCCGGGGTCATGACGACCGCCGGGCATCGCGAGGAAACGCTGAGCGGCACCCCACAAGGCGGGATACTCTCCCCGCTGCTGGCGAACATCGCGTTATCGACGTTGGATGAGCACTTTGATGAGCAACGGCGAGAACAGATGGGAACCGACCAGCAGCGGGCCAAACGCAAGCGCGATGGCCTCGGCAACTGGAAGATTGTCCGCTATGCGGACGACTTCGTGGTGATGGTGTCTGGAGAACGCAGGCACGCCGAGGCGTTGCGGGAGGAGGTGGCCGAGGTGCTCGCCCCGATGGGGTTGCGGCTGTCGCCGGAGAAGACCCGTGTGGTCCACATTGACGAGGGTTTCGACTTCCTCGGTTTTCATATCCATCGGCGACGGAAACGAGGAACACAGAAACGCTGCGTTTACACCACACCTTCGAAGAAGGCCGTCCAGTCGGCCAAGGACAAGGTACGGCACAAGACGCGCAGGTCGACCCTGCACATGAGTCTGGGAGAGTTGATTATCAGTCTCAACCGGACGTTGCGGGGATGGGCGACGTACTTCCGGCACGGTGTGTCCTCGCGGGTATTCCAGCAACTCGACAGCCACGCGTGGTGGCGGATCGTGAGTTGGATACGCACGAAATACAAGGGCAAGAGCCGGGTCAGCATGAAGGAGGTGCGCCGTCGTTTCTGTGACAGGGGATGGCGGATCGCCCATGCGGGGGTCGTGTTCACCGGCGCATCCAGCGTCGCTGTGACCCGCTACCGCTACCGCGGCAGCACCATCGCGGCCCCCTGGACAACCAAACCGGCAGCCGCCAGTAGCGGCTGACCAGCGGTCAAGACACGTGGAGAGCCCGGTGCGTTGAGAGGCGCACGCCGGGTTCGGCGGGCGGGCCGCAGAAACCCACCGGGAGCAATCCCGGCAGGGCGCTGCGGTCCGACCCAACCAGGGTTCTTTCAGGAACGCAGCCTACTATCCGCTCCCGGGACGCTGCGGAGCCTGCCTCAGCCGGTCCTCACCAGCATCTTGCCCGTGTTGGCGCCATCCAGGAGATCGATGAAGGCCTGCGGCGCGTTCTCCAGTCCGTCAACGATCGTTTCGTCGTAACGGACGGTTCCGTCAGCCAGCCATCCCGCCATCCGCGTTGAGAACTCGGCGGCATGCTGACGCTGCCCGCCGACGAGGAAGCCGCGCAACGTCAACTGCTTCCCGATCGCCACAGCGAGGTTGCGGGGAGCTGCGGTGGGCGCCGTCGAGTTATATTGCGAAATGGCGCCGCACATCGCCACGCGTCCGCCGACCGTGAGGACCGACAGGGCAGCCTCAAGGTGTTCGCCGCCCACGTTGTCGAAGTACACGTCGATGCCCCGCTCCCCTGCAGCCTCCCGCAGTTGATCGACCACAGGACCGTTGTGGTAATCGAAAGCGGCGTCGAAGCCGAGTTCCAGCAAGCGCGCCACTTTTTCGGCGGATCCGGCGCTGCCGATCACCTTCGACGCACCCATGGCCTTGGCAATTTGGCCCACGATCGACCCGACAGCCCCGGCCGCGCCGGACACGAAGACAGCATCGCCGGGCTTGAATTCGGCCACTTTGAGCAGCCCGGCATACGCCGTCAGCCCGGTCATGCCGAGCGCCCCAAGGAACGCCGACGCCGGTGCGAGCCCGGCCGGTACCGGCGTCGCCGCGGCCGCGTCAACCACGGAGAATTCCCGCCACCCGAGCTGGTGCACCACGACGTCACCCACCTTGTGCGCCGCAGAACGGGACGCGATCACCTCACCTACCGCACCGCCGTCGAGCGCTGCGTCCAAGCGGAAGGGCGCCGAGTACGATTTCGCGTCGTTCATGCGGCCGCGCATGTAAGGATCAACCGACATGAATTCGTTCCGGACGAGGATCTGGCCGTCCTGCAAATCCGGCAACGCAGTCTCCGCAAGCCGGAAGTTCTCCGGGACGGGACGCCCGTGCGGGCGCGAGGCGAGCTGGATTTCGCGGGTGCGGAGGGGAAGCGCAGCGCTCATGCGGCCACCTCCACCAGCGTGATATCCACGCGAATATTGCCGCGGGTGGCGTTCGAATAGGGGCAGATTCGGTGGGCCTTCGCAACGAGCTGTTCAGCGGTCTCCCGGTCCAAAGCAGGCAAGGCAATCTCCAACTCGGCCGCGAGGCCATAGCCTTCGCCCTCGTCCAGAGCGCCGAAGTGGATCTTCGCAGCCACGGCGGAATCGCTCAGGTCCACGCGGGCCTTGCGGCCCACCAGGCGAAGGGCGGAATGGAAGCAGGCCGCGTAGCCTGCGGCGAACAATTGCTCGGGGTTGGTGCCTTGGCCGTTTCCGCCCAGCTCCACCGGGCTGGCGAGGACCACATCGAGCTTGCCGTCCTTGGTGCGGGCGTTGCCGTCACGGCCTTCGCCGGACGCCAGGGCCTCGGCTGTGTAGAGAGTCTTCACAATTGCTTCCTGTTCGTTGGGTTTTATGTCCGTTGGGTGCTTGGCGGCTAGATGGCCGAATGGAGGGCCGCGGTAAGGCGCTCCAGGGTGTCGTGAAGCTGGGCCAACTCATGGGCACTCAAGCCGGCGGCGTCGGCGAGCCGCTGGGGAACAGCCTTCGCCTGCTCGCTGAGGGCATTTCCCGCCTCCGTGAGGTGGACCTCGACGCGCCGCTCGTCCTCGGCCGAACGCCGACGCTCCACGAAACCGAGCGACTCGAGCCTCTTGAGCAGCGGCGACAACGTGCCTGAGTCGAGGCCAAGTTCGGCGCCCAACTCCCTGACGCTTCGGGGTTCGTCTTCCCAGAGCACCAGCATCACGAGGTACTGGGGGTACGTCAGACCCAGCCCTTCCAGCACGGGCCGGTAGACCGCCGTCGCGGCCTTCGACGCCGAGTAGAGGGCAAAACAGACCTGGCGGTTGAGGCGGGGAGCTTCACTCATGGCTATAACGATAGCCAACAATTAAATTGTGCACAACTCAATTGTCGAAAGCCTAGGTGTTCGGCTGGTTTCGGGACTTTGTCCTAGAGGTCGCGGATGGTGCGGAGCGCCGAGGCGGCCAGGACCTGGATTGCGAAGCCGAGGGCCCGCTCGTCCACCACAAAATCGCCGCGGTGGAGGTCGTACTCCTCGCCGCCCGGAGTGTGGGTTCCCAAACGCATCATGGCACCCGGCAAGTCCGCCAGGAACCACGCGAAATCCTCGCCGCCCATTGACTGCGGGGTCAGGACGACGGCGTGTTCCCCGAGTTCCGCACGTGCCGCGGCTTCGATCAGGGCCGTCTCATGCTCCGAGTTGACCACCGGCGGCACTCCGCGGGTGTGCTCCAAATGGACGTCCACCCCGTACGGCGCGGCGACCTGCTGGACAACGTCGTCGAGCAACTCCCCCGCGCTATGCCACGCATCGCGATCCAGGCAACGCATCGTGCCGGCCATGTAGCCGCTGGCAGGAATCGCGTTCGGTGCCGAACCCGCCACGATCTGGCCCCACACCACCGAGACGCCGCTGCGGACATCCACTCGCCGCGACAAAACAGCGGGAACGTTGATGGCGATCTGGGCGAGGGCGAAGACGAGGTCCTCGGTCAGGTGCGGGCGGGACGTGTGGCCGCCGCGCCCGGTCAGTTCGATCTTGATGGTGTCCGACGCCGAGGTGATGGCACCGATGCGGGTACCGATCTGGCCGACATTGATCCGCGGATCGCAATGCAGCGCCAGGATCCGAGGAACGCCCTGCAGCACGCCCTGCTCGATGCAGGACAACGCGCCGCCCGGCATGGTTTCCTCGGCGGGCTGGAAAATGATGCGGACCGTTCCGCCGAGCGGGGATTCCTGGTGCATGGCGTGCAGCACCAAGGCGATTCCGAGCATGCTCGTGGTGTGGATATCGTGCCCGCAAGCGTGTGTCACGCCGTGGTTCTTCGAAGCGAAGGGCAGGCCGGTTTCCTCGATGATGGGAAGGGCATCGATGTCCCCGCGCAGGGCGGTCGCAATCGGCCCCTCGCCAACATCCACGGTCAGACCCGAGCCTTCGAGCCGGCGCGGCTTCAGACCAGCGGCCTCGAGCCTGTCCACCAGCTTGTCCGTGGTGCGGAATTCCTTGAACGAAAGTTCGGGGTGCGCATGCAGGTCCCGCCGGAATTCGATGAGTTCCGGCAGGAGGTCTTCAAGCCACGGCCCCACTACGGGAGTGGGCTCGGTTTCAGTAGTGAAATTGCGCACCTCACAACTCTAGCCATCCGCGGCCCGCGATGAGTGAAAGGGGTCCATTGGTTACGGATTGCCCCGTCGGCTAGAGGACGTCGGTATCGCCACTGGCCTTGAGCGCGTCCACCGCGCCCTTCACCCGTTGCGCATGTTCCTTGGTGGTCACGAGCAGCGCGTCCGGCGTGTCCACGATCACCACATCCTTGATGCCGATGAGCGCGATAACGCGCTTCGTGTCGGACACCACCACGCCGCTTGCGTTCTCGGTAAAGACGCGTGCGCCTTCGCCAAGGACCGTCACTTCGTCGACGTCGCCAGCACTGTTGAGGCGGCCGATCGCCGCGAAGTCTCCGACGTCGTCCCAACGGAAGGTTCCGGGCACGACGGCGACATCACCGGCCGCCGCGGCAGGCTCAGCCACGGCGTAGTCGATGGCGATCTTGGGCAGGGTGGGCCACACGCGCGCAGTGACCTCGTCGCGCTGCGGGGTGTCCCAGGCGTCCGCGATCTCCTGGAGGCCGGCGAACAGCGTGGGCTGGTTGGCCTCCAGATGCTTGAGCATGAGCGAAACCGGAGCCACGAACATGCCGGCGTTCCAGACGTAATCGCCGGTTTCGAGGTACTTCTTCGCAATGACTTCGCTCGGCTTTTCGACGAATTCGACCACTGAGTGCGCATTGGGCGCGGAGTCGATATTCAAGGAGTCGCCCGTGCGGATGTAGCCGAAGCCTGTCGAAGGGTGCGTGGGCTTGATGCCGATCGTGACGATCTTTCCGGCTGCGGCGGTGTAGATGGCCTCACGGACGGTGTCTTGGAAGAGGTTGTCCGGGCTGATCACCTGGTCCGCGGCGAAGGAACCCATGATGGTATCGGGATTGCGGCGGTGCAGGATGGCGGCGGCCAGGCCGATCGCCGCGCCCGAATCCTTCGGCTCACTTTCGAGGACGAGCTCGTCTTCGCCGACCTCCGGCAACTGGCGGCACACGGCGGCACGGTGCGCGACGCCGGTAACAACAAGGACGCGGTTACCGGCGAGGGGCTCGAGGCGATCGAACGTGGCGCGCAAAAGCGTGCTTCCCGACCCCGTGAGGTCGTGCAGGAACTTGGGCGCAGCTGCACGCGAGAGGGGCCACAGGCGCGTACCTACTCCACCCGCGGGAATGACGGCGTGGAAGTGGCGCAAGGGCGATGTAGGGCTTGCAGCATTGTCTGTACTCACCGCAACACAATAACCGACGACGCCACAACTGCCGCTTTGTGGTCTTAGTCTCATCCGGCCCGCAAAAAGGCCGGAATTCAGCCAATTAGTGCCGAGCTCGTTACAAGAAGGAGCGGCTAAATTGAATAAGCTGTGAGCGAAGCCTAGATTTAGGCTGAGCTACGAGTGCTCTCACAGCTGGCGTTCCCCCCGCATGGATCCCGTGCCAGCGCCGCTGTGTTGCAGGAAGGTTTATTCAGTGCCGACAAAACCAGCTGGCACCTTGTACCGCGGCCGTGAAGGCATGTGGTCCTGGGTTGGACACCGCATTACCGGTGTAGTGATCTTTTTCTTCTTGTTGGTCCATGTGCTGGACACCTCATTGGTGCGTGTGTCCCCGGAGGCCTACACGGCCGTCATCGGCGCCTACAAGAACCCCCTCATGGCCCTGGGCGAAACGGGCCTTGTCGCAGCAATCGTCTTCCACGCATTCAATGGCCTGCGCGTCATCGCCATCGACTTCTGGAAGAAGGGTGCCAAGTACCAGCGCCAGATGCTGTGGACCGTCCTGGTGCTGTGGCTGATCGTCTTCGTCGCATTCGCCATCCGCCACCTGTCCCTCGCATTGGGAGGCCACTAATCCATGACTACTGATATCCAGAGCCCGCGCAGCGGGAAAGTCGGCAGTGGAAAGATCGCTCCGAAGTACCGCCGCGGAGCCGGTTCCAAAGGCAACTTCGAGATGTTCGCATGGCTCTTCATGCGGCTCTCGGGCGTAGTCCTCGTCGTGCTGATCTTCGGCCACCTCTTCGTGAACCTCATGGTCGGCGAAGGCATCCACGGCATCGACTTCGGCTTCGTCGCCGGCAAGTGGGCCGATCCGTTCTGGCAGTTCTGGGACCTGGCCATGCTGTGGCTCGCCATGCTGCACGGCACCAACGGCGTCCGCACCATCATCAACGACTACGCCGAAAAGGACGCCACCCGCTTCTGGCTCAAGGTAGTCCTCTACGCAGCGACCGTGGTCATCGTCATCCTCGGCACCCTGGTGATCTTCACCTTCAACCCGTGCCCCGTCGCCAACGGCGTCCAGCTGCCCGGCGGCTTCTGCCCGGCCCCGTAGCGGCTCCGCAGCGCCCCCGGCCCTGGCCAACGGGGCGCAAACCCGCGGAGCAGGCTCCGCCGACCATCTGACTTAGAGAGAAAGAGCATCTGGTATGCAGGTCCATAAGTACGACGTCGTTATTGTCGGTGCCGGCGGCGCCGGCATGCGCGCCGCGATCGAATCCGGTCAGCGCGCACGCACCGCAGTACTGACCAAGCTCTACCCCACCCGTTCCCACACCGGCGCAGCCCAGGGCGGCATGTGTGCAGCTTTGGCCAACGTCGAAGAGGACAACTGGGAGTGGCACACATTCGACACCATCAAGGGTGGCGACTACCTCGTTGACCAGGACGCGGCCGAGGTCATGGCGAAGGAAGCCATCGACGCCGTGCTGGACCTGGAAAAAATGGGTCTGCCCTTCAACCGCACGCCCGAAGGCCGAATCGACCAGCGTCGTTTCGGTGGCCACACGCGTGACCACGGCAAGGCTCCGGTCCGCCGTGCCTGCTACGCGGCAGACCGCACGGGCCACATGATCCTGCAGACGCTGTACCAAAACTGCGTCAAGCACAACGTTGAGTTCTACAACGAGTACTACGTCCTGGACCTGCTGCTCGTCGAAGAGGACGCAGTGCGCGAAGACGGGACACCGTACAAGCAGAAGCGCGTTGCCGGGGTTGTTTCCTACGACCTCGCTTCCGGCGAACTGCACGTCTTCCAGGCCAAGTCCGTGGTCTTCGCTTCCGGCGGAGCGGGCAAGGTCTTCAAGACGACGTCCAACGCCCACACGCTGACAGGCGACGGCATGGGCATCGCGTTCCGCCGAGGCATCCCGCTGGAAGACATGGAGTTCTTCCAGTTCCACCCGACCGGCCTCGCGGGCCTGGGCATCCTCCTGACGGAAGGCGCGCGTGGCGAAGGTGCCATCCTGCGCAACTCGGAAGGTGAGCGCTTCATGGAGCGCTACGCCCCCACCATCAAGGACCTCGCTCCCCGTGACATCGTGGCCCGTGCCATGGCCAACGAAGTCCGCGAAGGCCGTGGCTGCGGCCCGAACAAGGACTACGTCCTCCTGGACCTGACCCACCTGGAACCGGCCCACATCGAGGCCAAGCTTCCGGACATCACCGAGTTCGCCCGCACCTACCTTGGCGTGGAACCGTTCACGGAGCCCGTCCCGGTGTTCCCGACCGCGCACTACGCCATGGGCGGTATCCCGACGAACATCGCTACTGAGGTCCTGCAGGACAACGACACGGTCGTCCCCGGCCTGTTCGCTGCAGGCGAGGTTGCATGCGTTTCGGTGCATGGCTCCAACCGCCTCGGCACCAACTCCCTCCTGGACATCAACGTCTTTGGAAAGCGCGCCGGCGTGGCTGCGGCGGAATACTCCAAGACGGCGGACTTCGTCGAACTGCCGGAGGATCCCGAGGCCTTCACCCGTTCCATGCTGACCGGCCTGCTGGACGGCACCGGAACGGAACGCGTCGCCCAGATCCGCAAGGAACTGCAGGACACCATGGACGCCAACATGCAGGTGTTCCGCACCAGGGAATCCCTGGAGCGGGTGCTCAACGACCTCGCTGATTTCGAAGCGCGCTACAGGAACGTGGCTGTCCAGGACAAGGGCAAGCGCTTCAACCTGGATCTGCTGGAAGCCGTGGAACTGGGCTTCCTCCTCGACATGGCCAAGGTCATGACGGTCGGTGCGCTGCACCGCGAAGAGTCCCGCGGCGGCCACTACCGCGAGGACTTCCCGGACCGCGACGACGTCAAGTTCATGAAGCACTCCATGGCTTACAAGGACAACTCGGTCACCGCCGCATCGTCAGCCGAATCCGTAGCGGGCATCCGTCTCGAGACCAAGCCCGTCATCTTTACCCGTTACGAGCCAATGGAGCGTAAGTACTAATGACTGCCGAAATGGCTGAGCCGGCCTCAAAGATCGAGCTTCCTGCAGGCGTCGGCGGAGGCGGGGAAATCCCCACCTTCAACATCACCCTGCGCGTTCGCCGCTACAACCCGGAGATCTCCGAAGAGGCCGTCTGGCAAGACCACCAGCTGACCATGTACGGCACGGACCGCGTGCTGGACGCCCTGCACAAGGTCAAGTGGGAGATCGACGGTACGCTGTCCTTCCGCCGCTCTTGCGCCCACGGCGTGTGCGGCTCCGACGCAATGCGCATCAACGGCCGCAACCGCCTCGCCTGCAAAACCCTGCTGAAGGACCTGGACACGTCCAAGCCCATCACTGTCGAACCGATCAAGGGCCTCCCCGTGGAGAAGGACCTGATCGTGGACATGGAACCGTTCTTCCAGTCCTTCCGCGAAGTCATGCCGTTCCTCATCAACAAGGGCCACGAGCCCACCAAGGAACGCCTGCAGTCCGTGGAGGACCGTGAGCGCTTCGACGACACTACCAAGTGCATCCTTTGCGCCGCGTGCACCTCGTCCTGCCCGGTTTTCTGGACGGATGGCCAGTACTTCGGCCCCGCCGCGATCGTGAACGCACACCGGTTTATCTTCGATTCACGTGACGACGCCGGCGATATGCGCCTGGAGATCCTCAACGACAAGGAAGGCGTGTGGCGCTGCCGCACCACCTTCAACTGCTCGGAGGCTTGCCCCCGCGGCATCCAGGTGACCCAGGCCATCGCCGAGGTCAAGCAGGCCATCCTGGCCCGCAAGATCTAGTCCCGGAATTTCAGAACAACGACGACGGCGCCCTCACCAAGGGGGCGCCGTCGTCGTGCGCGGTGGCAGGCAACCGTGCGGTGGTAGGCAACAGTGCGGTGGAAGGCAACAGTGCGGTGGAAGGCGAGTAAGTGACCACATCCATGAAGGTGAGTTTCGAAGGCACCACGGGCGAAATGCTCTCCGGGATGCTGGACGTCCCTGACGGCCCCGTGCGCGGCTGGGGCGTCTTCTCCCACGGCTTCACGCTGGGGAAGGACAGTCCCGCTGCGTCTCGGATATGCAAAGGCCTGGCTTCGGAAGGAGTCGGGATGCTTCGATTCGACAACGTCGGCCTGGGCGGCTCGGGCGGCGAATGGTCGCAGGGCTCGTTCAGCCACAAGGTGGCCGACACCGTCCGCGCTACCGAGTTCATGCGCGCCGAGGGACGCACGGTTTCCCTGCTCGTGGGGCATTCCTTCGGCGGAGCCGCCGTCCTCGCCGCGGCACGGAACATACCGGACCTTCGCGCAGTGGCAACGGTCGGTGCTCCTTTCTCCCCCAAACATGTGGAGCACGTCTTCGATTCCGCGATGGACAAGATCCTCAATGAAGGAAGCGCCGAGGTGGACCTTGGTGGCAAGCGTGTTGAGATCCGCCGCCACTTCGTGGAGGACCTCCAAAACGCCGACCTCAGCGATTGCATCCGTACCCTGCACAAGCCGCTCATGGTGCTCCACTCCCCCACGGACAACACTGTGGGGATCGAAAACGCCAGCACCATCTTCCAGACGGCCAGGCACCCCCGCAGCTTCGTTTCGATCGAGGGCAGCGACCACCTGTTGACCGGCAAAGGACAAGCCGCCCGGGTGGCCAGGATAATCTCGGCCTGGGCGGACCAATACCTGGGCAGCTAGTGCGAGGTACCCAAACCGTCGGAAGTGTGCCGGCTCGTGAACGGCCGCGGCTGGACTGGCCGCGAGCCAAGGGTCTTGTGTTGCGTTGCGGCGGAGCGCTGATCCGCCTCGCGAACGGCTGACCAGGCCCCGGTGACCAGGTACACCTGGCTCACCAGGTTGAACCAGATCAGAAGTCCGATGATGATCGCGAATGACGCCAGGATGGGGTTCCGTCCGGCATTCGCCAGCAGTTGCGTGCTGAAAATCTGGAGGACGGTCGTTCCGATTCCCGCAAGCACTGTGCCTTCAATGAACGCCCGCCGCTCAAGCCTCAAGCGGCCGGCGAAACGGAACATGATGGCGGCCGTAGCCCAGTTCAGCACGAGCGGCACAGCGGTCCGGACCAGCCATGTGACGGGTTCGCCAACAGCGTCGGGCACGCCGAGGCGGTCGATGATCCATCCGGCAGCCGTGCCAAACACAAGGGACGCACCCGCGCTGCCGACGAGGGCGACGCCGAGCAGCAGGAGGGTACCGGCGTCGTAAGCCTTGGTGAGGATGGGGTTTTCCTGGACCGCGTCCAAGGCGAAAACTCCCCGCAGGCCTTCCCGGACGCCGGCAATCCAACCCAAGGCCGTAAATACTGTGACAGCCGCGGCGATGACCGCGGTCCACCCCAGCCCCGAAGGGTTGAGCAACTCGTGGGGATCGACTAGCCCGGTGCCTCCGTCGACCTTCAGCAGGCCGGGAGCCACAGTGGCGACGCTGGAGACAATGGAGTCCACCAGTTTCGGTTCCCCGCTGAGGACCAGCCCGGTGATGGCAAATCCGGTGGTCAACAGGCCGGTGACGGAGAAGAACATCGTGAACCCGATGCCTGCGCTCATGAGCGGGCCGTGGCGCAGGTTATAGAGGTTGAAGGCGCGCATCGGCCTGAATGAGTTCAACCGGGCGAGGGCAAGGTTGATGTACGCGGGAAGCTTCGAACCGCCCTTGCCCGAGCGGCGCGCCTTGCCCCATTCGACCTGCCGTTGGATGAGCTGCAGCCTCAGCTGCGCACCATCAGTCGGCAGGGGTGGCTTCGCTGCTTGCCGAGGGTCGTTCCGCCGTGACTGATTGTGCTGTGTCTGATTGCCTTGTGTCTGATTGCCTTGTGTCTGATTGCCCTGTGTCGCCGCCAAAGTCCAGCTCTTCCCGTAGCTGCCAGATGCCATTGCTGTCATGCTCGTAGAGTCCCATGCTAACCACAGGGAAGGTTGCGGTGTAGTTCTTGAGGACCGTTTCGGCCTCGTCGAGGCTCTCGGGGGCGACGTCGTGCGCTACCGTCACGTGCGGATGGTATGGGAAGGGGAGCTCCCGTTCGAGTGGTCCGCTCTGCAGTTGTTCGTGCAGGCCGACGCACTCTTCGAAGCCGTCCTCGACGTTCAGGAACACCACCGGCGAGACGGGCCGGAAGGATCCCGTGCCGGAAATGGTGATGGTGAACGGCGCCTGGCGTCGGGCTATGTCACGGACGTGCTTCCGCGCGGCTTCCCAATCGCGGGCCGGAGTGGTGGTCACCAGCGTGATGTGCGCGGGGATGACCCCAGCCATGGGATCGCCGAAGGAAGCGCGCCACTCCTGCAGTTCCCGGGCTATTTCCGGCGGGAATCCGAGGATGATGCCCACGCACATGCTTTCGTCAGCGGCCTGCGCTGCGTTGCACGCCTGCGGGGTCCTGCCCGCAGTGGCTGGCTGGCTCTCGGCTCCGCCCCGGCGGGAATCAGGGGCCTGGCCGGCTCCCCTTGAACGGGAGCCGGCTTGGACGCTGAGCTTGCCGGCAGCGCACATGCCTTAGCGGATTCCTTGTGGTCCGCCGTAAGGCAGGAAGCCAACCTTGGCATAGACATCGGTCAGGGTTGCCGAAGCGATTTCGCGGGCCTTGTCCGCTCCGTGGGCCAGGAGCCTGTCCAACTCGGCCGGATCCGCCAACAGCTCATTGGCACGGTCCCTGATGGGCCCGAGATGGCTGGCAACAAGTTCCGCGAGGTCCACCTTCAAATGGCCGTACATCTTGCCTTGGTAGTCGGCGACGATCTTGTCCACGGACAGCCCACTGATGGACGAATAGATGCTCAGCAAGTTGGACACACCGGGCTTGGCCTCACGGTCGAATCGGATTTCCGTTTCGGTATCCGTGACCGCCGACTTGATGCGCTTGGCGGTGACCTTGGGGTCGTCCAACAGGTTGATCAGGCCCGCGGGTGATTCCGCGGACTTGGACATCTTGGCGGTGGGGTTCTGGAGATCGTAGATCTTCGCCGATTCCTTCTGGATGAAGGCTTCCGGTACTTGGAACGTCTCGCCGTAGCGGCTGTTGAAACGCTGGGCGAGATCGCGGCTGAGTTCGATGTGCTGCCGCTGGTCTTCACCCACCGGCACTCCATGCGGCTGGTACAGGAGGATATCGGCCGCCTGCAGGATGGGGTAAGTGAAGAGCCCGACGCTGGCGTGATCCGAGCCGTGTTGCAGGGACTTGTCCTTGAACTGGATCATGCGCGAGGCCTCGCCGAAGCCCGTGATGCAGCCCAGCACCCAGGCAAGCTGCGCGTGTTCAGGAACCTGGGACTGGACGAACAGGGTGCACTTGTTGATGTCAACGCCACCGGCGATGTACTGCGCGGCGGTGACGCGCGTGCGCCGGGCCAGTTCGGCCGGGTCCTGCGGAACCGTGATGGCGTGCAGGTCCGGGATGAAGAAAATGGCGTCGTATTCGTCCTGCATGCGCACCCAGTTGACCAGCGCACCGAGGTAATTGCCGAGGTGCAGGGAGTCGGCGGAGGGCTGCATGCCGGACAACACGCGGTGTTTCGCGCCGGCGGCAAGTTTGGTGGAGGTTGCCATGGTTGGGGCCGTGGCGGTTTCAGTCGTGGGGGAACTGGTCATGAGGACAACTTTCGAGAGCTTAGAGCCGGTAGTCGACTACCAGCGGGGCGTGGTCGGAGAAGCGGGTGTCCCACGAAGGCGCCCGGTCGACGACAGCGGAGAATGCCGAAGCCGCGAGTCCGGGAGTAGCCATGTGGTAGTCGATGCGCCAGCCTGTATCTGTATCAAAGGCCTTACCGCGCTGAGACCACCACGTGTAGGGGCCATCGACATTTCCTGCCAGGCCCCTGTGGACATCCCTCCATCCGATCTCGTCGCCGAAGAAGCGGTCAAAGTAAGCCCGCTCCTCAGGAAGGAAGCCAGCACGCTTGGTGTTGCCCTTCCAATTCTTGATGTCGAGCTCTGTGTGGCCCACATTGAGGTCGCCGACCACCAACGCGTGGTCGCTGTGCTTGGCGAGTTCGGGAAGCCGTGTGCTCATCACGTCAAGGAAGCGGTACTTGTCCACTTGCTTGGGTGTGTCCACCTCACCGGAATGCACGTAGGCGCTCACCACAGTCAAGGTGGTATCCGAGCCGTTGACCGATTTCACGGCGTAATCGGCTTCGACCCAGCGTCCTGTGGTGGCAAAGTAATCGTCGCCGATGCCGACGCGAGTCGCGGTCGGTTCCTGGCGGGAGGCAATGGCCACTCCGGCGCGGCCCTTCGCTTCGGCTTCGGCGTGGAGGATGTGCCAACCCTCGCCGATCAGCTGTTGGACGACGTCGTCAGGCGCACGGACTTCCTGCAAGCACAGGATGTCGACGTCGCGCGGCTCCAGCCACTCGGCCATCCCCTTCTTGTAGGCGGCACGGATGCCGTTGACGTTGACGGTTGCGATGCGAAGGAAATCCTTCTTCAATGCCGAACTCACCCCGCCTACTCTAGTCGATGATGGTGCCCGAAACGGGCTCGTCGTTTCCGCCGGATGACTTGATCATGTCCCGGGCGTTGCTGGCGGTGATGGCGATGGTCTCCAATGCACGGTTGATGGTGTCCTGGTCCGCGGAGTCCCCCTTGGCGCGTTCGTCTTCCACGACGCGGATCTGGACCTGCACGATCTTGAACGAGTGGTCGAGTTTGAGGTCGCGGATTTCATCCGCTTCGCTGCGTTCGGCGACCACCCGCGTGCCGCCGTGGTCCACGCTCGACGACGACGGCGCCCGGCCGGTTGCCGCGTTGAACGCGTTCCTCGCTTCGTCGAGCTTCTCCCCCGCACGCTTGGCGGCTTTCTGGATGCTGAACACCACGAAGGTCGCGAGCGCAAGCCAGCCAAACGACACCACGGCAACGATCCAGCCAACGACGTCGTTCTTGTTCGCCGCAAAGATCACGGCGACCAGGAATGCGATGAGCACTACAGTCATGCCCAGGCCGCCGATCCGGAAGCCTTTGAAAGGGCTCCTCGCGGAAGCCGACGAGTTGACAGATGACGTGGAGTCGCCGAGAGAGTGCATGTACCCATTCTCGCAAACTCCCGGAGCCCGTCCCGACGCTTCCACCCCGGGCGAACAGCCGGTTGCGCTATTTCAGGAAGAGCTTCCGCAGCCGCCCCGTGGTGAGCATGATTCCAAGGACGATCATCACGAGGTAGTAGGCCACGTGCACGGCCGTGGCCGCGCTGAAGGAGCCGATGCTGATCTGGCGGAGGAGCTCCACCCCGTGCCACAAGGGCAACGCCTGGATGAGCCACTGAATGTACTGCGGGTAGACGCTAAGCGGGTAGAACGTGGCACTGAACAAGAACATCGGCAGCAGGAAGAAATTGATCCAGTCCATTTGCTGGAACGTCTTCATGAAGCTGGTGATCCCCATACCGAAGCTCGCGAAGCCGAAGGCGATCAGCACGGACGCCGGAATGATGAGGATTGCCCACACCGTAGTGACAAGTCCCATGACGGCCATGACCGCCGTGAAGCCTGTCGCGTACAAAAGGCCGCGCAGCAGGGCGAGGAAGATCTCACCGATCGCCACATCGAGCGGTCCCAGCGAGGTGTACAGCATTCCTTGGTACAGCTTGGCGAAATTCATCTTGAAGAAGACGTTCCAGGTGGAGTCATAGATCGCGCCGTTCATGGCGGATACAGCCAGCAGGGCAGGCGCGATGTAGGCCGCGTAGCTGATTTGCTGCCCGCCGGGACCGGCCACGTTGCCGACGATCGGTCCAAGGCCGACGCCCATGGAGACCAAATACAGGACCGGTTCGAAGAACCCCGAGACCAGGACCAGCCACGTGCTGCTCTTGGCCGCCATGAGCCCGCGGGCCACCACGGCCAGCGCATTGCGCGAGTACAGCGGGCCGAAGGTACGTTCGCGCGCAGCCTCGGTAGCACTGCGGGCTTGGGCCTGCCCTTCAGACAAGGTGCTCATGCTCCCATCCTCCTGACGAACCGGCGCCGGGTCAGTGTCCACCCCGCGGCGGCCGTTCCGAGGAGGAAAACCACGTGGACCAGGGTGAGCACCGGGCTTTCCTCCAAGCCGTAGGTGAAGACGCGGCCCAGCTGCGTGCCGTGCCACACCGGGGAGATCCAACCGATCCAGCGAACCCCGAGCGGCAGCGAATCCAAGGGGAAGAAGGTGCCCGAAAACAGGAACAGGGGCACCACGATGAACCTTTGGACCAGCGCGAACTGGCCGGAGTCCTTCGTGATGCTTGAGGCATAGGCCATGAGCGGCAATCCAAAGGACAGCCCCGCCACTGTGGCCACTATTGCCGACACCCATCCCCACGGACTCGGCGATGCTCCGAACATGGCCACGATGGCGAAGTAGACGGCCGATTGGAGCAGGAACTTCAAGGCGCTCGCCATGATGTGGCCAGCGGCGATTTGTTGCGGGACGAGCGGCGAGGCGTGTGGACCATAGAAAACCCTGCGCCATTTGAAGCCATCCATGATCGGGTAGGAGAAGTCTCCCGACGCCGTCATGACCGCGGACGAAACCAACAACGCGGGAGCGATGAACGTCAGGTAGTTCACCCCGCCGAATGCCGCCAGGTTGTTCGCATCCACGAGGCTCGCGAGGCCGATCCCCATCGCGAAGAGGTATGCCACGGGCTGGCCCACGCTGTAGAGGAAAACAGACCAGCCGTAGCCACGCATCACCCGCAGGACCTGTTCGGCATAGTAGAACGATCCCCATCGTCGCGCCCGGCCGGCCGACACCTCCGGCGCGTGTGCCCGCAAGGTCCCTGCCGCCGTCGGGAGCTGGTTATCTGTCATGGGCCCTCCTCACCCCCGGCCCTAGTCAACAAGGCTCCGCCCGGTCAGCCGCAGGAAGACGTCTTCCAGCGAGGACCGCCGCACCAGGGAGGTCAATGGCCTCAGGTGCCGCGCGGAAACCTGTTCAAGCGCCGATTCGCCGTTGTCCGCGTAGATGAGCACGCGGTCAGGCAGGGTCTCTACTCGTTCGCCGATGCCACCGAGTTCAGCCCCGATAGTCGCGTTGCGCTCCGAGCCGAAACGCAACTCCAGGACTTCGCGCGTGGAATATTCGCGGATGAGGCTGGAAGGTGAACCTTCGGCCATGATCTTGCCTTTGTCCACCACGATCAGGCGGTCGCAGAGCTGTTCCGCTTCGTCCATGTAATGGGTGGTGAGGATGAGGGTGACTCCTTGCTCCTTGAGCCGGAACAAACGATCCCACAGGATATGCCGGGCTTGCGGATCCAGCCCCGTGGTTGGCTCGTCGAGGAGCAGGATCTTAGGTTCGTTGATCAGCGAGCGGGCGATCGTCAGCCGGCGTTTCATCCCGCCGGAGAGGGCATCGACCCGGGACTTGGCCTTGTCGCTCAATTGGGCGAATTCCAGCAGTTCATCGGCCTTGGGACGCAAATAGCTCAAGGGCAAGCCGAAGTAGCGGCCATAGACAATCAGGTTCTCCCGGACTTTCAATTCCTCGTCCAGGTTGTCCTGCTGGGGCACAACGCCCAGGTGGGCGCGGACTTCGGGACCGTGGGTTTCGGGATCCAGTCCCATGATGCTGAGCTTCCCGGACGTCCGCTGGGACACCCCGCCGATCATTTTCATGGTGGTCGACTTGCCAGCGCCGTTGGGACCCAGCAGGCCGAAGGACTCGCCCGCCGGAACCTCGAAGGAGATGGCGTCGACGGCAGTGAGGTCACCGTAGGTTTTGGTGAGTTTTTCGGCTGTGATGACTGCGGCTGGGTTCATCTGGGAGCTGCTTGGTGTGGCGAAAGAGCGGGTGGCTTCATTGTGCACCCACAGCACACTAGTTGAGCCCGGGAATACCTGAAAGAGCCATTGCACAATTTTCTGGAGAAACCCCGCGATCCCGCAAAAACTCACGCCTCCGTGTGAGCTCGCAACACCTCGAGGCGTTGGCGGTACTCGGTTTCGTCGATTTCGCCCCGCGCATAGCGTTCCCGCAGCACGCCTTCCGCGCCCTGGGTGGCTGCCCAGTTGCGGTTCCGGCGCCACATCCTGCGTCCAAAGAAGACGAAGAATCCGATGACCAGGATCCAGAACAGCGGGAACACGAGGAAGAACGGCCAGAAGACAAAGCCGTTCCCGTGGGCGACAGTGTCGGCGGGCAATTGGGCTGCCGCGGCCGCGATGGTGGTGCTCAGTGATGTCAACATGTCTCGTCCAAACTCTCAACAGGCCGTATCTCGGCTCCTGGTTCCAGTCTGGTTTTCGGGGTGGATCGCGGCGTCTGCCCCAGGGAGTCTCTTGCCCGCCACCGCCTACTCCCGCGGGAGGCCCGGACGCAGGGCTAGCTACTCCAGCCGGGACGGACGAGGCCCGATTCATAGGCCAGGACCACCAATTGCGCCCGGTCCCGGACAAGGAGCTTGGTCATGATGCGGGAAACGTGTGTCTTTGCCGTCAGCGGTGTGATGAACAAGCGCTCGGCGATCTCGGCATTGTTCAATCCCTCGCCCACCAAGGCCAGCACTTCCCTCTCGCGTTCGGTGATCTGGTCCAGCGGTACCGCCGGGAATGCAGCCTTGCTGTGGAGGGCCAGCTGGGCCATGATGCGGCGCGTCACAGACGGCGAGAGGAGGGCATCGCCGTCGTGCACCACCCGGACGGCGCGGATCAGTTCTTCCGGTTCGGTGTCCTTGACAAGGAATCCGGCGGCACCGGCCCGGACGGCTTCGGCGATGTATTCGTCCAGCTCGAATGTGGTCAGGATGATGATCCGCGTGTGGGCCAGTCGGGGATTCGCGAGGATCTGGCGGGTTGCGGCCAGCCCGTCGCCGTCCGGCATGCGGATGTCCATCAGGATGACGTCCGGTGCATCGCGTTCTGCCAGGCGGACGGCGTCCTTGCCGGTGCCGGCCTCGGCCACTACTTCCATGTCAGGTTCGGCGTCCAGGAGGGCGCGGAATCCGGCGCGGATGAGGGTCTGGTCGTCGGCGAGCAGCAGGCGGATCATGGCTCTCCTTCCGAGGGGTTGAGCGGGAGGCTTGCCTCGACGCGCAAACCGGGACCGAGCGGCACAATGACGAGGGTTCCGCCGAGGGCCTCGACGCGCTCGCGCATGCCCCTGAGGCCATTTCCCGGCGGCGCGCCTCGCATGCCTGTCCCGTCGTCGTCGACCCTCACCTTGAGCGCGTTCCCCTCGTGGTGGAGGAGTACGACGGCGGACGCCGCACCGGAGTGCCTGCGCACGTTGCTGAGCGCTTCCTGGACCACGCGGTAAGCCGTTTCCTGCTGGGGCGTTGCGACGGGCACAGACTCTTCGAAGCCGTCGAAACGCACGTCCAAGCCGCTGCGCCGGGCATCCTCCACGAGCTGGGCGATCCGTGCCAGGCTCGGCGGGGCCGCGGGAGCCAGAGGAGCGTCGTCCCGAAGCACGCCAAGAAGCTGCCGGACTTCGGCCAGCGAATCCTTGCTCGCCGCCTTGATGGCTTCAAGCGCCGGGCGGAGCTTCTCGGGATCGTTCGTTCCCAAGTGGAGGGCCACGGACGCCTGGACGTTGATCATGGACAAGGAGTGGGCCACGACGTCGTGGATGTCCCGGGCCAGCGTGAGCCGGTATTCGTCCCGTTCGGCCTGTTTGGCGGCCTCGCTCCGGCGGCGGTATTCGGCGATCCGTTCGCGCCGCCGTCGGAATCCTTCGCCGATCAGCACCAGGATCGCGGCCCAGGCGACAACGGCAGAGGACCGCACAATCCCGGCCTCGTCGCCCGCGAGGACGGACCAGAGGACGACGGCGGCAGCAACGACGCCCGCCCCCAGCCACGCTTGCCAACGGAGGCCGGCGGCGGCGGTCAGGATGATCGACAACGCGAGCGAGAGGGCAATCGGACCCCAGGCGTAGCCGAGGAAAAGGTAGAGGGCTGTAACGGCCAGGGTGGCCGGCAGCATGACCACGGGCCTGACCTTGCGGAAGGCCAGGGCGGCCGGTCCCGCCAGCAACAGGAGGAAGGCCAAGGGATCCAGGTGTCTCGCGCCCGCCTGGTGGCTCGCGGAGAAGACCGTTCCCATGATCTGGACGAACGCCACCGCAATTACGATGAAACTCGTCGGAGGACCGTGGAAACGCCGCTGCATGCTCCGAGCCTAGCGGCGGCGGGCTGCGGCGTCGTCGGTATAACGGTGTAGGGCGCCTACTCCCGCGGGAGTAGGCGCCCTACACAGTGAATTCGAAGCCTAGGCGATGCCGGCCTGGCGTTCAGCCGTTTCCACCACGTTCGCGAGCAGCATGGCACGCGTCATCGGGCCGACGCCACCCGGGTTGGGCGACAGCCACGAGGCGACGCCGGCAACCGCGGGATCCACGTCACCGGTGACAACAGCCTTGCCGTTGCCGTCGTCGACGCGGCTCACACCGACGTCGAGTACGATCGCGCCCGGCTTGAGGTCTTCGGCCTTGATCATGTGCGGCACACCGGCCGCGGCAATTACGACGTCGGCCAGCTTGAGTTCGGCGGGCAGGTCCACCGTCCCGGTGTGGGCGAGGGTAACGGTCGCATTGACGTCCTTGCGGGTGAGCAGGAGGCCAATCGGACGACCGATGGTGACGCCGCGGCCAACCACGAGGACACGCTTGCCCTTGAGCTCGATTCCGTGTCGGCGCAGCAGCTCCACACAGCCTTTGGGCGTACAGGGCAGCGGAGACTTCATCTCGCCGCCGACGTTCGCCACCAAGCGGCCAAGGTTCATCGGGTGGAGGCCGTCGGCATCCTTTTCCGGATCCATGGCCTCGAGGATCGCGTCCTGGTCAATGTGCTTGGGCAACGGCAACTGGACGATGTATCCGGTGCATTCCGGGTTCTCGTTAAGCTCGCGGACCACTTCGAGGAGGGCCTCCTGGCTGGTGTCCTCGGGCAGGTCGCGGCGGATGGACGTGATTCCCACCTCGGCGCAGTCCTTGTGCTTTCCGCCGACGTACCACGTGCTTCCGGGATCGGAACCGACCAGGATCGTACCGAGTCCGGGCGTTACTCCTTTGGCGCGCAGGGCGGAGACGCGTTCGGTCAATTCGGACTTGATGGCGGCGGCGGTAGCCTTGCCGTCAAGAACCTGCGCGGTGGACTGTGCTGTCATTCCATCAGTTCTTTCTCGTGGGTGAGCTGCGAGGCGGCGAAAGGGACTGGATCCGCCGCCGGGTGACGGCGGCGGATCCAGTGAAGTGACCGGACGTTGGTCCGGCCGGACGTGCTTATGGCCTGTGGCCTACCACTGCTCGTGCTGCGGGTACAGCGGGAAGTCGGCGGCAAGCTTGTCGACGCGGGCCTGGAGGGCTTCGACGTCGGTAGCGGAACCGGACTTCAGCGCCGAGGCGATGATCTCGGCAACCTCGGTGAACTCGGCAGCGCCGAAACCACGGGTCGCGAGAGCCGGAGTACCGATACGCAGGCCGGAGGTGACCATCGGCGGGCGGGGGTCGAACGGAACGGCGTTGCGGTTCACGGTGATGCCAACGGAGTGCAGGAGGTCTTCGGCCTGCTGGCCATCCAACTGCGAGTTGCGGAGGTCAACGAGGACCAAGTGCACGTCCGTGCCGCCGGTGAGGACGGAGACGCCGGCCTCGGCGACGTCGGCCTGGTTGAGGCGGTCAGCGATGATCTTGGCGCCTTCGAGGACACGCTCCTGGCGCTCTTTGAACTCTTCGCCTGCTGCGATCTTGAACGCGACAGCCTTGGCAGCGATGACGTGCATGAGGGGGCCGCCCTGCTGGCCCGGGAAGACGTTGGAGTTGAGCTTCTTGGCCCACTCTTCCTTGGCCAGGATCACGCCGGAGCGGGGTCCTGAAAGCGTCTTGTGCACCGTGGAGGTGACGACGTCGGAGTGCGGCACCGGGCTCGGGTGCAGGCCTGCTGCCACGAGTCCGGCGAAGTGAGCCATGTCGGTCCAGAGCAGTGCGCCGACTTCGTCGGCGATGGAGCGGAAGGCGGCGAAGTCGAGGTGGCGCGGGTAGGCGGACCAACCGGCGATGATGACCTGGGGCTTCTCAGCGATGGCCTGCTCGCGGAGCTTGTCCATGTCCACGCGGAAGGTGTCTTCTTCGACCTGGTACGCGGCGACCTTGTACAGCTTGCCGGAGAAGTTCAGCTTCATGCCGTGGGTCAGGTGGCCACCGTGGGCCAGGGACAGGCCGAGGATCTTGTCGCCCGGGTTGATGAGGGCGGAGAGGGCTGCGGCGTTCGCCTGCGCGCCGGAGTGCGGCTGGACGTTGGCGTATTCGGCGCCGAAGAGTGCCTTGACCCGGTCGATGGCCAACTGCTCGGCAACGTCCACGTATTCACAGCCACCGTAGTAGCGCTTGCCCGGGTAGCCTTCGGCGTACTTGTTCGTGAGGACGGAGCCCTGCGCTTCCATGACGGCGCGGGGTGCGAAGTTCTCGGAGGCGATCATTTCCAGGGTGCCGCGCTGGCGGCCGAGTTCCTGTTCCAGAACCGCTGCGATCTCGGGGTCGAGTTCGGACAGCGGCTGGTTGCTGATGGTCGCGGAGGTGATGGTGGTTGTAGTCACGAAGATCTCCTGGATAGGCAACGGGTATTTCTACAGGTCAGGCTACCGGCTGGGTTTTTTCCATGCCCTTTGGTTACGAGGCATGGCACAGCATCGGTAAAACGTGACCCTCGGCCCAGGCGTACGATCCGTGGTCTTCATCAGTGCCGCTCCCTGGTGGTACACCACCCAACGCCAGTCGCGACGACTTAAACAGTACAGCAGGTCGGCAACGGTAGGCTTGGCGTGTGACTGATTCCACCCTGCCTACGTCTTATGTTGTAACCCTGTCCTGCCCGGACCGGCCCGGAATTGTGCACGCCGTCGCGGGCGCCCTGTTGGAAGCGGGTTGCAACATCGCCGATTCCCAGCAGTACGGCAGCCCGAGCACCGGGAACTTCTTCATGCGGGTGGAAGCCACGACGTCGTCGAGCCAAGAAGAGCTGCGGGGAGCATTGGCACCCGTGGCGCAAGCATTCGGAATGACCTGGGAAATCAACCCCGTGGCCGGGAAAGTGCGCACGCTGATCCTCGGCTCGAAGGACGGACACTGCCTCAACGACCTCCTTTTCCAGCAACGCTCCGGCACCCTGCCCATCGAGGTTCCGGCCATTGTGTCCAACCACAGGGACTTGGAAGGCCTCGCCGACTTCTACGGCATCCCCTTCCACCACATCCCGGTCACTGCGGACACGAAGCCCCAGGCCGAAGGGAAACTCCTCGAGCTGATCCGTGAGCACGGCGTCGAATTGACCGTGTTGGCACGCTACATGCAGGTCCTGTCCAACGATCTCTGCACCGAACTCAGCGGCAAGGCCATCAACATCCACCATTCCTTCCTGCCCTCCTTCAAGGGCGCCAAGCCGTACCACCAGGCACATGCGCGCGGCGTGAAGATCATTGGCGCCACGGCGCACTACGTCACGGCCGATCTGGATGAGGGTCCCATCATCGAGCAGGAAGTCATTCGGGTGGACCATGCCCGCACGGCCGAGCAGTTCGTGCAGATGGGCCGCGATGTCGAAGGCAGGACCCTCGCGAAGGCAGTGCAATGGCACGCTGAGCATCGCGTCCTGTTGGATGGCACCCGCACGGTGGTCTTCAACTAGGCAGGCCTGCCAAACTACGCTGGGCCAATGGAAGGCATTCCAGGGACGCACCGCGTGCGGTGCCGTGAATGGTTCATCCGCCTCCTCAAGGAGGAACACCGCCATGCGTTGTTCGAGCTGGGTTGCGGCACGGGCATCGAGGGCGTGGAATTCGTTCGCGCGGGCCTGCACTATACCGGCGTCGACCTCTCCGAGGAAAGCATCTATGAGGCCCGGGCCAAGCGGCTTGACGCCACAGTGGCGAGCGGCCGGGACCTGCCGTTTCCCGACGACGCGTTTCCGGCTGCGTGGACCATGAGCACGCTACTTCATGTCCCCAACAGCGGGATCCACGACGTCGTCAGGGAACTTGTGCGGGTCACCGCACCAGGTGCGGCGATCGCCGTCGGGCTCTGGTCCGGTGACGATGAAGAAGTGCTTAACCCGGATGACCTGGACGAGCCGCGGAGGTTCTTCAGCCTCCGCAGCGACGACACCGTACGGCGGATTTTTGGCGAACACGGCGTAGTGGAACACTTTGAAACCTGGCCCGAGGAGACGGGAGCGGGAAACCGGCATTATCAGTTCCTGGTCCTGCGGACGCCAGACAATGGCTGACCTGCGGTCATCTGCCCTACGCGTGTTTTAGGCTTGCCCCATGGCTCCCATTCACACTTTTGCCGGGGACACTCCGGTCATCCATGACTCAGCCTTCGTGGCGCCGACGGCGTCCATCATCGGCAAGGCCACGCTCGGCGAAGGCGCCAGCGCGTTCTACGGCGTGTCCGTCCGGGCCGACACCGCGGCGATCAGCGTCGGTGCCGGCTCGAACCTGCAGGACAACGTGGTCCTCCACGCCGATCCCGGGTTCCCGTGCACCGTAGGCGAGCGCGTCAGCGTCGGGCACTCAGCCGTCGTGCACGGCTGCACGGTGGAGGACGACTGCCTCATCGGCATGAGCGCGACCATCCTGAACGGCGCCGTGATCGGTACGGGCTCGCTCGTGGCGGCAGGCGCCGTCGTGCTTGAAGGCACCGTGATTCCGCCGCGCTCGCTCGTGGCCGGGGTGCCCGCCAAGGTGCGCCGCGAGCTGAGCGAGGAAGAGTTCGACGGCGTCAAGCGCAACGCCGCACACTACCGCGAACTCGCCGCGGCGCACCGGGAAATGCACGCGGGGTAGCGTCAGGAGAACCTCAGTCCAGGATGATCGGCCCCAACTCGTCCAATAGTTCGCCGGGGCCGGGGTTGCCCGGGACCGACGATCCGCCGAGGTGGTTCACGACGCCCCAGACGGCGTTGAGTCCCGTGGTGACTGCCCCTTCCGCCCAGCCGGCGGTGAAGGAGACGTCGTCGCCGGCGAGGAAGATGCCGCGCTGGCCCTCGGGGAGCCTGTCCTGCTTGAAGTGGGTGAACAGGCGCTGTTGGTAGCGGTAGTGCCCGGGCAGGTTGGCTTTGAAGGCACCCATGAAGTTGGGATCGGCTTCCCAGGACACCGTGATCGGTTGGCCGATGATGTGGCTCGCGATGTCCACGCCGGGGTAGATCTGTTCGAGCGAGTGCAACATGAGCTTGACGCGTTCTTCGGCGCTGAGTGCGAGCCACTTCAAGGCGTCGTCGTTCCACGTGTAGGAAAGCAGGATGACGGCCGGTTTGTCAGGGCCGTCGTCGAGCAGGTACGTTGCCCGGTTGAGCCGGTCCGTCAGCGTCATGGACAGCACTTCGCGTCCCGTTTCGGGGTCGATGTCCTTCCAGAACGGCCGGTCCACCATGACGAACGTCTTGGAGGACTGCATGTAGTGCGAACGTTCGATCGCGGTCCACAGCTCGGCGGGGAACAGCGCTTCCTCGGTGTGGATACGGGTTGAGAGCAACCAGGACTGGCAGGTGGTGACGACGGCCGGGTACCCGGTCTCGCGGCCCCAGCGCTCACGCACCAGGAGGTCGCCGTCAGCCCCGCGCTGGATGCGGTCCACGGCTCCGCGCGGAGATCCGGAATGCAGGGATGCCAGTGAGGTGCCTTCGGGCCAGTGAGCCATGCCCGACGGCGCGTGGTTCCAGAGTGCCTCCGGTAGCCGCTGCGCTCCCCCGGTGATGAGCCGGTGCTGGTCATCGGCGTCGGTGTAGACAACGCGGAGGATTTCGAGGATGGAGTTGGGGAAGTCGGTGTCCCAGCCACCGGTGCCGAAACCGACCTGCCCGAATGCTTCGCGATGCGCGAAGCCGGCTTTCTTGAAGGACTCGCTGGCCGCGATGAAGCCGTAGAAGGTCTGTTCGTCCAGCTTGGGGAGCAGTTCGTTCCACAATTGCTTGATTCGGGCGGTGTCGCGGGCCCGGATGGCTTCTTGCATTTCCTGGAACGCTGCGCCGTCGTTGACCGCGGCTTTCCACGCTGCTGCGACTTCGTGGAAGAACTCAGGCAACTCGGCGGCGGTGGCCGCGTAGTGCTTCTCTCCTGCCAGTTCGATCACGGTGCTCGACGTTGCCGGTGCGAGCGGGTTCGGAAATTCCCGGGTGTCGAGCCCGAGGAGGTCCACATAGTGGTAGAAAGCCTTACCCGAAACCGGGAAGCGCATGCCGCCAAGGTCCGCGACGACTCCGGGCGCGGAGGGGAAGCTCGCAGTGCGCAGCCGCCCGCCGATCTGGTCCGCTTCGTAGACAACCGGGCGAAGGCCGAGCTTCATCAGCTCATAGGCCGTGACGAGTCCCGAAAGGCCGGCGCCGATGACGGCGACTTCGGTTCCGTACAGTTCCGGCGGGACCACGGCCAGGCCGTCCGGGTGGGCCAGGTAGTGGTCGTAGCTGAACGGGAAGTCCGGGTTCAGCATAGTGATGGGAGCCTCGGACGGCGTCGCCTGGTCCGCTCCCCTGTCGAGGGTGTGTTCCGCGGGCAATTCGGTGGCGATGGTCATGAAAGTTCTGCCTTCACAGTTTCCGGGTCGGGGACCCTTGCGGATAGTTCACGGTATTCCTGTTCTGTCAGGGCCGCTACTTTGGAATTCCGGCGTCCATAGCCGAAGTACAGGGCGATCCCCACGAGCATCCAGCCGCCGAACACCACCCAGGTGTCGGCGCCGAGGTTGGCCATGAGGTAGGCACACATGAGCGTGCCGAGGATTGGCGCGGCCGGGTACAGCGGCACGCGGAAGCTCCGCTTGAGGGCCGGTTGGTTGCGCCGGAGGTAAATGACGGCGACGTTGACGAGTGCGAAGGCGAAGAGGGTGCCGATGCTGGTGGCGTCGGCGAGCGCACCGAGCGGGACCAAGCCCGCGGTGAGTGCGACGACGGTGCCCACGATGAGCGTTCCGGCAACGGGAGTGCCGGTCCGGCGGGAGACGCGACCGAAGACCCGGGGCACGAGTCCGTCACGGGACATGGACATCAGGATGCGGGTCTGGCCGTACAGCACAGTCAATACGATGCTGGCGATGGCGAGCACTGCTCCCACCGAGAAGACGAGCGCAATCCACGGCTGGTGGGTGGTCTCTTCGAGGATCTGGACGAGGGCAGCTTCCGTGCCGCCGAACCAGCCCCAGGGACGGGCACCGATGGCCGCGACGGCAACCAGGACGTAAATGCTGGTGACGATCACCATGGACAGCAGGATGGCCCGGGGAAGGTCGCGCTTCGGGTTGCGTGCTTCTTCGCCGGCCGTGGAGGCGGCGTCGAAGCCGATGTACGAGAAGAACACCCGTGATGCGGCTGCCGAGACTCCGGCGGCGCCCATCGGCATGAGGGGATCGAAGTTTCCGGCGTTGAAAGCCGTGAAGGCCACTGCGCAGAAGAACAGCAGGATGACGATCTTGACGGTGACGATCGCTGTATTGATCCAAGCGCTCTCGCGGGCTCCGCGCACCAGCAGGATCATGGCGAGGACCACGATGACCATGGCCGGGATGTTGACGACGCCGCCGCTGCCGGGCGGTTGCGACATCGCGTCCGGCAGGACCTGGCCGAAGGCAGCGAGGGTTTCGTTGACGTACTGCCCCGCGCCGACTGCCACCGCGGCCACGGACACCGCGTATTCGAGGACGAGGCACCAGCCGCAGATCCAGGCCATGCCTTCGCCCATGGTCGCGTAGGAGTACGAGTAGCTCGAACCGGAGACGGGCACCAAGCCGGCCATCTCGGCGTAGGAGACCGCGGACAGCAGTGCCGCGAGGCCGGCCACGACGAACGAGATCCACACAGCCGGGCCGGCCAAGGGAACGGATTCGCCCAGGATCACCAGGATGCCGGTGCCCAATGTGGCGCCGACGCTGATCATCGTGAGCTGCAGGACTCCGAAGCTGCGGACCAGCGGAGTACCGCCTTCGCCGCTGCCGGATTCGCTGACCATTTGTCCGATCGGTTTGCGCCGCAGCAATTGGGCTCCGAGCCCCGGACGGCTGATAGCCCGGGTGTCACGTGTTGCTTCGGTTCGGGTGGAAGTAGGCACAGTCACCGTTGACGTCCCTTCAGAGTAGTTTTCGGTTTCCCCTGTCCACCGTAAGCCTGTGAGCCATCTCTCAAAGTGTGCAAAATGACCTATAGTGTTCATCCATGAGACGTATTGCACCATTTGAAACAGCGCCCGAAGCGGCGCTTTCGGGACAGGTCAACGTTGACCTGTCTGCGATTTCAGACAACATCAAAGCCCTCAGGAAGCGCACCGACGCCCCGCATTTCATGGCCGTCGTCAAGGGAAACGGCTACGGCCGCGGCCTGATCGACGTTGCCCGCACAGCCCTCGAAGCAGGCGCGGACTGGCTCGGCACCGCACAGTTGAGCGAAGCCGTTGCCTTGCGGCGGGCGGGTATCACAGTCCCGGTCCTGTCGTGGCTATATCTGGCATCCCAGACGAGCGCGACCATTCGGGAAGCGCTCGAGCACGACGTCGATGTGTCGCTTGGGAGCGTCCGTCAACTTGAGGTGCTGGCCGGTATCGCGAGGCACGTGGGCAGGCCCGCCGTCGTGCACTTGGAACTGGACAGCGGGCTGAGCCGCGGCGGCGCTCGCAAGGAGGATTGGGCAGGGCTGGTAGCCAAGGCCCGCGCGGCCGAAAAGGACGGAACGCTGAAGGTCCGCGGCATCTGGACCCATTTGGCGTGGGCCGATGTTCCCGCCCACCCGGGCAACGCCGCCGCCGTCGCCGAATTCGAGGACGCGGTACGTGAAGCCCATGCCGCCGGCCTCGAGCCACAATTGCGGCATGTTTCAAGCTCGGCCAATATCCTGGACCGGCCCGAGTTCCACTTCGACATGGTCCGGGCCGGCCTGGCAATCTACGGGCTCGCTCCCGCGGACCACCTGAACCCGGCGGACTTCGGGCTCCGCCCGGCGCTGACGGTCACGGCGCCTCTTGTCATGGTCAAGAAGGTCCCCGCCGGAACCGGCGTCAGCTACGAACACCAAGCCATTACCCACGAACCGCGATACCTGGGCCTCATTCCGCTCGGCTACGCGGACGGTATTCCGAAAGGCATCAGCGGACGGAGCCTGGTCCAGATCGCCGGACGGAAAGTCCCCGTGATCGGAAAGGTGTGCATGGACCAATTCATGGTGGACCTCGGGCCGGACGCCGCCGGAATCGACGTCGGAGATATCGCAGTCCTGTTCGGGGATCCGGCCAGCGGAGCGGCGAGCGCCGACGATTGGGGCGCGGCGATCGGCAGCCACGGTGACGAGATCATTAGTCGGATCGCGCCCCGCCTGCCACGCGTCTACCAAAGCAGCGCGTACGAGTGCCCCGACTACCAGGAGGAGGCCCCGAGCCATGTCCACTGAGCCGAGTCCAGGGCGCTTGAGCTTCGTCACCCTCGATCAGTTCCTCACGCAACTGCCGCCGGAACTGGACATGCTCCACGACGGCGGCAGCGGCGGAGAACTGCTGCGCTGGGTGGAACCAAGCGAACTGGACGACCCCACCCCCTATCTCCCGGAAGGGGAGTTCCTGCTGACTGCCGGGCTCCCCTTCCTGGGCGACGGCGGAACGCCGGCCAGGGTGGATGCTTACGTCAAGCGGCTGGTGGGGGCCAAGGTGGCCGCCTTGGGCTTTGGAATCAAGCCGTATTTCGACGCCGTTCCGCCGGAACTCGTTGCCGCGTGCCGGCGGCACGAGCTCACCTTGATCGGCATCCCGGAATCGATCCCGTTCGCAGCGATCGGCCTTGAGTTCTCCCAGCTCCTGGAATCGGACAACGCAAGGGTGTTCCGCCAACTCGCGGAGACCAACCGCCAACTGATGCGGGCCGTCCTGTCGCCGCGCCCGGAACACGAACTCCTTGCCGCGCTCGTCCAGAAAGTTCCGGTCTGGGCGCTGCTCATCGGGGCGGACGGGCGCGTCCGTGCGCGCGCCCACGCAGCCGGCGGCAGCAGCGGCGTCGAGCACTCACTGCTGGAACCGATGTTGGAACGGCTCCTTTCCGGGAGGGGTCCGCGGGTTGAGATGGACGGTTTTGAGCAGCCCGGCTCGGCGATGGTCTTCGGCCACCCGCTGCGAAGCACCAAGGATGCGAACCTCGGCGCACTGGTCCTGGGGTCGGACACCGCGCTGGCTCCGGCGCAGAACATCGTGGTCCAGTCGGTGGTGGGCCTCCTCGAGTTGCTGGTGCGACAACGGACCAGCGGCTCGCTCGCGCCGAGCCAACTGGCCACGGCCCTCCTCCTGCATCCTGAAACCCTCGCGAGCGGCGGGACCCGGCACATCAACGGGCTTAAGGACCTCCTGGCCCAAAGCCTTTCTTCGACGCGATCCGCTCCCCTGCGCGTGGTCCAAGGCATCAAAGTGGACTCCCCTGACTGGCCTGCCGACGACGGCCCGGTGCGGGAGGTCCTGCAGTGGCGGCGCCTCTTCGACACCAAGCTCGTGGAAATCACGGACTACGGATTCGCGGCGATCACCAGGCTCAAGGTGGACGACGCGTTGTTGGCGGATGTCGAAAAGCTCGGCTGGCGGCTGGTCATCGGCGATCCCACGGAGCTGACCGGGCTTGCCGCAGCCCATCAGCGGGTGACGTCGCTCCGGTCGCGTGTCCAGTCGAGTGGCCGCAGTGCCCGGGTCGACGAAGTGACGTGGTCGGTCACCGGCCTCCTGGGACGCGAAGCCGGGACCATGCTGGCGGCAAGGCTCCTCGAACCCGTGCTTTCCTTGGAGGCGGATCGTCGCGATGCATTGCTCGCTGTGCTCCGTGGCTGGCTCAGTGAGAACGGGAGCTGGGACGCGTCCGCCAAGGTGCTGGGACTCCACCGCAATAGCGTCCGCCGCCAGATCGGACTAGTGGCCGAACTTCTCGGAGCCGACCTCAACCAGGCCCAAGTGCGCGCGGAACTCTGGATCGCGTTGCAGTATGCCGACGACGTAGTGGCCGGGATTTCCGAGGTTTCCTGAGGCTTCCGCGAGTCGGCCACGTCGGTGCTGGCTTCTCCGTACACTGGGCTGCATGGCATCCCGCATCAGCGAACTTGTCCTCAACTGCGCCGACCCGGAGCTCCTCGCGCGCTTCTGGTGCGGAGTCCTCGGCTACGTAGAGCTCGACCGGGACCAGGGCGCGATCGAGATCGGTCCGTCCGACGCCGGGTTCGGAGGCCTGCAGCCCACCATCTTCCTGAGCCCGAGCACCAATCCGCGGACCGGCAGGCTCCCCCTCCACATCGATGTCAACCCAGTCGATCGGGACCAGGACGCCGAGCTGGAACGTTTGCTCGCCCTCGGCGCCCGCCCTGCCGACGTCGGCCAAACCGGCGACGAACCATGGCACGTCCTCGCCGACCCGGAGGGGAACGAGTTCTGCCTGCTGCGCAAGCGGCTGGAGGCCTAGGCCGGACGTCGGTGCTCCCCCACATGCCCAACGGCCAATCCGCCACCCCTAAGGAACGCCCGCCCCTGCTGCGCCCCTGGCCCTTTGTTGTCGCCTTCGGCATCGTGAGCCTGCTCGCGGACATGGTCTACGAAGGCGCCCGCAGCATCATCGGACCGTACCTGGGCACCCTGGGCGCGGGCGCCACCGTCGTCGGCCTGGTTGCCGGAGCCGGCGAGTTCATCGGCTACGGGCTCCGCGTCCTCTCCGGCCTCGCCGTCCGCCGCACCCAGCATTACTGGGCCTGGACCATCACCGGCTACGCCCTCACCGTCCTGAGCGTTCCCCTGATCGGAACAACCGGCCTCATCGCCCCGGCCTTGCTCCTCTACGGCACCGAACGGCTCGGCAAAGCCGTCCGCTCACCGGCCAAGGACACCCTCCTCTCCCATGCCTCGACCAGCACCGGGCGCGGATCCGCGTTCGGGGTCCACCAAGCCCTGGACCAGACCGGTGCCATGCTCGGACCCCTGCTCCTGGCCGCGGTCCTGGCCTGGCACGAAGGCGACTACAGGCTCGCGTTCGGCATACTCGCCGTCCCGGGCGTGCTAGTCCTTGCCATGCTGTTCTGGCTCAGGACCCGCGTACCGAATCCGGCCGCCTACGAACACGGCGCCCCAACCGCCACCACCAGCGAACGGACCCACAGTCCACAGGCGAAGGAAACCCGCGTGCAGCTGCCAGCACGGTTCTGGCAGTACACCGCGGCCGTGGCCGTCCTGTCGTGCGGGGTCGCGCCCTTCCCGCTCATGGCCTTCCACGCCCAGACCGCTGGCCTCCTCAGCGATGCCCTGGTCCCGGTCGTGTTCGCCGTCGCCATGGCAGTGGACGGCCTCAGCGGCCTCATTGTCGGACGCCTCTACGACCGCCGCGGTCCCCTCGTCCTCCTCGCGGTTCCCGCCGCCGCGGCCATCGCCGCGATCTCCTTCGCCAACACTGTGGCCCTCGTCTGGGCCGGCGCAGCCGTCTGGGGCATCGTCAACGGTGTCCTGGACTCCACCGTCAAAGCCGTCGTGACAGAACTTGTCCCCTCCGACTCCCGCCCGGTCGCCTTCGGCTGGCTCGCCCTCGTCCGCGGGCTCGGCCTCCTCGCCGCCGGCGGCATCCTCGGCGCCGCCTACAGCATCAGCCCGGTCGCGGCCATCATCGTAATCCTCGCCGCCAACGTACTGGCCTCCGCCAGCCTCACCCTCGTCCTGCGTAGGCTTCACCAGCACTGAACTCACGTTTGGAAGGTCGTCTAGGTGTTTTGGGGCATCTATCTAGGTGTTGAGGCCAAAAACTCGACCCTTAACTAGTGTCGCGTGTCGTTAATAGCTAGACGTTTGGGTGTTTGGGAGGATTGGTTATGGCCAATCGTCCTGCTGCTGCCCTGGGTCTTCGTGATGGTGATTTTGAGGCGTTGAATCGTCTGTCCAGGTCCTCGGCGGGACGGGCGGGACTCGCCCAGCGGGCGCGGATCGTGCTGCTGGCCGCGGAGGGGCTGTCGAACACCGTGATCGCCGAGCGTGTCGGGGCGACACGGACGACGGTCATAGGGTGGCGCAGCCGGTACGAGTCCGCAGGGATTGCCGGGCTGCATGATCAGGACC
>NZ_SMRU01000100.1 GCF_004354015.1 Arthrobacter terricola
TGGTTGAAGAAGCCGTGGGGTTCGAGCATGAACCCGATGTTCTGCCTCGGCATGACGGGCCAGTCTTCCAGGCGCACGACGTGGTGCATGCCGAAGGTGTACCACACGACCAGGTCCTGATCCACGATGTTCCGGTCCGCCGCGGTCCAGGCCGGCAGCCCGTCCCCGCCGGTGGACTGGTTCGGGTATTCCCCGGCCGGGAACCGTTCTTCCCGGGTGTACGGGGTGACCCAGAGGTTGTTGCGGGCGAACTGGGCGCGTTGGGACACGTGCGCGCGGTCATCCGCGGCCAGGGTGATCGCGTTGTCCGGGATCAGCCGGTACGCGACCGGTTCATCCACGATGTTCCTGCTTTCGTGGTTGACGATCTTCCAGAACCGGTGCTTGGACGTGTCGGCCTTGCGGATCGCTGCCTGCTCGGTTTCCAGGAGCCGGTCCACGGCCTTGAACGCGGTGAACGTCGGGTTCTCTTCCGGGATCACGGTGTCCACCTCGTACACGGAGTTGTACACCCCGTCGATTTCGAAGTCCATGCGCACGTTGAAGATGTGCTGGTGGATCGGACCATACAGCCCATCGTTGTTCAGGTTCTGACCATACGGGCTCTTCTCGCCCGGGTGCTGACCGGCCGTGGACAGGATCCCGGTGGCCTTGACCAGGAACTCGATGGACCCGTCCAGGAACAGGTGCCAGTAGAACGCGTACTCGTAGTTCGCGACCGTGGCGATGAAGGAAATCACCAGTTTCCGGTTCCGGCGGGTCTCGGCCGTGCCCTCCCGGAAATCAAAATGCTTCCACAAAATCGAGTCGTCTTCTTCGTGCATGCAGATCGCGTTCTCGATCGTCAACGGGTTACCGTGACTGTCGGTGGTGATGCCGTCGAAGTACTTGATCTCCCCGGTGCAGTCACAGCCCAGGGTCAACGAGTTGGCCATGTTGCCGATGTTGTACTCGCCCGAGTCGAACGCGTTCTTCTTCGCCTGCACCGGGGCCGGGTCACCATACGGGACAACCATCTCGGCCAGCGAAGCACGGTTGATCACCGGACGCTCCACGCCCTGGTCACGGAACTTCAGCTGATGCAGCACCAGGCCCTCACGCGGGGTGAACCCCACCCGGAAGGACCAGTCCGCCCACCGCACATGGTTGCCCGTGACCGTGAACGAGGCCCCCTCGGGCTGCGTGATGGAAATCGGCTTCAAATCCGTCCGGGCCTCCCCGACGTACTTGGGCAGGTAATTACCCCGCGCGGCCGGGACCGGGATCGCCTCGTTGTCATCAATCCTCGCCACCTGGCCCGAGGACAGGTCATAGATCACCACCAGGTTCTCGATCGGGTGCGCGTACGGGGAATCATCCGGCTCATCCCGCACGAACACCAGGGCACGCATCAGACGCCGGCCCTGGGCATCCTCACCGAACCAGCCCACACTCCA
>NZ_SMRU01000101.1 GCF_004354015.1 Arthrobacter terricola
CATCGGCTGGTGACCAAGCCCCCGCAACGGGTCAACATCGAGCTGCTCGCCGCGCTCTGCGACATCCTCGGATGCACCGCAGCCGACCTGCTCGAGTTCCGCATCGAGGAAGTCCGCGAGCTGCGCCACGTCGCCGGCGACACCGGCCCGGGCATCGGYGARCTCCGACCGATCCGGGCGACGATCCGCAGGCCACACGAGCCACAGTGACCGGCCCCGCATCCAAGCCACCCGCGTGCTCCCGGTGCGGCATCAACCGGCCTGCGTCCATTACCGTGCAGGGCAAAAGCATCTGCCAGGGCTGCCGCACCCGACTGCAACGCAACCCCGGGCCGTGCCCGGGCTGCCGGCAGCACCGCGTGCTCGCGTTCCACGACCGGCAGAACAGGCAGATCTGCGCCGGCTGTGCCGGGGAAAAACCCACCTACTCGTGCCGGCGCTGCGGCCGGGAAGACAACTGCTACGGGCGCAACTGCGGCCCCTGCACACTCACCGAGCGTGCCACCGAGCTGCTCACCGACCCGGACACCGCCCAGATCCACCAGCAACTGCAGCCGGTGTTCAACGCGCTCATGAACGTGGACCGCCCGCAGACCACGCTCTACTGGTTCCGCCGCTCCGAAGGACCCCGCATCCTGCACCGGATGGCGACCGGCGAACTSCAGATCAGCCACGAAACATTCCAGCAGCTGCCCTCGAACAAGACCACCAACTACCTGCGCGACTTCCTCACCGCGCTCGGGGTCCTCCCCCACTACGAGGCCAGGATCGAGCGGATGCTGCCGTGGCTCGAAGACCTGCTGGACACCATCCCGAAAGCCGACGCGGACATCATCCGGCGGTTCGCCCACTGGCGTGTCCTGCGCCACCTGCGGCAAAAGGCCGCGCACGATGAACTCACCAAATCCATGGTCCTGCAAGGCCGTGCGCAGATCAAAGGTGCGGCCCGATTCCTGGCCTGGCTGACCCGCCATGACACCACGCTCGCCGGCATGGGCCAGGCCGATCTGGAACGCTACCTGATCACCCACCCAGGCAGCGAAACATCACAGCATGCCTTCATCGGCTGGGTCCGCACCAGCGGCATCAACACCAGCCTGCGCATCCCCAAGCAGCCCCGGCGCTTTTCCTCCGTCACGATGAGCGAGGAAGAACGGTGGGGCCACGTCCAGACCCTGCTCCACGACCAAACGATGCGCCATTACACCCGCATCGGCGGCCTGTTCATGCTCCTGTTCGCCCAGCCCCTGACCACGATCTGCCGCATGCACGCGGACCAAGTCACCGTCACCGACGACGGCCAGGTCACCGTCACGTTCGAGCGCACCCCGATCCTCATGCCCGAACCCCTGGACCGGATCATCATCGAGCACATGAACCGGCGCGGCCAGGCCTCCTACGC
>NZ_SMRU01000102.1 GCF_004354015.1 Arthrobacter terricola
GTCAACATTGCCCTCGGCACCACCGCCGCCACCAACCGGCTCAACGTCGCCGCCACCGGCATCGTCCCGGGCGACACCATCCAACGCGCGGTCACCCTGAGCAACGCAGCCGGGAACCAGAACCTCTCGGCCGTCACGCTGACGACGGCGGCGACCACGACGAGCACGAAGCTGGACTCCGACGCCACCAACGGCCTGCAGGTTGTCGTCGACCGTTGCTCCACGGGCTGGGTTGAGGCCGGCACGGCCCCCGCCTACACGTACACCTGCGCGGGCACGACCAGCATTGTCCTGGCCTCGCACGCTGTCGTCGGCGCGAACATGGCCCTGGCCAACCTGTCCTCCCTGACCGCGGGCAACACCGACAGCCTTCGCGTCACCATGACCCTCCCGGCGACGGCGGACAACACCTTCGAATCCCTGAGCAGCACCGTCGGGTTCACCTTCACCGGCACCCAACGCACCGCCACCGACCAGTAGTACCCCCTGATCAGCCCTCCGCCGGCGAACTCTGGGAATCAACGGCGGAGGGCACACCACCCGGGGACACAGCTCACCGGATCGAGAAGAAAGCCGACTCTCCATGCACAAAACATGCAGCACCGCCCTCACGAAGTGCCGGCCATGATCTGGCCGGACGTCCCACCCCTCCACCGGCGAAACGAACCCGAACGCCCTCTACCGATCCTGAACCACCAGACACTCCGGCGTCTGGCCGGCGACATGCCCGGCACCGACGCCGACGCCCGGTTCGCCGCAACATACACCAGAATGCTCCCGGCCCGGATCGAACGGATCAACCAGGCCCCAGACAACCGGGATCCCGATCAGGCCATCGACACGATGCCGTCTTGAACATCAGCTCTGTCGGGCAACTTCCTACATCTTCGTCTTGACAGACCAGACTGGCGACAACGTCCCGACCCGGACAGGGTGGTCGTCCAGGTCGCGTGGGCGTCCACAATGACCTGTGTGGTGTTCGACGTCGTGCGGGTGCCGATAATGTGGCGGTCCGAGTAGGGTCTGATCGTGTTGATGAGCAGCGAACCATCCCAAGCTGCACGGAATCGCTTCGCCGCGCGCCTCGGGGTTGACGTCGGCGTCCCGGCGCTGTTGCCCTTGCCCGTCCAGAGCGGAAAAGCCCGGGCAGAACCTCAGCACCACGGCCCGGAGAAGGAACCATCCGACGATGACAGCGACACGATCGTCGCGGAGCTGCAGCGTCCGCTAAGGGTCCGGTGGCGTACGCCGTGGCGTGTCGCGGCAATCCTCGCAATTCCTTGCCTCGCACTTCTGGCTTGGTTTGGCTGGAAGGCCTTCGCAGCGCAGCCGGCCGCCGAGCCCTTGGTC
>NZ_SMRU01000103.1 GCF_004354015.1 Arthrobacter terricola
GTGCTGGACAGTGGTGTGCTCGCGGACAGGGACTACGAACGCGAAGGGCTGGAAGCGGTACTCCGGGACACTGCCGGATTCGCCCGGAAAGCCAAAACCGTCCACCTCGGCGCGTACACCGTGTCCGGAACCACGCAGCTGCTGGGCGTCTTCGCCCGCGCCGAAGGCACGGACATCGCCCGTGCCAGGCTCGCCGAAATCTGGGTCAACGCCATCGCCGCCGGCGGATCCGGGATGACCATCATCGACCGGGGTGCTTCGGCGTACTTCTCCGGCACCATCCTTCACTGATACTTCCACGGCAGGAGAAACAAACCATGACTGCAGACGTCGGCATCTACACCCGGTGCGACAGCAACTACTTCCCCGGCCTCATCGCACTGCTGAACAGCCTGCGGCGGGTCGGACACAGCTACCCGGTCTACCTTGTGGACACCGGTCTGACCGCGGCCGAGCTGGACATCATTGCGTCGCTGGGCGACGTGCACGTCACCCGGCCGCAGTTCGGCCAGTACACGCTGGATTCCTCCAAAGCCGCCCGCTACAACACGACCGTGTTCGCCGGGCTTGAAATTACCCTCCCCGAGCACGAAGTCATCGTCCACCTCGACGCGGACGCGGTCGTCCTGGACTCCCTCGAACCGCTCATCCAGGCAGCGTTCGAGCACGGGTTCGCCGCCACCGGTGAGATCCCGCCATCCAACATGAAGACGCACTTCTGGGGAATGCCGGAAATCACCGGCCGCGCTCTCCGGGACGTCACCCGTGAGGGGCAGATCGCCGCGCACGCCGCGATCACGGCCCGCTTCGGGCCGCTCGACGAGGAAACCATCACCTTCAACTCCGGTATCTGGGCGACCCGGCGCGACTACTACCTGAACCGGATGCGCCCGGTTCTGGAGTTCATCAAGGACTACCACCGCGAAATCTGGGGCCTGGAACAGGCGATGCTGAACATCGCCGCGTTCTACGCCAACCCGTATGAACCCTTCCGCGAGGTCGGGTCCAGGTTCAACAGCCGCGCCGAATACTCCTACTTCAACGAACATTTCGGGACCAGCGGATACCGGATCGCGTCCCCGAGGCTGCTCACCAACCTCGAGACGGCCCGCCTCGACCCCGGCATGAAGGTCCGACTGAACGGCGTCGGCGGGACACTGGCCGTGCTCCACTTCGTCTGGAAACCCAAGCCCTGGGAGGAACCCTCCACCCTGAGCGAAGTCTGGGAATTCTTCGCCGACACCACCCCTGGCTGGCGGGACGCGGCCGCCGCGAAAGGCGCGCGTG
>NZ_SMRU01000104.1 GCF_004354015.1 Arthrobacter terricola
GTGCTGGACAGTGGTGTGCTCGCGGACAGGGACTACGAACGCGAAGGGCTGGAAGCGGTACTCCGGGACACTGCCGGATTCGCCCGGAAAGCCAAAACCGTCCACCTCGGCGCGTACACCGTGTCCGGAACCACGCAGCTGCTGGGCGTCTTCGCCCGCGCCGAAGGCACGGACATCGCCCGTGCCAGGCTCGCCGAAATCTGGGTCAACGCCATCGCCGCCGGCGGATCCGGGATGACCATCATCGACCGGGGTGCTTCGGCGTACTTCTCCGGCACCATCCTTCACTGATACTTCCAAAGCAGGAGAAACAAACCATGACTGCAGACGTCGGCATCTACACCCGGTGCGACAGCAACTACTTCCCCGGCCTCATCGCACTGCTGAACAGCCTGCGGCGGGCCGGACACAGCTACCCGGTCTACCTGGTGGACACCGGTCTGACCGCATCCCAGCTGGACATCATCGCGTCACTGGGCGACTTGCACGTCACCCGGCCGCAGTTCGGCCAGTACACGCTCGATTCCTCCAAATCCACCCGCTACAACACGACCGTGTTCGCCGGGCTTGAAATCACGCTCCCCGAGCACGAAGTCATCGTCCACCTCGACGCGGACGCGGTCGTCCTGGACTCCCTCGAACCGCTGATCCAGGCAGCGTTCGAGCATGGTTTCGCCGCCACCGGTGAGATCCCGCCATCCAACATGAAGACGCACTTCTGGGGAATGCCGGAAATCACCGGCCGCGCCCTCCGGGACGTCACCCGTGAGGAGCAGATCGCCGCGCACGCCGCGATCACCGCCCGCTTCGGGCCGCTCGACGAGGAAACCATCACATTCAACTCCGGTATCTGGGCGACCCGGCGCCACTACTACCTGAACCGGATGCGCCCGGTTCTGGAGTTCATCAAGGACTACCACCGCGAAATCTGGGGCCTGGAGCAGGCGATGCTGAACATCGCCGCGTTCTACGCCAACCCGTATGAGCCGTTCCGCGAGGTCGGGTCCCGGTTCAACAGCCGCGCCGAATACTCCTACTTCAACGAACATTTCGGGACCAGCGGATACCGGATCGCGTCCCCGAGGCTGCTCACCAACCTCGAGACGGCCCGCCTCGACCCCGGCATGAAGGTCCGACTGAACGGCGTCGGCGGGACACTGGCCGTGCTCCACTTCGTCTGGAAACCCAAGCCCTGGGAGGAACCCTCCACCCTGAGCGAAGTCTGGGAATTCTTCGCCGACACCACCCCTGGCTGGCGGGACGCGGCCGCCGCGAAAGGCGC
>NZ_SMRU01000105.1 GCF_004354015.1 Arthrobacter terricola
GACCATCACCATGGCCGCCGTCTACAACTACTTCCGACACCACCACCCCGAAGAAAACGTCTGGCGCACCAAAGTCGCACCGATCCTCGGCGGAATCGGAATGGTCTGTGTCGTCATCATGATGATCACCAACCTGGACACCGCCGCCGGGCCCGCGGCCTCGACCCTGCTGTTCAAACTCATCCCCTACATCACCGCCGGGCTCTTCCTCGCCGGCGTAGCCCAGGCCCTCTACCTACGCAAAACCAACCCACTCAAATACGAAACCATCGGCCACGTCGCCATGGGAGAAGACGGACAAGGACCCGTCCTGGACGAAGAAGACCCCGAACCGCTACGACCAATCGACCTCAACGACGTCCGTGAACTCGAAAACCAGCACGTCACCGACGCCGAGCTCGAAGAACTCGAAATGGAAAAGGAGCAGTCCTAGACAGTTTCAGGCCCTGGTGTTGCCTCCCGGCAGCATCAGGGCCTGTCCCTTTTAACGTTGGCCCCAGGTTTGACGCAGGTCCCAGTCGCCGCCCTGTGCGGTGCCTGGGGCCTGCGGCGTTCCCGGGTGGGGCAGGAACGCCGGGTGCGGTGTGGTAGGAGCCTCTGGGGCTGTCGCAGGGCGGCTGAATGATTATTTTTTCGGCCGGCAATGAGGGCTGGAGGGCGTTTCTCAAATGTTTCCAGCATGTTAACTGGGGTGGGAAAATAGTGCCCTGAATTTCTCAAGTAAATATCTAAAAAAGACTCGCCTAAATGAATTCCCTCACGTAGTTTTGCTACATCGAAGGAACGCGAGTGACCGGCGTCACGCCAGCCGCTCGCACTGGATTCCACCCAAGAACCACCTCTACCCCGCAGGGGCCGTACTGGCGGCTGCCGTTTTTCGGCCCCTGAACCTGACCAAAGAAGCAAAGCTAGGAGTACAGGAATGACCATCAACAGTGAAGTGGAATCCGCCGTGGGTACGGCGCATCCTTTGGATCCTTTGTCGCGGGCGGAGATTTCGCGTGCGGTGGGGATTTTGAGGGAGGGTCCTGCTGCTGCGGAGTCGTTCCGGTTTGGCAGTGTGGAGTTGCGTGAGCCGGGCAAGGCTGAGTTGCGGGCTGGTGTGGCGGTGGTGCGTGAGGCTGATGCGGTGTTGATTGACCGTGCGTCGGGGGCGGCGTTCGAGGCCGTGGTGGATCTGGACGGGGGCCTGGTGTCGTCGTGGACGCAGCTGGGCAAGGGGGTGCAGCCGCCGTTCATGTT
>NZ_SMRU01000106.1 GCF_004354015.1 Arthrobacter terricola
ACCATGACCAGGACGCCTGCCAGGAACAGGATCGAGAGGTAGCCCGTGTAGGGGGCGCCGAACATCCTGAAGGACGGGCGTTTCAGCCAGCCTTTGTCGGCCCAGCGTTTGAGCTGGAGCTGGCACAGGACGATCGTGGCCCAGGTGACGATGATGCCCACGGAGGCCACGTTCAGGACGATTTCGAATGCGTCGGAGGGCACGAGGTAGTTCAGGGGCACGCCGAGCAGGGAAACGCCGGCGGTGATTGCGATGCCGCCGTACGGGACACCGGCTTTGTTCATGCGTTGGGCGAATTTCGGTGCGGAACCGGCCACGGACATCGAGCGGAGGATGCGGCCGGTGGAGTACAGGCCGGCGTTCAGGGAGGACAGTGCCGCGGTGAGGACCACGAGGTTCATGATGACGTCCACGCCCTGGATGCCGATGTGCCCGAAGAAGGTCACGAAGGGGCTGATGCCCTTGACGTAGGAGGTGTACGGCAGGAGCAGTGCGAGGAGGATGACGGAGCCGACGTAGAAGACCGCGATACGGACAACCACCGAGTTGATGGCCTTGGGCATGATCTTCTCGGGGTTCTCGGTTTCACCTGCGGCGGTTCCGACCAGTTCGATCGAGGCGTAGGCGAACAGCACGCCCTGCATGAGCAGGATCATGGGCACCACGCCGGTGGGGAAGATGCCGCCGTGGTCGGCGAGGAGGCTGAAGCCGACCTGCTGGCCCGGTACCGGGGTGCCGAAGACCACGAAGYAGGTGCCGATCACGAGGAACGCGATCAGTGCGGCGACCTTGATGAGCGCGAACCAGAATTCCAGTTCGCCGAACACCTTGACTGAGATCAGGTTCAGGCACAGCACCAGCACCAGGGCGATGAGCGCCCATGCCCACTGCGGGACCACTCCGATCCACGGGACGTACTTGCCGAAGAAGTTCATGTAGAGCGCGGCGGCGGTGGTGTCCACGATGGTGGTCATGGCCCAGTTGATCCAGTAGAACCAGCCGGACACGAACGCGGCCTTCTCGCCGTAGAACTCACGGGCGTAGGAGACGAAGGATCCCGAGGACGGGCGGTGCAGCACCAGCTCGCCGAGGGCGCGCAGGATCAGGAAGGCGAAGAAGCCGCAGACGGCGTACGCGATGACCAGGGAAGGTCCGGCGGCGTTCAGGCGGCCGCCTGCTCCCAGGAACAGGCCGGTGCC
>NZ_SMRU01000107.1 GCF_004354015.1 Arthrobacter terricola
CTAGTGTCGCGTTTCTGAAGTAGTTAAGCGGTTGGCTTTTGCGAGGATTTGTTCGGGGGTTTTGGTCCAGACGAACGGGTGGCATCGGTCGTTCCAGCCGGTGATGAACTGGCGGATTTTCTGGTTGAGGTCTTTGACGCTTGTGAAGACGCCGCGCCGGATGGCCTGCCGGTCGATGATGCCGAACCAGACTTCGACGAGATTCAGCCAGGATCCCGAGGTAGGAGTGAAGTGGACGGTGAAGCGGGGATGGGCCGCAAGCCATGCCTTGACTTCGGGGGTCTTGTGCGTGGCGTAGTTGTCCATGATCAGGTGCAGTTCCTTTCCGGGATACGTGCGGTCAATCTGGCGCAGGAAGGACAGGAACTCCTGGCGCCGGTGCCGGGGCTTCACCGCAGCCGTGACCTGGCCGGTGGCCGTTTCGAGTGCCGCGAACAGCGTAGTGGTGCCGTGGCGGGTGTAGTCGTGCGTGCGCCGCTCGATCTGGTGCGGCTGCATCGGCAGCATCGGGGCCGTGCGGTCCAATGCCTGAATCTGGCTTTTCTCGTCAACGCAGAGCACCACGGCATTCTCCGGCGGCGCCAGGTACAGGCCCACAACGTCGGTGACCTTCGCGACGAGTTCCGGATCGGTGGAGAACTTGAACGTCCCGCTCCTCCAAGGCTGCACCCCATACTCCCGCCAGGCCCGGGCCACCGTGGCGTTCCCGATGCCCAGATGCCCGGCCAGCAGACGCGAGGACCAGTGCGTGACACCATACTTCTTCGGCGGCGCCACCAGCGTCGCCGCCACGATGTCCCGGTGATCCACCCGCCGCGGACGCCCCGGGCGGTCCTGATCATGCAGCCCGGCAATCCCTGCGGACTCGTACCGGCTGCGCCACCCTATGACCGTCGTCCGTGTCGCCCCGACACGCTCGGCGATCACGGTGTTCGACAGCCCCTCCGCGGCCAGCAGCACGATCCGCGCCCGCTGGGCGAGTCCCGCCCGTCCCGCCGAGGACCTGGACAGACGATTCAACGCCTCAAAATCACCATCACGAAGACCCAGGGCAGCAGCAGGACGATTGGCCATAACCAATCCTCCCAAACACCCAAACGTCTAGCTATTAACGACACGCGACACTAG
>NZ_SMRU01000108.1 GCF_004354015.1 Arthrobacter terricola
TCGCGTTCGGTGGGTGAGGCGTCGTTGTTGGCGGTGGGGATGGCCCAGCCGTTTTCGCCGTCGTACATTTCGTCCCACCAGCCATCGAGCACGGAGAGGTTCAGGGAGCCGTTGATGGCTGCTTTCATGCCGGAGGTGCCGCAGGCTTCCAGGGGGCGCAGGGGGTTGTTGAGCCAGACGTCGCAGCCGGGGAAGAGGGTGCGGGCCATGGCGATGTCGTAGTTGGGCAGGAACACGATGCGGTGGCGGACCTCGGGGTCGTCGGTGAATTTGACGAGGTCCTGGATCATTTTCTTGCCCGCGTCATCGGCCGGGTGGGATTTGCCGGCGATGACGAGCTGGATGGGGTGTTGGGGGTCCAGGAGCAGGGCTTTGAGGCGTGCGGGGTCTCGGAGCATGAGGGTGAGGCGTTTGTAGGTGGGCACGCGGCGGGCGAATCCGATGGTGAGCACGTCCGGGTCCAGGACTTTGTCGGTCCAGCGCAGTTCGGCATCGGCCGCGCCGCGTTTCTTCCACGACGCCCGCAAACGACGACGGACGTCCTCCACCAGGGCGCTGCGCAGGGTGCGCCGCAACCGCCACAGTTCGTCGTCCTCGACGTCGTAGATCTTCTCCCAGCCGGTCGCGTCCACATCGGTGCTGCCAAAGTGCTTTACCGCCAGTTCGGTCATCTTCGGATCGATCCACGTGGGGACGTGGACGCCGTTGGTGACGGAGGTGATGGGGACTTCGGAGTGGTCGAATCCGGGCCAGAGCCCGGAGAACATTTCACGCGAGACAACGCCGTGGAGTTTGGCCACGCCGTTGGCGCGCTGGGCCAGGCGCAGGCCCATCACGGCCATGTTGAACACCGCAGGGTTGCCGCCCTCGTAGTTTTCCTGGCCCAGGTCCAGCACGTTCTCCACGGGCACGTCCGGGGCCAGGCCCGCGTCGAAGAAGTGCCGGATCTGCACGGCCTCGAACCGGTCGATCCCCGCCGGGACCGGGGTGTGCGTGGTGAACACCGTCGACGCCCGGCCCGCGGCCAACGCCTCGGACCAGGACAA
>NZ_SMRU01000011.1 GCF_004354015.1 Arthrobacter terricola
GACCAAGGGCTCGGCGGCCGGCTGCGCTGCGAAGGCCTTCCAGCCAAACCAAGCCAGAAGTGCGAGGCAAGGAATTGCGAGGATTGCCGCGACACGCCACGGCGTACGCCACCGGACCCTTAGCGGACGCTGCAGCTCCGCGACGATCGTGTCGCTGTCATCGTCGGATGGTTCCTTCTCCGGGCCGTGGTGCTGAGGTTCTGCCCGGGCTTTTCCGCTCTGGACGGGCAAGGGCAACAGCGCCGGGACGCCGACGTCAACCCCGAGGCGCGCGGCGAAGCGATTCCGTGCAGCTTGGGCGGCGTCGTAGGCCGAGACGGCACCCTTTCTGCGTGGCATACCCCGAGCCTAGAACCGCCCCGTCATGATGTGCAGGCCCATCCCGCCGTATGTGGACAACATCGCGACGCCCCCTATTGGATCCAATCGACGGGTCGATCCTGCACCGACTCAATATTCCGGTGACCAGTATTCCGGAGCCAATGGATCTTCCGACGTGACTTGCTCGCCTGGGCCGACGACCACCGCAAGGACTCCCAGTCCTGCGTGTGCCGCCAGTACGGCGGGAAGCGCGCTGAGTTGGACCGCTGGGCATGAACTGCAGTCCTCCGCCAGCCGTGACGCGAGTTGCTCAGCCTCGCCCACGTTTCCGAAGTGGTGGACAGCGAGCCGCGACTGGCCCGCGGGACGCGAATTGACGTCTGCCGCAACGATTTCTTCGAGACGCGCGATGGCCCGGGCCGCCGAACGCACTTTTTCCAGCGGAACGATCTTTCCATCGTCGACCGCCAGGATCGGCTTGATTGAGAGCATCGTGCCGAGAAGTGATGCGGCGGCGCCTATTCTTCCTCCACGCCGTAGCTGCTCAAGGCTAGGAACATAAAAATAGACCTTCGTGGCCGCCAGCCTCTCTTCCGCGAGGGCTTTGACGTCCGATGCCGCAAGGCCCGTGCCTGCGGCGAGGAGCGCTGCTTGCACTCCCATGCCGAGCGCCATCCCGACGGTGCGTGAGTCAACAACTTCGACGGGAATGGATACACGCTGGGCGGCCAGCCTTGCGGCGTCTGCGGTCCCGGACAGGCCTGCGGAAATATGGAGGGAGACAATTGATTCGAAACCACGCCGCTGGGCGGCGAGATATGCCTGTTCGAACTGGCCCGGGGACGGCCTGGACGTTTTGACCGAAGCTCCCGCGACCAGGGCCAACGAGAGCGTTTCGGTGATGTCGTCTTCGCCTTCGCCGTAAATTTCTTCGCCGACCATGACCGGCATCGGTACGATGGCGAGCCGTCCGTCAGCCACGAACGGCTTGACCCAATCGGACGGAAGGGCGGCTGCCGAATCGGTAACGACGGCGGTGCGCACCACGATCGGGAGCGGTTCCGCAGTGCCGCGTGCCGGCGTCGTCGGCTGGCGCAGGCGCGATAAACGGTCCCTGAGCCACAGCCAGGCTGGTGGTTCGCGATCCGTCAACGGTGCCTCCTGGGCTGCTGGCCGGCCGCCGGCGGGTGCCGGCGGCCGGATTCCCGGCTACGCCGGAACGATGTTGACCAGTTTAGGTGCGCGAACGATCACTGTGCGGATCCCGCGGCCATCGAGCGCCCGCTGGACATTCTCGCTGGCGAGGGCGAGTTCGCGCAATGCGTCTACGCTGACGTCGGGCGAGACTTCCAGCCGGTCGCGCACTTTGCCCTGGACCTGCACGACGGCCGTCACCGTGTCCTGGACAAGGAGTGACGGATCGTGTGCGGGCCAACCAGCGTTCGCCACCGAGGCCGGGTGCCCCAACTGGTTCCACATGTCTTCGGCCGTGTACGGGGCGAAGAGGCTCAGGATGACAGCCACGGCCTCGGCCGCTTCGCGGACTGCTGGATCCGCGCCTCCCGCACCCGAATCGATGGCCTTGCGGGTTGCGTTGACCAACTCCATCAGCTTTGCCACGACGACGTTGAACTTGTTGTTGTCAAGAAGCTCGACGGCGTCGGCGATGGTGCGGTGCGTGACGGTGCGGAGGGCGCGGTCCCCCGTGGCAGCGTCGACGCCAGGTTCGCTCGTGACGTCCTGGCCAAGGCGCCACGCCCGGGCGAGGAACTTCGCGGAGCCCGACGGCGAGACATCCGCCCAGTCGACGTCGTCTTCCGGCGGCGAAGCGAAGACCATCGTGAGCCGGACGGCGTCCACGCCGAACTTGTCCAGTTGCTCGCCGAGGTCCACACCATTGCCAAGCGACTTGCTCATGGCCTTGCCGCCGTTGAGGACCTGTCCCTGGTTGAGCAAGGCACTGAACGGTTCATCTGCTTCAAGGAGGCCCATGTCGTGGATGACTTTGGTGAAGAAGCGGGCATATAGGAGGTGTAGGATGGCGTGCTCCACGCCGCCCACGTACTGACCAACCGGCATCCAGTCGTTGATCGTTGCCGGATCGAACGGACCTTCTGTGTAGTGCGGGGAGACGAAGCGCAGGAAGTACCAGGACGAGTCGACGAAGGTGTCCATGGTGTCGGTGTCGCGCTGGGCGGCACGCCCGCAGTTGGGGCACTCCACGTTGACCCATTCTGCGGCAGCAGCGAGCGGGGAGGTTCCCCTCGGCGACAATGCCTCGCCACGCAGGTCCTCGGGCAGCGTGACCGGCAATTGATCATCGGGCACGGGGACTTCGCCGCATTCGGCACAGTGGATGATGGGGATCGGGGTACCCCAGAACCGCTGGCGGCTCAGGAGCCAGTCACGGAGGCGGAAGTTGACGAACTTCTCCCCTGTGCCGAGCTTCTCGAGGATCTCAATGGCAGCCGGGATGGCTTCGGCCTTCGACAGTCCGTCCAGATCGCCGGAATTCATGAGGGTGCCTTCGCCGGCGGTCGCGACGCCGGTTTCTGCCGGGTCTTCTGCGCCAGTATCGAGCACCGCGCGCACGGGAAGGTCGAAAGCACGTGCGAAATCGAGGTCGCGCTGGTCATGGGCAGGGACGGCCATGATGGCGCCTGTGCCGTAGTCGGCGAGCACGTAGTCAGCCGCCCAGACAGGCAGCTTTTCACCGTTGAGCGGGTTGATGGCGTAGCGGCCGGTGAAGACGCCGGTCTTCTCGCGTTCGGTGGACTGGCGCTCGATGTCCGAGAGGGCCTTGACCCGTTCGCGGTAAGCCATCAGGTCATCGTGGTGTTCGGGCGTGACAAGGTCGAGGGCCAAGTGGGCGTCCGCGGCCACAACGAAGAACGTCGCACCGTACAGGGTGTCGGGGCGAGTGGTGAATACGGTGACCTCGCGTTCAGCCCTGGTGTCCGTGGCTTCGATGCGGAACCGCACGTGGGCGCCTTCGGAGCGGCCGATCCAGTTGCGCTGCATGGCGAGCACGCGCTCGGGCCAATGTCCCTGGAGTTCGGACATGTCGTCCAGCAGGCGGTCGGCGTAGTCCGTGATCTTGAAGTACCACTGGTTCAGGGACTTCTTGGTCACCGGGGTTCCACAGCGTTCGCAGGCGCCGTTGACCACTTGCTCATTGGCGAGGACGGTCAGGTCCTTCGGGCACCAGTTGACCGGGGAATCTTTGCGGTAAGCCAGTCCCCGCTCGTAAAAGCGCTTGAACAGCCATTGCGTCCACTGGTAGTACTCCGGGTCCGAGGTGTGCAGGCGGCGGGACCAGTCCGCGGAGATGGCGTAGCGCTTGAACGACGCCGCTTGCGTGTCGATGTTCGCGTAGGTCCACTCGCTCGGGTGGGCATTCCGCTTGATGGCCGCGTTCTCAGCGGGCAGGCCGAAGGAATCCCAGCCGATCGGGTGCAGGACGTCGAAGCCCTTCTGGCGCAGATACCGTGCAACGACGTCGCCCATCGCGAAGGCCTCTGCGTGGCCCATGTGGAGGTCGCCGGACGGATAGGGGAACATGTCCAGGACGTAGCGCCGCTCGCGCGATCCGTCGTCGAGAGGGGTGAAGACTTTGAGGTCTTCCCAGACCTGTGGCCATTTGGCCTCCATCGCCGCAAAGCTGTAGACGCCCTCCTCGGGCGTTTCACCTGCCACGCTTGACTGTGCTCCGGTGTCTGTCTCCGGCTGAACGCTCACTGCTGCCCTCTTCTGTTCTTCCATCACGGTTTTGCCTCCTGCCCCACGTTCCGGAAAGTCCCGGACACACAAAAGCCCCTCGGCAAGGAGGGGCGGCCGCTCGGTCTTCGATAAAACCGGGCGGCTAGCTAAGCAGAAGGATCGCACGCATAAACCTACTCTAGCGCACCACAGTGAGCGGACTGGGATTCCAGGGAGGTGACCCGCACAGTGGCGAGGGAGGCAGGTTTCGAGGGGGCGGCCCCTCGCCCGGGTGTGGTGGGCACCGCGAAGCGGGCGGGGCAGGGGCCGCCCCCTCGAAACAGGTGAGGAGAACCTCTCCGGAGCGGCAGAACTTACCTCACGTCGTCGTCCACCCAGTCCATCGACTTGGTGACAGCCTTCTTCCAGAGGCGCAACTGCCGCTCTTGCTCGTCCGCGGGCAACTGCGGTTCCCAGCGCTTGTCCTCGCCCCAGTTCGCGCTCAACTCGCCGAGGTCCTTCCAGAATCCGACGGCGAGCCCAGCCGCGTAGGCTGCCCCGAGTGCCGTCGTTTCAACCACCTTCGGACGGACAACAGGGACGCCCAGAATATCGGCCTGGAACTGCATGAGTGCCTCGTTGGCGACCATTCCGCCGTCGACCTTTAGCTCTGTCAGCGGGACGCCCGAGTCGGCGTTGACGGCGTCGAGCACTTCGCGGGTCTGGAAGGCGGTGGCCTCCAGCGCCGCGCGGGCGATGTGGCCCTTGTTGGCGAAGCGGGTCAGCCCCACGATGGCTCCGCGGGCGTCCGCTCGCCAGTATGGTGCGAACAAGCCGGAGAACGCCGGAACGATGTAGACGCCGCCGTTGTTTTCGACGCCCGCGGCGAGGGCTTCCACCTCGGGCGCGGAGCTGATCAGGTTCAGGTTGTCCCGGAGCCACTGGATCAGGGAGCCCGTCACGGCGATGGAACCTTCCAGCGCGTAATGGGGTTTGGCGTCGCCCAGCTTGTAGCCCAGCGTGGTCAGCAGGCCGTTCTTCGAGTGGACGATTTCCTCGCCGGTGTTGAAGATCAGGAAGCAACCCGTGCCATAGGTGTTTTTCGCTTCGCCGGGCTGGAATGCGGCTTGGCCGAACGTGGCGGCTTGCTGGTCGCCCAGGATGCCGGCGACGGGGACTTCGCGGAGCAACTGGGAGGTGTGGACTGTTCCGTAGACCTCCGAGGAGGATTTGATCGCGGGCATCATCGATGCCGGAACACCGAAGGCGTCGAGGATTTCCTGGTCCCACTGCAGGGTTTCCAAGTCCATGAACATGGTGCGCGAGGCGTTCGTGACGTCCGTTGCGTGCACCCCACCGTCGACTCCGCCGGTCAGGTTCCACAGGACCCAGCAGTCGGTGTTTCCGAAAATGAGGTCGCCGGCTTCGGCTTTGGCCCGCGCACCTTCGACGTTGTCCAGGATCCATTTGATCTTGGTTCCGGAGAAGTAGGTGGCGAGTGGCAGGCCGACCTGCTGCTTGAACCTTTCCGCTCCCCCGTCGCGCGCGAGCTCGTCGACGATCGGCTGGGTCCGGGTGTCTTGCCAGACGATGGCGTTGTAGATCGGCTGGCCCGTGTTCTTGTCCCACACGACGGCGGTTTCGCGTTGGTTGGTGATTCCGACGGCCGCGATGTCATGCCGGGTCAGGTTGGCTTTCGACAACGCCGAGCCGACAACTTCCCGGACGTTGTCCCAGATCTCGATGGGGTTGTGTTCCACCCAGCCGGCCTGGGGGAAGATCTGTTCGTGTTCCATCTGGCCGGTGGAGACGATGTTGCCCGAGTGGTCGAAGACGATGGCGCGCGAGCTGGTGGTTCCCTGGTCGATGGCGATGACGTATTGCGACATTTTGACGTCCTTGTCTGGTTGGTGGTGCGTGGATTGGCTGTTGTTCGGAGCGTTGTGTTACTTGGTGACGGTTGCCATGATCGGCAGTCCGTGGGCGACGAGGCCGGCGATGGTTCCGCCCAGGAGCGGGCCGACCACGGGAACCCAGGAGTAGGCCCAGTCGCTGGACCCTTTGCCCTTGATCGGGAGGACCGCGTGGGCGATGCGCGGGCCGAGGTCACGGGCGGGGTTGATGGCGTAGCCTGTGGGGCCGCCAAGGGAAGCGCCGATACCGACGACGAGCAACGCCACTGCGAGGGGGCCGAGGCCGGACGGGGTTCCGCCGAAAGCAAGGATCACGAAGACCAGTACAAACGTGGCGATGATTTCGGTGACGAGGTTCCACGGATAGGAGCGGATGGCAGGTCCGGTGGAGAAAACGGCGAGTTTGCTTGCCGGGAGGGGCTCGACGTCGAAATGCTGCTTGTGCGCGAGCCACACCACAACGGCGCCCAGGAAAGCGCCGAGCAGTTCGCCGCCGAAGTAGGTGAACGTCGAGGCGGCGCTGACCGCCACACCCGGAGCGAACTCCGCCTTGCCGTTGATCAGCAGGCCAAGGGTTACGGCTGGGTTCAGGTGTGCGCCGGACATGGCCGCCACGTAGACACCGGCGAAGACAGCAATGCCCCAGCCGAAATTCACCATCAGGAATCCGCCGTTGTTGCCCTTGGTGCCTTTGAGCGCGACGTTTGCAACGACGCCACAGCCCAGCAGGGTTAGCATGCCGGTTCCGAATACTTCGGAAAGGAAAACAATTCCGAGAGACATCTTTGACTCCTCATTTTCTTCTGTTGTCGGCCCCTCGCACTTGTTGGGGGCCGTTGGTCCGACGTTCGGAGGCGCCGTACCGGTTGCGGTGCCCGGCGGCAAACCGGGGCACGGCAACCCTTGTGTCCGGGGTTTGTGGTCCGGACAATCAAGCTGTTGTGACGTACATTACGTTCACGAGACGAGGCTGTGAACAGTCACGCCATGGAAGTGCTGCAGAACATGCTGGGCGTGCTCGATTTCGGCGTCGCACCGGGCCGGTTCCCAGCCAAGTTCGCCTGCAAGCACGTCTGTCACCTCATTGAGCAGCTCGCCAGTGACGAGTCCGCGGAAGGCCAATGACGTCCGACGGATGAGGACGTCCACGAGGTGGCCGACCTGTTCGTTCGCGGCCATGAACTCCAGTTCCCGGACGCTCAGTTCGTTGGTGGAGCGCAGTTTCCGGTCCTCACCCGCGGCGAGATAGGCGATGACCGCTTCCGCCCGGGTTCCGTACCGGGTCAGCAGGCCTTCCACCCGTTCGGCGTCGAGGCCGGGCGCCATGTGCTCCTTGATCCAGTCCTGGACCCCGTCTTCCGTAGTGGGGAAGCCGACGCCTCCCCCGATGGCGAGCTTCGCCGTCGTCGTCTTCCGTTCCATGCCCAATTCGCGCAGGACGTCGTTGCCCAGGTGCTCGGCAAGAGCGCGGAATGTCGTCCACTTTCCACCCACCAGGGAGAGTACGACGGCGGCCTTGCCGCCTGGTGCGGCAGCGGCACCAATAGCTGGACGCTCGCTTCGTTCGATGCGGTAGTCGCGGGAAACGAATCCGGGTTGGGTTTCATCGTGGCGCGGCAAGGGCCGGACGCCGGCGAAGCTGTAGACGATTTGGTCCCGGTTGACGGAGATCGAGGGGAAGACGTTACCGACGAGGTCGAAGAAGTAGTCGATCTCGGCCTCGGTGCACACGGCGTCCTCTGACATGTCGGCATCGACATCCGTGGTGCCAACGAGGACCCGGTCGCCCATTGGGTAGATGAGGACGATCCTGCCATCGGTGTGTTCGAAGAATATTTCGCGGCCGTTGCAAGCTGCCAGGAGTTCAGGGTGGTCCAGGACGATATGCGATCCCTTGGTCCCTCCCATGAACCGGGTCGCGGAGCCAATTGCGGCATTGGTCTGGTCTACCCAGGCGCCCGTGGTGTTCACGATGACGTCCGCCCGGAAGGTGAATTCCTCGCCTGAGAGTTCATCCCGGAGCAACACGGTGCCGGCGGTCGGGTCCATTGAGACGAGCGAAACATAATTGCTTGGCCGGGCGCTGCCACCCGGCAAGGCGCTGCCTCTGCCGGCCTTTTCGCCGTCTTGCAGAACGTCGAGGGTCAATCGTTCGGGATTGTGGACCGACGCGTCGAAATAGGTAGCGGTGTACTTGATGCCCGGGTGCAGCCGGGGCAATTCGGCCAGGGCGTTTTCCCGTCCGTGGAACTGGTGGCGCGGCACGCTGCCGCCGTCGCGGGAGAAGAAATCGTAGATGCTCAAGCCGAGCTTGATGAGGAAGGCGCCGCGTTCCTTCGGCTTGCCTTGCTTGTGCGTGAGGAAGCGCATGGGTGCCGACAGCATCCCCGAAAAGGTGCTGAAGATCGGGATGGTCGTTTGCAGGGGCTTCACGTAATGCGGGGCGATCTTCAGGAGCCGGTTGCGCTCTACGACCGATTCCTGCACGAGGCGGAATTCGCCGTTCTCGAGGTAGCGGATGCCGCCATGGATCATGTGGGACGAGGCCCCGCTTGCACCCTGGCAGTAGTCGCCGCGCTCCACCAGCGCTACGTCCACGCCTTGGAGGGCGAGGTCGCGGAAGGTTCCGACGCCGTTGATGCCACCGCCGATGACGAGCACCTGGGCTGCTGCCCGCTCGCGAAGGGCCGACGCGGAGGTTCGATGTGTTCCCGCTGCGGAACCGGAAAAGTTGTTGTGTCCCAAAACTGCTCCCTTGGGCTGTGGTTGTGGTGGTGCTGGGTTTCGGATGTGCACTGCGTCACGTGGCGGTGCTGCGTGCACAACTATTCTTCGAAGGGATGGAAAATGAAATCAACCCATTTGCACAAACGTGCAAAATCGGAACCGTACCGGATTGAAACGGAACAGCGATGGCACGATCACGGCATTCGGATGCCCTCAGGGCAGCGCAGATGTACTACCTTCAAGACCTCACGATGGACGCGATTGCGCGGGAATTGCGGACCTCGCGTTCAACCGTTTCCCGGCTCTTGTCTTCGGCGCGCGAGTCCGGACTGGTACAGGTCCAGATCCGCAGCCCGTTCGATTCCGCGCCGGAACTGGAGCGCCTGATCCGTAGCCGCTACGGCGTCGACGCGCATGTGGTGCCCGTCCTGGAGACCCTCAATGAGGCGGAAACCTTGGAAAGAGTGGCCATCCAGGCGGCCAGGACCATCGGTCCGCTCGTAGATTCCAACGCCATCATCGGCGTTGCCTGGGGCGCGACCATCAGTGCCGTCAGCAGGCACTTGACGCGCAAGATCACGCACGACAGCACTTTCGTGCAACTCAATGGGGCCGGGAACATGCAGACCACCGGCATCACGTACGCCAGTGACATCATGCGCCGCTTCGGCCTTGCCTACGGCGCTCGGGTGGAACAGTTCCCCGTCCCAGCGTTCTTTGACCACGCCTCCACGAAGACTGCGATGTGGAATGAACGAAGCGTCCAGCGCGTGCTCGATCTCCAAGCGCGCATGGGCATCGCCATTTTCGGCGTTGGATCCGTCGATTCGGACTATCCGAGCCACGTTTATGCCGGCGGCTACCTGGACGAAACGGATCTCAACCTGTTGGCGGGCTCTGACGTGGTGGGCGATGTTGCCACTGTCTTCTTCCGGGCCGACGGCTCATCGGATGGAATCACTTTGAACGAACGTTCCACCGGACCTAGCCACGAGCAATTGCGTCAGGTCCGGCGCCGCATCTGCGTCGTCTCCGGCGCGTCCAAAATCAACGGCCTGCGCGGTGCCCTCAACGCGCGCCTGGCGACCGACTTGATTGTTGACGAAGGTACGGCCAAACGCCTCGTGAGTTTCGATGGCACATCCTGACCATTTGGCATTTCCTTGGACATTCCCGGCGCAGAGGTAGGTAAAGTCAAGGCTATGAAACCCTCGCCCAGGCTCAGTCTCAACAACGGCGTCATGATTGACCAGTTGGGATTCGGGCTCTACAAAGTGCCGCCGGCCGACGCCGCTTCCCTCGTGGCGACCGCCATCGGCGCCGGCTACAGGCATTTCGATACCGCGGCCATGTACGGAAATGAATACGGCGTGGGCCGTGGCATCGGCAGCGCAGTGATCCCGCCGGCCGCATTGGATGGACAGACGGGCGGCTCGGGGGAAAGCACACACCTGCTTTCCCGCGAAGACGTCTTCGTCACCACGAAAGTATGGAACGACGACCAAGGCTATGACGCTACGCTGCGAGCATTCGACGCCTCCATGGCCAGCCTGGGCTTGGACTACGTCGATCTGTACCTGATCCACTGGCCATGCGCAGGGCGCGGCCTGTACCAGGAAAGCTACCGTGCCATGGAAACCCTGTACCGGGAAGGCCGGGTCCGTGCCATCGGGGTTTCAAATTTCCAGGCCGCCCATCTCGAAGCCCTCATGCAAAAGGCCGAAGTGGTCCCCGCCGTCAACCAAATCGAGCTCCACCCGTGGCTGCAGCAACCCCGGCTCAGGACCTTGCACGAACAACTGCGGATCCGTACCGCGGCCTGGAGCCCCCTGGGGCGCGGCGAGGTCCTTCACGATCCGGCCATTCGCGCCCTCGCCGACAAGTACGGAAAGACAGCTGCACAGATCGTCGTCCGCTGGCATATCCAACTCGGGAACATCGTGATTCCAAAGGCCAGCAGCGCGGCACGGATCCAGGAGAATTTCGACGTCTTCGGTTTCCAACTGGAACCCGCCGACATGGACGGACTCGCAGCACTAGAGCGTCACCACCGCACGGGGTCACACCCGGACAACGTCACGTAGGACCCGCCGAATGGAACAAGTGGACAACCACTCCCCCAAACCCGAACAGACCTCCCCCAAGGAGTTTTTCAGCAAAAGCCTGGCCAACCGGACCAGAGCATCGGACATCGACCTTGACGGCAGCAACGTGGCCTATTGGTGCTATGAACCGGTGACCACAACCCCCGCGACGCGGACAATCCTGGTAATCCACGGTTTCCGCGGTGACCACCATGGCCTGCTCCGGGTGGTGGACCACCTTCCGGAAATGCGGGTGATCATGCCGGACCTCCCGGGCTTCGGCAGTTCGGAACCGTTTGCCGGCGACCCGCACACAGTAGAACGCTTCGGGAAGTTCATCACCGGCTTCATGGCGGCCCTGGAACTCGGCCCCGACACCGTGCTCCTGGGGCACTCCTTCGGTTCGATCATTGCCAGCCACTTCGCAGCCGCCAACCCCGGAGCCATCCGCCCGCTCATCCTGGTCAATCCCATCGCAGCGCCTGCTTTGGAAGGACCCAAGGGCATCATGACAAAGCTTGCGATCTTCTACTACCAGGCCTCCGCAACGCTCCCGCGCCGCCTGGGACTGGCACTCCTGCGGAGCCGGCTCATTGTCCGGATCATGAGCGCGGCCATGGCCAAGACCCGGGACAAGGAACTGCGTGCCTTCGTGCACGGCCAACACGATGCGTACTTCTCGGCTTTCGCGGACCGCGCGAGCCTCCTCGAATCCTTCCGCGCCTCGGTGTCCAGCCACGTCGGCGAGGTCGCCGGCCAACTGGACCTCCCTGTCTTGCTGGTAGCCGGCGAGAAGGACGAGATCGCACTTCTCCGTGACCAGCACAAACTGATGGAACTGCTGCCCGATGGTGCGCTGGAAGTGATTCCCGGCGTCGGGCATTTAATCCATTACGAGACACCGGCGCCGGCCGCTGCCGCTATTCGCCGCTTCCTGGAGGAACACCCCGCGTGAAAATCGTCATCGACGCCCGTTTCACCCGCACGGACCACCATGACGGCATCAGCCGCTACGGTGCGAGCCTCATCGCGGCAACGTCAAAGATCGCGGATGTCACCATGCTCATCAGCGACAAACGCCAGCTCGCACTCCTGCCGGACGTCCCTTACGTGGAGATCGGCAGCCCGCTGTCCCCGCTTGAGCTGTTCGTCGCCCGCGCAGTCAACAAGCTGGATCCCGACGTCGTCGTGTGCCCGATGCAGACCATGGGCAGCATCGGGCGGAAGTACGGCCTGGTCCTGACTCTCCACGACCTCATTTACTACGAGCACCCGACGCCTCCCGGCTTCCTCCCGGCACCCGTCCGCGTGCTCTGGCGGCTCTACCACAAGGCGTACTGGCCTCAGCGCCTCCTGCTCAACCGTGCCGACGTCGTCGCCACCATCAGCCACACCACCGAGTCCCTCATGGCCAAATTCAGGTTGACCCGGCGACCCGTCCGTATCGTGGGCAACGCACCCCAGCCTGGCCAAACACCCCGGAATCCCGACGGCGGAGCAGAGAAATCCCTGCTCTACATGGGTTCGTTCATGCCATACAAGAATGTGGAAACCATGGTCCAGGGCATGGCTGAACTGCCCGGATTCACCCTGCACCTCCTGAGCCGGATCACGCCCGAACGCCGCGCGGAACTTGAAGTCCTGGTCCCGCAGGGGGCGAATGTCCAGTTCCATAACGGTGTCACGGATGCGGAATACGACGCGCTGCTGCTCAAGACCACCGCACTCATCAGCCTGTCCAAGGCCGAAGGCTACGGCCTGCCGCTGGTTGAAGCCATGGCGTTGGGCACTCCTGTGATCGCGAGCGACATCCCGATCTTCCGCGAAGTGGGAGCCGATGCGGCAAGCTACGTAGAAGCGGAATCTCCCGCCGAATTTGCCGCAGCAGTCCGTGCCCTCGAGGACGAAGATGTCTGGAAAGCGGCGTCGCGCCGCTCCGTGGAGCGCGCGGCAGATTTCACCTGGGACGAGTCGGCCCGCCAATTGCTGGCGGTAGCCGAAGAAGTGGTTGCGATCCGGCGTCGGAAGAAAAAGTAGGCGCTACAGGACGTCAACGCCGTCGAGCCGCAATTGGACGGGGCCGGAGGTGCGCTTCGCCGCGCTGGCAGCCTTCGTGGCGCGCATCGTCCGAGTGGCGTGGGCCGCCTGCCCGTACGGGATGAAGAACAATGTGCGCACTTCGGCGTCGTGGTCTTGGCCCGGGGTACGCGAGGCTTCCCGTTGCACTTCTGCAAGGATGACGGGTGCGGGGCCCACGGTACGCAACTGGATGTCCCTCGCCAGGCTTTCCGTGAAGTGCACGACGTCGGCGCGCTGGCCGGTGACGGACGCGATCCGCACGGCCGGTGGCAAGTGGAGTTCCTGCCGGAGTGATAGCTCGCGGGCGGCGTAGCCTGCCGGATCCCAACGAACCAGCGCGCCGGCCGCTGTGGTGTCGTCCGCCGTGACTACCACCAGGCCGCCTTCATCCGCCGGACGAACAAGGGCTGCCGCGTTGAACCACCGGCGCACCGTGTCCTCGCCTGCACGTAGGTTCTCCCTGCGCAGCAACGAGTTGCCGTCCAGGAGGAGTGCCGCAGCATATCCACCAGGGGCGACGGGTTCGGCTCCCACGGTTGCAACCACGAGCGCATGGGAATCGTTCACGGATGCCTTGACTTGATCACCCGAGGACGTCACTACGGTCTTTCCCGGAAAAGCCCTCCCCAGTTCCTCTGCCGTCCGGAGTACGCCGCTAGCCCCCTTACGCAGCCGGACACCCCCGCATGAACGGCAACGCCAATCGGGAGCCGGAACGGAACACCAACGGCACTGTGGAGGAGCCGATTGCCCGGCAACGGCGAGCGGTCCTTGGCAGTGGGTGCACCGGGCCGGTTCGCGGCACGTTTCGCAAACCAACGACGGCGCATAGCCGGCCCTGGCCACCTGGACCAGGACGGGGCCGCGCTCAAGGCCTTCCTTGGCCGCCCGCCAAGCCGCACCGGGCAAGCGGGCGATTCGTGCCAGCGGATCCCGCTCTTGTTCGAAACTGTCCGCGGTATTTAGCACGCGCGCCGTGTTGGCGCGGACGACGGAGCGTGGAGCTTCCACCGGAACGGCCCAGGCGACGTCGATGAGCCGCTGAAGTTCGGTGCTGCGGCTGTGGGCGGCGCCCAGGAACGCCGCGGATTCCTGTTCCGAACGAAGCAGCAGGATTTCCCGGGTGTGCGCGTAAGGTGCGCGCTGGTCGATGTGGAGGTCGTCGCCGTCGTCCCAACACGCCACGAGCCCAAGATCCTGCACGGGAGCGTAGGCCGCGGAACGCGTCCCCACCGCTACTTTGGCAGAACCGCTGAGGAGCCTGAGATAGCTCCGGTACCGCGGCGTCGGGCCGTCGTCGGCAGTCAACCGTGCCACGTCCTCGGCAGGCAGTACCGCGAGGAGCGCCGCTTCCATGCGGTCGAGATCGCGGTAGTCGGGAACGACGACGACGGCGCCACGCCCCGAGGACCGTACTGCTGCCACGGCCGAGGCCACGAGCTCCGGCCAGGCTGTGGGTCCGAACCCCTTCAACGCCGTCAACACTGCCCTGGGCGAGCCCCCGCTGGCGAGATGGCGCAGGTACGAAGCACCGTTGGTATAGGAACCCCACGCGGCATGTGCCGGACTGGCCGCTGGGGAGTTCTGGGCGACGCCCGGAGTTTCAACAGGATCGTCGCCGATCGCGTCACCGGCGAGGAACATCTTCTCAAGCCGTGCGACCCGTGGAGGAATTGCCGTGCGGAGGACATCGCTCAGCGTTCCGGCGTAGCGTGCAGCCAAGTTCGACGCGAGTTCGAGCATGGAGGGCGGCAACACCTGCAACGGTGACACCACTTTGAGGAGCGGTGACAGCGAATGACCGCCCTCCGACGACACTACGCGGTCGACGACGTAACCGTTGAGTTCCTGCCCACTGAACCGCACCTTGACGCGCACGCCCGGCAGCGCGGCGTCGTCCAGTTCGGCGGGGACGCTGTAATCAAAAGGCCGGTCCAGGTGCGGCAGCGGCGATTCGATGACGACGCGCGCCACGGGATTGGTTTCCGCGAGGGCCGGACCCGTTCCTGCCCGCGCGGGAAAGCCCTGCAGGAGGGATGGCTGCCGTGCAGGACCATGTGACGCGGAAAGGGCAAACAGCGGGTCCTCGCTCATGCGTGCCACCTCCCTGGGTACCGGCCGGAGACAAATCCGGTTCCGTTGCTCATCCTTGAATCAAGCCAAGCATGTACCACTGACAATTTTGTCCCGGCCGCATTCCTCGGATGTACGACTCAGGCGTTGAAGAACTCCTTGAGTTCGTCCACCCGGTCCAACCGTTCCCAAGTGAAGTCGGGCTCGTCGCGGCCGAAGTGGCCATGTGCGGCCGTCTTGGCGTAGATGGGACGCTTGAGGTCGAGGGCATCGATGATTGCCCGGGGACGGAGGTCGAAGATCTCTGAGATGGCTTCACTGATCTTGGCCGGATCAACTGTCTCCGTACCGAAGGTTTCCACGTAGGTGCCCACCGGCCGCGCTTGGCCGATCGCATAAGCGATCTGGATCTCAGCACGCTTGGCCAGGCCAGCAGCCACGACGTTCTTGGCCACCCAGCGCATCGCGTAGGCCGCGGAACGGTCCACCTTCGACGGATCCTTGCCGGAGAAAGCACCGCCGCCGTGGCGGGCAAAGCCCCCGTAGGTGTCAACGATGATCTTGCGGCCGGTCAACCCGGCGTCGCCCACGGGACCGCCAATGACGAAGGCTCCGGCGGGGTTCAGGATGTTCTTGATGTGGGAAATGTCCAGGTTGGACAGCGCCATGACGGGGTCGATCACGTGGGTGGCGAGGTCCGCACGCAGCTGATCGAGGCTGGTTCCTTCGGCGTGCTGGCTGGAAATCACGACAGTTTCAACCGAGACAGGACGATCGCCGTCGTATCCGACCGTGACCTGGGTCTTGCCGTCGGGGCGCAAGTATGCCAGTTCGCCGCTCTTGCGGACTTCCGTGAGGCGCTCGGAGAGCCGGTGCGCGAGCCAGATCGGGGTCGGCATGTAGGACGGCGTTTCGTCGCTCGCGTAGCCGAACATGATGCCTTGGTCGCCCGCGCCCTGAAGGTCGTAGTCGTCCTCCTCGCGGCCTTCGCGCGCCTCGAGGGAATTGAAGACGCCACCAGCGATGTCATTGGATTGCTGGCCGATCGAGACAGACACGCCGCAACGGGCGCCGTCGAAGCCATTGGCGGAGGAGTCATACCCGATTCCCAGGATGGTCTCACGGACGATCTGTGGAATTTCGACGTACGCGTCCGTAGTGACTTCGCCTGCCACATGCACCAGCCCCGTGGTGGCCATGGTTTCGACGGCAACGCGAGACTCGGGATCTGCCGCCAAGAGGGCATCAAGGATGGCGTCGCTGATCTGGTCGCAGATCTTGTCCGGGTGCCCTTCCGTCACAGACTCTGAGGTGAAGAGCCGGAGTTTGGACTGTGGAGGTTGGGGATGTTGCAGCGGTAAAGTCACTCGACTACCTTACTCGGTTGGGGGCGACCGGCCTTCGCCGTGTGTCCCTGTGCTAAGGAACGGACGTTCCCTGTGTTAATGAACGGGCGCGCGGCTACGTGACCGGCCGTACGCGCCCCAGTTCCGTACTGATGCGGTCAATCACGACGGCGGCAACATCCGTTTTGGTACCCGAAGCGCTCTGCGGGGCGGCGCCGTTGCCGGAGAGAATAATCACAGAGTTCTCGTCTTGGCCGAAGACCCGCCCTACACCTACTTGGTTGACTACCAGGAGGTCGCAGCCCTTGCGTTTGAGTTTGGCGGTGGCATGCTGGAGGACGTCGCCGTCCTCGTCGCCCGTTTCCGCGGCAAAACCGACGATCAATTGCGAACCCTTGTCCGCGTTCCGGCGTTCGACCAGTTCATGGAGGATGTCCGGGTTCTGCACGAGGTGCAGTACGGGAGCGTCGTCGCCGTTGCTCTTCTTGATTTTGGTGTCGGACACTTCAGCGGGGCGGAAATCGGCCACTGCGGCGGCCATAATCACGACGTCGGAGCCGGAGGCGGCTTCCAGCGCGGCGTCGCGGAGTTCCAAGGCTGATTCCACCCGGACAACATCGACACCCGATGGCGGCAAGACATCCATGTGGGCGGCAAGGAACGTGACCCGGGCGCCTGCTTCGAGGGCCGCGGCGGCAAGGGCGACGCCTTGCTTGCCGGATGACCGGTTGCCCAGGAAGCGCACTGGGTCCAGTGCTTCCCGGGTTCCTCCCGCGGATATCGTGACAGTCCGGCCCGCGAGGGGCTTGGACCCCAGGACATCACTGGAATCGACGGCAGCGGTATCGCCGGCCAGTGCGATGGCGGCAGCGAATATCGTTTCGGGTTCCGGAAGCCGGCCCGGACCGGAATCAGGACCGGTGAGTCGACCGACTGCCGGTTCGAGGACCGTGATGCCGCGGCTGCGCAAGGTTTCGACATTCGCCCGCGTAGCCGCGTTCTGCCACATTTCTGTGTGCATCGCAGGAGCGAACAGCACCGGGCCGTGGGCCATGAGGAGCGTATTTGTGAGCAGGTCGTTTGCTTGTCCGGTGGCCGCCTTGGCGAGCAGGTCCGCCGTCGCCGGAGCGACGACGATGAGGTCGGCCTCGTGGCCGAGGCGCACGTGGTTGACCTTGTCGACGTCGTCGAACACGCTGTTGCTCACGGGGTTGCCCGAGAGGGCCTCCCACGTAGCTACGCCGACGAACCGGCCGGCCGCTTCGGTGGGGATGACCGTGACATGGTGTCCGGCCTCAGTAAAAAGCCGGAGGAGCGATGCAACCTTGTAGGCTGCGATCCCTCCCCCGACTCCGAGGACTATGCGCACGTGACCTCCGTCAACAGGCTGTCTTTTTACTCTGCGGGCTCGATCGGGGTGGAAACCAGCAGGCCTTCGTTGATCTCGCGCAAGGCGATGGAAAGCGACTTTTCGTTGAGCTTCGTGTCGACCAGCGGGCCAACGTACTCGAAGAGGCCCTCGTGCAGCTGGGCGTAGTAGGCGTTGATCTGGCGCGCGCGCTTGGCGCCGAAAATCACCAGGCCGTACTTCGAATCGGCAGCAGCAAGCAGCGAATCGATCGGCGGGTTGATGATGCCTTCAAGGTTCGTGGACACGAAATCTCCAAATTCTAGCGGGCTGACAAGTGCTAGCGCTTAGCGCTGGTGCGGGGTAAGCCCCATGAGTGAAACAAGCTCGTCCGCTGCCCGGCGTACGTCGTCATTGATGACGGTGTGGTCAAACTCCGGTTCAGCGGCAAGTTCCAGTTTAGCGGTTTCCAGCCGACGCTGCTGTTCCTCCGGGGTTTCGGTGCCACGGCCAACCAAGCGGCGCACCATCTCGTCCCAGCTGGGCGGGGCCAGGAAGACGAAGTTGGCATCCGGCACGGCTGCCTTGACCTGGCGCGCTCCCTGCAGGTCGATCTCCAAAAGGACCGATTTGCCCTCGGCAATGGCCGCTTCAACCGTGCTGCGCAGTGTTCCGTATCGGTTCTTGCCGTGGACTACTGCCCACTCGAGCAATTGGCCTTCATCGACCAAGCCGTCGAATTCCTCGGCGGACTTGAAAAAGTAGTGGACCCCGTCCTTCTCCCCCGGGCGCGGGGCACGGGTGGTGGCCGAGACCGAAAGCCAGACTTCGGGGTAGTTGTCCCGGATATACGTGGATACGGTTCCCTTGCCTACGGCAGTAGGGCCAGCGAGGACGGTCAGTCCCGGATTCTTGCTCACATCGTCCTTTATGAAGAGTCACTGCACTTCGGCCGAGGCTGGTGGCCCCTGCCGAAGGCGCTAAACACTGTACTTGTCTTCCATGAAATCTATCAGCGACCGGGATTGGTGGATGCCCAGGCCACGAAGCCGGCGTGAAGGCGCGATTCCGATCTCAGCCATGATCGCCTGGGCCCGTACCGGACCGACGCCGGGAACGGCTTCGAGAAGCTCGGAAACCCGCATCCGTGCGATGGCCTCGTCCTCCTGCGCGGACTTGATCAGCTGGGCAAGCCCGAGTTCGCCGTGCCGGAGCTGTTCCTTGGCCGCGGCGCGCCGCGCACGCGCCCTTGCCGCCTTTTCCAAGGCATCCGAACGTTCCTGCGGAGACAACGCTTTCAACGTCATTGACGCATCCCCCTTTGGCCGGCATCAAGTGCGGAGCAGTTTGGACTGCTCCCGAAGCTACCGTGTGGCCAGCACCTAGCGCAATGCGCCCGGCTTATCGAACAGGTTCTTGTCGACAGCCGGACGCAATTCGCTCAGCTTCAGCCTTGCAGCTTCAGGCCTCAAAGTCTCAACCCTCTAGCAGACCGTCCCGGGTTGCCTCCGTGGCGGAACGCAGTCCGGCCACCGATGGCCCGGCCGCGAGAATTCCACGGCTCGACGTTGCCAGGACTGCACTGTACGCATCGCCGAAGGTCGCGCGCAGGTCTGCCGGCGTAGCGCCTTGGGCCCCCAGCCCCGGGGCAAGGATGGGTCCGCGAACAGCACCCAAGTCCAAGCCAAGCTCCTCCAGGGCACTGCCGATCGTGGCTCCGACCACGAGGCCCACCGACCCCATGGTTCCCGGATAGCGGCGGTTCTCCTCCGCGGCGGCCTCAACGATCCGGCGGGCCACCGATTCCGCTCCGCCGACGTGCTGGACGGACTTGCCCTCCGGATTCGAGGTCAGGGCGAGAACGAAGGCACCTCGGCCGTGCTCCGCTGCGAGGTCAAGTGCCGGCCGGAGCGATTCGAAACCGAGGTAAGGACTCAGTGTTACTGAATCCGCGGCCAGGGCGGAACCGTCGCGCAGCCAGGCATCGGCGTAGGCAGCCATGGTGGAACCGATATCTCCGCGCTTGGCGTCCGCAATACTCAACACGCCGGCGTCGGACGCGGCCGCAAGGGTCCGTTCCAGCACCGCCATCCCGGCCGAGCCGTGGCGCTCGTAAAGCGCCACCTGCGGCTTCACCGCGGCAGCGAGCGAAGCCACGGCCTCCACGACGGTGAGGGAAAAGCGCTCGAGCCCGGCGGCGTCGTCGTTCAATCCCCACTCAGCCAGGAGCCCCGGGTGCGGGTCGATGCCGACGCACAACGGGCCGCGGGCGGCCATGGCGGCCGCCAGCCGGGAACCGAACGGCTCCCGGCCCTGTGCGGCGGCTTTGGCAGCCTCAGGCATTGACGGCCTCGGCCGATGCCTTGAGGTTGCTGGCATGTTCCTGCAGGCTCGTCACGGACCATGCGTACGTGCGCTGCGCCTCGATTGCCTGCACAGCGGCGTTGAACTCCGCAACCGTGGTGATGCACGGAATGCCGATCGACGTAGCCGCCGCGCGGAGCTCGTAGCCGTCGCTGCGTGCTTCGCCGCCGGACGGCGTGTTGAAGACCATGTCGATCTCGCCAGCGACGATGAGGTCCGCAATGGTGCCCTCGCCTTCGGCGCTGCTGCCTTCGGCAACCTTGCGGACCGGGCTCGCCTGGATTCCGTTGCGACGAAGCACGTCGGCGGTGCCGCCCGTGGAAACAATTTCGAATCCGAGGTCGGAAAGACGCTTGACGCCCATGATCACGGAACGCTTGTCCCTGTTGGCAACCGATACGAAGATCTTGCCTTCGGTGGGCAACGCGTTGTTGGCCGCCGACTGGCTCTTCGCGAACGCGGTGTCGAAGTGCTTGTCGATACCCATGACCTCGCCGGTCGAGCGCATTTCCGGGCCAAGCAGGGAGTCCACGACCTTGCCGGCTGGCGTCCGGAAGCGGCTGAACGGCAGCACGGCTTCTTTCACAGCTACCGGAGCGTCAAGGGGCAAGGTGGAGCCGTCGCCCGTCTCCGGAAGCATCTTGTACGCCGTGCGCAACTGGTTGATGGTGACGCCGGTACCGATGAGGGCAGCGGCCTTCGCCATCTGGACGCCGGTCGCCTTGGAGACGAACGGCACGGTGCGTGAAGCGCGCGGATTGGCTTCGAGGACGTAAAGCACGTCGGAGGCCAAGGCGAACTGGATGTTGATGAGGCCCCGGACGCCTACGCCTTCGGCAATGGCGCGGGTGGCCGTGCGCACGCGGTCGATCACGTTGTTGCCAAGGGTGATCGGAGGAAGCACGCACGCGGAGTCACCGGAGTGGATGCCGGCTTCCTCGATGTGCTCCATGATGCCGCCGAGGTACATGTCCGTGCCGTCGAAGAGCGCGTCAACGTCGATTTCGACGGCGTCCTCCAGGAAGCGGTCGATCAGCACCGGGTGGTCCGGAGTGATCTCCGTGGCGTTGGCGATGTAGCGCGAGAGGTTGGCTTCGTCGTAGACGATTTCCATGCCGCGGCCGCCGAGCACGTAGGACGGACGGACGAGGACAGGGTAGCCGATTTCGTCCGCGATCTTCTTTGCGTCCTCGAAGGAGACAGCGGTGCCGTTCTTCGGCGCGATGAGGCCAGCCTGGTCAAGCACGCGGGAGAACATGCCACGGTGCTCGGCGAGGTCGATGGCCTCGGGCGAGGTTCCAAGGATCGGCACGCCGGCGTCTGCAAGCTGCTGTGCTAGCTTGAGCGGGGTCTGGCCGCCGAGCTGCACGAACACGCCCATCACTCCGCCGGTGCGCTCCTCTGCCGCGATGACTTCGAGGACGTCCTCGAGGGTCAGCGGCTCGAAGTACAGGCGCGTGGAGACGTCGTAGTCCGTGGACACGGTTTCCGGGTTGCAGTTGACCATGACCGTCTCGTATCCCGCCTTGCGCAACGCCATGGAGGCGTGGACGCAGGAGTAGTCGAATTCGATGCCCTGGCCGATGCGGTTGGGTCCGGAGCCGAGGATGATGACTGACGGCTTGGAGTGCAGGCCGACCTCGTCCTCTTCGTCGTACGCCGAGTAGTGGTACGGCGTGTAGGCGGCAAATTCGGCGGCACAGGTGTCCACCGTCTTGTACACCGGACGGATGCCCAAGGCCTGGCGGACCCCGCGGACCACGGCCTCGGGGTTGTGGGTCAGGGCGCCGATCTGCTCGTCGGAGAAGCCATGGCGCTTGGCGTTGCGCAGCATGGCTTCGGTCAGGGCACCGGCCTTGCTGATCTCCTGGGCGGTTTCGTTGAGCAGCTGCAGCTGGTCGAGGAACCAAGGGTCGATCTTCGTGGCGGTATAGAGCTCCTCCACCGAAGCACCACCCAGCAAGGCGCGCTGCACTTGGTAAAGGCGGTCCGTCGTCGGGCGCTTGGCCTTTTCCACGAGCTCGGGAACTTCCCATTCGGGCACGTGGCTGAAGTCCAGCTGCGAACCCTTCTGCTCAAGCGAGCGGAGGGCCTTCTGCAGCGCTTCGGTGAAGTTGCGGCCCATGGCCATCGCTTCGCCCACGGACTTCATGGTGGTGGTCAGCGTGTTGTCCGCCGCCGGGAACTTCTCGAACGCGAAGCGCGGAACCTTGACCACGACGTAGTCGAGCGTCGGTTCGAAGGACGCAGGGGTCTTCTGCGTGATGTCGTTCGGGATTTCGTCCAGCGTGTAGCCGAGGGAAAGCTTGGTGGCGATCTTGGCGATGGCGAAGCCGGTTGCCTTGGATGCCAGCGCGGACGAGCGCGAAACGCGCGGGTTCATTTCGATGACGACGACGCGTCCCGTGTCCGGTTCGATGGCGAACTGGATGTTGCAGCCACCGGTGTCGACGCCGACCTCGCGGATCACGGCGATTGAGATGTCGCGCAAGCGCTGGTATTCGCGGTCAGTCAGGGTGAGGGCCGGAGCCACGGTGATGGAGTCGCCCGTGTGGACGCCGACGGGATCGAAGTTCTCGATGGAACAGACGACAACGACGTTGTCGTTCTTGTCGCGCATCATCTCGAGTTCGTATTCCTTCCAGCCGAGGATGCTCTCTTCGAGCAGCACCTCGGAGGTCGGGCTGTACTGCAGGCCCTGGCCGACGATGCGGCGGAGGTCGTCTTCGTTGTACGCCAAGCCGGAGCCCAGGCCGCCCATGGTGAAGGACGGGCGGACAACCATGGGGTAGCCGAGGTCGTCCGCCGCCGTGAGCGCTTCGTCCATGGTGTGGATGATGTGGCTGCGGGCGGATTCCGCACCACAGCGTTCCACGACGCCCTTGAACTTCTCGCGGTCCTCGCCAAGTTCGATTGCGGCGATGTTCGCACCGATAAGCTCGACGTTGTATTTCTCCAGCACGCCGTTCTTGTCCAACGCGATCGCCGTGTTGAGGGCTGTCTGGCCGCCCAGGGTAGGCAGGACAGCGTCAGGCCGTTCCTTCGCGATGATCTTCTCGACCACCTCGGGAGTGATGGGTTCAACGTAGGTCGCATCGGCGAACTCGGGGTCCGTCATGATGGTGGCCGGGTTGGAGTTCACGAGGATGACACGAAGTCCCTCCTCCTTCAGGACCCGGAGGGCCTGGGTGCCGGAGTAGTCGAATTCGGCTGCCTGGCCGATGACGATGGGGCCGGAACCAATGACAAGGACGCTCTTGAGATCTGTACGCTTTGGCATTACTTGGTGTCCTCGTTCTTCGCGGAGTTCGATGTCTGGGTGGCGTCCTGACCGTTCTTCGTGGTCTCCATCAGCGCGATGAAGCGGTCGAAGAGGTACGCGGCGTCGTGCGGGCCTGCTGCGGCTTCGGGGTGGTATTGGACCGAGAACGCAGGGATGTCGAGGCAGGCAAGGCCTTCGACGACGTCGTCGTTGAGGCTGACGTGGCTGACCTCCACGCGGCCGAAGCGCTCTTCCGGAGCGAGCGTGGCGCCATCCATGGGGGCGTCGACGGCGAAACCGTGGTTCTGCGAGGTGATCTCCACCTTGCCCGTGCGGCGGTCCATGACCGGCTGGTTGATGCCGCGGTGGCCGTACTTCAGCTTGTACGTACCGAAGCCAAGGGCGCGGCCGAGGATCTGGTTACCGAAGCAGATGCCGAAGTACGGCAGCTTCTCGTCGAGCACCGAACGGAGCAGTTTCACCTGGGCGTCCGCGGTGGCGGGGTCGCCCGGACCGTTGGACATGAAGAAGCCGTGCGGGTTGACCGCCTTGACGTCTTCGAGCGTCGCCGTCGCAGGAAGGACGTGGACGCGGACGCCACGCTCGGCGAAGCGGGCCGGCGTCATGGCCTTGATTCCGAGGTCGATTGCTGCGATATCGAACTTCGCATCGCCGTCCCAACCGTGGTCGGCGGGTTCGACGACGTAGGCTTCGTCGATGCTCACTTCTTCAGCCAGGCGGGCACCTTCCATGGGGGCGCTGGCGAGGACGGCGTCCAGGAGTTCCTTGTCCGTGGCGTTCGCGGCCTCGCCGGAGAAGATTCCAGCGCGCATGGTCTTGTGCTCGCGCAGGTGGCGCGTGATGGCACGGGTGTCCACAGCCTGGATGCCGACGATGCCCTGTTCGACCAGTTCGTCGTCGAGGGACTTCTCGGAACGCCAGTTGGAGGGACGGCGGGCCGCATCGCGGACCACGTAACCAGCCACCCAGATGCGGCGCGACTCGGCGTCTTCGCTGTTCACGCCGGTGTTTCCGATGTGCGGTGCGGTCTGGACCACGAGCTGGCGGGCGTAAGAGGGGTCCGTGATGGTCTCCTGGTACCCGGTCATGCCGGTGGCGAAAACCGCTTCGCCCAGGGCGACGCCGGTAGCGCCGTAGCTGCGGCCGCGGAACATCCGTCCGTCTTCGAGGACCAGCACGGCCGCGGTGGGCTCCGCTGGGGTGTTCGCGGTGGCTGTCGTTTCTTTCGCTGTCACTGTCTCATCCGTCACTGCGTTGGTGTCCGTCACTTTGTTACTTTCCACTATCGGCATCTGCCTGGGGGGCTGCAGAGATCAATTCTTGAAGTGCTTCGAGGAGGGGTTGCTTGTCGGCGGCCTGCTTGGTCCTGAATCCGGTGTCGAGTTCACGTTCTCCAAGCTTCCAACTCACGACAACGAGTCCGTCCTTTTCGACGAATTTTCCGGCCATCCCGCTCGCGGTGCGGCATTCCGTCACAGCGTCCGCGGGAACGAACAACGGATCGTTTCCGGCGCGGTCGAACAGGACGCCTTCAGGATGGACGCTCAATTCCGCGTTCCCGCGGAAGCCCAGGCCCTGGACCGCGATCCGGTCAAGCCAGTCACCCGCCGTCGTGGTGGCCACGTACTGGCCCTCCGCCACGATGCCGGCGGGACTGAGGCGCTCAGGCACCGTCGGAAGGCGTTCGACGTCGGACTGCCGCTTGAGCCGGTTGCGCCACCCAAGCGCGAACAGCGCGAAGACGACGACGGCCGCGGAGAGGACGAGCACGCCCGGAAGGATTCTGTCCATCAGTTCCTGCTGCCTGCGCCGGCCGCATCGGCTGCGTGGCGGTACGGCGTGTTGAGCTTGCCGTCCAGCACGGTCGGATGGCCCTTGAAGAAGGTCGCGACGACGGCTCCGGGCAATTCCTTGCCCGCGAACGGCGAATTGCGGCCCATGGTCGCCATCTTGTTCGGGTCGACCGTCCAGCGGGCAGCGGGGTCGACCAGGATGACGTTGGCGGGCTCGCCGGCCTCAAGCGGACGGCCTTGATCTGCCACTCGGCCGATGGCGGCCGGAACCGTCGAGGTGACCCGGGCGAAGTCCGCCCAAGTCATCAGGCCCGTCTCGATCATGGTTTCCTGGACGACCGAAAGGGCGGTTTCAAGTCCAGTCATGCCCATGGCAGCCTGGGCCCACTCGCATTCCTTGTGTTCGCTCGGATGCGGTGCGTGGTCCGTTCCTATGACGTCGATGGTGCCGTCAGCGAGCCCGGCCCGGAGTGCTTGGACGTCCGAGGCCGTGCGCAGGGGCGGGTTTACCTTGTAGACGGGATCGTAGCTGCGGACGAGTTCGTCCGTGAGCAGGAGGTGGTGGGGAGTCACTTCGGCAGTGACGTTGATCCCACGCGACTTCGCCCAGCGGACGATTTCCACCGAGCCGGCGGTGGACACGTGGCAAATGTGCAGTCGGGATCCTACGTGCTGGGCAAGGAGGACGTCGCGCGCGATGATGCTCTCCTCCGCGACCGCCGGCCAGCCAGCGAGGCCGAGGACGGCAGAGACGGCCCCTTCGTTCATCTGGGCCCCTGCGGTCAGGCGCGGCTCCTGCGCATGCTGGGCCACGACGCCGTCGAAGGCTTTGACGTACTCCAGGGCCCGGCGCATCAGCACGGGATCGTGGACGCAGATTCCGTCATCGGAGAAGACGCGGACCTGAGCGCGGGAATCGGCCATGGCGCCGAGTTCGGCGAGCTGCTCACCGGCGAGGCCGATCGTGACCGCGCCGACGGGGCGCACATCCACCCAGCCCGAAGCGCGGCCCAAGGAGTGGACTTGCTCGACGACGCCCGCCGTGTCCGCGACGGGGTTGCTGTTGGCCATGGCGTGGACGGCGGTGTAGCCGCCAAGCGCCGCCGCGCGCGTGCCGGTTTCCACGGTTTCGGCGTCTTCCCGGCCGGGCTCGCGCAGATGGGTGTGGATGTCCACCATGCCAGGAAGCGCAACGAGTCCCGCGGCTTCGATCACGGTGGCGCCCTCAGCGGAAAGCCCGGTGCCTCGCTCCGCGATCACGCCGTCGCGGATCAGCAGGTCTTCGGCGCCTCCCCCGAGGATAGCCGCGCCGCGAATCAGGAAGGTTCCGGTGCTTGCGCCTGAAGCGGTCTCGGTCATCAGTTGTTCTCCTTCTCGGAACGGGCAGCATCGGTACCGGCTGCGCCGGACGTGGTGGCCGCTTCGCGGGTGTCCCCGGAGAGCAGCAGGTAGAGGGCGGCCATGCGGACCGAAACACCGTTCCGGACCTGGGCCAGCACTGTGGAGCGCGGCGAATCGGCGGCGGCGGACGAAATCTCCAACCCGCGGTTCATCGGCCCGGGGTGCATGATGATCGTGTCCTTGAGTCCGAGCTCATCGAGGGCACGGAGGCGGGTATCGTCGAAGCCCCAGCGCCGTGAGTACTCGCGGGTGGACGGGAAGAACGAGGCGTTCATCCGTTCCCCCTGGACGCGCAGCATCATCATGGCGTCCACGCCGGCTTCCAGTGTTTCGTCGAGGTTGTAGCTGACCTTGCAAGGCCACTGCTCGACGCCGATCGGCAGCAGCGTGGGGGGCGCCACCAACGTGACGTCCGCACCGAGGGTGCGCAACAACCAGACATTGGAACGGGCGACGCGCGAGTGCAGGACATCGCCGGCGATCGCGACCCGCATCCCGCTGAGGTCGGCGCCGATTGATTCGGAACCGTGGAGCTTGGTCCAGTGGCGGCGCATCGTGAAGGCATCCAGGAGGGCCTGGGTCGGGTGCTCATGGGTACCGTCGCCAGCGTTGATGACGGCGGCATCGATCCAGTCCGTGGCGGCAAGGCGGTGAGGGGCTCCCGAGGCCCAGTGGCGGATGACAACCGCATCCGCGCCCATGGCCGAAAGGGTCTGGGCAGTGTCCTTGAGGGATTCCCCCTTGGATACCGATGAACCCTTCGCGGCGAAGTTGATGACGTCGGCGGAGAGCCGCTTTGCCGCCGCCTCGAAGGAAATGCGTGTCCTCGTGGAGTCTTCGAAGAAGAGGTTCACCACGGTGCGCCCACGCAAGGCGGGCAGCTTCTTGACTTCGCGGTCCCCCACCGCGGCCATTTCTTCGGCCGTGTCCAGGATCCGGATGGCGTCGGCCGCACCGAGGTTCTCGGTGGAGAGCAGGTGTTTCATGCGCCGGCCTCGATCACTACTTCATTGATGGGCTGACCGTTGACGGAGTCGAACTCTTCAACGCGGACCCTGACCTTTTCCGAAGAAGAAGTCGGCAGGTTCTTGCCCACATGGTCTGCGCGGATGGGAAGTTCGCGGTGGCCGCGGTCCACGAGGACGGCGAGGCGGACGCTGCGGGGCCTGCCAAGGTCCACGATCGCATCCAGGGCTGCCCTGATGGTCCGGCCGGAGTAAAGGACGTCGTCGATGAGGACAACTACCTTGTTGTCGATTCCGGACAAAGGGAGCTTCGTGGGATACGGCGGCCTGGCGGGCTGGTGGGAGAGGTCGTCGCGGAACATCGTGACATCGAGTTGGCCCACGATCGCCGAGGCGTCGACGGAAGGATCGGCGGCTGCAATCTTGCCTGCCAGCCTGACGGCCAGCGGATATCCGCGGCGCGGGATGCCCAACAGGACAAGATCCTGGGAACCCTTATTGGCCTCGAGGATCTCATGGGCGATACGAGTGAGGGCACGGTCAATATCCGCGTGGTTGAGTACAACCCGGGACGGCACCGGCGCAGTGACGTCAGTCATCGCTCGTCTCCCCTTTCCCCGCCTCACGGGACGGAATTAAAAAAGGAACATTTGCTCTTCAAAGCTATCACACGCGGAGCCATCGGCTGGCGCGCCGAGGCGCCGGCCGATGCGTTTTCGCTCACACAAAAACCCCGGCCGGTTCAATGAACACAGCCGGGGTTTTGTCAGTGCTTAATGGCTTAATGCCATTGCCTGGCCTAGGCGAGGAGCGAAGGCTTCAGTTGCTGCAGGCGGCCCAGGAGGCCGTTGATGAACGCGGGCGACTCGTCGGTGGACATGGTCTTGGCCAACGCCACGGCTTCGCTCACCGCGACGCCGTCCGGGACGTCGTCGTTGTAGAGCAGTTCCCAAGCTCCGATGCGCAGGATGATCCGGTCAACAGCCGGCATCCTCTCCAAGGTCCAGCCTTGCGCGTACGTCTGGAGGAACTCGTCGATGGTCGGCTGCATCGCAACCACGCCCTCGACAATGTCGGTCGTGTACGGGTTGACGACCAGGTCGGTCTTTTCCCGGCGGGCCTTCAAGACCTCGAAAGCGGAGGCGGAACGCTGTTCCGCCTCAAAAAGAATTTCGAGGGCCCTGTTACGGGCCTTACCACGGGCGCTCACTAGTCGTTGACCCGGCCCAGGTAGCTGCCGTCACGGGTGTCGACCTTGACCTTGGTGCCCTGCTCAACGAACAGCGGAACCTGGATCTCGTAGCCGGTTTCGACGGTGGCAGGCTTGGTGCCCGCAGACGAGCGGTCGCCCTGGAGGCCCGGCTCGGTGTAGGTGATCTCGAGGACGACGCTTGGCGGCAATTCGATGTAGAGCGGCGTGCCTTCGTGGATGGCGATGTTGACCATCTGGTTTTCCAGCATGAAGTTGGTGGCGTCGCCCACGACGTTGCCGGAAACGTGGATCTGGTCGTAATCCGAGGTGTCCATGAAGACGAAGTCTTCACCGTCCTGGTACAGGTACTGGTAGTCGCGGCGGTCAACCGTGGCGGTTTCGATCTTGAGGCCGGCGTTGAAGGTCTTGTCGACCACCTTGCCGGACATGACGTTACGCATCTTGGTGCGCACGAACGCGCCGCCCTTGCCTGGCTTGACGTGCTGGAACTCAATGATGTTCCAGAGCTGGCCCTCGAGCTTCAGCACGGTTCCGTTCTTGATGTCATTTGTGGTTGCCACTAGTACTATCCTCTGGTTTCTCTCACTGGTTTTGCTAGCTTCGTAGCGTCCAGCCGTCTATGCCAATCCGGCGTGCCATGACGGCCGCCAGCGCGTATTTGTCAAAAATCCAAAGTCCATTCTACCGGCAAAATGAGATCGGTCCGCCGCGCTGGCAATCCAGGGCGGCCCGAAACACTTCAGGATGCCAGTTCGAGGACGTTGCGTGCGCGCTGCAGCGCTACGGCCGAGGCATAAATCAAGGACGCGTCCGCGGCCGAAGCGACCCGGATGTCCAAGGCTTTCGTGAATGACTCTGCCGCTGCCACCGGGTTCCCGGCAACGAAGTATGCCCGCCCCAGGTACTGGAGGACTACGGCTTCCCGGCCCGTGCCATGGACTTCGCCCAGCAATTGCCGGAACAGCTCCACGGCGCGGTCGAAACGGTTGGTGGCCCGGTGCAATTCGGCTTCGAAAATCCGCAGCTTGAACGATTCGGGATCGTTGTAGCGTGCCTCGGCCAGCAATTCGGCGGCTTCGCCGGGGTGGCCTTCAAGGATCAGGGCCATGATGCGGTCCGCGGGATCGTGCGAATCGGCCAGCGCCGACTGCATCGCCTCCTCGTTGACGATGTGCGGCAAAAGGGTGTCCGGATTGGTTCGAACGCCCGGGAAGCCGCCCGAGGGCCAGTCACTGACGCTGCTGAAGGTTTCGGTCGTCATGATGCAATCTCCTGGTAGGCAGCAAAGAGCAGCGATGTGTCCGGGACGTCGAGTATGCCGGGCTTGGCGATGCCGTCGAGGACGACGAAGCGCAGAAGGTCGCCGCGGGACTTCTTGTCGCGGCGCATGCCGTCGAGCAGGCCCTGCCAGCGATCCCGGCGATAGGTGATCGGCAGACCCAGCCCTTCAAGAATCGAACGGTGGCGGTCGGCATCGGCATCGGAAAGGCGGCCAACGCTGCGGGCGAGTTCAGCCGCGAACATCATGCCAACCGAGACGGCGGCGCCGTGGCGCCATGAGTAGCGCTCCACGAGTTCGATTGCGTGGCCGAGCGTGTGGCCGTAGTTCAGGATCTCCCGCAGTCCGGATTCCTTGAGGTCTTCGGAAACGACCTTCGCCTTGACCGCTATGGCGCGTTCAATGAGTTCGCGCAGGACCGCCGAACCCGGGTCGGCCACTTCCTCCGGCTTGTTTTCAACGAGGTCGAGAATGGCCGGATCGGCGATGAATCCGCATTTGATGACTTCGGCCATGCCCGAGATCAGTTCGTTCTTGGGGAGCGTCTGCAGCGTGTCAAGGTCTGCGAGGACGGCAGCCGGGGGGTGGAAGGAACCGACCAGGTTCTTTCCCTCCGCCGTGTTGATTCCGGTCTTGCCTCCGACAGACGCGTCCACCATGCCGAGCAGGCTCGTGGGCATGTGGACGACTTTGACGCCACGCAGCCACGTGGCCGCCACGAACCCGGCCAGGTCCGTCACCGCGCCGCCCCCGACGGCGACGATGGCGTCGGAACGGGTGAAGTCGTTCTGGCCAAGGACCTGCCAGCAGAAAGCGGCGACCTGAATGTGCTTGCCTTCTTCGGCGTCCGGAATCTCGGCGGTGACGGCCGTGAACCCCGCTGTTTCCAGGTCCGCGCGGACCGCGTCTCCGGTGAGGCGCAGGGCACGCGGGTGAACGACCAGGACGCGCCTGACGCGCTCCCCCAGCTTTTCCGGAAGGCCGCCGAGGAGTCCGTGTCCTACAACGACGTCGTAGTTCTCGTTGGCGGACTGGCCTGTGACCTTGATGACAGTTGCTTCGTTGCTCACTTCTGAACTTCCTCCTTCAAGGCCGCGTGGTCACGCAGCCTTTCCTCCAGGTGGAGGGCGATTTCCGCCACGGTTCCGGACCGGACGTCAACGGTGATGTCCGCCAAACGTTCATAGACCGGTCGCCGGGCGGCAAACAGCGCCTCCCAGCGTGCCATGCCGTCGCCGGCCAGGAGCGGCCGGCCGGTGTTTCGTGCGATGCGTTCGGCAACGGTTGCTGCGTCGCATTCCAGATAGACCACCGTGCAGCCGGCCAGGATTTGTTGCGTACCGGAATCGAGTACGGCTCCGCCGCCGAGCGAAATGACCGCGCCGCTCCCCGCGGCTTCCTCGATGACACGGCCAACCGTCCGTGCTTCGATCTCGCGAAACGCGTGCTCGCCACGGCCGACGAAGATGTCAGCGATGGTGCCGTGGTGCTCAACGATGACGGCGTCGGTATCGACGAACGGGACGCCCAGTTGTTGTGCGAGCTGGTGGCCGATGACCGACTTGCCGACGGCCATCGGACCAACCAATGCGATAGGGGGTCCGAATCCGGTACCGGTGAGACCGCGGGTCACTCGTGGCCGACCGAGTCCAGGGTCGCCGGGATGTTGTCCAGGTAACCGCGAAGGTTCCGCGCTGTTTCGGCAACGGAGTCGCCGCCGAATTTCTCTGCTACGGCTTCGGCGAGCACGAGTGCCACCATGGCTTCGGCCACCACACCTGCGGCCGGGACGGCACAGACGTCAGAGCGTTGGTGATGTGCCTTCGCCGCCTCACCGGTGCTGACGTCGATGGTCTTCAGAGCGCGCGGAACTGTGGCGATGGGCTTCATGGCCGCACGTACGCGCAGGACCTCGCCGATGCTCATGCCGCCTTCGATGCCGCCGGCCCGGTTGGTCTTGCGGACAATCCTGCCGGTTTCATCCTTGACGATCTCGTCGTGGGCGGCTGAACCCCTGCGGGCGGCGGTGAGGAAGCCGTCTCCGACCTCGACGCCCTTGATTGCCTGGATGCCCATGAGCGCAGCGGCCAAACGGGCATCGAGGCGACGGTCCCAATGGACGTAGCTGCCGAGTCCCGGCGGAAGGCCGTAGGCGAGGACCTCAACAATGCCGCCAAGGGTTTCGCCTTCCTTGTGGGCGGCGTCAACCTCGGACACCATGGCGTCGGACGTTTCGCGGTCGAAGCACCGCAAGGGATCGGCGTCGAGCGCGAGGACGTCGGACGGCACGGGAAGCGGGCGTCCTTCAGGAACCGTGACACTCGCGATGGACACCGTGTGGCTCACGAGCTCGATGCCGAGCTGCTTCAGGAAACGTGCAGCGACCGTTCCCAGGGCGACGCGGGTTGCGGTCTCGCGGGCACTCGCGCGTTCCAGGACAGGACGGGCCTCCGGGAAGCCGTACTTCTGCATGCCCGTGAAGTCCGCGTGGCCGGGCCGGGGCCGGGTCAAGGGAGCATTGCGGGCCTGGTCTGCGAGGATCTCCGGATCCACCGGGTCCGCGGACATGATCTGCTCCCATTTCGGCCATTCGGTGTTGCCGATCTGGATGGCGACAGGCCCACCCTGCGTGACTCCGTGACGGACTCCGCCCAGGATGGTCACTTCGTCTTGCTCGAACTTCATCCGGGCGCCGCGGCCATAGCCCAGACGGCGGCGCGCCAAAGCGTCGCGGATTTCCTCGCTGGTGAGTTCCACGCCAGCGGGGACGCCTTCTACAATTCCGAGCAGTGCCGGTCCGTGGGATTCACCGGCAGTCAACCAACGCAACATATATCCAATCCTGCCATGTAAGGCCCCTAGTAGACCCGTCGGGGAAGCCCGACTGAGTCGCACATCACATCTATGACGTCAGCCCCGACGTCGACGCCGGAGAACAAACGGATCTGTTCAACGGCTTGGTAAAGCAGCATTTCCAGCCCGGGAACAACGGTCCCGCCGCGCGCCTGCCACGCTTCAGCGATGCGGCTGGGCCAAGGATCATAGGCGACGTCGAGCAACACCCCGGTGCCGCCGTCGGGCGCTTGCTGGAATTCTTCGCCAATGCCGTCCGCGGCCCGCGGCGGAAGCGTTGAGATCACCAGGTCGGATGTTGCGATTCCCTTGGCGGCATCAGCCATGGGCCGCAGGTCGAAGGAAAGCCCGACGGCGGCGGCCGCGGCCTTCGCTTCGAGGGCACGTCCGGCGTCGCGCACGTAGACGTCAACATGGCTAGCGCCCAACTCGCCCAGGGCCGCGATCGCCGCGGCGGATGTTCCGCCGCCACCGAGGATCGAGGAAACCGGGGCGTCACGCACGCCGGCATTCCGCACGGCCTCGACAATTCCCGCGACGTCGGTGTTGTGGCCCACGCGCCGGACGCCCTGCGCGGTGTGCTCGAAGGCAACCGTATTGATGACGCCGAGGTGCGCGCCGGCGCCGCGGACTTCGTCCACTTCCTCCACCATCGCGGTCTTGAGGGGCATGGTGACGGACAACCCGCACCAATTGTCCTCAACCTTCAGTCCCGCCATGAAGGCCGGCAGGCCCGCAACCGTCACGTCGATGGCCGAGTATTCGATGTCCAGCCCAAGCAGCCTGTACGCAGCGCGGTGCAGGGCAGGTGATTTCGAGTGGCTGATCGGGTGCCCCAAGACGGCAGCACGACTGCTCACACGCACCGTCCCGGGTTGGCCGCACACCAGGCGTTGTACTGGTCAACGTACTTGAGATGCTCAGCCAACGTGCTGGAGAACTTCGTTTCCTTGGTGTCCAAGTTGATGGTCACCCAATACAGGTAATTGTTCTGCGTCGGCTTCGCCGCTGCGTCAATGGCAGTCTTGCCGGGGGAACCAATCGGACCGACCGGCAAGCCGACGTTTGCGTACGTGTTGTACGGATTGCTCTTGTCCGCCTTCTCGGCATCGGTCAGGTGGAGCGTCTTGGTACCCAGGCCGTAGGTGACTGTGGCATCCGACTGGATCAGGCCGGCGGTCTCCGTGTTGCCGGGCTTGAGCCGGTTGTAGATTGCCCCGGCAACGTTGCCATAATCAGCCTGTCCGCCTTCCGCCTGGACGATGCTCGCAACGGTGATGGTCTGGTACTGCTTGACCGGATCCGTGACGCCCTGCGCCTTCAATTCGTCGAGCGTCGACGAGACGAGCTTCTGGAGGATGTCCTTGCCCGATGTTCCGAGCGGGAAACGGTACTCGCCCGGCGCCAGGAAGCCTTCGAGGTTCTTCGCAGGGGAGGGGACGCCGAATTGTGCCGGCGAATTGCTCAGTGCCGTGAGCTCGGAAACGGGTATGCCCGAACCCTGGGCTATGGCGTCCAAGGACTCACCGATGCGCAATCCGGCACTGAGTGCGAAGTACATGACCTTGGAGGCGTCTTTGTTCAGGAGGATGTTGACGGCGTCGGAGTTCTTCATCTCGGTCTTGAAGGTGAAGTCGCCAGGCGAGAGTTCGCCGCCGGCAGCCGAGAACGCGGAAAGGAAGGAATCGGCGTTTGCCACGACGTGCTCGGCTTGGAGCTGGTTCGCGACCGCCTTGGGGCCGGAGCCCGGAGCCACGGTCACGGTAACGGATCCGGTGCCGGGGCCCGGGTAGTCGGTGACTTTGTCCATCCCGAGGAGCGGCTTGAGGAACTGGGCGCCGACGGTGACTGCGGCCACGAATACGGTGAGGGTCAGGAGGAGGGCCAGCAAACGACGGCGGCGGCGAACCTTTTTCGACGCTGCCTTGGGCACGGGGGTTGCGGCGGCCATGATGCTGTGGGGATCGTTCTCGTCATGGACTTCGTAGAACTCGGGGTCCTGGTGTTCCGGTTCCAGGTGTTCGGGAAATTCGTGCCCGAGGCCGTCGTCATGCGCAGGAAACTGGTGGAATTCGTCGCCGGGTACCGCTTCGAACGAGTGCAGCTCGTCGGCATGGACGGCGTCGGGATTGCTCGCTTCGGCGGGATGAACAGCAGCGAAGTGGGCCGTGGCTGGATGGGCCTCGTCGGCCGCGTGTAGCAAGTCGTCGTGGAAGGTTGCAGGGTCGATTTCTTCCGCGGCCTGTTCCACTGGGGCGGAAGCCTCGGGGACAGGCTCAACCCGTGCGGCTTCAACTGGCTCGGGCTCTTCAGCAGCAGGCTCGGGAGCCCGCGCCGGGGCTTGGGGAACGGCGGCCGCATCCTGGTGCTCTTGCAACGGGGATCCGGAGGCGCCGTGCGGTGCGTACTGCTTCGCGGGCTCCGGGGCAGCCAGCGCCTCAATGTGCACTGGTACCGGCGGAGGCAATACCTCTTGGTTCTGGGTCTCCAGGAATCGTTCCCTGGCACGGATTTCACGACGTGTCAGAGGCTTGGTGCGCTCTTCCGATACGTCGTTGGAGGGGTCGTGGTTGACCGGGCTCACAATTGTCTTCCCCTCGTTGGAGAGTGTTGATCAATGCCGGAGGCGGGCAGTGGTGCATTGGCACCGTCAGTGTGTTGGGGTGGCGTAGGCGCCTGCACGCGCCGGCCCACATCTGCTCCTCTGGCTTTTTGCATATCGATCGCGTGCTGAAGTATTCCGGCAGCGGCAACCTGATCCACCACTTTACGATGGGCCTTGCTGCTCATGCCAGCTTCGTGGAGGTTGCGGTGCGCCGTCACGGTGGTGAGCCGTTCATCCACGAGGTTGATCGGCACGTCCATACCACGGCGCTGCAATTCGTCCGCCAACAGCTCCGAATACTCGCTCGCCATGGCCGCGGACGCCCGTTCTTCCCCCTTCATGGTGCGGGGAAGACCGACGAAAACCTGCACCGCCCCGAGTTCCTCCACTTGCCGGACAATGTAGCCGACGTCGGAATTCTTCTTGGCATCCCGGGTGACGGTCTTGAACGGCGTCGCGAGGATTCCGTCGGGATCGCAGATTGCGAGGCCCACACGGACGGTGCCGACGTCCACCCCCAGTTTTGTACCCCGGGGGTAGGCGCCGCTGCTCGTGATATCGTCCAAGATCAGCGCTTGGCGATCGCGTCCACAACAGCCGCAAGGGCCGGTGCGATCTTCGCGGCGTCGGTTCCGCCGCCTTGCGCGACGTCGTCCTTGCCGCCGCCGCCACCGCCGAGGACTCCGGCGGCCACGCGCACAAGTGCACCCGCCTTGACGCCTGCGTCACGGGCAGCTTCGTTCGTTGCCACGATAATGACCGGACGGTCGTTGCTCACGCCGGCAACTGCGACGGTTGACGCGTCCGAGCCAAGCCGGTTCCGCAGGTCCATGGCGAGGCTGCGGAGGTCGTCCGCTCCCCCGACCAGTCCGGCGTCGTGGGCCACGACACGGACCCCGGCAGCGTCCTGGGCGGTCGCCACGAGGTTTCCGGCAGCCGCGGCCAACTGTTCCTTCCGGAGGCGGTCAAGTTCCTTCTCAGTCGCCTTGAGCTTTGCCAGGGTGCTCGAGATCCGGTCTGCCAGCTGGCCCGACGGCACCTTGAGCATTTCCGTGAGCTCCGTGACCAAGGCGCGCTCTGCGGCCAGGTGGCGGAACGCGTCCAGGCCGACGAAGGCTTCCACACGGCGGTTTCCGGAGCCGACCGACTGCTCGCCGAGCAGGGAAAGGCTGCCGATCAACGAAGTGTTGGCAACGTGCGTGCCGCCGCAAAGCTCGCGCGACCACGCGCCGTCGATCTCTACCACGCGAACTTCGCTGCCGTAGTTTTCACCGAACAGCGCCATGGCGCCAAGGGCTTTGGCTTCGGCCAGGCCCATCACCTTGGTGTCCACCTGGAAGTGGTTGCGGATGGCGATGTTGGAGACTTCTTCGATTTCGGACTTTGCGGCAGCGCTCAAGCCCTCGCCCCAGGCAAAGTCGAAACGCAGGTAACCGGCCTTGTTGAACGAGCCGCGCTGGGTGGCTTCAGGACCGAGGATCTGATGCAAAGCTGCGTGCACGATGTGCGTGGCCGTGTGGGCTTGCTCGGCAGCGTGGCGGCGTTCGCGGTCGACGGCGGCGAGCACCAGGGCGTCCGACGCGATCTCACCTTCGCGGACGATCGCCTTGTGGACGCTCAGTCCCTTGATTGGACGCTGGACATCCAGGACCTCGACGACGAAACCGTCACCCGTGATGAGGCCCGTGTCGGCAGACTGTCCGCCGGCCTCGGCGTAAAACGGGGTCTCGTTGAGCACTAGCTCGATTTCATCGCCCGTGGACGCGTGCTGCACGCGGCGGCCTGCGCTGAGGAGGCCTCGAACGCGGGCTTCGCCTTCAAGTTCCGTGTAGCCCGTGAAGACGGTCTCGCCTTCCGCCAGGAGCTCCTGGAAGGCCGAGACGTCCGCGTGGCCGCCCTTCTTGGCCTTGGCATCGGCCTGTGCGCGCTGGCGTTGCTCCTGCATCAGGCTGCGGAACTGGGCCTCGTCCACCGTCAATCCGGCCTCCTCGGCCATTTCGAGGGTGAGGTCGATCGGGAAACCATAGGTGTCGTGCAAAGTGAAGGCGTCCTCGCCGGACAACGGCTTGCCTGCCGCCTTGGAGAGCACCACGGCTTCTTCGAGGCGGGCCGTGCCGGACGCGATGGTGCGGAGGAAGGCCTTCTCTTCGGCGTACGCAATGCGGCTGATGCGGTCGAAATCGGTCTCGACCACCGGGTAGACGCCCTTCATGGCATCGCGGGACGCAGGAAGGAGGTGCGGGAGGCACGCTTCTTCGACGCCAAGGAGGCGCATGGCGCGGACTGCGCGCCGGATGAGGCGGCGAAGGACGTAGCCGCGGCCTTCGTTCGACGGCGAGACGCCGTCCGAAATGAGCATGAGCGCCGAGCGGATGTGGTCGGCAACGACGCGCATGCGGACATCGTCCGTGTGGTGCGGATCGTCAGCCGTTTCGGCGGAAGTGTATTCCTTGCCGGACAATTCCGATGCTTTGTCGATGACCGGACGCACTTGGTCGGTCTCGTACATGTTTTCGACGCCCTGCAGGATCATCGCCAGGCGCTCCATGCCGAGGCCGGTGTCGATGTTCTTCTTGGGCAATTCACCGACGATGTCGAAATCGACCTTCGAGCGGACGTTTTCGATCTGGTACTGCATGAACACCAGATTCCAGATCTCGACATAGCGGGTTTCATCCGCGATGGGGCCGCCTTCGGCGCCATAGGCCGGTCCGCGGTCGTAGTAGATCTCCGAGCACGGGCCGGCAGGGCCCGGCTGGCCGGTGGACCAGTAGTTGTCTGACTTGCCCATTCGCTGGATGCGCGAGGCGGGGATGGCGGTGTTCTTCAGCCACAATTCCTGGGCTTCGTCGTCTTCTTCATAGACGGTGACCCAGAGGCGTTCAACGTCCAGCCCGTAACCGCCGTCGTCGACGCTCTTGGTGAGCAGTTCGAAGGCGAACTTGATGGCGTCTTCCTTGAAGTAGTCTCCGAAAGAGAAGTTTCCGCACATCTGGAAGAACGTGCCGTGGCGGGCGGTCTTTCCGACTTCCTCGATATCGCCGGTGCGGATGCACTTCTGGACGCTGGTGGCGCGGCTGAAGGCGGGCTCTTCGCGGGCGGTGAGGTACGGGATGAAGGGAACCATGCCGGCCACAGTGAAGAGGAGGGAGGGGTCGCTGGATACGAGCGACGCGGAGGGAACGGCGGTATGGCCCTTGCTGACAAAAAAGTCCACCCAGCGCTTGGTGATCTCCTGCGACTTCATTAGCTGATTACTTACCCTTCTCAATTCACTGCACATGAGTTCGTGCGTGGCATTGGCACTTGCCGATGCCACAGCTTCTAATTCTGCCTTGTCTAAGCCCGCTTGGGCGAACCGCGGCCCCCGCCCCGCGAATGGCCAAACCGGCGGCGCTAGTGGCTGCCGGGGCCGGCTTCCACTACGCCAAGCGCCGATCGGAGCTCGCCTTCGCGTTCCTGCATTCCGGCGCGGACGGCATCGGCGAAGTCGTAAATGCCATCGGCAAGCCGACCGACTGCGCGATTCAGGCCGTCAGGGCCGATATTGGCTTGAGCCTCGGTGATCTTGCGGAAGGCGATGACCCCGATAGCCACGCCGATACCCATCCAGACGATTCTTTTCACGGTGTTCCTGACTACGGTATTCCTGCGACGGTCCTGCTTGGAGTGTGGCTTGGATCAGCGGCTTCGACGGCCGCTGCTGCCCTGCTTGCGCCGGCTGCCGAGTGCCGAACGCACTCCATAGCTGAATGCGGCCACTTTGATGAGCGGCGAGCCCACAGTTGCGGCAACCAGCGAGGACAGGGCCGAAATGTTCGCCGAAGCGTCCGAAACGTTCGAAGCGATGCCGTCCACCTTCTTCAACTGCTGGTTGGTTGTTGACACGGTGGCTGTGACTTCATCCATGAGCGGCGTTGCGCCATCGCTCAAGGAACGGATGGACGTGCGGACTTCATCGAATACTCGGCCAAGCTTGAGGATCGGCACGGCGAGCAGCAGCACAAGGAGCGCAAAAACTCCGGCTGCGATCAGTCCTGCAATATCGCCACCAGTCATGGGCACTCATCTCCTAGCGTTGTTGCGTTTCGGCGGTCCTGCCGTCCGGCTCCGCGCACCCGGCGCAGTGCGGCTCCCCCTCAAGTACCTTACATACAAAGAAGCCCGCGGCGCGTGCCACGGGCTTCTTGTAGGCGCTCTGGAATTTAGCGAGCGTAGAATTCGACGACGAGCTGCTCTTCGCAGGTCACGGGGACCTCGGAGCGCTTCGGGCGGCGAACCAGGCGTGCCTGCAGGGCGTCAAGCTTGACGTCCAAGTAGGCGGGAACCTGGGGCAGGACATCGCGGTGCGCACCCGCTGCGGCGACCTGGAACGGAGCCATGGTCTCGCTGCGGCTGTGAACGTGGATGAGCTGGCCTTCTCCGACGCGGAACGACGGGCGGTCCACGCGGATGCCGTCAACCAGGATGTGGCGGTGCACAACCAGCTGGCGGGCCTGGGCGATCGTGCGAGCGAAGCCGGCACGCAGAACGAGGGCGTCGAGACGCATTTCGAGCTGCTCGATCAGGTTTTCACCGGTCAGGCCCTTGGTGCGACGCGCTTCTTCGAAGGCGCGGGTCATCTGGGCTTCGCGGATGCCGTACTGGGCGCGCAGACGCTGCTTCTCGCGCAGACGAACGGCGTAGTCGGAGTCCTGCTTCTTGCGGGCACGGCCGTGTTCACCGGGGCCGTACGGACGGCGCTCCATGTACTTGGCGGCCTTGGGAGTCAGAGCGATGCCGAGTGCACGCGAAAGGCGTGCGGTACGGCGAGCACGAGTGTTGTTAGCCACTTGTGTCCTTCCAATTACTGCGGTGTGTCAGTGTTACTGGCCTCCATGAGGGAGAGCATCGGCCAACCGCTGCCTTTTGCTACTGGGCGCAGGGCACAACTCAACCCACGGAAAGTGTGATGGTTTGTGCGTCCGCGCCATGCCAGACAAACATCCATCCTAGCACGGCGGCTACTTGCCCCGGATGATCCGACGCAACCGGTCAAGCCTCGGAGCGATGTCCCTTTCGGCACCGTTGGCGGTAGGCACGTAATAGTCACGGCCTACGAGGTCATCCGGAGCATACTGCTGCGTTGCCACGCCGTGGGGAGCGTCATGGGCATACTTATATCCCTTGCCGTGGCCCAAGCCCTTGGCGCCTTGGTAATGGGCATCCCGCAAATGCGCGGGAATTCCCGTCCCCAAGCCGGCACGGACATCAGCGATCGCCTGGTTGATACCCATATAGGCGGCATTCGACTTGGGGGCGGTCGCCAAATGAACAACGGCTTCGGCGAGGATGATCCGCCCCTCAGGCATACCGATCAGCTGCACCGCCTGCGCGGCAGCCACCGCAGTCTGCAGAGCGGTTGGATCGGCCATGCCGATATCTTCAGCGGCCGAGATGACGATGCGCCGCGCGACGAAGCGCGGATCCTCGCCCGCTTCCAGCATTCGTGCCAAATAGTGCAAGGCAGCATCGACATCCGAACCACGGATCGACTTGATGAACGCACTGGCGACGTCGTAATGCTGGTCACCGGCCCGATCGTAGCGAACAGCGGCAGAATCCAGCGCCCGCTCTGTGTGCCGGAGCTCGACGACGACCGGAGCCTCCGGGGTTCCGTCGCCGGCGAGCCCCTCCTCCTCGGTTTCCCCGGCCGTGCCGCCGTCGTCGACCCGATCACCGAACGCGACCCCGGCAGCAGCTTCAAGCGCCGTGAGGGCGCGGCGGGCGTCTCCACCAGACAGCCGGACCAGGTGCTCAAGGGCTTCCGGCGTAAGCTCCACTCCCCCGGCCAACCCGCGCACATCAGCGACGGCCCGCTGCAGGAGCCCCTCAATGTCCGAATCCGTCAGCGGCTTCAAGGTCAGCAGCAAGGATCGCGAGAGCAAAGGCGACACCACGGAGAAGGACGGGTTTTCCGTCGTCGCCGCCACCAGGACAACCCAGCGGTTCTCGACGCCCGGAAGGAGGGCATCCTGCTGGGCCTTATTGAACCGGTGGATCTCGTCCAGGAACAGCACGGTGGTGGTCCGGTACAAGTCGCGTGCGGTCAAGGCTTCGTCCATGACGCGGCGCACGTCTTTTACACCAGCCGTGATAGCCGACAATTCGACAAACTTGCGGCCGGTCCCCCGGGCAATGACATGCGCGAGCGTCGTCTTTCCTGTTCCGGGAGGTCCCCATAGAATCACCGAACTCGGTCCCGCGGGACCAGCCGCGTCCGCACCCGCCGCAAGCTGACGCAACGGCGAACCGTGGCCCAGCAAATGCTGCTGGCCCACCACATCGTCAAGCGTCCGCGGCCGCATCCGGACCGCCAAGGGGCTCCGCTGCGACGCCGCACGCTTTGTCCCCGAATACCCGTCGTCCGACCGCCCGAAATCCAGCGCGTCGTTGTCGGCGTCGTCGTCGCTGTCCGCGCCGGCACCAAAGAGATCTTCCACATGGATAGGCTACTCATGAATCCGCGGAAGGAGACATCACGTGGCGGCTCGGCCACCCGGCGCGAACGAAAGACAACAGCAACCGGCAGAACGGACTGCCTTCATCCCCGGCCCGCGATTATCCGGCTGGGTGGAGCGTTTCGCCGCGAGCCACGGCGCCCTGGTGGAGGAGCCCGACGACGACGGCGCTGTGCACCTGCGCGCGGCCGATGGCGCTGTGCTCCTGCGCGCGGCCGATGGCGCGACTGCCCTCTTGCGGGCGCCGTGGCCCGTCGACGGCCGGCCAGGCCGAGGCGCGAACGCGGTTAAACGATTGGCGTCGCTCGCCTTACAGGAAAGGCGCCTGGGAATTATCCTGGTGCGCCGCGGCGGCTATGCGGTGGGAATTGCCAGCGGAGGAGAACTCGTCGCATCCAAGGTCGGCTCCAGATACGTGCAGTCACGATCCTCGGCAGGCGGGTCATCCCAGCAGCGGTTTGCCAGGCGCCGCGAAAACCAGGCCAACGCCTTGACGGAGGCGGTAGCGGGCCATACGGCCGCGATCTTCGCCGGCAACGTTTTCGAATACCTCGTGCTGGGAGGCGACGCCGCCCTCGCAGGCGCGGTCGTGGAATCACCGGCTTTGAAGGACTACGCAACCCGGAAACAATTGCCATTCCTTGCCGTCGCGGATCCCACTGCAGCCGTGCTTCGCAAGGCTGCAGCCGACGCGTGCTCCGTCCGGATTAAAATTACGGACCCGCCGCTGTAGTGTCCGCTGTACTGTCTGCCCGTTGGCGCTGAATCGTCAGCAGCCACTCAAACTGCGCCGCGGCCTCGCTTGCCGGTAAAGGTAACGGCCATGCTCTTCGAAACCGGCACCTTCATAAAGCGAACGGGCACCAGCGTTCGAGGCCATGACGAGCAGCCAGAATTTTTCCAGGCCCCGGTCCCTGCCCGCTGCCATGAGCGCGTCCAGAACCCGTCTGGCGTACCCGCGGCGCCGACGCTCGGCGTGGGTGGCCATGCAATAGATGCCTCCCTTGCCGTCCACCATGGCGAGGCGTCCGACGGCGGCCGGGTCGGCGTCGTCATCCCTCACCAGTGCGTACAACGACGGGCATCCCGTCAGGATCGAGCGGGCAACGTCGAGCTCCGCGTTCCCGCCTCGGCCGTCCACCGACCACCACAGCCGGAGCCATTCCTCGGACGGTTCGCCGTCGATTTCTATGGCGGCATGCGGTGCGCTTGATTTTCCCTCCCCGAGCTGCGGCGCCGGGTCCCGGGACACCATAATCAGAGTTTCTGACTGCTTCGTGAAGCCTTGAACGTCCAGCGCCGTGTTGAGCGCGGTGCTCCGGGAGCCCACGAGAACTTGGAAGATCAACGGCAACCGCCGGGAACGGTACCATTCCGCGGCCAACCGCAAGGCAGCTCCGTGGTCCTCGACGTGTTCCCGGGGCCACACCGAATTCGCCCGCTGGGTGACGCCTCGGGCTGCCCGGAGGACCCATCCTCCGCTGTCCTCGCGCTCAGGAGCCGGCCATGCCCGGTCCATCAATTCTTCGATATCCATCGGCTCCTCGATATCAATGCGTTCATCAGGGCATTCCGGAACCCCAGGGATGCGTGAGGCCCCCGCTATTGCGGAGGCCTCACGGTTTAGGGTCCTGCTTAGTCAGCCTTGGGCGCCGACGTCTGCGGCTTGGCCTCAGGCTTGAAATCGACGCCGGCTTCCTTGCGCTGCTGCGGCGTGATGGGCGCCGGGGCGGCGGTCAACGGGTCAAAGCCGCCGCCGGACTTCGGGAAGGCGATGACGTCGCGGATCGAGTCGACGCCGGCCAACAAGGCCACCACGCGGTCCCAGCCAAGGGCCATTCCGCCGTGCGGAGGGGCGCCGTACTTGAACCCTTCGAGGAGGAAGCCGAACTTCGTCTCGGCATCCTGCTTGTCGAGGCCCATGAGCTCGAAAACGCGCTCCTGGATGTCCCGCTCGTGGATACGGATGGAGCCGCCGCCGATTTCGTTGCCGTTGCAGACGATGTCGTAGGCGTAGGAGAGTGCCGATTCCGGGTCCTTGTCGAACGTGTCCAGGAACTCGGGCTTGGGCGAAGTGAAAGCGTGGTGGACGGCCGTCCACTGGCCGGCGCCGACCGCGACGTCGCCGGACGCCACAGCGGTCGCCGCCGGTTCGAACATCGGTGCGTCAACGATCCACACGAAGGCCCAGTCCTTCGGATCGATCAGGCCTGTACGGTGGCCGATCTCCACGCGGGCTGCGCCAAGCAGGGCGCGGGAAGCGGACTTCTCGCCTGCCGCGAAGAAGATGCAGTCGCCTGGCTTGGCGCCGACGGCGTCGGCCAGGCCTTCGCGCTCGGCATCGGTGAGGTTCTTCGCCACCGGACCGGCGAGCTCGCCGTCTTCCTTGAAGAGGACGTATGCCAGGCCCTTGGCTCCGCGCTGCTTGGCCCATTCCTGCCAGGCATCCAGTGCACGGCGGGCCTGCGAAGCGCCGCCCGGCATGACGACGGCGCCGACATACGGCGCCTTGAAGACGCCGAAGTTCGTGTCCTTGAAGAACTCGGTCAGTTCAGTGAGCTCAAGGCCGAAGCGGAGGTCCGGCTTGTCCGAGCCGTATTTGGCCATTGCCTCAAGGTACGTCATACGGCGGATCGGCGTGGGGACCTCGACGTCGATCAGCTGCCACAGCGCTTTCACGATCGCCTCGCCCAGCTCGATGATGTCGTCCTGGTCGACGAAGCTGGCCTCGATGTCGAGCTGCGTGAACTCCGGCTGGCGGTCCGCGCGGAAATCTTCGTCACGGTAGCAGCGGGCAATCTGGTAGTACTTCTCGAAACCGCCCACCTGGAGCAACTGCTTGAAAAGTTGCGGCGACTGCGGAAGTGCATACCAGGAACCCGGCGACAAGCGTGCCGGCACCACGAAGTCACGGGCGCCTTCCGGCGTCGAACGCGTCAGCGTCGGGGTTTCGATTTCAACGTAGCCGCGCTGGTGGAGCAGTTCGCGGGCCACGCGGTTGGCCTCCGACCGCAGGCGCAGGTTCCGGGCGGGGCCGGGGCGGCGCAGGTCCAGGTAGCGGTGCTTGAGGCGGGCTTCCTCGCCGACCTCGACATGCTCGTCGATCTGGAACGGCAACGGGTCCGAAGTGTTGAGGACGACGACCTTCTCGGCGATGACCTCGATCTCGCCCGTGGCGAGATGCGGGTTCTCGTTGCCTTCGGGACGCTGGTTGACGGTGCCTACGATCTGGAGGACGTACTCATTGCGCAGGCCGTGGAAGACCTCTTCCTCGCGGACGACCACCTGGGCGACGCCGGACGCATCACGCAGGTCAACGAAGGCCACGCCGCCGTGATCGCGGCGGCGGGCTACCCAGCCTGCCAGGGTGACGGTCTGTCCAATGTGTTCGGAACGCAAGGATCCGAGGTCATGTGTGCGCAGCACAGCATTCCTTTCAACATGATTTTCATCGGATCGTTGCAACGCGATCCCGTTCGAGTTTACCCGCAGGGGTGAACGGCCGCCGCCAAGTCCGCGGTTCCGCCCCTTGCCCCTCGGCGTGCCTAAGCAGTGGTGATGCGGACGTGGAGGTCCTCGGCCGACGGTTCCCAACTGGCCGGATCCGCATCGACTTGCTCCCCGGTGCGGATGTCCTTGACCTGGTGCTTGCCGTCGTCGTCCGTGAACCAGACAAAGGGAATGCCTCGGCGGTCGGCGAACTTGATCTGCTTGCCGAACTTCTCAGCCTTCGCCGCAACCTCCGTGGCAATGCCCCGGCCACGCAACTGTGCTGCGACGTCCTGCGCGGCCGACCAGCTGTCATCGTTGTTCAATGCCACAAGTACCGCCGTGGGTACTGAACGTGACGCCGTCGCGAACTCCTGGCTGAGGATGCGGGAGACCAAGCGTGTCACGCCGATCGACAGACCGACGCCGGGGAACTTGCGGTTGCCCTTGCTGGCGAGGGCGTCGTAGCGTCCGCCCGAACAAATCGAGCCAAGCTGTTCGTGTCCAACGAGAACGGTTTCGACGACGGTGCCCGTGTAATAGTCCAGGCCACGGGCGATGCTGAGGTCGGCAAGCACCTTGCCGGGAGCACGCTGCACGGCGGCCTCAATAACCTGTTCGAGTTCGATGAGTCCTTCCTCGAGCAAATCGTCCTTCACGCCAAGGGCGCGGACCTGTTCCACGAAAGAGGTGTCCTCCGAGCGGATTGCAGCTAGCTGCAGTGCGAGCGATGCTTGTTCGTCCGACGCTCCGAGTTCACTCTTGAGTAGCTCGGCGACCTTCTCAGGGCCGATTTTCTCGAGCTTGTCGATGCTGCGCAGGACTCCGGGAGTGTCCGTGAGGCCGATGCCACGGTAGAAGCCCTCGGCCAGCTTGCGGTTGTTGATCCGCAAGCGGAAGTCGGGGATGGGAAGGGCGCTTAGTGCCTCGGCGATGACGAGGGCGATTTCAACGTCGTAGCGGAACGGCAATTCGCCGTCGCCCACGACGTCGATGTCAGCCTGGGTGAACTCGCGGGCGCGTCCTTCCTGCGGACGCTCCCCCCGCCAGACCTTTTGGATCTGGTAACGGCGGAAAGGGAAGGCGAGGTAGCCCGCGTTTTCCACGACATAGCGCGCGAAGGGCACGGTGAGGTCGAAGTGGAGGGCCAGGGCATTGGGATCGCCCTTGTCAGACTTACCGCCCTCTCCGACGGAAGCGTCGTCGTCTTCCTGCAGGCGGCTGAGTCCGTAGACCTCTTTATCGATCTCGCCCTTGCGGAGAAGCTGGCCGACCGTTTCGACGGCCCTGGTCTCGATCGACGCGAATCCGTGCAGCTCGAACGTCTTGCGCAAGGTGTCAAGCACATGCAGTTCCACCAACCGCTCCTGGGGAAGCCACTCGGGGAATCCGGACAGGGAGGCGGTACGAGCCATGGTGGAATGTTCTCCTCAACGATTGCTTGCTTTGGCCGCCGCCACGATCCACGCCATTCAGGCGCGGGATAAGGCGGGCGTCCAGCCAGTCATGCATAAACTATGTGCGGCAGTCAGTTTATGCTTTCGGTCGCCTGCACATCCAATGCGGCCGCTGGCTTTGGACCGGTTGCGATGGAACATGTCCAGACAACCAGGAGGACTCTTGGCTACAAGGCCGCGGGAGAACCGTGAAGCCAAACGGCGCATCAAGCAAATGCAGGCCAAACGGGAGCTTCGGCAAGCCCAGGGCAAGCGGCGCCGCCGGGACAACATCATCGCCATCGGCGCCGGGGCCGCTGCGGTGATAGTCGCCGTCGTCCTCCAACTCACGGTCTTCAACTCGAACCCGAGCGAATCGGACTACGCCGCCGCGCAGGCCGGCCTGAATTCGCCGTCGGCTTCGGCGTCGCCCTCCGCCACAGCGGCTCCCTCCGCAAACAGCGCCGGCATACCCAACGCGAATACCGCTGCGGGAAAGACCTTCACCGGCGCGCTGAGCCTCAACGGCGGGCAAGTGGGCGTTGAAATTGACGGCACCACGGCGCCGCAGGCGGCGGCTGTATTCAAGTCGCTGACGGATGCGGGCTACTACAAGGGGCTCACATGCCCCCGGCTGACCACCGCCGACAACTTCTCCGTCTTGCAGTGCGGCGCGAAGGGCACGGACACCACGGACGATCCCAACTTCCACTGGGGTCCCCTGGAAAACACCCCGCCTGACAACATGTACCCCGCAGGCACCATCGCCGTCGCGAGGACCAGCAACAACGCGTACGGAAACGGGCACCAATTCTTCATCGTGTACAAGGACACCGTCATCCCCGCGGACTCCGCCGGCGGATACACGATTGTCGGCAAGGTGACGAGCGGCATGGATGTCATCAACAAAATCGCCCAAGCGGGCAACAATCCCGGCTCGAGCGCAACTGACGGCGCCCCTGTGGCACCTGTCACGATAGACTCGTTTTCTCTGAAGTAAACAGCCCGGACCCCGGTTCGCGGCGTTACCTTAGTAATCCCTCCAAGCGAAAGACTTTTAGCGGTGACAGACAGTCAGCAATCCGACGAAACTGCAGTAGTGGCCAAGGACGAAGAAATCCAGGCACCCGAAACCGGTGTTGAGGCGTCCGCCGCGGCGGACGACGCCGTCGAGCCTGCCCCCAATCCTGCTTCCACGGCGCCACGCCCATCCCCCGCGGCCTTCGCCGCGCGGCCCAAGCCCGCCGCCAGTGTGATTCCGGCGGCACCGGCGCCACAGCCTACGGCGGTATCGCTCGCTGAAGCATCGAAATGGGGGCGCGCCGAAGGTGACGGCCACGTCTTCCTGACCATCGACGGCGAAGAGCAGCCGGTGGGACAGTACCCGGGGGTCAGCACCGACGAGGCCTTGGCGTACTTCGCGAGGAAGTACGACGACGTCGTTGCGCAAATCGTCCTGATGGAACACCGCGTGGAGTCCAAGGCCCCCGCCACGGACATGCAGAAGACTGTCGACCACCTGCGGGAGCAGTTGGCTGAGCGCAACATGGTCGGTGACATCCGCGGCGCGGAAGCCCGGCTGGATACGCTGGTCGGACAGATTTCCGAGCTGGAAAAATCGGAGAAGGCCGCGCACGACGCCGCACGCTCGTCCGAGCTCGCCGCACGTGAGGCGATCGTCGCCGAGGCCGAGTCGATCGCCTCCCAGGACCCCGCCCAGGTCCAGTGGAAGACCTCCAGTGCCCGGATGAATGAACTCTTCGAAAGCTGGAAGGCCGCCCAGAAGAACGGTATCCGCCTCGGGCGCAGCAATGAGGACGCCCTGTGGAAGCGGTTCCGTTCGGCCCGCACGGTGTTCGACCGCCACCGCCGCGCATACTTCTCCCAGCTGGACAGCACCAATTCCGCGGCCAAGGTCGCCAAGGAACAGCTCATCGCCGAGGCCGAAGCCCTTTCCAGTTCAACGGACTGGGGTTTTGCCGCCGGCGAATACCGTCGGCTCATGGACCAGTGGAAGGCTACGCCGCGGGCGAGCCGCAAGGACGACGACGCCCTCTGGATGCGTTTCCGGGCGGCCCAGGATGTGTTCTTCAACAACCGCCAGGCCGCCAACGATGAGATCGACCAGCAGTACACGGCCAACCTTGCCGTGAAGGAAGAGCTTATTGCCGAGGCCCAAGCCCTCCTGCCGATTACGGACCTTGCGGGCGCAAAGAAAACCCTGCAGTCCATCCGCGACCGCTGGGAAGAGGCCGGAAAGGTGCCGCGCGCCGACATGGGGCGGGTTGAAGCCGGGCTGCGCAAGGTCGAAGACGCCGTCCGCGAGGCCGAAGAGGACAAGTGGCGCCGGAGCAACCCCGAGACGAAGGCACGCACCAACAGCGCGCTTTCGCAGTTGGAAACGGCCATCGCCGGCTTGAAGGAAGACCTTGAAAAGGCGGAGAAGGCTGGAGACCAGCGCCGCATCAAGGATGCCCGGGAGGCCCTTGAAGCCCGCCAAGCCTGGCTCGACCAGATCCAGCGCTCTGCCAGCGACCTCGCCTAGTCCGGGTCCAAGGCTTATCTGAGAACAGGCCCCGTAGCGGTTATCCACATAACCGCTACCGGGCCTGTTCTCTTTTCGGCGGCCACGCGATGATTGCTGAATGGCCTCCGCATTCCCGCTCGCGCAACAACACGACGTCCGGACCCACGAACTGTACGCACCGGGTGCGCCTTTCACGTGGGCGGAGCTTCAGTCGATGGCTGCCGACGGCGTGCTGCAACCGCTCCATGGGAAGAGCTTCGTTCCTTCGTGGCCGGCGATCACTCCGCGTCTTCGGGCCCGTGCGGCTGCCTTGCTCGTTCCGGACCGCATCCGAACGAAGGTAATCGCCGGACGCATGACGGCCGCCTGGATTTACGGTTGTGCCGAAGCTCCGGAACGGCTCTCGCTCCTTGTGGACGCCAAGCACCGCATATCGAGCCTCCGGTCAACCAGAGAATGCATTCTGCACGAAGTCCGGCTGGGCCAGATGGACGTGGTCAGCATTGGCGGATTGCTCGTCACCAGTCCCCTCCGCACGGCAGTGGACGTGGCGCTGCATGTCGAAACGGACAGGGCCCTGCCTGCGCTGAAGTCCATCCTGTCAATGGAGGACTTGGGCGTCCGCCTTCGGCTTGTTACCCTCGCCGTCGAAGCTTCTCCCCGGGTTCCCTTCAAGAAAGCGGCGCTACGGAAACTCGCTGCCTTGGCACGTGTTGTTGAGACCGCTGCATGACGCTCAGGCTCGTGTACTCAACTTCGCCGGCGGTTGCCCGTGGTCCGGTAGACATCGAAGACACCGTCGATCCTACGCACGGCGCTAAGCACATGGTGCAGGTACTTCGGGTCGCCCATCTCGAAAGCGAAGCGGGAGATCGCCACCCGGTCGCTCGACGTGTGCACGGACGCGGCAAGGATGTTGACGTGGTTTTCCGAGAGGACACGCGTGACATCCGAGAGCAGGGACTTCCTGTCCAACGCCTCCACCTGGATCTCCACCAGGAAGACGCTGGATTGCGTAGGAGCCCATTCAACTTCCACAATGCGATCGGGTTGGTCGCGGAGACCAGCGACGTTCGTACAGTCCGTGCGGTGTACCGAAACGCCGGATCCTCGCGTGACGAAGCCGAGGATGGGGTCCGGGGGCACCGGCGTACAACAACGGGCCAGCTTCACCCAGACGTCTCCGACCCCGCGGACAATGACGCCGGAATCCGAGTAGCGTGCCTTCTGGACCTGCGAGGGAATACTGACTTCGTCCAGGTCCTCGTCAGGAGTTTCGTGCCCGCCCAGGTGCTCCATGAGCTTTTCCATGACGGACTGGGCCGACGTATGCCCATCCCCTACCCCGGCGTAGAGCCCGGAAATGTCAACGTAGTGGAACTCCTCCGCAACGGCGGACAAGGCATCGTGCGTCATGAGGCGCTGCAACGGGAGGTTTTGCTTGCGCATCGCCCTGGTCAACTGTTCCTTGCCCCGGTCGATCGCTTCCTCGCGCCGTTCCTTGCTGAACCACTGACGGATCTTGTTCCGCGCGCGGGCACTCTTGACGAAGTGCTGCCAGTCCTGACTCGGGCCGGCACCTTCGGCTTTGGAGGTGAAGATCTCCACCCAGTCGCCGTGGTTGAGCTCGCTGTTGAGCGGCACCAACTTGCCGTTGACTCGGGCTCCGATGGTACGGTGGCCTACTTCGGTATGGACGGCGTATGCGAAGTCCACGGGAGTGGACCCCGCGGGGAGAGCCATGACTTCGCCCTTCGGGGTGAAGACGAAGACTTCCCGGGCGTTGATCTCGAAGCGGAGCGAATCGAGGAACTCGCCCGGATCAGAGGTTTCCTGCTGCCAGTCCACCAGGGAACGCAACCAGCCCATGTCGCCGTCCTTGGGGCTTCCCGGCCCGACTGCGGTTCGGTTTGGCTGGTCTTTGTACTTCCAGTGGGCGGCTACACCGTACTCCGCGCGGCGGTGCATTTCGTGCGTCCGGATCTGGATCTCCACCGGCTTTCCGCCAGGGCCTATGACCGTGGTGTGCAAAGACTGGTACATGTTGAACTTCGGCATGGCGATGTAGTCCTTGAACCGTCCTGGCAAGGGGTTCCACCGCGAGTGGAGTGTTCCGAGGGCCGCGTAGCAGTCACGAACGGTATCCACGAGGACACGCACGCCCATGAGGTCGTTGATGTCGTCAAAGTCCTTATCCCTGACGATCATCTTCTGGTAGATCGAGTAATAGTGCTTGGGGCGTCCCGTGATGGTCGATTTAATCCGGGCGGCCCGAAGGTCCTCGGCGATCTGGTTACGGATGACGCTGAGGCTCTTTTCGCGTTCGGGGGTACGGTCCCCTACCATCCGCACAATTTCTTCGTACACCTTGGGGTACAAGGCGGCAAACGAGAGATCCTCGAGCTCCCACTTTATGGTGTTCATCCCGAGGCGGTGGGCCAGCGGGGCAAAGATCTCAAGGGTTTCACGTGCTTTGCGGGATGACGACTCCGCTGAAACGAACCGCCACGTGCGCGCATTGTGCAAGCGGTCAGCAAGCTTGATCATGAGGACACGGATGTCCTTGGCCATGGCCACAACCATCTTGCGCACGGTCTCCGACTGGGCGGCCTCCCCGAACTGGACTTTATCCAACTTTGTGACGCCATCCACCAGCATCGCTACCTCGGGGCCGAAGTCCCGTGTCAAGTCGGCAAGGGTGTAGGGGGTGTCTTCGACAGTGTCGTGGAGGAGGGCCGCGGCAAGGGTGGTGCCCGTCAGGCCGAGTTCGGCCAGGATCGTCGCCACCGCCACCGGGTGCGTGATGTAGGGATCGCCGCTCTTGCGCTTCTGCCCCTGGTGGCTGCGCTCAGCAACGGTGAATGCCCGTTGGATGAGGTCGAGGTCTTCTTTGGGGTTGTTCGCGCGGACGGTCCGCAGGAGGGGTTCGAGGATCGGAGAGTAAGTGCTGATGCCGCGGCCTGTGAGCTTCGCCAACCGGGAGCGTGTCCGTTCACGCCTCCCCGGGAAGGTCGGACGCGCGCCCGGGCTGTCCACGGGCACTCCGCCCGCGGTGCTGCCCATGGCTGTAGATGGCGTGCTGGTCACGCGGCCGAAGCCGCCTTCGCCACCCGCCGGCGGCGCCGACGTCGTACGTTCCTCCACAAGTGCACCTCTCATGACTGACTTAATTCTCCCAGTCTATTCCCGCCGGTGACCTGTCCAAGAACAGATACCCACATGACGCAGGAGTAAACAGAAAGGGCCGGTCACCACTGTGAAGTGGTGACCGGCCCTCCGGGAGAATCCAGGCTAGACCGCGGCGGCTTCCGAGCTTGAACTCGCGGCCGCGGCACGGCGGTTCGCGACCTTCTTGGCTTGCTTCAGGAGCTCGGGCTCGCTTTGACGCAGCCAGGCGTAAAGCGGCGCCGCGATGAAGATCGTGGCGGCAGTGCCGATCAGGATACCGACGAAAAGTGCGAGCGAGAGATCGCGCAGCGTACCAGCGCCCAACAGGCCTGCGCCGATGAAGAGGATGGCGGCAACCGGCAAGACGGCAACCATCATGGTGTTGATGGACCGCACAAGCGTCTGGTTGACCGCCAGGTTGACCTCTTCGGCGAAGGTACGCCTGCTGGAGGTGTAAATGTCGTGCGTGTTCTCGCGGATCTTGTCGAAGACCACCACCGTGTCATAGAGCGAGTAGCTCAAGACGGTCAGGAAGCCGATGATGGCCGACGGCGTCACCTCGAAATCGCTCAACGAGTAAACGCCGGCTGTACTGAACATCGTGACCAGCATGCCGGCCAGGGCGGAGACGGACATTTTCCATGTGCGGAAGTACAAAGCCATCAAAAGGGCGGCCAATCCGACGAAAACCGCGAGGCCGATCAGGGCCTGCTTCGTGACGTCCTGGCCCCACGTGGGGCCGATGAACGTGGAAGTAACTTCGTTCTCGGTCACGCCGTAAGCTTTGGCGAGGTCCGTTTTGATTTTGACGGTTTCGTCGTCGCTCAGCTTGTCGGTCTGGATGCGCATGGTGTTGCCGGCGACATTGGCGACGCGCGGAATCGCTCCGGCCACGACGTCATGGACCGCCTTTTCACCGACGCCAGGGTTGGTGGTCTTGACGTTTGAAACCGTGAATTCCGAGCCGCCACGGAAGTCGATCCCGAGGTTGTAGCCGCCCTTGACCACCGGCAAGATAATCGAAATGGCCACCGCAAGCGCGGCGATGATGAACCAGATCTTCTTGCTGGAAACGAAGTTGTAGGAGCGCTCGCCCGTGTAGAGCTCGTTACCGAACTTTGCGAAGCTCGTGGTCATTACTTCTCCTCCTTGGTTCCGTTGGAAGAACCAGTCAGCTGCGCCTGCCGTTCAGCGAGCCGGCGTTCCGCAATGGTCATCCGACGTTCGGCCTCCGCCGCGGCGCCCGTGTTGCGGGCGCGGACGACGACGGGCTTCTCGCCTGGCGTCCGGAGCCGGCCGGCACCCCGGTAGAGCGGGACGGCACCGAGCCGTTCGGGATCCAGGCCGGAGAAGCGGTGGCCCTCTCCGAAGAACTTCGTCCGGGCGAGGAGCTGGAGGGTCGGGTGGGTGAACATGAACACGACCACGAGGTCGGCGACGGCCGTCAGGCCAAGCGTGAACGCGAAGCCGCGCACATTGCCAACGGCAACGAAGTAGAGCACCACGGCCGCAAGAAGGTTCACGGTCTTGGATGCAAGCACAGTCCGCTTGGCACGCTTCCAGCCGTTCTCGACGGCGGACACGAGGCCCTTGCCCTCACGCAACTCGTCCCTGATGCGTTCGAAGTACACAATGAAGGAGTCGGCAGTCTGGCCGATGGCAACGATAAGGCCGGCAACACCTGCGAGTGACAGGCGGTAGTTTTCCGTCCATCCCAGGATCGCGATCGCGAGATAGGTAAGGCCACCGGCCACCACGAGCGAAAGAATCGTCACGAAACCCAACGCCCGGTACTGGAAGAGCGAGTAGACCACGACGAGCAAGAGGCCGATGACGCCTGCCAGGAGGCCAAGCCGCAATTGATCGCCTCCGAGGGTCGCGGAGATCTGTTCCTCGGATTGGATGTTGAAGCTGATCGGCAATGCTCCGTAGCGCAACTGGTCTGCCAAGGCCTTGGCCGAAGCCTGCGTGAAGTTGCCGGTGATCTGGGGCTTGCCGTCAGTGATCACGGCCAGTGCGCGAGGAGCCGAAATAACTTGGTCGTCCAGCACAATGGCGAATTGCGCCTTCGGGTCGTTGCCGCCCGACGACTGCGACGCGACATAGAACTGATTGAGCCTCTGGGTGACGTCCTTGAAGGTCTGCGTCGCCTTGGCGTCGAACGTGATGGTCACGCCCCACGCGTTGGTCACGGAACCCTGCGCACCCTGGACGGGATCGTAGGAGGACGACACGATGTCCTGGCCCTTGACCTCTACGGGTCCAAGTATGTACTTGACGGCAGGCGTAGTGGACGTGGCAGGTTCACACGTCACCAGCGGCTTGGCGGGATCGGAACGGGGCTGCTTCTCCTGGGAAGGATTGGCGCAGTCCAAGGCTTCGAATGCCTTGTAGACATCGGCGGTGACCCAGTTGGAATCGCTTGCGTTGGTCGGTGCGGCCGTAGGCTTCGGAAGGCTTGCGTCCGGGGTCCGCGACGCCACAGGAACAGCCGCGGGGTCACCGGTGGTGATGACAGGCCGGAAGTTCATGTCCGCGGATGCCTGGATCAAGGCCCGGGTCTCCGAGCTGGGGGTTCCGGGGAGGCTCACTACGACGTTCTGGCCGGACTGGGTGGTGATTTCCGCCTCGGCAACGCCTGAGCTGTCCACACGTTGGCGAATGATCGCCACGGCCTGGTTGAGTTGGTCCTGATTGATCCCGGAAGAGCCCTCGACCTTCGGGGACAGGATCATCTGCGTGCCACCCTCGAGGTCAAGCGCCAGCTTGGGAGCCCAGCTCGCTTGACCCGTGACTACTCCGCCTCCGAGGACGGCCGTTAGTACAGCGAATATTGCGACAAGCCAGAGCAGGACCCTGCGGCCTGGTACTTTGCGGCCTTTTCGTGCCATGTTCATCTTCCTGTTGATGACGGAACAGCCGCCGGCGTGCGCTGGAGCGCAGGCCGGCGGCAGTTCATTGCCGTAGAACTCTTCCCGCGGCTGATGCGGGTCCGAACTAGCTGTCCTTCTTGCCCTCGTCGTTGAGGCGCTTGAGGGTTTCGTCCGGCGTCTCAGCAACGGCCGGCGCGTCGGCATCCGCTTCCGTCAGCGACGAAGCATCGTCCGGAACGTCCACGGCGGCTTCTTCCTTAGGTTCGACGATCTTGGTGACGGCCTGGCGGTGCACGGTTGCGAGGTTGCCAGGAGAGAGCTCCAGGACGACCTTGTTGTCTTCGTCGTCCATGGAGACGATCCGGCCGAAGAGCCCGAAGCTGGTCATGACGTCAACACCGGGAGCAAACTGGGACTGCAGCTTGGCCTGCTGCTGCTGCGTCTTCTTGTTCCGGCGGAACATCATGAAGATGAAGACGGCGAGCACGGCGAACAACAGGATTGTCATTGGATCCACAGGGAAGTTCCGTTCTTTGCATACGTTTTAGGTTTCACGGCGGCGTCTGCCCGGTGGATCCGTCAATGGTGGGATTTTTCCCCACGTGGCCGCCCAATGCTCCCACGAGCGGGCACGGAACCATGGACTCGAACGTGCCGAGTTTCATACCAGTCTAGATGCTTAAGCTGAAAGGGGCGTGCTAGAGCCCGTTGTCCACGCTTTCGGCCCCGGTATCCGCGCCTTCGAGGGCGTCGTCAACCTCGAAGAGGGCGAGGGGATCCTGGCCGAATACACCGGCCGGCACCGCGTAGCCGAGATGGGTCCACGCCGAAGCCATCGCGATCCTGCCGCGCGGCGTCCTTCCCATGAGACCTTCCCTGACGAGATACGGTTCAGCCACCGTCTCGACTGTCTCCGGTTCTTCCCCGACGGCGATCGCGAGCGTCGAAAGGCCGACAGGGCCGCCGTTGAACTTGGTGATCAGCGCTTCCAGGACAGAGCGGTCCAGGCGGTCCAGTCCGCGCTGGTCTACCTCGTACATATCCAATGCGGCGGAGGCGGCACGGGCGTCGATCTGCTCGATACCGTGGACCAGCGCCCAGTCGCGTACGCGGCGAAGCAGACGGTTGGCGATACGTGGAGTACCGCGTGAACGCCCCGCGATTTCGCTGAAACCGGCCGAGTTGACCTTGAGGTCGAGCATCCCGGCGGAACGGCGCAAAACCAGTTCGAGCTCTTCGACCGTGTAGAACTCAAGGTGGCCCGTGAAGCCGAAACGGTCCCGCAAAGGTCCGGGAAGGAGCCCGGCCCGCGTGGTGGCGCCAACCAGGGTGAAGGGCGGAAGCTCGAGTGGAATGGCTGTTGCTCCTGCGCCCTTCCCCACGACGATATCCACACGGAAGTCCTCCATGGCCATGTAGAGCATTTCCTCGGCGGGCCGGGACATCCGGTGGATTTCGTCGAGAAAAAGGACTTCACCTTCGGAAAGTGAGGAGAGGATGGCTGCCAAGTCTCCGGCATGCTGGATCGCGGGCCCGCTGCTGATGCGCAAAGGCGCATTCATCTCAGCCGCGATAATCATGGAAAGGGTGGTTTTGCCCAAACCGGGAGGACCTGAGAGCAGGACGTGGTCAGCGCTCCTGCCGCGCATCCTTGATGCTTCCAGGACGAGCGCGAGCTGCTTTCGAACGCGGTGCTGGCCCACGAAGTCATGAAGGTTCTTTGGCCTGAGGGCTGCCTCGATTACGCGTTCTTCGGGCTCCTCTCCCCCGGAGACGATCGACTGGTCAACCACGGGTGCCTACCTTATTCCCGGCGCGGGCGCCGTCCTGCCCGAGCCAGCGCAAGGTTGCCCGCAGGATCTGTGCGACGTTGCCTGCGTCCGCGAGCTCCGGGGAATCCGCCATCGCTTTGTCGATGCTGCCGTTCGCGTCTTTTTCCGACCAACCGAGGCTGGTCATGGCCGCAACCACTTGCGGCTTCCACGCAGATTCAGTCGCGACGGCGGGAGCGGTACCGGGCGCCGTGCCGTGCGGAACGAGCTTGCCCGCAAGCTCGAGCACGATCCTCCCGGCTACCTTTGGTCCGATGCCCGGAACCTTCGTGAAGGACTTGGCGTCGCCCGAGTGGGCGGCAACCCTGATGGATTCGGGCTCGTGGACAGCGAGCACCGCAAGGGCGAGCCGCGGGCCGACGCCGCTGACGCTCAGGAGGACGTCGAAGACTTCCCGTTCGTCATCGGTGGAGAATCCGAACAACGTCAAGGAGTCCTCGCGGACGATCAGCGACGTGAACAGCTTTGCTTCGTCCCCCACACTGAGGTGGCTGAGGGTCTGCGGTGTGGCGTAAACGCTCATTCCGGCACCGTTGAGATCGATGACGGCCGTGGAAAGGCCTACATGCGCCACGGTTCCGCGGAGAAAACTGATCAAGACCCGGCTCCTGAAAACTGCCCCGCACCTGGTGGTTCGCGGGATATCCGAACATATCTACGAATACCCTAGCAAGGCCGACGGACATTTAGCGGGCGCGGCGCGCTTTCGCCTCGGCCTCGGCCCATGCCCGCTGGGCCGGAGTGAGGCTGCTGTTTCCCGGACCGGTGGACGCAACGGCCGCTCCGCTGCCGGCCCGCCAGGCATGGGTGACCGCCAGCGCCAACGCGTCCGCTGCGTCGGCTGGCCGCGGCGGGGAGTCGAGGCGGAGGATCTTGGTGATGAGCTTGGTTACGGCTTCCTTGTTTGAACTGCCGCTTCCGGTCACTGCCGCTTTGACTTCGGACGGCGTGTGAAGCGCCACCGGAATCCCTCGCCGTGCCGCCGCGGCGATGACGACGCCGGACGCCTGGGCCACCCCCATGACCGTACTCACGTTCAATTGGGAAAAGACCCGTTCCACCGCGAGGACATCGGGTTTGTACAGGTCGAGCCACTCGTCGATCGCCTCGGCGATGACCAGGAGCCGCTGGTCCAGCGGTTGTTCGGGCGAGGTGCCCACCACGCCCACGGCGACCATGGTGGCGCGCCTGTTGCGTTCGACGTCGACCACTCCTATGCCGCAACGGGTGAGGCCCGGATCGACTCCCAATACACGAAGAGTCAATTCCGGGCCTCCAAGGTTGTGATCAAACAGATTCGCGGGTAAGGATGCTACTCCGCTGCTTCGAGGGCAGCTTGGACTTCCTCGCTCATGTCCGCATTGGTGTAGACGTTCTGGACGTCGTCGAGGTCTTCGAGGGCGTCAACGAGCCTCATGAACTTCTTGGCACCGTCGAGGTCGAGGTCCACCTGCATGGACGGAATGAACTCTGCTTCGTCCGTTTCGTACTCGATGCCGGCTTCCTTCAGGGCGTCCCGGATGGCCTGGAGATCCGTCGGCTCCGAATGGACTTCCCAGTTTTCGCCGCTGTCCTTGACTTCTTCCGCACCGGCGTCGAGCACGGCCATCAGGACGTCGTCCTCGCTAAGGCCGTTCTTGGGCAGGTTGACGACGCCCTTGCGGGTGAAGAGGTAGCTGACCGAACCGGGGTCCGCGATGGTGCCGCCGTTGCGGGAAATGGCGAGCCGGACTTCGGACGCTGCACGGTTCTTATTGTCCGTCAAGCACTCGATGAGGAGGGCCGAGCCCTGGGGGCCGCGGGCTTCGTACATGATTTCCGTGTAGTCGACCACTTCGCCGGTGAGCCCGGCCCCGCGCTTGATGGCGCGGTCGATGTTGTCGTTCGGTACGGAAGTCTTCTTCGCCTTGGTGACCGCCAGTTCGAGGCCCGGGTTTCCGGCAAGGTCCGGTCCACCCATGCGGGCGGCAACTTCGATGTTCTTGATCAGTTTGGCGAACGACTTTGCACGCTTTGCGTCAATGACGGCTTTCTTGTGCTTGGTGGTCGCCCATTTGGAGTGGCCTGACATGCTTTACGCTTCTCCTCTGATCATTCGAATGAATAGTTCGTGCACGCGCTTCTCCCCCGTCACTTCCGGATGGAAGGAGGTAGCGAGCAACTGGCCCGAACGTACTGCCACAATTCTAGCCAACCCGTGCAAAGTGTCCGTGTGCCGGGCCTTGTCCGGTTCAACCTGGGCAAGGATCTCGACGCCGGGACCGACGCGCTCCACCCAGGGGCCGCGGATGAAAACAGCATGGACGGGATCCACGCCGTGTTCACGGGCGCTGAATTCCAAGCCTTTGAAATCAAGGTCGGTTTCAAAGGACTCGCGCTGCCGTCCGAAGGCGTTTCGGCGGACCGTGATATCGAGGCCGCCGAAGGTCTCTTGCGGGTTTCCGGCAAGGTCCGTCGCGGGGTCGGCGATGTCGTTCGCAAGCAGGATCATGCCGGCGCAGGAACCATAGACAGGAAGCCCGGACGCAATGTGCTTGCGGAGCGGGTCCGCGAGGTCGAAGATCCGCGCGAGTTTGTCGATGGTGGTTGATTCGCCGCCCGGAATGATCAGGCCGTCGATGTCGTCGAGCTCAGCGGGTCGCCGGATGCCGATACCGGTCGCGCCGGCGGCCTCGACGGCGCGGAGGTGCTCGCGGAAGTCGCCTTGTAGTGCGAGGACTCCAATGCGGAGGCCGGAGCCCACGCGTGATGACGCCTCGGAAAGGGGAATGGTCATTCGACCATCATAATGCGCAGCCGCTACCCGGGCCGCCTTCGGGTAGTCCGGACAGCCCTCCGTGCACTTGCCGGCAAAGGTTCCATGCCTCAACTGGGATATATTACAGATCATGTTTTCGTACAGCGTTCCGCTCGGCAAACTGGTCCGGGCTGCGTCCCGGCTTCGCGGCGGAGGGTCGGCTTTCCCAGGACTCGTGGTCGAAAAGATCGACCCCGCATTCATGCAGCGGACCCTGTCCTCGCTCCCCCACGGAGTCGCCGTCGTCAGTGGCACAAACGGCAAGACGACCACCACGAAAATGGTAGTGGAACTGCTCGAAAGCCAAGGATTGAAGGTCTTCACGAACCGGACCGGCAGCAACTTCACGCGTGGCGTCGCGGCGGCCCTCCTCGGCGAGGTGGACTGGCGCGGAAGGCTGGATGCCGACGTCGCGGTCCTTGAACTCGACGAAGCGCACGCCGTGCATTTCGTGAACAAGGTGCCTCCCCGCTATTGCCTCCTCCTCAATGTGCTGCGGGACCAGCTGGACCGTTTCGGGGAGATCGACACCACTGCGCTCCTCCTCCAGCGCATTGCCGAAAGCACAACCGGAACCGTGGTCCTGAACCGCGAGGACCCCCGGGTTGCCCGGATCGCTGCTTCCGTGGACGGTCCCGAAGTCCTGTACTTCGGACTCGACGAGTCGCTTCGCAGCACCTTCCCGAACGACGACGACATGCGCACCGCGGCTTCCGGGACCGAAGCCAACGGTGACGTTCCCGCTGCGGAGGCGGCCGACGTCGTACTCCGCCGCGTTGGCGCGGACGACGCCGATTTCGAGTTCGACGGCACGCTGGTCACGACGCATATGAAGCTCCGGGGCGTCTACAACATCTTCAATGCCGCCGCCGCGCTGGTCCTTGCCCGGAGCATCACCGGCGCCACCGGAAAACCCGCCGACGCCACCAAACTGGTCAAGGCGCTGTCCGAAGTGGCCCCGGCGTTCGGCCGAGGCGAGAGCCTCACCGTCGACGGCCAACCGCTTGAGTTGGTGCTGGTCAAGAACCCGAGCGGCTTCAGACTCGGGCTCAAGTCGTTTCCCGCCGAGGGATACGCCTCCATGATCGCCATCAACGACAACTACGCCGACGGCAGGGACATGTCCTGGCTCTGGGACGTCGAGTTCGACTCCCTGCGCGAGGGCGGCGTGGACGTTGTTTCCGGCGTCCGGGCCTACGACATGGCCCTTCGGCTCCAGTACGACGACGTCCGTTTCTCTTCGGTGGACACCGACCTCCCAGCCGCACTGGCCGGGTTCATCCGGGGTTCAGCGGGCAGGCCCAAGCGGATTTTCTGCACATACACGGCGATGCTCGCGATACGACGTGAACTCGCCAAAATCACCACAGTGGAGGTGGTCTCATGAACCCGGCCGACGGCGCCACGCACGAAGCCAGCAAGGGCACCATCCGCGTCCTTCAGCTGTATCCGCGGGACATGAACATCTATGGCGACTGGGGAAATGCGCTGGTCATTCGGCAGCGGCTGCTGTGGCACGGATACACGCCCGAACTCCTCGAATACAACGTGGGCGACGACTTCCCGGACGACGTTGACATCATTCTCGGCGGCGGTGGCCAGGACAGCGGCCAGACCGTGATCCAGGACGACCTGCTGGCCCGGGGTGACCAGCTTCGGGGAATGGCGGAAGACGGCACCCCCATGCTGGTCATCTGCGGGCTGTACCAGCTCTTCGGCAAGTTCTTCAGGACGAAGGCCGGACCGGTCATCCCGGGGATAGGGGTCCTGGATATCGAGACAGTGGGCACCGACGAACGCCTCATCGGCAACGTCACGCTGACCTCACCGGAATTCGGCGAAATCCTGGGCTACGAAAACCACAGCGGCCAGACAACCCTGGGACCCGCCGTCGAGCCCCTTGGCACGGTATCCAAAGGCGCGGGCAACAACAGCAAGGACGGCCATGAAGGGGCGCGGCATCGGAACGTCGTGGCCAGCTATTTGCACGGGTCCCTGCTGCCGAAGAACCCCGCAATCGCCGACTTCCTGATCCGCACCGCCGTCGAACGCAAGTACGGACCCTTCGTTCCCGGAAACCCCGACGACGACTTCGCCCGACTCGCGCGCGAACACGCGGCACGCCGGCCGCGTTAGGCGCCACGTCGAGTTTGTGTACACGTCACACCCCTTAAAGAGCGTTTTAAGGGGGTGCGATCTGTACACAAACTCTGGGGACGACGACGGCGGTGGGCCTCCCTTCGAGGGGACCCACCGCCGTCGTACTGCTGAGGCGTTAGCGCCGAACGTTACCAGCCGCGTTCTGCGAGGCGGTGGGGTTCGGGGATTTCCTCGACGTTGATGCCGACCATGGCTTCGCCCAGGCCGCGGGAGACCTTGGCGATGACGTCGGGGTCGTCGTAGAAGGTGGTGGCCTTCACGACGGCGGCCGCGCGCTGGGCCGGGTTGCCGGACTTGAAGATGCCCGAGCCGACGAACACGCCGTCCGCGCCCAGCTGCATCATCATCGCGGCGTCGGCCGGGGTGGCGATGCCGCCGGCGGTGAACAGCACGACCGGGAGCTTGCCGGTAGCGGCAACTTCCTTCACGAGCTCGTACGGGGCCTGCAGTTCCTTGGCCGCGACGTAGAGCTCGTCCTCGGGCAGGGAGGAAAGGTTCTTGATCTGCGCACGGATCTGGCGCATGTGCGTGGTGGCGTTGGAGACATCACCGGTGCCGGCCTCGCCCTTGGAACGGATCATGGCCGCGCCCTCGTTGATGCGGCGCAGCGCCTCACCGAGGTTGGTGGCACCGCAGACGAAGGGAACGGTGAAGTTCCACTTGTCGATGTGGTGGGTGTAGTCGGCCGGGGTCAGGACCTCGGACTCGTCGATGTAGTCCACGCCCAAAGACTGCAGGACCTGGGCTTCGACGAAGTGGCCGATGCGGGCCTTGGCCATGACCGGGATGGACACGGCACCAATGATCTGGTCGATCATGTCCGGGTCCGACATGCGGGACACGCCGCCCTGGGCGCGGATGTCCGCGGGAACACGCTCGAGCGCCATGACCGCCACGGCACCGGCGTCTTCGGCGATGCGGGCCTGCTCGACGTTGACGACGTCCATGATGACGCCGCCCTTGAGCATCTCCGCCATACCGCGCTTAACGCGGCTGCTGCCCGTGACGCTGGCTGCGGACGAACCGGCTTCGTTGCTTACATCAGGTGTAGACACAAAAACCCCTATGGGTAGATAGAAGACCTTGGCCGGGGCGCACACGGACAGGGCCACGCGCTGCGCACACCGGATTTCCAGGTCACATTGACCAAGTAACTTCAATACTAGTCCCCTGCGCGGGACGTGCAGAATTCGAAGACCGGCAGGACGTAAGCCCTCCCGACCGGCCCGACTAAGGTGCGCTGAACCGCTAAGCCGGCTTCCCGCCGTCGACGTTTGCCAGAGCCTGTTGACGGACGGCGGCCATCCGTTGCACTACGGTCACGGCGGTCGCTACAGAGAGGACGACGAGCGTCACGAGCAGCACGACAGGAGGCAGGCCGAGACCCGTCAGCCCGGTCACGAGGAGGACCGATATGAGCCGCTCGGCCCTCTCGGCGATGCCGACGTTGGCGTAGAAGCCCAACGATTCAGCCTTGGCGCGTGCGTAGGAAACCACCATCCCGAGCACGAGGCAGGCCAACGCCGCGATGGCGGTTGCCCGGTTGGCGCCGCCCGTGAAGAACCAGATGGCCACGCCGCCGAAAATGGCACCATCCGCGATCCGGTCCAAAGTGGAGTCGAGGAAGTTACCCCACGGTCCGCTGCGTCCCCGCTCCCGCGCCATGATGCCGTCCAAGACGTCGGAAAGCGCGAACACAGTAATCAACAACGAGCCCCACCAGAGCTGGCCCATGGGATAAAGCGTCAGGGCGCCGACCACGACACCCACGGTCCCGACGACGGTGACGGTGTCTGGCGACACCCCCGCCCTCAGCAGGAATCTGGCTATGGGCGAGAACAATCCCGTGAAAAAACCGCGGGCGTGCCGGTTAAGCATCCGGCTCCCCGGACGCAGCGGACTCCCCCGGCCAAGCATCGGCTACTTGCTCACGGACCTCGGCGAGGGTCTGGGTGATGGCCTTCGTCTGCGCGATGATGGGGAAGAAGTTCCCGTCGCCGCCCCAACGCGGGACCACATGCTGATGGAGGTGGGCGGCAATTCCGGCGCCTCCTGCGACCCCCTGGTTCATGCCCAGGTTGAAACCACTGGGGTTCGCGACTTTCCGCAGCACCCGCATGGCCGTCTGCGTGAGCTCGGCCATTTCGGCGGTTTCCTCAACCGTGATGTCCGTGTAGTCCGGGACGTGCCGGTACGGGCACACGAGCAAGTGGCCCGGGTTGTAGGGGAACAGGTTGAGCACGACGTAGCAGCTCTTGCCACGGTGCACGATCAAGGATTCCTCGTCCGTGCGGCCGGGCGCCACACAGAACGGGCAGTCGTCCTGGTCTTTGAACTGTTGGGGACCGCCCTTGATGTAGGCCATGCGATGCGGAGTCCACAGGCGTTGGAAGGCATCGGGAACCCCGGCGAGGCCGAAGTCGTCGGTTACTTCGGCATCGCCTGGATAGTCAGCTGTCACGCCTGTGTACTCCTGCACTGTTGTCCGCCCCCGTCGTCGTCCGCTTGGTCAGCTTTCGCGGTTCTTGACCGCATCCACGATCCGGCGGACCGCCTCCTCGACCGGAACGCCGTTGTCCTGGCTGCCGTCGCGGAAGCGGAACGATACTGCCCCGGCCTCTGCATCTTCGCCACCGGCGATCAGGACGAACGGGATCTTGTCCTTGCTGGCTGTGCGGATCTTCTTCGGGAAACGATCCGAGGAAATATCCACCTCTGCGCGGATGCCTGCCGCCTTGAGCTGGTCAACGACGTCGAACATGTAGTCGTTGAACGCTTCGGCCACGGGAATACCGACCACCTGCACGGGGGCAAGCCAGGCAGGGAATGCGCCGGCGTAGTGCTCGGTGAGGACACCCATGAACCGCTCTACCGAACCGAACAGGGCGCGGTGGATCATCACGGGGCGCTGGCGGGTGCCGTCGGCAGCCTGGAACTCGAGCTCGAACCGTTCGGGGAGGTTGAAGTCGAGCTGGATAGTGGACATTTGCCACGTGCGTCCGAGCGCGTCCTTGGCCTGTACCGAAATCTTGGGTCCGTAGAACGCGGCTCCGCCCGGATCCGGGACCAATTCCAGTCCGGAGGCCTGTGCAACTTCGGCGAGGGTACGGGTGGCTTCTTCCCAGGTGGCGTCGTCACCGACGAACTTGTCCTCGTTCTTTGTGGACAGCTCAAGGTAGAAATCATCCAGGCCGTAGTCCTTGAGCAGGCCAAGGACGAAGTTCAGGGTGTTGGTGAGCTCGTCCTTCATCTGCTCGCGGGTGCAGTAGATGTGGGCATCGTCCTGTGTCATTCCGCGGACACGGGTCAGCCCGTGGACAACGCCGGATTTCTCGTAGCGGTACACGGAACCGAACTCGAAGAGCCGCAACGGCAACTCGCGGTAGGAGCGTCCGCGCGAACGGAAGATGAGGTTGTGCATGGGGCAGTTCATCGGCTTCAGGTAGTAGTCCTGGCCGGGCTTGCGCACGGTGCCGTCCTCATTGAGTTCCGCGTCCACGTGCATGGCGGGGAACATGCCGTCCTTGTACCAGTCGAGGTGGCCAGAGACTTCGTAAAGGTGTCCCTTGGTGATGTGCGGCGTGTACACGAACTCGTAACCGGCGTCGACGTGGCGCTGGCGCGAGTAATCCTCCATCGCCTTGCGGATGATGCCGCCCTTGGGATGGAACACCGGCAAGCCGGAACCGAGCTCGTCAGGGAACGAGAACAAGTCCAGTTCGGCGCCGAGCTTGCGGTGGTCGCGGCGTTCGGCTTCGGCGATGCGGTCCTGGTAAGCCTTGAGGGCTTCCTTGGTGGGCCAGGCGGTGCCGTAAATCCGCTGGAGCTGCTGGTTGTTCTGGTTGCCGAGCCAGTAGGCGGCCGAGGACCGGGTCAGAGCGAAGGCATTCGAAATCAGCTTGGTGTTGGGCAAGTGCGGTCCGCGGCACAGATCGCACCAGACGACGTCGCCGCTCTTGCGGTCCACATTGTCGTAGATCGTGATATCGCCCGCGCCCACCTCGACGTTGACGCCTTCGCCGGCGTCCACGGCGTCGTTCTTCTTGCCCAGGAGTTCGAGCTTGTAGGGCTCGTCCTTCATGGCGACGCGGGCTTCGTCCTCGGTGACCACGCGACGCACGAACTTCTGGTTCTGGTTGATGATCTTCTGCATCATCTTTTCGAGCTGGCGCAGGTCTTCCGGAGTGAACGGTTCTGCGACATCGAAGTCAAAGTAGAAACCGTCTGTGATGTACGGGCCGATGCCAAGCTTGGCGTCCGGGCGCAGCTGCTGCACAGCCTGCGCCATGACGTGCGCGGTGGAGTGGCGGAGGACATTCAGTCCGTCCGGCGAATCGATGGTGATGCCTTCGACCGTGGCGCCTTCAGGCAGCACTTGGTCGAGGTCCTTGAGCTCGCCGTCAACGCGGGCCACCACAACTTCGCGGCGCTCAAAGAAGAGGTCCGCGCCGGTGGTCCCTTCCGTCACCTTGGTCTCTTCGCCATCGACGATGAGGGTGATCTGCTGGGCATCTGACACGGGTGTCTCCTATTCATTGATAAGGCTTCATAGCTTGTGGCGTACGGGGACCACAGCCAGCCATCGTCCATCGTATCCGCTCCGGCGGGGGCCGCCAAAGCACGCCACGGCAAGGGGTTTCGCTCCCCTGGCGAAGGGGATTAGGGCGCCGCCTAGGGGATGCCATCGACAACGTAGCTGCCGGCGACGAATGGGAACGGCAGACAAAGAAGGGACCCCACGGTGTGGAGTCCCTTGGTGGCATTTGGCCTGTCAGGCGCTCATTGCCTTCCTTAGCTCGTGCGTCCGCCAAGCCGGCGTGTGGTGCAGGTGCCGCCTGTGGACTTGCCGTTCGAGGGAAGGACTCCATTGACCGTGACTGCGGTCCTTGATGAGAGCCGTACCGGCGATTTCCCTGACAGTGGAAATCCCGCGCACTGCCGCCTGTTTGGTGGGAAAGGTGGTTGTCATCGCCAAAATATCGCCGTTGCCGTCCCGCAGTGCAATCCTGTACATGCCATCAGGCGCGTCGACCAATTCAAAATATCCAGCCATTGCCTAGCCTCCTTTGAAACCAGCGGTTGTAAAGGACATTAGCCAGTCTACTGAGGATGGGGACCGATGGCAGCAGGATTTTGCCGACTTCTGCCACTTCGAACCACCATCGATCGTTCAGGATGCGGACTGGACCAGCTGAAGGAGCGCCTTCCCGTCAGGACTGCCCAGGCCGGTGCACGGATCCCAGCCCACCCCCGCCCGGTAGCTTCCGTTGGAACCGACGGTAATGTCGTGGAAGCCCGACGCCGGATGGGTCCCGTTTTGGTAGAGGAGCGGCTGGATGAGGCCGAACCGGCGATTGCTGGCCTGCGCCAAGCGGGCGATCAGCGCGGCCCAGAGGGGCGCCACCGCGCTGGTTCCGCCGATCACCATGTCCTTTCCGTCGACGCGGACGCGGTAGCCGGTCTGCGGATCTGCGACACCACAGACATCGGGCACTCCCCGGCCCGGATTCCTGGGCGCGGGTTTGTGCTTGGCGTGCCCAGCAACCCCGGATTGCCATGACGGAACAGGGAAGACGTCGCTGTAACCGCCGCCGGTGGCTGAGTTCGGGCCATCGTTCCACACGGTTTCGGAGCTGATCGCGCCAGTTTGGACATCCGCTGTCAGCCGGGTGCCGCCGCAGGCGAGCACGTGCGGGCTCGACGCCGGAAAGTCGGCATGGTCGCGATGGTCCGTTACGCCGTCGGCACTTCCGTTATCCCCCGCCGCCGCGGTGACGGTAACGCCGAGGGCCGCGGCATCCGCCATCGCTTGGTCGAAGGCCGTCCGGGCCTGGGCCGTCCAGGCGTCTTCGCTCTGGCCCCAGCTGATGCTGATCGCCGCGGGCGCGGGGCTCGCGTGGGATGCCGCAATGATCGCGTCCAGGAAGCCGGCGTCCGTATTGGGCGCAAAATAGACCACGATGCTTGCCTTCGGTGCGAGTGCTCCCACCACTTCGATGTCGAGCAGGACTTCCCCGTCGGCTCCCGACGGATCCTGCCCGGGTTGATTGGCTCCGCCGTCAACCCCCACGGCCGAGATGTCCGGCGTCGGAATCCCGAGCCCTAGGAAGTAGGCGTCGAGATCCGCCTGCCCGAATCCGCCGCCCAGCTCGAGGATCGCTACGACTTGGCCGCTGCCGTCGGTATCACTCGGAAAGTTGTAGATCATTCCCAACTGTGGCGGGGTGTAGCTCGTACCTGTCGCAGCCAGCGGGATCGCATGAAATTGTGCCCTGGCCTGCGGCCGGTCATCGAGGCCAAGTACGGCCACCACGACGCCATCCAGCACTTCGGGAATGTGCAGTCCCCCGGTGCGGTGCCGGTGCGTGACTGTGTTGCCGTCAGGCGCCCGGCTTGTGAGCTCGTCAAGGGAGGTTCCGAAAACGCTGCTTAGCTGCTCCACGGTCCCCTCCAGCCGGATCCTTCGGCTGGCGGCATCGGCGTCGGCAATATCCAGCCCAAGCCCGGCAAAGGTCCGCACTGCCAGGTCGAGATCGTCGCTTGATGCTCCATACCGCGACGCCAATTCGTCTTTCGAGATGGGACTGGACGGAACCTCCGTCATTTCCTCCTGGCGCCGGAGGACGACCGTTGCCTCGATCCGGCGGGCGGGATCGACGAGGCCGAGGATATCCCGGGCGCCCGGGGCCGGCTCTCTCTCAGATCCCGGCAAAGGGACCTTCCGTGGTTCCTCTTGATTGGGGGTTTCGGGGCTGTTCTGGTTGGACACTGCTTCTCCTAACCTTGGGCCGCGCTGGGGTCCTGTCCGCGGCTGGACGCGTCACCTAAGGTACGCGCTACAAAAGGAACGGGTTGTCGTGGGACATTCCGGATTCAGGCGGTGCTTCTTGCGCCCGGGCGGGACGCAGCAGAGGAGACGGAAATTCGCCCGGCGTCCGGGGCCCCCGTCCCCTCGCCGCGCGATCGCGCTGCGCTCTTCTGCTCGCCATGAGGAGACCTCTCTGGGCCTGGCAGTCGGGACCGCACGGTCCCACTTGAGATTATGCATCCGCCAGGCCCGCGGCCACCATGCCCAAGGGAAGATGGTGGCGGTGGAAAGCCTTGGGTGCAGCTGCCGGCAGAGGTAGCGTAGGGCTTTGGCAGGCCCTGCCGTTGCAACCGTGAGCGCCCCGGCAAGTCAAAGGAGCACACCATTAACAGGTCATACCGTACATCGGCCCATGAAACAGACACCGCAGTGGAGCTCAACCCCGTATTCAGCCGTCCGGGCGAGTCCACAATCTTCCCTCGCTTCACTCTCCCGGCAGGTGAATCACTTCCCTCGACCGCGTACCAGATCGTGCACGATGAGGCGATGCTGGACGGGAACTCGCGATTGAACCTGGCGACGTTCGTCGGCACCTGGATGGAGCCGGAAGCATCCAGGCTTTATGCGGAGACGTTCGACAAGAACATGATCGACAAGGATGAGTACCCCCAGACGGCGCTGATTGAGACCCGGTGTTGGCGCATGCTCGCGGATTTGTGGAATGCTCCCGACGCCGAAAAGGCGGTGGGGACGTCCACTATTGGATCCTCGGAGGCCTGCATGCTGGGCGGCTTGGCGCTGAAGCGCCGCTGGCAGCACGCACGTCGGGCTGCCGGGCTGCCGGCCGACACGCCGAACCTGGTCCTCAGTTCGGCCGTGCAGGTTTGTTGGGAGAAGTTCTGCAACTATTGGGACGTCGAAGCGAGGTATGTTCCGATCTCTCAGGAGCATCCGGTGCTTGACGGCCATGACCTCGATAAGTACGTGGATGAGAACACGATCGGTGTGGTCGCGATCATGGGTGTGACCTACACCGGTGCGTATGAGCCCGTTGCGGCAATCGCGGCGGCGTTGGATGAGATCCAGGCGCAGCGCGGATTCGATGTCCCGATCCATGTCGATGGAGCTTCCGGCGGCATGGTCGCTCCCTTCCTTCAGCCGGAGACTTCGTGGGATTTCCGCTTGCCCAGGGTTGCGTCCATCAACACGTCAGGTCATAAATACGGGTTGGTGTACCCGGGCTTGGGGTGGATCGTCTGGCGCGACGAGGACGCCCTCCCGGCGGACTTGGTGTTCCATGTGAGCTATCTGGGCGGGGACATGTCCAGCTTTGCCCTGAACTTCTCGCGTCCCGGCGCGCAGGTGCTGTTGCAGTATTACCTTTTCCTGCGGCTTGGATTCGAAGGCTACCGTTCCGTTCAAGCTACTTCTCGGGATGTAGCACTGTACCTTTCCGCGGAAATCGGGGCGCTGGAGCCATTCACGTTGCTGAGCGAGGGGGCGGACATCCCGGTCTTTGCCTGGCGGCTGACTGAGGGGTACACGGACAAATGGAATCTCCACCATCTCTCAGAGCGGCTTCGGATGAATGGGTGGCTGGTTCCCGCCTATCCACTGCCGGCAAGCCTAAGTGAGGTCACCGTGCAGCGGATTGTTGTCCGCAATGGTTTCACGCGCGATCTCGCGTCGAGCTTCCTGACTGACCTCAAGAAGGAAGTGGCCTATTTGGACAGCCTCTTGGCCCCTATGCCTGCCGACGGCCAGACTCCCGCGTTCCATCACTAGGCACCGCGAAGCAAGGAGGCCGGCCGATGTGCCGAATGTTTGGATTGCATGCCGGTTCCGATTCGGTCCGGGCCACCTTCTGGCTGCTGGACGCTCCGGACAGCCTTGCCGACCAAAGCAAGCGGGAGCCGGACGGTGCGGGCATAGGCACGTTCGACACCGAGGGGAATCCGCACGTCGCGAAGCAGCCGTTGGCCGCTTGGGAGGACCACGCCTTTGCGCGTGAGGCCCGGGTCCTTAAGAGCGCGACGTTCCTTGCCCATGTCCGGTATGCGAGCACTGGAGCGCATACCTTGGTTAATACGCACCCGTTTGAGCAAGACGGGCGGTTGTTTGCCCATAACGGCGCGTTCTCTGGCCTTGGCGTGCTGGACCGCCGCCTGGCAGAGTACGGCGTGAGCGATCTGGTGCTGGGCCAGACGGACAGTGAGCGGCTCTTCGCGTTGATTACGGCTGAAATCCGGCGTTCGGACGGTGATGTAGGGAAGGGAGTCATCAAGGCGGTCAGGTGGGTAGCGGCCCACCTGCCTGTCTTGAGTTTGAATTTTATCTTGACGACGGCAACCGATCTTTGGGCCGTGAGATACCCGGATACCCACGAGTTGCACTTGCTGAAGCGCCCGCCGGCGAATCCCGACGGCGAGGATCCCTTGGATGCGCGGAGCCCGCGGATTCGCGCCCATAGCCGGGACCTTTCGCGGTCCGGTCACGTTCTGGTTGCCACCGAACCGATGGATGGGAATCCGGGGTGGCACGCGTTGGATCCCGGCGCGTTTGTCCACGTCGGCCCGGACTTGGAGGTGGAGGTCACTTATCCATTCCCGGAAGCTCCTGCCCGTCGCCTCATGTTGTCCGACTTGTCGCCGTCCGCTGCCGCTTCGCAGACTCCCTGAGTGTGCTCCGTTCGTGACTGCGCTCCCTGACGGAGCATGAATCGCCGGGTGACTGCCGGAGTGTGGTCCGCGTGTTCTTCGCCGTCTCTTGCCTTGTCACGCATAGGATCGAACCATGACCGCCGAAGTGGAATCCGAGCCGGCTTTCGTCCCGGTGGTGCAACTGGACGGGCAGCTGACCATCAATGATGTCCTGCTTGAATTGGGACGCGAGCCCGTGGTGTACCCGTCAGCGAATGCAGACGCGGGCGATTACCGGATCTTCTGAAGTCCGAATCGGCAGTTCAGCTTTCACTCCTTTTTCAACCGTTATGGTCGCGGAATTTCATTCGACACTTGCTAAGCATACTTAGTAGTGCGAATAATGGGACCTGTAGTCGCCTAGCGACCCAAGGCGGCAACTCCGTATGGGGAACCGCCGGCAGAAATGTCCGGCATCGACCGAAGGAGCATGACCATGTATATCGGTTCTTCGATTTTCCTGATTGCCGTGGGTGCAATCCTGGCATTTGCGATCACGCCCGGCCTCATTCCCTATGTCGATCAAACAGTCGTCGGCTACATCCTGATGGGGGCAGGCGTGCTGGGAGTCATCCTGTCCTTGGTGTTCGCAGCACCCCGCAGGCAGCGCACGGTCAGCGAAAGCCGGCGATTCGCCGATCCCGCCAATGGCGACACAGTCACCCGGCATGAAATGCGCGAAGACGGCATCTAGCGTTCCAGGCGCCTCCCGGGCCGTCCCGCCGAGCCGCACCCGGCGGGACGGCCCGACTTAGTTGACAGCCCGACGTCGTTATTGCCGCTAATCCCCGCGCCGGTCGTTACGCAAGCCCCGCCGGCCGCCGTCGTCCGGATCGTTGCGCTCATCCCGGTCACCGCGCTCGTCCGGAACGTTTCCCGCATCCGGATCGAGCGCCTCAGCCTGACGAAGCCGCTCTTTCGAAATCCTGTCAGCCTTTTCGGATGCTTCCTGCCGCTCGGCAGCCTCGTTGCGAAGGCGTTCGGCCTCACTTTCGGCACGCCGGGCATCGGCCTCGGCCCTGGCGGCCTGGGCGCTGTGTTCGTGAGCTCCTGCCGCGTCCGCGCGGGCGCGTTCCCGAAGGTCAGCGGCGCGTCGACGGTCGACGGCGGCTTTCGCGCGCCGTCCGAACAAAATTGCGACAACAACAATCACCGCAATGACCACGATTGCGACGACGATCCAGATCCAGAGCTGCCCGTTCATATCAGTACTCCCTTGTATTTCATTCCCATCGCGCAGCTGTCCGCTACTCGACGATTGCCGATGGCGTTCCGCCTTCGAAAGTCAGGGCGTCCTCATCGGGCGTAGCCAGCGTCAATACCGCTTCCTCGACAATGTCCTGCTCCTTAAGGTTGCGTTCCACGCGGCGAAGGGCCGCGGCCACTTCGTGCTCCCTCAGATCCCCATTGATGTCGCGCCTCGGCAACAATCGAGGCCGAGCCGGTCATCAAGGCCGCCACTGTCTTGGCGACGGCAACCAGCAGGTTTGCGATGAAAGCGACGATGACCGTCGCGAGTGACGTCAATGACAGACCGGCCTTCTTTGATTGCCCATACAACCCACCGTATCCAGCGTCCGCGGTCATCGGTTCGAGCCGTCGACCGGAAGCCCTATGGCACAGAGAACTTAATAAGTAAGCTTATGATATCCGGAATCGATGAGAGGTTGGTCGATGGAAAGATGCGTTTAGGATCGATTTTCGGGCTGATCATCGTCATTTGGCTCATAGTGGGAGCGGTCGCCGCCGGTCAGCGCGGCTACTATCGCGCTATGCCGGCACAGTGTTCCCAGGTCGCAACGATCGCGCTCAACATCGTTGCGGGCCCGTTGAACTACATGGGGTTGAATCCCGTAACGGGCTGTGAGCTGCCCAAGCCGTCATGAGCCGGCAGGAGAATGAATGGCCGCTTGAACCGGCCGAATTCAAGGACACCAGGAGCGAGACAAAAGACGAGCGGATGGACCGCAACTGGAACGAATTGCTCCAGGAGATGCGCGTACTGCAAACCGGCACGCAGATCATCGGCGGCTTCCTGCTAACCCTGCCTTTCCAGCAGCGGTTCGGCGTCCTCACTGAAGTTGAAAAATGGTGGTTTCTTGCGCTCGTAGTGCTCGCCGCCCTCACAACGGGGCTCATGCTGGTTCCTGTCAGCCTCCATCGGCGCCTGTTCCGGCATCACGTGAAGGACAAGCTGGTGGCTGCCGGCAACAGGATCGTGAAAATCGTGGTCGGCTGCGTGGCATTGCTCATCGCGGGCTGCGCAGGCCTGATTTTCAGCGTGGCGCTGGGGCAGGATGCCGGCTTGGCAGTGGGTGTGGGGGTCGTCGTCGTTCTTGCCGTCCTGGTTTTGCTGTACCCGGTACTGTCCTGGTCCCCGGGCAAGATCCGGGTTTCCGAGGATCCTGAACAAATCGAACCCTCGGATCGCGGCTCGGATCGCGGGGAACCTTGATTCCAGACCCCGGTCCTGCCTAGCCTAGGGGTTCGGCGAAGTTACTAAGTAAGCTGATGATTCTTTGGATCCATGAATTCCCAAGCCAGCATGATCAACCACCACGGAAAGGTCACCATGGACATGGACACGAACCACACGGAGGAGCAACAGGCGGGCGGCTACGGAACGCCAAGCGAATTGACGCAAGGAGCAAAGCGAATGAGCACCGTCAACCAAACAATCGATGTGGAAGTTCCCGTGTCCGTTGCTTACAACCAATGGACCCAGTTCGAGTCGTTCCCGGAATTTATGAAGGGGGTGGAAACCGTTGCGCAGATCGACGAGACCGCTTTGCACTTCTCCACCAACGTCGGAGGCGTCAAGCGGGACTACAACGCCCAAATCCTCGATCAGGTGCCCGACTCCTTGGTGAGCTGGGCCAGCATCGACGGCCCACGGAACGCCGGCTCCGTGCGTTTCGAGCCCTTGAGCGCCGATCGCACCCGCGTCAGCGTGGAAATCGAATGGGAACCGGAAACGTTCGCCGAAAAGGCCGGCTCTTTGGTGGGCGTTGACGACCTCCGGGTGGCGGCCGACCTCGACAAGTTCAAGGATTTCATCGAAAAGCGCGGCGGCGAGACCGGTGCGTGGCGCGGCACGGTAGCTGACGGCGATGTTGAGGACAGCGGACTCGCAGCGGGCCTTGCGGGCACTTCAACATTGCCCACCATCGACCCGGACCTCAGGGCTTCTGCCGACACAGATCCGGCGGAGCCGACCACCAGGGCACAAGAGGGGACAGTGGCGGATCGCGCGCTGGCAAACGAGGACTTGCGACGCGGGCAGTACACCGAAGGCGACTACGGCGCCGAGCGGGTGGGCGACATACCGGTCGAAGACCTCGAAGGCGACTACACCCTCGAAGAAGACCGCAATGACGGGAGGCCGAAAGAATGAGCAAGTTCCCTCCGGACCCGTCACGGGACCCGGACCCCACGCGGGAACCTGGACCGTCGCCGACCCCGGAGCCCGTGCCGCTGCCGGAACCGGGTCCGGCTCCTGTCCCTCCCCCGGGACGGGAGCCGCAGCCCGGTCCGCAGCCAGGCAGGCCGGATCCGGTGCCGTTCCCGGAGCCCGGTCCATCTCCGGTCCCGGAGCCGGACCCGGATCTTCCTTTCCCGCCTACGCCATTCCCGCCCACACGGCCGCCGGGAGAACCACCCGTGACTCTGAATTAGAAACGCGGACAGATAGCCAGCCAACAACAACTTAAGGAAGCGGGGTTGGACATGGGATTCATAGGATTTCTGATTCTTGGCCTGATTGCCGGCGCCATCGCAAAAGCCCTGATCCCCGGACGCCAAGGCGGAGGCATACTGATTACTATGCTGCTTGGCGTCATCGGCGCCATATTGGGCGGCTGGATCGGAGGCCTGATTTTCGGCGGCGGGTTGCAGGACTTCTTCTCCATACGAACCTGGATTCTCGCCATCGTTGGCTCCGTGATCGTCCTCTTGATTTACGGGGCGCTCGTGGGCAATAGAAGAAGGGTTTAGCCTGTCCCCGGCCGGGACAGGGACCCGCCTGACGTCAAGAAAGGCAGATCGACATGACTCAAGACGCCACCGTTCAACCTGGGCCTTTGGCCAGCACGGCTTCCGAAGGGCTCAAGGCTTTGGCCACGCAGCTCCGCGTCGACTCGATCAGATGCAGCACCAAAGCGGGGTCGGGGCATCCGACGTCGTCCTTGTCGGCGGCAGACGTCATGGCGGTCCTCCTCACCCGTCATCTGCACTACGACTGGGACAACCCCTCCCTGGCGAACAATGACCACCTCATTTTTTCGAAAGGGCACGCTTCTCCCTTGCTGTATTCGATGTACCGGGCCGTGGGTGTGGTCGATGAAGATGAACTCATCGACACCTACCGGACGTTCGGAGCGAGACTGCAGGGCCACCCAACGCCAACCCTTCCTTGGGTTGACGTAGCGACCGGCTCACTGGGGCAGGGGCTGCCGGTCGCCGTCGGGGTGGCCCTCGCGGGCCGCTCGCTCGATAAGCTCCCGTTCCACACCTGGGTCCTGTGCGGTGATAGCGAGCTGGCCGAGGGCTCCATATGGGAGGCCATCGACAAAGCCGCATATTACAAGCTCGGCAATCTGACCGCGGTTGTGGACGTCAACCGCCTCGGACAGGACGGTCCCACCGAACTTCAATGGGACATGGAGGCTTATGCCAAGCGGGTCGAGGCGTTCGGAGCCCGGGCGATCGTCATCGACGGCCACGACTTCGGCCAAATAGACGACGCCCTCAGCAAGGCGCGAAGCGATGGGGACACGCCGACAGTCATCTTGGCCAAGACAATCAAGGGGAAAGGGGTCCCCGAGGTCGAAGACCGCAATGGCTGGCACGGCAAGGCGCTCCCGGCCGACATGGCAGAAAAAGCCATCGCTGCGCTGGGCGGGCCCACGAACCTACGCGTCAGCTGCCCCAAGCCGGTAAGCGGCGAGGCCGCGATTGCGCAAGGCACCCATCCGGACGTGAGCCTCCCGCACTGGGAAGTCGGCGACAAGGTCGCCACAAGGGCGGCGTTCGGGGCAGCGGTGTCGGCGCTCTCCGCGCGGCCCGACGTCGTAGTCCTGGACGGCGAGGTGGGAAACTCCACGCACGCCGGCGATTTCAAGGACGCCGCCCCCGAACGCTATTTCGAAGTTTTCATTGCCGAGCAACAACTCGTGGCAACCGCTGTGGGGCTTTCCGTCCGCGGATACATCGCCTTCGCTGCGAGTTTTGCGGCCTTCCTCATCTCCAGGCCTTTCGACTTCATCCGGATGGCGGGGGTCTCCGAGGCAACCATTCGGTTAGTCGGCAGCCACGCCGGTGTCGAAATCGGCCAGGACGGGCCATCGCAGATGGCTTTGGAGGACATCGCCGCGATGCGGGCAGTGCACGGCTCCACCGTGCTGTACCCCGCCGACGCACCTTCTGCCGCACGCCTCGTGAATGCCATGGCCGACACGAAGGGAATCTCCTACCTCCGCGCAACACGAGGTGCATACCCGGTCATTTACGGACCCGAGGAAGACTTCACGGTAGGCGGGTCTAAGGTCCATGGTGCAAGCCCGGACGACCAAGTGACACTCATCGGCGCCGGAGTCACGCTCCATGAGTGCCTTTCAGCCGCCGATGAACTGGCCGCTTCCGGAATAAAGGCCCGCGTGATCGACCTCTACTCCGTCAAGCCGGTCGACGTCGAAACCGTCCGCAAAGCCTGCCGCGACACCGGAGGCCGGCTGGTCATTGCCGAAGACCACTACCCGCAGGGCGGCATCGGGTCTGCAGTCCTCGAGGCCCTCGCCGGTCCGGATACTCCAGAACTCCACGTTGCCCTGCTTTCGGTCACGGGCCTGCCTGGCTCCGGTAAGCCGGCGGAGTTGCTCGACGCGGCAGGAGTTTCGGCGCGCCACATCGTCGCGGCCGCCCGCGGCCTGGTCGGCGCCTGACGGCTTGCTCATCGGATTATCCGCCACCCGGCTGTTGGGGTGGTTGGTTAGGTTTTACACGGCCTTTACCCGCCTGGACATCAGGGCGTTACATCCGGCGCGCACACTGGATTCCACAACAGTTGCCAAGGTGCGCAGCGATGCGGCCAGCCTGCTTCCCGGCGCAGCAGCCGGAATGCGGGCACCTGAACCCGGAGGTTGATCATGGCTGGAACATTCGAAGTATTCGTAGACGCGGACTCCCTCTTCAGGTTCCGGCTCATTTCTCCGAACGGGGCGGTCATCGCCGTCTCGGCGGCCTTCCCGGACAAACCGGGAGTCGCGGCCGGGATCAGGGACGCGCGCGAGTGCGCCGGAACAGGCTTGGTGACCGACCTTTGTCCGCAGCCGGCAGTAGCCAGGCCCACGGCGCCGCGTAGCGTTGCACCCGCCGTCGTTTCAGAGGCTTGCGATACACGGCTCAAGCTTGATGGACGCGCCGTTGATGAACACGGGCACCCGCGCCCGAAGAAGCCTCGGCGTGCCGCAGCAATAGCGAGATGGACAGGCGCCGCGTAGCGGCAAAACCCCCGAGCCTGTCCTATCCCGACGAGACCTGCCCAGGCATTGAAGACCGACGGCGCACTGGGGGACTCACCTGGGTCTCAGCAGGCGAGATGCGCCGCCGGCCGACTCGAACCACTTGTAATTCTCCCACTCTTCGGGAGTCAATCACAGCACGCGCCCGGTAGGGCGCGGTACCAATTCTGTCTCTCCATGCAGCCCCTCCGTGCACCTTCATGAAAACCGTTGACAAACTTGTACAAGTCTTTCCATACTTGTACTGCAAGGTTTCAACGAAGCAACTGGAGGACAGATGCCGGCAAAACTCACCGACGTCGCAAAGCTGGCAGGGGTGTCCCTGGCAACCGCTTCAAGGGCGTTCGGAGATCCGGGAAGGCTCGCTGCGGAAACTCGCCAGAAAGTGATGGCGGCGGCCGAAGAGCTTGGCTACGACATTCCCGGAGTCACGGGCAGCCGGACGTTCGGCGTCATTGTCCCGGACGTCTCCAACGCCGTCTTCGCCGCACTTATCAAGGCCATCCAAGACCAGGCCTGGCACGGCCGGCACCGCATGGTCCTCGCCGACACGTCTGAGTCTTCGTCGCGGGAACGCTCGCATTTGGAATCGTTCGCAACGGGAGTGGACGGCATCATTCTTTGCTCGCCGCGCTTGCCTTCCGCACAGATCCACGATTTGGCCGGAAACGCTCCACTCGTTGTCATCAACGGCGAGGCCGAACACGCGGCAAGGGTGCTGATGGAAGCCGGTGAGGGGATTCGCCAGGCGATCGAGCATCTCCATGCGCTTGGACATCGCAAACTCGCCTATATTCCGGGCCCTGCCTCGTCATGGGCAAACGGACAGCGACTGGCCGCCATCACGCGCTTCTGTGCTGATTGGGGCATCGAGCTCGTGACGGTCGGCAACCAGAACGCAACGGTCGACGGCGGTCTGGCCGCTGCGGCGTCGGTCGTTGCCAGCGGCGCCACTGCGGTCATCGCGTACAACGACCTCGTCGCCATCGGAATGCTCGCCGGCGCCCGGACGCTCGGGTATCACTGCCCCGAAGACATCAGCGTGGTGGGCATCGACGATCTCGACATTGCCGCCGCCGCAGAACCCGGGCTCACCTCCGTCCGGGTCCCGATCGACCGAAGCGGCGCCCTCAGCCTCGAACTCCTCCTCGAGCAGATGTCCGGAAAACCGACGGCCACGGAAGCCGTGCACCTTAGCTCCCAACTCATCGTGCGCGGTTCCACCTTTGCCGCCCGCACCGCCGAACAAGCCCTCCAGGGAAAGTAGCCATGAGAATCGTCATCGCAGACCCCAACCTGATGCCCCATCGCGCCCTCTTTGAGGCATCGCTCCCCGACGGATCACTCGCGTCCTGGCATGACAGCTGGAACGAACACGCCGTCCTCACAGACCTGAAAGACGCCGACGTTTACGTGGGCCCACGCTTCACGGGTGCCATGGGTAAGGCCGCGGTCAACCTGCGTCTCGTCCATGTTGGTGGTGCCGGATACGACGGGATCGAGGCGGACGCCTTGCCGCCTGGAGCCGTCTGCGCCAACACGTTCCATCACGAAAACTCCATCGCCGAACACATCGCCACGGTCCTTGTGGCCCTCCGCCGCAACCTGATCGGCCAGGACGCCGCACTTCGCAGCGGCGTGTGGTCCTCGTCTGTGTACTCCCCCACCGTCCACCAGCCGGAAACGCTCCGGGGCGCCGTAGTGACATTCCTCGGGTTCGGACACATCGGCGGGGCTGCCTGGCGGCTGCTTAACGCATTCGGGGCCGAAGGAATAGCCATTACCCGCAGTGGAAACACCAACGCAGAGGAAAACGGCTTGCGATGGGCCGGGACCACGGACCGGCTTGGCGAGGCATTGAGCGAATCGGACATCCTGGTGGTCAGCATCCCCCTGAGCCAGGAAACCACAAGCCTCGTGGGCGCCGGCGAAATTGATGACCTCGGCCCGGACGGACTTCTGGTGAACATTGCGCGCGGACCCGTCGTCGATGAAACCGCCCTTTACGAAGCGCTTAAGGATCGCCGGATCGCGGGCGCCGCGATCGATGTCTGGTACCAATACCCCGGCACCGACGGGCGCGGCGAGCCCTCAAGCCTCCCGTTCGCCCGCTTGGACAACATCGTCATGACTCCGCACTCGTCCGGAGTCACCGCGGAGACTTTCCGCAACCGCGCGCTTGAAATCGCCGAAAACATCACCCGACTTTCCAAAAACGAACCACTGAAGAATGTAGTGATTTCCCGATGACCCGAAAAATCGTCGACGTCGACGTCCTGGTAACCAGCCCGGGCCGCAACTTCGTCACGCTCAAGATCACCACCGACGACGGCCTGACAGGTTGGGGCGACGCCACCCTGAACGGCCGGGAACTTTCCGTCGCCAGCTACTTGCGGGACCACCTTGTCCCGGCCCTCCTGGGAAGGGATGCCGACCGCATCGAAGACACGTGGCAATACTTCTACAAAGGAGCGTATTGGAGGCGCGGTCCGGTCACCATGGCTGCGATCGGCGCTATCGACCTCGCGCTATGGGACATCAAGGGAAAAGCCTTGGGAGTCCCGGTCTATCAGCTCCTCGGCGGCGCTGCCCGCGACAAGATCCTCACCTACACGCACGCCACCGGCTGGGACCTCCCCGAACTGCTTGATTCAGTGGACCGGCGGCGCGAACAAGGGTTCCGGGCAGTGCGTGCCCAGTCCGGTGTCCCGGGACTCGACAAGGTGTATGGCGTCACCAAGGGCGCCGCAAGCTACGAGCCGGCAGGCCGCGGCGCAGGACCGGTCGAAGAAGACTGGGACACGTCCGCCTACCTGCGTCACGCTCCGAAAATCCTGTCGGCTGTCCGTGAGCATGTCGGACCGGAGCTGAAGCTCCTTCACGACGTCCACCACCGGCTCAACCCCACAGAAGCGGCCCGCCTCGGCCGCTCCCTCGAAGATGTGGACCTGTTCTGGCTTGAAGACGTCACCCCTGCCGAGAACCAGCGCCTCCTGCGTATGCTGCGTCAGCAGACCACCATCCCGCTCGCCATCGGCGAAGTCTTCAACACGGTCTGGGATGCCGAGTTGCTCATTACCGAACGGCTCATCGACTACGTGCGCACCGCCGTCGTGCACGCTGGAGGTATCTCCCATGTCAGGAAGATCCTGGCTCTCGCGGAGGTCTATCAGATCAAGGGTGCGCCGCACGGGCCTTCCGATGTCTCCCCCATCAATCTCTCGGCGTCCCTGCACCTTGGCCTCGCCACGAGCAACTTCGCCATCCAGGAATACATGGGGTACGACCCCCTGGTCTCCGAAGTCTTCCGCCCAAGCTACCGTTTCGAGGACGGCTACCTGCACCCGGGCGACGAGCCCGGACTCGGCATCGAGGTGGACGAAGAAGCCGCTGCCCGCTTCCCGTACGCGCAGGCCTACCTCCCGATCGCCCGGGAACTCGACGGCGCCATGAAGGACTGGTGAAGATGGGCACCCCAAGCATCACGCCCCTAAACGCCGGAACTCCGGGAATCCTCCGACGGACTTCAGCTCCCGCTCCCGGAATCGTGCACCTCGGCCTCGGAAACTTCCACCGCGCACACCAGGCCGTCTACACGGACGCCGCCATCGAGGCCCACGGCGGGGACTGGGGAATCATCGGCGTGTCGAACCGTTCCACAGCAATCACCGACGCCCTGCGAGCGCAGGACATGCTCTACACCGTTGTCGAGATCTCCCCCGAGGGCTCTGCATTCTCGGTTCCGCGTGTCCATTCGGAGGCGTTCACGGCTGCCGGTAACCCGGAGCGACTCCGCGAGGCCATCGGCGCCCCGGAAACACGGATCGTCTCGTTGACGGTGACCGAGAACGGATACACGTACTCTCCTGCCACGGGGTCGTTGAACTTGAATGATCCGGCGGTCCAGCACGACCTGGCCACATTTGAAAGTCCCCGCACGCCGATCGGCCAGATCGTCCGCGGCCTCCAGCAGCGGGCCCGCACCCACGGTGAGCCGGTGACGATCCTGAGCTGCGACAACCTTGCCGACAACGGACACCACTCTCGGCGGCTCGTCCGCGAGTTCGCGTCGCGTTTGCCGGGAAAGGAGGCTGCTGAAGCGTTGGATTGGATCGACGCCCGGGTGACGTTCCCGTCGTCGATGGTGGACAGGATCGTGCCGGCCACTACTGAGCACTACCGGCGGCTTGTGGCCGGCAGTTGCGGCTACTCGGACCGGATTCCGGTTCCCGCAGAGCCATTCACTATGTGGATCGTGGAGGACGACTTTATTGCCGGTCGCCCTGCATGGGAGGCGGGCGGGGCTGTGTTCTCGGATGAAGTGGCCGGGTACGAGCAACTAAAGGTCCGGCTCTTGAACGGCACCCACTCCCTGATCGCCTATCTCGGTGCGCTGTCCGGGGCGGCGACCATTCCGGACTCGGTGGCCCACCCCTTCATTGAGCAGGCGGCGCGCTCAGTCCTCCGCCGGGAATACCTCCCGAGTGTGTCCGTGCCCGCCGATGTTGACGTCGATGCGTACGAGGTGCAGCTCTTCTCCCGGTGGCGGAACACTGCCCTCGGGCACCGTAGCAGCCAGGTTGGCTCGGATGGTTCGGTGAAGCTGAGGCAGCGGATCCCGGTTCCGGCTCTCCAGATGCTCGACGCCGGCCGGATGCCGCACCTTCTTGCCCTCACCACCGCCGCCTACCTCACGTGCGTCGCCCCGCTTGCCGGCTTCAATCCCGGGCAGCACGCGGCGGCCATGGACGATCCCGCCCGGGCATTGCTGACCGGGCTGGCGGCACAGTCCCGTTCGGGGCGTGAATTGGCTGAACGGGTGTTGGCAAACCACCACTTGCTCGGCGAAGAGCTTGCAGCCCGTGCCGACTTCATCGAACGCACGGGCGAACTCATCGATACCTTGCGCGCCCATGGACCGCTCGCCGCTGTGGCCGAAGCGGAAAATTCGGCGGACTTCCTCAACGCTTCCTCGTTTGCTACCACCAAAGGCACCCCATGACCACCCAGACATATTCACAACCCCGGCACACCGTGCTGCCGGGCAGCACCGAAGCTGCCGTCCTGCACGGCGCGGGCGACCTCCGCATTGAACAGAAGCCCCTCAAGCCCATCGGTCCCCGCGACGTCCTGGTCGAAATGCGCTCCGGCGGCGTTTGCGGCTCGGACATGCACTACTTCGCCGAGGGCCGCAACGGTACCAACGTCCTCCGCCAGCCGACCATCCTCGGACACGAAGGGGCCGGGGTCGTCATCGCAAGAGGCGAGCTGGCAAGCATCGCGGTGGGCACCGCCGTCGTCATTGAACCCGCGCTGCCGTGCCGCGAGTGCGCGGCGTGCTTGTCCGGCCGGTACAACGTGTGCGCCGCCGGGACATGCTTCGGTTCCCCGCCCACGGACGGGCTGTTCGCCCGGCACGTTGTGGTACCGGAGGCGGCCCTGCATATCCTGCCGGACAGCATTCCGGCAGGAATCGGCGCGGTGATCGAACCGCTGGCTGTCGCTGTTTGGGCGGTCGAGCGCGCTGAGGTACAGGCGGGGCACAGGGTGCTCATCACAGGCGCGGGACCGATCGGCTTGCTTGTTGCGCAGGTGGCGGCGGCGCGTGGAGCGAGGGAAATCATCGTGACCGATGTCAACGACGACCGCCTGGCCGTCGCGGGCAAGCTCGGCGCCACCCGGACCATCAACACGGCAAAGCAGGACCTGGGCTCTGCGGGCGTCCGCGATCTGGACCGCCTCATCGAATGCTCCGGCAATGCCCGCGCCCTGTCGGACGGGATCCAGGCGCTCGCCCCCGCCACCCGGGCGACTGTAGTAGGCCAGGCCCGGCCGACGGTTGACGGCATCCCGCTTGGATTCCTCCAACGTTACGAAATCGACCTCGTGACCGCGTTCCGTTACGCGAACGCTTTCCCGACGGCGATCAAACTCGCCTCCGCCGGGACGGTGGACCTGCAGGCAATCGTCACCGCCTCGTATCCGCTTTCCGACAGCGCGGCTGCCCTCACAGCCCCTGTCAACGATCCCACCAACCTCAAGGTACTCATCACTTACTGACCCGGCCTTCCCCGGCCACAGGACATCCATTCAAAGGAGTATGGACATGACCTCTGCAGCAAACCTGCCTCCCGCCCCGGTGGACCAAGGCAAAGTCCGGAAGGCCGCCGTCGCAGGCCTCATCGGCACCACGCTGGAACTCTACGATTTCGTCATCTACGGAACGGCGTCGGCACTGGTCTTCAGCAAGCTGTTCTTCCCCAACATTTCCCCTGCCGCGGCCCTCCTGGCGAGCTTCACTACGTTCGCCGTCGGATTCCTGTTCCGGCCCCTTGGCGGCATCTTCTTCTCGCACTTCGGTGACCGGCTCGGCCGCAAATGGGTTCTTGTTGTCACCCTTCTCCTCATGGGCGGTGCGACCCTCGCGATCGGGCTGCTCCCGACCTACGGGCAGATCGGCCTTTTTGCCCCGGTGCTGTTGTGCCTTTGCCGGGCCGCGCAAGGCTTCGGTGCCGGCGCCGAACAATCCGGCGGAGCAACCCTGCTCACCGAATCGGCTGCCCCTGGGACGCGCGGCAAGCTTGCTTCGCTGATCATGGTCGGCGCAGCGGCGGGCACGGCGTTGGGAGCGCTCGTCTGGATCGCGGCCCAGTCCCTCGCACCGAATGACATGCTGACGTGGGGCTGGAGGCTGGTCTTCCTTTCCAGCATCTTTGTCACAGTCGCGGCCCTCGTCATCCGGCGCAAGCTGGACGAATCCCCCGTATTCGAAGAGATCAAGCAGGCCCGGACAGAGCCCCCGGCACCGCTGAAGGAAGTCGCGAAGCACGGCAAGGCGAACGTATTGCGGGTCATCCTGATGAACCTCGGCGTCAGCACCCAGTCCTACACGATCCAGGTGTTCATGGCGTCCTACCTCATCACGGTGATAGGCACCGACCCGAAGTTCATCCCTCCGGTCCTCCTCATCGGTTCCCTGTGCGGCGGCGTGGCAGCCGTCTCGTTCGGTGTCCTGTCGGACAAGATCGGCCGTCGGCGCGTCGTCTCCATCATTACCGGCGTACTGGTCCTTTTCCCCGCCCCGGCGTTCCTGTTGCTGACCACGGGCTCCCCAGTCGCCATCATCCTGGTGATCGTCGTTGGTTTCGTCCTGGCATGCCAAGGCGTCGTCGGCGTGCACATGAGCTACTTCCCGGAAGTTTTCGGGAGCCGCTACCGGTACGCTGGCGTCACCCTCGGCCGCGAATTCTCCTCCATCATCGGCGGCGGTATCGCACCGATGATCTGCGCAGCCCTGCTGGGCATGTTCAGCAACTCCTGGATTCCGGTGGCCATCTACATGTCGGCGACCATGCTCATCAGCTTCATCGCCACGCGCATGAGCCCCGAAACCCTTAACCGCGACCTCACCGCTCCGCAGGATGCCAGCCACGATCCTTTTCCCGCCCCTGAAGTAGCTGGCGGCGAACTGTCCGTGGTAGACACCAAGTAACCCGAAGGAACCCCATGTCCCAGACCAACTTGCGGGAGTCGCCCGCCACGCAGCCCGCCACCCGGTCCGCGCCCGCACGGCCTGCTCCCAGCACAATCCTCCGCACCTCGGGCGTGGTCGCGGTGCTGAGGGCGCGGCACGCCAAGGACTACGCGCCTGTGATCGACGGACTCCGCGAGGGCGGTGTGCTCAGCGCCGAATTGACGCTGAGCACACCGGGGGTATGGGATGAGCTGCCCCGCCTCCTGGACCGCTTCGGCGACGAGATGGAGATCGGTGTCGGGACAGTCACTACGGCCGCGGAAGCTGGCACTGCCCTCGATCTCGGGGCTTCGTACATCGTCACCCCCATCATGGTTCCTGAGATCGTGGAGCTCTGCGCCGAACGCGCGGTTCCGGTCTTCCCGGGCGGATTGACGCCGACGGAACTCCACGCCGGGTGGGCAGCGGGAGCGACGGCGGTCAAGGTCTTCCCGGCTTCTACCGTCGGCCCCGGCTACATCCACCAGCTTCGCGGACCGTTTCCGGAGCTCCAGGTGGTGCCGTCCGGAGGTGTCGACATCGATGATGTTCCGGCCTGGATTCGAGCCGGCGCCCTGGCCGTCAGCCTTGGCGGTCCGCTCCTCGGGGATGCGTTCAAGGGCGGGGACCTGCGGGACCTGACCGCCCGCGCACACCGCGTCCGCAGCCTTGTGGACGAAGCGCGAGGCGAACGATGAACGCCGCGCCCTACGTTGTCACTTTCGGGGAAACCATGGCGCTCATGTCGGCAAACCAAGCCGGACCGCTTGCCCACGCCAGCACTATGAGCGTCGGCATCGGAGGATCTGAATCCAACGTGGCAATCGGACTTCAACGCCTCGGCGTCCAGGCAGTCTGGTGCGGCCGGATCGGAGCCGACTCGCTCGGTCGGTTGGTCGAACGGGAAATCCGGGCCGAGGGCGTTGACGTCCGCGCCACAGTGGATCCCGAGGCTCCCACCGGGCTGATGATCAAAGAGCGCCGCACGCCTACTGCCCAAAAAGTTGCGTACTACCGTTCCGGTAGTGCGGGCTCGCGACTTGCCCCCGACGACGTCGACCCTCAGCTGATTGCCGACGCGGCGTTGCTGCACACCAGCGGTATTACTCCGGCCCTTTCTTCGCAGGCGGCGGCCGCCTTGAAGTATGCGGTGGCCGTCGCACGCGAGTCCGGGATTCCCGTCTCCTTCGACCTGAACTACCGGAGCAAGCTCTGGGACGCCGGCACCGCTGGGAGCGCCTACCGGGAGATCATCCCGCTCGCGGACATTGTGTTCGCCGGACTTGAAGAGGCTGAAATCGCCGTCGGGACGGTCTGCGACGCAGAAGAAGCAGCGCGCCGCATCGCTGCCATGGGTCCACGGCAAGTCGTCATCAAACTCGGCGCGGACGGGGCGCTTGCGCTTATCGACGGAAATCTCTACCTGCAGGAAGCCCACCCCATCGAGGCCATCGACACGGTGGGCGCGGGAGATGCGTTCGTTGCAGGCTACCTCGCCGAGTTCGTGGCGGGACTCGAGCCTGTGGAACGCTTGCTGACAGCCGCGAAGTCCGGAGCGTTCGTGTGCCTGGTCCCCGGCGACTGGGAAGGCCTGCCGCGCCGCGACGAACTAGGCCTCCTGGCTCACCACGAACCGGTCAGCCGCTGATGCCCGGCTGGTGCTGACTGCCAGCGCCAGCCGGATCGACGCCTAGCCTACGAGGTCCGAGTGATGCTCCTCGACGACGTTCGGGTGCGCCCGGATGCGGTAGCGAAGGGCATTGTCGCCGTAGGTCTCGAGTATAGGGCTGTTGGTCGGGTCAACCGACAAGCCGCGGGCCTTGGACTGAAACTCCTCGCTGACGGCCAGTTGGGGCATTGTTGCGTCGAGGGCGGGATTGTAGAAGAAGGGGATGGAAATCCGGTCCGTGCCGCGAAGCGGCGAGATCACGCGGTGGAGGGTCGCCTTGAGATACCCGTTCGTGGCGAGCTCCAGCATTTCGCCGATGTTGACCACGAAGGTTCCCGGGACTTGGGGAGCGTCGATCCACTGTCCCTCGTACTCGACTTGGAGGCCGCCCTTCCCGGGCTCGACGAGCAACAGTGTCAGGACACCGCCGTCGCGGTGGGAACCCACGCCCTGTTTTGGTTCGGGGTTGGATTCTCCTGGATAACGCACGATCTTGAGGACCGGGAAGGCGCGCGCGGCGAAGGCGGCGTCAAACGTGTCCTCGGGCGCCCCGAGGGACACGGCCAAAGCCCTGAGGAGCTCGAGCGAAACGGCACTCAGGCGTTCCATCCATTCCGAGACGATCCCTCGCATTTCCGGCAGCGCGCCGGGCCACAGATTCGGCCCCTCCAGCCGCCAGTAGTCGGCCACTCCCGGGCCGGGTGGCACAGCTTCACGCTCGACGCCGACATCGATTTGTTCGCGCCAGTCAATCGCGCCGTCCGTGAGTTCCCCGCCGACCCTCGTGTAGCCGCGGAATTGCGGGCTTCGGACGTTCTCTACAGCGAGTTTTTCCTCTTCGGGCAACTCGAAAAAGCGTCGCGAGACCTCGAGCATCGAGTCCGTCAGTTCCTGCGGGATGCCGTGGCCCGCCAAGTAGAGGAACCCAACCTCGTGCATGGCGTCGCGTAGCTCGTCACGGAACCGGGCGGCTTCTTCCGCTCCGGCCTTCAGGCGCGAGAAATCAAGTACGGGCAGTGTGTCGAGTGTCAATGTGCCAATTCCTTTCGTTCACGGCCGCGAGGGCCGTCTTCCGCCGTGGTCCTACTCAGCCTGCTTGGGTCGCCACACACCGAACCTGTTGCCTTGGGGGTCGAGAAGATGCGCAAACTCGATGGCGCCGTTGTCGACGTACGGAAGGGCGACCCGCGCACCGAGCGACTCGGCCTTAGCGATCGCCGCGTTCACATCGTCGACTTGCACGTAGAAAATCGCCCACGAGGTTCCGCCTATGGACGCGGTGTCCCACAGGCCGCCCTTGTCGCCGTCGACCATCTGGTAACCGGCGGGCGAAGACTCGCCGAAACTCCAGTCGAAAAGCGGCCCGTAGAAGCCCCTCACGGCCTCGGGATCGGAGGAACCGATTTCGAAGTAATTGACTTTGGCTGTCATCCGCCGTTGCCCTTCCGTTGTTGAGGGGAGGCCGCCAGCCGATTACGACGGCGGCCTCCCGGCTTTTCAGCCCATCACGCCATCGTCAGCGTGAGGACTTTGTAGAGGTCGATGACGGTTTCTTCCGGAGGCGCCTCGAAACCACCTTCGATGCCGGCCTGCATCCGCGGCATGAGGATGTCGTTGCGGAATTTCTCCCAGCTGTCCTTCGACTCATGGACGGCCATAATGGTCCAACCGCCGGCCGAAGGTCCGGCAGCGTGGAATGTCTGGCCCTCGGGCAGGAGTCCCTCGCCGGGGTGGACAGCGGCGATAGAGGCTTCGTATTGCTCCTTCGTGCCTCCCGGGAAAAAGTGGACCACTCCGTATGGGGTCCCTTCCATGTCTGCTCCTTAAAAATTGTGCGGGTGTTTAAAAATAATGCGGGTGTTCGTATTCCTCGACGGACTCTCAGGTCCAGAAGCTGTCCGCTATGGCCGTGTCTTCGAAGAATTCCTTTCCTTCAACAACCTTTCCGTCGCGGAGGACAAAGGAAATGGCGGTTCCCAGATCCAGGGTCTTCCCGTTGGCTTCAGCATGGCTTTGCTGAATTGCGATGGTGTGGTCTTCTCCGCCGACGACGTCGTGGACCGTCGCTTTGAAGGACCCTTGGGAGCGTGTTGCCAATTCGCCGAAGTAGGCCAATATGGCGTCGCGGCCCTGTTTGGTCCCGGAAAGTACGCCGCTGCCGGCGACGTACCAAACTGCGTCCTCCGCGAATAGCTCGCTGAGTGCCGCCAAATCCCCTGAATTGAACGCTTCGTATCCGCGCCGAACCAGTTCGACGTTTTCCTCAGCACCCATGTGTGGACACCTTCTTCGCTAGTCCTCGTGGATCAAAAAGGGACGGCTTAAGGCTATTCCTGCCCCGGATGCGTGTCGATGGAAATGCGCAATGATCTGCTAGGCACGCCCCGACCTTGAGGCCGGGCACGGACCGGTGGGACGATGAAGCCGTGCAGCCCTTTTTCGATTTTGTCAACCACAATTGGTGGTTGATCTTTCCCTTGAGCGGACTGGCCGGCGGCTGGGCCCGCTCGTGGTCAAGCGCCAGCGAACGGCGGTACCGCCGTCGAGTGGAGCTTTACAGGCTCAAGAACCAGGCGGCCCAGGCGGAGCAAGCGAGCCAATCCGAAGTGCTCAGGTTGCGGGAGGCTCACGACGCAGTGAACCAGCGGTGGCTCTCTTACGAGCTTGACGTCGGGAAACTGATTGACTTCCCGGTGATGTCCGACGTACGCGAGCCGCTCACCGTGGACTTCCTGCGCGCCAAGCGCGAAGCAGACGGTTTGCGTCCCGCCGCCCCGGGAGAAATCACGACGGCGGCCCGGCTGGCCGAGTACCGCGCGGCTGTGCGCAACTTCGAGCTGGCTTTCGACGTGGCTGAACGGGAAGCCAAACGCATCAAGGACGGCAACTTTTCGGAGCCCGAACGGCAGCGGCTGGCGACGGCCCGGAAACTGCTCAGGATCGCTTCCGACTCGGCTGCCACGCCGGCGGAGCGGCAGACAGCGTATAAGCGTGCGCGGCACGAACTAGACGGGCTCATTGTGCTGCCGGACGCCACTGTGGCCGCCCTTGAGGAGAAGGTTGCCGGCGCACTCGACGCGCCCAAGGCACCGGATTTCCACCAGAACTGACCGTGGCCAGTGCCCGTGGGTTCGTGTGCTTGGGTCAGTGGCCGTGGCGATGGATTATCACGTAGCGATGATGCTTCCGGTGACGGGTCTTGGACCGGATCGGAGTCAATCCCAAAGGAGGCAAGCCCAAGGATTTCCGTCGACGTGACAATCGAATGTTTACAACCACCAGGAAAACAAAGAATCCCAGCGAGGGGATGAGCAGCACGAGTATCCACGCTAGGTTTTCCACGGCCCGCCTCCTACCCCCAGTTTCCGGCGCCGGAAATCGGGCGTCAAGCAGCCTCTGGGGCTACCCAGTGCACGACGGGAAGGGTAGTTTTTCTTCCATGGGAATGGCCGGTTCCGGCCCGCATCCGGTTCCGGTCGCAAGTCGGCACAGATCAGGAGATCATCATGGACAACTTTCTCCGCCACAGCGGAATTGAAGTTCCGGAGCCTGTCCGGCGCTTCCTCCAAGGCGAAAGCGATGGGTCACTTCGGGTGGAGCAATACCAAGAAGGAAACACCTTGGTCATCCGGGTGGAACTGCCGGGAATCGACCCGGAATCGGATGTGGACATCAGCGTCACGGACGACACGCTCCACGTCCAGGCCTGGCGGGAGGAAAACGCCGAGCGCGCGGGCCAGTTGGGATACCGCAGCGAATTCCGCTATGGCAAACGCTCACGGAGCATTCCGTTGCCACGCGGCGTGAACCAGGACAGCATCGCGGCAACGTACGAAGACGGGGTGCTCGATATCCGCATCGAACTCCCCGAACAGTCAGAACCTCAGCCCACGAAAATCCGAGTGGTTCGCACGGGCGGCAGCACCGCTACCCAGCCGCCACAAGAGCCGGAGGACTATGTCGGTTGAGGCCCTCCTCGCGCGGTTTGATGAACAGCGGTTGGATGAACATACGGGAAAGTCCAGCTGAACGTACCATCCCAACAGGCTGCGTCCTGTGCAACCCCAGGCACGCCACGTATCCTGATCATGCTTCCGGCATCGGTTTTAGCCGACGTCAACCGGCCCGGCCGGAGTCTTCTCTGCAACTACTCAATGAGGCGGCGTCCATGGAGTTGAACATCAGGGGTCACTGGGACCAGCTTGCCCCCGAAACGCGGCAGTGGCTGATCGACAACCCCGGGTGCGTGGTTCTTCCACGCACCGTTGCCGAGATCATCCATCGGGCGACCGGAATAACTCCCGATGCGGACCAGCACGGCCAAGTCAGCCTTTCGCCCGAGGACGTCAGTTTCATCCATGGCCAATCGGAGGCGGCGGCAAGTACACACCGGACCGAGACGACGGCGACCGGCTAGCTATTCCTGGCCGGCACCATATTCCTGGCTGGCACCTTCAGGCATCATCCGGCTCATCGCGCTCTTCACTGGCTCGCGCTTCAGCGCGGTCCGCCGTCCCGCCGGCTGGTTGTTCAGCCGTCGCCGTCCGCAAGGGCCCGACGGTTCCATCCGAGCCGTAGTCGCCTTCGGCGTATTGGCCGATTTCGGAACCGGCCGTGCGCCCGGGAAGCGATCCAGCAACACCGAGGTCGGCGCGCGCGTACCGTCCGGATTCCTTGGCCTGGTTACCGAGCGGCTCGGGCAGACCGCCTACGTTGCCGGCGGCGCCGTAGTCGCCCTCACCGTATTGGCCTTCTTCGTCGTCCGGGTGCCTGCCCGGTTCCCTTCCCGTCTTTCCGTAGTCGCCTTCGACGTATCGTCCGCGTAGATCGGGTTCTTCAAGCGTGCCGTCGTTCGCCTCTTCGATGGGTTTGTCGTCGCCGGTGTTCTCTGTCATGACCGTGCCCTTCCTGCAAGCACTTCGCGTCGCTTCGGCGCCCTTTAAGTTTATCGAGGCTGTTTCCAGCACGACAGGGATCGACAGGCCCCGAACTACCGAGGCAGAACCATTCAGTTTCCGTGGAACGCGTGGCTGGGATGTGGCTCGTATTGCGTGAGGTGGGTGCTCGCGCGTGCGGTGCGGCGTAGTTCGGGCAGGCCGCCGGTGATGGTTCCGGCGGTGCGGGCTTGGAGGAGGATGTTGCCGAGTGCTGTTGCTTCGACGGGGCCGGCGATGACTGTTTTGTTGGTGGCGTTGGCGGTGAGTTGGCAGAGGAGCTGGTTTTGGGAGCCGCCGCCGACGATGTGCACGACGTCGACGCTGCGTCCGGCGAGCCGTTCGGCATCAGCGAGGGTGCGGGCGTAGCCGGCGGCGAGGCTGTCCAGGATGCAGCGTACGACGGCGGCAGGGCGGTCCGGGAGCACGTCTCCGGTGTTTCGCACGGCTGCGCGGATGCGGTGGGGCATGTTGTCCGGGGCGGTGAAGGCGGGGTCGTCGGCGTTGATCACCGGCCCACCGGGACGCAGGGCCGCGGCGGATTCCAGCAGGCCGGGCAACGGTAAGGCGTAGCCTTCGGCGGCCCAGGTGCGTTGGCATTCGCTGAGCAGCCAGAGTCCGCCGACGTTGCGCAGGTACCGGATGGTGCCGTCCACGCCGTGTTCGTTGGTGAAGTTCGCCAGCCGGCTGGCCTTGTCCAGGACGGGGTGGTCGAGTTCGACGCCGACCAGGGACCAGGTCCCGGAGGAAATGTAGGCAAAGCCCTCCTCGGTGGCCGGGACCGCAGCGACGGCGGAGGCGGTGTCGTGCGAGCCGACCGCGACCACCTTCGTGTCCGCGGGAAGCCCGGTCGTGTCCGCGATGCCCGGCAACAGGGTGCCGATGGTTTCACCGGGCTGGACCAAGGGGGCGAAGAGGCCAGTGGGCAGCCCCAAGGGTTTGAAGAACTCCGTGGCCCATTCCCCCGCCACGGCATCGAACAGGCCCGTGGTGGAGGCGTTGGTGGCCTCGGTACGGCGTTGCCCGGTGAGTTTGAAGGCGATCAGGTCCGGGATCAGCAACGCCTGCACCCCGTCGAGGTCCTTCTCGGTCGCGAGCTGGTAGATGGTGTTGAACGCCAGGAACTGCAGGCCCGTAGTGGCATAGAGCCGGGACTGGTCGATCTTGGCATGGACCTGGGCAACAGCGGCCTTGCTGCGTTCGTCGCGATAACTGTAGGGATGGGCGGTGAGCTCTCCGGCTTTGTTGACGAGTCCGTAGTCCACGGCCCAGGTGTCGATGCCGATGCTGGCGATCGTCTCGCCTTTGGCGGCGGCGGTCTTTGCCGCGGCCGTCAGGCCTGTGAGGACCTGCGCGAAGAGGGAGTCGAAGTCCCAGCGGAGTCCGCCGTCGAGCTCCACGACGCCGTTGGGGAAGCGGTGCACGGTTTCCAGGGACACGGTTCCGTCCGTGAGGCGGCCGAGGATGACCCGACCGGAGGAGGCGCCGATATCGACGGCGGCAAACACGGAGGAAGGAGCCACGGCGGGCACCGCCCCGGCGTGGGCCGGGGCGGTGCTGGTTGGTGATGGGTTGGTCACGGTGTGGCCTATCGGAGGAACGCAGCTGCGACGCCGGCATCCACGGGGATGTGCAGGCCGGTGGTGTGGGAGAGTTCGTCGCTGGTCAGGACCGCGGCGGCGTTGGCCACGTGTTCGGGCAGGACTTCGCGTTTGAGCAAGGTGCGCTGGGCGTAGTACTCGCCCAGTTTTTCCTCGTCGACGCCGTAGACCGCGGCGCGTTTGGCGCCCCAGCCGCCGGCGAAGATCCCGGAGCCGCGGACCACCCCGTCGGGGTTGATGCCGTTGACGCGGATGCCGTACTCGCCCAGTTCCGCGGCGAGGAGGCGGACCTGGTGGGCCTGGTCTGCTTTCGTGGCGGAGTAGGCGATGTTGTTCGGCCCGGCGAACACGGAATTCTTGGAGGAAATGTACACAATGTCCCCGCCGAGGCCTTGGTCGATCATGACCTTCGCCGCGGCCTTGGAGACCAGGAAGGAGCCCTTGGCCATGACGTTGTGCTGGAGGTCCCAGTCTTTCCCGGTGGTTTCGAGCAGGGGCTTGGAGATGGACAGACCGGCGTTGTTCACGATCAGGTCCAGCCCGCCGAAGGCCAGGACGGCTTCCTGGATGGCTCCCTGCACCTGGGCTTCGTCGGTGACATCTGCCTGCACGCCGATGGCGACGTCCGCGCCGCCCAACTCTTCGGCCACCTTTTGGGCGTTCTCGAGGTTCAGGTCGGCGATCACCACGCACGCGCCCTCGGCAGCCAGCCGGGTCGCGATGGCCTTGCCGATGCCCGAGGCCGCCCCGGTCACCAAAGCGATGCGCGTGGCATGGGACTTCGGCTTGGGCATCCGGGCAAGCTTGGCCTCCTCGAGCGCCCAGTATTCGATCCGGAACTTCTCGGACTCCTCGATCGGGGCGTAGGAGGAGATCGCCTCGGCCCCGCGCATCACGTTGATGGCGTTGAGGTAGAACTCACCGGCAACCCGGGCGGTCTGCTTGTCCTTGCCGTAGGAGAACATGCCCACGCCCGGAACCAGCACGATCGCCGGGTCGGCACCCCGCAGGGCTGGGGACTCGGCGTCGGCGTGCCGGTCGTAGTAGGCCTGGTAATCCTCACGGTATTCGGCGTGCAGTTCCTTCAACCGTGCCACCGAGTCCTCGATCGATGCGTCGGCGGGCAGGTCCAGAATCAACGGCTTGACCTTGGTCCGCAGGAAATGATCCGGACAGGAGGTCCCCAACGCGCCCAGCCGCGGATGCTCCGCCGCGGCCAGGAAATCCAGCACCCGTACGTCGTCGCTGAAGTGCCCCAGGACCGGTTTGTCCGTGGACGCCAGGCCCCGGATCACCGGCGTCAACGCCGCGGCCTTCGCCCGGCGTTCGGCCTCGGGCAGGGCGGCGTAGCCGGCAAGCTCAGGTCCGAAAGGCTCGGCCTTGCCGTTCTCCTTGATGTACTTCTCCGCGGTGTCGATGATCCACAACGAATTCTGCTCGGCTTCTTCGCTCGTGGCGCCCCAGGCCGTGATGCCGTGCCCGCCCAGAATCGTCCCGATCGCCTGCGGGTTCGCTTCCTTGATCGCGGCGATGTCCAGGCCCAGCTGGAACCCGGGACGGCGCCAGGGAACCCACACCGCTTTGTCGCCGAAAATCTTCTGGGTGAGGGCTTCGTCGTCCACGGCGGTCGCGATCGCGATGCCCGAATCCGGGTGCAGATGGTCCACGTGCGCGGCGTCCACGAGCCCGTGCATGGCCGTGTCGATCGAGGGTGCTGCCCCGCCCTTGCCGTGGAGGCAGTAGTCGAACGCGGCCACCATCTCATCCTCCCGCTCCACCCCCGGATACACGGCCTTGAGCGCCTGCAAACGGTCCAGGCGCAGCACCGCGAGGTTCCCGGCCGTCAACGTGCCCAGGTCCCCGCCGGAACCCTTCACCCAGAGGAGTTCGATGTCCTGCCCGGTGACGGGGTCCGTCGCGGTGCCTTTGGCGGAGGTGTTGCCGCCGGCGAAGTTGGTGTTCCGTTTGTCCGCGCCGAGGCGGTTGGAACGGGCGATCAGGTCTTCAACAGTGGTGTTCATGTTTTGCGTGCTCATGTGTTCTATGCGCCCCATCCGGCTTGCTGGCCGCCTGCGCGGTCCTCGTTGATTTTCTTCTGGTAGCCGCTGGCCTTATAGGCGGCGATCGGGTCGGCGGGCAGGCCACGGGATTCACGCCATTCGGCCAGCACCGGGCGGACATCGGTATAAAACGCGTCATTGAATACAGCATTCGCGGCCAGCACATCCCCGGCCCGCTGCGCCTCGGCCAGCGCCTCCTCATCGATGAGCAGCGTGCGGGCCGTCATCTCCTGCACGTTAAGCACCGAACGGATCTGGCCCGGAATCTTTTCCTCCAGGTTGTGGCACTGGTCCAGCATCAGCGCGACGCCGGACTCCGTCCCGTACCCGCCGCCGCGGATGACCTCGTGCATGATGCGGAACAACTGGAACGGATCCGCCGCACCGACAATCAGGTCGTCATCGGCATAGAAGCGGGAGTTGAAGTCAAAGGACCCCAGCTTGCCCAACCGCAGCAACTGCATCACGATGAACTCGATATTCGTCCCCGGCGCATGATGACCCGTATCCAGGCACACGAACGCCTTCTCCCCCAACGCCAACGTCTGAGCATACGAGGTACCCCAGTCCGGGACATCCGTGTGGTAGAAAGCCGGCTCGAAGAACTTGTACTCCAACACCAGGCGCTGATCATCACCCAGCGCCGCGTAAATCTCCCGCAACGAATCAGCCAAACGGTCCTGCCGACCCCGCATATCATCCTGGCCCGGGTAATTCGTCCCGTCCGCGAGCCAGATCTTCAAATCCCGCGACCCCGTGGCGTGCATGATCCGGATGCATTCGAGGTGGTGGTCGACCGCGCGGCGGCGCACCGACTCATCGGAGGAGGTCAGGGAGCCGAACTTGTACTCATCATCCTGGAACGTGTTCGAGTTGATCGTTCCCAGGCCCACCCCGAGGCCTTCGGCGTACTCACGAAGCGCGCCATAGTCATCGACCTTGTCCCAGGGAATGTGCAACGCCACCGTCGGCGCCAAACCCGTCAACTCGTGGACCATCGCCGCGTCCGCCAGCTTCTCCTGGATGGTCCGCGGAGTACCCGGCGTGCCGAACACCCTGAACCGCGTCCCCGAATTCCCATACGCCCACGACGGAACCTCAATCGCAAGCTCCCCCAAACGGCCCAAAACCGACTCAAAACTGTTCATGGTGTGTCTTTCTTGGCTAAAGTCAGCGAGTTTTGCTTGCCGGGACCCGGTAACAGGGCCGCCGCAAGCACTTCCAGGTTCTGCGGCTTCGCAAGCACCCTTGCATTGGTATCCACGTCAAAAATCCATAGATCGATTCAATCTTTGAAACGATTCATTGTTACGTTTCAAAGTACCCTTGAGGAAGGAACGTGTCAACAGCGAAGTGAAATGCAGAAAGCAGGAAAGCGGATGCAGCGCTCGGTCAGCATCAAGGATGTAGCCAACCTGGCGGAAGTCGCCGTCGGCACGGTCTCAAACGTCCTGAACAATCCGGACCGGGTTTCCAACCGCACCAAAGAGAAAGTCCTGCGCGCCATCGATGAACTTGGCTTCGTGCGCAACGACGCCGCCCGCCAACTCCGGGCAGGGCACAGCCGCACTATCGGCGTCGTGGTCCTCGACGTCGGCAACCCCTTCTTCACGGCCATCGCTCGGGCCGCCGAGGACGCAGCCGAAGCACACGGAAGCGCGGTCCTGCTCGGCGACAGCGGCCAGGACTCCGCCCGCGAATCGCACTACATCGACCTATTCCAGGAACAAGCCGTCCAAGGACTGCTCATCTCCCCCGTCGGCAACATCCTCGACCGCATCGACAACCTCCGTGAACGCGGGATACCCACGGTCCTGGTCGATCGCCGGGCGGACGAATCACGCTACAGTTCCGTCTCGGTCGATGACGACGCCGGAGGGTACCTTGCTGCCCGGCACCTCCTCGATCTCGGGCGCCGAAGACTGGCCTTCGTCGGCGGACCCCTGCACCTCGCCCAGGTCGCAGAGCGTCTGGCAGGTGCCCGGCGCGCCATCGACAATACACCCGGCGCAACCCTCGAAGTACTCGACTCCGGAGCGCAATCCGTCTTGGCCGGCCGTCGCATCGGCGACAGCCTCGCCGCCCGCGACAAGGCAGGGATTCCCGACGGAATCTTCTGCGCGAACGACCTCCTGGCCCTTGGCGTGATGCAATCCATCACCATGATGAACGGCCTGGCCATCCCGGACGACGTGGCCCTCATCGGGTACGACGACATCGATTTCGCAGCATCCGCCGTCGTGCCGCTTTCCTCCATCAGGCAGCCCACGGAAGCAATCGGCCGCTCGGCAATCCAACTGCTCATGGCAGATCTCGGCAACCCCGGCCACAAACACCAAGCGATTACCTTCACGCCTGAACTCGTCATCCGCCGCAGCACCGCGGGACCAGCAGCCCCGGCAGAACAACACACCGAAGCCCCCGCCCTTTCAAACTGACAGCGCAGGCCGGCTGGGTGAAGTTACCCCTCGGCGTCCACGACGTCGTTGGAAATGAGTGAGATGTAGGTCTCCAACTGGGACCGCAACTGGTCCGCCGAGTGGTGTTCGGACGTCAAAGTCGCCGTGATCTGAGCACCGAGCACGAACGTCATGATCGCGCCGACGAGGTCGTCGTCGTCGAGCCCTTCTTTCAGTTCGCCAAGCTCGCGTGCCTCCCGAAGCTTCGAAAAAAGGGACTCCCGCCATTGCTCCATTGAGGAATCGTGCAAGGCCGACTTGGCAGGATCGGTCAGCGCGCGCTGCCAGAAGGCGATCGCAATGCGAGCCTCGTTGAGCCTCTCGGCGTCCAGCGGCAGGATCTCATGGCAATAGCTGCGCAAGGCCGGGAGCCCCCGGAGCCCGGAAGTCGCACTGTCCATGCGGGTATTCGTCTGGTTGAAGACGTGGGCGAAGGCGAACGTCAGGAGATCGTCCTTTGTGGGGAAGTACGGCTTGAGCGCACCGTTCGCAAAGCCGGCCTCCGTGGCGATTTCGCGCATGGTGGCCCCCTCGATTCCCCTCGTGGCAATGATGCGCCACGTGGCTTCCACCAGCTCGAGCCGACGCTTCTCATGGTCGACGATCTTCGGCACGCGTTCCCCAAATCTTTTTTTCTACAACCGTTGTGACTCAGGTTACACGATGTTATTCTCTACACACATAGAAAATAAACCGCCACTCACAAAGGCCTTCCATGAGCACAACTTCCTCTCCCGAAATCGCCGAAATGATTGAAGGTGCCGCGCTGTCGCCCTACGCACTGACCAGCCCGGCCGATGTCGAGGCGGTCACCGCGATCCTCGCCGAGGCAGGACTCTTCAACGAATCCACCAGGGTCGCCTACCTCGGCCTGCTTGATCCGGCACGCGACGCCGACGTCGCGGACCGCCGTTTCCGGGTCTTCCTGCACAACGTGGCCACCGGCGAAGCCAAGGACGTCGTCGCCTCAGTGACGCACGGAACCGTACTTTCCAAGATCGACCTCGACACCTCCGTAACCGGCGAACTTCCCGTCATCGAAGAGGAATTCGAAATGGTCGAAGAGATCCTCGCCCAGGACGAACGCTGGCTCAAGGCACTGGCCGACCGGAACCTCGATGTCACCAAAGTCAGGGTCGCTCCCCTGTCGGCAGGCGTATTCGAATACCCCGAGGAAAAGGGCCGCCGAATCCTGCGCGGACTCGCCTTCGTCCAGGAATTCCCGGAAGACAGCGCATGGGCCCGCCCGGTCGATGGCCTGGTCGCGTACATCGACGTCGTCAGCAAGACGGTCGACCAGATCCTGGACTTCGGGCCTGTTCCGGTTCCCGCCGAGCACGGCAACTTCACCGATCCTGAACTGACCGGACCGCTGCGCACCACGCAGAAGCCCATCCAAATCACCCAGCCGGAAGGTCCGAGCTTCGCGCTCACGGATGGCAACCACGTGGAATGGGAAAAGTGGAGCCTCGACATCGGATTCGATGTCCGCGAAGGCGTGGTGCTCCACAACATAGCGTTCGACGACGGCGATCGCCGCCGCAGTATCCTCAAGCGCGCTTCCATCGCCGAAATGGTGGTTCCGTACGGCGACCCCTCACCCGTGCGTTCGTGGCAGAACTACTTCGACACGGGCGAATACCTCGTTGGCCAGTACGCCAACTCGCTGGAACTCGGCTGCGATTGCCTCGGCGAAATCACATACCTCAGCCCTGTGGTGAGCGACGCCTTCGGACGTCCGCGCGAAATCCGCAACGGGATCTGCATGCACGAGGAAGACTGGAGCATCCTCGCCAAGCACAGCGATTTCTGGAGCGGAGTGAACTACACCCGCCGCAACCGCCGGCTCGTCATCAGCTTCTTCACCACCATCGGTAACTACGATTACGGCTTCTACTGGTACTTGTACCTCGACGGCACCATCGAATTCGAAGCCAAGGCCACCGGTGTTGTCTTCACAAGCGCCCACCCCGGCAAGGGATACCCCTACGCCTCGGAGTTGGCTCCGGGCCTCGGCGCCCCCTTCCACCAGCACCTCTTCAGCGCACGCCTCGACTTCGCCATCGACGGACTGTGCAACAGGGTCGAGGAAGAAGACGCCGTGAGGGTTCCCATGGGAGAAGGCAACGAGCGCGGAAACGCATTCACCCGCCGTCGTACTGTCCTGGCCCGCGAATCGGAAGCCGTCCGCGAATCGGACATGGCAGCCGGTCGGGCCTGGGTGATTTCGAATCCGGAATCCCTCAACCGCTTGGGAGAGCCCGTCGCCTACAAGCTCCACGGCCAAGGCCATCCCATGTTGCTGGCGGATCCCGAATCGTCCATCGCGAAGCGCGCCACCTTCGCCACGAAGGACTTGTGGGTGACCCGCCACCACGAGGACGAACGCTACCCGAGCGGCGATTTCGTCAACCAGAATGCCGGCGGCGCCGGATTGCCGTCCTACATTGCCGCGGACCGCGACATCGACGGCCAGGACATCGTCGTTTGGCACACATTCGGTTTGACCCATTACCCCCGCCCGGAAGACTGGCCCATCATGCCCGTGGACACAGTCGGCTTCAAACTCCGCCCCGAAGGCTTCTTCGACCGCAGCCCGGTCCTCGATGTTCCCGCCGCGAAGCGTGAAGAGGGTGGCCATTGCCACATGGAGGCCCAAAAATGAGCATGACAGCAGGAAAGGAGTCGATCGAAACGCAACACCCGCACCACCATCGACGCCGCTTAGGCGTTCCGGCCGTGACCTTCATGATCATCGCCGCCTCCGCGCCGCTCACCGTTCTTGCGGGAGGGGTGACGACGACGTTCGGCGTCACCGGAGTCACTGGCGTGCCGCTGTCCTTCCTCCTGCTAGGCGGGACCCTCGCCATCTTCGCCGTCGGCTACGCCGCCATGAGCAGGTATGTGGTCAACGCCGGCGCTTTCTATTCCTACGTGTCCCAGGGAATCTCAAGGCCGGTCGGCGTCGGAGTCTCGATGGTGGCGCTCATGGCCTACAACCTGATGCAGGTGGGCATCTACGGACTCTTCGGCTTCACTGTCTCCTACCTGCTGAACGAACGCTTCGGGATATCGGTCCCGTGGTGGATTCCCGTTCTGGTGTGCATCGCCGTCGTCGCGTTCCTCGGCGTGAGCCGTGTTGACCTGTCCGCGAAAGTCCTCGGGATCCTCGTGGGACTGGAATTCCTGGTAGTCATCATCTATGACGTCGTGTCCTTCGTGGTGGCACCGGAAGGCGTGAGCGGAGCACCGCTAACGCCGCAAAGCCTCTTCGTTCCCGGCGTCGGAGCCGTCTTCTCGTTCGGTATCGCAGCGTTCATGGGATTCGAATCCGCGGCGATCTACGGCGAGGAGAGCAAGGATCCCAAGCACACCGTGGCACGGGCAACGTACACAGCGGTGGCCATCATCGCTTTGTTCTACTCCGTCTCGTCGTGGGCCATGGCCGTCGGAACCGGACCGTCGGACGTCGTCGACGCTTCGGCCAAGCAGGGACCGGACCTGATGTTCGGTTTCCTGGGCGACCACGCCGGGATCCTGCTAGCCGACCTCGCACGACTGCTCTTCGTCACCAGCCTCTTCGCCGCTCTGGTCAGCTTCCACAACGCAGCCGCGAGGTATTTCTTCTCACTGGGACGGGAACAGGTCCTCCCCCGGAAGCTTGGCGCAGTCAGGAAGCATAGCGGTGCGCCGTACGCGGGATCGTTCGCCCAGACGATCATTGCCGTCATCGTGACCGTCGGCTTCGCGATCGCCGGGACCGGTTCGAGCCTTGGCGACCTCTACCCGGTGCTCACCATGTTCACGTGGCTGACCAACGACGGCGCGATGGGCCTTGTCCTCCTCATGACCGTCGTCTCCCTGGCCGTGATCGGATTCTTCCGAAAAAACAAGCACGACGCCGGAGTATGGACCCGCATGATTGCCCCCGCATTGGGCTTCGTGCTCCTCGCTGCGATCTTCGTCCTGATCGTGGTCAACTTCAATGTTCTCCTGGGACAAGACCAGACGAATGCGCTGACGTTCATCTTGCCGGCCACGATCGTCCTGCCCGGACTGGCCGGGATTGCCTGGGCGCTCCGGCTTCGACGAAGCCGCCCGGCCATCTACAAGAAGATCGGCCACGGCGAAGAGCCCGCCGGCGCCGTGCACCTCGGCGAAGAAGAAGACTAAGCGGCTCCGGTCCCGATCAACGGCGAATCAATGCACACCATTCTCACCATCGTCATGCTGGGCTGTTGCGCCCTGGGAATCTGGGGACCGATGCGCACTGGAGCCATCCGGAACCTCAGCCAGTGGGGACCCATGGCCCTCATGCTCGTGGCCATGGTGGATACGACTATCGGGCCCGGCGTCCTTCCCGCCGTCGTGTGGGGGCTGCTCTTGCTCCTCGCTTCCCCGCTTCCACTGGTGCTCCTGCCCAAGGCACGCCGCGGCGACATGGAAAGGCACCGTTCCCTTTCGATCCTGGCCATGTTCGCCATCCTCGTCACCACCCTCACTGCCGCGCCAAACAGTTCGCTGCACCAAGCCCATTCCCACGCCGGAATGGGCGGAGTGAATCCGGGCCTGGCCCTCTCCCTGGCGGGGGCGGTCATCGCCTACTCGATCTTCATGGTCGCCCGGCAGGTCCTGCCAAGCGGCAACGCATCCGCTAAACCTCGCCTGTGCGAGCCGATCGAAGTACTTTCTTCCGCGGGAGCCCTCGGAGCCATGCTCCTGATGATGCTGTGATCCTGATGGCGCTGTAACCCACCACCTAGAACCACCGTCCGCGGCCATTCCGGCCGACAGATTCAACCAACTCAGAGTGGAGTAAGAACCTTGGAAACCTACGACGCCCTTCTCTCTTCCATCACCCCCGCCACAGGCGAAACCCGCACGATTTTTGATCCGGCGACCGGTGAGGCGGTCGGTGAAGCGCCCGTGCACACTGTGGCGGACTTGGACGCGGCGGTCGCGGCCGCGGCTGCCGCGCAACCCGCGTGGGCTGCTGCCGGGCACGAGGCCCGGTCGACGGCGCTGCTCAAGGCCGCCGACGCCGTCGAACGCTCCGCCGAGGAACTCGCCCGCCTGCTCTCCCGCGAGCAAGGCAAACCGCTGAACGGCCCGAACGCCCGCTTCGAAGTCGGCGCCTGCGCGGCCTGGCTGCGCGCCGCCGCCACCACACCCCTGGAACCGGAAACAGTCGTCGACGACGGGACCACCCGGGCCGTGCTGCACTACCGCCCCATCGGGGTCGTCGGCGCGATCGGGCCCTGGAACTGGCCCATGATGATCACCGTCTGGCAGATCGGCCCCGCCCTGCGCATGGGCAACACCGTGGTGGTCAAACCCTCCGAATACACGCCCCTGTCCGCGCTCGCCCTGATCCACGTCATCAACCAGGAACTCCCCGAGGGGCTGCTCACCGTGGTCTCCGGCGGGCGGGACGTCGGCGAAGCCCTCGCCACCCACCCGAACGTCGGGAAAATCATGTTCACCGGCTCCACCGCCACCGGCAAGGCGATCATCCGCTCCAGTGCGGACACCGTCAAACGCCTCACCCTGGAACTGGGCGGCAACGACGCCGGCATCATCCTGCCCGACGCCGACCCCGCGGCGATCGCGCAGGACCTGTTCTGGGGCGCGTTCATCAACACCGGCCAAACCTGCGCCGCCCTCAAACGCCTCTACGTCCCCGACTCGTTGTACGAGGCCGTCTGCGACGAGCTCACCGCCGTCGCCCAGTCCATGCCCATGGGTGTCGGCCTGGACGAGGCCAACGTCCTGGGACCCTTGCAGAACCGGGCCCAGTACGAGATCGTCGCCCGCCTCGTGGACGCAGCACGCGACGCCGGTGCCCGGATCCTGACCGGCGGGAACCCGGACACCAGCAAACCCGGCAACTTCTACCCCGCCACCCTCGTCGCGGACATCGAGAACACCAACCCGCTCGTGACCGAGGAGCAGTTCGGACCCGCCCTGCCCATCATCCGCTACAGCACCGTCGACGAAGCAGTGGAAATGGCGAACGCCCTCGACGTCGGACTCGGCGCCTCCGTCTGGTCCCCCGACCTCGAAGCCGCCCGCAACGTCGCCGCCCGGCTACAAGCCGGGACCGTGTGGATCAACAAACACGGCGCCGTGGACCCCCGCATCCCCTTCGGCGGCGCCAAACAATCCGGCTACGGCCTCGAATTCGGCACCGAAGGCCTCAAACACCTCGGCGTGCCACAAGTGATCAACGGCTAGCCAAGTGGCAATAGAGGCGGCGGCACCGAGGCACCACGCCTGTGCCGCCGCCTCTGCAGTTCCACGTATCCGGTGACAGCGAGCAAGAGAAGTACGGCCATAGCCAGGAGCACTGTCCCGGACACCACCGTACTCACCGGAATGAGGGAGACGGCGAGGACAACGGAAGGCAGCGCCCACGGCAGGACGGACCGCGGCGAGCGGCCATACCGCACCGTGACGATCGCGTTGCATCCATAGAAAAGCGCGATCCCGCCGCCCAGCGAAATTCCCGAGCCCAGCGGAAGGTGCCCGAAGGGGTCCGGGATGGCGGTGGCAATGGCACCGGCGATGGCCGTTACCCCTATGACCAGGAGGAACGGCAGGAAAAGCGTGGTCTGGAGAATTCCGGCGAAGTCGGCCCGCGCCTGCAATCGCTCAAGCCCCGCCGTCATGGCCCCCGTCCCGTACTGGAAGAATGCCCAGCCGAGGATCGCTACGATCAGGAAGCCGAGTGCGGCCACTAATCCCGCGGAGGCGCCCCAGTCATCGGACGCCTCGGTGACGATGGTGAACACACTCTCGCCGAGGACTATGACGACGAACAGGCCCAGCCGTTCCGATGCGTGCTCGATGTTGATCCCGCTGATACCCCGCTCCGGCCAAAGACGCCCGCCGAGGAACGCCATGCCCACCTCGATGACAATGGCTGCCGCCCACAAAACCACCGCGGCCTGAAACGGAAGGAATGATGCCGCCAGCCAAAGAGCGGCGGTTCCGCCGTTGTAGATCCAAATTCTCCACGGAACCTCGTCCGAGTGCTCCCGGTGTTGATGGAGCCAAAGGACCAAGAGGACAATCCGCATTGCGACGTTCGCGAGCGAAAATGCCCATGCCCGCTCCCCGAAAGCGGCGGGCGCAGCCGCGGCCATGACGCCGGCAGACGCCATGGCCGCAAGCATCGCCACTCCGAGTGCCCGCGACGACAGCCGTGGCAGGAGGTTGACGACGGACGCAATGTTCACCCAGGCCCACCAAGCCGGGAAGAAGAGCAACACGTACGTGCCGAATTCGGACCATCCCGGGTTGCCGTGGATCCCGCGGGCAAGCTGGCCGACGAAAGCCACGAAGACGAGGTCGAAAAGCAGCTCCATCCAATGCACGCGGCCCGGATCCCGGGCCGTTTCGTGCGCCAGGCCGGCAGAAGCCGAAGACTCATCCATTGCTGAACTTATCCGTCATGGGCCAATGCTATTGGCAATCGGTCAGAACCCCGTGGGCAAACGCAGCCTGTAGGGCTTTTCGAGGAACTCCGCCTGCTCGTCCGTCAACTTGATGTCCAATGCGGCCGCGGCGTCGGCAAGGTGGTGGCTCTTCGTCGCCCCGACGATGGGAGCTGTAACGTTCGGATTCCGCAGCACCCACGCCAGCGCGAGCTGTGCCATCGGTACTTCCAGCTCCTGCGCGAGCTGCTGCACGGCGTCGACGATCGGTTGGTCTTCGTCGCCGAAGAAGCGCCGCTGGACGGGATCAGTATCGGCGCGCTTGGTGTGTTCGCCCCACGGCCTGGTGAGCCGTCCTTTGGCGAGCGGGCTCCACGGGATGCTGCCCACCCCCTGATCGGCAAGGAGGGGGAACATTTCGCGTTCCTCCTCCCGCTGGACCAGGCTGTACTGGTTCTGCATCGAAATGAACCTGGTCCAGCCATGAAGATCGGCGGTGTGCTGCATTTTCGCGAACTGCCAAGCCCACATCGAGGACGCGCCGATGTACCGGGCCTTGCCGGACTTAACGACGTCGTGGAGGGCTTCCATGGTTTCTTCGACGGGTACTTCCGGGTCGAAGCGGTGAATCTGGTACAGATCCACATAATCGGTGCCGAGCCGGCCCAGGGAAGCGTCGATTTGTTCCATGATCGACTTGCGGGACAGCCCGGAGCCACCGGGGCCGTCGTGCATCTTGAAATTGACCTTGGTTGCGAGGACGACATCTTCGCGACGAGTGTATTTCTTGATGGCGCGCCCGACGATTTCTTCCGACGTACCGTATCCGTAGACATTTGCGGTGTCCCAGAACGTGATTCCCAGCTCGACGGCTTGCCGGAAAAGCGGCTCGGCTTCCTCGTCGCCGAGCGCCCATTCATTGAAGCCGCGGCTTGTGTCTCCGAAGCTCATGCAACCAAGCGTTATTCGGCTGACTTTCAGGCCTGATTTCCCGAGGCGCGTATATTCCATTGGTCTCTCCTTGCCGGTTCCAGTCGGTTATTCCAGTCAGGCGTCAATGCCCGTGCCGACGCTTGTTTCACTCCATTGGTCGAGCTCGTCCCGCTGCGCTTCCGCCACTGCGGCAAAGGCATCGAAAGCGTCCCGGCCGAGCACCAGGAGCGACGGCGGATTAGGACTTTCGACCACCGACAGCATCGCCGCGGCTGCTTTCATCGGATCCCCCGGCTGGGTGCCGTGGACCGTGTCGTTCTCCTTGCGGCGTTTGCCGGCTGTTTCCGCGTAGTCGTCGATAGCACTTGCCGATTGCGTGAGCGAGCGTCCGGCGAAATCCGTGCGGAACGCTCCAGGCTCGATCGCGGTCACCGTGCCGAGCGGCCGAAGCTCTTTGTTGAGGGATCCCGACAAGCCTTCGAGGGCCGCCTTCGTCGCTGAGTAGTACCCGGATCCTGCCGGTGAAATCCGGGCCCCGATGGAGGAAATGTTGAGGATCGCACCCGAACGCTTCGCCCTCATGTCCGGAAGGACTGCCTTGATCATGTCCACCGCGCCGAAGAAGTTCGTGTCGAACAGAAGCCGGATGTCGGCGTCGTCGGCTTCCTCAACCGCCGCGCGGTAGCCGTATCCGGCGTTGTTCACGAGCACATCGACACCGCCGAAGCGGGCCTGGGAGCGCTCGACGACGTCCCTGATCTGTGCGCGGTCAGTGACGTCGAGGGAGACGGCGAGCGCAGTTTCCGGATATTCAGCGGCGAGGTCCTGCAGCGTGCTTTCGTCGCGGGCGGTGACGACGGCGTTGTGGCCTTTGGCGAGGACCGTCCGGGCGAGCGCCCGGCCGAGGCCGGTGGAGCATCCGGTAATGAGCCACGTGGACATGAGTTTCCTTTCGTGGAGGGCGACGATGCGCCCTGGCGAGGCCGGTTGTTACGCCTTAAGGAAACTCCGGTTTCCCGAGCTGCGGGAGATGCTGCCGGTATAGGTAATCGCAGCACCCCCCAATTCCTTGCCCATTCATCGACTCCCGGGGATAGTAGCATTTGCCATGCGAGAATAATTTGGCGCACGGTGGTCCGTGCGCATGGGGGAACGAGGGGTGGCACTACGCCGTGAATTCGGAAACGTTGCCGTTGGAAGTCAATCCGAGGTTCAGCAACACCCGTAAGCAAAACGAAGACCTGGTGATCCGACAGCTTCGGGAGGGCGGATTCACTACCGCCCAAATGGATGAATTCCTTGAGACGCTTCGCCGCATGGAAGCCGACAAGGCAATACTCGCGCCTTTGACGAACGCACTGCTGTCAATGAATGTCTCCGTGCAGTGGCTTATGTAGGGAGCCACTGCATCTGCGTTCGAGTGTCGGTAGCTTAGGAGCATGAGACTGAAAATGTGCAGCATCCATGTCCAGGACCCCGCAACCGCCCACACGTTCTACACGGAAACGCTGGGCTTTGAAACGCTCATGGCAATGCCCGAATACAACTTGTTCATCATCAAGGACCCTGGGGCCGGTGAAGGCGCTGTGGGCCTCCTCCTGGAACCCAGCGACAATCCGATCGGCTCCGACTACATGAACGCCGTGTACGACGCCGGCCTGCCGGCCATCGTTTTCGGCGTGCCGGATGTGCGCGCCGAGTACGACCGCCTCGTGGGCGCGGGCGTGAAATTCCAAGCTGACCCTGCGGAAGGGCCGATGGGCGTCACCGCCGTTTTCGATGACGGCTGCGGGAACTTCATCCAACTGCACCAGGACTAGACTCGACCAAGCCCAACAACCACCACCTGAGGAGCCACTATGCGCGCCACCATCATCCACGGCCCAGGCGACATCCGCGTTGAAGAACGCGACTACCCGACCATCCAGCTTCCCACGGACGCGGTAGTCAAAGTCTCGGCCGCCTGCGTATGCGGTTCGGACCTCTGGCCATACCGGGGCGTGCGGGAGGTACGGAAACCGACTGCGATCGGACACGAGTTCATCGGCACGGTCGAAAGCGTCGGCGAGGACGTCACTGGCTTGGCTGTCGGCGACTTCGTGATTGCGCCGTTCGTGGTCAGTTGCGGCGCGTGTCCGCAGTGCCTCAACGGAGTCACCGTGGCTTGCGAACATTTGGCGGGGTGGGGCAGCAAGGATGACACCGGGCACGCGATCGACGGCGGCCAAGGCCAAGCCGTCCGGGTCCCGTTGGCCGATTCAACGCTGGTAAAGGTTCCCGGCGTCACGGAACCGGAGGATGCCCTGCGTGCAAGCCTGTTGACGCTGTCCGATGTGATGGCCACCGGACACCACGCCGCCCTTGCCGCGAAAGCCGGTCCCGGCCGGACCGTCGTCGTGGTTGGCGACGGCGCCGTCGGGCTCTGTGGAGTGCTGGCGGCAAAGCGGCTCGGCGCCGAGCGCGTGATTGCCATGTCCCGGCATGCCGATCGCCAGGCCATCGCCCGCGAGTTCGGGGCCACCGACATTGTCGAGGAGCGCGGCGAAGCCGGCGTGGCAAGGGTGCGTGAACTCCTGGGCGGTGTCCTTGCCGATTCGGTCCTCGAGTGCGTCGGGACCAAGGAATCCATGGAACAAGCCCTGCACAGCGTGCGTCCCGGCGGCGCTTTGGGCTTCGTGGGCGTTCCGACGGGTGGAGCCGAGATCCCCCCGCGCTACCTGTTCGACACCAACATCTCCGTTTCAGGTGGGATGGCGCCCGCGCGCACCTACATCCCGGAACTCCTGGCCGACGTGCTCGACGGCAAGATCAATCCGGGCCGGGTTTTCGACTCGGTGATGCCGCTCGAGGAAGCACCCGAGGCCTACCGCGCCATGGATGAACGGCGTGCCATCAAGGTCCTCCTCGAGCCCTGATCGCGAGCCTCCGCACCTTTCATCGAAGGGTGCGGAGGCGTAGCGTCTATCCCGCAGAGTGCGGCGGCGAACGGCCTTCGGCACGGTTTAGGCGCCGCCCCGATCCTCATCGTTGAAGGAGCAGGGATGGCTGGATGGAACGCGGACACGGCCGCGGGACCAGTAGGAGCCGGCACGATCACGTTGGTGGAGGGCTCGTCCTTCTGCATTTCCTCGGCGAACGGAGACATCCATCCCGAGCAGCCGCACGGGGTCTTCCACGAAGACACACGCATCCTTTCCCGCTGGAACCTCACGGTCAACGGCCAACGCCTCGAGGCGCTGACCGCGGAGACCAAGGAACCCTACCGGGCCCTGTTCATCGGCCGTGTCCCGCGTTCCGAGGGGTACGCGGACAGCCACCTGATCGTCGAGCGGCTCCGGGAGGTCGGCGGAGGCATCGTTGAAGAGATCACCGTCAGGAACTATTCCACTGCCCCGGCGGAGTGCACGGTTGACATCGGCGCGGAGTCGGACTTCGCGGACCTCTTCGAAGTGAAGGAGGCCCGCGTCCAGCGGCGCTGGAAGGAATCGCGCGTCGCGGCTGCGGACTCGCTCACCATTAGCGCTGAGTGGCATGACGTGCGCAAGGGAATCGTGGTTACGGGAGGCGCGGCCGCCGTCGGGCATGATGGCCTCAGGTACCTGGTGCTTGTTCCGCCGCACGGCGAGTGGAGCACGACCCTCCGTGTGGCGCCGTTCACGGCGGACAAGGCGGAACCTGCGGGCCGGTTCGCGACGCAGTCCGCGGGCGAATTGTCGCCGAGCGACCGGCGCCGCCAGGAGTGGGTCGCGAAGATTCCCAAGCTTCACATGGGCAACAGATCCATCGAACGGACTTTGCGCCGAAGCTACGACGACCTCGGCGCGCTCCGCATCGAGGATCCGGCACACCCGGAGCGGATCGTCGTGGCGGCCGGAGCGCCGTGGTTCATGACGCTGTTCGGACGCGACTCCCTGTGGGCTTCGGAAATGGCCCTTCCCGTGGATCCCTCCTTGGCCCTCGGAACACTGCAGACTTTGGCCGAACGCCAGGGGAAAGTCGTGGATCCGATGAGCGAAGAGGAACCCGGAAAGATCCTGCACGAAGTCAGGCTTGGCGTCTCCACGGGATTGGCCTTGGGCGGCAAATCCGTCTACTACGGGAGCGTCGATGCCACTCCGCAATTCGTGATGACGCTCGGATCGGTGAGCCGCTGGGGTTTCGCCAAGGACACTATTGCCGCACTGCTGCCGCACGCCGACCGCGCGTTGGACTGGGTCCGGACATACGGCGACAAGGACGGCGACGGTTTCGTGGAGTACGCGCGCCTCAATGACCAAGGGCTTATCAACCAGGGCTGGAAGGACTCGTGGGACGGCATCAATTTTGCCGACGGGACGCTCGCGGAGCCGCCAATCGCCCTGTGCGAGGTGCAGGCGCTGGTGTATACGGCGTTGCTCTCGCGTGCGTGGATGGCGTACGACGCCGGTGACGCACCTTTGGCGGCCCGGCTCACCGAGGAGGCGGCACAGCTTAAGAATCGGTTCAACGAGCAATTCTGGCTCCCGGACCGCGGCTACTTCGCCGTCGCCCTGGACGGCAGGAAACGGCCCGTCGACGCATGCGCTTCCAACATGGGGCAATGCTTGTGGCACGGCATCATCGACGACGACAAAGTCCCCTTGGTAGTGGAGCGCCTCATGTCGCCGGAGATGTTCAGCGGATGGGGCGTCCGCACCCTGGCCAGCAACATGGGTGCGTACAATCCGGCCAGCTACCACAACGGATCGGTGTGGCCGCACGACAACGCCATCATCGCGGCGGGCCTCGTCCGCTACGGCTTCATCGAAGAAGCACAGAGGATCGCTACGGCCCTCCTCGAGGCTGCCGACTACTCCAACGGCCGCTTGCCCGAGCTCTTTTGCGGATTCGACCGTGAGCAACTCGCCGAGCCCGTACCGTATCCCACTGCGTGCTCGCCGCAGGCCTGGGCCGCGACCACTCCGATCATGCTGGTGACAAGCCTCATGCGGTATGACGCGCACGTGTCCCGGGGCGGATTCTGGATGGATCCCGTCCTGCCGGAGTCCTACGGGGACCTCCACATCACCAACGCACCGATGGCAGGAGGCCGCATGACCATCGACATCACGGGATCCGAACCCACCGTGCAGGGATTGCCCGAGGGAATAGTATTCCACCGTGAGCACCGGCCTTGGCTTACCGAACTCGTAGCGGAGGCCGGGCTGGGAAAGACCCAATAGCGACGGAGGACTGATCCATGGAACTGCATATCACTGGCGATGCCGCAGCCGACAAGCTGCTCGGCGATGATGCGTTTGCCCTTCTCACGGGCATGCTGCTCGACCAGCAAGTGACCATGGAATCGGCGTTCGCCGGGCCTGAAAAAATCAAAACCCGCATCGGATCCATCGATCCGGCCACGATTGCCGAATACGATCCCGCGGGGTTCATCGAAGTCTTCAAGGAGACCCCGGCAGTCCACCGGTTCCCGGGTTCGATGGCCGGCCGGGTCCAGGCCCTTGCCGAGACGGTCCATCACGATTGGGACGGGGACGCCACCGCCATCTGGACCCGGGACAACCCGGACGGCGGCGAAGTCCTGCGCAGGTTGAAGGAACTGCCGGGGTTCGGCGAGCAGAAAGCGAGGATCTTCCTGGCCCTGCTCGGCAAGCAGTGCGGATTGCAAGCCGAAGGCTGGCGGGAAGCGGCCGGATCCTACGGCCTCGAAGGATCCTTTGCCTCGGTCGCGGATATCGTGGACCCTGAATCGCTGGCGAAGGTCCGGGCAACCAAGCAGGCGGCCAAGGCAGCCGCAAAAGCCGCGAAAACGTCCAAGGCTTAAGGCGGGAACTCCCGCGCGCGAAGCCTTGATAAGCACAAACTTCGGGTCTACAACGTAGTCATAGAACATATTGACGAACGTGCCGGGAGTACCGGCACGTTCGTCCGGAAAGGATCCCGTAATCTCGCGTCCCTGGACCTTGATTCCCAGCCAGCACGTTGCTGGCTTACCGGCACGCCCGGCGTGAATCGCCTCGATCTCCAGCGTCGTCCTGCGCCCCGGGCGGCAGCGCTCAGATCGCGACCCGCCGTCTCGCCTGCATTCCGCAAGTCATGAGAAGGAAAGAAATGTTCAAGCACATGAAGGTCCCTGCCCGAGGCGCCGGAACCACCTTCATTGCAGCCCTCGCCGTCACGGCGCTCGCCGCCTGTTCAAGCCCAAGCACCCCGTCCACCCCCAGCACCGCAAGTTCCGGCGGAGCCGTCCCGCAGATTTCGGCGGACGCGTTCACGGCGGATTTCTCGGCAATGAAGCAACTCACTTCCCTCGCATCGCAAGGCAAGGGACTCATCGGTGTCCTGCTTCCCGATACCACCACCTCCGCGCGATATGTCACTTTTGACGCTCCGTACTTGAAGAAGGCCTTCGAAGCGGCCGGCCTTGACGCGAGCAAGTTCAAGATCGACAACGCACAAGGCAGTGCAAGCACCATGCAGACCCAGGCCGAGGCAGACATCACGGCCGGAGCGTCCGTCCTGCTCGTCGACGCCCTCGACTCCGGATCCGGTGCCGCCATCGAGGCTGCAGCCACCGCCCGCGGCGTTAAAGTGATCGACTACGACCGGCTCGTCAAGGGAGGCGCGAAGGATCGGACCTACGTCAGTTTTGACAACGTCAAAGTGGGCCAGTTGATCGGGCAGGGCGAAGTCACCTGCATCGGTGACTGGAAGGTCACCAAGCCGAACGTCCTGATCATGGACGGCGACCCGACCGACAACAACGCGAAGTTGTTCGCCCAAGGCTACAACGCAGTGCTCAAACCGCATTTCGACAGTAACGAGTACGTGAATGCAGGCGAACCCGCCGGCACCTGGACGCCATCTGTGGCACAGACGACCTTCGCCCAGCAGTACACCGCCCACCCGGACATCAACGCCGTGGTCACGCCCAACGATGACAACGCCAACGCAGTGATCGCCTACCTCCAGAGCAAGCAGGTTCCAGCCAAGACCTTCCCGACCACCGGCCAGGACGCGTCCTTGTCCGGACTGCAGAACATCCTGAAGGGCTACCAATGCGGAACGGTCTACAAGCCGATCTACTTCGAGGCCCAGGCTGCCGCCGCGGCAGCGCTCTACCTCCGGGCGAGCATGAGCATTCCTTCAACCCTGCTGAACGGCAAAACTACAGACGATACAGCCAAGAGCGACGTCGCATCCGTTCTGTTGACCCCGCTGTGGGTGACCACGAAGAACATGGCTGACACGGTGGTCAAGGATGGCGCCGTGAGCGTCCCCGCCCTCTGCATTACGCAGCTCAAGGACGCGTGCACCGCTGCGGGTATCCAGTAGTTCGCCAAAAGGAAACAGCGTGATTCCTGAAACGCCGTCGCGGGCAGGGAGTCCGGCCAGCACCGAGGCCGGTCCCCTGCTCCGCTTGGCCGATATCGACAAGAATTTCGGACCCGTCCAGGCTTTGGTGGATGTGACCCTTGAAGTGCCGACTGGGAAGGTGACCGCACTCGCCGGCGACAACGGCGCGGGCAAATCGGTCCTGATCAAATGCATTGCCGGCATCCACGCACCCGACGACGGCCAGTTGTTTTGGGAGGGCAGGCCAGTTCGCTTGAACTCGCCGCACGAGGCCGCAGCGCTTGGTATCGAGACCGTCTACCAGGATCTGGCACTGTGCGACAACCTCGACATCGTCCAAAACTTGTTCCTGGGCCGCGAGCGTGTGCGCCATTTTCTCCTCGATGAGGAGAGCATGGAGATCACCGCCCGCGAAACGCTGAAGGGCCTGGCCGTGACCACTGTCCGGTCGATCCGCCAGCCTGTGGCGTCGTTGTCCGGCGGGCAGCGCCAGTCCGTGTCCATCGCGAAATCAGTGCTGTGGAACTCGAAACTCGTCATCATGGACGAACCGACGGCTGCCCTCGGCGTCGCCCAGACCGAGGTGGTCCTGCACCTGATCCGCCAGCTCGCGGACCGCGGAGTGGCCGTCCTCGTGGTCTCGCACAACATGAACGATGTTTTCCACGTTGCGGACCGCATCGCCGTGCTCCATCTTGGCCGGCTCGTAGCGATTCGGCCCGTCACTGAACTCGACCGACAGATCGTGGTCGATCTGATGACGTCCGGCTTCTCCGATCGGGCAAGGCACGAAATCGCGGGGTCACCGCAGATCGAACGCCCGATCGTACCCGCCCCCGAGCCTCCTCCTGACGAGACGACGACCACAGCTATCGCCCCGGACGAGCCGACGACCGCGGCTGCCAAGCGGGACGCAGCTCTGGCCCTCAACCCTGTCATCACGGCCACGTCGCTGCCCGACTATTTCCGAGCGGCATTCGCTCGGGTTCGGGGCGGCGAGAGCGGAGTGTTGCCGGTGCTCGGCGGGCTGCTCCTGATCTCGGTGCTTTTCCAGACGCTCAATCCGAATTTCCTCACTGCCGGCAACTTGGTGAACCTGCTGATTCAAGGTTCCGTCTTCATGCTGCTCGCCATGGGGCAGATCTTCGTACTCCTGCTCGGCGAGATCGACCTGTCCATCGGATACGTCGGTGGCGTGGGCGGTGTCATCATGGCCGAACTCGTCCAGGAATCGACCGGCTGGCCGTGGTGGGCCGCGATGGCTGTCGGGCTGATCGCCTGCGCCGGGATTGGGGTGCTGCAGGGCACTATCATTACCCGCCTCCACCTGCCATCCTTCGTCGTGACGCTCGGCGGCCAACTCGGGTGGCTCGGAGTGATGCTGATCATCCTCGGTAGTGGCGGTGTGGTGCCCATCAATGACACCGTGATCAACAACATCGCCAGCGGAAACCTGAGTCCGGTCACCAGCTGGATCGTGATGCTCGTGGTCGCCGGCGCGTTCAGCGCCTGGACCTGGCTGCGGGACGCCCGCCGGCGAAGGAGCGGGCTGGTCGCGCCGCCCGCAAGTGTGAGCGCCCTCAAAATCACGGGCGTGCTCGCCGCCGGGATCGCCGTCGTCTGGTTGTGCAACACCAACCGCGGCAATCTGGTGGAAATCAGCGGCGTGCCGTGGGTGCTGCTTGTTGTCCTCGGAGTCCTCGCCGCCTGGACGTTGCTGCTGGGCCGCACGCGGTTCGGTCGCTACGTCTACGCTATCGGCGGCAATGCCGAGGCCGCGCGACGGGCCGGCGTCAGCCTTGCGCGCATCCGTACGCTCGCGTTCATGCTCGCCTCCTTCACGGCAGGCATAGGCGGCGTCGTCTATGCGTCCCGGCTCCGCTCGGTCTCTACTTCGTACGACGGCGGCACGCTGGTCCTCTACGCAGTGGCGGCTGCCGTAATCGGCGGCACGAGCCTGTTCGGTGGCCGGGGCAAGGTGTTGCACGGCGTCCTCGGCGGGCTGGTAATCGCGGCGATCGACAACGGGATGGGACTGCAGGGCTACAGTGCGCCGGCCAAGTACGTTGTCACGGCACTGGTTCTGGTCGCTGCGGTGACGATCGACGCCGTCGCCCGCCGCGGCCGTGCACAGTCGTAAAAGGAGAGGAAACTGCCATGGGTACCTTGAAACAACGCCTGCACGCCGACGTCGTTGTCCATATGAGGGACGGCAACAAGACCGCGCTCACCACGGTGCGCAACGTCCTGGGCGAGATCGAGACGCGTGAGAAGTCCGGCAAGACACCAATCGAGCTGGACGACACGCAGGTAACTGCCCTGCTGCAGAAGGAGGCCGCCAAGCGCCACGACACCGCCCGGATCTACGCGGAAGCCGGAGAAACGGTGCGCGCCGAAGCGGAAATCGCCGAAGCCGAAGTCATCGAGACGTACCTCCCCGCGATGTTGACCCAGGCTGAAGTCGAGGCGATCGTCGATGAGGTGGTCGCGGCGCTCAAGGCCGATGGCCAAGAGCTCTCGAGCCGGCAGATGGGCGCAGTAATGAAGCCCGTCACGGCCAAGGTCGCCGGCCGCTTCGACGGCAAGGCCGTCAGCGAGATCGTCCGGAACCGGCTCGCCTAGACGGAAAGAATGCTCAAAGCCGTGCCCCACGTGCACTAGCCAGCCCACGCTCTTACCCGTAGGGTGGTTAATCACACTGTGGCGGGCATCACCCACCGTGAGTCAAATGATCCAACTGCCGGACTAAGACGACTGGGGCGCGACGATGCGCCCTGGACCCGGCGAGACCTACCGGGCGTCGCCAGGCGCCCGCAGTTCAGGAGGATTTACGTGGCCGGTATGTTTGAACTCTTTATCGACGAGGACACGAGCTTCAGATTCAGGCTCAAAGCTCCGGACGGAACCGTGGTGGCCGTCTCAAGGTCTTTTCCCGACAAGCCCGCCGCCGTGGTGGGCATCAGCGATGTGCGGGAATATGCCGGAATGGGCCTGATCACCGATTTGTGCCCGGAAGTCCCGGTCCGCGCAACACCGGCGACGGCGCCAACGCGGCAGCCGTCAAGCGCCGAGGTGCTGCCGCCGCTACCCGTTCCGAAACCGCGCCACCATCCTCTTCCGCCACGGGAACGTACCGGCCGCCCGTGGCATACCGGGGCATTGGTGGAGGCGCCGTGCACGGCGATGGCTGAAGCGTAAGAAACGCTTACCCGCCGGGCAATCCGGAAGATTTCGTATGGCGCGGCGGTGCCGGATTTCGCTTGGCACTGCAGTATGGACACGGGCAGGAGGCCGGAGGAGACTTCACATCATGGGGTCCATTTTGGAAGGAGCCTCAGGTGGACCGTGGCGGCAGGACGGGCCGGAATTTCACGAATCGATGTCTTCGGGATGACATAGGACACCACCGGGAAGAACTCGTTCTTGTGGTCGGCGTAGGGCGGCCGCCGCAATTATCCGGCCCCGGGCCAGCGAATTTCCCGTTCGCTTTGATTCCTGTTCGCCTTGATAGCGTGCGGGATCCTTCGTTTGGTACTTCCACGCGAGGAAGACTGATCATCAATCCCGTCCTGCATCCCGCGGACGTCTGGCCCTAAGGGGTGGATAGTGCAGATTCCGGCTCCATTCGATTATGAGCGCGCAAGCGATGTCGCCAACGCGCTGGCACTCCTCGAACGCCACGGTCCGGAGTCCCGGGCCATTGCCGGCGGCCACAGTTTGCTGCCAATGATGAAACTGAGGCTCGCCCGGCCGGAATGGCTGATCGACATCAACGACCTCGCGGAACTGGACTTCATTCGCCGGGAAGGCGACCAGCTGTGCGTGGGTGCATTAACCCGCCACACAGCGCTCCTCGAGTCAACCGAAGTCGCAGGCCTCTTTCCTATAGTGAGAGACGCCGAGCTTGTGATCGCGGACCCTGTAGTCCGCAACCGCGGCACTATTGGCGGTTCGCTCTGCCAAGCGGATCCGGCCGAGGACCTGTCCACGGTCTGCGATGTCCTGCGGGCCAAGGCCGTGATCCGCGGGCCTGGCGGCGAACGGATCGTCCCCATGTCGGACTTCCATCGCGGCCCCTACGAAACCGCCGTAGCTCAGAACGAGTTGCTCTGCGAGATCCGCTTCACGATCCGCCCGCGTTCGGGAAGCGCCTACGAGAAGGTCGAACGCAGGGTCGGTGACTGGGCCGTCGTAGCGGCGGGGGCCGCCGTCGTGCTCTCCGCAGACGGAACGATCGAAGAGGCTGCTGTAGGGCTCACGTCGGTTGGACTGGACGGTACGGTCGGAGAGGCCGAAGCCGTGCTCCGAGGACAGCAGCCACAGGAGGATCTGTTCGTCGAGGCCGCGCGCATCGCAGCCGCCGCCTGTCACCCGGTCGACGACCAGCGCGGACCGGTGGACTATAAGCGGCATCTGGCCGACGAACTCACCCGGCGGGTCCTTCGGCGTGCGTGTGTCCGCGCCACAGGTGCAGAGGAAGGCTGAAGACAATGCAGGTCAGCATGACAGTCAACGGGGAGGCAGTGACCCGGGACATCGAACCCCGCGTGTTGCTCGTCCACTTCATTCGCGAGAACCTCGGACTGACGGGCACCCACTGGGGATGCGACACCAGCAACTGCGGCACCTGCGTCGTCCTGATGGATGGCCAACCGGTGAAATCCTGCACCGTGCTCGCGGCCATGGCCGACGGACACGACATCCGCACCGTCGAGGGACTGGTGGTCGGCGGCGCTCTCGATCCTGTTCAACAAGGATTCATGGAAGAACACGGACTGCAGTGCGGATTCTGCACGCCAGGCATGATGCTCACCGCCAGGGCCTTGCTGGACCGCAATCCGCATCCCGACGACTCCGAAATCCGCCAAGCGATTTCCGGCCAGATCTGCCGGTGCACCGGTTATGCGACCATCGTCCGTTCGGTTCAGTGGGCCGCCGCCCATCCCGCCGTGACGGACACCGCGGCGGATGGCGCCGGTACCGGCGAGAGCAACTCTGAAGAGGTGACAGCATGACCACCACACAGGAGCATGCGCCCAACCCGGCAGCCGGAGACCCAAACCGCCCGATCGGGTTCGGCCGCATCCAGCGCAAGGAAGACCCGCGGTTCGTCCGCGGCAAGGGCAACTATATTGACGACATCGTCCTGCCGGGCATGCTGCATGGCGCCATCCTGCGCGCACCCGTTGCGCATGCCCGGTTGGTTTCAATAGACACCACCGAGGCGTTGGCACATCCCAAAGTACGTGCCGTCATCACCGGCAAGGACCTGCAAGGCCTCAACCTGGCGTGGGCACCTACCCTGTCCGCCGACGTTCAGGCAGTCCTCGTGACCGACAAGGTGCGGTTCCAAGGCCAGGAGGTCGCATTCGTCGTCGCTGAGGACCGCTACGCCGCGCGGGACGCACTGGAGCTGATCGACGTCGAATACGACGTGCTGCCGCCCTTGGTTGATGCCCGCCGCGCCCTGGACCCCGGAGCGCCAGTCATCCGTGACGATATCGAAGGGCGGACGGACAACCGGATCTTCGACTGGGAAGTCGGCGACGCGGCCGAAACCGAAGCGGTGTTCGCCACCGCCGACGTCGTGGTCGCCCAGGAGGTTGTGTACCCGCGCGTGCACCCTGCGCCCATGGAAACGTGCGGTGCCGTGGCGGACTTCGATCCGGTCGACGGGAGGCTGACCCTCTACGAAACCACCCAGGCCCCGCATGCCCACCGGACGTTGTACGCAATAGTCGCCGGCATTCCAGAGCACAAAATCAGGATCGTCTCCCCCGATATCGGCGGAGGCTTTGGCAACAAAGTGGGTATCTATCCCGGTTACGTCCTGGCTGTCGTCGGCTCGATCGTCACCGGCAAGCCGGTGAAGTGGGTGGAGGACCGCTCGGAAAACCTGATGTCGACGTCGTTTGCCCGCGATTACATCATGCAGGGCGAGATCGCAGCCACCAAGGAAGGCAAGATCCTCGCAGTCCGGACAAGTGTGCTGGCTGACCACGGCGCCTTCAATGCCACTGCGCAGCCCACGAAAAACCCGGCCGGATTCTTCTCCATCTTCACGGGCAGTTACGACCTGAAGGCGGCCTATTGCAAAGTCACGGGCGTTTACACCAACAAGGCACCGGGCGGTGTGGCATACGCCTGCTCATTCCGCGTCACGGAAGCCGTATACCTGGTGGAGCGCATGGTGGATGTCCTGGCCCGGAAACTGGACATGGACCCGGCCGAGCTCCGGCTGAAGAATTTCATCAAGCCGGAACAATTCCCCTATGCGAACAAGACAGGCTGGGTATATGACTCGGGCAACTACGAGCCAGCCATGCGGCTGTCCATGCAAATGGCCGGGTACGAGGACCTCCGACGCGAACAGCGCGAAAAGCGCGGGCGCGGCGAGTTGATGGGTATCGGAGTGTCCTTCTTCACGGAGACCGTCGGCGCCGGGCCGCGCAAGCACTTTGACATCGTTGGACTCGGCATGGCCGACGGTGCTGAACTCCGCGTGCATCCGACCGGCAAGGCCGTCGTGAGGATCTCCGTGCAGAGCCAGGGCCAGGGCCACGAAACCACCTTCGCCCAGATCGTGGCAGAGGAGCTCGGCATCCCGCCCGAGAGCATTGACGTGGTCCACGGCGACACTGACCAAACGCCCTTCGGCCTCGGCACCTACGGCAGCAGGTCGACGCCGGTCAGCGGCGGCGCAGTCGCGCTGGTGGCGCGCAAGGTCCGGGACAAGGCGAAGTTCATTGCCGCGGCGATGCTTGAAGCCCGGCCCGAAGACCTCGAGTGGGAAAAGGGCCGCTGGTTCGTCAAGGGCGATCCCAGCGTCGGCAAGACCATCACCGAGATCGCCTTCGCGGCCCATGGCACAGTGCCCTTGCCAGATGGCATCGACGGCAATCTGGATGCGGAAGTGACGTATGACCCTCCGAACCTGACGTTTCCGTTCGGGGCATATATCTGCGTGGTGGACGTCGACGCGGGAACCGGCCAAGTCAAGGTCCGGCGCTTCATTGCTGTGGACGACTGCGGGACCCGGATCAACCCGATGATCATCGAGGGCCAGGTCCATGGCGGGCTCACGGACGGAGTCGGGATGGCGCTGATGGAAATCATCGCATTCGACGAGGCAGGCAACTGCCTCAGCAGCTCGTTCATGGACTACCTTATCCCCACGGCGATGGAAGTCCCGGACTGGGAGACCGGCTTTACTGTGACGCCGTCGCCGCACCACCCGATCGGCGCCAAAGGCATCGGCGAGTCGGCCACTGTCGGGTCCCCGCCTGCCATCGTCAACGCTATCGTCGATGCTTTGGCTCCATTCGGCGTGACGCACATGGACATGCCATGCACCCCGGCCCGGGTCTGGGAAGCCATGCAAGGACGAGCCAGGCCGCCGGTGTGACGTGCCCGCGTACGGAGAAGCCCTGGCGGCGAAGGCGCAGGAACTCGTAGGGCGCCGCGAGCCCTTTGTGCGCGCCACGGTAGTGCGCGCCCAGCACCCGACCAGTGCCCACGCGGGCGACACGGCCTTGGTGCTCGCAAACGGGGAAATCGACGGATTCCTCGGCGGCACCTGCGTCGAGGCTTCCGTGCGCGAATATGGCCTGCAGACGCTGTCGAAGCACGAACCGCTGCTGCTGCGCGTCGTTCCGGGCGAGCCGTCCCGCATCAGCCAGGAGGGCGCCGTGGAGGTCGCAAACCCCTGCCTTAGCGGCGGCGCCGTGGAGATCTTCCTCGAGCCCCAAATGCCACCTGCACGGGTAGTCGTGGTCGGCGCGACCCCCGTGGCACAAGCCTTGGGCGCCTTGGGGACAATCCTTGACTTGGACATGGAACTCACCGACGGAAATGCTGCTGAACCACGGGCAGACGACGCCGCCCTCATTGTCGCGTCACAGGGCCGGGACGAGGAGCCTTCGCTGGAAGCCGCACTGCGCCTTGGTGTGCCATACGTCGCCCTTGTCGCGAGCCGCACGCGCGGAGCCGCCGTCCTGGCGTCACTCGACGTCGACGACGAACAGCGTGCGCGGGTGCACAGCCCGGCCGGGCTGATGTTGGGCGGCCGAACACCCGCCGAGATCGCGCTGTCGATCCTTGCGGAACTCGTGTCCTTACGTTCCACTGGCCGGGCCGCAGAGCGGGCCCCGGCAGAGCCTGCCACTCCGGAGCCTTCGACGGCGGAACCGGCGCCCCCGGCGTCGCCGACGAGCGCCGTCGACCCCGTCTGCGGAATGACCGTCGCTGCGGTGGAGGCTACACTGCATGCCGAATACGCCGGAACGACATACTACTTTTGTTCCCCTGGATGCAGGCGAGCCTTCCTCGCGGAACCGGAGCGCTATGCCGCCGCGTCCTGAGTTCCGGGCGGACCGACTCATTCCGGCGCCCGGAGCGTCCGGCCCCACGCGGGCCGCCTCCCACTTGGAACGTGCCCAGTGACCATGCCGGCGCGGGCAGGTGCAGAAGACGATGTCCGGCGCCTGGTTCCGGACGTTTCCGCGCTCATGAGCGCGCTGGACGACGTCGACTACCTTGCCGACGTCGGACTGGCTACCGCGCTGTTCCTCTCGGTCCGGTTGCCCCAACCTATCCTGTTGGAGGGCGAGGCCGGCGTCGGGAAGACCGAGGCGGCGAAGGCGTTGGCCAAGGTGCTCGACACTCCCTTGTATCGCTTGCAGTGCTACGAGGGCATCGATGCGGGCGAGGCACTCTACGAGTGGAATCATCCACGCCAACTCCTGAGCATCCGTTTGGCGGAGGTCCGGGATGTCCACGTCGAGGAGGCCGAGCTTTTTGGCGAAAAATACCTGCTGCGTCGGCCGCTGCTGAAGGCGATCGAGCACCCCGGTCCGCGACCGGCCGTACTGCTGCTGGATGAGATCGACCGGGCCGACGCAGAGTTCGAAGCCTTCACCTTCGAGCTTCTCGCCGAGGCAGCGGTCTCGATTCCCGAGCTGGGTACTATCCGGGCCACGCACCCGCCTGTCGTCGTCCTGACATCGAATAGGACCAGGGACTTGCACGACGCGCTGACCCGACGCTGCCTCTACCACTGGATTGACTACCCCCAGCCCGAGCGGATCGCCGCGATTGTTCGCCGGAGGGTGCCTGGGAGCGCCGAGCCCCTGGCCCTTGATGCAGCATCCGCCATCACCAGGTTGCGGTCCCTCGACATGGCCAAACCCCCGGGCATCGCAGAGGCCATCGACTGGGTCTCCGCGCTGAGCGTGCTTGGCGTGGAACGCCTGGATCCGGTTGCCGTGAAGCAAACCTGGGGCGCGGTCGTGAAGAATCGCGACGATCTGGACCTTGCGTGGGCACGCGGCCCCGCATGGGTGGCTGGCGGGCATGACTAGCGGGGCTCCCAAGGGCAGCCCGGTGGACATCGAAGCTGCCGCCTTCGCGGTGGGTTTCAGCACTGCCCTGCGCCGGGCAGGGCTGCCGAGCTCGCCGGACCGCACAGCGTGGCTCGCCCAGGCACTCAGGATCATCCCTCCAACAGCCCGTGATCGGCTGTACTGGACGTGCCGGGTGATACTCGTCTCCTCGCGGGAACAGCTGCCGGTATTCGACGCGGTCTTTTCGTCCGCATTTGACGGACTGCTCGATCCGGCCGACGCCCGCGGCGATACCAACAGTCCGCCCGCGGTTGGCTCAGCGGAGGTGACCCGGGCAGCAACCGGGCAAGGCCCGGCCAGCACAGCCAGTCACGACCCGGCGCCACGGGCACCCGTTGCCTCCCCAGGCGCCGGGACCGCTGACGAGTCCGGCGCACCGGAGCGGGAGGCAATCCTGGCCATGGCCTCCCCTGACGAGCTCCTGCGTGAGAAGTCGTTCGCCGAACTCACTCCGGACGAAACCGCCCACGTGCGGCAGCTGGTCCGGCGCATCGTGCTGTCCACTCCGGAACGCCGAAGCCGAAGGACACGCCAATGGGCACATGCCGGAGGCGAGCTGGACCTCCGGCGCACTATCCGTGCGGCACGGCGCACGGGCGCCGACACAAGCTCGCTGGTGTTTGCCCACCGTCGCCCACGCCCGCGCCGCTTGGTGTTCCTGTGCGACGTATCCGGGTCCATGGAACCTTACACACAGGTCTTCCTGTCCCTCCTGCAGGGCGCAGTGGCTGGGGCCCAGGCCGAGGCATTCGTGTTTTCCACCCGGCTGACCCGGCTGACACGGCAGCTTTCGAACCGGAACGTTGACAAAGCCCTGGCTCTGGGAGCAGCCGCCGCCCCCGATTGGGCCGGCGGCACAAGGCTGGCCGAGAGCCTGCGGCACTTCATCGACGGCCAAGGCCGGCGCGGGCTTGCCAGGGGCGCAGTCATTGTGGTGCTCTCCGACGGCTGGGCCCAGGACGCGCCGGCGCTCGTGGACGCCCAGATGGCGCGACTGCGGCGCTTGGCCTACCGGATCGTCTGGGTGAATCCGCGGAAGGCCGGCATGGACTACCAGCCGTTGGTGGGCGGCATGGCTGCTGCGCTCCCCTATTGTGACGCTTTTGTCAGCGGGCATAACTACGACGCCCTGGCCGAAGCGGCAGCCGCCATTCGCGCCGACCGGCGACATCCGGCAAGCGGACTCGGGACAAAGTGGCGGAACCGGTAGCTCATTCGCCGTCGTTGCGCAGGTTCGGCCCCGTTACCCGCCGATATAGGACATCTCGATCTTCCGGGGCGCTTTTGGCGCCCCGGACGTGCGGGCCCCGCGCAGTTCGGAATAGCGGTCTGTGCGGCCACCCCAGAGCGCGGACAGCGCGGCGGAAAGTTCGACGTCGGACGCGCCGCCGCGCAATAAGGCCCGCAAGTCGGTGCCAGCCGTTGCAAAGAGGCACGTGAACAGCTTGCCGTCCGCAGACAGGCGAGCCCGGGTGCAGCCGCGGCAGAAGGCTTGCGTGACGCTTGAGATGACCCCGATTTCACCGCTGCCGTCAGTGTAGCGCCAGCGGTCGGACGTTTCTCCCGGGTAATTGGGTGGCACTTGTTCCAGCGGGAAGACCGTGTTGATGCGTGACAGGACCTCCGCGGACGGCACTACCTCGTCCATTTTCCAGCCGTTGGAGGCTCCAACATCCATGTATTCGATAAACCGCAAGATGAATCCGGTTCCTCGGAAGTGGCTGGCCATGTCGAGGATGTCCTGGTCGTTCCTCCCCCGCTTGACCACCATGTTGATCTTGACGGGTCCCAGCCCTGCGTCCCGGGCGACGTCCGCGGCGTGGAGGACCCTGGCCACGGGATAGCCGACGTCGTTCATCGCTTGGAAGGTCTCTTCCCGGAGGGAGTCCAGCGAGACTGTCACGCGATTCAGGCCCGCATCTTTGAGGAGTTGCGCTTTCTGCGCGAGGACGGAACCGTTGGTGGTCATGGCGATATCCGGTGCTTCGCCCGCGGGTGTGCGCAGCGCTGCCAGCATCCGGACAAGATCCTCAATGTCCTTCCGCAGCAACGGTTCTCCGCCCGTGAGTCGGATCTTCCGCACTCCGTGCGCGACAGCGATGGAGGTGAGCCGGGTGATTTCCTCGAAGGTCAGGAGCTGGTCCTTGGGCATGAAGGCGAAGTCCCGGCCGAAGATCTCCTTCGGCATGCAGTACACGCAGCGGAAATTGCAACGGTCGGTAACCGAAATCCTCAAATCCCGCAGTGGCCGGCGGAAAGTGTCAACGATCGGATCAACGTCCATGCAACGCCTGTCCTAAGCCTGCTTCAATGGGGCAGATGTACCCGCCCACCATTCCACCCTATGCCCGGTTGCGGACCCCCACAATGGGGTCTCCCGTCGTCGCGATCGAGTGGCAGACTGGACTGCATGCGCGAGTTGCTCATCCTCGGCACCGCTTCCCAGGTCCCCACGCGGACCCGCAACCACAACGGATACCTGCTGCGCCGCGACGACGGAGACTTCCTCTTCGATCCTGGAGAAGGCACGCAGCGCCAGATGCTGTTGGCGGGTGTCGACACCTCACGGATCACCCGGATCTGCCTCACGCATGTCCACGGCGACCACTGCTACGGATTGCCCGGGGTCCTGTCCCGCATGGCCCTCGACAAAGTGGAGCATCCCATCCACCTCCACTACCCCGCCTCGGGGGAAGAGACCGTGCGCGCCCTCGTGTCCATTGCCTCCCCGGGCGTGGATCTCCGCCTGCATCCGCATGGGGGCTTTGCCTATGGGGGACTCGAACACAACGGTCCTGGCCACCGGGCGGCCGAGGCTATCGCTCCGGGCCTGTATATCAGGGCGCTGGAACATCGGATCGAAACCTATGGATATCGCTGCACGGAACCGGATGGGAATGGGGGGCCGAATTCACATGCGGGACCGGATGCGAAAGGGCTGCCTCCCAGTCCAAGCTTCGCGTTCGTCATGGACACCGCCCCTTGCACAGGCGCCGAGGAACTCGCCGACGGCGCTGACCTGCTCGTGGCCGAATGCACCTTCAGCGACGACGACGCCGATCTCGCCTCGCGATTCCGCCACCTCACAGCCGGGCAAGCCGGGGAACTAGCTGGCTCCGCGAACGCCCGGACCCTCGTCCTCACCCATTTTTCCTCGCGCTACCCCGACGTCGGACCACTCGCCGAACAGGCACGCAACCGCGCACGCGATGCGGTGGTGCTCGCGGCCAACGATCTTGACCGCATTCCTTATCCGGCGCGCTAGGCCAGGTTGTCTTTCGGCTTGGCTTGCCGCCACGGTGTGAGGCGCGGCAACCAGCCGGGCACGTTTTCCTTGTACACGGTGTATTCCGCGCCGAATTTCCGGGTTAAAGCCGGCTCCTCGTAGAACCTCACGAAGACGGCCACCGGAACCACGCCAAGCGCTGCCGCCCCGAGCAACTTCGCTTGGCCCAGGAGCAAGCCCTGACCCGCGACCGCTGCAACAACCGCAAGGTAGATCGGATTGCGGACGAAGCGGTACAACCCGCCCACAACCAGATGCTTCGGCGGGGCAAACGGCGCAGGAGTACCAACGCCTTCCACGGCGAAATGGACAAACGAATTGGCGATGACTCCAGCGCCCCCCACCAGGAATACCGCACCGGCCACTTGGGCAGGCACTCCCCCGGGAACCGGCCGCCGCACCTCCCACCGGGTCAGAAGCCACGGACCAAGCACCGTCACTGCCAACGGCGCCGCTGCAAACACGGCCGTGCCAATGCCTGCGCGCCGCCTTTCGCTCCTCGAATCCACAAATCCGCTCATGGCCATGATTCTTCGCCGAGTCCCCGGCCTGGGCAAGATCCGGTGCAAAGGCTCACCGCAGGATTTCTGGCAAGCGTTTTCCCCGGCGGATATGCTGTTGTCTGAGTGAGCCTTCGCGTTTATCGGGCGGAAATGGCAAACGGACAAAGGAGTTTGGGTTGGCTGCAAGCACGCTTGCCGAAGTGGCACGCTTGGCGGGGGTGTCGCCGGCAACGGCGTCGCGTGTCCTTAATGGTTCGGCGAGGACTCCCGGGCCTGAGATCGCCGAGCGGGTCAAGGAGGCCGCGCGTTCCCTCGGCTACATTCCCAATGCCCAAGCCCAGGGGCTGGCGAGGTCAAGTTCGGGACTCATTGGCCTTGTTGTCCACGACATCGCGGACCCCTATTTTTCGACCATAGCCCGGGGCGTCCAAAGCGCGGCCCGGGAACATCAAAAAATGGTCCTGCTCGCGACCACAAGCGGCACTCCCGCCGATGAGCAAGCGGCAGTCGGAGCCTTCGCCGCCCGGCGTGCCGATTCCATTGTCATCGTGGGATCGCGTTCCACCCGGCCGCAAGATGCCAAGGACAACCAAGAGCTTGCAGCGGAACTCGACCGCTACTGCAGCAACGGCGGGAAAGTGGGCATCGTCGGCCATCCTGTGGTGGGCGCTTCCGCCGACGGCTACCACGTGGTTCCTGTTCCCAATGAAGAGCTCGCAACGGAGCTCGCCCGCGCCCTGGCCGCGGAGCACACAGCGAAATTCGTCATCATCGCAGGTCCCGACGGGCTCCTGACGTCCGATGACCGCATCCGGGGCTTCCAGCGCGGCTTGCTCGCCGCCGGCCTGCCCGAGGCCGAGGTCATCCACACCGGGTTTGACCGTGCGGGCGGGTACCAGGCCGGCCTCGAGATCGCAGGCCGGATCAAGTCAAGCCAAGATCCGGCGTCGAATCAACCCGCGGCCTGCTTGTTCGCGGTGAATGACGTGATGGCCATCGGTGCTGTTGCCGCGCTTCGCGAACAGGGCTTGAGCATCCCGCGGGACGCGGCCATCGCCGGCTTCGACGACATCGAGACACTCCGCGATTTCCGCCCGGCCCTGACCACGGTAAGCCTCCCGCTGGAAGACATCGGACGCCTCGCAACCCTCGGCAGCCTCGGCTGGTCCGAAACCGACAACGCAATGCCGGTTACCGGCGTCGTCACCCTTCGCCGCAGCACGGAGACCGTTCCCACCTAAGGCAATTTCCGCCGTCGGACACCGCTCCACGGGCAAGAACCAAGCGGCCTTTTTGAATCGTTCCATTGTTGCCGTCAAGGGGCTAGGATGGTGTGATCCACTTCATTGGAATGCGCTTACCCGCCACGATTACCAGCCGTTATCCACGAACCGCCATCCCGCAACAGGAGAGCCATGGGTACAACCGCCTCAACCAGTCCTCACCATCACCCCGGACCGGACAGGGACCCCTTCCGGGTGGCCCTGATCGGAGTGCACGGATTCGGACAACACCACCTCGACAACCTCGCCAGGCTCCAGTCCGCCGGAACCCTAAGGCTCGTTGCCGTGGCCGATCCGAATCCTCCAGCCGCCGGAACCCTGCCGGAAGAGACCGCCGTCTTCAGCACCGCGGACGATTTGTTGGCGCAATCCGAAAGCCTTGACCTCGTGATCATCGCGACGCCGATCCAGACCCACGCGCCGCTGGCACTCGCTGCGCTCCCCCACGCCGATCTCTACCTGGAAAAGCCGCCGGTCGCGTCCCTCTCCGACTTTGACCGCCTCCTGGAAGCTGCCAACGCTGCCGGCAGGAGCATCCAGGTGGGCTTTCAGAGCCTGGGCTCGCACGCCTTCAAGGCAATCGACAAACTTCGCAGCTCGGGAGAGATCGGCACGGTCATCGGCATTTCCGCCACTGGGCGCTGGGTGCGGGACCGCGCCTACTACAAGCGTTCCCGCTGGGCAGGCAAGCGGAGCCTTGACGGCGTCGACGTCGTGGATGGAGTAGCCACGAATCCCCTTGCTCACGCCATTGCCACGGCACTGCACATCGCCGGAGCCCGGACCGTGGGCGACGTCGCCTCGGTGGAAACCGATCTCTACAGGGCCAACCGGATCGAGTCGGACGACACGTCGGTCATCCGCATCCGCACGTCCGCAGGCCTTCCCATAACCTGCGCGCTCACGTTGTGCGCCACCGAGTCCGTGGAACCCTACATCACCCTGCAGGGAACAGAAGGCACAGCGGTGTTCCACTACACCGAGGACCGCCTCACGGTCAGCTCAGGCGCTGGCGTACGTCACGAATCGTTCGGCCGGGACGACCTCACCGAGAACCTCCTGGAGTATTTGCAGAACCGGGAATCCACGCAGGACAAAGGGACTGCGCTGCTGAGCGGGCTCGAGGACAGCGGCGCCTTCATGCGCGTCGTCGAAGCCATTCGGACCGCCGAACCGCCTGCCGAAATTCCCGGGAAATACCTCACTTGGGTGGGTGAAGGCGATGCGGCCCGCGCCGTAATCACGGGGATTGAGGACGCATTGGAACGCGCGACGGCGGCCCATGCCACCTTCAGCGAGCTCGCCCTGCCGTGGGCGCGTCCCGCCGCGGGCACTACCGTCCTGCCCGTCCGCAATCACGACGGCGGGACACCCGGCGGGGACCCGCGCGACAGCAACGCACTGGTTATGGTCCGCAACGGAACCGCCGTCGCGGGGCGGTTGTCCCCCCGCCCCTACCTGCATCCTGTGCGTACGCTCGCGGGCGTAGCAGTCACCGACCACCTGCCCACCGACCACCCGTGGCATCTCGGCGTCGGCATTGCCCTGCAGGACGTCAACGGCGTCAACTTCTGGGGCGGCAAGACCTACCAACGCGAATCGGGCCGCTACGAAGAACGTCCCGACCATGGCCGGATGGTGTCGATTTCCAGCGAGGCGGGCGACGGCGTCCTCGACCAGCACCTGTCGTGGCAGGCGCCCGACGGGCGCGAACTCCTCAGGGAACGCCGTCGAACACATGCCCGCACAGTGGACGGCCGCATTTGGCGGCTCGACCTCACGACTGAACTGGCCGCCGTCGTCGATGCCTCGCTTGGCGGACCCGGGCCAAATGGCGCCGTCGGCAGTGGCTATGGCGGGTTCTTTTGGCGCTTTCCGCCCTGTACAAATGCCGACGTTTTCACGGCAGAACGCCGTGGGGAAGCCGAGGTCCACGGCTCGGCAGCGCAATGGTTGGCCTGGACGGCCGACTTCCCGGACGGGCCTGCCAGCGTGGTGTTCCAAGCCCTGCCGGAAGCGGCGGATCCGTGGTTCGTCCGCCTCTCGGACTATCCGGGAGTCGGTTCGGCCATGGCATGGGACACGGCGATCGAGCTTGCGGCCGGCGAGTCCGTTGTCCGCTCCTTCAGCGCCTGGATCGTGGACGGCAAGGTCTCCCCTGGCGAAGCCGCCAGCCTGTTTTCCGCACAGGGCAGGGCGGACGGTCCGGCCGGAACGCCACCCGGCCGCAGCTAACAGCAACGCCACGCCGGAACCACTGTTTCGCCCGCGTTTTCGCGTGCGGCGATTCGTGCTGCCCGGCTCCCGAACGCACTGAAATTCCCGGGATTCTGCGCTTTCCAACCAGCTGTTGACATGTGACTGACGACACCCTACCGTTGAAGAACGACGAGCTGGAAAGCGCATTCCACAAGACTTGAGGGATTCAAAACCAGGGGCTTAGCGAACAGCCTTCCCCCGCAACCCTTTACGGCGCGAGACGCTTCGCCTTCCGCCCGGGCCGGCGACCCAACGACGGGACCGCCCCACACAGCTTTTGTCCAAAGGAGGACCACATGAAAAGCGCAACTCGAAACCAGGCGAGTTCAACCGGACCGCGCCAATCCAGCTCAACCAAAAAAGCCGCCGCCAGCGGCTGGATCGGCAGCGCCCTCGAGTACTACGACTGGTTCGTCTACGCCCAGGCCGCAGCCCTCGTCTTCCCCGGAATCTTCTTCCCGGCAGGCAATCCGACGGTCGCACTGATCGCTTCCCTCGGCACCTACGCGGTCGGCTACGTCGCCCGCCCGATCGGAGCTTTCGTCCTGGGGCAATGGGGCGACAAACACGGGCGAAAGAACGTCCTGGTCCTCGCCATGTTGATGATGGGCGCCTCGACCTTCGCAGTGGCACTTCTGCCCACTTTCAACCAGGTGGGACTATGGGCGCCGATCTTGCTGCTGGTGCTTCGCCTCATCCAAGGATTCGCCGTGGCGGGCGAGTTGAGCGGAGCGAGCGCCATGATCGTGGAACATGCCCCGTTTGGACGCCGCGGTTTCTACGCCAGTTTCGCCCTCCAGGGAACCCAAGCCGGACAAATCATTGCCGCCGCCGTCTTCATCCCGCTTTCAGCCACGCTGTCGAACGAAGCATTCAAGGCCTGGGGTTGGCGCGTACCGTTCATCCTGAGCGCAGTTGTGGTCTTCGCCGGCTACCTGATCCGGCGCCGCGTCGAAGAAACGCCGGTGTTCGAACAAGAGAAGGCCCACCACGAGATCGCCCGGACTCCTATCCTCCAGGTTCTCCGCGAGAGCTGGCTCGATGTTGTACGGGCCGTCTGCATGACACTCGTCAACGTTGTGGGCGTCACCGTATCGGTCTTCGGGGCCGCATACGCCACCCAGCCCGGCTACCACGTCGGCATGAGCACCACGGTCTACCTGTGGATCCCGGTCATCGCCAACGTGATCGCACTCGCCCTCATCCCGTGGTTCGGCAACCTGTCGGACCGCTTCGGCCGCCGGCCATTGATGATCGTCGGTTCCCTGGGCTCGGGCGTCCTGGCTTACGCCTACCTCTATGAAGTCAGCCAAAACAACGTGGCGCTCACCATCATCCTCGCCATCCTGATGTGGGGCATGCTGTACCAGGTCTGGAACGCCACGTTCGCGAGCTTCTTCCAGGAACTTTTCCCCTCCCGTACCCGCGTCACCGGCTTCGCGATCTCGCAAAACATCGGCCTGCTGATCACGGCCTTCCTGCCGAGCATCTTCGCTGCTGTGGCTCCTCCCGGGTCCGCGAACGTGCCTTTCGTCATCGGATCCATCTGCTTCGGAATCACCATCGTCGGAGCAATCGCGGCCTGGTCTGCCCGTGAGACCCACCGCATCCCGCTCAATGACCTGGGCAAGCCGGACGCAACGCCCGTCCCCCGCGAGGAGTACGAGCGGCTCAGGGCCGGCGCCCGCTAAGCCATAAGGCTTCACGACATCCATATCCCCGGAAGGTCCGGGTCCGGTCACGCATCGGACCCGGACCTTCCGCCATGTCAGAACCGTTCCATCCACATCCCTGCGCATATGCGTTCGTTCCCCGATCCAGCCGGAGCAGATACCGAGTACCGCCGTCGCCATGCGGCGGTCCGGCCGGAAATGTTCCGGGCACGCATGGCCGTCACCGAGCCGGCTAACGGACACACGGCAAAGCCTGGAGCAATCCGGGCCCTGGGCGTCACGCCGTGCAGGTTTTTGGCCGCTCGGGTGGACAGAAAGCCCGGAAATCCGGGGACAAGCTGCCAGTGACGGGCCAAAAAGGTGCGTGGCGTGGCACGCACACCTGCTCAGGCAACTAAAAAGCGGTGCCCGCCCGTGAAGGCAGGCACCGCGTGAATACAGATGTCTCAGGAGAACGGCAGCACGAGGTCCGCGTAGCGTTGCTTCATGGTTTCCAGCACGGCATGGCCGTCGGCGTCCCAAATGTCCTGGTTGAAGATTTCCACTTCGATGTCGCCCGTGTAGCCGGCATCCCTGACCCAGGTACCGATCGTCGCGAAGTCGATAACGCCGTCGCCCATCATTCCGCGGGAAAGGAGGGCGTCGGCGGCGATGGGGAGGTTGAAATCACAGACCTGGTAGGAGGCGATCCTGCGTTCACGGCCGGCGCGCTCGATCTGCTCTTTGAGTTCCGGATCCCACCAGACGTGGAAGGTGTCGACGGCGACACCCACCGCGGACGGGGCGTACGGGGCTGCGAGATCGAGCGCCTGGCCGAGGGTTGAGATGAGCGCCCGGTCCGCAGCGTACATGGGGTGCAGCGGCTCGAGGACCAGGCGGACGCCGTGCTCGACTGCGAAAGGAACCAGGTCCTCCAGCCGCTCGGAAACGCGCCGACGCGCCGCGACGACGTCCTTCTCCCCCGGCGCCAGCCCGCCGACCACCAGGAATAATTCCTGCGTCCCGAGGGCGACTGCTTCAAGGATGGCCGCACGGTTGTCGGCCAAGGCGGCCGCCAGTCCTTCCGGATCTGCTGCGGTGAGGAAGCCTCCGCGGCACAGCGAGGAAACGCGCAGCCCCGCGTCTTTGATCAGCCTTGCGGCCTTGTCCAGGCCGGCGTCGGCGACGATGTCCCGCCACGGCCCGATGGCCGGGATACCGGCGCGGACACAACCGTCGACGGCCTCGGCGAGTGTCCATTTCTTCGTGGTGGCGCTATTCAGCGCGAGCCGCGAGAAGTCCGGCAACGTGTTCATGCGTTCACTCCGTTGATACGCAGGTAATCGGACATGCGGAACGCGGCGAGGGCGGGATCCCGGAGGAGGCCTGCCTGGTCGGCGAGTTCGAAGGTGCGGGCAAGGTGCACCACGGAGCGGCCGGAGTGCAGTCCGCCGACCATCTGGAAACCGGGTTGCTGGCCGTTGAGCCAGGACAGGAACGCGATCCCGGTTTTGTAGTAGAACGTCGGGGCGCTGAAGATGTGCTTTCCGAGCTCCCGGGTGGAATCGAGGATCGCACGCGCCTGGGCGGGTTCGCCGGCGTCGTACTTCTGCAAGGCCACCGAAGCTGCCGGGTAGATCGCGGCGAAGATGCCCAGGAGCGCGTCGGAGTGGCGCGTCCCGTCGCCGTCGATGAGCTCGGGGTAGTTGAAATCATCTCCGGTATAGAGTCGCACGCCGTCCGGGAGAGCAGCCCTCAGGGCGGTTTCATGGGATGCGTCCAGCAGCGAGACTTTCACGCCGTCGACCTTGCCGGCGTGTGCACGGATGAGGGAAAGGAACGTCGCGGTGGCTTCGGCGATGTCGTCGGATCCCCAGTACCCTGCCAGGGCGGGATCGAACATGGTGCCGAGCCAGTGCAGGATGACCGGCTGTTCCGCTTCGGCAAGGAGCGTGGAGTAGACGTGCAGGTAGTCCTCGGGACCCCTCGCGACCCGCGCGAGGGCGCGCGAAGCCATGAGGATGACCTTCGGCCCGGCTTCGGCGACCACGGCCATTTGCTCCCGGTACGCTTCCAGGACGGTTTTCAGTCCGGCGGTGCCTTCCGGAAGGGTGGCGAGGTCCAGTTGGTCCGTGCCGGCACCGCAGGAGACAAGGTCCTGGACGGTCTTGCCCGCAGTGGAGGGGTTCCCGGCGGCCACGACGGACGCGGCCTCGGCCCCGGTCCGTTTGATGAGCTGCTGGGTCGCTGCCCAGTCCAGGCCCATGCCCCGCTGGGCAGTGTCCATGGCATCGGCGACGCCAAGCCCGTAGGACCACAGCTCATGCCGGTAGCCCAGCGTGGCGTCCCAGTCCAAACGCGCCGGGGCGCCGGGAGTGTTGTCCGCCGTCGTCTCCGGAATGACGTGGGCGGCCGCGTAGGCGCGCCGGGACGTCAACGGTGCCGTCGGCTTCGCCCACGAGCGGGACGCTGAGAGAGTGTAGACGCGCGTGCCGCCGTCGTGATTCGGGAGTATCAGCGAGGTCATCAGAGCACGATCTCCGGGATGTCGATGGTGCGGCGTTCGTCATTGGATTGGAGGCCGAGTTCGGCCAACTGCACGCCCCGGGCCGCCGAAAGCAGTCCGAAACGGTGCTCGCGCCCGGCAACAACGTCGCGCAGGAACTCCTCCCACTGCAGCTTGAAACCGTTGTCCAGATCGGCGTTCGCAGGAACGTCCTGCCATTGGTCACGGAAGGATTCCGTAACCGGAAGGTCCGGGTTCCAAACCGGTTTCGGGGTATGCGCACGCTGCTGCGCAACACACTTGTTCAATCCCGCCACGGCCGAACCGTGCGTGCCGTCCACCTGGAACTCAACAAGCTCGTCGCGGTACACCCGCACCGCCCACGAGGAGTTGATCTGGCCAACCACCTCATCCCCGCCCGGAGTCTCGAGTTCGAAAATTCCGTAGGACGCATCATCCGCGGTTGCCGCGTATTCCTTGCCTTGCTCATCCCAGCGGACCGGGATGTGCGTGGCGGTCTTCGCGTTGACGCTCTTGACCTTCCCGATGATGCCTTCCAGGACGTAATTCCAGTGGCAGAACATGTCCGTGGTCATGCCGCCGCCGTCTTCCTTGCGGTAGTTCCACGACGGACGCTGCGCCGCCTGGACATCACCCTCGAACACCCAGTACCCGAACTCGCCACGGATCGACAGGATCCGGCCAAAGAACCCCTCGTCCACGAGACGGCGAAGTTTCACCAGGCCCGGCAGGTACAACTTGTCATGCACCACGCCCGCGGTAACCCCGGCTTCCTTGCCAATCCGGGCCAACTCGATCGCTTCCTCAAGCGTCTCCGCCGTGGGCTTTTCGGTGAACACATGCTTCCCGGCACGCATGGCCTTCTTCAACGTCGCCGCGCGCAAGCTCGTCATGGAGGCATCAAACACGACATCAACAGTGGGATCGTTGATCACAGCATCAAGGTCCGTGGTCCATTCGGAAACCTTGTGCAGTTCCGCCAGCTCCCGGATCTTCGCCTCGTTCCGGCCGACCAGAATAGGCTCCACCTGAACGCGGGTCCCGTCCTCCAGAACGAATCCGCCGGCATCCCGGATCGGCAAGATCGACCGCAGCAAATGCTGCCGGTAACCCATCCGCCCGGTAATGCCGTTCATCGCAATACGAATCGTCCTTGTTTCGAAGCCCATGAGTCCTCCACGGTGAGTGAGCAATGGTTGGTTTATAGAGTGGGAAAGCGCATTCCCAATGCATCAATGATGCACCAGGTTACGTCTGCTGGCAAGCGCATTCCCGCCGCCCAAGGCCACCGGTTTCACGAGTTCGACCACGGCCAAGGCAGAATGGAAGACATGACCCTTACGACGTTTGCCCTCGTTCGCCATGGCCAGACCGACTGGAACGCGGAACGCCGCCTGCAGGGCAGCACCGATATTCCCTTGAACGACATCGGGCGGAGCCAGGCCCGCGAAGTCATTGCAGTCCTGTCCAAGTACGAATGGGACGTGATCGTCTCCTCGCCGCTCGGCCGGGCCGCGGAAACCGCGGACATCATTGCAACCGGGCTCGGGCAAACCGTCGACCGCCGGATCCCCGAACTCACCGAACGGGCCTTTGGACCAGCGGAAGGCTTGCAGGACGGCCCCGACCTGGACGCCCTGCGCATTCCCGGCGGCTTCCGGGGCGCCGAAAGCGAAGAAGATGCCGGGTTCCGCGGGTTGGCTGCCTTGGAAGCCCTCGCGTCCGAATTCAGCGGCCAGCGCATCCTGGTGATCGCCCACGGCACCCTCTTGCGGGCGAGCCTCGACCGCGCCGTCGGCCTGGACTTGCCAAGCATCGAGAACGCCGCCTTCAACCTCGCGCACTACGATTCGGCGGAGGGCTGGCAGCTCGAGTACTTCAACGGCGAACGGGTCATGACCACCGTCTAGGGGCAATCGCCGCTTCGGCGAACCCTTGTTCCTTCCCCGGGCAGCCGGTGTAATGGACGCACGACGGCGAGATCCGCCGTCGTGCGCTGAAGGAGCCGCCATGTTCGCCAGCCCGTTCCCGGATGTCATGATCCCTGAGGCCACGCTGTACGAATACCTTTTCGACAGCCTCGGCAACGCCGAACAGGACCGGGTCGCCCTCGTGGACGGAACCACGGGAGCTGAAACGAGCTACGGAGAGCTCGTCGCGCACATCGACGCCGTCGCAGGATGGCTCGCGGCGCACGACGCCGGACCAGGCACCACGATCGGCCTGTATTGCCCCAATGTCCCCGCATTCGCCGTCGCGTTCCACGCGATCCTGCGCGCCGGCGCGGTTGTGACCACCGTCAATACCCTGTACACCGCCGAAGAACTCAGCGGGCAACTCGCCGATGCCGGGGCCTCGTGGATTTTCACCCTCTCACCGCTGCTGGGGAAGGCCGAGCCCGCGGCTTCCGCGGCAGGAATCCCGCCGGGGCGGCTCGTGGTGCTCGACGGCGGCACGGAAGGAGCCGCCGTCGGGCATCCTTCCCTGGCCGATGCGCTCGGCGCGGGCCTCCCGGCACCTGACATAAAGATCGATCCGCACGCCCCCGCGGTCATCCCCTATTCCTCAGGCACCAGCGGCACGCCCAAGGGCGTCATGCTAAGCCAGTACAACCTGGTGGCGAACGTCGCGCAGTCCAGCGCCCTCTTCCGTGTGGCACCCGACGATGTAGTGCTCGCCGTCCTGCCCTTCTTCCATATGTACGGTCTGACGGTGCTGCTCAATATCGCCCTCGGCGAGCGGGCCCGACTCGTCACCATGCCGAAGTTCGACCTCGCCGAATTTCTCCGCATCACACAGGACCATCACTGCACGTACCTCTTCATCGCTCCGCCCATCGCCGTCGCACTCGCGAAGCATCCGATCGTCGACCACTACGACCTCTCCTCCGTCCGCACCGTACTCTCGGGAGCCGCACCGCTCGACGGTGAGCTGGGGCACGCTGTTGAGAGCCGGCTCGGATGCGTCGTGCGCCAGGGATACGGCATGACTGAGCTGAGCCCGGTCTCCCATGCCATCCCGCGCAGCGGCGCCGAGCACGTCCCGCTCGACTCGGTCGGCTACACCGTGCCAAACACGGAGTGCAAACTCCTCGACATCACAAGCGAGGCAGAAATCCCGCTCCCGGACGACGGGGAAAGTGAGCGTGGGCAGCTCCTGGTGCGCGGCCCGCAGGTCATGCTCGGCTACCTCAACCGGCCGGACGCCACCGCCGCCACGATCGACCCCGATGGCTTCCTCCGCACCGGCGACGTCGCGACCGTGACCGCGGACGGCGTCGTGAGGATTGTGGACCGGCTCAAGGAGCTCATCAAACACAAGGGCTACCAAATCGCCCCTGCCGAACTTGAGGCCCTCTTGCTCTCCCATCCCGGGATAGCAGACGCGGCGGTGATCGGCGTTCCAGCGGACGACGGCGATGAGGTGCCGAAGGCTTTCGTCGTCCGGCAGGCAGGGGCCCAATTAGGCGACGAGGACGTCATGGCGTTTGTGGCCGAGCACGCGGCGCCCTTCAAGCGCGTGCGTTTCGTCGAATTCGTCGATGCCGTTCCCAAATCGGCGTCAGGGAAAATCCTCCGCCGCGAATTGCGTGCAAGGAACAACGGATGACGTGCACCCGACAGGCGAGTGACGAACAAATCCGCCAGGCCGCCGTCAAGGTTTTGCGGCTCAACGATCTGGGGACGATGACCACTGCCGCACCGAACCTCTATCCCCACATGTGGAGTTGGGATGCCGCTTTCGTCACCATCGGCCTGTCACGCGTGAGCGTACCCCGCGCGATCCAGGAATTGCGCACCCTGCTCAGCGCCCAGTGGTCAACCGGCATGATTCCCCACATCGTCTTCAGCGACAATGCCACCGGATACTTTCCCGGGCCGGAACGCTGGGGCACCGATTCCGTCGCCGCGCGCCCGGCGGGTGTGCGGACGAGCGGGATCTGCCAGCCACCTGTCCATGCCATCGCACTGCGCCATGTCGTGGACCGGGGCCGGGAAAACGGGGGCAGCGACCAGTCCGCCGCTGAGGCCTTCCTGGAAGAATCTTTTGAACAGTGGATGGCCTGGCACCGTTGGCTGGTTGACGCCCGGGATCCGGACGGGACAGGACTGATCGAGATCCACCATGGCTGGGAATCCGGTTTCGACAACTCCCCGCGCTGGGATGCAGCCTACGGCCGCGTGCGCCCGGGACGTGTCGAGCCGTTCACGCGTCGTGACACGCTCCATGTTGCCGACGCCGCCCAGAGACCGGACGACGCCGAATATACGAAATACCTATGGCTGGTCCAGCAAATGGAATCCGTGGGCTATGACGACAAACTCGTTCCGGGCCTTGTGGATTTCCGGGTCCGTGACGTGTTCTTTTCCGCGATCCTCGCCGCGTCCAGCGATGGGTTGGCCGGACTCGCCGAGGAGATCGGCCACTCCACGGAAGCGGCCGAGCTGCGCCGCATTGCCTCCCGTTTTCAGAACGGGGTGGCTGCCACCGTAGATCCAGTCACCGGCCTGGCCCGGGATTACGATGTCCGGGCCGGCGAGTGGATTTCCACCCGGACAGTATCCGGCTTCGCTCCACTGATTTCCGGCGGAGAAAAGGCCCTGCTTGAAGCCCAGCGGGACTTGCTGCGGGGTCCGGAATGGATGGGATACCGAGGCCTGGCTTTCGCATTGCCGCCTTCAACCTCACCGGGCAGTCCGGCATTCAAGCCCCGCACCTATTGGCGCGGGCCCGTCTGGCCTTTCCTCAATCTCCTCCTGGGCTGGGCGAGTCGACGAAACGGCCAGGAGGAGCTCTGCGGTGAGCTGAGGGAAGCCTCCCTGTGCCAGTTGTCGGATCTCGCGTTCGGCGAATACTACGAGCCGTTCACCGGCGAACCCCTGGGAAGCCTCGCGCAGTCCTGGACCGCTGCCGCGGCACTCGAATGGCTGGCGTAGTGAGTTTGATCACAGTCTTGGCGCGCATCCCTCGGGAGCAGCCGCTTTTACTGACGAGTCGACGTCGAACTGCCCGCTCTCCCGGCGTACGCTGCAACCATGGACAACATCTTCGAGATCGAAATGGTGAATGAGAACGAGTATGCCGTGCGCGCGGATGCGGACGGCTCAACCGTGGAATCCCTCTTCCGAACCGACCCCGATTACTTGGAGAGCCTTGGGCTTGCCGATGCAGACGGAAAGCGCATCGTGGAGGAAACCGCCCGCTTCCTTGCTGAACACCAGCCCGTCCTCGATTTCCCGCCCATGATCGACCTCGAAGACATCGCGGCCGCCTACGAGGATTACCCCGAGCAATTGCGCAAGCGCCTCGAAACCACCTGACTCTGCACGTCGCCGTAGCCACGAGGGCCGGCGAGTGGGAGACTGTTCAGCACTGGCAGGAACTCTCTTCCAAGGGGATGGTCGCAATGGCGGCACAAGGTCTCGGCTCCGTGGAACACATCGTGGTCCTCATGTTGGAAAACCGCTCATTCGACCACATGCTCGGCTTCCTCTATACCGAATCCGGCAATGTTTCACCGCAAGGCCACTCCTTTGACGGCCTGGACGGTACGGAGTCCTGCCCTGGCAGCGACGGCAAGCCCGTCACCGTGTACCGCCTGACGCCTTCGACGCCTGATGTCTATTTCATGCCCGGCGCCGACCCCGGAGAGGGTTACCAAGCAACCAACGATCAGCTTTTCGGCAACCCGGCGGCTCCTGCCTCCGGAGCCGTTGCTCCCATGACCGGCTTTGTCACCAGCTACGCGAAGGCCATCAAGGACAACCTGGCCAAAGGCTGGCACGTCGTGCCCGGAACCGCCGAAAGCATGATCATGGGCTGTTACACCCCGGACACTTTGCCCGTACTCTCAGCCATGGCGAAAGGATTCGCCGTATGCGACGCCTGGTTCTGCTCGGCCCCCACCATGACGATGCCGAACCGCGCCTTCACGTGTGCCGGGACGAGCCAAGGCAACCTCGACGACAAGACCAAGAGATTCACCGTGCCGAGCATCTTCGGGCAGCTCACCAACCACGGAATCCCATGGAAAATCTACGGTGAAACCGCGTCTCCCCTGACAAAACTGGACTTTGACGACACGCGCCATGCTCCGGCGTCGAACTTTGGCTACTTCAAGGACTTCCAGGCCGACGCCAAAGCGGGACGCCTTCCCGCATATTCGTTCCTCGAGCCCGCCTGGTCCGCCGCGGGCAATAGCCAGCACCCCAACTACAACGTGGCGCTCGGCGAACAACTCCTGCTCGACACGTACCGTGCCGTCCGCGATGGGCTGGCCTGGGACTCTACCCTCCTCGTCATCACCTACGACGAACACGGCGGCTGCTACGACCATGTCGCCCCGCCGTGGGGCGCCACGCCACCGGACAACTCACCCGGTGAATTCGGATTCGATTTCACCCGCTTCGGACCCCGCGTCCCGACAGTCCTGATCAGCCCGCTCATCCCGCCCGGCACGGTTTTCCGCTCCGAAGGTCCCGTTCCGCTGGACCACACCAGTATTCTCGCGACGGTGGAGCACCGTTGGGGGCTGCCGCCCCTCACGCACCGCGATGCCGCCGCGCCCGACGTCGGAGCTGCCTTGACGCTTTCGGCTCCTCGGACCGACGACCCGCTTGAGGGCGTCCAGGCTCCGCCGCCTCCCATGACGCCACGAATCATCGCGACCCAACCCTCGCACCTGCAACAGCTTCACGATGAACTTCTAGCCCTGCCTTAGCCATCACCCCCTACAAGCACAGGAGCACACACCATGGGAATCATCGTCGTCGACCTGTTCAGCACTCTCGACGGGGTGTATCAAGCACCGGGCGGCCCGGACGAAGACCGCGAAGGCGGATTCGAGTTCGGCGGCTGGCAAGGCCACTACTTCGACAAAGAAGGCGGGGACATCATTGTGGCGGGAATCCAACGCCTCGATGCCCTGCTCCTCGGCCGCAAAACATATGACATTTTCGCCGGATTCTGGCCCAACGCCGCCGCCGACGATCCCATTGCCGCCAAGTTCAACGCCGTGCCCAAGTTTGTGGCGTCGCGCACGCTCAAGGATCCCGGGTGGGCCGGCACCACGGTTTTGCAGGACGTTGCCGCCGAGGTCCGGGAAGTCCGCGGGCAATACGACGAGACCCACGTCATTGGAAGTGGAGGCCTGTTCCAGACCCTCCTCGCGGAAGGACTCGTCGACCGGCTCAACCTTTGGCTGTACCCGGTAACTTTGGGCACCGGCAAGAGGATCTTCCCGGACGGCACGGTTCCGGCCGCTTTCTCGCTCGCGCAACCGCCGCAAGCGTTTCCCAAGGGCGCAATCTGGCTCGTTTACGAACGCGCGGGAACCCCGGTGACGGGCATCGATATCGAAGGGGAGCGTGGGGAAGCCTGAAAACGTGGAGGCCGGTTACCGGCCCCGGCTCCAAGAGGAAGGAAAGAGCATGGCTGAACGGGGCAATACAAAGCACAGCCCGCACTTGGACGAAAAAATGCAACAGGAAACCCTGGGCATGGTGAGGAACAGGCAGCCCGCGCACGCCGAGGAATGGCGGGAGACTGAACCATTCCCCGATGACACTGATCCTGCCGAAGTCCGGGACGCCGTGGGCAGGGGTGGCCGGGAACCCGAAGACACGGGCCTCGACGACGAAGGTCCCGACGACATTCTTGCCGAAGACGAAGGCCCTGACGACGAGGCGACGGCGGAGCGATGAACTTGGGGGGCCGAGCCGTGGCTCGCGACCCCTAATTGATGAACCGGCGCGCTGCTGCCGCTAGGTACGGTGCTGTCCGGCTCCCGCTGGAGCTTGCGACCACCGCAGGCGTTCCTGCGGCGACCACTTTACCTCCCTTGTCCCCGCCGGCGGGTCCGAGATCGATGACCCAGTCGGCCGCGGCCACCACGTCCATTTCGTGTTCCACCACAACCACGGTGTTTCCCGAATCCACGAGCCGCTGGAGCTGCTTCATGAGCAGCCGGACGTCGGCCGGATGCAGTCCCGTGGTGGGCTCGTCGAGCAGGTACATCGTGTGCCCGCGACGGGCCCGCTGCAGTTCGGTGGCAAGTTTGATGCGCTGCGCCTCGCCGCCGGACAACTCGGTGGCAGGCTGGCCGAGGCGGAGGTAGCCAAGGCCTACTTCCTGGAGGGTCTGCAGGCTGCGGGCAACGGCTGGAACGTCGGCAAAGAACGCGTTGGCCGAATCCACCGTCATGCCCAGCACCTCGGCCACGGTCTTGCCGTGATACCTGACTTCGAGGGTTTCCGGGTTGTAACGGGAACCATCGCATTCCGGGCACGGTCCGTAGCTGCCGGGCAGGAACAGCAATTCGACGGCGACGAAACCTTCACCTTGGCATATCTCGCATCGCCCGCCGGCCACGTTGAAGGAGAATCGCCCCGCTCCGTAGCCGCGGGCCTTGGCTTCGTCTGTCGCAGCGAATTCCTTGCGCACGGCATCGAACAGGCCGGTGTAGGTGGCGAGGTTTGACCGCGGCGTGCGCCCGATCGGTTTTTGGTCCACGGTCACCAGGCGATCCACGTGGTGCAAGCCCGTGACGTCGCCGACGCTGGGCGCGGCAGCGGGATCTGGTTCGCGTGACCCGTCCCCGTGAAGTCCTGCGCCCACGACTTCGGCCAGGACGTGGCTGACGAGTGTCGACTTTCCCGAACCGGACACGCCGGTCACAGCGGTCAGGACCCGCAATGGCACAGACACATCCAGGCCGCGCAGGTTGTGCCGGGTGATGTCGCTGAGTTCCAGCCATGAACTTGGCGTCCTGCTAGCGCCGGTGCGATGCCCGCCGTCGTGGTCCTCGCCGCCGTCGGGGTCCACGGAACCACCCGCCCACGGTTCAGCGGCTAGGAATGGACGCGTGACGGAGGCCTCAACGGCCGCGAGGCCCGCAACCGGCCCGCTGTAAAGCACGTTGCCGCCCTGTTCTCCCGCTTTCGGTCCCACGTCCACAAGCCAGTCGGCGTGGCGGACGATGTCCATGTTGTGCTCCACCACAAACACCGAGTTGCCGGAGGATTTGAGCTGCTGAAGCACCGCCAGGAGGGGCTCGGCATCGGCAGGATGGAGGCCGGCGGAAGGTTCATCCAGCACGTAGACAACCCCGAACAGCCCGGAGCGAAGCTGCGTGGCGATCCGGAGCCGTTGCATTTCCCCAGGGGACAATGTGGGCGTCGCCCGGCCGAGGGCGAGGTACCCCAGGCCCAGGTCCAGCAACACCGTAATCCGCTGGAGCAGGTCGCGCGTGATTGCGACTGCTATCTCGTTGTCCTCACCCGAGGCCGCCTTGCGGGACGCCGTGCCCGCGTGCGTTAGTTCGCTCGTGGGGCGGATCACCTCGGCCAGTTCCGCCAACGGTACGGCGTTGAGCTCGGCAATAGTCTTGCCAGCAAAGGTTACGGCAAGAGCCTCGCGCGTCAGACCGCTGCCGCCACATTGCCGGCAAGGACCGGATTCCATGAAGCGGAGGGCCCGCTCGCGCTGGGTGTCGCTCTTGGAATTGGCCAAAGTATGCAGCACGTGGCTCCGGGCGCTCCAGAACCTGCCCTTGTACGGTTTCTCCACCCGGTCGCGTTCGGGAATGACCTCCACTACCGGCTGCTCCTCGGTGAACAGGATCCAGTCGCGGTCCTCCCTCGGCAATTTGCTCCAAGGAGTATCGACGTCGTAATCGAGATGGATGAGGATGTCGCGGAGGTTCTTGCCCTGCCATGCGGTAGGCCAGGCGGCAATGGCTCCGTCCCGGATGCTCAATGATGGATCCGGCACCATCGAGGCTTCGGTCACGGTATGTGCCACACCCATGCCGTGGCACCCTGGACACGCGCCGGCCGCGGTGTTGGGAGAGAACGCATCCGAGTCGAGCGGGCCGGCACCGGCCGGATGGCTGCCCGCACGCGAGAAAAGCATGCGGAGCGAGTTGGACAACGTTGTCACCGTCCCCACTGTGGAGCGGCTGCTGGCAGTGCCGCGGCGCTGTTGGAGCGCGACGGCGGGCGGCAGGCCCGTGATCATCTCCACCTTGGGATTGTGCCCCTGCTGGATGAGGCGGCGGGCATATGGAGCTACGGATTCGAAGTACCGGCGCTGGGCCTCGGCGTAGATCGTGCCGAAGGCCAGTGAGGATTTCCCTGATCCCGAGACGCCGGTGAAGGCCACTATCGCGTCGCGCGGGACGGAGACATCCACGTTACGAAGGTTGTTCTCGCGGGCACCCCGCACCCTGACGAAGCCATCCGCGGCTACGTCGCTTGGCACGGAAATCAACGCCTCGATGGGCAGCTCGGAAACAGTATGGATACTCGGCATCCAAGCGACTGTATCGGCTGCCGGCGCTCCTAGTCTTGCGGGGACCGCGTTTTGGACGCCGCCTCGGTTTCCTTTGCCTGGCTGTTTCCAATGCTTCCCGGCATTGCCAGGACTGCGACGACGGTCAGCACGGCACTGATCAACACGGCCAGGAACACTGCGGCGGAAGCTGCCACGATGGCCTGCGGATCTGCTTCACCGCCAGGGCTGGCACCATAGATTGCGTTGGCCACTGCGCCGAAAACTGCGACGCCAAGGGAGCTTCCGATCGAGCGGGCGAAGAGGTTGGTCCCGGTAACAACGCCGCGTTCGTTCCATTCCACGCTGGACTGGGCCGCGATGAGGCTTGGGGTCGCAACAAGTCCGAGGCCGAGTCCAACGATGAAGCACCCGGACGCTACCAGCAGGATGTTGGGGGTGTGCGCGGTCAGGGCAAGGACGGCAGAGCCGAGGACGGCGAGCGTCACGCCGATCATTGCAGTCCGGCGAAAGCCGATCCGCAGATAGAAGCGGCCGGCCTGCGACGCGCTGATCGGCCAGCCGATGGTCAATGCCGCGAGCGCGAGTCCAGCCAGGATCGGGGAGGTGGACAGTGCTCCCTCGAGGAAGGTGGGCACATAGGAGGTCAATCCGAGCATGACCGCGCCGACGCCGAAGGAGATCATGGCTGTGGTCGCCAGGAGGCGCCGCGAGACGACCCACGGCGGGAGGACCGGCTCAGCGGCCCTTCGCTCCACGAAGACGAAGGCGCCCAGCAGCAGCGCTCCGACCACAAAGACCGTCACGCTGATGGAAGAGTTCCAAGCCCACGCCTGACCGCCTTCAAGGGCCCCGAGGATGATCAGGCTGAGGGACGTGGTCAGGAGGGCAGCGCCACCATAGTCGACCCTGTGACTCGTGCGCTCGACCTTCTCGTGGAACGTCCGGACCAGCATCCATCCGGCCAAGAGGCATAGCGGGATGTTGACGAGGAATATCCCGCGCCAGATTCCGAGGGACGAGAAGACGCCACCGAGTGTTGGGCCCACGACGGAGGACACAGCCCACACGCTGGCGAGGTAGCCCTGCACCTTCGCCCGCTCGCTCAACGTGTAGATATCGCCGGCGATAGTGATAGCCACAGGTTGGACGGCGCCTGCCCCGAGGCCCTGCAGCACCCGGAATGCGATGAGGGCCGGCATGCTCCACGCCACTCCACAAAGGATGGAACCGAGCAAGAACAGTGCGATGCCACCCAGGATGATGGGCTTCCGGCCAAGCACGTCGGACAGTTTCGCGTAGACGGGAACGCAAACTGCCTGCGCCAGCAAATACGCCGAAAAGAGCCAGGGGAAGGAAGTGAACCCGCCGACGTCGTGCACAATCGACGGCACCGCCGTGGCCACGATGGTTGAATCGATGGCCACCAGCCCTGTCGAAAGCATCAGGGCAATCAGGATGGGACCCCGCTCGGAACGGAAACCTACTCCCCCGCCGGCCTCTGCCACCATGGCACCTCGTTTCCTCTAGTCCACTTACGTGCACGCTGTTCCGTCCCCGACGGCATAACCGTCCGGGTCACCGAAATAGTCCCGGTAATTTTTGTGGTCAGGACCTGCCGGAGGCGTGGTCGATGCAGAAAGGCGTCCACGGCCTGGCCTCAAGCCGCCCTTCCGCGATAGCGGACCCGCACACGGCGCATGTTCCGTAGCTTCCATCGGCGATCCGCTGGAGGGCGGCCTCGATCTGTTCAAGCCCGGACCTGCTTCGCTCCAACAACGCCGAGGCCTGGGAAAGCTCGAACGCTATCGTGCTGCCTTCGGGATCGTGTTCATCGTCGACGTTCGAATCCTGCCGGGCGACGCTCACTGACACGATGTCCTGGCGAAGGGAAGTGAGGAGGTCCTGCTTGTGGTCCCGTTCTTCCTCGAGTAGCAGCCGGAACCGCTCAACATTTTCCATGGGTTGCAACGCTACCGTGGACGTATTGGCACTGTCACCGCTGGGCCAACGTCCGCAAAAGCTTCAATGCTACCGCAATGGACGCAATGTCCACCCGGCCCGGTTGCGTGACCTCGGCGAAGGTGCTCTTGATCCGGCCGAGGTGTTCCTCGCGTCCGCGCTCCCACGCTTCGATGCGTTCCATGGCGGAAGCCCCGGAGATGTCGCTTCCCGGTGTGGACCGCAGGACAGAAGTGGTAATTTCCACCACGGCGGAATAGGCGTCGTCCCTCAGGGACGCCCGTGCAAGGGCCTCCCACCTGGTTCCGCGCGGCAGGTCCGTGATCCGCAGCAGGAGGACGCCGACGCCAAAAGCGTGAATCACCGTATGGTACATCTCGGCGATCGTGGTGAGGGGTTCATCCACTTGCTCGGACACGAGCGAAATATCGAGGAGGGAGAAGCTTTCCAACAGATCGGACGCGCGGCGCCCCAACTCGGGCGGCATCCCGGCGTCGTTCCAGTGGGCCAGCCGCGCGTTGGCGCGCTCACGGTCCGAGCCTCGCAGGAATTCCGTTGTCCGGTTCCGCAGAAGGTCCAAGGTGGGCATGATCCGCTTCATGGCTACCTCGACGGGCTGGTCCCGGTGGTCGTGGGTCACGTACCAGCGGGTAGCCCTGTCAAGGAGCCGCCGGAGCGGCCGAGTCGCCTCCACCGCATGTCTACCGGGTATCCCGGGCGGTAGTTCGGCCAGCCCGTCCACGAACTGTTGCAAGGCGTAGGCCTCGCGGACAACCACGAAAGCCCGGGCGAGGGCAGCGGCGCTGGCGGTGGTTTCCTCGATCGCGCGGAACGCGAACGTAATTCCGCCCAGGTTGATCATGTCGTTCGCCACTATGGTGCAGATGATCTGGCGACGCAGCGGGTGGGAGTCGAGTTCGACGTCGAAACGTTCGGAAAGCTGCTCCGGAAAGTAAGTGCGCAGTACCCGTCCGAACCAAGGGTCGTCAGCGAAATCGCTCGCGGTGAGCTCCTTGGCGAGCTGGATCTTCGCGTAGGCAGCAAGCACCGACATTTCAGGCGCAGTCAGTCCCTTGCCCGCAGCCAGCCGCTCCTGCAGTTCTTCGTCGCTCGGCAAGGCCTCCAAATCACGGTCCAATCCGCCCGCGGCCTCCAGCCACTCCATGAAGCGCTCAAATCCGGGCGTAAGTTCCGGGGACATGTGCCGGTCGTTGAATAGGAGCACGTTCTGGTCCGCGTTGTTTGCAAGGACAAGGCGCGCCACCTCATCTGTCATGGACTGCAACAAGCCAGTCCGCTCCTCGGCGCCCATCCTCCGTGCCGCAATCATCCGGTCAAGGAAAATCTTGATATTGACCTCATGGTCCGAGCAATCCACCCCGGCCGAATTGTCTATCGCGTCCGTGTTAAGCAGGACGCCGGCCGACGCCGCCTCGATCCGGCCGCGCTGGGTCACTCCAAGGTTTCCGCCCTCTGCCACAACCCGTGCGCGCACCTGCGAGCCGTCAATGCGGATGGAGTCGTTGGCTTTGTCCCCCACTTGGGCATTGGTCTCGGTGGATGCCTTGATATAGGTCCCGATCCCTCCGTTGTAGAGCAGGTCCACGGGCGCCTTGAGGATCGCCTGCAGGAGCGACTGCGGCGCGAGCGAACGGACAGCAGGATCCAACCCAAGGCAATCCCTGACCTCATCGCTGATATCTATCGCCTTCAATCCGCGGGAATGCACACCGCCGCCGGCACTGATCAGCAAGGGGTCGTAGTCGGCCCAGGATGATCGTGGAAGCCGGAAAAGCCGCTCCCGTTCGCGGAAGGAAACTGCCGGGTCCGGCGCGGGGTCGAGGAAAATGTGGCGATGGTCGAAGGCCGCGACCAGGCGGATGTGCGGCGAGAGGAGCATGCCGTTTCCAAACACGTCGCCGCTCATGTCGCCGACCCCGGCCACGGTGATTCCCTGCTCCTGCGGATCGATCCCGAGTTCCTTGAAATGGTGCTTCACGGATTCCCATGCTCCGCGGGCGGTGATTCCCATCTGTTTGTGGTCATACCCGACGGATCCACCAGAAGCGAAGGCATCGTTCAGCCAGAAGCCATAAGAGAGCGCCAGCTCATTGGCCGTGTCCGAGAACGTCGCGGTTCCCTTGTCCGCGGCCACCACAAGGTAGAAATCGTCGCCGTCGTAACGCTCCACGCCTTCCGGCGGCACCACCATTTCCCCGTCGTCCGTGACCACCAGGTTGTCTGTCACGTCCAGGAGGCCACTGACGAAGATCCGGTAGCATTCAAGGCCCTCCGCGAACCACGCTTCGCGGTTCACGAGGGGGTCGGCGAGGTGCTTCGGGAAGAATCCTCCTTTGGCGCCTGTAGGAACGATCACCGAATTCTTCACGTTCTGGGCTTTGACGAGCCCAAGCACCTCCGTGCGGAAATCCTCGCGGCGATCGGACCAGCGAAGCCCGCCCCGTGCCAGGGCGCCGAAACGGAGGTGGACGCCTTCGACGCGCGGCGAATACACCCAGATCTCGAACTCGGGACGCGGCAGCGGTGCCGCGGCAACCGAGCCTACGTCGATCTTGAAACTCATGTGGCCCTTGTCGAGGAAATAGTTCGTGCGTAGCGTCGCTTCGACCAACTCCATGAACGTACGCAACAAACGGTCCGCGTCCAGGACCGGAATGTCGTCAATGGCTGCCAGCAACTCTTGCCGGGCCGTCTCTGTTCGCTCAGCCCGGACACCCGGATCCAGTCCCGGCGCGAACCTGGCCTCGAACAGCTCCAGGAGCGCACGGGTAGCCCGGGCATTCCCCACCAGGGTGTCAACGATGAAGCCATACGAATTGCTTGGACCCAATTGCTGGAGGTACTTCGCATAGCTGCGCAGCACTGCCACGCGGCGCCAATCCAGGCGTTCCCGAATGACCAGCACATCAAGCCGATCAGACTCGATCCTGCCTTGCATTGCCGCGGCGAACGCGTCGGCCACCAGCCCGCTCGTGGCCTCCGGATCCACCCCGCTTGGATACGTCACCCCAAGGTCATAGAGGAACATGTGCCTCCCGCTTGCGCGACGCACCTCGTATGGCCTCTGGTCCAGGACCTCCAAGCCAAGGTCGTGCAGAAAAGGAAGGATCTCGGTGAGGCTCCTTGGCCTGGTCAAATACAAGCGGATCCGCGCCGCTCGTTCCACTCCCCCGCTTGAGTCGAGCACCGGTTCCGGCCTGAGGTAAACCGTCAACAGCGGATCCGCAGCGGGACTCCCTTCCGGGCCACCGCCGTCGAACCTCTCGAAATTGATGATGTCCCCGACGGCGGACTCCGGCTCATGGTCCGCGCGATAGTTCGCGGGAAACGCGTCCAGCCACGACCCCGACAATCGGCTCGCCTCACTGGCGGAAAAGCGCTCGCGGATGGCTTCTTCGAGTCCATCCGGCCACGGTCGGGCGGCGGAGACGAGGCGCCGCTCTAGCGCTCGTGCCTGTTCGTCGGAGATCCCGGCGAGCGAGGCCTGCGCCTCGACGGCGGTACGAAGACGGAAGAAAACCAGGACAACCGGCAGGCCGGTCAGGCGGACATCGAACTCCACCGAACCTGCCTTGAAAACGAGCCGCAGCTCTTGTTCCATCAAGAGGCGGACGGCGGTGCTGTACTGGCGGCGTGGAATCATCACCGTGGCAGATACCACCCGGCGGGACTCGTCGATCCGGAGGAAGACGCGCGGCTTCTGCTGCACCCTCGCACGAAGCATGTCGCCCGCCAGCCGCGTGAGCTCGTCCACGCCTGTGTGGAACAGTTCTTCGCGCGGAAACGCCTCCAGGATGGCGAGCAGTTCCTCACCGCGGTGGGACCGCACTGCTACGCCAAGGGTTTCGCATGCGGAAAGGACCTTTTCACGAATGATTGGGATCCTCAGCACGGATTGGTGCGCGGCGCCGGCCGTAAACAAGCCCAAGAACCGCAGCGCGCCCACGGCTTCCCCGTCCGGATCGAACTCGGTCAAGCGCACCTCATCGAGGTACGCCTGCCTCAGGACCGTGGACCGCTGCCCGGACGTGGCGACCTTCAATGCTTCGCGGGTCGAAAGCCCGCCGATTGAAGTGTCACGGTCCGGGTTCCTCAACAATCCCAACCCGGTACCCGGCCGAGACGAAAGCGGCCCCCGGCCATCCGCCGTCGTGAGCTCCTCAAAACCGAGGAACACGAAGTTGCCGTCGTCGAGCCACCGAAGCAATCCCGCGATGTGTTCCGCGGGCGGCACAGCGCCGCGGGGAAGTTTTGGCGCGGAAGCGATGACTTCTCCCAACCGTCCGTGGATGGCGGCGGCGTCGGCGGCCACCATCGCGACACCGTTCAGAACGCGGTGCAGCCGGTCCGTCATTTCCGCCACCGCTGCACTGTCCGCGAGCAAGCCGATTTCCGCCGCGAGCCAGACCTCGTTGGCAATGTATTTCCCGGCCACGCCGTTCCCGGGAGACGAAACAGGATCAACTTCGACCAAGGCGTGGGTCACTTCATCCCGGGAAACGCGGAACGTCGGGTGAACCAGCAATCGGATCGGCGAGTCGTCCCGGCCCAGCTCCGCCGTGATGGAATGGACCAGATAGGGAAGGTCGTCCGCCACTATCGCCACGATGCTCGCGTCCAGTTCATTGAAGATCCCGACGGCGGCCTGGCCGGGTTCGCGCGCTGACGCCAACTCGAGGTGGTGGCGCGCCCACGCATCAAGCGCCTCGGCGCCGTAGCCGTGCAGGTCCTCCTCCGAAAGCTGTGCGAAGTAGCCCGCCAGGAAGGCCTCGCTCACTCCGGGCATAGCCGACTTGCCGCGTTCCGCTGAAAAGGGGATGTCAGCCATGCCACCGCACCTCCACCGCGGGGTGACATCGCCCGATGCAGACAGCACCGAGGGCTCCCGCTTCCATCCATCATGGCGGCAGGCACCACGACCGTCCAGAGAACCGGGCACCGAAAAACGTGGAAAAATTTCCGGACGTAGTGTCGGATTGGGGCAATGCTGTTCGTCGGATAGTCGGGAAGCCGTCCAACCGGGGCGGCCCGCCAAAGGAGATGATTCGAATGCAGTACCTGGTTTCAGTAGTCAACGACAACACCGACTTCGCCACCGGCAGCGAACAAGCCGCAATCGACCTGTTCAACGACCAGCTCATCGCCGACGGCAACTGGGTCTTTGCCGCCGGACTCGCCGCGCCGGAATCTTCCACCGTCGTCGACAACCGGCGCGAAGGACCCGTGTTCACGGACGGACCATTCGTGGAGACGAAAGAGTTCATCGTGGGCTTCTGGATCATGGAAGCACCCGATTTGGACGCCGCGCTCAAGTTGGCCGCCGAGGGCTCAAAAGCGTGCAACCGAAAGGTCGAGGTGCGCCCCGTCCTGCAGCCATGACGGACGCACGGGAGGCGATCGCCCAAGCCCATCGCAAGGAATGGGCGCGGGTGGTCGCCTCGCTGGCCCGGCGCTTTGGTGACCTCGATATTGCCGAAGAGGCCGCCGCCGAGGCGTTCGCCACCGCCGTCGAGCGTTGGCCTGCCGGCGGCGTGCCGCCCAACCCGGGCGCCTGGCTCACCACTACGGCGAATCACAAAGCCCTCGACCGGCTGCGACGCGAAGCCAAGCGCGAGGGCAAACATAAGGAAGCACAGATGTTGTACGACGACGTCCCCGCGCCGCCCGGGACGATCGACGACGACCGGCTCCGGCTGATTTTCACGTGCTGCCACCCGGCACTGGGCATGGAAGCCCGCGTAGCCTTGACGCTGCGCATGCTCGGCGGGCTGACCGTGGCCGAAATCGCCCGGGCGTTCCTGGCGCAAGAGAGTGCGATCGGACGCCGGATCACCCGGGCAAAGGCCAAGATCGCAGCCGCCCGCATTCCCTATCGCGTGCCTACTGCCGAGGATCTCCCCGTCCGCGTCGACGGAGTGCTCACAGTCCTCTTCCTCGTCTTCAATGAGGGGTATTTGGCAACGGGCCCAGGCACCGATCCCCTCCGTCCCCGCCTCACCGACGAGTCAATCCGCCTTACCCGGCTCCTCCACGCGCTCATGCCCTCAGACGGCGAGGTTGCTGGCCTCCTGGCACTCATGCTCCTCATCGAAGCGCGCCGCACCGCCAGGGTCTCGGCCGACGGCGAGCTCATCCCCCTCGATCAGCAGGACCGCCAAGTTTGGAACACTACCCTCATCGCTGAGGGTCACAAGTTGGTCCGTGCACGATTGGCCTCCGGGGAGGCTCCGGGACGCTACCAAATCCTCGCGGCGATCAATGCCGTGCACACTTCAGCCCGCGATGAACGGGATACGGATTGGTCGCAGGTGGTGGCCCTCTATGACCAACTCGTCCTTCGGGATTCCTCGCCGATCGTTGCCCTCAACCGTGCCGTGGCAATTGCTGAGCTGGATGGCCCGGACGTGGCCCTCGCAACGGTCCGTCGGTTGGAAGGGAGCTTGGCCGGGTATCGCGCTTTCCACGCAACCCGTGCCGAGCTGCTTCGCCGGTTGGGCCGCAAAGAGGAATCCCGGGACGCCTACGGCGAAGCCATCCGCCTGCCCGGCAACGACGCGGAAACCGCCCACCTGACCCGGCGGCGCGAACAACTCAAGTAGGCCCCGGGCCTCGCTCACGGCTGGCCGTCCTGGGCCGGACGCCCCCGCGTATCGGGGCCTTGGGAGAGCCTTAAGCGGATCTTTAAGCAAACTTGATCCAACCCTGACCGGATCCCTGCACCGTCCTAAAACTGCTGCATCACTGTGGAATCAACAGCAACACAGCCACCAGAGCTACCACGGAACGGACGACGATCATGGGCCTGAACCTGAAAACCACCACCGGCAAAGTCATCGCCTCCCTGGCCCTCGTCGGCACCGCCACCAACCAGTAACAACCCCTACTCGCCCTCCGCCGTCGATGCCCCTCACGGCGGAGGGCGGCCCCACCTCCTCCACCTGACGCCACCACAGGACAAGGACCGCAGCCATGACCGCAACACTGCTCCGCTCCGCAATCACCACCGACGCGGCAGCCCCGGAATCCGGCGCGGGCAGTTCCCGTCAGCGTGGACCCGTAGCCAAGGTGCTCCGGGCGGTGGTCAATGTCATCGCGACCGTGGTGATGGTCGCGGCGGTGGCGGGGTTCTTGTTTCTCGCGGTCGGGCCCCGCGTCCTGGGCTACCAGACCTCCACCATGCTCACCGGCTCCATGTCCCCGCTCATCAACCCCGGCGACGTCGTCGTCACCGTTCCCGTTCCGGTCTCCGACCTCAAAATCGGGGACATCATCACCTACCACATCCCCGTGCAGGACCAACGCGTCGAAACCCACCGCATCGTGAAACTGGACCTCAACAGCCAAGGCACCGCGACCGTCCAGACCAAGGGCGACGCCAACAACGGCCCCGACCCCTGGACCGCCACCCTCGCCACCCCCACCGTCGACCGGGAAATCTTCACCATCCCCCACCTCGGCAACGCCATCCGCGCCCTCCGCGACCCCATCGCGTTGAAGGTCCTGATGTACGGCGCGCCCGCCGCCCTCGTGGTCATGCTCCTGGTCTCCATCTGGCGCAAAAAGCCTGAAAACACGCCCACCGAACCAAACCACTCGGCCTAACCAAGCAACATCCGATTCCGCCCAAAGGACCTGAAAGAAAGCCGCCGACCTTGCGTACAACACGGAGCACCGACCACACGAAGACATTCGGCTCCGTCCTGGCGCCCGCAATCCGGCCCCTGCGTGCCGCGATGCGCGCGTACGCGCTTAGTTGGCGGACGGCGGCCGCCCTGTCGGGGCTGTTCCTGGGTTCGTTCCGGGTCGGCAGGCTCGCCCGTTACCGCCGCCGTATCGCGTCAAGGCACGCCCTGCCGCCGGCCCTCGACCACGGGGCAATCCAAAGGCTGGCACACGAATTGCACGACTCCGAGGCAGCCCGCCGCTTCGCCACGAGTTACGCGAGGATGCTTCCCGCCCGCGTGGAACGGATCGTCCGGGCGTTGGAACACGGCGACGGGCACCAAGCCATGGACGCCGTGTTGAGCTTGAAGATCAGCTCCGCGATGGTCGGGGCGCTTCGGATGGAGCAGCACTGTGCCCGGCTGGAGGCGGCGCTCGACAAGACTGACCACGCCGGCGCGGCTGCGGCCGGTGAAGAGGTCAGGCGACACTTGGCGGAACTGGTGAGTGCACTCGGGAGTACCGCCGACTGACGATGCCCCTGGAAATCAGGACGGCTCTTCGGCAGCAAGGCTCAAAAGATCGATCCCGTGCATTGCGTCGGCGGCCCGCACAAGCGCCAGGTGCGAAAACGCCTGGGGGAAATTCCCGGCCATGAGTTCCTCTTTGGTGGCGTACTCTTCACTGAGCAGGCCGAGCTCGTTGGCAAATCCCACTAGTTTGTCCATCAACTCCTTGGCATCTGCCATTCGTCCCGTGCGGGCATACTGCTCAACCAGCCAGAAGGAGCACGCAAGGAAGGGATGCTCGCCGGGGGTGAGCCCGTCCACCCCGGTCTCGGTGCGGTAGCGCAAAAGGAGCCCGTCCGACGTGAGGAGTTCCTCCTCCAGCCGGGCAACAGTTCCGAGCATCCGTTCGTCTCTGTACGGGAGGAAGCCCACCTGGGGTATCACGAGCAAGGCGGCGTCGGTCTGCCCGCCACCGTAGGTTTGGGTGAACGACCCGATCTTCGGATCGAATCCCTCGCTCAGGATTTCCGCACGCAGCCGCTCACGCAGGCGTTCCCAATGATCTGCGGGTCCGGCCAAGCCATGGTCCCGGACGGCTCGGATGCCGCAATCGAAAGCGGCCCACATCATCACCCTGGAGTGGGTGAAATATTGCGGTTCTCCCCTCATTTCCCACAGGCCGAAGTCCTTGTCATCAATGTGCTTCTCGACAAATCCCAGGAGGATCTGTTGAAGCGTCCAGGAGAAATGGTCTTCTTTTCCTCCCGCGAGGCGCAGCCTCTCGAGCGCCACCATCACCTCGCCCACGACGTCGGCCTGGAACTGCGCGACCGCCGCGTTTCCCACCCGGACCGGCCGTGAGTCCAGGTAACCCGGCAGATGGTCAAGGGTCCGTTCCGGCAGCTCGCGTTCACCCGCGATTCCGTACATGATCTGTAGATCCTCCGGATCACCTGCAAGTGCCCGGAGCAGCCAGTTGCGCCACTGCAGGGCCTCGGTCTCGTAGCCATGGGTAAGCATGGATTCCAGGGTCAATGCCGCGTCGCGAAGCCAGCAGTACCGGTAATCCCAGTTCCGAGGCCCGCCGAACTCTTCAGGCAACGAGGTTGTGGGGGCGGCGACAATGCCGCCCGTCTCATAATTCGTCAGCGCACGCAGTACCAGAAGGGAACGCTTCACCGCGCCTCCATAGGGACCATCGGAGCGGCAGTGGCTGGCCCATCGCGACCAGTAGTCGATTGACTGTTCCAACGCAGCGTCAATATCGACGGCGGGAGGAACCGGCCGATGGGACGGGAACCACGTAAATTCAAAATCGACGACGTCACCTGCCATCACAGTAAATTCACCTGAATGACCGTGCGAATGTGCCTCCGGAAGATATGGCCCCCTCAGGGCGATTGCGTCCGGGCCGGCCATGGCGAGAAGAACCATCCCCTGGGGGGATGTTCCGTCTTGGATCCGCCTTGTCCAAGGCACCACCGTGCCGTACCCGAGCCGGATGATGAGCTCCTGGTACATCCCGACTTCTCCTTCGAGCCCGGTAACCCGGCGAAGCACGGATGACCCGGTATGCCCTACCGGCATGAAATCGGTGACCTGGACGACTCCGGTTGGTGTCCGCCAGATTGTTTCGAGCACGAAGGTCGAATCGATATAGCGCCAGTCTTCCACCACGGCTTCCGGATGCCCCGGGGCCAGCAGCCAACGCCCATGGTTTTCAAGCCCTACCAAAGAGCTGAACAACGACGGCGAGTCGAATCGCGGGAAACAAAGCCAGTCAATGCTCCCGGATCGGGAGATGAGCGGCCCGGATTGGAGATCCGACAACAGCGCGTAGTCCTCGATGGAAGCAGCCATGGCTTTACTAAAGCACAACTGCTTTGCGCACGGCAGAGGCGTGAAGGAGCAGTTCGGAGTATGCAACGAGTGCCTGGCTCGCGGCCGGCCGGCGGGTCCAATCGCGCCGTTTGCGCCACCGCAATTCTCTATTGGAGAGCCGGTTTCCCGGCGGGAGCGTTGGTTGCGAGGACGCTCCCGCCAGGAGCTTTAGGTGCGCCGGTTCGTCGTCAAACGGACGCTGGGAAATAACCCGAATAAGGGAATCCCAAAGTTTCAAAGTGGTTGAGGGTAATGCGCCGAAATTGGCCGAACACGGTTCGGACTTCCGCCAATCAGTGCGGTGTTTCCGGATCCTAGTGTCGCGTTTCTGAAGTAGTTAAGCGGTTGGCTTTTGCGAGGATTTGTTCGGGGGTTTTGGTCCAGACGAACGGGTGGCATCGGTCGTTCCAGCCGGTGATGAACTGGCGGATTTTCTGGTTGAGGTCTTTGACGCTTGTGAAGACGCCGCGCCGGATGGCCTGCCGGTCGATGATGCCGAACCAGACTTCGACGAGATTCAGCCAGGATCCCGAGGTAGGAGTGAAGTGGACGGTGAAGCGGGGATGGGCCGCAAGCCATGCCTTGACTTCGGGGGTCTTGTGCGTGGCGTA
>NZ_SMRU01000012.1 GCF_004354015.1 Arthrobacter terricola
CCCAAGACCGGAACCTGATGTACTACCTCACCGTCTACAACGAACCCATCACCCAACCCGCCGAACCCGACAACCTCGACACCAACGGCATCATCAAAGGCATCTACAAACTCGCCGAAGCCCCCGAGCCCGGCACCAAACCCCGCGCCCAGATCCTCGCCTCCGGCGTCTCCGTCCCCTGGGCCCTCGAAGCCCAGCAAATCCTCAACGAGGACTGGAACATCGCAGCCGACGTCTGGTCCGTGACCTCCTGGAACGAACTCCGACGCGACGGCCTCGCCGCCGAAGAAGAAGCCTTCCTCAACCCCGGCCAGGACCCACGCACACCATTCGTCACCCAGCAACTCGCCGGAGCCCACGGCCCCGTCATCGCCGTCTCGGACTACATGAAAGCCGTCCCCGACCAAATCCGCCAATTCATCCCCAACGACTTCGCCTCCCTCGGCGCCGACGGCTTCGGCTTCTCCGACACCCGCCAAGCCGCCCGACGCTACTTCAAAAACGACACCCACTCCATCGTCACCAAAACCCTCCAACTCCTCGCCCAACGCGGCGAAGTTGATGCCCAGGCTCCGGCCCAGGCCATCGAGAAGTACCGTCTCCTGGATGTCAACGCCGGAACCACCGGTGGAGCAGGAGGCGAAAGCTAACCACTGGAAGCTGGAAGAACCAGGAGCTGGCGAAACCAGCAATACCGCGACGGCGGTCCGTACCGGAAGGTGCGGGCCGCCGTCGGGCTTTAACCCCGCCGCGGGCAGAAGGTGACGACACCTGCCAGCGGCAGACGAAGGCTCCGCGAAGTTGTAGCCTTCGCACAAATGGAGCTTGCTGAGGATCAGCCGTATGCTCAAGGCATGGCCGAGCCGATTCAAACTCCCGCAAAACGCAGAGCTGCTACGCGCGCAGTGTCGCCGGAGAAGGCGGAGACCCTTAAGCGGCTGCGCGCAAATGTGGGGCAACTCTCCACCACCACCATGCGAAAGCTCGAAAAGTCGCTGCCTTGGTACAGCCGTCTGAGCTCGGATGAACGATCGGCGCTCGGCCTGGTTGCCCAAAACGGCATCGCGGCGTTCGTGACGTGGTACGAAAGGCCCAGTTCGCCGTCGTGGATTTTGACGGATGTCTTCGGCAACGCGCCGACGGAACTGACCCGTTCCATCAGCCTGCAAAAGGCCCTCCAACTGATCCGGATCGTGGTGGAAGTAGTCGAGGACCAGGTACCCGTCATCGCGCCCGAGTCAGACCAGCCCTCCCTGCGCGAAGCAGTGCTGCGCTATTCCCGTGAGGTGGCCTTCGCCGCCGCGGACGTCTACGCCCGTGCCGCCGAATCCCGCGGCTCGTGGGATACCCGGCTCGAAGCGCTGATTGTCGATGCCATCCTCCGCGGCGAAAACACCGACGCTCTTCGCTCCCGCATTGCCGCCCTCGGCTGGAAGGCCCAGGAACGTTTCACCGTGATGGTGGGCAACTCCCCCTCCGAACCCAGCGCCAGCTACGTCAGCGAATTGCGCCGCACCGCGGGCCGCTACGCGGAGGACGCGCTTGTGGGCATCCAGGGCGACCGCCTCATCCTCATCCTGGGCGGACTGCAGGACCGCGACAACGCGTATGTGAAGTTGAGCGAGCTGTTCGCCCCGGGCGCCGTGGTCTATGGACCAGAGGCCGGAACCCTCGTGGAAGCGAGCAGCTCGGCCCAGGCTGCCTTCGCGGGACTCACGGCCGCGAAGGCCTGGCCCTCGGCCCCGCGGCCGGTAGCCGCCGACGATCTCTTGCCGGAACGCGTGGTCTCGGGGGACGACGCGGCCCGCCGTTCCCTCATCAAGAACATCTACCGGCCGCTACTCGCGGCATCGAACGGACTCGTCGAAACGCTCGGAACGTACTTGGAGCTCGGCCACTCGCTTGAAGCGACGGCCCGGGAGCTCTTCGTCCACGCCAATACAGTGCGGTATCGTCTCAAGCGCGTCTGCGACGTCACGGGGTGGGATCCGCTCTTGCCCCGGGAGGCGTTCGTCCTCCAAACTGCCCTGGTTGTGGGCAGGCTTTCGGCCCAGCCGAAGGCGACGTCGGAGCGTCACGGTACCCGATCCGCGGGGTGAACCGTTGTAGACTTCCTACAAACTGACCCAGTGAGCTTGGTGTACGCAAACACCGGAAGTTCACGCGGCAATTTGGAAAGCTGGTTACGTGCTTGCAATCGTCTGCCCTGGACAGGGCTCCCAGACCCCTGGATTTTTGGCCCCGTGGCTGGAGCTCCCATCCGTAGAAGGCCACCTCGCCTCGCTGAGCGAAATCGCAGGCATCGACCTCAAGGCCCACGGCACCACCTCCGATGAAGAAACCATCAAGGACACCGCCGTAGCGCAGCCGTTGATCGTCGCCGCAGGACTCGTGGCGGCAAAGTCCCTGTTCGACGTCGAACTCAGCACGCTTCCCATCGTCCTGGCCGGTCACTCGGTCGGCGAAATCACCGCTTCCGCCCTCGCGGGAGTGCTCAGCGAATCCGATGCGATGACGTTCGTCCGCGAACGCGCGAACAACATGGCTGCTGCCGCCGCCGTCACCCCGACCGGCATGAGCGCCGTGGTGGGCGGCGATCCCGCGGAAGTGCTATCGGCTATCGAGGCCGCAGGCGCAACCCCGGCGAACGTCAACGGTGCGGGACAGACCGTGGCCGCCGGCACTTTCGAGCAACTCCAGGCCCTCGCGGATAACCCTCCGGCCAAAGCCAGGGTCATCCCGTTGAAGGTTGCCGGTGCATTCCACACCGCCCACATGGCACCCGCCGTCGACGCCCTGGAAGCGCTGCGGCCTTCGCTCAAGCCGCAGGCGCCTACCGTTCCTTTGCTTTCCAACTTCGACGGCCAGCAGGTCACGGACGGCGGTGCCGCCGTCGAAAGCCTGATCGCCCAGGTGTCGCGGCCGGTCCGTTGGGACCTTTGCATGGAGAACCTGGTCCAGCGCGGCGTCACCGGCCTCATCGAGCTCGCCCCCGCAGGAACCTTGGCAGGCCTGGCCAAGCGCGGGATGCCGGGAGTCAAGACTGTCGCCGTCAAGACCCCGGACGATTTGTCCGCGGCACTGGCGCTCTTCGCGGAATTGGAGGGACAAGCATGAGCACCCCCATACTCAAGCAAGCACCGACCCACGAATACTCGCGGATCATCGGCATCGGGGCATACCGCCCAGAGGTCATCGTCACCAACGACGACGTCTGCCAGTGGATCGACTCTTCCGACGAGTGGATCCGCCAGCGCACTGGAATTGTGACCCGCCACCGCGCGCCGGCCGGAGTCAGCGTCATCGACATGGCCGAAGGCGCCGCACGCGAAGCCCTCAAGCAAGCGGGTATCGAAGCCTCGCAACTGGGCGCTGTGATCGTCTCCACCGTCACGCACCCCTTCGCGACGCCATCTGCGGCGGCCGCCCTCACGGACCGTCTGGGCGCCACGCCGGCCCCGGCTTTCGACATTTCCGCGGCATGCGCGGGCTACTGCTACGGCATTGCCCAGGCCGACGCCCTGGTCCGCTCGGGCGCCGCAGAGTATGTCCTGGTAGTCGGCGCCGAGAAGCTCTCGGATGTCATCGACAACCACGAGCGCACGATTTCCTTCCTCCTCGGCGACGGCGCCGGCGCGGTCGTGATCGGCCCCTCCGAGACCCCCGGCATCGCCCCGTCAGTCTGGGGATCCGACGGAAGCAAGTGGAACGCGATCGGGATGACTCACTCGCTCGACGACGTCCGGAAGCTGGGCGAGACCGCCCGCCACTCGGACGAATCGGACGACCAAGCGATCATCGAGGCGACGCAGGACATCTGGCCGACCCTGCGCCAGGACGGCCAGACGGTCTTCCGCTGGGCCGTGTGGGAGATGGCCAAGGTGGCCCAGCAAGCACTGGACTCCGCCGGGATCGAAGCGACGGACCTTGCTGCCTTCGTCCCGCACCAGGCGAACATGCGCATCATTGATGAGATGGTCAAGAAGCTCAAGCTTCCCGAAACCGTGGTGGTTGCCCGCGATATCGCCGACGCCGGTAACACGTCCGCGGCTTCCATCCCCCTCGCCACGCACCGCCTCCTGCAGGAAAACCCCGGGCTCAGCGGCGGACTCGCCCTGCAGATCGGGTTCGGCGCGGGCCTGGTCTTCGGCGCCCAGGTAGTAGTACTTCCGTAGCTCCGTCCGCAACTGAATAGCACTTCGAAACCCAAGCCGTATCCGCGGTTTGCCCCATTTCCGGCAGCAGCCGGCATAACAAGAAAAGGAGCCGACAATGGCTAGCAACGAAGAAATCCTGGCCGGCCTGGCTGAAATCGTGAACGAAGAGACGGGCCTCGCCACTGAAGCCGTCGAGCTCGACAAGTCCTTCACCGAGGACCTGGACATCGACTCGATCTCGATGATGACCATCGTCGTCAACGCTGAAGAGAAGTTCGGCGTCCGCATCCCGGACGAAGAGGTCAAGAACCTGAAGACCGTCGGCGACGCCGTCAACTTCATCTCCAACGCGCAGGCCTAGTCTGGCCTCAACTGTGCCGGACTTCGGGTGCGCCCTGTTGCGTCCGAAGCCCGGCACAGCTGCTTTATCTCCCAAAGTCTTCTTTTGGCGCCCGCTTGGAAACAGCACGCGGGCAGGCCGATCCAACAGAGAGTGATCGCATGGCACGCAAAGTAGTCATAACCGGTCTGGGCGCAACCACGCCCATCGGCGGCGACGTCCCCACGATGTGGAAGAACGCGCTCAAAGGGGTCTCCGGTGCCCACACGCTCGAGGACGAGTGGGTTTCCAAGTATGACCTTCCGGTCCACTTTGCCGCCCGGTGCTCGACTCCGGCACTTGATGTCTTGACCCGCGTCGAGGCCAAGCGCATGGATCCCTCGACGCAATTCGGCGTCATCGCGGCCCGCGAGGCCTGGGCCGATTCCGGTATCACGGATATCGACCACGATCGCCTGGCGGTGGCCTTTGCCACCGGCATCGGCGGTGTGTGGACCCTCCTCGACGCGTGGGACACGCTGAAGGAAAAAGGCCCCCGCCGGGTGCTGCCCATGACGGTGCCCATGCTGATGCCGAACGGTGTCGCAGCCGCCGTCAGCCTCGACCTCGGCGCACGCGCTGGTGCCCACACCCCGGTTTCAGCCTGCGCGTCCGGAACCGAGGCCCTCCACCTCGGGCTCGACCTCATTCGCTCGGGGAAGGCCGACGTCGTGATGTGCGGTGGCGCCGAAGCGGCGATCCACCCGATGCCCCTTGCCGCGTTCTCTTCCATGCAGGCACTCTCCCGCCGCAACGACGATCCGGAACACGCGTCGCGCCCGTACGACCGTGACCGCGACGGCTTTGTCATGGGTGAAGGTGCCGGTGCCCTCGTGCTCGAGGCCGAAGAGCACGCCATTGCGCGCGGCGCCCGTATCTACGCGGAACTCGCCGGCACGTCCGTTACCGCCGACGCCTACCACATCACCGCTCCGGACCCGGAAGGACTTGGCGCAACCCGCGCGCTGAAGGCCGCCATGTTCGATGGCCGGATCCAGGCTGAGGACGTGGTGCACGTCAACGCACACGCAACCTCCACGCCTGTGGGTGACAAGCCTGAATACACTGCCCTCCGCGCGGCGCTGGGTACGCACGTCGACAACGTCGCCGTCTCTGCCACCAAGTCCCAAATGGGACACTTGCTGGGTGCGTCCGGAGCCGTGGAAGCCGTGCTGACGGTGCTCGCCGTCTACGAACGCCGGGCTCCGTTGACCATCAACCTGGAAAACCAGGATCCCGAGATCCCGCTCGACGTTGTCACATCCGCCCGGACCCTTCCTGCCGGCGACATCGTGGCATTGAGCAACTCTTTCGGTTTCGGCGGGCACAACGCCGTCATCGCTATCCGAAGCCTCTGACGAATTTGCGTCATGGCGAAAGAAGAGGGCCCCACCGTGGTGGGGCCCTCTTCTTTTGCTATGGAAGAGCCGGCTACGGTCCGGGACCGGAAGCCATGGCTGTACCCGGCCTAGCCGACCTGATGGAGCCAGCGAACCGGGGCACCCTCGGCCGCGTGCCGGAACGGTTCAAGCTCTTCGTCCCATGCCTCGCCCAAGGCCAGGGAAAGCTCATGGTATACGGCTGCGGGATCGCCTGCTGCGGATTCATAGGCATAGCGGATACGGTCCTCGGTCACCATGATGTTGCCGTGTACGTCCGTGACCGCGTGGAAAATGCCCAATTCGGGAGTGTGCGACCAGCGGCCGCCGTCCACGCCCTGGCTCGGTTCTTCGGTCACCTCGTACCGAAGGTGCGCCCAGCCACGCAAAGCAGAGGCCAGTTGCGCACCCGTTCCGGGGGCTCCTGTCCACGAAAGCTCGGAACGAAACATTCCGGGCGCAGCAGGCTGAGCAGTCCACTCCAAGTCGGTCCGCTTATCCACGACCGACCCGATGGCCCACTCAACGTGAGGGCACAGCGCCGTAGGGGCCGAATGCACGAATAAGACACCCCGGGTTATTGCAACAGACATTCCATCCTCCATAGCTGTAGGTACGTCTTCCCCAACGACCTCCGCCTGGATGAAAGTTTGTTGCGCGGGTGTCACGCGCTTCGGTTGATCCTGGCTATCCCTGCTTCCTGCGATATTTGAATTTTGCGTCGAATTCGATTTTTTGCACGTTGGAGGAACATTCAAGTAGGAGTTGAGGGTTCCCCGATCTTGCTTTCATTTTGCCGTACCCGCCGGAATAACGCCAGTACGATTCCGGCATGGGACATTTGCGACGTTATGGGTCGAGCCGGGTTCACGAGCGGGCATAATTTACGCCCTCGGATGGGCTTGTTGATAGCTATTTCGGAGCCTTTCCACAGATACATGAGTATAGATCTGGGTGGTCGCAAGGCTGCTGTGGCCAAGGATTTCCTGGACTGCACGGAGGTCTGCCCCGCCGTCGAGCAGGTGTGTGGCGGCCGTGTGGCGCAAGGCGTGGGGACCGCTCGAAGCGGTATCTCCCAGAGCTTCCAATAGTTCACTGACAACCGTCCGGGCCTGGCGCTGGTCCATCCTGTTGCCACGCGCACCGAGGAAAAGCGCAGGTCCGCTGAGCTCCGTCACGAGCCGCCCGCGGCCCCGCCGAAGCCAATCGTCCACGGCGTGTGCCGCCGGCACGCCGAAGGGGACCGTCCGCTCCTTGTTACCCTTGCCCAGAACGCGAAGGGTCCGGCGATCCGCGTCAAGGTCGTCGATGTCCAAGCCGACAAGCTCGCCAACCCGGATTCCCGTCGCGTAGAGGAGCTCTACGACGGCCCGGTTCCGCACGGCGATCGGCGAACCTTCACTGGCGTCTTCTTCCAAGCGTTCAAGAATCCTGCCGATTTGCTGCCGGTGGAGTACGCCGGGCAGCGGGTGGTCGCGTTTAGGGGCTTGGAGCCGAAGAGCCGGGTCGACTGAAATCAGCTCCTCCCTTAGCGCCCAGGAGGTGAACGCCCTGGCCGTGGCAGCCCGACGGCTAAGGGTTGCCCGGGACATGCCGCCCTCGCTCTGCGAACCCAGCCAGCGCCGGAGCGTACCAAGTTCCAGGGCAGGAAGATCGACGACGCCTTCAGCAGTGGCGAAATACAACAGGCTTTCGACGTCGGCCACATAGGCCCGCACTGTATGGACCGACCGGGCGCGCTCGCCCTCCAGGTACCGGCGAAAATCCTGCACGGACCGGTCGAGTCTCTCGGGAAGCGGATTCTCCTGCACCATCCCACTCTGCCAGCTCTGGGGCGGTGCGGCTGGCATCGCCACGGCCAGGCTGCACCACTCCACGCCCCGCACAACTTTACGCCGGTTCAGCCTTTCTTCCCCGAGCGCTTCCAGCCACCACTGACCGAGACGGCCAGGCCGAGCAAGCCGAGGCGCCCGAGCCCCGCTTTGACCGAATTCTGGCTGAGTCCCGCGACGACAGCGAGTTTCTCGACCGAGCTCGTGGACCGGAGTGGCAGGGCGTCCAGAAGAATCAAATCTTCGAGTGTCAATCCGTCGCGCTCGGAAGCCTCTGTGTCTTTGTCGCCGACGAGTCCCTCACCACTCGCTCCAGCAAGTTCGACGATTTCGCCCACATCCGTGACGCAAACAGCTCCGCCGTCCCGGAGCAGCCGATGGCATCACGCCGAATTGGCGCTGTGGATCGAGCCGGGGACGGCTGCGACCACCCTGCCCATGGATTCGGCGTGGTGCGCCGTGTTCAGGGCTCCCGAGCGCCAACGGGCCTCAACCACAACCGTCACGGATGCCAAGGCCGCAATGATCCTGTTCCGCTGGAGGAAGCGGTACCGGGTTGGCGCAGACCCCGGTGGAACCTCGGCAATCACGGCGCCCTGGTTCGCAACAACACGGAGGAGGTCTTCGTTTCCAGCTGGGTAGAATCGATCCACGCCACCGGCCATGACAGCTATGGTCGGCATGGCGTTGGTCCCTCCTGCCAAGGCGCCGCGGTGCGCATGCGCATCGATTCCATAAGCGCCACCCGAGACCACCGTGTAGCCGCGCTGCCCGAGGGCGTAACCGAAGTCGCCGGTGACCGAGGAGCCGTAACTGGTGCTGTCGCGGGAGCCGACTATTGCCACGGCCTTCTGCATGACGGGGAACTCCAGCTCGCTCCCCCGCCACCACAAGCACAACGGTTCATGGAGATCAAGATCGGCCAATTGGGCCGGCCATAGCCGGTCTCCGGGGACGAGCAAGCGGCCACCGAGGCGTTGCATGGTGGCTAGGTCCCGCTCAGGGGCCAGATCGCCAATACGCGGCTTCCACCGCTGCAATGCCGAGGCCAGGCTGGCAGCTGCCGGAGCGGCACCGCTATCCACCAAAAGGGAGGTGACCTCCTGCTGAAGGGCTGGTCCGAAAGCCACTTCACCGCTCGCAATCCTCAAGGCGTCGGCAGGTCCCGCTGCACGCACCAAGGCGAGTCCAGTGGCGTCTTGCGGTTCCATCAGCCGCGACAACGCCGCCCGAGCCAAACGCTCGTTTGAAGGCGCCTCCGGTTTGGCCAGGGCCAGTTCATGGTCAGTCATGGCGTTTCCTTTCATGCGGCCGCTACCGCCTGCCTCAATCCGAGGGCTTGTCCGATGTCGTCGGCACTGGGCTGATCGCGATAGTCCAGATCCGCCAATGTCCATGCGAGACGCAAAACGCGGTCATATCCCCTTGCCGTGAGGATTCCCCGTTCCAGGGAGGTGTCCAGGATGCGAGTGGTAGCGGCCGGAAGGCGCAGTTCACCGCGCAGGATGCGCCCGGGAACCTGCGCGTTGGTCTCCATGCCGAAGATCGACAGCCGTTCGCGTTGCCGGGACCGCGCGGCCCCTACCCTTTGTGCGACAGTGGCGGTGTCCTCGTCCACGGTTGCCTGCCCGAAGTCCGCGAGGGACACCCGTTCCACGGAAAGCTGGATGTCAACGCGGTCGAGCAATGGCCCGGACATGCGCCCGAAGTAGCGGCGCCGCATCACCGGTGTGCACGTGCAGTCGACGCCTTTGCCAGTCGCCTTCCCGCACGGACAGGGATTGGCGGCGAGGACAAGCTGAAAGCGGGCCGGGTACGCTGCAGTGCCCGCTGAGCGGTGGATGACAAGCTCGCCGCTCTCCAAGGGTTGCCGCAAAGCGTCGAGCACGCGGCGTTCGTACTCCGGAGCCTCGTCAAAACATTGCATAACACCCTACACCGGAGTATAATTACTAGTAGGAACGAATATTTATGCAATTGTCATCAACCCCAACCATTGGGCGTCTTAAGTGCGCCCTCTACCTCCGCATCAGCAAGGACAAGAAGGGCCTGAGCCTTGGTGTTGACCGTCAGGAAGAGGCCTGTCGAGCCCTAGCTGCGCAGCTTGGTTGGGAAGTATATGCAGCCTTCAGCGAGAACGATCTTAGTGCGTACAGTGGCAAGCCGAGGCCGCTCTACAACCAACTCCTCGACGTCATGCGTTCGGGCCAGGTCAGCGCCGTCATCGCTCTCCACACCGATCGGCTCCACCGCTCCCCCGTCGAGCTTGAGGAGTTCATCGACATCTGTGAACAGAACAGGGTCGAAGTACGAACTGTTCAGGCGGGCGAGCTTGACCTGACGACCGCGACCGGCCGCATGGCCGCACGGATCTATGGGGCTGTAGCCAGGCATGAGGTTGAGCACGCCATCGAGCGTGTCAAAGCGGCCAAACTCCAAGCTGCCAAAGCTGGCAAGACCTCTGGTGGCAACCGAGCCTATGGCTACCGTCCAGGTGGCATGGTCATCGACGAAAACGAGGCGCAGTTTGTCCTTGAGGCGATTGACCGATTCATCGCTGGAGACTCCTGGCGTACCATTGCGCTCGACTTCAACCGGCGTTGTATCACTACAGCCAAGGGCAACATGTGGAAAGCGATCAACGTCCGCAACATGGCCACCCTCCCCCGCCACGCTGGCTACCGAGAACATCACGGTGTGCTCTATGAAGCTACCTGGCCCCCGATCATCACCCGCGACACTTACGAACAGCTCCAGTCCACCGCCAAGCGTCGCCAGGAACAAGACAAGCGCCGCTCCTACGCCAAGAAGCATCTGCTCACCGGCTTCGTGTTCTGTGGCCTGTGCGGGAACCGCATGACCATCATCAACGCGCAAAACAGAGACGGCTCGTACTCGCCGGCGTTCAGTTGCCGCAAGATTGACCAGTTCGGCAATCCGACAGGCTGCGGAAAGGTAAAGCGACGCAAGGACCCAGTCGAACACTTGGTGATTGAGTCGCTCCTCTACCGCCTCGACACGCCGGACCTCGGCGCACTCCTTGGACAGTCCGAACACGACGACGGAGAACTGCGCACCAAGTTAGGTGAACACGCCACGCAGAGCGCCCGGTTGCAAGAGATCCTCGACGCCTACGCAAGCGGCGACCTCACTATGAGCGAGTGGAAGACGGCCAAGGCAACCGCCCAGGCGCGACTTGACCAGCTCGACAAAGACATCGCCAAGCTCACCAGCCGACGCACGATCGCCCACCTCCCGGCCGGCCTGACAGTCCGGCAAGCGTGGGAAGCGGGCGATCTTGAGTGGAGGCGGCAACTGCTCGATGTACTTATTGAGAGGGTGCTGATCTATCCACGGGAGAAGGGTGACCAGAAGGTGCGGTACGCCGGCTTCATCTTTAACCCGGAAAGGGTTGAGATCAGGTGGCGCGCATGAATCACTCGCCGCGCACAACTCCTCCGCGCGCATCGAACCGGCCCTTAACATTCCTCCACGCTTTGTGCATGTCGTCCGGACGCATCGGGGTGTGCGACATCTTTTCGTCGAGAAGCTGAACGACAAGCGTTTCGAGGTCAGTAATACGGCTGCGAAGCGTGGCAATGTCCAAGTCACGGGCGGCATCCTCAGACTCCTGGAACTCCTTTTCACGCCGCAATGTATCCTCGGCCATCTCCAGATGACGGACGACAATGCTTGCGCCCTCGATCTCATAGCGCATCAACGTTCGAGCACTGATGTCGCCGTGCTTGGTAAGGAACTTCTCGCGCCGGTCAGTGAGGTTGAGCCCTTCATCGGCGAACAGAGCGTTGAAAAACGCCTCGGTGAAAACGCTGTCCGTAGGCAAGGAATCCATCCAGAGTTTGATGAAGCGGGGAGCATCCTTCAGGTCAAACTCGAAGTAGTCGAAGATGCGGCGCATCTCCGGTGAGTCACTAGGCGAGCCATTAATGGTTTCAGCTTCAAGCCCCTCCCCCTTGCACAGCTCTCTTAGCTCGGTGATGCACCGCTCGCGCCGCACCTCTTGGCCGCTCTTCTCCATAACAGTCATTGCTCCTCCTTGTGTAGTTGACGATGCTCGCCATCCTACCTGCCACGAGTCTCGCCCACAAGCCTGCCAAATCACTTGACATTGACTGTTGACATTTTTATGGCAGCTCGCCTACGGTGAACCCATCGCTTCAACCGGAGCGGGCGGGCACCACTAAAAGGCGGTACTCATCATGAAACTGTTCGACCTCGTAAACATCATCTTCAGCACCGTGGTCAACCTGGTGCTCCTCACCTTGGCGCTCAGCCCCGCGCTCATTGCCATCTGGCAGCGGCGGCGGAAGGTACGGCGAGAGCGCGCAATGAACCTCACACAACCAACCAGATGGGAGCACTAACATGGACGTCACCCTCAACACCGAAGCGATCGGCGAAGCGATCGTCGGTTACAGCGCACTGTTCGTAGTCGTCTTGTTCTTCACGCTGTTTGTGAAGTACGGCAAGCAGTACGCCAGTTTCTTTCACCAGCGCCGACTTGAGCGCCTGATGGAGATTCACATGCGTCGGCAACAAGCTGCCTACAAGGCAGCACGGACGGTCTACGAACGCGAGTATGGCCGTGACTAAGCGCATCGTCGATCTTGGCCTGGGGCTGTTGCTGCTCGCCATCATTGGCAGTGTCGCGCTCAGTGCAGTGACGCCGTATCTGCCGGCGCTTGGCCTTGGCATTTGCCTCGCCATCATCGGAGGCGTAGTCGTCGCTGTCTGGCGCATCCTCCATCGCCGCCGCTTCTAGCTAGGCGAAAACGCCTGGTCGTGCCACATTGGAGGTAGGCATGACCAGGCGTTTTCACTGTCTCCCGTTACCACTTCTCATCGAGAGGACAGTGCTATGACGCTCTATCAAAAGTCGTATGACCAAAGCCGGACCACTTACCGCCTGATCTTCCCTTCAGGCCTCTCCGACGAGCGCATCGGCGCATGGCTCAGCTCGCTGGGCGGCACCATGCACATCGAGCACTCACGGATTCTGGGCGTTCCCTCGATCGTCTTCGAGACGGTCGCCACCGACGCCCTTATTTCGCACTACCTGCGTCTGCCGAAGCGCGACGCCGGCTACATTATTGGCCACCTTGAAAGCCTGGTACCCGGCATTCACGCCGAAGCAGTTCCGGCACCTCCTGAGTATCAGTTCACACTTGGTGTCGACCTCCACATGACGGCGGCCTCACGCCAGCTTGCGCTGCCCAAACCCGCTGATGTCGCTGCCAGCATCCTGACTTCGATGCAAGGCCTGCGAGAGGGCGAGGTTGTCGTTACCCAGTGGATCGTCACGCCGGCTCCGCACCAGCCGTTGCCGAACGCCAAAGCGCCGCCTAAGTCCGACCACTGGAGCGCTTGGCGGTCAATGACGGCTCACGACCAGGCCACCGCTGAAGAGATCGACGACCGCCGCGCCAAGTTGTCCGAGCCTAATATGCAGGCCACGGCCCGCGTTGCTGTTGTGGCACCGCACCCTATCCGTGCGCAGGAGATCGTCAAAGGTGTCGTGCAGTCCTACCGGTCGGTGGGATCAGCAGCTAATGCATTCAGGGCGAAGCTCATCAAGCCGAATAAGTTGATGCACGCCACGCTGGCGGCAACGCCGTTCTTCTTCACCTCGCAGCTCGGCCTCAGCGAACTGGTTCCGCTGATCGCTTGGCCGATCGGCTCCCCAAATATCGCTGGTTTACCGTCATCTCGCACACGTCACATGCACGTCACCAACGCCGTTCCCCGTGCCGGATCGCCTATTGGCGTCTCAACAGTGCCAGGTAGCGACCGTGCCATTGCCATCGACCCACGGTTTCGTTTACAGCACGTCCATATCATTGGACCTATCGGCTCGGGCAAGACATGGGAATTACTTTCAATCGCTGAGCAGGACATGAAAGACGGCTCCGGCGTGGTCGTCATCGACCCGAAAGGCGACCTCTTTCAGCGAGTTCTTGAACGAGTGCCACGAGACCGCGTCAAAGATGTCATTGTGTGGGACCTTGGTGACACTGATAGTCCCATTGGCTTCAATGTCCTGCAGCAAGGCAACAGTCGAGCGGCGATTGATGAACTCAATAACCTGGTAACTAACCTGTTCCCGGACACCCTGAGCGTCCCACAGATGATGTATTTCGGACTGCACGCCCTAGCAGAACACGGCACCTTCGTTGACCTGCCGAGCTTCATTCGCCCTGAGGGTGATGAAGTTGCGTGGCGAAACAAGATCATCCGGCAGCTTAAAGACCCTCAGGTCAAGAAGTTCTGGGAGAACTACACCCAGCAGGGCAAATCTGAACAGGCCAGCACCATCGACCGCGATCTTGCAACCTTGCAACGTCGCATATGGCCGTTCGTCTCAAGGCCGGAAATCCGAAACTCACTCGGTCAGCAGCAGTCAAGCTTCACCATGGATGATGTTGTAAGCAGCAGCAAGATCTTGGTGGTACGTCTCAACAGGGAACGAATCGGACGCCAAGCTGCCGGCATGATGGCCAGTCTGATTATGTCTTCCCTCTGGTCCGCGGTTCGCACCACGCCTCACGAGCGGCCGGTCATGCTGTTTATGGACGAGTTTCAAGACTTCCTCACTATGCCAACTGACCCATCGGAGATGTTGGCCCAATCTCGCTCGTTTGGTCTTGGCATGGTACTCAGCCATCAGCACCTTGGACAGCTCACCAACCCTGAACTGCGTGCGGCGGTCCTGGCCAACGCGCGATCGAAGATTATCTTTCAGACCAGTGCAGAGGATGCGCGTCGCATGGCCGGTGAGATGGGCTCAGGCGTCACGGCCGATGATCTTCAGAATCTCCAGACACGGGAAGCCATTGCACGCGTTGCAACGGATACCGGTGTGTCATCAGCCTTTACCCTCCGTACCCGTGATGCCAGCCCGCCAACTGGAACGTATCAAGAGACACTTGCCCACTCCCGAGCCACATACGGCCGGCCTGTTGCTGAGGTGGAAGCCGAGATCGCGGCTCGCCGATCCGTGGGCACAGCCCCGCCTGCCGATGGCCCGCTGTACCGCCGCAAACTCAACCAACGAAATGAAGGAAACTCAGATGTTTCGTGATCCAGCCGGCATAGCTGACGCAATGTACGGTTTAGCCGATGACGTAAAGATCCGACAAACATAGCAATAGCCCCGCCTCTAACAGTGAGGCTGGGCTAGCCCCGCGGTCGAGGGCAGTGTTTGCGCAGGTCAGTAGGCTGTTTGGCATGTTCTGAGACCGAGGGTAACAGCATATCGAACAACATACGGAATAAATCCGTGTTTTCCACATTCTAGTTGTAAATAGTACGTCAGTTTATGTATTGCAATATATAACGCTGCGGCGCATACTACGGGCAGTGAAAGGCGAAAGCACCTAACGAGCCTTAACAACTGGAATAGCAACTAAGAAGAAAGGAGGGCAGATGCCCGACTCACCATATCCACGCCGTACCCGAATCATGAGAGGGGTCGGCATGAAACAGGTGGCCATTACCATCCGCACCTCGGAAGAGTTCGCCGACGCACTCACTGAGTACCAGGCGGCGCACAAGGCGAAACATGGCTACCAGCCATCCCAAAGCGACATATTTCAAACCGCGCTCTTGCAGCACAATGACGTGTTCCGCAAGATATACACCCGCATCGAACAAAAACGACTGACGACTAAGGAGAAAGTCTATGGACAAGCAACCAGTTACCTCGACGGTATTAAAACGACCAGGGCACGCAAGTAAGCTCGTAAAGAGCCTACGAGCCGACCAGGCGCGCCGCACAGCGCGTAAGGCACGAGAAGCAGCCAAGGCGGCCGTATTCGCGCCAACGCGACGGAGCTGCCTATGAACGGAGACCCACAAGACAAGCAACCCAAGCTAGAACTACTCCGCGCACCGTTCGAGCCATCAGATATTGATTGGCGAGTACAGCGCAGCGGGATCAAGGACAACAAGGGTTGGGTGCAGGCTACGGCCTATATCGACAACCGAGCTGTACAGAATCGTCTCGACGATGTGTGCGGCGCTGAGAACTGGAAGAACGAATACAAGCCAGGTCCAGCCGGAGGTGTCATCGCCGGCATCTCGATCAAACTCAATGGCGAGTGGATCACCAAATGGGACGGCGCAGACAACACCGATGTTGAAGCCGTCAAGGGTGGCCTCTCTGATTCAATGAAACGCGCCGCTGTACAGTGGGGAATCGGACGCTATCTTTACAGCGTCGAGAGCCTCTATGCGACGGTAGGACCTAATGGCGACTACCACATCAAGATCTGGGCGTATGGGGCGAATAGGAAGACAGATCAGCCAAAAGTAGTTGGCTACTGGTCAGCACCAAAACTACCAGCGCGAGCTCTGCCGGTGCGTATTAGCGCCGCTGAACCGCAAGTGAAAAGCTCTGCGGCTGCACTTCTAAATGTCGAGACAGTACCTGAAGAGCCGCTCGAGGACGCGCCAACAGGTGCGCAGATCATTCAGATACGTGCCAAATGGATCGCCGCAGGCGGTAAAGACGTCAAAGCGCGTGACGAGTGGGTAAAGGTGATCAAGACTAAGGCACAGGCTGAGCAAGCCATCCGCCAGCTTGATGCAAAAATCGAACGCCGAACGGCCGAACAAGAGGATGCGTCCTAATGGATGCCGAGCGATTCGAAGATGAAACCTATGAGGCCGTATCTGTCACGCAGACCTGGCGATTCCGTCGAGCTAAACGAACTCGACACGTCCGACTCCCAAGCATTAGTGGCGGTATGGAGTACATCTCCTACACCCACGATGCACCGACTGAACCAAGTCCAGACTACTGGAACATCGAGCGAGAACTTCGTAATGAATATGATCGCCGATCCGAGGAGTACGCCACATGACGCTATATGAGGTGCTCGAAGAAGTCCGCAGCGCCGATCGTGGCGTTCTCATCATCACTAAAGAACGAGAGGAGGGACTGCGTATGACACCTAACCGCATACCAGATGATCAATTAGGCGACCAATACTACAATCATGCGCTACACAAAGTAGATGACATCGAGCCATTTGTAGAGATGGCATTCCGACTAGACGAGATGAGCAAAGGGGGTCGTATCAACGACATGCGACGACTGTTAGCGGTATTCACCGTTGACCGTGAGCAAGCCGCCTACCGCAGAGGCTACATCGACGGCGGCATCAACCAGATCACAGAGGACACCCCATGACCAGAGAAGAAGCCATCGTCCTCATAATCGAGCGAGTCCGTAACTTACGACCAGATCAGCTGCGAGGACTCGCCGCGAATATGCCGGTCGACCCCGAAGAGTCTGTCCGTGAGTTCGGCTGGGTTTTCAGCCTGAGCCGTAAGCAGATAGACAGCATGATCAAGCACAACATCAGTCTCCCCTGGGAGCTATTGCAGTACGCCGCCTATGTGGAGGCACAATCAACTAAAGGGCGCTAGACGCCCAGGAGTAACCAGACATGAGTAAAAAGCTCAAGGTCACCGAACAAAGATTCAACGCCATCAAGCGCCAGCTAAAGGTCAAGGCGAACACCAAGGAATCCGTCGCAGAGCGCCACGGGCTGAAGGTATCCACCATCAAGTTCATTAGTGGATGCAAGGATTACGCAACTTACCGCGGGCGCAGCACTGGCAAGGAATACCTACCAGTAGACGGACTGACTGCCTACGAAGCGGTCAATAGCTTTGCCCAGACAGTCAACCCCGCAACCGCACCAGTGAAGTCAGTCACAGCGAAGCTGGAGACGAAGAAGCCGGGCGCAGCCGCTAAATACGCACAAGACCTCCTCGAAGCCCGCACTGAGGCAGAGAGCTACAAGAACGCACTCGCAATCAGCAAGAAGCACGTCAAGGAACTGCAGGCTGAAGTCGACGCCTACCGAACCGAAGAAATCCGCCGCACTGTCGCAAAGGCGCGCGCTGGCCGTTCACTCTTGGCTCGATTCCGGAGGGCTGCGTAAGTGGCCGGCAACCGGTCTGGCGGTATTCGTGCTGCCGAGAAGAACATAGCAAGGGAGCCAGACTTCTATAAACGCATCGGCCAAATTGGCGGCAAGCGCTCATCGACTGGCGGCTTCGCTAAAAAGGCTCCCTGCGACTGCGCCGATATTCCAGGCGAGCACCACAAAGCACAGTGCGCGGGTAAGCGTGGTGGCTTTACCAGCCGACGCAATAAGAAGGAGGTGATAAGTGAGCAAATTTAGAACGGGTGATCGAGTATCAACTACTCATGGAGTAGGAACGATTCGTGACATCAAAGGTTCATTCGAACCCTACCTTGTGGAACACGATGCTTGGCGTGGCGGTCACAGCGGTGGCTCTGCATCAGATGTTCATGTCGCTGATGACAGTGGCTGGTGGTACGGCGAAGGAGAAATAAGCATCATAGAGGGAGACACTACAAAAGTGGCACGACGAACATTCAAACTAATCAAAGACACACCAATCCACAAAAAGGGCACACTCTTCCAAGAGCAGTGCGACGACGGCACACAGCCATATATCGTGCTGAACCCTGCCAAATACGACGACTTCTCAATCAAGGACCGCAAGCTCGTTGAAGAACAGCCCCAGTGGTTCGTCGAAGTCCTCCAAGTGGAACCTCAATACATGACGCGCGAAGAGCTAGACAAGTGGGAAGCGTTCAAGGCAGCCCAGCCAGCCAAGAGTAGGAAGGTGCTTGTGGCTGATACTCAAAGCAAACCAGAGGTCACTAAGAAGGCCAACACTCTTAGCGATGAGCATCTGGCCAAGTTCGTACGTGTATACAACTCAAGCCGCACTACCAAGTCAACAGCCGACAAGATGAAGATCAATGTCGGAAGCGTGCACGCTTACAAACACATCGCGCTACGCCGCGGACACACGCTGAAGACGATGAAGCGAGCCAAGGCAGCTCAGAAGTCGGCGTAGATGAGTCGGGTTGTCGCCTACATCCGTGTCAGCACGAGCCACCAGGACGTCGACAACCAGCGCTACGAGATCAACCGCTACGCCGAGCGCAGCGGCATCCAGATCGACGAAGTGATTGGTGAGACGGCGTCGGGGTACAAGACTCAGCTCAACGACCGCAAGCTAAGCGACGTCATGGCTGACCTTGAGAAAGGCGACACGCTCATCGTGAGCGAGACGAGCCGTATCTCCCGTCGCCTAATGGACATCCTCAACACGATCCAGGGACTCATAGACCGAGGCATCAATGTGATTGCTGTCAAGGAAGGCATCGTCTTTAAGGACGACATCAACTCCAAGGTGCTGGCGTTTGCCTTCGGACTCGCCGCCGAGATCGAGCGCAACCTCATCTCGGCCCGGACCCGCGAGGCCTTGGCAAAGAAGAAGGCCGACGGCGTGGTCCTGGGCCGGCCGCTCGGCTCCGCGGACCCAAAGAACCTCAAGCTCTATGGCAAAGACGAGGAATACATCGCCCTTCGCATGAAGCGCGTGCCAAAAGCCGCCATCGCCCGCATGTTTGACGTGAACGTCGAAACGTTGCGGCGCTACGTTTTACGGCAGGAATTGGACAAGGAAGTCCTGTGGAAGCTCCACAAGAAAACCACCAATTTCTAAATACCCACTCGAAGCACCGCGGCGCAATAGGTACGCAACACACTTGCACATAACGCAAGCCCGTGGAGTAGAAGCCAAGCCAAGTCACAAGCTTGCACCTTCCGCAAATCCCTACTCTCGCATACACGAGGAGGCACTAAAAATGTAACAAGTCCAAGGAGGACAAAATGATAAGCGAAGACCTAACTAACAAACGAGCCCAAGTCACGATTGACCTAATGGGCAGCCTCGCCAAGGCCGTCGACAAGTTCCTGGAGGAAGGTAAGGCTAAAGAAGCCAGCGACGTGGCTGACTCTCTCACCATGCTCATCGTCAAGACCTTCGAAGTTGAGGCGGTGAACACCATGAGCGAGAGCGTCGACCGCGCGTCGCGCCAAGTCAGCACCCGGAAGCACGATCTCGGAGAACTCGACTAATGGCGAACGAGTTTAGCTTTACCTCTAGCAGCATTCTCTTCGACAACTACTTTTCCATCGGGCCAAGCAAACCTGACGGCCAGAAGTTCGACTTCGTAAACGGTCTCTCAGAGTGTCCGAAGTGCGGCGCAGATGTTGCGGAGAGGCGCTGGTATTGCAACAAGTGCAGCTACGGCAAAGGGAGGAAGTCGAAGCCACCAAAGGTCGCCGGATACGACTACGTCATCAGCGACGAATATAAGGACGGCAAGTACTTCCGTGCCGCGGACAAAAGCCTCTTTGAGACTGTGATCATCGAGCCATACAAGAAGCAGATGATCGTCGAAGCTCTGTCCCTTGTCGAGAACAGCGACCTCATATTCAACCAGTGGGGTTTCAAGGACACGATCGAGAAGGGCACAGGCGTCTCGCTTTTGTTTCACGGCCTTCCTGGCACAGGCAAGACCCTAATGGCCCAGGCCATCGCTGACTACCTCGGCAAGAAGTTGATCACCATCACTGCGGCTGAGGTCATGGACAAATACGTCGGTGAGACAGAGAAGAAGATCGCTGAGCTGTTCGACGACCACAAGGACGACGTCATCCTCTTCGATGAATGCGATTCCCTCCTTGGTAGCCGTGAGCGGGCCCGCGCGTCCTGGGAGGTAAGCCAGGTCAACGTGCTCCTAAACAAGCTCGAGAACCACCGCGGCGTCACCGTCTTCACCACGAACCACTCGACCAACCTCGACAAAGCGCTCGATCGCCGCATCGCGGTGAAAGTGCGCTTCGAGATGCCGAGCCAGGAACTCCGCAAGCAGATCTGGCGACGTATGTTCCCGAAGAAGGCACCGTTGGCCGCCGACATCGACTGGGACCTTCTCGCCTCATACGAGGTCACCGGGGGCTACGTGAAAAACACAGTGTTGCGCGCGGCGCGCATCGCGGCGTTCCGCAAGGAGAGTGAGATCACCTTCGCCGTGCTGAAAGAAGCACTCAAGCAGGAGCTGATGGCTCTCATGGAGTACGAGCAGAGCGAACATGCCGCTGTGGAAGGCCAGGAAGCTCCCGATAAGGAGCAGTTGAAACTCCACCAAAAGAGATAGAACATCCTCGCTGCTCGCACTCCCCCATCGACTAATAACAGTTCTTACACGATGGCGGGGCGCGGGCAGCGAGACAAACTAACCATAAGGAGAACATTTGAATGATTTTCGACAAAGACAGCTACTGGAAGCGACGCATGAACGGCGAACGTGGCCAGGGCGACAAACAAAGCAAAGGGACACTGACCGAATCGGCCAAGACGAGCCACGTAGCTCTCGTGAACGGCACCGTACAAAAAGTAAGCCGAAGCGTCGCGCGCCGGAAGGTTGAGGCCAGGTTTTACAAGGGCGAGCACGACACTACCGGCAAGCGATATACCGCCAAGGGAGTGCGTCACAAGGACGGCTCCGAGCCCTTCGCACCAGCGCACCCGTCTTCGATCAGTAACCACCAGCGGCTAGTCATGCGACACAAGGTCCAGGCTTCTACAAACTAACGACGGCTCGACCGTCAAGGACATCTGAATATGTACAACTCACCATCAACGCCAACCTTCAAGGTCACGAAGCCCCTAGTCTGGACCGGCGTCATCGTCGCCCTGATTGTTTGGTTCTTAGTCTTCTGCTTCAGAGTCGTAGGCGTCGGGGACGTCGCGATAATCACCACCTTCGGCAACGTAACCGACCAACGAGGATCAGGCGTGCTCATCAAGGCACCGTGGCCGATCCAGTCGATGACCGCGATGAACGTGCAGGTCCAAAAAGAACAGCAGGACGCCAGTGCGGCAAGCAACGATCTTCAGACGGTCACTTCCACCGTGGCGCTCAACTACCACCTGACACCAGCGACCGCAGGCACGGTCTTTCGAGAAGTCGGGACCGACTACAAGTCGCGCATCATCGATCCGATGCTTCAGGAGTCCGTCAAAGCGACCGTCAGCCAGTACAACGCCGAAGAGCTGATCTCGAAGCGTCCAACCGTCGAGGCAGCAGCGCTGAAGTCGATCACCGACAAACTAGCGAGCCGTGGCATCACAGTCGACGGCTTGAGCATCGTCAACTTCGATTTCAGCCAGGCGTTCAACCAAGCCATTGAGCAGAAGCAAGTAGCGCAGCAGAACGCACAGAAGGCCCAGTACGACCTCCAGACCGCTGAACAAGAGGCGAAGGCGCAACAAGTCCAGGCGACCACGCTCACGCCTGACTACCTCACCCTGAAGGCCATCGAGAAGTGGAATGGTCAAATGCCGCAGTACGTCGGCGCGAATGGGATCTTCGGTATCCCGATGAACAAGTAATCGGTGCGAGTCACCAGGGAAAAACTGAATATGAAGAAGTCAACGAAGAGGTTGCTACTCTCTACAGCCGTCTATACGGCCATGCTCGCCTTCACGCTCGTCTGGTACGACTGGCGGCTATTTGTCTTGATGATCGCCTTCGGATGGGCGATGAACCTTGAGAACACAGCAGAGCAACTGAGGAGACTAGGGCAATGACCCTCCTCCAACGCCTTTTCCATCGGCTCGGCAGGTGCCCCCCCCAGGCTGCCGGCCACCCATGTAGCGGTGCACCAGGAAGGTGTGGGTGGTGATGGCGGGCGACAAACTCACTCAGACCGCGCGCATCCTCCGCTTGCTGAAGACTAAGGGCAAGGTCAGCAACTTCGAGCTGCGCAAGATTGCCTGGCGCTATCCGGCGCGGGTGCTCGATCTAAAGCATGAAGGCCACAAGATCCGCAGCGTTCACGATACCGGGGCCAAGTGGTTCTACATCTATGACGGCGACGAGGATGACGGAAAAGAGGCAGCATGAGCAAATACCGACGCATCAAGAACGCCAAGCACGCACTCAGGAAGATGCGAAACCGCATCCGCCGACTTGGTGACAGCTGGTACAGCAAGGAATGGATCGTCACCCAGCGCCGCGACGCTAAGCAAGAGATAGAAGAGCAGAAAAAGGAGGTGATATGAACAAGCGAATCCTTGGGGACATGAGGATATTTCAAACGGTCTTCAGCGACCTCAACATGAAGCACGAGATAGTTGACGGTCGTTATGTTTACACATACGAAGGGACTGACCCTTACGAACTAGAAGACGCGGCGTTCCCGAAGACAATCCAGCTCATAACGGCGCATACAAAAGAGGCAGTCCAAGAGATCGAGAAGGCTTACGGTGGCTGTCACAACTGCTATGGAAAGGGATATGCAACACAGAGTAGTCGAGCTGTTGCACGGCGCATGTCGTGGGACACGTCAGGCATCAAGTACTGCGACTGCGACCGCGGCAAGCAATTGAAAGCAGTCATTGCAAAAGAGGCCGGTGATGTCCTCTGAGCGATATCCAGACTTGGAAGGCGGCGCTTGCACTGACCTGGCCCCTGGAATCGCTTCTAAGTATTTCGACGCAGATGGCCACAAGCAACCCTTCCTAACCAAGACCGCCAAGGCGATCTGCGCCCGCTGTGTTATCCAGCCGGCCTGCCTGGAAGCAGCGCTCAACCGGACCTACCCAGAGCGCGGTGTCGTCGGCGGCTTAAGCGCCAATGAGATCCGCGCCGTCAAAGAGTGGGACGCCTACGACAAAGGACTCAGAGACAACCCGCCGAAGCGTTCACGGCCTATGGTGCCTCACTATGAACCGTCGCCAGCCAGTGAGTTCGCGGCTGAGTTCCGAAGCAAGGCAGACCTGTCATTCGAGGAGCGCGTCTACGGCGTCTTCCTGGACGTGAAGCAGGGAAAGTACCAGACGCTCAACCAGGCCATTGGCGATATTGCGCTGATCCATAGTCAGGTGATTGAAGGAGCACAGTCATGAGTGAGCGACTGAACCAACCCGAACAACCACGGCTCACCGACGACGATCTGATCGACCAGGCCATCCAGCGAGCACGAGAGCGTGAGAGCGTCATCGACGACGCCGCAGCCCGCGTGATCGCAGCGCAGCTTCACGGCGGACAAGCGTCAGCGCTCTACAGCCTTGCTTCATCCGGTGCGATTGACCGTGAAGGCCTTGAAGTCGAGCTACGCCTGGACGCGCGGGAGTTCAAACACGATCCCCGCGTCCTGGGCCAGCTGGAAGCCCTGAGCGCTTACATCGACAACCGTGGTGTAGATGTCGAGCCACGAGCAGGCTGGCATGAGCTGTGGGTGAAAGAGGAAACCAAGATAGCCGGCCTCACCCCGGATGAATGGCACCGAACCCTGGCCGGCGCTGACCTGGCCGTTCCGTGCAGCCGCTACGGACGCACCGCGAGCGAGGTGGCCCGGTATGCGGTCGCCCTGCTCGCTATCTACCAAGCCAGCGGTGCGGAGCCAGCGGAAGCAGAATCGATTATCGACTTCGCGATGGGGTTGGCCGTCAACGACCACCAAGACATCGCGGCAATGATCTGCGACTACTGGGACGACGTGCCGGAAGAACTACAAGAACAATTAGGCGGCAGAGACCGCGTGGAGGAATTACGAGATGAGTAAGAGAGTGATAATTGCTGCCACGGCAGCGTTTATAGCAGGCATCGCGCTAGCGCCCGTGGCCGCTAGCGCGATGCAGAAGGTCTTTGATTCGACACTGACTCCTCATATGGACATCAGTGGAACCGAGGACGTGCGTCGATTTGATGACGATAAGTTCCAGGTGAAGTGCTGGCTCTACGAAGCGAGTGGCGGCATCAGTTGCCTGCCGTGGGACGAGGCGAAAGAGCGATGAATCACGCTGACATAAAGGGGGCGAGACTCATATTCAACATGCACGCTTGGATATTGGGCCTGAACGCCATAATGCTGACTGAGAGCTTCCTCTTTGCGCCGATGTGGGTATGGACCATCAATGTCCTGCTGTTCGTTGTGCCTACGCTCACCTTTCTGATACAGATAGCAGCGCGCACACGGGAGAGCACCAATGACTGAGCGCTTCCCCAACCCTGACCTAGAGCAGGCGATCAAAGACAAGTTCGCCGGACTGACCGATGCAGACATCATCCGTCGTATGAATGCTGCTCCTGACTTTGGCTACGACGATGAAGCCGTAGAACTGAATCGACGACTCGGAAGTGTCGGCCTCTCCTGGCGCTGGTCACGGCAGAACAGAGTCCTGATCTTTGATCCCGCTGAGGAGGTGCAACCTAACTCGGACGAGCCTCTATGAGTGCTGAGCGGCTTGAGACCTTGAATGGAAAGCGATCATTGACTTTTATAGCCGCAGGCTCATAATAACCAGCGGATATGAATGAAAAGAACCAAAATCGAATTTGCATAGCATTAGGGTGTGAGCGCCAATATCACGCAAAGGGATATTGCAATATTCACTATGCTCGACTAAAGACCAGGGGGTCTCTAGACTTGCCACAGCGAATGTATGAACGAAAATGTGGCGTATCAGACTGCGAACGGAAAGCTGTTGCGCATGGGTATTGCAGCCCGCATGTCCACAGACTCCAACGCTACGGCGACCCTATCTACAAGCCACCCATAACTGACCTATCGAGCGTAGATACATCGCTATACGCCGTCTGGAATGGCATGAAGCAACGGTGCTACAACACTAATGTGAAGAGCTACATCGACTATGGTGCGCGAGGTGTATGGGTCTGCTTAGCATGGCGTAGCTCGTACACACATTTCATCGCCGATATGGGACCTCGACCCTCCCATGAAATGTCACTCGACCGAGTTGACAATGACGGTGGCTATACCTGTGGCCACTGCGAAGACTGTCAGGTGAATGGGTGGCCCTCAAACGTGAAGTGGGCATCACGCATAGAGCAGGCCCGCAATCGTAGAACATCACGCCGCATTACCTTTCGCGGCGAGACCAAAACAATCGTCGAGTGGTCCGAGCTGCTAAGCCTAAACCAGTTTCGAGTGATAGACCGACTCAATAGGGGCTGGACTGTCGAGCAGGCTCTTACACTTCCGGCTGGAGCCAAGGTCATACAGCGCTCTAGGAAAGAGAAGCCACCGCGCCCAAAGCGCGTCACATCGTCGCAACACGTAGGTGTGACCTTCAATAAACAACTAAAGAACTGGAGAGCATATGTAACCGTCGATGGGTTACAGATAACAGTCGGTTCCTACACGGATGAGGCAGAGGCCGCATCGATGCGTGATCAATACGCAAGTCAACTACTTGGAGACGGGGTGCAACTGAATTTCGAATATAAGGAGGTAACAATGTAATGGCTCAAGAGAAGTTTGACGTAAAAAAACCACAATGGGAGCAGCTGCTTCACGAAGCGCTAACGCTGCCGCCGCGTGCGGGAGAAACATATTCGCGCTTTCGCACTTTGTCTCTCGGTAATCAAGCATTGCTCCTCGCTCAATCTGAGATCGTCGAACCGCAGCACACGTACCGCGGCTGGCTGACACTCTCTAGGCAGGTGAAAAAGGGCAGCAAGGCCAAGGCCATCTATGTGCCGATGTTCCGTAAGGAAGAGAAGCAAGACGGAACCGAGGCGCAGCACCTGAGCGGCTTCAAGCTAGTCAACTGCATGTTCGGCGTCAGCGACACCGAGGGGGACGACCTCCCTGAGTACGAGCCGCCCACATGGAGCAAAGAGCGTGCCCTGGGAGCGCTGGCGATTACGCAGGTGGCGTTCGAATCGATGTCCGCAAATACCCAGGGCTACTCGAAGGACCGTGAGTTCGCGATCAACCCCGTAGCGGCCTATCCGTTCAAGACCCTCCAACACGAAATCAGTCATATCGTCGCTGGCCACACCACTGAAAGCGGCTTGCAGGAGTACCGAACCCACCGAGGTACGTATGAGTTCGAAGCCGAGGGCAGCGCATACCTGGTGCTGAATGAGCTGGGCGCGACAGATCAGTTCGACGCCGCTGAATCTCGTCACTATATCCAGACATGGCTTCGAGACGAGCAACCCGGCGAGCAGAGCATCAAGCGCGTGTTTAGCACCGCCGACAAGATATTGAAGTCCGGCCGTGAGCCGGAGGAGAAAGAGTAGTGATATACAAAGCGCTTCGGGAGATATTCCTAAGAAAGATTGAAGTATTAAGACGTCGCGCCGATCACCTTAGTGAACGTATCGACGCCAAGCACTAAACAAGAAGGAGTAACCATGGAAGCAAATAAGAACCTCTACCGACCAACAGAGCCAGTCGCTGCAACGGTGCGCGCCAAGTTCGTCGAGCTGATCGCTGTGCTGCCTGAGCCCACTGAGATGACCGACGAGCAGCTGACCGAGTGCGCCGAGCTGGTGGCCCAGTTCTCTATGGATATCGGTGCGGCCTATAACGTGCTTGATTCCGAGATAGCGAAGAGAGGCCTAGGTAGCTAAAAAATCAAGGTTGCAATTCGACGCATTGAGCGCATAATCAGCGATAACCATGCGTCACAATTACGTCGAAATTTCTGCCCAAGCTCACCCGCTCCAGGAGATGCTCTGGCAGCGCCAAGAGCTGGGCAGGAAACTCGGCGAGGTGGCCATACGGCTGAACCAGGCAACCAGCGAATACAACGAGGTGATCGCACAGATCATCCAGATGAACGACCTAATACGAATCGAGGAGGATATGAACAGATGAAAGTAACTAAGTCAGAGGATAGTTTGCTGCAATTTGACAACGGACTCTGCATCATTGGCGATGGAGATATAGATTGCTGCGCATATAATTATCTTGACTTCGAGCAATTGCCAGTTGGAACTGTATTGCCCGATAAGACCGCCGGCGAGTTTGCCGAATGCATCACGCTCAAAGAAGACGGTTTCGCCGTCAAAGACATCGACGGCATCCCAAAATGGGTACAAGCTCGTTCTGAACAGAATGGCTATTACTCGAACGGTACTACCCTAGTCATTGATGACGGCAACAAGAAAATAAGTCTCGGCAACTTAGGCGGCGAGGTTAGCTACTAATGACTGAGCTGATTTACCAGCTACCCCGCAAGAACGAAGATGGCCCCGAACTGTTCCCGAAGCGTGCCGTACTAGAGGGCCTGAGCCCACAGGTGCTCGACGACTTCATCGAGGACTGCTTCAACAAGAAGCGGGAGTTGGATGAGCTGATCGAGCTGGCTATCGACGTCAAGGAAGGATACAGCTCTCCTACGTGTCACGCCGGGATGAGACCACCGGTTCATAGCAAGTCCGCTTAATCGCGCGGGGCGAGAAATAGCTTCCCAGATCGAAGCCACACATCAAGATACTCTTGGACCTGTCCAACCAGCCTTAATTGGGGGAATCTCGTGAAGAAGCTCGGTCTCGTCGTCTCATTGGCATGCGCAGTTGCCCTGGCCGGTTGTGGGTCTCCACAGCCTCAGTCGGCGGCTACTCCAACAACTACTCCGTCGACTGCGTCGCCATCACCAACACCGACGCCCACGCCGACCCCAACCGTAATGACTGACCAGGCAGCCGGGAAGTTCTTTCTCGATACCATGTGCCCTGCGAACAGGCTAGTTGTGCCGTTGGATGCTGCGTTTGCCGCGAAGCCAGTGGACTTCACGACGGCTCACGACGCGGCGGCCACATATCGAGACGCCCTCGCAGCCACTGCCAAAGGCCTCGCCAGTCCCCCGCTTGCATGGCCGCAGTCCGTAAAGCCTGACGTTGATTCGTTCGTCAATGCCCTGTACACCGACGTGTCGAACACCGAAACCATCGCGCAGCAGACGACCCTGGGCGGCTTGGTGAATGCGTGGAACAAAGAGCCTGAGGCCGAGGGCGGCACACAGGCCCAGGCAATTCGAATCAAGTTGGGACTGCCCTCGGATGCGAAAGCTTCGTGTGGCATGTGATCGACTCGCGGCGCAATCCGCATCCGCGGGATGGACTTATCCACATCATCGCGTATGGCACCATCTGTTAATTCAGCACTTTTCCACCACCTTGATTTGTGAGAACTTTCACTTATAATCTAGGCCAGGAGTAATGCTATTAGTAAACTTTCCACTTTAACAATCGCATATGAAGCGTTGCCGTCCGAACAGTTCTTTGTGGAACTCCACAAAGTGAACCAGCGACGCAAGGCAAAAGCAGCCAAGTAAACCGAAGGTGCTCGCCGACTCGACCCACTCCTTATAGTGATGTTCTCCAAAATATCAGGGACGAGACGTAAAAGACCGCGATGTGCAGACATCAGCACCCGTTTTGACCTTGGCTACCATCTAGCGTCGGGTGATGCCCACCCTTACCTGGCGCTTGATGGATAGAGGATCGGCCACTGATCGTCTATCTCGCACCTAACCAACTACACGACCGAATTCACCTCCCGTGATTTCGAAAACTTATGTTGAACCGCGCCAGGGCTCACCCCTTGGCGCATCTAGTCCCGCTTATGAGGCACCTGGTAGGCGGAACTAGCTATGAGTGAGACTGCACGAATCATCTACCTACCAACGCCGAAGGTCGAGACAATCGACCAGCGTGAGTACTGGTGGGAACAGCTCGAAAAAGCTGAACGTCGCGCCGAAGACATCCGGCGCATTTTAGGTATCTTGGCCATCGAGCGCGGTGCTCCTGACGAGGGCGGTGATGCCGCGTAGGGTCGTCAAGTTCGGGTCAGAGCAGATGGTCCATCAGCAAGTAGTGGACTACCTCAAGCTCCGGTATAGCTGGGCGATATTCCGAACAGATTTTGCCGCTGGCCTCAAGCTGCCGGCTGCGGTCGCCATCCGTCACAGCAAGCTGCAAAGTGGCTCTGGCTTCCCGGATCTCTTCATCTATGAGCCTGCGCACGTCCTGTACGGCGAATATCACGGTCTGGCGCTAGAGCTGAAGGCCGAGGGTGTCGAGCTGTACAAGAAAGACGGCGCACTGCGAGCCAACCCACACGTCGAAGAGCAGGCCGCCGTGCTTCAAAAGCTACGTGAGCGAGGTTACGACGCTCATTTCGCTGTCGGCTTCGATCAGGCGCGAGAGAAGATCGATCTCTACATGACGGGCGGTAAACCAACCTTCTTTTAAATGAGCTAGAAGAACTGTGCCTTCAACCGAGGACACAGTTAGCACATCTCATTACGAAAGGAAGTGGGTCAGATGAACGGAATCCCCGGTCTTGACCTGAGAAACATATCCGCAGAACTGGTGGTCTACACCGACGAAGCATTCGTTGAGGTGTACATGCATCACAACGAGAAGCTGATCGCCGTCCTCAGCATGGGAGCGGATGAGGCAAAACAACTTTCGGAGCAGCTCGGCAACTTGAGCATCCTGGCGAAAGAGTTTGTTCCGTCCCAAGAATCGGACGAACAGCCGTGATAAGCGCGATCCTGATTCCGGCAGATGAAGAGACACCAATCTCGCTCATCGACATAGATGGTCTCAGGGACATGCAGAGGGCCGTCGGCGGGTTGATTGAAGTCATGGACATTGATCGGCCTGACGCAACGTTGGTGATCAATGAAGAAGGCAAGCTGATTAGCCTCCCAATGAACCGTAGAGCCACTCTCGCGTGCTGGACGCATCTTTCCCGCTGGCGAGGCATGGACGCGCTTCTGGGCGACGTGATCATCGTTGGGCGACCAAACGATGACGGCGATACCACGAGCGTCCCTGACGAGCTGGTGAACCTGTTCTTTCACACGGAGACGTATCGCATTGAAGTCACCACGATCAGCGATCCTGACACGTGGAGCGGCAACCAACGGCGCTTCACGGATGTGTGGGAGGCATACAACGCCGGCCAGGTGCTCGCGCACAAGTGGGCTCTGGTCGATGACGTTCGCGTTGTTCCTGCGTAATGAGAGAGGGCAGCCCTAGTGAGCTGCCCTTTTTCAATGTCTATTCGTACTTGGTCGACAAGGTAAAGACCCTAGCCCCGCGCGATTTTACTCAAGCGCAGGACTAGGGCCGTCTATGAGGCCAGACATACAGAGCCACTATTTGCTCGACATATGTGAGGCCTTGATGAGTGATCACCCTCCTAGGTTGGGACGCTGGCCGGGACGCCGACCTTTCAGGCCAGGTGCAGCTGCAACGATCTCGTCGATCTTTGGCGAAAGTTTCTTCCACTCTGCCAAAGTCACGATGAGCTGCTTGCGGTCACCATTTGTTCCGATCTCAAGGATTACCAGCTCGCCGGCTCCCTTGAGGGTTTTGATTTCCTCCGGTAGCACATCGAGCTTCTTCGGCTCCTTCAATCCAGGAGCAGAGCGCACGGTAAGTTCGAGGAAATCCTCTGCCCTTCCTTCTGTGCCCGTTAGATCGGATATCTTCTTGGATAGCCAAGCCATCTATCTCACCCCCTTTTAGGGATAGGTGCGAGCCATCACGGTATGTGAGACTTCAGCCCTATTTATGGGGGATTGCACTTAAATAGTCAACGATAAAGGCGTATAATAAGGGTATAGATGAATCAAGCTTTTAATCTGCACGCTTATGTGAAGAAGAGCGCCGCCAAGAGCGGCGTGCCACTGCGTGTAAAGGCGAAGGCTAAACTTACGACTATCGCCGCGCTTATCTCTCGCTAATGCGTGGTTCTATTGTGCCGCTTCTCATACATCCAACTGTCTTTATAGACCACAACGCCCAGCGCGACGAAATAAGCCGCTAAAAGCGCGATAAAGACAATCCAGACAGGTATGCCGATAAGAGATGCTACGCCCATTGCGATAAGCAGCAGGATAAACCCGAAAATCACGCCAATGACCATGCGTATAGTTTCGCATTAGTCGCGGTTTAGCGGTAGCCGCAATGTCGGCCGTCGCTGCTCTCATGATGGCGAACCCACAGAGGGTAACCTTGGCCCCATGATCAGACTCGTTCCAGGCGCCAACCCGAAAAATGCCCTACAGGTGATTTCCGACGCAGCGAACATGCTGACGAACGTGTCGAGCGGCATCTCAGCCACCGATCGATACAACCGATACCTCGCCTGGGCCTCGCAACAGGGAAATCTACTCGCACATCAGCTACATCCAGATGAAGTCGACCGCCTCATCACTACGAGACGGTACTGGTCGCTTCTGTCGCTTGATACGACAACCGTGTTGCCTGAGACTTTGGCCGAACTCGTCGACGGCGAGGTGAAGCAGCGCTCCGTTGCACTCGAGGATGCCAAGACGCGAATCACTAACGAAATGCGGCGATGGGACGACGGAGAGGCGGTAGCTGTCGTGCTCGATACCAATGTGTGGTTGAAGCACTTCAATGACCCGATCAAGGATGCCGACTGGCTCGAGTCCCTCGACGAGCGCCCGAGCGTGCCTCTTGTGGTGACCGTCCCTATGAAGGTCGTCGATGAGCTTGACCGGCACAAGCGCAATCGAGCAAATGCGCCCAGCGGCGGCAAGCCGATTCGTCGCAGGGCAGGACTGGCGTTGAAGTATCTCGAGGCGAATGCCTGGCTCCCAGGTGAACGTAAGATGCTCCAAGAAGGCAGCATTTCAAGTCAGCCTCCGACTCCAACTATCCACCTTGTTGTACTTGAGCAGCCGCTTGACCGACCGCCTCTCCCCGACGCTGACCTGGAGATCATCGATCGCGCGCGGTCCATCATGCCTTATGCCAATCGTGTCCGGATCGTCACGACCGACTACGGCATGGTTTACCGGTCCAGACAGGCTGGCCTTGAAGCACTCAGGATCAAAGACTACGAAGAAGAAAAGGACGATCAGTCCGCTGAAGGTACCGGATCATAGCCTGGGAGATAGTCGACGGGAAGCGGGTCCGACTCAAATTCTTCGCCCGATCCCAGGCCGACCTTCGCTACAAGGTCTTCGACGACACCGTTCATGTCTCGGCAGAATGACACCATCTTGATGACAGCGAACAGGTCATAGAACCACTGCGAGGACTCGCCCGCGTCGAGTTGTTTTGGCATGGACGGGTTATATGGGAAGTGGTTTGGATCAAAGAGCGCTGCCCCGTAAGGATTGAAGTGAACGGATTGGTTGTTCACGTATGCCTTCAAGGCCCCTGTGTTTCGCACGGTCAGTATGAGCACAGGCATACCTACGTCCTTGTACATGTCTAGGAATAGATAATCTTTTGCGGTCTCGACTGGAAACGATAGGCATCCGCCAGGGCTCGCCAAGCCGAGACCCAACTCCACGACAGCAGTCCGCTGCGGCGGTACAGACGCTATGGCCTTCAATATTGCATCGACAAGACCCTCTTCGGTCACTCCAGCCAGAGTGTTGCGGTCGATCCCCATTTCCGCTTCACGCTCGGCCTTCCACTGCAGCAGAGTCTCCGCCGGGTAGGCATCAGGATGCCTAGTGTCGACAAGCTCATGATGAGGTCCACACAGGAGCATCAAGTTGGCGAATGCTCGCCGTTCGTTATCCGTCATCCCGGGGTCGTATCGAGCCGAACCCTCGTTGGCACCGTAGATGTGAGCGATCTTTGCCTCGGTGAATGCCTCATCGTCGATAAAGACGACAACAGGCCTTGGGCAATCAGGAAAGTAACAGGTAGTTCCAGAAAGCGCGAAGAGGCCCTTTACAGTGCCAGAACTATAGTCACGGGGACCGCGGCTGCTAGAACTCATCTAATGCTCTCCCATAGGGTCAGTGAGAGTTCCAACGAACTCAGGTGCACCGTTTCTCAGGCAACAGTACCAACGTAAGCTAGCTCAACACGGCGGAACTCCCGAGAGGAGGCGTGGCGCCGTACGACGTGATCTAAGGGTCTCTCTTCAGTCCGATACAGCATCGCTCCCAGTCGATCAGTTCGGCCGTCTGAGTGGGTGTCATTGGCGCTGGGGGAGGCCAGCGTGTTCCTCGACGAAGCGAACTCAAGTGAAGGTCTTGCGGATAGGGTTTCACTATGCCGATCGAACCCACGGAAGATTGCGTCAAGCAGTGGCTTTCTAGCTCAATACATACTGTGTTTCAGGGCCAGCCAAAACTATGGAACTGGAATCTAGGCGAGCCCGCCCGTGTCGCCGAAATCTTCTTCGATCTGCGTTGCAAGGTACCGCCGCCCTGGAATGTGGACCTGGAGTGGAACAGAGAGGGTCAGCTGGGCGCTACGAAGAAGCTACCAAATGTCGAGAGCAAGACATACGGAACGCCTGACCTCATCATCCATCGACGTGGTGACTATGGTCGCGAGAACAACTTGCTAGTTGTTGAATTCAAGAACAAGTATTCTGCAGAGGCCGAGAAAAAGGACAAGGCCAAGGTTCTCGATTGGATGGACAGGTACGGGTATCAGTTCGGAGCCGTCGTATCGCTCCGTCGTGCCCGTAGCGGGTCACTGGACCCTCAGTCACTATGGGCAAACTGGGAAACTGGGAAACCAGCCGCCGTCGCATGGCATCCGTAGACTGCGCCTATGCCGATCATCTCCCGATACCCGCAGTCGACTCGATTGTGGAAATCATCTGGAATGGCCGGTACCCTACCGTAGGGTGCTAAGTCTTGACAGCCTCGTCCAGGAATAACACGCCGCGGTGTGCCCGGGATGCCGCACCGGGCCGTGGAAGGCCCGAACCTCCGCCGATGATCGCCGCGGCCGTAGCGCTGTGATGCGGGTTCTCGAAGGGTGGGCGGCGTAGCAGGTGGACTGAAGCGACCTGGACAGCCGAGAGGGAATGGATCGCGGTGACTTCCATGGCTTCCTGGTCACCCAGGTCCGGCAAGAGTCCCGGAAGTCGCTCCGCGAGCATCGTTTTGCCCGCCCCGGGCGGACCGCACAGCAGTACGTGGTGTGCTCCGGCAGCAGCCACTTCCAGGGCCCGCCGGGCATCGTGTTGTCCCGAGACGTCGCACAAGTCCGGGGCAGCGAGGTCAGCGGTGTCGGCGTCGCTGATCGGCTCCTCTTCCACGGGGTCGTAGTCCAGGGCCAGGTCCTTGGGTTCGGCGCCGAAATCGAAAGCAAGGCGGGCGAGGGTCTTATAGCCGCGGACCACAGCACCGGGAACAAGCCGCGCCTCGGCGACGTTGGCTTGGGCTACGACGATCTCGTGGTGGCCTGCCCGCACGGCAGCCATCACAGCCGGCAGGATGCCCCGCACAGGCCTGAGCCTGCCGTCCAAGCCCAGTTCGGACAGGAAGACGGTACCTTCCGTTGAGCGGACATCGCCGGCAGCGCGCAAGACCGCCATAGTGATGGCAAGGTCAAAACCGGAGCCTCGCTTTGGCAAGGACGCAGGAATGAGGTTTGCCGTAATCTTTCGTCGACTCAAAGGAATTCCCGAGTTTTGCGCTGCCGATCGAATCCGTTCCTTGGCTTCGTTGAGGGACGCGTCCGGCAATCCGAGGATCACGAAGTTCGGGAGGGTCTGGCCGATGTCCGCCTCTACCTCCACGATATAGCCGTTGAGGCCGAGCAACGCCACGGAGTAGCTCCTGCCAACGCCCATCTAGCCCACGCCCTTGAGGTGTTCGAGCGTTGGTTCATCCGTGCCGTCGTCGACGATGCCCACCACGTCTACCCGCCGCAGCGCAGTACGGAACTCGTGCTCGCGGCACCAGTTCAAGGCCAGGCGATGAAGGCGCGCGAGTTTGGCAGCATCGATGGCTTCGAATGGATGCCCGTAGGCCAAGTTCTTCCGGGTCTTGACCTCGGCGATGACCAACGTGTCGCCGTCGAGCGCCACGATATCGATCTCGCCGTCGGAACATCTCCAATTGCGGTCCACAATGCGCATTCCTTGGTCTTCAAGGAATCCGACAGCCAATGTTTCACCATGCCGGCCCAACAAGTCTTTGGCTTTCATAACCACCTCCGCTACTAGCGTGGAGGTTCGGCAGGTCCCATGGCAGGTGTCGGATCGGCTATGTGGAAAACTCCGTCAAACGAACGGTGTGGAGGAGCAGCGGGTAGGGCTAGTTACCCAAATCGCCGAGGTCGCCCAAGTCTCCGAGGTCGCCGTCCTTCGGCAAGGAGAGCTCCTCGTTCCGCGGCAATTCCTCCACGTTGACGTCCTTGAAGGTAATGACCCTGACGTTCTTCACGAAACGGGCCGAGCGGTACACGTCCCAGACCCAGGCGTCCTGGAGAGTCAGGTCGAAGTAGACCTCGCCGTCCGCGCTGCGGGCTTGCAAGTCAACGTGGTTCGCCAAGTAGAACCGGCGTTCGGTCTCGACAACGTAGCTGAATAATCCGACGACGTCGCGGTATTCGCGGTAGAGCTGCAACTCCATGTCGGTTTCATAGTTCTCAAGATCCTCGGCACTCATAGTTCCATCTTGCACCATGGAGCGGTTGAGTGCCGCCAGCTCCCCCTTGCGGGACAGGCCATGACGGGAACCAATCAGAAGCTAAATCAGGTTCCAGCTGGTCCGGTGGTATGGGGTCGGGCCGGCCAGGCGGAGCGCATCGCGGTGCGAGGCGGTTGCGTAGCCTTTGTTCTCGTTCCAGGCGAAACCCGGGTACTCGGAATGAAGTTCGACCATAATGCGGTCCCTGGCCACTTTGGCGAGGACGCTCGCAGCTGCGACGCTGAGGCAGCTCATGTCGGCTTTGACCCGGGTATGTACGGGCGCCTCGCATGCCGGCACGGCTGGCTCAGCATCGAACAGGGAGCCTTGGCTCGGCACCGAGAGCCAATTGTGGCTCCCATCGAGCAATACGACGTCCGGACGCACACCACCGGCAAGAATTTCGAACCATGCCCGTGTCCCTGCAAGTCGGAGGGCCCCGATAATCCCGAGCGTATCGATCTCCGCAGAGCTCGCATGGCCCACGGCGGAAGCTAGGGCCCATTCCCGGACCAGGGGTTCCAGCCGCTCCCGGTCGTCGGGCTTGAGCAACTTGCTGTCGCGGACGTCGGCGAGCAATCCATGGTCTTGGAGGTCTACGACCACAATTCCCACCGACACGGGTCCCGCGAGGGCCCCGCGACCCACTTCGTCCACGCCCGCGAGCAGCCTGACGCCCGGGGCGAGGAAACCCCGTTCGACGTCGAGGGTGGGAAAGCCCGGAACCTTTCGGATCCGTGCGGCGACGGAGGCCACTATTTGCTCGCTGGAGCCGTAGGCGAGGACGTGTTTTGGGGAGACGGCGCAGGAACGTTGCGGAAGACGTCGGAATGGTTGTCGATGATCTGCCAGCGGTTGATCGGCCAGGCGATAACCGTGGCCTTGCCCTCGACGTCGGAGATGTTGATGAATCCGCCGTTGACCGTCGTATGTTCGCGCGAGTCCGCCGAGTTGTTGCGGTTATCTCCCATAACCCAGATTTTCCCTTGCGGGACCACTACATCAAAGGGTTTGGCCTCGGGGACTTGGGCTGGATTGATGTAGGTTTCGTTGAGGACGGTTCCGTTGATGCTTACTCTCGCCGAACTGTCACAGCACGTCACATGGTCGCCCGGGAGTCCGATGACCCGCTTGACGAGGTGCTGGTTGGTCTCGTCGGGAAGCAAGCCGACGAAGACCAGGGCGTCCTGGACCCACGTGAACGGGCCCGGCGTCGCCTTTTGAGTCGGCGGCAGCCAACCCTGAGAATCCTTAAAGACCACGACGTCTCCGTGCTGCAGCGCAAACGGCTGCGGCACCAGGAGGTTGACGAAAATCCGGTCGTTCACGTCGAGCGTGTTGACCATGGATTCGGAGGGAATGTAAAACGCGCGGAACAGGAATGTCTTGATCAAGAACGACAACACCACGGCAATGACAACCACCGTGGCAATTTCCCGGAGCCAGCTGAGGAAAGGGCTGCCTTGGGCGGCAGTCTCCTTGCCCGGGGCGGCTCCGCGCCGGGCGGCACGCCGGGAAAGTGGAGGGGCCGGTTCCGTCCGGCCGGGAACGTCGTCGGGATCGGCCTCGCTACCGGGAACAGACTGCGCGCCGCCCAGGAGCTCGGCCTCGTCTTCGTGCCGTTCTGGCTTCCCGGGAGTTATGTCCGGCATCTACTGTCCGTTCTTCGAAGGTGTGGCCTGCGCGGGGCGCGGCAGTGCTGCAAATCTATCAAGCGGCCAGAGGATCTGGACCGGACGCCCGATGACACGCTCCAGCGGCACCATTCCTCCGCCCGGCGCGCCTAGGAGGCTACGCGAGTCCGCGGACCGTGAACGATGGTCCCCCATTAGCCACAACCTGTCCTGCGGCACGATGACATCGAATTTCTCCTCGCTCGGTGTGTCCCCCGGATAAAGATAGGGTTCCTCAAGCGGCTGTCCGTTGACTGTGAGCTTACCGCCGGCCCCGCAACATACAACGTGGTCGCCGGGGAGCCCGATGACGCGTTTGACATACGTCGTGTCGCTGCCGGTCAGGCCGAGCCAGTGCCCGATTGCACCGACTGCATCAGCGAGCGGTCCCTTGCCGCTGTTCAATGGAGCAAAAGTGCCCCTGCCGTCGAAGACCACGATGTCTCCGCGGCGGATGGGGTCGGCGGCGAAGTCCGTCCGCGAGACGAGGATTCGGTCTCCCGTGCCCAGGAGCGGCTCCATGGATTCCGAGGGAATGAAATAGACGTCGAGCCAAAGGGACCGGACAAGTCCGCTGATGGCCACCGCGAGGACCAAAGCGAGCAAAACAAAACGCCAGCCCCGTTTCCGGGGCTGGCGTTCTGCGTGGTCCATGATTCGTTTCCTATTGCGTTGCGGATTTCTCCGGCACGGGCCGGTCACGAATCCAGAATCCGCTGGCGGTCGCTAGACCTACTTGGCAGCGGTGAAGTCGCGCTTTTCCTTGATCTTCGCAGCCTTACCGCGCAGTGCACGCATGTAGTAAAGCTTGGCGCGGCGGACGTCACCCTTGGTGACGACCTCGATCTTTTCGATGATCGGGGAGTGTACCGGGAAGGTACGCTCGACGCCGACACCGAAGGAAACCTTGCGGACGGTGAAGGTTTCGCGGACGCCATCGCCCTGGCGGCCAAGGACGAAGCCCTGGAAGACCTGGACACGGGTGTTCTTGCCTTCGATGATGTTCACGTGAACCTTGATGGTGTCACCCGCGCGGAACACGGGAACATCGGTGCGCAGCGAAGCTGCATCTACGCTATCGAGGATATGCATTAATCCACTCCTGGTGAACGCCACAGGTCATCCACTTTGGGTCACGGCGGGCAAGCCCGGGGCGCAAGGCCATCCGGAAATAACCGCCGAAGATTCAAAGCCCGATCCCACCGCTGTTTGATGGTTCCGGGTTGTCATGCTGTTGGTGTCGCTCCCCCTGTGGCAGGCGCGAACCCAGTAGACACAAGGGTTAATTCTGCCACACCTCGAAAGTTCCGGCCAATCCCGCGCGCGGGGCGCCCGTTGCGGCGGCACATCAGGGGAAAGTGCCCGACGGCGGCGGGCTCAGTCCGCGGATCCGGCCTCCGGGCGGAGGCGCAGCCGGCCGTCAACGACGTCGTACCCCAGTTCCCCGAAAGCTGCCTTGTCCGCCCGGGTAAGCCCACCGGCGTCGAACTCTGCCAGCAAGTCGGGACGGCGCGCCGCGGTGCGGCGGAACTGCTCATGGCGGCGCCACTGCGCGATCTTGCCATGGTTGCCGCTCAAGAGGATGGCCGGGACTTCGCGGTCGCGCCACGACGATGGCTTTGTGTACACCGGATACTCCAGCAAGCCGTCCGAGTGGGACTCCTCCACGAGCGACTCGGGGTTGCCTACGACGCCGGGAAGCAACCGCCCGATGGCCTCAACCATTGCCAGGACGGCAACTTCTCCGCCGTTGAGGACGTAATCTCCCAAGCTCATGGGCCGAACGGTGAAATGGCCGGCCGCCCACTCGATGACGCGTTCGTCGATCCCCTCGTACCGCCCGCAGGCAAAAACGAGTTGTTCCTCATCAGCCAACTCGTAGGCGAGGGCCTGGTTGAAGCGCTCCCCCGCCGGTGACGGGACGATCAGGACAGGTTTCTTCGCAGCCCCGTCTTCAGGGGTCATCCCGCTCTTCGCGATGGATTCCAAAGCCTGGGCCCACGGCTCGGGCTTCATCACCATGCCGGCGCCGCCGCCATACGGGGTATCGTCCACAGTTCGGTGCTTGTCCGTGGTGAAGGTCCGCAGGTCGTGGACATTCAATTCCAGGAGGCCGTCCTGCCGGGCTTTCCCTATGAGCGAAAGCTCAAGCGGGGCCAGGTATTCGGGAAAGATGCTGACGACGTCGATGCGCATCTAATCCCCGTTCGAGGAGCCGGCGCCTTCGGCGTCGTCGGCGTTCAGCTCAAAGAGGCCGGCCGGCGGGGTGAGGAGGACGTAGCCTTCTTCGAGGTTGACCTCGGGGACGATCTCTTCGACAAACGGCACAAGGATCTCGCGGCCCGCCGCGTCTTCGATGACCAGGAGGTCCTGCACGGGCATCGTGTTAAGCGCGGCTACTTTGCCCACAGTCTGCGAGCCGACGCGCGCGTCGAGTCCGAGCAGTTCGTGTTCGTACCAGCCTTCGTCGTCGTCCTCGTCAAGCTCCTCGGTCTCGATGAACAGCTTCGCGCCGCGGAGCTCCTCGGCTTGGTTGCGTGTGGCGACTTCTTCGAAGCCGAGCAACAGGATGTCCTTGTTCCAGCGGGCGCTCTTGATGGTCAAAGGCCCGGCTTTTGCCGGTTCCACCACGAATTCGGTTCCCCGGACGAATCGCTCGTCGGGAGCGTCGGTGAGCACCTGGACGGTAACTTCGCCACGGATTCCGTGGGGTTTGCCGATTCGGGCAACCTGGACCTGCATGGGATTCCTCTGATTTCTCGCTGGGCCGGGGACGGGCAAGGCCGGACCTGGCTGCAAAACAGTCCGGCGCTCGTAAAACAATCCGGCCCCTCCACCGACGTGCGGTGAAGGGGCCGGACCTAAGACAAGTACTGCTGAGCGCGTTACCGGCGGCGGTCGGTGTCGACGACGTCGACCCTGACCTGTTCGCCGCCCGCCAGGGCCGCAATCACGGTGCGCAATGCGCGCGCGGTGCGTCCTTGGCGACCGATCACCCGTCCGAGGTCGTCCTGGTGAACGCGCACCTCGAGGGACTCCCCACGGCGGTTGTTCTTGGCAGTGACCTTGACGTCCTCGGGGCTGTCAACGATCCCACGGACCAGGTGTTCGAGCGCTTCTGCCAGCAATCTACTCAGCCTCGGTGGTCTCTGCTTCTGCAGCTTCCTCGGAAGCCTCAGCCTGCTTGGCCTTCTTGGTGATGGCTTCCGGGATGATGACGGAACCCTTCTCCGGTGCAACGAAAGCAGGCTTCGCGACCTTGGTCTTCAGCGTGCCTTCCTGGCCCGGGAGGCCCTTGAACTTCTGCCAGTCACCGGTGATCTTGAGGATCGCGGCAACCTGCTCGGTCGGCTGCGCGCCGACGGACAGCCAGTACTGGGCACGCTCGGAGGCAACCTCGATGTACGAGGGCTCCTCGGTGGGGTGGTACTTGCCGATCTCTTCGATTGCACGGCCATCGCGCTTGGCGCGGGAGTCCATGACGACGATGCGGTAGTACGGTGCGCGCATCTTACCGAAGCGCTTGAGGCGAATCTTTACGGCCACTTTTGTGGTCACTCCTGTTTCTGAAACGGGGTTGAACCCGTCGTTCTGCTCCCGTGGGGCGGGCCATACTTGAGGGTTCCAAGGACAAGATGCACCCACGGAGAGAGGGGCCGCGAGGATCAAGTACCTGTCCATTGTGCCAGATGGCGAACAGTATTTCGAACCGCGGCCGGCCAGGCGGGTCGGGCGGCGGCTACTCCCCTGCGGACCAGACGTACAGCCCGGCGCGGTCGACCTTGTCCACATCAGTGGCGAGCGCGGCCAACTGCTGGACGTACAGGCGCGATTGCCTGGCGTCGAAAGGCATGTCCTCCTGAGCCGCCCACTGATCCGCGACATCCTCGAGTACGCTTCCTTCGCCCTCGGTCTCGTAGCTCAGCAGTTCGGACAAGGCCCGAACCATGGCCTCGGGTACGCCCAGCAACGCATCGCTGGCAACATCTACCAAGGCGAGTTCGTAGTCTGCGCCTGCGGCATGTACGGCCGTTCCGGCAAGATCGCCGAGTTGCTCCACTTCGAAGTCGCTGATGTCCGGGATCCGCACCGCGCTTCCCGCAACTCCGCTCCCCTTCTCAAGGGCGGATGCCCGCTTGATTGCTTCATCGTGGGTGGCAACAAAAATTTCAGCAAAGCCCATGGAAACTACCCTCATTCAGTGGTGCCGACGGAGCGCGGCGCGGCGCCTGAAACAGACGCCACGCCATCAAGCCCCAAGTTTAGCTTGCTAGCGGACGGCGATCCGGAGACGGTTGCGCCACGGGTCTTCGAAGCGCAACTCCGCTCCCGTGTGGTGGGAAGAAATTCCGGCGACCTTGAGGCGGTCGGCGAGCGCGCCGACGTCGTCACCTGACGGCACTTCGATCACCACTTCGCCGAGGCCGAGCGTGTCCTTGCGCGGACCGGCGCCTCGGCTGTTCCAGACATTCATGGCCATGTGGTGGTGATAGCCGCCGGCAGATACGAAGAGCGCCTGCCCGTGCCAACCGGCAGTCTTCTCGAAGCCCAGGGTGTCGACGTAGAAGTCATGGGCGGTCTGGACATCGCCGACCTGCAGATGGACGTGCCCGACGCCGGCACCGGCCTCATGCTGGCCGGTCACTGATTCTTCGCTCAGGTATTGCTGGAGGTAGCGCTGCGGCGGGAGCGGCAGGCTGTCCATCACTACGGAGGTGCCGTTCCACTCCCAGCCTTCGCGTGGCTTGTCGTAGTAGAGCTCAATGCCGTTCCCCTCGGGGTCGGTGAAGTAGAAAGCTTCGCTCACGAGGTGGTCCGCGCTTCCGACGAAGGCGTGCGGCTCATATTGGGCGGCCGTTGCGACAGTCGCGGCCAAGGACGAGCGGTCTTCGAAGAGCAACGCCGTGTGGAAGAGGCCTGCTTCTCCCCGGCCCGGACTCTGCAGCCCCGAAGCGGGCGCCAGGTGCACCAGCGGCTTGCCGAGCCTGCCGTAGTAGAGCCCGCCGTCCTGCTCCGCGACGACCTCCAAACCCAAGGCCCGCTGGTAGTAGTCGGCCATGAGCTTCAGGTCCCCCACTTTGAGCATCACGGTGCCCATGGTCAGGTCGGCAGGAAGGAGATCCTGGCTGGGTGTGGTGGTCATGTGAAACTCCCGGCTCTTGTGGTCGCCGCGTATCGACGGCCCTTTACATATCTAAATTACTTGAAGCTTCAATTTATTCCTCATCGACGTCTTTGTCTACAACGCGCCCCCGAAGGACCACCGTTTGCGGATTCAGGACGGCCTCGAGCGACGCGCGCGGATCCTTTGCATAGAGCACGACGTCGGTACTGGCACCTTCGCTGATGCCGTCCGCTCCGAGCCAGTTCCGCGCGGACCAGCACGCGGAATCGAGGGCCGCGGCGGGAGGAAGCCCGGCCCGGTGCAATTCCAGGATTTCCTCGCCGATGCGGCCGTGCTTGATGACGCTGCCCGCGTCGGTTCCCGCGTAAATCCGGATTCCTGCTTCATGCGCCTCGCGGACCCGCTCGTATCGCCGCTCCCACAGCGCAGTCATGTGGCCGGCGTACAAGGGGAATTTCGGCGCGGCTTGTTGCACGATGTCCGGGAAGGTTGCGATGTTGACGAGGGTGGGAACGATGGGGACATCCTGATCGAACAATCGCGGAATATGCCGCGGAAGCAAGCCGGTCGCGTGCTCGATGCAGTCGATCCCGGCGTCCAGCACGTCGTCAATGGTCTGTTCAGCAAAGCAATGGGCTGTGACCCGGGCGCCTTCGTCGTGCGCGGCGGCGACTGCGTCCTTCACCACCGCCGCGGGGAACGACGGGCCGAGGTCCCCGACCGAACGATCGATCCAATCCCCTACGATCTTGACCCACCCATCCCCGAAGCGGGCCTGCTTGCGCACCGCCTCCACCAGGCCTTCCGGTTCGACTTCTTCCGCCAGTCCCCGGATGTACCTGCCCTTCCTGGCAAGGTGCCGTCCGGCGCGGATGATGCGGGGCATGTCCGACCGATTCTGCAACCATCGGGTGTCGCTGGCGGATCCGGCGTCCCGGATGAGGAGGGTTCCGGCGTTCCGGTCGGTTGCGGCCTGCACGCGGGCGGTGTCTTCGTCCACCGCTCCGCCTTTGCCCAGGCCCACGTGGCAATGGGCGTCCACGAGTCCCGGCAGCACCCATCCATCGAGGACCGCCGACGGCACGCCGTCCGGCCGGACAAAAGTCAACCGTCCGTCGACCGACCACAAACCGCGTCGTTCTTCTTCCGGGCCGGTCAACGCCACGCCGCTGAATTCGATGATCTCTGGCATGTTTCCAGAGTAGGACCGCAGCGCATTTCGGCCGAGCCCTACCCGGCCGCGAGCATGTTCCTTCCTGTCATGTACGCCACAGCAGCTGCCGCGTGTGGTAGCTTCGTCTACGACCACACGGGGGCCCTTGCAGGGGCTGAGATCAGGCTGACGCAGCCTGCGACCGTCGAACCTGTCCGGGTAATGCCGGCGAAGGAAGTGAGTACTCAATTGAGCTCCAAAGAAGCACAGCTTAGCCCTACCCAAAATGAAGCGGACCGCGAGGTGACGCAGTCGCTGAAATCGCATTCGCTTGCATTCATCGAGGACGCTGGGACCGGGATCCGTGTACCAGTTACGGAAATCGCGTTGGAACCGTCGCCGAACGGCGAGGAGAATGCTCCTTTCCGGGTGTACCGCACGGCCGGCCCCGGCAGCGATCCCGTGGTGGGCCTCCAGCCTTTCCGCACCGAATGGATCGAAGCCCGCGGCGACACCGAAGCGTACCGTGGCCGCGAACGCAACCTGCTCGACGACGGCAAGTCCGCCGTGCGCCGCGGCGCCGCCTCGGATGAGTGGAAAGGCGCGCAACCGGTCCCCCGCCGCGCCATCGACGGCAAGACCGTCACCCAGATGCACTACGCCAAGCAGGGCATCGTGACGCCCGAAATGCAGTACGTCGCCCTCCGCGAGAACTGCGACGTCGAATTGGTGCGCAGCGAGGTCGCTGCCGGCCGGGCCATCATCCCGAACAACATCAACCACCCCGAGTCCGAGCCGATGATCATCGGCAAGGCCTTCCTGGTGAAGATCAACGCCAACATCGGCAACTCCGCGGTCACCAGTTCGATCGCCGAAGAAGTCGACAAACTGCAGTGGGCTACGCAATGGGGCGCGGACACGGTCATGGACCTGTCCACCGGCGACGACATCCACACCACCCGTGAGTGGATCATCCGCAACTCGCCCGTTCCGATCGGAACCGTCCCCATCTACCAGGCATTGGAAAAGGTCAACGGCGAAGCCAACAAGCTCACATGGGAGATCTTCCGGGACACTGTCATTGAACAGTGCGAACAGGGCGTGGATTACATGACAATCCATGCCGGTGTGCTGCTGCGCTACGTCCCCCTGACGGCCAACCGGGTCACGGGCATCGTTTCGCGCGGCGGTTCGATCATGGCGGGCTGGTGCCTGGCGCACCACGAGGAGAACTTCCTTTACACCCACTTCGACGAACTGTGCGAAATCTTCGCCAAGTACGACGTCGCGTTTTCGCTCGGCGACGGGCTCCGTCCGGGAGCGACCGCGGACGCGAACGACGCCGCGCAGTTCGCCGAGCTGGACACGCTCGCCGAGCTCACGAAGCGCGCATGGAAGTACGACGTCCAGGTCATGGTCGAAGGTCCGGGCCACATTCCGTTCCACCTTGTCCGCGAGAATGTCGAGCGCCAGCAGGAACTCTGCGATGGCGCCCCGTTCTACACGCTCGGCCCGCTCGTCACGGACGTCGCACCGGGATACGACCACATCACCTCCGCGATCGGCGCCACCGAGATCGCCCGCTACGGCACGGCCATGCTTTGCTACGTTACGCCGAAGGAACACCTCGGACTCCCGAACAAGGACGACGTGAAGACGGGCGTGATCACCTACAAGATCGCCGCCCACGCAGCCGACCTCGCCAAGGGACACCCGGGTGCGCACGAACGCGACGATGCTTTGTCCAAGGCACGCTTCGAGTTCCGCTGGCGCGACCAGTTCGCCCTGTCACTGGATCCCGTCACGGCCGAAGCATTCCATGACGAGACGCTACCGGCAGAACCGGCCAAGACCGCACACTTCTGTTCCATGTGCGGACCGAAGTTCTGCTCCATGCGCATCAGCCAGGACATCCGCGACGAGTACGGTTCCGCAGATTCCCAGGCGGCCATCGCGGAAATGTACAGCGGCATGCGCGAAAAGAGCGAGGAATTCCTCGCTTCAGGCGGCAAGGTCTACCTGCCGGAATTGGCAGTGCCCGGCGCAGCCGCGGGCACGGGAAACGTGAACTGATCAGGAAGAGTGGACAGATCCTGCACGGCTGACGTCCGCGATGAAGGACCGGATAATCCGGTCTCCTTCAACTGAATCATTGGGCCGGTGCCCTCCTGCCGCAACGCGGTGGAGGGCACCGGTTTCCTGCAGGTAGCCGGCAATCTCCTCATAGAGCGGCTCCCAACCGCCCGTCAGGACGAGCGTGGGAACGCCGGGGACAATGTGCAAGGGCGCCTCCCAGGGAGGGGCTTGCAAGCGAAGGCGGCGAGCCGTCCGCCGGGCCTCCGGGGTATCGAGGACCGCCGCTTCGGAAGAAAAGGCCCGGCGCAGGTATTCGCGTTGGTAATCGTCATCGCTGAGCTCGTGCCTGACAAGGAACAGCGGCTCCATGAGCGCCTTGTAGGCGGCAGTTGCCGGAAGCTCCGCCGTCAAGGACAAGCACGCCGGCTCCACCAGCACAAGCGAACGAACCAGGTCCGGCCGCTCCACCGCGGCAAGCATGGCGGAAATCGCGCCTTGGGAGTGCGCCACGACGTGGCCGCCCCGCGCCGAACCGCCGTCGGGCACGGTTTCGGAGGCTCCAAGGCACTCAAGGAGCATGTCCACATCGGCCGGGATATCCGATTCCAAGGGCTCGGTCTGGGCATCGAAACCGTGGCGCTTCAGGAAGAGCGCGTCATAACGCAATGCCATGCCATGCTGCTTCGGCCATGCGGCGGCCCCGAACGAGCCCGCCCCATGGACGAAGACAACACGCTGTTTTTGCATTCCTCAAGCCTAGGTCACGGGACCGACATCACCGCTGCCGACGAAGCCGGCGGCGGGCACTTTACTTGCCGAGGAACTTGTCGAAGCCCTTGGGCAGGTTCAGCTGCGACGGGTCGAAGTCCGCGCCGGGCTGGCCGAACGCTGCACCGCTCGGAACCGACTTCGACCGCCTGTTCTCGGCGTCGCGCAGTTCCTGGGCGGCCTTCGCTGGGTTCCCCGAACGCGCCTTCTTCTTCGGAGCGCTCTTCCCCTTGCGGGCGCCGCCGCCCCCAAGCCCGGGCATACCGGGCATGCCCGGCATGCCACCGCCCTGGGCAAGTTTCTTCATCATCTTCTGGGCCTGGGCAAACCTCTCCAGGAGCCCGTTGACCTCGGAAACATGCACGCCAGAACCACGGGCGATACGCGCGCGGCGCGAGCCGTTGATGATCTTCGGGGCAACACGTTCGTGCGGCGTCATGGAGCGGACGATGGCTTCGACGCGGTCGATCTCGCGCTCGTCGAACTGCTCGAGCTGCTGGCGGATGTTCTGGGCACCCGGCATCATCATGAGCATCTTCTTCATTGAACCCATGTTGCGGATCTGCTGCATCTGGGCGAGGAAGTCATCCAGCGTGAAGTCTTCCTGGTCGGCGAATTTCTTCGCCATCCGGGCGGCTTCTTCTTTGTCCCACGCCTTTTCCGCCTGCTCGATCAGGGTCAAGACGTCGCCCATGTCGAGGATGCGCGAGGCCATGCGGTCCGGATGGAACAGTTCGAAGTCGTCCAGGTTCTCGCCCGTGGACGCGAACATGACCGGCTTTCCGGTGACGGACGCGACCGAAAGGGCGGCACCGCCGCGGGCGTCGCCGTCGAGCTTTGACAGCACCACGCCCGTGAAGTTGACGCCCTCGTCGAACGCGACCGCCGTGTTTACGGCATCCTGGCCGATCATGGAGTCGATGACGAAGAGCACTTCGTTCGGGATGATCGCCTGGCGGATGCGGCGCGCCTGGTCCATCATCTCGGCGTCGACACCGAGGCGGCCCGCGGTGTCCACAATGACGACGTCGTGCAGCTTCTGGCGGGCTTCCTCGACGCCGGCACGCGCGACGGCGACAGGGTCGCCGGTGGGAACGTCATGTTCCGAGGTGGTGCCGGGGTGCGGCGCGAAAACGGAAACCCCCGCGCGCTGGCCGACGATCTGAAGCTGGGTCACGGCGTTTGGCCGCTGCAGGTCGCAAGCCACCAGAATCGGGCTGTGGCCCTGTGCCTTGAGCCACTTGGCGAGCTTGCCGGCGAGCGTCGTCTTACCCGCACCCTGCAAGCCAGCGAGCATGATGATGGTGGGGCCGGTCTTCGCCAAGCGGATACGGCGGGTCTCGCCGCCGAGGATCTCCACAAGTTCCTCGTTGACAATCTTGACGATCTGCTGGCTCGGGTTGAGGGCCGCGGCAACCTCGGCGCCCAGAGCCCGCTCACGGATGCGGGCAGCGAACTCACGCACCACGGGAACGGCAACATCCGCGTCCAGGAGGGCGCGGCGGATCTCCCGGACAGTGGCGTCGACGTCGGCCTCCGTGAGGCGGCCCTTGCCGCGGAGATTCTTGAAGGTTGCTGTCAACCGGTCAGAGAGTGAATTGAACACGCGCCGTGCACTTCTTTCAATGGTCTACGAATGGCGGCCAAGGCGGCACGCCAGCTTCTTGACGATTCCTGCCCCAAACAGATCTGGCTCAACGAAGGGACTCGACTATCTAGGGTACCAACTAGCACCAACTTAGGTGCTCTTACACCAACATGGGTACCCGACTTTCACCAACTATCACCAACAAGATGGCATGCTGGCACGGTGACCAACAAAACAACTGTCAAAACGTTGCTCATCCTCGGCGCTTCGGGGGACCTTACTGGCCGGCTGCTGTTGCCGGGCCTTGCCCGGCTGGTTGCAGGCGGCATGGCTGACGGCCTCAAACTCGCCGGGGCGGGCTCGGACCCCTGGACCGCCGAACAATGGACGGACCGTGTGCGGAGCGCCTTTGATGATGCCGGAAAAGATGCCGACGCGGCCGGACGCGAGGCGATCGCGGACATGGAGGCAAACACCGAATACCACCAGGTCGATGTCACCGCGGACGGCCAACTGGCCGGGTTGCTTGCCGGGCTCGAAGCGCCAGTGGCCGTCTATTTCGCCCTTCCTCCGCATGTCAGCCAAAAAGCCTGCGAGGTCCTGACCGCTGACCAACTGCCGCCGGGAACGCGCCTTGTGCTCGAAAAACCCTTCGGTTCGAGCCCGGAATCGGCCGAAGACCTCAACAAGACCCTCGCCCGGCTCGTCCCCGAGGAACACATCTACAGGGTGGACCATTTCCTCGGCAAGGCCACCGTCCTGAACATCCTGGGACTGCGTTTCGCCAACCGCTTCCTTGAGCCGGTGTGGAACCGGGACCACATCGAAAAAGTCGAGATCATCTTCGACGAAGACCTCGCGCTCGAAGGCCGTGCGCGCTACTACGACACCGCCGGCGCGCTCAGGGACATGATCCAGAGCCACCTCCTGCACATCATGGCCCTGCTGGCCATCGATGCCCCCGCGACCATCGGCGAGCGCGACCTCCGCGACGCGATTTCCACGATCCTGCGCGCAAGCACCGTGGAGGCACCGTACGCGAAATCCACGCGCCGGGCCCGCTACGCGGCAGGCACAATCGGCGATCGCAAGGTGCCCGACTACGCCGAAGAAGCCGGCGTGGATCCATCCCGGAACACCGAAACCCTCGCTGAGGTTGAGGTCGGCATCGAGAACTGGCGCTGGAAGGGCGTTCCGTTCATCCTTCGTTCCGGCAAGGCCCTCGGCCTCATGCGGAAGGAGGCGATAATCACGTTCCGTCCTGTGCCGCACCTGCCATCCGGTTTCGAAGGCGTGGATGCCTCGAACCAGCTGCGAATCGGGTTTGGTCCGGACACCCTCCAGCTCGACGTCGATGTCAACGGTCCGGGCGATATCTTCACCCTGGACCGCGTTACCCTCGACGCGGAGCTAAGCGCCTCGGACCTCCTGCCCTACGGCGAAGTCCTGGAGGGCATCATCAAGGGCGATCCCCTGTTGTCCGTCCGCGGCGATACCGCCGTGGAATGCTGGCGCATCGTGGAGCCCGTGCTCAAGGCCTGGACCGAAGGTTCGGTTCCGCTCGAGGAGTACGACGCCGGTGGTGCCGGTCCCGCGGACTGGCCCACCGCCGTCGGGGGCTAAGCAAGCAAAAGCGGTCCGGCTACCTTCCAGGTAACCGGACCGCTTTTGTATATATCGGATGCTTAGATGGCTGCCGCGCCCCGCTCGCCCGTGCGGACCCGGACGGCCTCGTAGACATCGACGGTCCAGACTTTGCCGTCGCCCGCCCTGCCCGTGTTGGAGGAGGCAATCAGGACATCGAGGATGTCGTCCGCTTGCTCATCCGTGGCCAGGACCTCCACGCGGATCTTGGGAAGGAGGTCGACGTTGTACTCGGCCCCGCGATACACCTCGGTGTACCCGCGCTGCCGGCCGTAACCGCTGGCAGCGCTGACCGTCAAACCCTGTACCCCGTATGCTTCGAGTCCCTCGCGGATGGAGTCGAGTTTCTCCGGGCGGACGATCGCCGTAATGAGTTTCATGCCTGGATACTCTCCTTGCCCTTGGCAGGTGTTTCGGACTCAGCTGATGACTTGCCGGTGATGAGGTCGTGAAGCGGCTGGAAGCTGCCTCCGTGGCCGCCGACACCGAACTCGTAGGCCGTCTCGGCGTGCAGGCTGAGGTCCGCACCGGCGATTTCCTGACGCTCGGAGATGCGGAAGCCCATGATCTTGTGGATCGGGTAGGCGATGACGAAGGTCATGACGCCAGTGAAGACGATCGAGCAGAGCGCCGCCAGGGACTGTGCAACAAGCTGGGTGGTGCCGCCGCCGTAGAAGAGGCCGGCTGCGCCCTGGGTCGGAGTGGCGAGGAAGCCGATGGCGACGGTACCGATGATGCCGGACACAAGGTGGACGCCCACGACATCCAGGGAGTCGTCGTAGCCGAGCTTGAACTTGAGGCCGACGGCGAGGGCCGATGCGACACCTGCAGCGACGCCGAGGGCGATGGCACCGAGCGGGGAAACGTTGGCACACGCCGGGGTGATGGCAACAAGACCGGCGACGACGCCAGAAGCGGCACCGAGGGAGGTCGGGTGTCCGTCGCGGATGCGTTCCACCACGAGCCAGCCGAGCATGGCGGCAGCCGGTGCGACGAGCGTGTTGATCCAGATGAGTCCGGCCTGCTGAACGGTAGCGGCGGCACCGGCGTTGAAGCCGAACCAGCCGAACCAGAGGATGGCCGCACCGAGCATGACCAGGGGCACGTTGTGCGGACGGTGGTTCGGGTCCTTGCCGAAGCCCTTGCGGTTGCCGATGATCAGGACCAGGATCAGGCCGGCCACACCGGCGTTGATGTGGACCACGGTTCCGCCGGCGAAGTCGATGACGGGAGCGAACGTCTTGCCAAACCAGCCAGTCGCAGAGAAGAGGCCGCCGCCCCACACCATGTAGGCCAGGGGTGCGTAGACCAGGGTCGCCCAAATGGGGGTGAAGAGGGTCCACGCCGAGAACTTCGCGCGGTCCGCGATGGCGCCGGAGATCAGGGCAACGGTGATGATGGCGAAGGTGGCAGCGTAGCCAACGTGGAGCAGGTCAGCCGGGTCGGTGAAGTTGTGCAGGCCGAAGTGGCTGAAGGGGTTGGCGAACAGTTGGAAGAAGTTGTCCGTGTTGCTCGTGGACATCGATGCGCCCCACAGAACCCAAACGAGGGTCACTGTGCCGATGGCGATGAAGCTCATCATCATCATGTTCAGGGCGGCTTTGGCACGGGTCATGCCGCCATAGAAGAATGCCAGGCCCGGGGTCATGAACAGCACGAAGGCTGAGGCGACCAGGAGCCAAACGAGACCGGCGGTGAAATCCATGTCTACGTCCTCTCTGCTTTAGATGCGGACTGAGCCGCCTATCCCAACGCCATTTGCGTTCTACGTAAGATTTTTGCGGGGCAGTGTTTCACCTGCGAAGGTTTTAGATTGCGGGGCTGTTACAAGAACTTCTCGAACGTAAATGGTGCATATCACACTTGTTACGCTGGTGTTTCATCCTCCGCACCTCGCGAAAAACCAGCTCGAACCGGAGGACGCCAACACGATGACAGCAAGCCCTAAATCCGCCTCAGGCCAACGGATCGGGGCCACAAAGGCCGAAATACCACGGGACATCAAGGTGATGTTGGTGGCCGCGTTCCTGATCGCGCTCGGTTTCGGCTTGGTGGCCCCCGTGCTTCCGCAGTTTGCGACAACGTTCGACGTCGGAGCGACGGCCGCGGCTGTGATCGTGAGCATTTTCGCGTTCGTGCGTTTGGTGTTCGCTCCCGCCGGAGGGGCCTTGATGGCCCGCTTCGGCGAGCGGCCCGTTTACATCACCGGCTTGCTCATCGTGGCGGCGTCGACGGCGGCCTGCGCCTTTGCCCAGAGCTACTGGCAGCTGCTGGTGTTCAGGGGTCTCGGTGGTGCCGGTTCCGTGATGTTCACGGTTGCGGCGATGGGTTTGCTTATCAGGCTTGCCCCGCCGGAAAGCCGCGGCAGGGTCTCGGGGGCCTATGCTTCGGCGTTCCTGGTGGGAAGCGTGCTGGGCCCGGTAGTCGGCGGGCTGTTGGCAGGGTTCGGCCTGCGGGTGCCGTTCCTCGCGTATGCCGGGGCATTGCTTGTAGCTGCCGCGGTGGTGCGCACGCAACTCAAAAGCACGCCTGGCTCGGCCTTGAAGGCTGGTACGGACGCTCCGGCCATGCCCATGAAGGAAGCCCTGGGTGATTCGGCGTACCGCGCCGCGCTGTTCTCGAGCTTCAGCAACGGCTGGGCGACCCTCGGCGTGCGGATGGCCACCGTACCGTTGTTCGCCGTGGAGGTCCTGGCGGCGGGGCCGGCATCGGCCGGTTGGGCACTGGCAGTTTTTGCCGGGGGCAACGCCGCGGCCCTGACGTTTTCCGGGCGCTTGGCGGACACTTTCGGACGCAAGCCGATGTTGCTTATTGGGCTCACGGTCACTGGCCTTGCGACGGCGACCATTGGGCTGACTACGGCCCTGCCGACGTTCTTCGCCGCGTCCGCCGTGGCGGGATTCGGCGCCGGGCTGCTGAACCCTGCCCAGCAGGCCGGCGTCGGGGACATCATTGGCCGCGGTCGCTCGGGCGGCAGGGTGCTGGCCGTCTTCCAAATGGCCTCCGACGCCGGAGCGATCGTCGGGCCGGTCCTCGTGGGTCTCCTGGCGGACGGGCTTGGCTATGGTTGGGCATTCGGGGCCACGGGAGGCATCGTCCTGCTGGCCGCCGCCGGCTGGTTGGTCGCCCGCGAACCCATGCTGCGGGCGACCGTACCGGTCGATTCAGGCCGGCCCTAGTTCCTGGCCGGCCCCTAGTTCCTGGGGCCGGCTAGTTCAGGAGGGCGTCGACGAAAGCCTCGGCTTCGAAAGGTGCGAGGTCGTCCGGGCCCTCGCCCAGGCCGACAAGCTTGACGGGAACGCCGAGCGCCTTCTGGATCGCGACGACGATTCCGCCCTTGGCTGTACCGTCCAACTTGGTCAGGACGATGCCCGTGATGTTGACTACCTCGGCGAAGACCTTGGCCTGGTTCAGCCCGTTTTGGCCCGTGGTCGCATCAAGGACGAGGAGGACTTCATCCACTTCGGCCAACTTCTCGACGACTCGCTTGACTTTGCCAAGCTCGTCCATGAGGCCGACTTTGTTCTGCAAGCGGCCCGCGGTGTCGATCATCACCACATCCACTTCTTGCTCGATGCCGGCCTTCACTGCCTCGTAAGCGACCGAGGCGGGGTCGGCGCCGTCGATGTCCGACATGACCGTGGGTACGCCGACGCGCTGGCCCCATGTCGCGAGCTGGTGCGAGGCCGCCGCTCGGAACGTGTCGGCGGCGCCGAGGATGACGTCCTTGTCCTCTGCAACAAGGACACGGGCGAGCTTTCCCACCGTGGTGGTCTTGCCGACGCCGTTGACGCCGACGACGATCATGATGGCCGGATGGCCGCCCTTGCGATCGACGTTCAGGCTGCGGTCCATATCGGGATCAACCAGTTTGACGAGTTCATCGCGCAAAAGCGCCTTGACATGCTCGGGATCGCGGGTCCCCAGGACCTTCACGCGGTCGCGCAAGGAATCGACAAGCTGCGTGGTCGGCTCGGTTCCGAGGTCGGCGAGGAGAAGGGTTTCTTCGACTTCGTCCCAGACGTTTTCGTCGATCTTGTCGCTCGAAAGCAAGGCGAGAAGGCCCTTGCCGAGGATGTTGTTGGATTTGACGAGCCGGGCGCGCAGCCTGTTGAGGCGCCCCTCTACGGGAGCGGGGGTCTCCACCGGGACCACTTCCAGGCCCGCGGCGTCGTCCGGTACGTCGATCTCCGGCAGCACGGCATCGGACGGTTCGACGACGGTACCCGGCGCCGGGGTGGCTGTGCCCGGGGCATCTTCGACAATTGTTCCGCCTGCCGGCGCGGCATCGGCGGGGTCGTTTGCATCGCGCGGTCCCGCGTAGGTCGAAGTGGATTTCCGCCTCTTAAGGAAGACGGGAATCAACCCTCCGACCACGATGATGACAGCGACAATGGCCAGGATTATCGGAAGGAGATCATTCACTCCCTTAGCTTCTCACAAAGCTAGACCTCGGCAGCGAGCCTCTGGCTGATGACGGTGGACACCCCGTCGCCCCGCATTGTCACCCCGTAGAGTGCGTCGGCGACCTCCATGGTCCGCTTCTGGTGGGTGATGACAATCAGCTGGCTGGACTCTCGAAGTTCTTCGAAAATGGTAATGAGGCGGCCCAGGTTGGTGTCATCCAAGGCAGCTTCCACTTCATCCATGACGTAGAACGGCGATGGCCTCGCCTTGAAGATGGCAACGAGCAGGGCGACGGCGGTCAAAGACCTTTCGCCGCCTGACAGGAGGGACAGCCTCTTGATTTTCTTTCCCGCCGGCCGGGCTTCCACTTCAATGCCCGTGGTCAACATGTCCTCGGGATCCGTCAGGACCAGCCGGCCTTCCCCGCCGGGAAAGAGCCGCGCGAACACGTGGTCGAACTGCTTGGAAGTATCGGCGAACGCCTCAGAGAAGACCTGCTGGACCCTGTTGTCCACTTCCTTGATGATGTCCAGAAGGTCCTTCCGGCTGGATTTGAGATCTTCAAGCTGGGTGCTGAGGAACTGGTGCCGTTCTTCCAAGGCGGCGAATTCCTCAAGCGCCAAGGGATTGACCTTGCCGAGGGCGGCGAGGTCGCGTTCGGCTTTGCGGAGCCGTTTCTCCTGCTCCGACCGGACAAAGGGAATGCCCTCGATGACCGGGTTGCCGTCCTCGTCAACGGGAGCCCGCAGCTCTGCCCATTTGTCCGTGGCAGCGGCGGGAACCGGAACGGGCTGATCGGGCCCGAAGCCGGCCACGAGTTGTTCCGCCGAAAGGCCCAGTTCATCGATGGCCCGGGCCTCCAGTGCTTCGATCTTCAAGCGGTGTTGGGCACGCGCCATTTCGTCGCGGTGCACGGAATCGGTGAGCTGCGCCAGTTCCCGGGCCAAGGCGTCGTTGCTGCTGCGCACCTCTCCCAATTCCTTTTCGCGCTGCTCACGGACCGATTCGGCGTCATCCCGGGCACGGGCTGCCAGTTCCACCGAAACGTCGACAAACCGCACCGCTTGTTCAACAGCGGCAGCGACGGCGGAAGCCCGTTGGGCCTGCGCCCTGCGACGCGCTGCCCGCCGGGCAGCTTCCTCGCGGGCACGCCGCTCGCTCGCCGCGGCGCGTTCCAAGGATGCCGCACGGTTGCTGGTTGCTGTGAGTTGCTCCTCCGCACTGCGCAACCCGAGCCTGACCTCCATCTCATGCGCCCGCGCTTCGCTCGCCGCGCGGGACAACGCATCCCTTTGCTCCGTGGACGGTTCTTCCTCTGCCGGGGCTTCCTGCGCCGCAGCCAGGCGCTCGGCCGCGACTTCAAGCGATTCCTCGGCCACCGCGATGTTCAGTTCCGCCTTGGCCAGGGACTCGGCCAAGCGATCCCTCTCCGCCACGGCGCTTCGCAACTGGGAGTTCAAGTGCCCGAGCCGTTCCGCAACGGCGGCCAAACGGGCATCGGAGTCGTGGAGCTTATCGAGGGCGGCGTCGGCGCGTTCCTGGGCTTCGGCCCTGCGCGCTTGGGCACCGGCCAACGCAAACCGTCCCCGTTCCAAGCGTGAGATGGTCTCCTGAAGGCGCATTTCGGCGTCGTCGACTGCCGCCTGGACTTCAAGGAGCGACGGCGCGCTTGCCGATCCGCCGTGCACGGCCAACGCAGCGAACACGTCCCCGTCCAACGTGACGGCCGTGAGCCTGGGGTCGCCGGAAATGAGGCTTGCCGCCTCATCCAAACCGTCGACGACGGCGGTGCGCGCCAGGAGCTGCACCGCGCCTTTAGCGTGGTCATTGTTCGCCGTGACCAGCTCCGCGGCCCAACGGGCCCCGTCTGGCAGGACCGGCAACTCCGTGGGCCCAGGCTCCGGCTCCGCCGACTCAACCGGCCGCGAGAGCACCAGCGAAGCCCGGCCGGCGTCGACCTTTTTCAGCAGCTGCAGCGCGGCAACTGCTCCCGCGCCGTCGGCCACCACCACGGCGTCCGACGCAGCACCCAAGGCCGCCGCCACCGCGGCCTCGTAGCCCGGTTGCACGGTCAGGAGCGAAGCCAGCGGCCCGAGGACCGCGGGGTGCCCGGAAGAGAGGATGCGTTCGGATCCGTCCTTGCGGTTGAGCCCCAGCTGGAGCGCATCACGGCGGGCGGTGAGGGCGTCGCGATCGCGGACGTCACGCTGCTCGGCAAGCTTCAAAGCCTCGATCTCAGCCTCGATCCCGTCAAGGAGGGTGCCTGCTTCCTCGTACTCGGCGTCGAGGCTTTCCTCACCGTCCTCCGCGCCTGCCACTTGCGATTCAAGGGCGACGAACTCGCTCTGTGCTTGGCGCCGGCGCTCTTCGCCCGCGGACAGCGACTCCCGGAGCCGGCCGCGTTCGGCTTCGGCTGCCTCTGCCCGCGAACGGGCGGCCGCGAGCTGACCGACCAGCTTCGCCAGGCCTTCCCGCCGATCAGCTGCCGCCCGCAGCACGGCTGTGAGGCGCCGGTCTTCTTCGGCCGCGAGGTTTTCCGCTTCCTGCTTCGCCGCGGTTGCATCCAGGAGTGCAGCCTGCTTGGCGAGGATATCGTGCTCGAGTTCAGCCTGCTCCTGCCTGACACGCGCGGCTTGGCGATCAAGATGATCCGGGTCGCGGCCCGATTCCGGCGCTGCGTCCGAAGACCCCAAAAGGCGCCTTCGCTCTCTCGCGAGGGATCCCAACGCCCGAAGCCGGTCCCTGGACGCGGACAATTGGTACCAGTTGTCCCTCGCCGCGTTGAGCCGGGGCGTGGCCTCCGCCGCGAGTTGCTCGAGCCGCGCCTGGCGTTGGCGTCCTGCGCCCAGTTCCGTTTCAACGGTTTCACGGCGTTCCTTGAGCGCTGCCTCGTCGGCAACATCCTTTTCCAGCGCCATGGTGAGCCGGACAAGTTCATCCGCGAGCAACCTCGATTTGGCATCCCGGAGGTCGAACTGCACGGTCTGGGCCCGTCGGGCGACTTCGGCTTGTTTGCCGAGGGGCGTGAGCTGGCGGCGGATCTCGGCCGTGAGGTCGCCGAGCCGCTGGAGGTTCGCCTGCATGGCTTCGAGCTTCCGGACCGTCTTTTCCTTGCGGCGCCGATGCTTGAGGATTCCCGCGGCTTCTTCGATGAACCCGCGACGGTCCTCCGGAGTGGCGTGCAGGACGCGGTCCAATTGGCCCTGGCCCACGATTACGTGCATCTCCCGGCCAAGGCCCGAGTCGGACAGCAGTTCCTGGATGTCCAGGAGGCGGCACGATGAGCCGTTGATGGCGTATTCCGATCCGCCGGCGCGGAAGAGGGTACGGGAAATGGTGACTTCGCTGTACTCGATCGGCAGGGCGCCGTCGGCGTTGTCGATCGTCAGGGATACGTGCGCGCGGCCCAAGGGCGGACGGCCGGATGTCCCAGCGAAAATGACGTCTTCCATCTTTCCGCCGCGAAGGGTCTTCGCCCCCTGTTCGCCCATGACCCAGGCCAAAGCATCCACCACATTGGACTTGCCCGAACCGTTGGGGCCGACCACGGCTGTGACGCCCGGTTCGAAGTCGAACGTCGTGGCTGACGCGAACGACTTAAAACCGCGAACGGTCAGACTTTTCAAGTGCAAAGTGTTTCGGATCTCCTGAGTGGCTGATATCCCCCTCCCAATTTACTGCCCAGGAGCGAAAATCCGCGGATTTACTGGCCTACCGCCCAGCGGACGTCGGCTACCAGCGGGCGTTGCGGGGCTTCGGTTGGCAGACGGGGCAACGATACGACGAGCGGTTCATGAATTGTTCGCGCTTGATGATGCTCGCCAGCCCGACGGCGGCGCATCGCCTGCATGGCTCGCCGGCACGCCCGTAGGCATCGAGGGAGCGTGCGAAGTATCCCGAGTCTCCATTGACGTTCACGTAGAGGGAGTCGAAACTCGTTCCGCCGGCGGCCAGGGCGTCTCCCATGACTTCCCTCGCAGCCTCTACAATCCGGAAGGCATCGGCACGCCGAAGGGTGTCTGTGGGCCGCGCATAGTGGAGCTTCGCCCTCCAGAGGGCCTCGTCCGCGTAGATATTGCCTATGCCCGAAATAAGGCCCTGATCGAGCAAAGCGCGCTTGAGCCCGGTCCTGCGTCCTTTGACCTTGGTGTAGAAATCGTCGAAGGAAAAATACGGATCGAGGGGATCACGGGCAATGTGTGCTGCTTCCTCCGCGATTTCCGGAAGAGGTGTTTCACCTTGGCCGCCTGGCTGCCCATCCGGGGTCGGGACGAGGGAGGTAACGAAAAGTCCGCCGAAAATCCGCTGGTCCACGAACCGCAATTCCTCCGGCATGCCGTCGGAACTGCTGAGCCGAAGCCGGACTTTCAAGTGCTTTTCGTCGGGGACATCCGGATCCTGCATGAGCAATTGCCCGCTCATGCCCAGGTGCGCCATCAGCGCGACGCCGGGCAGCGTGCCTTCGCGCGATCCCTCGGCTTGCAGCGGCATCCACAGGAACTTGCCGCGCCGGACAACGTCCAGCACCGTTGCATGCCCAAGGTTGCCGATGAAGTCTTCCGTGCCGAGGGCATGGCGGCGGATCGAGCGGGGATCCATGACGTCGACGCCGGTGATCGTCCGGCCCCGCACCCAACGGGCCAGGCCTCGACGGACCACTTCGACTTCGGGAAGTTCCGGCACGGTACCTCAGGCGCTGTGGGCAGGATCAGCCGAAGCTCCTGCCGTGTGTTGCGGCTTGTTCTTGCTGTTCAGGGTGCGCCACGCATCCGCTGCGGCTTCCTGTTCGGCTTCCTTCTTGGAGTGGCCTGAGCCCTTGCCGTAGGCGGTGCCGGCGATCTGGAGCACCGCTTCGAAATTGCGCGCGTGGTCCGGGCCCGAACCTTCTACGGCGTAGTAGATGGAGCCCATCTGGCGGCTAGCGGCGAGCTCCTGCATGCTGGTTTTCCAGTCGGTGCCTGCGCCCAAGGCTGCGGCGTCCTTCAGCAAGGGGCCAACGAGGCGCATGACCAATTGCCGCGCCGTCTCGATGTCGTTGGACAGGTAGGTGGCGCCGATGAGGGCTTCCATGGTGTCGGCGAGGATCGAGGACTTGTTCTTGCCGTCGGTGAGCCTTTCGCCCTGCCCGAGGTAGATGAACTCCCCCACTCCGAGTTCCCTGGCGATACCGGCCAACGCCCGCGTGCTCACGACGGCGGAACGCCGCTTGGCGAGTTCACCCTCCGGAAGGTCCGGGTTGTCCCGGTAGAGGGAATCGGTCACGGAAAAGCCCAGGATGGAGTCGCCGAGGAATTCGAGGCGCTCGTTGGTGGGGATCCCGCCGTTTTCGTACGCGTAGGAACGATGTGTCAGAGCAAGACGAAGCGTCTCGGCGTCAATTGAGACACCGAGACGCTTCAGAAGCTCTTCAGTTGAAGACATCCTTTATCAGCCTGTGTGGCGGATTTAGGCGTCTGCGACCTTGCGGCCCTTGTATTCAAGGAACAGCGCAGTGCCGGCAGAGTCGGTTACGACCTTTGCCTGGTGCGGCAGGCTGTAGACAACCTGGCCGTTTTCGATGGTCTTGACCAGGTGGGGGGCAGTTGCCTTCCACTGGGCACGGCGGGCGCGGGTATTTGCGCGAGACATTTTCCGCTTGGGAACAGCCACGGCTATCTCATTTCTCTCTTAGTCAACACTTACTAATCAGTTTGCCGGTCAGGCTTAGCCAGTTCAGCTAGGGCAGCCCAGCGAGGATCCAAGACCTCGTGGTGGTGCCCCGGCTCGTCTTCCAGACGCACTCCGCATTCGGAGCAAAGGCCCTGGCAGTCTTCCCGGCACACCGGCTGGAACGGCAGCATGGTTACAACTGCGTCCCGCAACACCGGTTCAAGATCGATTAGATCGTGCTCGACTCGACGTTGCTCTTCATCGTCTTCTTCGTCCGAAAGCTCAACACCTTCATAGAAGAAAAGCTCTTGCACATTGACCTCAAGGTCATACGCAAGGGGATCCAGGCATCGTCCGCATTCGCCCTTGACTTCGGCGAAAACGGTTCCGGATACCAGAATTCCTTCGTGTACGGCCTCGAGCTTCAGGTCGAGCTCGATATCCGAGCCTTCCTGAACGCCAATGAGTGCCACGCCAAGGTCGCTTGGCGCGGGTACATGTTCACTGAGCGTCCGCATGCTTCCTGGACTGCGTCCGAGGTCCCTGACGTCGAGCGTCAAAGGCGAACTTACATCTCGATTAATGAGAACTCCTGTAGAACATATGACCGACGTACCATCTTAGCCTGAACGCGGGAACGGACTCAAACCGGGTCCGTCGCGGAGCGCCCCGCCAGAGGTACCGACCCAGCTTACCCTTTACGTGGCTGCTCCGCTGCCGGACTCGCCAGCCAGAATCCTCCTCAGCACGGACCTGGGGACGAAATCCGAGACATCGCCACCAAGGACCGAAATTTCCTTGATGAGCGTGGACGACAAATGCAGGTAATGGGCTTCCGCCGGAAGGAAGACAGTCTCCACACCGGACAATTGCCGGTTCATGGTGGCCATCGGCAACTCGTAATCGAAATCCGACGAGGAGCGCAGGCCCTTCACGATCGCTGAAATTCCGCGGTGCCGGCAGTACTCTGCCAGGAGTCCGTCCCCCATCGGCTCAACGATGATGCCCTGCAAGGACGCCAGGGTTTCACGCGCCATGTCCATGCGTTCTTCGAGGCTGAAACGATACTTCTTCGCGTAGTTTGTGGAAACCGCCACCACCACTTCATCGAACAATCCAGCGGCCCTTGCGATGACTTCCAGGTGTCCGTTGTGGATGGGGTCAAAGGATCCGGGGCACACTGCGCGTCTCATGGTTCGAACCTATCGCATCCATGGCCGGCCGCACTATGGGCGATACGATGGCTGGCAGGGCCGTCCGGACCAGCCGGAGCCCCGTTCAGGAAGGCAATCCCACCGTGACGAGCCCGGTCCCCCTCAGCGTGAACGCAGCTGCCTCCCCGTGGAAGCGTGCGGCCAGCGGCGCCAACCTCCTTTCAGCCCAGGGCGAGCTAGGCACCACGATCTTCGAAGAGATGACCACCCTGGCGCTCGCCACTGGAGCTATCAACCTGGGCCAAGGATTCCCCGACGAAGACGGCCCGGCCGAAATCAAGGCAGCGGCCCAAGCGGCCATCGCGGCGGGATCCAACCAGTATGCTCCAGGCAAAGGCATCCCCGAGCTTCGGAGCGCCGTCGCGGCGCACCAGGAGCGCTTCTACGGGCTGGCGCTCGATCCGCAGACCGAGGTCGTCGTGACCACGGGAGCAACCGAGGCCATCGCGGCGGCGGTGCTTGCGTTCGTCGGGCCGGGCGATGAAGTCCTGACTTTCGAGCCGTTCTACGACTCTTATGGCGCAATCATCGGACTCACCGGCGCGCGGCACGTCACGACTCCCCTGCTCGCCCCGGATTTCCTTCCGGACCTCGACGCCCTCGAATCGGCTTTCACCGAACGCACGAAAGTAGTTCTCCTCAACAACCCGCACAACCCCACGGGTGCGGTCTTCCCGCGCGCCGTCCTCGGACGCGTCGTCGAGCTCGCCAGACGCCACGACGCCGTAATTGTCAGCGACGAAGTCTACGAGCACATGACCTTCGGCGTGCCGCACCTTCCTGTTGCCACCATCCCCGGAGCCGCCGAGCGGACCATCACGATTTCATCCGCGGGAAAGACGTTCTCCTTCACGGGCTGGAAGGTCGGGTGGGCGAGCGGGCCGGCGCACCTCGTCGCAGCCCTCCGCACGGTCAAGCAATTCCTGACGTACAGTTCAGGAACCCCCTTCCAAAGCGCGATCGCCGAGGGCTTGTCCCTGCCGGACGACTTCTACGCCGGAATCATCTCCGAACTCCAGCACAAACGGGACATTCTCGCGGACGGGCTGCGGGCAGCTGGCTTCGATGTCTACACGCCCCGCGGAACCTACTTCATCAACGTGGACACAGCGCCCCTTGGCATCAGCGATTCCGTGGAGCTGGCACGGCGCTTGCCATCACTTGTGGGCGTCGCGGCCATTCCCGTTCCCGTGTTCTGCCACCCGGAAGGCGCGGAGCGCACAAGGAGCCTGCTCCGCTTCGCCTTCTGCAAGCGAACCGAGGTGCTCGAGGAAGCGGCCACCCGGCTCGCCACCCTTCGGGAAAAGCTGTGACGGTGCCTGCCAAGGAAAGCCATGAAGGACGCAGGTTCCTCCGGACCACAGGCCAACATGCCGGGATCGAAGCCGACACGCTGATCGACGGGGCCTACATCCTGCGGATCGGGGGCGCCGAACAATCCCATGTCAACCTCGCCGAACCCGCGGAAATCTTCTACGAATACCTCCGCCGGATCGGCCACGTCGTGGATCTCGCCGCACCCCGGGGACAAGCGGTCTCCGCGCTCCATCTCGGGGCCGGAGCCCTGACCCTTGCCCGCTACATAGAGGCGACGCGCCCGGGATCGGTACAGCACGCTGTCGAACTCGAACGCGAACTGCTGGACTTCGTCCTTCAGAAACTCCCGTTGCCGGAAGGCACCCGGCTGACGACCCATATCGGCGACGCACGCGAAACCCTCGCCGAGCTGCCCGCGGAACTCGATTTCGACGTCGTGATCCTCGACATCTTCTCCGGCCCCGAGGCTCCGGCGCACATCGCCTGCCAGGAATTCTACGAGGAAGCCGCCGCCCGTCTCCGGCCAGACGGCGTGCTCATTGTGAACATCGGCGACGAAGCCGCCTTGACGTTGGTCCGCAGCCAGGTCGCTGCCATGCGCAAGGCGATGACCGACGTCGCCGCCTTCGCCGAGAGCGGCATGTTCGCCGGACGGTACCCGGGAAACATCATCGTGGTTGGAACCCGGCGACCGTGGCCTACTGAGTGGTCGGCGGAACTACTGGCCCGCGGACCGCACCCCGCAACCGTGCTTAGCGGTGTGGACCTGGACCGCATCTCCGACTGAGGTGCACTAGACGGGTTCAGCGAACCAGAGCTTGGTCTCGCCGTATTTCTTGTCCGCAAACCGTTCGAGGGTGTCCGGCCAGTCCGGCTCAGGTGACCGTGAAGACCGCTCGACGACAACCACCGCGCCCTCGTCCAGATGGAAAGCCAGCTTCGTGAGGACGGCCTTGAGGGAAGGTTCGTCGAGGGGATATGGCGGGTCCAGGAACACAAGGTCCCACAGGACACTATCCGCGGCCCGCTCCAGGAACGATTCCACCTTCGACCGGTGCACGGATACGGTCCTGTGGCCGAGAACCTGGTTCGCCATGTCGGCGTTGCGCTGGCACACCTCCGAGGCGCGGGCGTCGGACTCGACTAGTTCCGCTGTCCTGGCTCCCCGGCTGGCCCCTTCGATCCCGAGCGAACCAGAGCCGGCATACAGATCGAGGACCCTGGCGCCGTCAATCGCGTCAAGTGCCTCAAGGCGCGAAAACAACGCCTCCTTGACGCGGTCCGTAGTGGGCCGCGTGGCATTCCCCGGAACGCTCGCCAAGGGGTTTCCGCCTGCGACTCCCGCGATGATCCTGCTCACTGGAGTGTCCCCCGAACACGGTATATCGCTCTGGGTTCCTTAGCCGCGTTCAAGGAACGCCTCCTTCTCCGGGTTGAGGTACTCGTCGATTGCTGCTGCCAACGCCGGTTGCGCATCCAGCGCCGGATCGTCTGCGACCAGCAATTGCGCGTCGGTACGGGCACGGGCAATGAGTTCTTCATGCTCCAGGACACGCAAAAGCTTCAGGGTGGAACGGCCGCCTGATTGCGAGGCACCAAGGATGTCGCCTTCCCGGCGCAGTTTGAGGTCTTCCTGGGAAAGCACGAAGCCATCGGTGGTCGAAGCCACAGCGTCCAAGCGCCTGCGGCTCGGGTGGCCGGGCTCCAGCGTGGTGACCAGCAAACACGTCCCCGGAAGCCCACCACGACCCACCCGGCCCCGCAACTGGTGAAGCTGCGAAATGCCGAAGCGGTCGGCATCCAGGATCACCATCAACGTGGCGTTATGGACATCCACCCCGACCTCGATCACCGTGGTGGAAACCAGCAGTTGCGTGTTGTTGGCGGCGAACGATGTCATCGTTTCGGACTTGAGCGCAGGATCCTGCCGTCCGTGGAGGGGTTCCACCTTTACGCCGCGGAGCGCCGGCTCCTGGCCCAGGGTTTCGACGACGGCGGTCACCGACGCGAGCTCGCGCGCCGGCCCCTCATCAGAAAGGCCGTCGTCGGAAAGCCCGGCGTCGCTTGGTTCCGTTTCCCCGGGACTGAAGTCGCCGTCGTCGTCATCTCCGATCTTGGGGCACACCACGTACACCTGGTGGCCCGCATCGATCTCCTCCCGCGAGCGCTTCCAGATCCTTGCGGCCCAACCCGGGTTTTCGGCCAGCCCGACGACGTGGGTGGAGATGGGTGCCCTGCCTGCAGGAAGCTCATCGAGCACAGATGTTTCGAGGTCGCCGAAGACGGTCATGGCCACGGTTCGCGGGATCGGAGTGGCGGTCATCACCAAGAGGTGCGGTGGCCGGTTCGCCTTCGCCCGGAGCGCATCGCGCTGCTCAACCCCGAAGCGGTGCTGTTCGTCCACCACGATCAAGCCAAGATCCTGGAAAGTGGTCTTGTCGCTCAACAGGGCGTGGGTGCCGATGACAATGCCCGCGCTGCCCGAAGCGGCGTCGAGCATCGCCTGTTTGCGGGCGGCGGTGGGCATGGAACCGGTCAGCAACGTGACGTGGACCGAGCCCGCGCCGCTCCCGGAATCCTGGCCCAGCATTCCCGCACCGCCGAAGACGGCATCGCTAGCGAGGTCACCCAGCGTGCGCCGGATGGAGTCGAAATGCTGCGCGGCCAGGACCTCGGTGGGGGCGAGCAGCGCGGCCTGCCCTCCGGCGTCGACCACTTGCAGCATGGCGCGCAGGGCCACAATCGTCTTCCCGGAACCCACCTCGCCCTGCAGCAGGCGGTTCATCGGTGAGTCTTGCGCCAGTTCGTGCGAGAGCGTCTTCCCGACGGCGGCCTGGCCGGCTGTCAGTGTGAACGGCAACTGCCGGTCGAATGCCGAAAGGACGCCGTCCGGCAGCGGCCGCCGGGCGGTGGCTTCTTCCGCGGCAAGCTGGGACCTGCGCCGGGCCAAGGCGGTCTGCAGCACCAAGGCTTCCTGGTAGCGGAACCGGTCCCTGGCACGGCGCCAATCCGTGGTCGTCTCCGGCGAATGAATCAGGCGGTACGCCTGCCCTATGGAGAGGAATGCCTCGCGCGAGGCGATCCCAGGCGGCAAAGGATCGTCGATGGCGTCCAGTTCAATGGTGTCCAGCAGCGTGGTGATTGCCTTATGGATGGACCAACTGGTGAGTTTCGCCGTGGCCGGATAGACCGGGATGGGCATGGCGGCGAGCTTTTCCGGGTCGTTCGTCCCGCCGAGGTCCGGGTCTTCGTCGAGCAGGATAAAGTCCGGGTTGGTCATGCTCAATGATCCGCCGTACCGGACGACCTTGCCGGAGAACATCACCCGGCGACCCGGTTGGAGTTCACTGCGCGCGCGGAAGCCGTTGAAGAAACTGATCTTCAACGTCCCTGGAACGTGGTCACCGCCGGCGTCGTCGGTGACCGTGACGTCGGTCAGTGAGCCGCGCCGGGCACGCATCTGCCGGGTCGAGTTGGAGAGGACCTTGGCAATGAGCGTGGCTTCCTCGTCCAAAGGCAGCTTGCTGATGGGAGTGAGTTCCCCGCGGGTCAAGTAGCGCCGGGGAAAGTAATTCAATAGTTCCCCGACTGTGCTTAAGCCGAGGTGTTTCTCGATGACCGAAGCCGAGCGTTTGCCGATTCTCCGCTCGAGGGGAAGCTGGAGCTCAGGATTCATGCGCGTTATGGACTACCGGGAGACCCGGATCGCGCGGCATGGACAATTGGCTGATCGTGATGTCCGTGGGGTCGCCCAAGGACCGGATGAGCGCCACTGCAGGCTCCGCCTCAGGCACGTGTACGTGCACGCGCCAGCGGTAGCTTGTTTCGGGAGCGTCGTCATCGTCGTCAACGTCGCGGGCCGAAGCACTTTCCCCATGACCCGGGCGGCTTCCCAACTGGCTCATGATCACTGAGTCGCCCAGTTCATCCAACCGCTGCCGCAGCGTTGCCGCCGCCAGCGGCGGAAGGCTGATGGTGCACATGACTTCCACGCCGTCGTCGTTCGGCATCCCGGTGTGGATATGCGGATCCTGGACGTCGTAACCATGAAGGCCGTCGAGCAATTCGTCCTGGAGTTCTTCGCCGAGAACGGCTGAACGAAGGCAGTCGAGGATCAACAACATGCCCACTCCGCCGGCATCGACAACATGGGCTGCATGCAGCGGGGCGAGCTGGTCCTCGGTCCGCACCACGGCCTCGAGCGCGGCATTCACCGCGGCATCGAGGGCCAGGCCGAGCGCCTGGTTGCTGTCATCTCCGTTGTGCGCGGAATCGCATTCGCCAGCGGCTCGCGCAGCAGCTTCGAGGACGGAAAGCATGGTGCCGGGGACGGGTTCGCTCAGCGCCGACCACGCCCGGATCTGTGCCCGGTTCAATGCACTGGCGAGCAACGGCGCGCTCAAGCGCGCATGTCCGACGAGGGGCTCGGCCGCTGCACACAGGAAGACGGCGAACAGGGTTCCGGAGTTTCCGCGCGCCTGTTCCATGGCAGCCTGGCCTGCGGCGCCAAGGACGGCGCCGACGTCGTTGGTGGGTTCGCCGCCCGGGCCTTGGACCAGCGCAGCCGCCGCCGCACGGACCGTGAGGTAGAGGTTGGTGCCGGTATCGCCGTCGGCCACCGGGAAAATGTTGATCGCATTGATGCGGTCGCTGTGGTTGCCAAGCGTCGTCTCGGCTTTGCCCAGCCACCGCTTCATGGCGTGCGCGTTGGCGGCAATCTTAGTCTGCAAAGTGATCCCATCCCACGGTGTCAGCGGGCATGCCGGCAATCCGGACGCCGCTGTGCTGCCCTTCGGCAACGGCATGGACCGAGCCTATCGCAGTGAAGCCGGAAGGTAACTGAACAGTGGCTGGAAAAGTCGCCAACAGGCCGTGGTCTTCACCGCCGCCAAGCACCCAGTCCATCGGATCGGTTCCGAGCAGGGCGGAAGCGGCTTCCAAAGGGACAGCAAGTGATTTAAGGGCCACCGGATCAAGATCGAGAATCACGCCGCTGGCCGCCGCGAGCCGCGAACCATCGCGCAACAACCCGTCCGACACATCCATCATGGCCGTGGCGCCGGCGGCCGCGCCCTGCGGGCCGGCCGCAAGGGGCGGATTCGGCCGGCACTGACTGTCCATGATTGCGCGCTGCACGGTGGTGAGCCCGGCCAAAGGCACCTCACTTTCAAGCAATGCGAGGCCTGCGGCGGCACGGCCGACAGTACCGGCAAGGGCCAAGCAATCGCTTGGCCGCGCACCGGAGCGCAAGACCGCGGGAAGACCGTGCATGGTGCCGACGATCGCGACGGTCACGGCAAGTTCGCGGCCGCGGCCCAGGTCTCCCCCTGCCACCGAACACTCGGCGGCTCCGAGGCCTGCTATGCCGGCCGTCAGTCCGTCGGCGAAGTCTTCGACCCACTCCACCGGAGTTCCGGGCGGCATGGTCAAGCTCACCACGAGCGACAAAGCGGTTCCGCCCATCGCGTTGATATCGCTGAGGTTTTGTGCCGCCGACTTCCAGCCGACGTCGTACCCGGTGGTCCGGTACCCGTTGTTCCATTCCAGGCGGAAGTCCTGGTCCTGGGTCTGCGTGTCGATCGAAATAAGCGTCCGTCCATCCGGAGCTGCGACGACGGCGGCGTCGTCGCCCGGTCCGAGCAGCAGGCTGCCGCCAGCGTTTAGTGGCTGGTTCAGCGGCTTGTTCAGTCGCGGAAATATGCGCGCGAGGAGCTCCCCCTCGGACAGCTCGGCAACAGTCAGTTGTTCTCTGGACACAGCTCTACGCTATCGCGAACCACCGACAACGAACGGGCGGGTCTCGATAGACAGGATGTGACTGGCCATGCCCGAACCGGATATGGGATGCTGCGCCTCCGTCGAGATTCCGGAGCCCCGCAGCCGCGATACGCTTGACTAATGCAACAAACGAAAACCGCCGTGTACGTCCGCGCCCTTTGTACCGTGACGGCCGCCGCGGTTTCGGTCCTCGGCCTCTCAGCCTGTACACCCGCCGTCGACGTCCAAGCGGCCTCCGACGCCGCCAATCCCGCGTGTGCGCCCATGATGGTGGCCCTCCCCGACAAGGTGGGCGACGCGTCCCTGCGGCAGACAAACAGCCAGGCTACGGCAGCGTGGGGCGACCCGTCGGTGCTGATCCTCCGTTGCGGTGTCAACATACCGGGCCCCACCACCGACCGTTGCGTCACGGTCAACGACGTCGACTGGGTCATCAAGGAAGGCGACCCCGTCTGGACGCTCACCACCTACGGGCGCGAACCAGCGACCGAAATCCTCATGGATCCGAACAAGATCAGCTCCGCCACGGTCCTCGCCGACCTCGCACCGGCGGCGGCCAAGATCAAAGCCGTCCGCAAGTGCGTAGGCCAGCCGGAGCTGCTGCAGGGCCTGCCGACCGGCCAGTAACCGACGCCGGCGCCGTCCGGAGTGCAGCTGCGGGCAGTTGCAGTCCGCTGCCGGCGGCTGCAGGCCGCTGCTAACGCAGGCCGGTTTTCCGGTGGAGCGCCAAATAGATGAGTTCGTCAATCAGTTCCGGATAGGCCAAGCCCGAGGCAGCCCACATCTGCGGATACATGCTCTTGGGCGTGAACCCCGGCATCGTATTGATTTCGTTGATGATGAGCTCGCCCTCGGGCGTGTAGAAAAAGTCCACCCGGCTGAGGCCTTCGGCACCGACGGCGTCGAATGCCGCCGCGGCGAGCTCGCGGACACGCGCGATGGCCTCTTCCGGGATGTCCGCCGGGCAACTCAGCGCAGCTGCGCCGTCTTCCACATACTTGGCGTTGAAATCATAGAATTCATGTTCGCCAGGAGCGACTGCGATCTCACCGGGCATCGACGTGCGAGGCGCTTCGGCACCGCGGCCCTCGAGCACGGCGCATTCGATTTCCCGGCCAACAATACCTGCCTCGATCACAAGTTTGAGATCGTGCTTGCGGGCATCCTCGATGGCGGCATCCAGCCCCTCCATGGAATCCACTTTGGAAATGCCCATGGACGAGCCTGCGCGGGCCGGCTTCACGAACACCGGGAAACCGAGGCGGTCCACACGCTTGCGAACCGCTTCGGCGTCGTTCACCCATTCCCGGTCCGTGACGGCCACATAGGGACCCACGGCCAAGCCGGCCGCTTCGAAGACGACCTTCATGAAGTGCTTGTCCATCCCGACTGCGGACGCCAGGACTCCGGCGCCGACGTATCGGGTGTCGGAGAGCTCCAGGAGTCCTTGGATTGTGCCGTCTTCGCCCCAGGGACCGTGCAGGAGCGGGAAAACGACGTCGACGGCCCCCAGTTCCTCGGGCACGGCGTTCGGAGCCGTGACAATGAGTTGGTGGGATCCGCCCACCTCGGCGAGCGTGACGGTCTTCGTGGAGGGACCGACTTCGGGCAAGGACGAAGCGCTTAGCGACCATTGGCTGACATCGCCGGAGGGAATAACCCATTGGCCGCTCTTGGCGATCCCGATCGGGATGACGTCGTACTTTTCGTTGTCGATGGCCCCCAGGACTCCCGCCGCCGTCACGCAGCTCACCGCGTGCTCGCTGGACCTGCCCCCGAACAAGATCGCGACGCGCGGGCGGGTGCTTTCGGCCGGGCTCTCGGCACCGGCAGGCTCAGCGGTTCCGGCGGAAATGGATTCATTGGTCACGGTCAGTAATCGCCTTCGGACTTCAGGGATCGGGCCAAGAGTGTGGGCCCAAGTTGATCAACGGACAATTTGCCTTCAAGGACGGCTACCACTGCGGCTGTGATCGGCATTTCAACACCGAGCTTTCCGGCCAGTTCGTAGACAGCGTACCCGGATTTGATGCCTTCCGCGGTTTGCGTCATGCGCTCGGCTACCTGTTCGAGCGTCAGGCCTTGCCCGAGCAGTCGACCTGCCGTGTGGTTCCGGGACAGGGGCGAAGAACAGGTGGCCACGAGGTCTCCGAGGCCGGCGAGTCCGGCCATGGTGTGTGCTTCGCCGCCCAACGCCAAGGCCAGGCGCGTCGTCTCCGCGAGGCCCCGGGTGATCACCGAGGCTTTGGTGTTGTCCCCCATCTCCTTGCCTTCGCAGATGCCGACGGCGAGGGCGATCACGTTCTTCACGATGCCGCCGATTTCGACGCCGATCACATCGTTGCTCGTGTAAGGGCGGAAGTAGGGCGCCGTGCAGCAGTGCGCAATCGCGGCAGCGGTGGGCTCATCGCTGCACGCCACAACGGAGGCCGTTGGCTCCTGGCGTGCGATCTCCATGGCCAGGTTGGGACCGGAAATGACCGCGACCCGCTCGTGCGGAATATCCAGTTCCTCGGAAATGACCTGGCTCATGCGCGAATCCGTACCGAGTTCGAGGCCCTTCATAAGGGACACCACCACAGCTCCCGGCGCAACATACGGCTTCCATTCCCGTAGCTGCAGCCTGAGCGACTGGGCGGGGACAGCCAGAATCACGATTCCGGCGCCGTCCAGCACTTTGGAAACATCCGTTGACGCCGTGATGGACTCGGGAAGCGCGACCTCTTTCAAGTACTGCTCGTTGCGGTGCTCCGAGTTGATTTGGGAAACAACCTCGCTCCGCCGGCCCCACATGCGGATAGCCCGCTGCACCCCGGTTGCCGTGGCGGCATCGGCCAGGACCTTCGCGAAAGTAGTACCCCACGAACCGGCGCCAAGCACCGCGACAACGGCGGAGTCGGCAGCAAGCAATTCGCCAGCGGTCACTTCGGCCCGTCCGTGCCGTTGCGGTCGGCGGAGTCGCCGGCTTGGGATCCCTGGCTCTCAAAGCGACCATGCTTGGACTGGTTGTGTGCCGCGGGGTCCCAACGCTCGGCAGGCGGTTCCTCCCCCCGCAAAGTGGAAAGCAGTTCGGTAATGGCGTCCATGATGACGTCCGTTGCCTCCATCAGGGTGGTGCGGTCCATGGGCCGGTCCCTGAACGCGCTGAGGTCCACAGGGTCTCCCACCAGGATCCTCGAAGTCTTCCGGGGGAAGACATAAAAGCGCTTCGCGTATCGCGGGAACGCCTCATGGGCACCCCAATGGGCGATCGGCACTACCGGGGCTCCGGTCTTGATAGCCAGGCGTGCTGCGCCCGTGTGCCCCTTCATCGGCCACAAATCGGGATCGCGGGTCAGCGTTCCCTCGGGATAGATGATGATCGCTCCACCGGAATCAACCACCGCCTGGGCGGCTTGCAACGATCGGTTCGCACCCGTCGTCGAACGCTCCACTGGTATCTGGTTGGTGGCGCGCAGCAACGAACCCAGTATGGGTGCCTTGAAGAGACCGGCTTTCGCGAGGAAGTGCGGCGGGCGCTTGTTGTTGTAGAGCATGTGCCCTACAACGACGGGGTCGATCTCGGTGCAGTGGTTGGGGGCGGCGATGAAGCCCCCGGCGGGGAGCTTTTCCGTCCCTTCCCACTCTTTCGCCATCAAGAGGTTCATCAGCGGACGCGCAACGCCTGCGAGAACAGCGAACATGGCACGGCTCTTGGCCGATTCCTTCAAGGTATCCCCCGTTACTTGGCGTCGTTGATGTCGAAATCGGCGCCCAAAGCGGCCAGTTTTTCGGTGAAGCGCTCGTAGCCGCGATTGATGATGTCGATCCCGGTCACCCTTGAGGTACCCGTGGCGGCGAGCGCGGCGATCAAGTGGCTGAATCCGCCGCGGAGATCGGGGATGTCGATATCGGTGCCCCTGAGCGGAGTCGGTCCCGAAATCACGGCGGAATGCAGGAAGTTGCGCTGGCCAAAGCGGCACGGCACGCTGCCCAGGCACTCGCGGTGGAGTTGGATGGTCGCGCCCATGCGGGCCAAGGCGTCGGTGAATCCGAAACGGTTCTCGTAGACCGTTTCATGCACGATCGAAACGCCTTCGGCCTGCGTCAAGGCAACCACCAAAGGCTGCTGCCAATCGGTCATGAAGCCCGGATGCACGTCCGTTTCGAGGACGAGCGGGCTGAGCTTGCCGCCCGGGTGGTAGAAGCGGATGCCGTCCTCGCGGATGTCCATGCCCCCGCCTACCTTGCGGTAGGTGTTGAGGAAGGTCATCATGTCCCGCTGCGACGCACCCTCGACGAAGATGTCCCCGCGCGTTACGAGTGCGGCCGAGGCCCATGAAGCCGATTCGTTGCGGTCGGGCAAGGCCCGGTGGTCATAGCCGCCGAGGTCCTTGACGCCTTCGATCCGGATGGTGCGGTCCGTCTGGACGCTGATGATGGCGCCCATTTTCTGCAGGACAGCGATGAGGTCGACGACTTCGGGTTCGGTGGCGGCACCGCTGAGTTCAGTAATTCCCTCGGCACGCGTAGCGCTCAGGAGGACTTGCTCCGTGGCTCCGACCGACGGGTATGGCAGGGAGATCTTGGCGCCGTGGAGCCCCTTGGGCGCGGAGATGTGGATCCCGCCGGGACGCTTCTCGACCACGGCACCGAACTGGCGCAGGACATTCAGGTGGTAGTCGATGGGCCGATCACCGATCTTGCAACCGCCGAGGTCGGGGATGAACGCCTCGCCGATCGCATGGATCAGCGGGCCGCACAGGAGGATCGGAATGCGGGAGTCGCCCGCGTGTGCGTCGATTGCCGTGCTTGACGCGGTCTTGGCGCTCTTCGGATCCAGCGTGAGATCGCCGGTCACCGGATCCTTTTCGACAGTCACTCCGTGGAGCTGCAAAAGGCTGGTGACGACCTCCACGTCCTTGATTTCCGGGACGTTCCGCAGCACCGAGGGTTCGTTGCCGAGGAGGGAAGCCACCATGGCCTTGGGAACAAGGTTCTTGGCACCTCTGACGGTGACACGGCCGGTCAAAGGGACTCCGCCGCGGATTGTCAGGACACTACTCATCTATACCGGTTTCCTCACACGTTGATGCCCCCACACTTACGAAGGCTCAAGCTAAGCATAAAAGCTGGCGTTACCGATTCGAAATGCATCGCGCCAAGCCGGGTTGCGGTGCGGCGCGGTGCCCGTACACGTCCACGAACACCCCGCGCACCCACCCAGCGGTTCGGGTGCGCCGGTCCTTTGCGGGTCGGCAGGTCATCAGCGGGTACCTGGTTCGGAGCAGCGTTGTCGTCCCGGCCGCCGGTGTCCGTGTATCCGGGGTTTTCCACATACGACGACGGCGGGCTGGCCACCGCGGGTTTCACACCAGAAGCTTGAGCCATGGCACCTTTCAGCCCTGATCCCTGGGTCACCCCGCATTCCGACCCCGATGATGACCACGGAGCGCGAACCGTCGCCCGGGCGGCCCGGCGCGGAGACCTCGTACGGATCCGACGAGGGCTGTACCTACCTCGCAGCCGATGGCTGGAACTTGAACCGTGGGAACAATTCCGGGTCAAGATCCAGGCTGTCAACGACGCCGCCAACAGACCTCCCGTCTTCTGCGGCCAATCAGCGGCGGCATTGTGGGATCTCCCGCTCGTCGACGTCCCGGAAGAAGTGGAAACCCTGGTCTTACCTGGCCGTGGCGGAGGCAGGCCCAAGAACGGGATCCGGCGCCGGATAGCCGGGATTCAAGATACGGAAATAGCCCGTATGGACGGCTTGTTGGTGACTTCCATGGACCGGACCATCAGGGATCTCGCCATTCGACTGCCCTTGACCGGATCGTTGCCCGCTGTGGACCGTGCAGCGTGGCTTTGGCAGAAGACAGGACGGGCGCCGGAGGAATTCGGCGACGCGATCCGGTCCACGCTTGGCACGCTGAGCAACGCAAAGCAGCAGCGAACTTACCGGGTCCTCGCGGCGGCGGATCCCGCCTCCGGCTCACCCGGCGAATCCCTCAGCCGTGCTGTCATGATCCAAGCGGGTCTTCCACATCCCCGGCTTCAGGCAGAGCACCACGACTCGAACGGCCGCATCGGCTACTCGGATTTCCATTGGCCGGATCACGGTGTGGTCGGCGAATTCGATGGTTGGGCAAAATACAGCCGGGGCGAATACCTGGCCGGACGAACACCCGAAGACGTGCTGGAAGCGGAAAAGATACGCGAGGATCGGCTACGCGCAATAGGACTGACAGTGGTCCGATGGATGTGGCCCGCTGCAAAGGACCCAGCCGAGTTGCTCCGCAAACTCCGGAACGCCGGAATCAGGCCATGAGAATCCGGCAAACGCACATCGCACAAGGCGCCTGTTGCGCCAGCTCGCGCTGCTCTCGGCTCCGCACCTCAAAGTTCTGCTCACCACAGTTCGGCACTCCAAATGCCCAAAAAGGACAGGCGCACCCGATGCTTCGGGTGCGCCTGTCCTTTCAAGAGGCGGGAGCGTTCATACTGCGACAAACTGCCGGCAGGATCCTACTGCGTGCGCGCGGGCAGGGTCTTCGGCTTGAAGGACGGCCTCGTGGCCTCGTACGCCGTGATGTCTTCCTCGTGCTGGAGGGTCAGTCCGATGTCGTCAAGACCTTCGAGGAGGCGCCAACGCGTGTAGTCATCGATGTCAAACGGGGCCACGACATTGCCGCATTCCACTGTCTTGGACACGAGGTCCACTTTGACTTCGGTGCCGGGAGCGTTTTCGAGCACCTTCCAGATGAGTTCAATATCGTCCTGGGCCACCTGGGCCGCGAGGAGTCCCTGCTTTCCCGAGTTGCCGCGGAAGATGTCCGCGAACCTGGAGGACAGCACGGCTTTGAAACCGTAGTCCTTCAGCGCCCAGACTGCGTGTTCGCGGGAAGATCCTGTGCCGAAGTCGGGGCCGGCCACGAGCACGGAACCTGCGCTGAAGGGCTCCTGGTTCAGGATGAAGGACTCGTCCTTCCGCCAACCGGCGAACAAGGCGTCTTCGAAACCGGTGCGGGTGATCCGCTTCAGGTACACGGCAGGGATGATCTGGTCAGTGTCGACGTTGCTTTGGCGCAGCGGGACGCCGATACCGGTGTGGGTGGTGAATTTTTCCATGGGATCCTCCTAGGCGGCGTCGGTGGTGGTGGATGCCGGGACGGCGACGGGTTCGAGGTCCGACGGCGAACTGAGCGTTCCCCGGATGGCCGTCGCAGCGGCAACAACCGGCGATACCAGGTGGGTCCGTCCGCCCTTGCCCTGGCGTCCTTCGAAGTTGCGGTTCGACGTGGAGGCGCACCGCTCCCCCGGTTCGAGTTGGTCGGGGTTCATACCGAGGCACATCGAGCAACCGGCGAATCGCCATTCGGCACCGAATTCCTTGAAGACCTTGTCCAGGCCCTCGGCTTCGGCTTCCAATCGGACCCGGGCAGATCCGGGGACGACGAGCATGCGCACCTTGGGGTCCTTTTCCCGGCCGCGGATGATGTCGGCCGCCGCGCGGAGGTCCTCGATGCGGGAGTTGGTGCACGAACCGAGGAAGACGGTGTCCACCCGGATATCCTTCATGGGCGTACCGGCTTCAAGTCCCATGTACTGCAGGGCGCGCTCGGCTGCGAGCTTGGCGTTTTCGTCGCCAAAGTCTTCCGGAGAAGGGACCTCGGCAGACAGGGAGACACCTTGTCCCGGGTTGGTCCCCCACGTCACGAAGGGCTCCAGCGTCTCGGCGTCGAGGTCCACCTCAACATCGAAGCGTGCATCGTCGTCTGTGCGGAGCGTGTTCCAGTACTCCACAGCGGCGTTCCAATCGGCGTCCTGTGGAGCGTGGGGACGGCCCTGCATGTAGTCATACGTCGTCTGGTCCGGAGCGACCATGCCCGCGCGGGCACCGGCTTCAATGGACATGTTGCAAATGGTCATGCGGGCGTCCATCGACAGAGCCCGGATGGCGGAGCCACGGTACTCCAGAACGTAGCCCTGGCCACCGCCCGTGCCGATCTTGGCGATGACGGCCAGGATGATGTCCTTCGCTGTCACGCCGGGCCGCAGCGTGCCCTCGACGTTGATTGCCATCGTCTTGAACGGCTTGAGCGACAACGTCTGGGTGGCCATGACATGTTCAACCTCGGACGTTCCGATGCCCATCGCGAGTGCACCGAACGCGCCGTGGGTGGACGTGTGGGAGTCGCCGCAGACAACGGTCATCCCAGGCTGGGTGAGGCCCAACTGGGGGCCGACGACGTGCACGATGCCCTGTTCGGCATCGCCCAAGGAGTGCAGGCGGACGCCGAACTCCTTGCAGTTGTTGCGCAGGGTCTCGATCTGCGTCCGGCTCGTGAGGTCGGCAATCGGCTTGTCGATGTCCAGGGTCGGAGTGTTGTGGTCCTCAGTGGCGATGGTGAGGTCCGGCCGACGCAGGGGGCGGCCGGCGAGCCGCAGGCCCTCGAAGGCCTGGGGCGAGGTGACTTCGTGCACGAGGTGCAGGTCGATGAACAAAAGATCAGGCTGGGCGTTGGCTCCTTCACCATCACCCTTGCGCACAACGTGCGCGTCCCAGACTTTTTCGGCCAGTGTCTTTCCCACGGCCTGCTCCCTTCAGTGCGGTTGGCTTGACTACTTCAACTGAACATCAGCGCGTCGAACGGCGCCAGCGCAACAACTTGCATCTCAGATATTGAGACGGCAATATCATTACATGGACAATTCTAGTGGAGTCGGCGTCATCGATAAAGCGGCCCAAGTGCTCGACGCACTTGAGGCGGGACCCACCACGCTCGCGCAGCTCGTGGCCGCTACGGGGCTGGCACGCCCGACCGTGCACCGCCTGGCCCTGGCCCTCGTCCACCACCGCCTTGTCAGCCGGGATATCCAAGGCCGTTTTGTCCTTGGCAGCCGCCTTGTCGAGCTGGCTTCCGCGGCGGGAGAGGACCGGCTGATTGCCTCGGCCGGCCCCGTCCTCGTCCAACTTCGCGATGCGACCGGCGAAAGCGCGCAGATCTTCCGCCGCCAGGGCGACTGGCGAGTGTGTGTTGCTTCCGCCGAACGCCCCATCGGATTGCGGGACACCATCCCTGTGGGCACCCAACTGTCCATGAAGGCAGGCTCCGCCGCCCAGATCCTGCTCGCCTGGGAGGACCACGACCGACTCCTGGACGGACTCCAGAATGCGCGTTTCACGCCGACGGTCCTCGCGGGAGTTCGACGCCGGGGCTGGGCGCAGAGCCTCGGCGAACGGGAACCGGGGGTCGCCTCCGTCTCCGCACCGGTGCGCGGACCTTCCGGCCGCGTCATCGCCGCCGTGTCCATTTCGGGTCCGATCGAACGCCTTACCCGCCAACCCGGGCGGCTGCACGCGGAAGTAGTGTGCAACGCTGCCCGCGTCCTGACCGAAGCCCTGCGGAAGAACAACGACTGAGGCCGTGCAGCCGACCATTGCCAGTAGGGTTGGCGCATGAACAGCTTTGCGGTATTCCTCCGCGGCATCAACGTGGGCGGAATCAACATCAAGATGGGCGACCTCAAGGCTGCCCTCGCATCCTGCCCTTTCACGGGCGTCAAAACCCTCTTGGCCAGCGGCAACGTCGTGCTTCAAAGCGAACTGGATGCCGCCCGGGTCAAAGAGGTCTTTGAAAAGTGCCTGAGGGACACCTTCGGCTATGACGCCTGGGTCGTTGTCCTCCCTGCCGGCAGGCTCGCTGAGCTGGTAGACGCTTGCCCTTATCCTGCCGACGACAAAACGACGCACAGCTACGTCACGCTGGCTTCGGATACTGCCATGCTCGATGAACTGTTCGACGCAGGAGCCGCGCTGGGAGAGCCGGGCAATGGCGGCGTCGAGCAGGTTCGGCTGGGTCCCGAAGCTACGGCGTGGCTGGCTCCCGCCGGAGGAACGCTGGACAGCCCCTTCGGCAAGCTCTCCTCGAAAGCCCGCTACAAGGTGAGCACTACTACCAGGAACCTGCGCACCCTCATCAAGGTCAGGGACGCGGCAGCGGCGCCGTAAGCCGGCGAAAACGTCAAAAGAGTAAATACCCCGTTACCAAGGCCGTTTCGGGCAAAAAGAAACCCCCGGAGACCCTTTGGGTTTCCGGGGGAATTTGTGACCCCAGCGGGATTCGAACCCGCGTTACCGCCGTGAGAGGGCGGCGTACTAGGCCGCTATACGATGGGGCCTTGCACTTTATTTCTTTACTCGAACACCGTTTCCGCTATTCAAGCTGAATGAGTATTTCACACATTCTTTTTTGTTTCAAATCGGCGAACCTCTTCGAAACTCCTGGATTATCGGGCATATACCCGAGTTATTCAGAGCTGGGATACCAGGACTCGAACCTAGAATGACGGTACCAGAAACCGTAGTGTTGCCAATTACACCATATCCCATTGGCGCTTTTAGGCCGGATATTCAGGCCTAAACCTTCCCTCCGTGCCCCTCAGCACGAGTAATTACTCTACCCGAGACTTTCGATGCGCACAAATCGTGAATGGTCTTCCTCGGGCAAAAGCCCTGTTGGCTGCATCACACCGGACAGCTCCGCTCCAGCCGAACCCGGCCAGCACCTGATGCGGCCGGGTTCAACTGTTCAGGCAAGCAACCGGGACAAGGAGTCGATTTCGGTGCCCTTGAAATCGGCGACGACTTCCCCGGTCCGGTTCAGCCAAACACCGAGCAATCCTGCCGCTGTGGCGCCGTCGGCGTCGAGCAGACGGTTGTCCCCCACAAAAAGGGTCTCAGCCGGATCGGTGCCGAGGCGGCGGACGCCTTCGAGGTAGATGGCAGGGTCCGGCTTAGGCACCCCGACGGTGTCAGTCCCGACTAGAACCGAGACGCGTTCGAGTCCGGCGCTGTCGAGCTTGACCCGCTGGTAATCGTGAACGTTGTTGCTGACGGCGCCGTATGGAATCCCAGCCGCGTCAAGCGCATCGAGGATCGGCGCGACATCACTGAAAGGCCTCACCAGGCTGGGCTGCAGGAGGGCGTAGTCGCTGAGCCACACGTGGGATTCCTCGCCGCTGAGTTCGACGCCGAAATGACCCAATGCCGCCCGGCCCCGCAGGAGCCTCTGCTCGTTGAAAGTCAATTCACCGGCGAGGTAGCGATCGTAGAAATGCGTGGTCTCGTGCGTGAAGATACGGCCGAACTTCTCCCACCCGGCCTGGTCAAGGCCGGGCAGAAGATGTTCGCTGACGTTACGCAATGCGGTGGTCATGGCAAACTCAAGGTCCACCAGGGTGTCGTCGATGTCGAACAAGACGCCCTTGACCGTGCCAAACGAAGCGTGGAATGTGCTGCTCACGGATTGCCTGGTCTAGCCGCGGAACGAACGCAAACGCGTGAGCGAGGATTCCTTGCCCAGGATGACCATCGATTCGAAGAGCGGCGGCGAGATGCGGCGGCCGGAGATGGCGGTCCGGACCGGGCCGAACGCCAGGCGCGGCTTGATGCCGAGATCCTCCACGAGTGCCTGCTTGAGCGCCGTCTGGATGCCCTCGGCGCTCCAGTCTTCCACCGGTTCCAAGGCTGCCAGCGCTGCGTCGAGCACCTCGTCCAGGTTCCCGGGAAGGCCCTTGCGTGCGTCTTCGGCGATGTCGATCTTGTCGTCGCCCTTGAACAGGAAGGCGAGCATTTCCGGGCCTTCACCCAAAAGGGTGATCCGCTCCTGGATCAGGGGTGCCGCTTCGGCGAGGATCTCCTCCTCGCGCGGGGTCAGGATCTCACCCACGAAACCGGCGGCGCGCAGGTACGGGACGAGCCGCTCCCGGAAGTCCCCGGGCGTCAGCATACGGACGTGGGTGCCGTTGATGGCTTCGGCCTTCTTGAGGTCGAAGCGCGCGGGGTTGCCCAGGACGTCGTGGATGTCGAAGTGCTCCACGAGCTGTTCGACCGTGAAGATGTCCTCGTCCGCGCTGAGGGACCATCCCAGCAACGACAAGTAGTTGAGCAGTCCCTCGCGGATGAAGCCACGCTCGCGGTGAAGGAACAGGCTGGATTCGGGATCGCGCTTGGAGAGCTTCTTGTTGCCCTGGCCCATGACGTAGGGAAGGTGGCCGAATTCCGGCATGTACTCGGCCACGCCGATCGCGTACAGGGCGCGGTAGAGGGCGATCTGCCGGGGGGTCGAGCTGAGCAGGTCCTCGCCACGGAGCACGTGGGTGATTCCCATGATGGCGTCGTCCACCGGATTCACCAAGGTGTACAAGGGCGCACCGTTGGCGCGCACCACGGCGAAGTCCGGCACGGAACCGGCCTTGAACGTGATTTCACCGCGGACGAGGTCGTTGAAGGTCAAGTCTTCGTCCGGCATGCGCAGGCGCAACACAGCCTGGCGGCCTTCGGCTTTGTACTGCGCGAGCTGTTCCTCAGTCACGTGGCGATCGAATCCGTCGTATCCGAGCTTCGGGTCGCGGCCGGCCGCACGGTGCCGGGCTTCAATTTCCTCGGGGGTGGAGTAGGACTCGTAGATGTGCCCGCCGGCCTTCAGCTTGGCGATGACATCCTGGTAGATGTCGCTGCGCTGCGACTGGCGGTACGGTTCATGGGGGCCGCCCACCTCGACGCCTTCGTCCCAGTTGATGCCGAGCCACTTCAGCGCCTCGAGCAACTGGTGGTAGCTCTCTTCGCTGTCACGGGCGGAATCGGTGTCTTCGATGCGGAAAACCAGCTTGCCGCCCGTGTGCCGCGCGTACGCCCAGTTGAAGAGTGCCGTACGGATCAAACCGACGTGCGGGGTTCCCGTGGGCGAAGGGCAGAACCGGACGCGGACCGGGGTTTCGGCGTTGACGGCGGGAATTGACGAAGTTGAAGAATTCGACATGGCAGCAGTAGTCATAGTGGTTCCAACTTTACCGCGTGGAACCTACCGGAATTCGACGGGGGAAGCGCCCGACGGCGGCACCCGGGTGAGTGCCGCCGTCGGACCTTACATGTTGTGCCGCCTAGCGGCGGACCACCGGGTTGGACAAGCGGCCGATGCCTTCGATCTCGACCTCGTACCGGTCGCCTTCCTGCACGAGGCCTACACCGGCCGGTGTTCCCGTCATGATTACGTCGCCGGGCAACAGGGTGAACGCCTGCGAAACAACGGACACGAGCTCTCGCACGCCGCGGATCATCTGGTTGGTGCTACCGTCCTGGCGGAGTTCGCCGTTGAGCCAGCCTTTGATCGCCAAGTCTTCAGGATCCAGTTCCGTCTCGATCCACGGACCCAACGGTGCTGAGGTGTCAAAGCCCTTCGCGCGGGCCCACTGCAGGTCGGTCTTCTGGACATCCCGGGCCGTGAGGTCGTTGCCGCAGGTGTAGCCGAAAATGACGTCGTCGGCGCGGTCCTCCGGCACGTCCTTGCAAATCCGGCCGATGACGACGCAAAGTTCGGCTTCGAACGAGACTTCCTCCGAAAATTCCGGAAGGACGATGGGATCGTTGGGGCCCACCACAGCGGTATTCGGCTTCAGGAAGAGCAACGGCTGCTGCGGCACCTCGTTGCCCAGTTCCTTCGCGTGCTCAGCGAAGTTCCGTCCGACGCCGATGACCTTGCTGCGGGGAATGATGGGCGCCAGGAGGCGAACGTCCTCAAGCTTGTGGCGGACGGAAGTCCGCTCAACACCATTGAAGAAGGGATCCCCGTGGATCACAGTGACAAACTCACTGCCGGGCTCACCTTCGACGACGCCGTAGACGGGATCAGAATCAACAACAAACCGGGCGATACGCATGGCTCCTACCCTACCGTCCGGGAGCAGCCGGTCCGCGCCCGGACGCCACGCCCGCGTCAGCCGCGGAGGTAGTCCAACTGCGCCGCAACGGAAGTTTCCGCGGCCCACCGCACGGAAGGGTCGACGTCGGGATACACCGCGTCGGTGACGGCGTGGACGTCTGCTTGCGCGCCGATTCGCGAGAGGGCGGCACGGATCTGGTCCAGTCGCATTTCCCTGTGGGCACGATATTCGCGGCACACCGCATCCACCGCCGGGAGTACCGGTCCGTGCGCGGCCAACAGGGTTGCCGGACCGAGTGCCTCAAGGGCGTCGAGGCTCGCGAGGTAGTCGCCCAAGGTGCCGTCGGGATAGTCCAGGACAGTGGTGCCGCGGCCGAGGATGGTGTCGCCGGTCAGCACGGAGCCGTCCGGACCGTCACCGGGCAGGTGGAAACAGACAGAGTCCGAGGTGTGCCCGGGAGTGGACAAGACCCGGATCGCGACTCCGGCGGCCTCGATGACCTCGCCGTTGCGCAATGGTTCGCCGCCGTGGCAGTGTGCCGGATCCGCTGCCCGGACGGGCGCCCCGGTGAGTTCCCGGAATCGCACGGAAGCCTCGGTGTGGTCCTTGTGGCGATGCGTGATGAGGACGAGTTCGACGGCGCCACTCGAGGCCAGCGCGGCAAGGTGCGTTTCGTCGAGCGGCCCGGGGTCCACAACCACCACCCCGGAAGAACCAGACGCTCCGATGACGTACGAATTGGTACCGTCGAGGCTCATCGGCCCCGGGTTGGGCGCCAGCCGGTACCGGGTCAGGGTGCTGCTTTTGACGAAGGAGGCATCATCGACCGAACTCACGACTCCATCTTTGCATAAGCGCCGAACCCCGAAATCCCGAACCACGTAGCATGGGTCCAGGCAGTAGGGGGATTTCAATGTTGCGAATCCACGGGGCCCGCAGGGGGCTCTGGTGGGCGGCGATGGCAGTTGCGGCCGCCCTCGTCCTCAGTGCTTGTTCCGTAGACACCGGCCTGCCCTCCCCCGTGGCAACCCCGCGGACCACTGTAGTGATCATCGGCGACTCGCTCAGCACAGGCCACGGCACCTCCCCCGCGGACGCTTGGCCAAACCTCGTGGAGAACGATCCCGCCTTCCAGCGGTACCAGGCGACCATCGTCAACGCCGCAGAAGACGGAAGCGGCTACGTGAGCATCGGCAACGGCGGCTCGACCTTCGGCTCACAAGTCGTCCAGTCGGTAACCTCCGACGCCAGTTTGGTGCTGTTCTTTGGTTCCGAAAACGACATGGGCTCTGCGCCCGGGGAAACCGAACTCGCGGCATCGCAGGCATTCGCCGCCGCCAAGGAACATGCTCCCCGAGCCGCGATCCTCGTTGTGGGCCCTCCCGCCTACACGAACACTCCCGAGCAGGAACGCCTCGATATCAGGGACGAAGACAAGGCAGCTGCCTTGAAGGCAGGCGCCGAGTTCGTGGACCCGATCGAGCTTGGCTGGATCGTGGACGACGTCGCGAACCTCATCGGCCCTGATGGCGATCATCCTTCAGTTGCGGGACAGCATTACCTGCAGGCGCACATGGAAGCGCTCATGGAACCGATGATCAAGCGGGCGCTGCCGCAGTAGCGGCTCCCGCCGCTCGTGCCTCCGCTCGCTCCATGTGGGCGAAACGCCGACGGCGGCCCGGCCACCGAAGTGGAGGGCCGCCGTCGGGCTCCAAGACAGGGCCCACGCCGGCGAGGGACCCGAGCCGAGCTTGCGAGGCTTGGGAGCCGGTGGGGACTTAGGCGAGGCGCGTCAGCCAGCCGTGCCGATCCTCGATGCTTCCCGTCTGGATGCCCAGGAGCTGCTCCCGGATGGCCATGGTGGTCTCACCGGCCTTCGCGTCCTCGGAACCGATGAATTCCGTCTCGTCCTTCAGAACGCCGATAGGCGTAATCACGGCAGCGGTGCCGCACGCGAAAACCTCTGCGATATCGCCGCTGGCCACGCCTTCACGCCACTCGGCGAGGGTGATCTTCCGTTCGGCAACCTCGCGGCCCATGTCCTTGGCCACCTGGATGACCGAAGAACGGGTCACTCCTTCGAGGATGGTGCCCGTGAGCGCCGGAGTGACGAGCGAGCCGTCCTTCATGACGAAGAAGACGTTCATGCCGCCAAGCTCTTCAACGGCGTCGTCGTTGAAGTGGTCCAGGAAAAGGACCTGCTTGCAGCCGTTGGCTTCGGCTTCCATCTGGGCGATGAGCGACGCGGCGTAGTTGCCGCCGCACTTGGCAGCCCCCGTACCGCCACGGCCTGCGCGGGCGTATTCGCGGGAAATCCAGATGGACACCGGCTTGAGTTCACCGCCGAAGTAGTTGCCGGCCGGCGAAGCGATGACCCGGAAGGACACTTCGCGGGCTGCGCGGACACCGAGGAAAGCCTCCGTGGCGATCATGAAGGGCCGCAAGTACAGGGCCTCGCCATCTCCGGACGGAACCCATTCCTTGTCCGCCTGGACGAGTTCACGGATGGCGCCGAGGAAGTACTCTTCCGGGAGTTCGGGAAGCGCCAGGCGACGGGCCGACTTGTTCAAACGAGCCGAGTTCGCCTCCGGGCGGAACGTCCACACCGAGCCGTCGGCGTGGCGGTAAGCCTTGAGTCCTTCGAAGATTTCCTGGCCGTAGTGGAAAACGGCTGCCGAAGGATCCAAGGAAATCGGTCCGTAAGCCTCGACCCGGGCGCTGTGCCAGCCGCCCTTGCCCTCTGCGTCGACGCTGTAGTCGACGATGACGGTGTTGTCGGTGAAGTAGTCGCCAAATCCCGGGTTTGCCAGGATTTCCGCACGCTCCTCAGCAGACTTCGGGTTCGCCGAGAGTTGCTGGCTGAATTCGACGCCGTGGGCAGTCTGAGTCATGTTTCCTCCAGTCGGCTACCTGTCAGAGCGAACCTTCTCTTGGAGGATATGGTTCAGCGACGGACCACGGCAGCAGGTAAATAATCCAAGTAAAGCTTACGCCCGAGTAGGGGAACTAAAGTGCGGCCGCGATGGCGTCACCAATGGCAGCCGTCTTGCGGGTTTCGCCCGTACGGCTTTCGATGTCTGCCACCACCGCGGTTTCTATCCTGCGGGCCGCGTTCGAGTAGCCGAGGTGGTCGAGCAGGAGCGCAGCGGACAAAATGGCGGCGGTTGGATCCGCCTTCTGCTGGCCGGCGATGTCCGGAGCGGAACCGTGGACCGGTTCGAACATGGACGGAGCAGTGCGGTCCATGTTGATGTTTCCGGAAGCAGCCAGGCCAATGCCACCGGTGACGGCTGCGGCGAGGTCCGTGATGATGTCGCCGAACAGGTTGTCTGTGACAATCACGTCGAAGCGCGAGGGGTCGGTCACCATGAAGATCGTGGCCGCGTCAATGTGCAGGTAGTCGTGGGTGACCTGGGGGAATTCCTTGGCTACGGCTTCAACCGTGCGCTTCCACAGGTGGCCGGCGAAAACCAGGACGTTGTGCTTGTGGACCAGGGTCACGTGCTTGCGGGGCCGCTGGCTTGCACGACGGAAGGCGTCCCGGACGACGCGTTCGACGCCGTGGGCCGTGTTGAGCGAAACTTCCGTTGCGACTTCGTGCGGGGTGCCTCCACGCAGGGTTCCGCCGTTGCCTACATAGGGGCCTTCGGTTCCTTCGCGGACCACGATGAAATCGATCTCGCCCGGGTTGGCCAAGGGGCTGCCGACGGTGCCGTACAGCCGGGACGGCCGCAGGTTCACGAAGTGGTCCAGGCTGAAGCGGAGCTTGAGCAGCATCTCGCGTTCAATGATGCCCGAAGGGATGCGGGTATCGCCGGGGGCAGCTCCCACCGCGCCGAACAGGATGGCGTCCCGGGTGCGCAGGTCCTCCAGGACTTCGTCCGGAAGCGTCTCTCCGGTCTCGAGCCAGTGCTGGGCCCCGAGCTTGTACTCGGTCTGCTCGAGGGCTACGCCTTCCTCGGCGACAACCTTCTCCAACACCTTGAGGGCTTCGGCGATGACTTCGGGGCCGATGCCGTCCCCAGGGATGACGGCCAGGTTGATTGTTGCGGAGGGGTGCGTTGCGCTCATGTTTTCAGGGTGCCAAGGCATCCACATGCTGGTCAAAATCGTCTCATCATTTGAACGGCTATCGCCCGTTTCGGGCCTCCTGGTGCGTTATGGGCCGGGAACCGGTGAAGCAACCACTGCGACATTCTTGCCCCACAGGTCCTGCGTGTAGCAACTGATGATCACCAAACGGTTGGCCACCGCGTTCCAGATAGGGCTGTCCTTCAAGTTCGATTTTGTGTAGGTGGTGACGGACTCGACTTTGTAGGTCATCGTTCCCGTTGCCGTGACCACATTGAGCTCATCTCCCGGGGCTGCCGCCGTACTGAGATGGTTGAACGGAGCGTCGAGGCCTTCCCAACTGTGCCCGATCACGTAAGTGGTGTTCGTCGATCCAGCACCCGGGGTTCCAAACGTACTGAGCCAATATCCGTCCATCGTCTCCGGCGGCTCAATGCTCTGCCCACTCACTGCAGCAGGGTCTGGCTGAAGCGGGTGTATCGCCACGTCAAGGTCGGCCGCCGGATATGTAATCCGCACGGGAGCCGACGCCGCAGGCAACGAGATTTCCGGCGGGGAAGCAGGTGCGCCCAAAGCCGCGTGGATCGCTGAGGGCTTGTCCGAAGGAGCCGGCGACGACGGCGCCGGGGTCCCGGCAACGGCATCCGGCGCTGGACTTGCCGGGGAATCCGGCGGGACCGCCGGACTGATCGATGCCCTCGCCGTCTGGCCCGCGCCGAACGCGGGTGGATTGCCGGGGCCCGAAACCCCATAGACCACCCAGGAGACGAGCAGGCCGCCAACGCAGATCGCCAACACGAGAAGATCCCGGGGACTGATCAGAAGGCCGCGGATACCACGTACACGGGACGGCCGCGTGGAGCGGTGACTGGCCATGATCACTCCTGGAGATTGTGCAAGGGGCTGGGTGCCGAACATTCGCGTGCGGCACCCAGCCGGGTCTGCCTAGCGGTGGGCCTTCCGGGACCGCATACCGCTCTTCGCGATCACGAAGGCGGCAACTGCGCCGAAAAGCCCGGTCAGGCCGGCAAGCCAAGCCGGGATACCGGCGCCCGGCCGCGCGCCGACGGCTGTCTGGACGTTGTAGCCCACATTGGTTATCGGGGCTGTAGGCGAAACAGCGGGGGCTCCACCGGCGGGAGCTGGAGTAGCGGCGACCGGTGCCGACACGGACACCGGAGCGGCCCCAGGTACGGCGGCCTCGGGTGCTGGCGCCGCGACCGGTGGAACCACGGGTGTCACGGGCACCGACTGATCCCCTGGCGGCGTGCTCGCGGGCGGGGTGCTCTCGGGCGGGGTGGTCGCCGGCGGATCTACCGGCGGAGTAGTCGCGGGCGGGGTGGTCGCCGGCGGATCCACCGGCGGAGTAGTCGCTGGCGGATCTACCGGCGGTGTGGTCGCTGGCGGATCTACCGGCGGTGTGGTCGCTGGCGGATCTACCGGCGGTGTGGTCGCCGGCGGGCTCGTCACTGGCGGGCTAACCACCGGCGGGTCGGCCAGCTTGCACCCCGCGTTGAGGATTGCGATGTTTTCCGGAGTCAAGTTCTGGCCATTGGGCAGAATATTGCCGGAGTTTGCGGGAATAATGTCGTTAGCATCCCCTGCATGCCCGGACAATGCACTGAGATCAATGGTCAATTCCACGTACGGGTGCGCCGCTGAATGGGTTGCATGGCAGATCGTGATCTTGTCTGTTGGTGCTGCGTTGGCCGACACGGCGGCACCCAGCAATCCCAGACCCACGACCCCCAAGGTCGCAATAGTCCTTTTCATTTCGGTTCCTCCCAGCAAATCAGGTTCGAATTGACCTGACTTTGCGGAGTAACCATCTACGAGACCAAGTAGGAATAAGTGCGGTGGACCTCAAGCAGCGAGATGAATCTTGACAGTTACTCCCCAGAAATTGCCATCAATTCGCTTGCTTTTCAGGCTAGGTTTTTACCTCTTGATTAACCCGAGTGGAGTGTACGCGTTTACGTACAGGATCCAGTGAGTCTTGACAGGGCCACTACCTGCACCGGGCCGGTCCCCACTCGCCCGCACGAAGAGACCACCTGGAAACACAACGAGCTGTCGGCTTTGTCCCCGAAGGCACGCAGGCCATCGGACGGGAACAAAAACGCTCCCCCACTCGGCCAGGTCCGGCCAGGTGAGGGAGCGCTTGAAAGACGCAACTCGAAGCGAGCGTCTAGGATTCGGCGGGCTCTTCGTAGCGTGGGAAAACCGGCGCCGGGGCCGGGAGCTCAGTTCCGGCGACGATCGGAGCGGAAATGGCGGCGAACTGGCGCGCCTCCCCTTCCGGCTGTCCCAGTGCCTCGAGAAGCTTGGCGGCCGACGTCGGCATGACCGGCTGGGCGAGGATCGCCACCGTACGTACAACTTCCAGCGTGACGTACAAAACCGTGTTCATGCGCTCGACGTCGGTCTTGCGCAGGACCCACGGTGCCTGCTCGGCGAAGTACGCATTGGTATCACCCAGCACGGACCAGATCGCCTCAAGGGCACGGCTGAATTCCTGCTTCTCAAAGGCTGCGCGGGCGGCATCAAGGAGCCCGGAAGCCTGCGCCAGCAACGCCGAGTCCTCCGCAGTGAATTCGCCCGGAACCGGAACTTTGCCTTCGCAGTTCTTGGCCACCATGGACAACGAACGTTGTGCGAGGTTGCCGAAGTTGTTGGCCAGGTCAGCGTTCATGCGGCCCACGATTGCCTCGTGGTTGTAGCTGCCGTCCGCACCGAACGGCACCTCGCGCAGGAAGAAGAACCTCACTTGGTCCAGGCCGTACTGCTCCACAAAGTCCTGCGGAGCAACCACGTTGCCCAGGGACTTGGACATCTTGACGCCGTTGTTCGTCAGGAAGCCGTGGATCATGACGCGCTTGGGCAGCTCAAGGCCTGCGCTCATGAGGAATGCGGGCCAGAAGATGGCGTGGAAGCGGGAAATGTCCTTGCCGATGACATGGACATTCGCGGGCCAGAACCTGTTGAAGCGCTCCGACTCGACGTCCGGGTAGCCGACGCCGGTCAGGTAGTTGGTCAGGGCGTCGACCCACACGTACATCACGTGCTTGTCGTTGCCTGGAACCGGGACTCCCCAGTCGAAGGTGGTGCGGCTGATGGACAGATCCTGCAGTCCTTGCTTGACGAAGCTGATCACTTCGTTGAAGCGGTAGTTCGGGGCGCCGAACTCAGGCTGGGATTCGTACAGGGCCAGCAACTTGTCCTGGTACGCGGAGAGGCGGAAGAAGTAGCTCTCCTCTGCCGTCCAGGTCACTTCGGTGTCCGTACCGACCGAGTAGCGGACGCCATCGTCCTTCACCACGGTCTCGTCTTCGGTGTAGTAGGCCTCGTCGCGCACCGAATACCAGCCCTCGTACTTGGACAGGTAGATATCGCCGTTGGCTTCCATCTTCTTCCAGATGGCCTGCGAGGCGGCATAGTGGTCGGCGTCGGTGGTGCGGATGAAGCGGTCGTACGAAATACCCAAGGCGGCGTGGGCGGCCTTGTAGATTTCGGCGTTCCGGTCCACGAGTTCCTTCGGCGTGATGCCTTCCTTGTCGGCAGCCTGGGCGATCTTCATGCCGTGCTCGTCCGTACCGGTCAGGAACATCACGTCGTAGCCGTCGAGGCGCTTGAAACGGGCCATCGCGTCAGTGGCAATGTACTCGTAGGCGTGGCCGATATGCGGTTCGCCGTTGGGGTACGTGATGGCCGTAGTGATGTAGAACGGGGTTTTTTCTGGAGACGTCACTCTACGAAGTTACCTTCTCTTGGAGATGGAAGACGGGACCGGCCGCAATTGACGGCCGGTCCCGATGGCATCGGTTGCTAGTTCAGTTCAGTCAGCGTATCGCTGAGCCGGACAAGCTCATGATCGTGCGACGCCACAAGTACCGCAATGCCGTCGTTGGTGGTGTCCTTGAGGATGCTGATGATGCGGTTGGCCGAGGCCCGGTCGAGGCTCGCCGTGGGCTCGTCCACTACCAGGACGCGAGTGCCCAAGATAAGTGCGCGGGCGATCGCGACGCGCTGGCGTTCGCCACCGGACAACTGCGCGGGACGGTGGCGCATGCGGCGCCCGAGTCCGACGAGGTCGAGAAGGTCCTTGGCCATTTCCGTCCGCTGTTCGACCTCGCCGTCGGGAACCGCTGGCAGCAGCACGTTTTCCAAGGCGCTCATGCCGTCAATCAACGCACCGCCCTGGTCCACATACCCGATCAGCGCGCGACGGCGGTCGGCGATTTCGTCGTCGCCCATCTGTTCAAGCGAGTCGCCCTCCCACAGCACACGGCCCGACGTCGGGAACGTGAGTCCCGCTCCCACCGTCAGGATGCTGGTCTTGCCCGAGCCGCTTCGGCCGGCGATGCAGTGCATCTCACCGGCGTGCAACGTGAGGTTGAAGTCCTCGACGACGGTGACCGGCTCGGCGCCGCCCCTGTCGCCACCGTAGCGGATGGTGATGTTGCTCAACTGCAAGGGCCTCGCATGGTCCTCGGCCCTCACGATCGTGTTGGCACGGGTCAGCTGCGACTCATCGGTGGATTCCGTCGTCGTAGTCAACTCGGGGTTGAGATTGTCAGTCATTTGACCACTTTCGTTGCAATGGGAATCCAGCAAAGTACAGCCACCAAGCCGGCCAGGGCTGCCCACAAGGCGGCATACGGGGCGAGCAGGAGGCCAAGGCCAAGGGCGCCGAGGATGGCGAGGACCAGCGCGACCGCGCCCACGAGGGCATTTTCGAAGAACCGGACCTGGCCCAGCATGTCCGGGTTCCAGCCCATGGCCCTGAGCGTGCCGATTTGTTCACGCTTGGCGTGGAGCTCGAAGCGTCCCGTCACCAAGGTCAACACCAGCCCGACCAGCACTCCGCCGATCGCGAGGATCACGCTTGGCAGGGCAACGGAAGCGGCGGCAAGTCCGCTAAGGGCGCTCGCTCCAGCTGCCCGCGGAATGTCGATCAGCAAGGCAATCAGGGCCCCGACTGCGGTGCCGAACACTCCGACGGCAATTGCCAGTGCGATCGAATTGAAGCGGTTTGTTGCCAATTGGCGATAGGCGAACGTGAGGGGCGAGTCGATGGCGATGAGCCGTTCATCGTGCTGCGGCTCCTGGTCCACCACATCCCGGTGCCGCAATTGCTGGGCGGCGAAGAAAGCGGCAGCGAAATAGATGAGCAGCACGGAGGCAGAAACTATGGCTGTCGCGAGGTTCCAGCTCAAGAGGCTGAGCGCGATGCCCGCTACGGCGATAATCGCCGCCCCTATGCCGAATTCCTCAAGGACCCAGCTGCGTATCTTTTTCTGGTTCCACCCCATGGCCCGCAGGATGCCTGCTTCGCTGCGTCGTTGCCGGATATAGCTCACCGTGGACGCACCGGTCAGCAAGGTGGCCCCGCACAGCGTCAGGAAAAGCAAAGTGATGTTGGTGCTCGTCAACGAACCCGAAACGGCGTCGGCCGCGTCCTGCCGCACCCATGACTGCTGGACGGTGCCCAGCGCGGCTTCCTTGCCGGCGTCGTCCTTCGAGTAACCCGGTACGAAAATGTTGGCGTCTTCGCGCGCGGACCCGGCCACGACGGTCGCCTCAAGCCCCATATCGCGGATCTCGGCAGCCAACTTGTCCACCTCCGGTTGAGCCTGCTTCCAGTTGCCCGGAGCGCTGGCGCGGACGCGGACGGCGTCGATCACATCGGCGTTGGAAGTGTAGCCGCGGGCCGCAGCCAAACCGTAGTAGTCGGTAATGGCGCCTGCGGACTGGCTGACGAGGCCGGTGGCGCTCAACGACGGCTTGAGGACATCGGCGGCCGTGCTGTTGCCCGAACCATCCTTCTCAAGGGTCATCGGAGCGGGATCGTAGCCACCCAAGGGCAGTTTGTTGACGTCGCCTGCGGCCTTCTGGATCTGGGCCGGATCGAATGTCCCGTAGACCATGGGCAAGGGAGTGGCAGGCTTGGAACCGGTCGCGAGGTTGTCGCGGTAAGAGCGTTCCTGCACCGGCGTGCGCTGGGCCTGGTCCACGATTGCCCCGAAGGCAGACTTCTCGGGCAACTTGTTGACCGTCACCCAGTCGCCGGGGGTGGCGGATTTTTGGACCGCGCCGTTGGCAGATGTGTCGCCATCCTTGTACTTGGGCGCGGCGGCGAAGTCTGTGGTCCACTGCGCCGGCTGGTACAGGCCCTGGCTGAAGTTGCCGGTGTTCCCGAGCAATTGGCTGTGGTCCGTGGACCCGGGCCATTCGAGCGCGAACGGCGAACGTGAAACGAATGGCAGGTAGTCCTTGTCCAAGGAACGCGAGACCGTGCCCACGTCCTTGATGACCTTGCCCGAATCGTCGATTTCTTGGATCTTCACCGAGTACTTGAGGTCAAGCGACGTGCCCTGGCGGACAATCAGCGGAATCGCCTGCGATGAATCGGTGAGCTGCCCCGCGAGCTTGGCCTGCTGGTACTGGGTCATGAGCGGCGCCCAATACTTTAGCTTCACGCCGAGGAAGTCCGGGCCGTCCTCGAGTTCCTGCTGCGTGGGGCTCTTGGCGAAGAGCTGCTCGAAGTAGCGTCCGATCGCCCCTGCATTCCGGGCATCGGCAGGCGGTGCCTTCTGCAAAGGCGCCAGGAAGTCACCCGCCGAGCCGAGGAGGGCGCGTTCGGCGGTGGGGTCGACGGCGACCACGGACTCGGTCACTTGGGGAGCCATCGGCAGCGCCACTGAAAGGTTGAACAGATTGTGCTCGGAACCGCCCGCCGGTGCCGGGAACTTGATGCCGGTCTCCCCCGCGGGACCGGTGATCTGGATGCTCTTGCCGCCGGCCGTCTGTTGCTCGACAACCTTTCCCTTGCCCAGGGTGCCCTCTGCGCTGGTGGTGAACAGGGTGTGGTCGGAGACTCCGTCCGAACTCACGGCGGTTGCCGTCAGCCGGTATTTCTTGGGTTGGTCGGAAAGGACCGATTCCGGGGCCGGCCAGTTCTTGGCATCCGTTCCGGTCGGGTCTCCCGCGGTGGCCCCGCCGGCAAGGCCGGCGTTGTAGCCCAGGTAGTCCATTGCGTCGAGCCGGGGCGTCTCCAGGTTCTGGGTGACACGCGAAACGAGGCTGATCGGTGCGGCGACCGACGTGCCGTCGAGGCCACGGATCTTTTCAAGCTGCTGGAAGCTGATTCCGCCTTGGCCGGTAGCGATATCCGGCTGGATGAGCTGGCCGCTGTCCTTGGAATTGGCCGACTTGGCCTGCACAAGGATGTCGTACAAACCGCGTGAATTTTCATCCACCGTCCGGTTGAGCGCAGCCTGCGATTGGGTCTGGATGAATACGGACAAGCACATGGCGACGATCAAAATGGCCGCGGTCAGCAGCAGCACACGGCTTCTGATGAACCTCTGGACGGCGTTCATAGGGCTCCCTGAGTCCTGGATTGCGGGCGTGCACACAGCTCTCCCTGGATCCATGCAAGGCAAAAGGAATCCACCGGGCGTGTGTAAAAGGTATTGGCCGGCCTGCCGCCGGATCCGAATTTCGGACCAAGCCATTGTAGGCAGACCGGCCAACTATCTGTGTCCGGTGTGAACCCGGGCACATTTTGCTACCGCGAACGCGGAAAGAGAGGTTAGTCCTCCAGGTCCACTTCCCGGACCATCTCAGCGCCGATGCCGGCCTTGATGGCCTCGAGCACCTGCTGGGGCACAGAGCTGTCGATCGTCAGCAGCGCGAGAACCTGGCCGCCTTCGCTCTGGCGGGCAACCTGCATGCCGCCGATGTTGATGTTGTTCATGCCGAGGATGTGCCCGATGGTGCCGATCACGCCGGGACGGTCCGCGTAGGAAACCACCACGAGGTGCTCGCTGATCGGGATTTCGACGTCGTAGCCGTTGACGCCGACCAGCTTCTGGACCTGCTTGGGTCCCGTGAGGGTACCGGCCACTGAAATCTGCGAGCCATCGCTCAATGCGCCGCGGATGGTCAGGACGTTCCGGTAGTCCTCCGCTTCCGCCGTGGTGATCAGGCGGGTGTTGATTCCACGCTGCTCGGCGATCACGGGAGCGTTGACGTAGGAGACCTGCTCAGTGACGACGTCGGCGAAGACACCCTTGAGCGCGGCAAGCTCGAGAACCTTAACGTCCAGGCTGGAGATTTCGCCGGCAACCTCGACGTCGATCTGGGTCAGGGAGGCATGGGTGAGCGCGGTGAAGATGCGGCCGAGCTTCTCGATGAGCGGGATGCCGGGGCGCACGTCGGAGGCGATGACGCCGCCGGCAACGTTGACCGCGTCCGGAACGAGTTCGCCGGCAAGTGCGAGCCGCACGGACTTCGCGACGGAAACGCCGGCCTTTTCCTGGGCTTCATCAGTGGAAGCGCCCAAGTGGGGCGTGACGATGACGTTGTCCATGCCGAAGAACGGGAGGTCGGTGCTCGGCTCCTTGACGAAGACGTCAATGCCGGCACCGGCGATTTGGCCATCCTGGAGCGCCTCGTGGAGGGCGGCTTCGTCGATCAGTCCACCGCGGGCAACGTTGACCACGTATGCCGTTTCCTTCATCTTCTTGAAGGCATCCGCGCCCAGCATGCCCACCGTTTCCGGGGTCTTGGGCATGTGGATGGTGATGAAGTCGGATTTCTCCAGCAGTTCGTCCAGGGTGACGAGCTTGACGCCGAGCTGCGCTGCCCGGGCAGAGGTGATGTAGGGGTCGTACGCCAGGATCTCGGTCTCGAAGCCCTGCAAACGGGCCGCCACAAGGGCTCCGATGCGGCCAAGGCCGATGATGCCGATCTTCTTCTCGAAGAGCTCGATGCCTGTGTACTTCGAGCGCTTCCATTCGCCGCCCTTGAGGGCGGAGCTCGCCTGCGGGATGTGGCGGGCAAGGCTAAGGATGTGGCCGACCGTCAGTTCGGCTGCGGAGACGATGTTCGACGTCGGGGCGTTGACTACCATGACACCGGCCTGGGTCGCGGCCTTGATGTCCACGTTGTCGAGGCCGACGCCTGCGCGGGCAATGATCTTGAGGTTCTTGGCTGCGGCTATTGCTTCCGCGTCAACCTGGGTAGCTGAACGCACCAGGATTGCGTCGACGTCGACAATTGCGGAGAGCAGCTGGGAACGGTCCGCACCGTCGGTTTGGCGGATCTCGAAATCCGGACCAAGGGCCTCGATCGTGGCGGGCGAAAGTTCCTCGGCGAGGAGTACTACTGGCTTGGTGCTAGTCACCGGTGACCTCTTTAGCTCTCTTTTTTCAGGTGGGGTTTTGGTGAAACGATTCCGTAACGACGAAGGCCGGACCCGGTATACCGGGTCCGGCCTCCATGCCGGGCGGCTTCTTTTCGAGCCTATCCCGTACGGCGTTCTTTGTTTAATTGCTACGGCAACTGCCGCACCGCAAAGATCCCTGGGTGAAGGGGCTTAGCGGGCCGCGGAGCCATCGACGTAGTCCTCGTCCTGCTGCTTCCAGGAGAAGAGGGAGCGCAGTTCGCGGCCGACGGCCTCGATCGGGTGCTGCTCTGCCTTGGCACGCAGTTCCTTGAACTCGACGGCGCCGTTGTCCTGGTCGTCGATGAAGCGCTTGGCGAAGGCACCGGACTGGATGTCGGCAAGGACGCCGGCCATGTTCTCCTTGACGCGCGGGTCGATGACGCGCGGGCCGGAAACGTAGTCGCCGTACTCTGCGGTGTCGGAAACGCTCCAGCGCTGCTTGGCGATGCCGCCTTCCCACATGAGGTCAACGATGAGCTTGAGCTCGTGGAGCACCTCGAAGTAGGCGATCTGCGGCTGGTAGCCGGCTTCAGTCAGGGTTTCGAAGCCGTACTGGATGAGCTGGGAAACGCCACCGCAAAGGACAGCCTGCTCGCCGAAGAGGTCGGTTTCGGTCTCTTCGGTGAAGGTGGTCTTGATGACGCCTGCGCGGGTGCCGCCAATGGCCTTGGCGTAGGACTTGGCCAGCTCCCAAGCCGAACCGGAAGCGTCCTGCTCAACGGCGATGATGTCCGGGATGCCACGGCCGGCTTCGAACTCGCGGCGCACGGTGTGGCCCGGAGCCTTCGGGGCGACGAGGATGACGTCAACGCCTTCCGGTGCCTCGATGTAGCCGAAGCGGATGTTGAAGCCGTGGGCGAAGGCGAGGGCCTTGCCGGCCGTCAGCTTGTCCTTGATCGAGTCGTTGTAGATCGAGCGCTGGTGCTGGTCCGGTGCGAGGATCATGATGACGTCGGCCCATTCGGCGGCGTCGGCAACGTTCTTCACCGTGAAGCCGGCGTCCTGCGCCTTGGCGATCGACTTCGAGCCTTCCTTGAGCGCGATGACGACCTCGACGCCGGAATCGCGAAGGTTCAGCGCGTGGGCGTGTCCCTGGGAACCGTAGCCGACGATGGCAACCTTGCGGCCCTGGATGATCGACAGGTCTGCGTCGTCGTCGTAGAACATTTCAGTCACTTGCGTAACTCCTCTTGAGTGGTTTTGTAGATGGTGTCTTTGGTGCTGCGGTAGCGGACGCGCCGCCGCCAATCCCAGGGCGAAGCCATGGCTTAGGCGGAGCGAAGCGCCCTGTCACTCATGGAGCGGGATCCGCGCCCGACGGCCAAGGTGCCGGACTGCACAATTTCGCGGATGCCGAAGGGCTCCAGCACTGAAAGCAATGCTGCAAGCTTTTCCGGAGTACCGGTTGCTTCAATGACCAACGAATCTGTGGAAACGTCGACCACGGAGGCACGGAACAAGTCTGCGGCTTGGGTGACCTGCAGGCGTGTCGAGGCATCCGCACGTACCTTGACCAGGATGTGGTCACGTTGCACGGAAGATTCTGAGGTCAGCTCAACAATCTTGATGACGTTGACCAGTTTATTGAGCTGCTTGGTGACCTGCTCAATGAGGTCGCCGTCGGCGTCGACGACGACGGTCATGCGGGAGATACCCGTGACCTCCGTGGGCCCGACGGCCAGGGAGTTGATGTTGAACGCGCGCCGGGCGAAGAGGCTGGCCACGCGGGTCAACACGCCGGGCTTGTCTTCGACCAGAACGGACAGTGTGTGGCGGCTCATGGCTTAGTCCTCCTCTTCCCATTCCGGGGTCATGTTGCGGGCAACCTGGATCTGGTCATTGGAAACACCGGAGGGGACCATCGGCCACACCATGGAGTTCGGGCTGACCACAAAGTCGATGACCACGGGGCGGTCATTGATCTCCAGGGCTTTCTGGATGGTGGCGTCGATGTCTTCGTCCCGCTCGCAGCGCAACGCCGCACAGCCGTAGGCATCTGCCAGCTTGACGAAGTCCGGGATCCGGATGGTGTCGTGGCCGGTGTTGAGGTCGGTGTTCGAGTAGCGGCCCTCGTAGAAGAGGGTCTGCCACTGGCGCACCATGCCCAGCGAGGAGTTGTTGATGATGGCAACCTTGATGGGGATGTTGTTGATCGCGCAGGTTGCCAGTTCCTGGTTGGTCATCTGGAAGCAGCCGTCGCCGTCGATCGCCCAGACCACACGGTCCGGCGCGCCGACTTTGGCGCCCATGGCTGCCGGCACCGCATAGCCCATGGTTCCGGCGCCGCCGGAATTCAGCCAGGCGTGCGGACGCTCGTACTTGATGAATTGGGCAGCCCACATCTGGTGCTGGCCGACGCCGGCAACGTAGATGCCCTCCGGACCCGTGAGCTTGCCGATGCGTTCAATAACGCGTTGCGGAGCGCTGAGTCCGTCTTCCGGTTCAGTCCAGCCCAACGGGTATGTCTCGCGCAGGTTATTGAGGAATGCCCACCAAGCGTCGAGGTCAGGGGTTCCGGACTGTTCGAAGGCGGCCCTGACCGCTTCGGTCAGTTCCGGAATGATTTCCTTGACGGAGCCGACGATCGGCACATCCGCGATGCGGTTCTTGGAAATCTCGGCGGGGTCGATGTCAGCGTGGATGATCTTGGCATGCGGAGCGAACGTGCTCAAGATGCCGGTCACACGGTCGTCGAACCGAGCGCCGAGGGTGATCAGCAGGTCAGACTGCTGCAGGGCGGTGACCGCGGACACCGTTCCGTGCATTCCGGGCATCCCAACGTGCTGGGGGTGCGAATCCGGGAATGCGCCGCGGGCCATGAGGGTGGTCACCACGGGCGCGCCGGTCAGTTCAGCCAGTTCCCGCAGTTCAGCCGATGCGTGGCCCTTGACCACGCCGCCGCCCACGTACAGGACCGGCTTGCTTGCTGCCGCGATCAACCGGGCGGCCTCACGAACCTGCTTGTTGTGGCCGCGGACTACCGGGCGGTAGCCGGGCAGGTCGATCTTTGGCGGCCAGGAGAAGGTCATGGTGCCTTGCTGCGCGTTCTTAGCGATGTCCACAAGCACCGGACCCGGGCGGCCCGTGCTGGCGAGGTGGAAAGCCTCCGCCATGACATGCGGAATATCGTTGGGGTCCGTCACCAGGAAGGAGTGCTTGGTGATCGGCATGGTGATGCCGACGATGTCCGCTTCCTGGAAGGCATCCGTACCGATGACGGAGGCCGACACCTGGCCGGTAATGGCCACAAGCGGCACGGAGTCCATGTGGGCATCCATGATGGCGGTAACGAGGTTGGTGGCTCCAGGACCGGATGTGGCGATGCAGACGCCTACCCGTCCGGTAACCATGGCGTAGCCTTGGGCTGCGTGGCCGGCTCCCTGTTCGTGACGGACCAGGACGTGATTCATCTTGGAGGCCATCAAGGGGTCGTAGGTGGGGAGGATCGCGCCACCGGGCAAACCAAAAATATCGTCGACGCCGAGTTCTTCGAGCGAGCGGACAATAGCTTCCGAGCCGGTCATCACCGTTGGGGGTACAACGTTGTTCGGCCCGAGTACAGGAGAGAGAGTTGCAGCATTGTCGACGACGGCGTCAGCCGGACGGTCGACCTTTTCCGGAGCTTTGTGCGCTCCAGCGGACTTTGCAGCCATCAGCGAGGGGCTGATCGGCGATCCTTTGCTCATCGGACTCTTCCTTTGGGGATCTTCAGTTAGTGAAAGTTACTGCTAGGTACTGCTTGTTCTTGCTAATTGCGCAATCTCCCGGGGGAAATAAAAAAACCCCTCAGCCTTCCGGCTCTTCGAGGGGTTGCGCGTGACGGTTCGTTACCGGGTCGAGGCTAGGAAGCCACGCGCTTGGTAAGGACGACAGTGCCCACGTTGGCGCCGACAGTAACGAATGCGATCATGCGTTCAGTGTTCCCTCTTTGTGAGATAGGTGTCAAACGCCCTACCCTCGATCTCACTATGTGGACCTCGCTGTCCAAAAGCTGGGCACAACGAACCGGCGATGCGACCCTCGGCCGCATCGCCGGCGCGGGAATTAGCCGCAGTATGCGCCAGTGGATGCGCTATGCACCAGCTTGGCGTATTTGGCAAGCACTCCCTTGGTGAACTTCGCCGGAAGGGGCTCCCAGCCTTGCTTGCGCGATTCGAGCTCTGCTTCGTCTACGAGGAGGTCGAACGAACGGGCAGCAATATCCACCCGGATGCGGTCCCCGTCCTTCACGAAGGCGATCGGGCCGCCGTCGACCGCTTCCGGCGCAACGTGACCAATGCAGAGACCGGTAGTGCCCCCCGAGAAGCGGCCGTCCGTCAGGAGCAGGACGTCCTTGCCAAGCCCGGCACCCTTGATGGCACCGGTGATTGCAAGCATCTCCCGCATTCCAGGCCCGCCCTTCGGCCCTTCATACCGGATCACTACGACGTCGCCGGCCTTGATCTCACCGTTGTCAAGCGCATCGAGGGCACCTTGTTCACGCTCGAAAACGCGGGCTGTGCCTTCAAACACATCGGCGTCGAAACCGGCGCTCTTGACCACGGCACCTTCCGGCGCCATGGAACCGTGCAGGATGGTGATGCCGCCGGTCTTGTGGATCGGGTTGTCCAGGGCGCGAAGGATCTTGCCGTCGAGGTCCGGCGGGTTGATGGCGGCCAGGTTCTCGGCAAGGGTCTTGCCGGTCACGGTGAGGCAATCGCCGTGCAGCAGCCCGGCGTCGAGCAGTGCTCGCATGATGACCGGCACGCCGCCGATCTTGTCGACGTCGGTCATCACGTAGCGGCCGAATGGCTTGAGGTCGCCCAGGTGCGGGATCTTGTCGCCGACGCGGTTGAAGTCGTCCAAGGTCAATTCGACGTTCGCCTCACGGGCGATCGCGAGCAAGTGGAGGACGGCGTTGGTGGAACCGCCGAAGGCCATGGTGACCGCGATGGCGTTTTCGAACGCCTTCTTGGTCATGATGTCCCGCGCCGTAATGCCGAGGCGGAGCAGGTTGACCACCGCTTCGCCGGACTTGCGTGCAAAATCATCACGACGGCGGTCTGCCGACGGTGGCGCTGCGGAACCCGGCAGGGACATGCCAAGGGCTTCGCCGATGCACGCCATGGTGTTGGCCGTGTACATGCCGCCGCACGCACCCTCACCCGGACAGATCGCCTTTTCGATCCGGTCCAGGTCCTCGCGGCTCATCTTGCCTGCCGCGCACGCGCCAACGGCTTCGAAGGCGTCGATGAGCGTGACTTCCTTCTCGGAGCCGTCCTCAAGCTTGACCCAGCCCGGCATGATGGAGCCCGCGTAGAGGAAGACGCTGGCGAGGTCGAGGCGCGCGGCCGCCATCAGCATTCCCGGCAGGGATTTGTCACAACCGGCGAGCAGGACGGAACCGTCGATGCGTTCGGCTTGCATGACCGTTTCGACGGAGTCGGCGATGACTTCGCGGGAAACGAGCGAAAAGTGCATGCCCTCGTGTCCCATCGAAATACCGTCGGAAACGGAAATTGTTCCGAATTGCATCGGGAAACCGCCACCGGCGTGAACGCCTTCCTTGGCTCCTTGGGCAAGTCGGTTGAGGGAAAGGTTGCAGGGCGTGATTTCGTTCCACGAACTCGCGACGCCGATTTGGGGCTTTGCGAAGTCGTCGTCGCCCATGCCTACTGCCCGGAACATTCCGCGCGCCGGGGCGGCGTGTATGCCGTCCGTTACAACCCGGCTCCGTGGCTTGATGTCAGGCTTGCTGTCAGTCGCACTTGGGGTTTGGTCACTCATGGGCACGAGTCTATGGCGCTTGGCTCCAGCTAACGAGCATGCCCGGGGAATTAATGCAAATTCGGCCAATTTCCGTCAATGTTTCATTCGCAGGCAGAAGGTCCGTTCCGCTTCGGGAAACACATTGCTGCTTGACCGCCATTGACAAAGCTAGACAGCCCCCTGACACGCACGTAACGTCAAATTACGACAACTGCGCCACTCGAACAGAAGGGCTCCTCCATGGATTGGTTGATCTGGGCCATCGTTATTGTGTTGATCGTCGCGATTGCATGGTGGCTCTTGAGCCGCAATAACGCGAAAACATCACAAGCAGGCACCACCACCCCGCCATCGCCGTCGCCAACCGCTGCATCCCCGCAAATGGACTCCACCACCGCGGCGTTGACGGGCTCCGCTCCCCTGCTGGGAACGGCAGTCCCCTCCGAACAAGCCCTCGACGAGACGCGTCCCGCCCAAAAAGCAGCGGACGCAGAACCGCAGGTCGAACCCCAGGCCGAGCCGAAGGGGACGCAACAGGACGGATTCGACGTCGACGATTGGGAGGGGCCTGACGGAGCCGCGGAATCCAGAACGGTAGCTCCCACGGAAGAACCACTTGCCGGAATGGTCGGTGAAGAACCCGTCATCGAAGAGCCCCAGCTCGACGAACCAGTCCTGTCCGAAAGCGTTCCCGAACCGGCCACTTCTTCCGCGCCCGAACTGGAGCCCGAAGGACTCGAAGGAGGAGTCACTGCCGACGACGTCACCGCCGCGGATTCCGGCCCCTCCGGAAGCACGATGAACGGGGCGGCTCCTGCCGGCACCGCTTCTGCGACCGACACCGCATCTTCTGCGAACGCAGCGCAACAGGCCGACAGCGCCGAATGGGAAGCCACCTGGAGCGAAGGGAGTGCTCCTGCGGCGCCCGTCCACCATCGGGAGTACACCGAACCCCACGCCCCGACGCTTCCCGGCGCGGAAACCGCAGCGGCGGAGACGGACGAACCGGCAACCGAGGGCGGTCAGGCCGCGTCCCTGGGTGGCCATCTCGCCGCGGACAAGCCATACGGTGAGGGTTCTGCAGCTGCCGGTGCGGATGGCAGCGGACCCGAGGGCTACACCGTCAAAGGCAACGTGGACACCATGATCTACCACGATGAGGACAGCCCTGCTTACCACGAGATCCAGGCCGGGGTCTGGTTCATTTCAAGCGCCCATGCCGAGGCCGCCGGATTCCGGCCGCCACGGAGAAGCCGCCGCTGAACAGCTCGGCCACGAAACAGGCGAAGGCGGGATCCCGGAGCATTCTCCGGCCCCGCCTTTTGCTTGTTGATTCACGCCTCGGTGCCCGCGGCTTGTTTCCTGTCCCGGCCCTTCAAGCGCCGGGGTCGGAAACAAGACCCGGGTCGGAAGGACGCGCAACAACCAAAACCCCGGTTTCGCGCCGCTTTTCAGGCACCTCCCGGAGGCACGGGAACACGCTCCATGTCGATTTCACACTTCGGCAAGTGTCGTGTAGAGTTACATGTCGTTGCGGAGATCAACGAGGAAGAAAATCCTGCCGAGATCACCATCAACGAACGCACCTCTAGCTCAATTGGCAGAGCAATTGACTCTTAATCAATGGGTTCCGGGTTCAAGTCCCGGGGGGTGCACCAAGGGAAGGGCCCTTGAACAGCTTCGGCTGCTCAAGGGTTATTTCTTTGCGTTGTGAGCAACAAACAATTGCACCTCTAGCTCAATTGGCAGAGCAATTGACTCTTAATCAATGGGTTCCGGGTTCAAGTCCCGGGGGGTGCACCAAGGGAAAAGATCCTTGGAAGGTTGAATGGCCTTCCAAGGATCTTTTTTGCATTCACAACAAGCTGGAGTTTGCGCGCCGGGCGAAAGGTACCGACGACGGCGCCAGCCACCTGCCGTCGGGACGGAACCGTTGGAGAGGGAGCACCGCCGTCGGGACCTGCGCGCCTTCGCAACAGGAGCAGCGCCGCGACAAGTGCGGCGGCGAATGGAAGCTAAGACCCCGAGGGGGAGATGTCGACGGGTGCCACTCCGGGGTCCGCGGCGGCGATGATCTCCTTCGCGGCATCCGAAGAATGGTTGTTCGCCAATTCGCGCACCAGGGCCTGGAGTTCGCGGCGCAATTTCTCGGTATCCACTGGAACCGGCGCAAGCACTTCGAGCTCGAGTCTGCTGGCAAGGCCCAGCGTGCGCTCTCCCTCTTCAGTCAGGCTCACTACCTGGCTACGGCGGTCGGAGAGGCTGCGCGTGCGGCTGATGTGTCCGTGGACTTCCAACCTCGCAAGGGTCTTGCCCATCGTCTGGGCTTGAACCTGGATAATCTGGGCGAGCATCGTCTGGGTGGTGGGTCCCTTGACGGCGAGTACTTCCATGACAATGACCCCTGCATGGGTCAGACCCATGCCGCGGAGTTTCTCGTTCCATGCGTGCTCCACAAGGCGCGCCGCAGTGGAGAGCAGACGCCCGGTGGGCCAGCGTTCCATATCGGGCATAAGGGCCAGTATATCGGTCGCACAGCTCCTCGCTGGCGCGGGCGCAGATTCGTGAAGCAAGCCAGGTGTCACTAAGCTTGGTGGTCGCGAATGTTAGCAAGGAGCACACCATGGCTGAACGGCTTGCCGCGGGCGATACCGCCCCGGATTTCACCCTCAAAGACCACACTGGCCGCGACGTCAGCTTGGCCTCGTATCGTGGCCGCAGCACGGTGGTCTACTTCTATCCAGCGGCATCCACTCCGGCATGTGCGAAACAGGCCTGCGACTTCCGTGATTCGCTGGCAAGCCTGCAGGCTGCGGGCTACGAGGTAATCGGTGTATCCCCGGACCCGGTGGAAGACCTGGCGAAGTTCGTCGACGAAGAATCACTCACATTTCCCTTATTGTCCGACGAAGGACACCAGGTTGCCGACGCCTACGCGGCTTGGGGCGAAAAGAAGAACTACGGTCGGACCTACGAGGGCCTGATCAGGTCGACCATCGTGGTGGACCCCGACGGGAAGGTCGCCGTGGCCCAGTACAACGTGCGGGCCACCGGACACGTCGCGAAACTCCGCAGGGACCTCAAGCTCGACAAGTGACCCCTCCCGCTCGAGTTTGTGTACACGTCCCACCCTTTAAGAGGGTTTGTAACGGGTGTTAGCTGTACTCAAACTCCATGGGGTGGGGGTGGTCTGCGGTGCAGCGGAGCACGGGTAGACTGGAGGCCGGTATACGCGGGACGCACGATCGAGCCCCGGTACCAGCCTGGCGCGAGTGGTGAAATTGGCAGACACGCAGGATTTAGGTTCCTGTGCCTTCGGGCGTGGGGGTTCAAGTCCCCCCTTGCGCACATTGTTGGAAGTGCCCCGGTCCTGGACCGGGGCACTTCGCGTTTTCAGCCTGGACTCAGGGCCCTGAACTAGACTGGACTGCGGTCCGGCTGCCACGGGCCCTCAACCCGTCCGAACTGCCTTGAGGGGACAAGAGTGGTAAGCAGCAAGCTTCGCCGAACCATGCTACAAATCGGCGCAGGCCTACTGGCCGTGGCCCTGACCTCGTGCACAGCTACCACCGGACCGGCACCATCGACGTCGTCGTCGGGTGATGTCCAGGCACCACCAAGCAAGACGTTCAACTTCGGTACGCCGTCCATGCCGCTGGGCCTGGATCCGGCACTCACGAGCGACTCCGAGTCCTACCGCATCACAAGGCAGGTCATGGAGGGCCTCGTCGGGGTTGATCCTGCGACAGGCCAGCCGACGCCTTTGCTCGCCACCTCGTGGTCGCAAGGGAGCGACGGACTCAGTTACGACTTCACCCTGCGCAGCAAGGTCACTTTCCAGGATGGAACCGCGTTCGACGCGGCGGCTGTCTGCACCAATTTCAACCGTTGGTTCAATTTCCCCGCGACCGTCCGCCAGCAGGTGTCCGCGATCCCCTTCGAGAGCGTCTTCAAGTACTTCGCGGACGATGCTCCCCTCTCCATCTACAAAAGCTGCAAGGCCGTCTCGACAGACCACGTCACGATCAACCTGGCAAAGCCGTTCACCGGATTCCTCCAGGCGTTGACGCTGCCGGCGTTCGCCATGTCTTCTCCGAAAGCCATGGCGGACGGCAAGGCAGACATCCTGGACCAGAAGCTGGCCGGACAACCGGCGTCGAGCTACGCTTCCCATCCCGTGGGCACGGGACCGTACACGTTTACCTCCTGGGGCAAGGACCGCATCACCCTCACGAGTTACAAGGGCTACTGGGGCAACCGCGGACAGATCGAGACGGTCAACTTCATTCCCTTCGACTATCCGCAGACCGAGCTTCAAGCACTCCTCGCGGGCAAGATCGACGGCTACGACCTTGTCACCGCCGGCACCTTCGACCAGTTGGTCAAGAAGGGCATGCAAATTGTCCAGCGGGATCCGTTCTCCGTGATGTACCTGGGAATCAACCAGTCAGTAGCACCGCTGGACAACCTCCAAGTCCGCCAGGCGATCGAGATGGCGATCGACAAAGACACGCTCATCCATAAGTTCTTCATCGACAACACCGCGCCGGCTTCGCAATTCGTTCCGCCAAAGCTGAGCGGGTTCAACAACAACGCGCCTTCGTTGGGATATGACCCGGACAAGGCCAAGCAGTTGCTCGCCAAGGCCGGCTACAAGGGCGAAGAAATCAAGTTCTACTACCCCCTCAACGTCACGCGCGCCTACATGCCCACGCCGGAAAAGATCTATGCGGAAATCAGCGCCGAACTGACCGCCGTCGGGCTCAACATCAAACCGGTACCGGTCCCCTGGGACCAGGGATACCTCGAGAAGGTCCAGTCCCCCGGCGACCATGGGCTCCACCTGCTGGGCCTCAACGGTTCCTACTCCGACCCGGACAACTTCGTGAGTACGCTTTTCGGCGAAAACAACGGTGAGTTCGGCTACAGCGATCCCCAGGTGTTCTCGAAGATCGACCGCGCCCGCGGGCTCCCCGACGGTTCCGACCGCAACTCGCAGTACCAGACCATCAACAACCAGATCGCCGCGACGGTCCCGGCCGTCCCGATCGCTTTCCCCATCTCCGCTTTGGCCCTCTCCGACCGCGTCGAAAAGTACCCCGCCTCGCCAGTCTTAAACGAAGTTTTTACAAACGTTCGCCTGAAGTCTTGACGATCCGCCGCAATTTCAGTTATGTGCCACCGCGGGGATATTCTGTGACAGCCAGTGCCGCCGCTATCGGAGATAGATCGTGACCTTCATTTCCAAGACAAACCACGCTGACGTCGTCCTTATTGGGGGCGGAATCATGAGCGCAACCCTGGGCGCTTTCATCAAGCAACTCGAACCCAACTGGACCATCTCCCTTTTCGAGCAGCTCGACGAAGCCGGCCTTGAAAGCTCCGGCCCGTGGAACAACGCGGGAACCGGCCACGCCGCACTTTGTGAACTTAATTACTCCCCCGCGGCGAAGGACGGATCGGTCGACCCGTCCAAGGCCCTCCACATCAACGAGCAATTCCAGCTTTCCCGCCAGTTCTGGTCCCACCTCGTGGACAACAAACTGATCGGTTCCCCCAAGGGCTTCATCAACACGGTTCCGCACATGAGCTTTGTCATCGGCGACAAGCACGCGGACTTCCTCAAGACCAGATACGAGGCCCTCAAGCCCAACACCCTTTTCCGCAGCATGGAGTACTCGGAGGACCAGGCCCAGATCGCCAAGTGGGCTCCACTGATCATCAAGGGCCGCGACGCCAAGCAGCGCGTCGCCGCCACCCGCGCGGCCGAGGGCACCGACGTCGACTTCGGTGCCCTGACGCGTGAACTCACCACCTACCTCGCCAACAACGGCGTAGAGGTCAACTACGGGCACGACGTCACCAACATCAGCAGGGCGTCCGACGGCGGCTGGGACCTTTCGATCAAGTACCCGGCTTCCGGCGAGCACGGCCACATCCGCGCCAAGTTCGTCTTCGTGGGAGCCGGCGGCGGCGCCCTCCACCTGCTGCAGGCTTCGGGCATCCCCGAGAGCAAGGGATACGGCGGATTCCCGGTCTCGGGCCAGTTCTTCCGCTGCACCGACGAGTCCATCGCGGGCCAGCACAGCGCCAAGGTCTACGGCCAGGCTTCCGTGGGTGCCCCGCCCATGTCCGTCCCCCACTTGGATACCCGCTACGTCAACGGCAAGCGTTCACTCCTCTTCGGCCCCTACGCCGGGTTCTCCACGAACTTCCTGAAGTCCGGCAGCTACCTGGACCTTCCCTTGTCCATCCGCCCGGGCAACATCATCCCGATGCTCGCCGTGGCCAAGGACAACATGGACCTGACGGCCTACCTCATCAAGGAAGTGGCGAAGCGCCACGACGCCAAGGTCGAGGCGCTCCGTGAGTACTACCCGCAGGCTGAAGGCGGCAACTGGGAACTCATCACGGCCGGCCAGCGCGTGCAGATCATCAAGAAGGATTCGAAGAAGGGCGGCGTACTGCAGTTCGGCACCGAAGTCATCACGGCCCGGGACGGGTCCATCGGCGCACTGCTCGGAGCTTCCCCGGGCGCTTCCACCGCAGTTCCGATCATGATCGAGATGCTGCAGCGCTCCTTCCCCAAGAACTTCAAGGGCTGGCAGTCCAAGCTCAAGGAAATGATGCCTGGCTACGGCGTCAAGCTCAACGACAACCCGGAGCTCGCCACCGAGCTGGAAGAGAGCACGGCCCGCTCCCTGCAGCTTGAGGCCGTCGACGCCGTCCAGCGCTAGCAACCGTCCTGGCTACGGCCGGTTCCCGACACGAGACAGACCGTAGATCCAGGAGACAAGGCAATGTTCCGTCTGGCAAGGCTTTCACTCGCGAACAGGGCATTGATCGCGCTGATCACCGTCTTCGCGGCGGTGTTCGGCGTGATCACCATGTCTTCGCTCAAGCAGGAACTCATCCCTTCGGTCGAGTTTCCGCAGATTTCCGTGATTACGTCCATGGCGGGCGCTTCCCCGGACGTCGTTGACAAGCAGCTCAGCCGTCCCCTCGAGGCCGCCTTGAACAGCGTCGAGGGCTTGGAATCGACCACGTCGACGTCGCGGAGCGGTGTGTCGCAGATCACCATGGTCTTCACGTATGGTTCGGACCTGGACCGTGCCCGCAACCAGATCGATCGCGCCATCTCCAACGCCAAGCGGGTGCTGCCGGCCGACGTCGAACCCCAATCCTTCGCCGGCAACATCAGCGACTTCCCGATCGTGTACCTGGCGGCGTCGTCGGACAAACCGTTGAGCGAACTCAACACTGACTTGCAGCGGCTTAGCGTTCCCCGGCTCCAAAAACTCGACGGCGTGCGCAGCGCCGACGTGACGGGCGGCGCGACACAGCACATCCTGATCCAGCCCAAGGTTCCCGCCATGGCCGCGAGCGGCGCCTCGGTCCAGTCGATCGCCAGCGCCCTCAAGAACAACGGAACCCTGGTTCCCGCGGGAACCATCCAAGACCAAGGCAAGACCCTGTCGCTGCAGGTCGGGAGCCCGGTTGACTCCCTCGACGTCATCAAGGGCTTGCCGCTCACGGGAGCCAAGGCGGGCACGACCATCGGCGCCGTCGCAGACGTGAGCATTGAGGACGACGCCGCGACGTCCATCACCCGGACCAACGGAAAGCCCACGCTGGCGCTTTCCGTCACGAAAAAGCCCGACGGCGACACGGTCGCCATCTCACACGCCGTCCAGGACGCCATTCCCCAGATGGAAGCGGAACTCGGCTCCAACGCGCACTTCACCCCCGTGTTCGACCAAGCCCCCTACATTGAGAAGTCCATCAAGGACCTCACCACGGAAGGGCTCCTCGGGCTCGGTTTCGCCGTGGCCGTGATCCTTGTCTTCCTGATGTCCGTGCGTTCCACGCTGGTGACAGCCGTATCCATCCCGTTGTCCCTGCTCATCACCTTCATCGGGATCTTCGCGACGCACTACTCCCTCAATATCCTCACGCTCGGGGCCCTGACTATCGCGATCGGCCGCGTGGTGGACGATTCAATCGTGGTGATCGAGAACATCAAGCGCCATTTGAGCTACGGAGAGCACAAGCTCGCAGCGATCCTCAATTCCATCCGGGAAGTGGCCGGCGCCATCACGGCGTCGACGCTGACGACAGTCGCGGTCTTCCTACCGATCGCCTTTGTGGGCGACCTGGCCGGCGAACTGTTCCGGCCTTTCGCCCTGACAGTCACCATTGCACTCCTGTCCTCGCTCCTGGTGTCCCTCACGATTGTTCCGGTTCTGGCTTACTGGTTCCTCAAGTCGCCTTCCCCGTCGGAAGCCGCCGAGGACGTCGTCCGTGCCGAAAAGGCCCGCGCCGCAGCGCATGAGGCCGAGCAACGCAGCATCCTGCAGCGTGGCTACTTGCCCATCCTGGCCAAGACCCAGAAACACCCGGTCCTCACCATCGTGGCCGCGGTGCTGGTCCTGGGCGGCACGGCGGCCATATCTCCCCTCCTTGCGACAGACTTGCTCGGCGACTCGGGCCAGAACAGCATGACCGTGCGCCAAGTCCTTCCCGCGGGCACAAGCCTTGACCAGACCAGCGCCGCCGCAGAAAAGGTCGAATCGGTCCTGAAGGGCATTGACGGCATCAAGGACGTCCAGGTCACCTCCGGCAATGCCCAGACCGGCTTCGCCGCGCTGACGTCCAGCGGAGCGTCCAATTCGTCATTCACGGTGGTGACCGACGAAAAAGCCGACCAGCAGAAATTGCAGGAGACGGTCCGGACCCGGCTAGCTGATGCTTCGGCCGCGGGAAAGATCACGGTCGGGTCCCAACAGGGTGGCCTGGGAACGTCGTCGAGCGTTGATATCACCATCAACGCGGCCACCTCGACCGACCTCAAGACGGCCAGTGATGCCGTCGTCAAGGCAATGGACGGCGTGCCGGGCAGTTCCGAAGTTGACACCAACCTTGACGCAAGCGCCTCCGTGGTGCAGGTTCGCGTGGACCGTGCCAAAGCCGTCGCTGCAGGGCTGAATGAGGAACAGGTTGCCGGTGTCCTCGCCGCGACCGTCAGCCCCGTCCCGGCGGGCACGGTCCGCATCGACACGACCGACTTCCCGGTACAGATCGGCGAGGGGACCCATTTCACCAGCATCGCCGATGTCAGGGCGATCAACATCCCGACGCCGGTGGGCCCGGTACCGCTGTCAAGTATCGCGTCCGTGGATCAAGTGGACACTCCGGTCACCATCACGAGCAGCAACGGGCAGCGCACCGCCACGGTGACCATTACGCCGTCGGGGTCCAACCTTGGCGCGGTCAGCGCAACGGTCAAGGACCGCCTGGCGTCCGTCCAACTTCCGGCGGGCGTCACGGCGACGATTGGCGGGGCGACCACCCAGCAGGCCGATTCGTTCAAGCAATTGGGCCTCGCACTGCTTGCCGCGGTCGCAATCGTCTACGTGATCATGGTGGCCGCCTTTAAGTCGCTTATACAGCCCCTCATCTTGTTGGTGTCCGTGCCTTTCGCCGCGACGGGAGCTATCGCTTTGCTCCTGGTGACGGGTGTTCCGCTCGGCCTGCCCGCACTGATCGGGATGCTGATGCTGGTGGGCATCGTGGTCACGAATGCGATTGTGTTGATCGACCTCATCAACCAATACCGAAAACCCCACGACGGCACCCCGGGAATGAGCGTGGCCGAGGCGATCACGCACGGCGCCCGCCAACGCTTGCGCCCCATCCTGATGACCGCCCTAGCCACGGTGTTCGCCTTGACTCCGATGGCGCTAGGCATCACGGGTGGAGGCGGCTTCATTTCCCGGCCACTGGCCATCGTGGTTATCGGCGGCCTTGTTTCGTCGACGGCGCTGACCCTCGTCCTGGTGCCCGTCCTCTACAAGTTGGTGGAGGGCCGCCGCGAAAAGAAGGCCCTGCTCAAGGTACTGATCCATCGCCCCGACGTCACTAAGGGCGACGGGGCGAAGGACGGCGGACCGGCCAACGCCCAAGGCGAGCAATTGGACTGGACGACGGGAATGGTTCCGAAGATCAGTGGCCGCCGGTCCGCGTCCGGATCCGCCGAGTAGATCCGCAGGATAGGGCACTAGGACAGGCCGCAGGGAACCGCCGAGGCACCGGGAACAAATAGCTGCCCAGCCCTGTTACAGCCATCGATACATGCAAATGCATCTATCTTGGGATAGACTGTTGGTAGGTCCTCAACACCAGCAGGGCAGGCAGAAAGGCAAACATCATGGAGATCGGCGTATTCAGCGTCAGCGACATCACCACTGACCCCACCACGGGCCGGACCCCCACCGAGAACGAACGCATCAAGGCATCCGTGGCCATCGCCAAGAAGGTCGAAGAGATCGGCATGGACGTCTACGCGATCGGCGAGCACCACAACCGCCCGTTCTTCTCGTCCTCCCCCACTACCACCCTGGCCTACATCGCGGCGCAGACCGAACGCATCACCCTGTCTACCGCCACCACCCTGATCACCACCAACGATCCCGTCAAGGTCGCGGAAGACTTCGCGATGCTCCAGCACTTGGCGGACGGCCGCGTGGACCTCATCATGGGCCGGGGAAATACGGCGCCCGTGTACCCGTGGTTCGGCAAGAACATCCAGGACGGGATCGAACTCGCGATCGAGAACTACTCGCTCCTCCGCCGGCTCTGGGATGAAGACACCGTGAACTGGAGCGGCAAGTTCCGCACGCCGCTGCAGAACTTCACGTCCACGCCCCGGCCGCTCGACGGCGTCGCGCCCTTCGTGTGGCACGGATCCATCCGCAGCCCGCAGATCGCGGAACTCGCCGCCTACTACGGTGACGGCTTCTTCGCGAACAACATCTTCTGGCCCAAGGAGCACTACCAGCAGCTCATCGGCCTGTACCGCGAGCGCTTCGAGCACTACGGCCACGGCAACGCGGACCAGGCCATCGTGGGACTCGGCGGGCAGTTCTTCATGCGCAAGAATTCGCAGGACGCGGTGAAGGAGTTCCGTCCGTACTTCGACAACGCTCCGGTCTACGGCCACGGTCCGTCACTGGAGGACTTCACGTCCCAGACGCCGTTGACGGTCGGCAGCCCGCAGGAAGTCATCGAAAAGACGCTCACGTTCCGCGATTACTTCGGCGACTACCAGCGCCAGTTGTTCCTCGTGGACCACGCGGGACTGCCGCTCAAGACGGTCCTGGAGCAATTGGACCTCTTCGGTGAAGAAGTCCTGCCGGTCCTGCGGAAGGAATTCGCGGCCCGCAAGCCGGCCCACGTCCCGGACGCCCCAACGCATGCATCACGGGTGGCGGCGTCGGCCCTGGCTGCCGCGGCTGAAGACGCCGTTGCCCACGCCTCCGGGGGGACCGCGTGACCACCAAGGCGGCAACTTCGTCGTCGGTACGCCTCGCCGCCGAAACCTGGGAGTCGTTGTTCCGCTCCCAGGTGGCGGTGATGCGCCGGCTCCAAGCGGGGAAGGCCTTCAAGAGGCTTCCCATCAAGGAGTACGACGTCTTGTTCACGCTCTCGCGCTGCCCTACCGGCAAGCTCCGCTTGAACGAGATCAATGACCACGTGCTCCTTAGCCAATCCAGCCTGAGCCGGTTGGTCGAGCGGCTGGAGAAGCGGGGGCTCCTGGAGCGCAGCGTCGCCCCCGACGACGGCCGCGGGATCCTGCTGGGGCTGACCGACGCGGGGCGCGAGCTTCAGAAGGAGATCGGCCGCGAGCACGTGCGCGATATCGCCGAGCTCGTGGCCCCCGCCCTGACGGCGGAGGAACAGCGGGAGCTCCTGCGGCTCACAGAGAAGCTGCAGGCGTTCGTAGCGGGCAAGTAGCGGCGCAGGTCCGTAGCGGCGCGCAGGCGCGTTCCCGCCGTCGTCGTCGGTTCCCGGTTCGGCTGGACCCCGGTCCGCGCCCGTCAGCGCAGGATGACGAGCTGGTCCGGATCTTCTTCCGGCAGCTCGTCGGCGACGTCGGCGGTGACTTTCAACGTCTTCAACGAGAGGCTCCCGCCCACCGTGGAAAGGAACGCCGTGTCCGATGAGTCCCGTCCGGCCGTGATCCGCAGCATGGCTTCACGGGGAGCAAGGCCCGTGGGGTCGATGACGTACCAGGTTCCATCGATGTTGGCTTCGGCCACTGCGTGGAAATCCATGGGGCTGAGTCCCGGCGCGTAGACCGCGGTGAGGCGGGCCGGAATGTCCTTGGAGCGCAGGAGGGCGATGGCCAGGTGCGCGAAGTCGCGGCACACTCCCTTGCGGTGCAGGAGCGTCTCGACGGCGCCATCCGTTCCTCGCGACGAACCGCTGACGTACCTGAGTTCGCCGTTGACCCAGTTCCTGACGGCGTGCAACAGCTCCTCGCCGTGCAGCCCGCCGAACTCGGCGTACGACGTCGGGAGGAGCCGGTCCGATTCGGCGTAGCGGCTGGGACGGACGTACCGGATGAGTTCCATCCGTGAGGAAGCGTCAGGGACGCCGAAACCGCGGACCGACGCCTGGTAATCCACGGTGACTTCACTCGGTTCGTCGAATTCCATGTAGTGGAAGCGACCGCCGTGGTGGTCGGTCAATTCGGTCAGGGGAACGGCTTCGCCTTCAACCGTGACGGAAAGTTCCTCAGTCATCGATTCGTAGCCTGGGTTGTTTGCTACAGCGATTGCCATGGCCACTTTGGTGCTGGCGACGGTCTTGAAAACGAGCTTGGCGGAAACGTTGCGTTCCATGGATCTCCGGGAGGGTTGCGGCTGGACATCCCCCATGTCGCCGATCTGCTGGTGCGTCAATCGCGGTTCTACAGATTGACCTTCAGAGACAGTAGCATCCGTTGGACGTTGGCGAATTCCGAGCTATCGTCCACGTACTTTGCGGCCTGGTCAAGGGTGTCGAAGGACTTCGCCGGAGCGACCACTTCGTCCGTGGCAAATGCGTGGATGGCGGACATGTCCCCGAAAGAGTAATTGCCTTTGCCGGCCGGAGCCGCCACGAGGTTGCGAAGTTCGCAGGCCTTGCCATCAGTCCCCGCCACCATGTTGGTAATCCCGTATGAACCGAAGAATTTGTACCCCTGGATGACGCGGAACACCACGTGCGGGGGAATCGTGGAATCGCTGTCCGCGTGCGGAAGGTCGACAGGGACGCTGCTGACCACCACGTAGGGCCGCTTTGCGGCGTCGTCGCACGCTGCCGGACTTGCTGCGGGCAAACCGGTCTCCAAGGTTGCCATGTAGGTGCCTTTGGAATCCTTGACCACGATCTTGAGGGCGCCCGGCAAAGTGCCGGCGTCGGGCGCGAGCGATTGTGCGATCCAGTCGCTCGGGAGGTCGAAGCTGACTGTCTTGGCGGCGTCCGTGTAGGTCTTCCAAGCAGCGGCGGTGGCACCGGAAGTTGCCGCGCCGGCCGAGGGGCTGCTGGCGCCCGCGCTGGCTGAGGGACTGCCGGAAGCGCCCGACGGCGGGACCGCGCCAGCGCCGCTCGGGCCCGGTGCCGTACTGGTTCCGGCCGTCCACGTCGAACCGGCCTTGCCATCGGCACTGCAGCCCGCAGCGGCGATGGCAACGACGGCCGCCAGGACGGCTATTGAAAAACTCAACGGAATCCGCTTCGCTCCCATGGGCAACAGCCTAGCGGCGGACGGACCCGGTCCGGTCTTGCCGTGCCGCGTTTTGCTCCACGGCTGAGTCGGTAGCGGAGACCACAGCGGGGTCAAGTAGCGCACACCACAGGGTCGCGGCGCGAGGACTAGGCTGGACGCATGGATCCCGATCAGCGCGAAGAGGACGAAAACAGTGTGGCGGGAATCTCCGCCGTGGACATAGCCGACTGGCGCCTGCGGACGTTCGCGCTCTATGACCAGGTCCGGAAGATCGCCGTCGGAGATCCTTTCCAAGCCCACGTGTATTGGCGCCAGGAGCGGGACCGCATGTTCGGAACGCATCCAGCGTCGGCCTTGACAGCTGCGGCCAAGGCGAACTTCTCCGGGCTGCGCACCGCCGACTACGATCCCCGTTTTCGCCGCTTCGCGTCGCTCTCTCCCGAAGGCGCCGGGCAGGAGATGAATGTCCAGACCGGTACCGACGGCGTTGTGCCGTTCGTCCGCTTGGGTACCTTCGACCTCGACGACCTCGGGTCCCTCGCGGTGTGGCGCCTCCGCAGCTACGGAGGCGGGATCTTTGTGCCCTTCCGGGATGCGACGGCGGGCAAACCTGGAGGAAGCTACGGCGCCGGCCGGTACCTTCTGGACACCATCAAGGGCGCCCACCACGGCCTGCGCGGTTCGGGGCAGCAGGAGTTCATCCTCGATTTCAACTTCGCCTACAACCCGTCCTGTGCGTACAACGAGGCGTGGGCATGTCCCTTGGCCGGGCCCGCGAACCGCCTCGCGGCGGACATCCCGGTGGGCGAGCTTTACGTGCCGGACTGAGCAGCCTCCGGCTGCAGCAGGCATCGCCGGACCTAAGACCGGCCAGCAGTACCGTACCGACCCCTCACAGGACGTAGGATGTCTTCATGACTTCCTCACGCCCCCGCCGGATCGCCCGGGTCCGGCCCGTCCATCCCGCGTCGCCGGACGAACAGTTTTTCGTGGCGAACGACGCCGCGGATTTCCATTCCGCAGACGGCAGGAAGTGGACGGTGGTCGAAACTCCATTCCCTGGCTCTCCCGCAAACGCCGGCAGCCCTGCACGAACAGGATGGGAGCCAGGCGCCGAGGTGCTTGAGGACGGGTTCGTCTTCCTTGCACCGTCCGTTCCCGCGAACGTCCTGGGCATGGCGCACAACACCGGCCAGCCCGGCAGGGACTTGCCGGCCCAAGCGTTCCACAAGGCCGCAACGAGCGTCATCGGCCCCGGCGAGGCCATCGAGATCGGCGCGGATGTGGGACACGTAGACCCCGAAGCCGAGCTGACCGTCGTCGTCGGCCGGAAGGCCCGCGGCTTGACCCTCGACAATGCCCGCACGGCGATCCTCGGATTCACGATCGGCAACGACGTCTCCGCCCGGGATCTGCAGAAGAGCGATGAACTGTGGATCAGCGCGAAAAGCCAGGACACCTTCACGCCGACGGGACCATGGATCGTCACCGATCTTGACGAGGGCGACGTTTCGATCGCGGTTGTACACAACGGCCAGGAGCTGCGCGCGGCCAGTTCCGCGGACCTCGGCTGGAAGGTGGGCGAAATCCTCGTCTACCTCAGTTCGTTCATGACATTGCACCCCGGCGACCTCGTGCTCACCGGCTTTCCGGCCGAGAGCGCGCGGATCCTTCCGGGGGACATCGTGACCTGCAAAATCGGCGGAATCGGCGAGCTGAGCAATCCCGTCACAGCTACTTCATGGGAGAAATACAGTTTGATGTGACAGGCTTGGCCCATGGATTCGTCAGTTGCACCCGTCACCGCATCGCGGCAGGAGTCCCATGTCCTCCCACCGGCGGGCGAGCAGCTCAAGGGCCTCATGCGCTATCCGGTGGTCCGGCAACTCGTGCGGTTCACCGGCGTCGGGATCGTCTGCACGGCGTCGTCGCTGGGCCTCTACGCGGTGTCCCGTCCATGGATGGGGCCGCAATTGGCGAACGCGGCCGCGCTCATCATCACGTCGCTCATGAACACCGCCTTGAACCGGCGGCTGACCTTCAAGATCAGCGGCAAGCAGAAGAGAACCCGGGACCACGTGAACGGGCTGATCGTCATTGCGGTCGCGTTGGTCATCACCGGCGGAAGCCTGGCCGTGCTGCACGCCTTCCGTCCCGAGGCCACCGTTACCGAGGACCTGTTGACCACCACGTTGTCCGGATTCTTCGCCACGGCCGTCCGTTTCTCGATGCTGCGGCACTGGATTTTCCGGCGGGCCCGCAACGCGTGACCGCTGGCCGGCACGCGCCCGGCGCCTGCCGAACTTAGCATGTGAATTGCAGCGATAGGTGACAGCATCTTCGCGTCGCTACATGTCGCGTCTCTGATGCGGGTAGGCCGGCAGCCTACCGGACGCGCTTAGTGCCCGATGCAGCTGTCCGGTGACTGTTGGCACTCGATGTTGACTGCTCCCGCGTGTTGTCGCAGGTCGTCGAGCTTCAGGAGGGCTACGTCGGAGCAGTGCTGATGCGTCACGACCCGGCTGGTGCCTGGACAGGGGCCGTCGCCGGATTAAGAATTACCGCCAAATAGCGATCAAATCCACACCTTTCCGGGCACCGACAGCCCGCAGCAGTGGAAGGGACGCCGGCCTAGCGGGAGTGTGGAATGGCGAACCCGGTGGGGAATCCTTGTTTTAGAAGCTCGAGCCCGACCGTGAGGGCGTCGAGGAAAGTGGTGCGATCCAGGGGTGTCTCGGCGGCCAGAGTGAAAAGGGGCGCGACCGCCGCTCCGGCTGCGGCCACGAGCATTGCGGCGTAGACGCGAGGGCGGGGGTCCCCGGGCGGCGTGTTGAGGCGGCGGGCGATGAATTCTCTCGCGTCATCGAGGGGCCGCATGGCTGTCATCAGGGCGACCGTTGTGCGCAGTTCCGGCGTGCTGGCCACCAATTGGGCCCGGGCCTGTTCCACGGCCCACTCCTCGGGAGTGAGGTCTTTGAACACGGCGGTGAGCGCGGCCTCGTAGGTGTCGATGATGCTTAGGTCATCGGATGCCTGGGCCAGGTACGCGGCGACGGTCTCGTCCTGCAGGTCGGTCAGGAGGACTGCTTCCTTGGTGGGAAAGTAGCGGAAGAACGTTCGGGGCGACACTTCCGCGGCATCTGCGATTTCTTCGATGGTGGTGCCCGCGAATCCGTTCGCGCTCATCAGCCGGATGGCAGCCGCCTGCAGCGCCTTCTGGGTCTTGCGTTTCTTGCGTTCGCGCAGGCCCTCGCCCGCTGCCATCACCATGGAAACAACAATACCAAGAATGCCAATTGGCATGAGACGCCATCTGGCATATACTGACAAATAACTCTAACTGACGTATTTGCGTGGAGGGTGTGAGATGCGTACTTCATCCAAATGGCTGGCCTTGGCCGCATTCAGCCTGTCCACCCTCGTCATCGGTCTGGACGCGACCGTTCTGGCGGTGGCGCTGCCGACACTGGCCCGGGCTCTCAACGCGACCCAGTCCGAACTGCAGTGGTTCAGTACCGCTTTCCTGCTGACCGTTGCCGGAGGAATGCTTCCGGCGAGCGTGATCGCTGACCGTGCTGGCCGCAAGAAGACGCTATTGGCCGCGCTGGTCATCTTCGGCGGAAGTGCCCTGTGGTCGGCCTACGTGACGGGGCCCGGGCAGCTCATTGCGGCGCGGGCGATCATGGGCTTCGCCGCCGCGCTGATCTCGGTGGTCACTCTCGGCGTGATCCCGGTTTTGTTCGACTCCGCCGAACGGGGGAAGGCGATCGGAGTCATGATGGTGGCCACCTTCCTTGGCCTGCCGATCGGGCCCCTTCTGGGCGGGTGGATCTTGACAAACTTCTGGTGGGGCTGGATCTTCCTGATGAACGTGCCGGTCGCCGGACTGGCTTTCGTGCTCGTGCTGACACTTGTGCCGGAGTCCAGGCCAGACACGCCCGGCCCGCTTGACCTCATCGGCTTGGTCCTTAGCATCGGCGGCTTGACTGCACTGTGCTACGGGTTCGTGCGCGCAGGAAGTAATGGCTGGGCAGACCTTGAGGCGCTCACATGGATCGGCAGCGGCGTAGTCACGCTGGTCCTCGTCGCGGGGTGGGAGCAGCACATGGCCGCCACCGGCCAAGCCCCGCTTATTGCGCCCTCGCTGTTCCGGCTCCGCGGGTTCACTGCCGGCACCCTCGTACCGTGGATCGGCCAGTTCGCGCTGGTCGGAATGTTGTTCATCCTGCCTATGTACGGGCAGGCGGTCCGGAGCGAGGATGCCATGGGCTCGGGAATCCGGCTGCTCCCGCTCATCGCGGGATTCATCGTTGCGGCGGTCCTTGGCGACCGTCTGGCGAAACTGCTCGGCCCCAAGGCGGTCGCGACAGGCGGCTACTTGATCATGGCGGTGGGTGTCTTTCTTGGGGCGCGGATGACCGCTGTCTCCAGCGACCTCTATGTTGCAGTCTGGCTCGCCATCGCCGGACTCGGCATGGGACTCGGGCTCGTCACGGCGGCATCCGTCGCGCTGCGGTATGTCCCGGCAGACAAGGCAAACCAGGCATCCGCCGTGTTTCAGGCACTGCAGAAGACCGGAGGTCCGCTCGGGGCCGCGGTAATCGGCAGCGCTCTGAGCCAGGCGTACCAACAGCACCTTGCCCTGCCACCGGACCTGCCCGGGGGTATGACAGATACGATCAAGTCGGGTGTCTTTCAAGGCTTGGCCGTCGCCGACCGGGTGCCCCTCGTCCGCAGTGCCGTCCGTGACGCATTCGACACCGGCATGGCAACAACGCTCTGGATCTGCGTTGGCATCGCAATCGCCGCCGCACTGGCGGCGTTAGTCCTCTTGCCCGGTCGTGTCGACACAGCGGACCGCACCGCACCGACGTCAGCCCCCGAGATGCGACATTCGCGAAATCCAGCGCCCGGAGTTTGAACAAGCTCGCGAAGGAACGCAAACGCAGGTTCCGCGGAACCGCGGGCTACCGAATCATCACGCTTAATGGCAGCTATCAGTTGGCGCGCTGCCCGCTGAAGGATCGTCCATCGCGACACGCGGTAATGTCGTTCACGGCCGCTATGTGGTTTTCGTGTACCGGCGCTTTTCGCGAAAAAACTACGCTTCGACGAGGATCACCAAGGTCTCGGGCAGCACGCCGTCGTACTCCATCGCTTCGGCCCCGGCCTCGGACTGCATCAGGGCCATAACGGCATCCATGTCGGGAACGTCCATCAGCACCGCCACCTGCGTTGGGTTCTGTGGGTTGACGAACGTCCGGATGTTGGTGACGCCGAGGGGGCCGAAGACCTCTTCGCGTTTCGGTGAAGCAAGCCAATGATCTTTGTCTTTCACATCGTGGTGGCCGATCACGGTTGGCATGGCGCGTCCTCTCGACGAGGGGCCAGCGGTCCGCAGGCCCACTGCGCATAACGGTAGTAGCCGCTCCGCACTCGGACAAGACCTTCCGTGGCCGGATCTAGCTCTATCTGCCAGGTGCCCGCAAGACGGGGCCGCCCTTACCGATTTTCTCCTTCCAATAGGAAGGCTCCAAAGACGTATCGAAGGAGCTTCGCATAAGCCAGGTACGCGGAGAGCACTTCTAGGACTTCTGTCCCGGCGGACCCCGGCTTCTCGACTCTTCAACGCATTTGATCCGTGAGGACGTCTAGCCGCACATCGCGGACGTTCCTCTGAGTGCTGCGGACCAGACTGCCTGGTTGGCATCGATGTAGCGCAAGACCGTCTTCCAATGCATGCCGTGCCCGTCTTCGAACATGGAGGCCCCCGGCCTGCGGATCGCTGACCAGTTGCGTCGCGCCGCAGACCATATCGAATCTAGCGCGCGGAACGTCACAGCCAACACGCAGGACGGGTTACCCGACCACAATTAGGCGGCGAGCTCAATCCTCGTTGAAATCAACACCATGCACGGGAATATGTCCACGTCGGATCTCCTCAAAGCAGCCGCCGAGGCAGACCGCTACGCCCGCAACCACTCGGGGCAATGAGGAAGGGGTCATCTCGGTTGTGACCTTCAGAGGTTAGTTGCGCAAATCTTCAGAGTTGAATGGCACGGTGCTGGTTCATGAGTTCTCGCGACCGTCGATAAAAGGCGACTCCCATGGACTGATGCTCGAGGGGTCACACCACGATTGCTGGGAATGTCGGGTCGAGGATGGCGACCCGCACAGAGACGATGTCGGGCGCCCAGTGGTCGCCGTGGCCTTCGATCCTGATGACCGGTGAGCCGCCATACGCAGGCAGCGGGATGGTCACGGTCCGACTCAGCCAGACCTTGCCGCTGGCCGTGTGTTTCGTCGGCGGCAGCCACACGACACGGGATCCGGACCGCCGCGTACCTTCGTCGGAGGAAGCCATAAGGTCCGCCCACCCCACAGCTAGCTCCCGGCCACGGACGTCCCTCGGACCTGATGCCTCTTCCGGCACCAGACAACGTACCTGGACGGCGAACGCCGGCTTGGGGGCAGTACCCGCCGGTTCGCCCACGGGAATCACGTCTTCGGGCAGCCGCAGCTCTAAGCCCTGTCCTCGACGGACGTTGCAGACGGCACTGCTGTCCGCGTTGAGAAACCCTGGGGTGATCTCCGCGGCGTCGAGCGGCTGAAAGTCGCCCCACCGCCGGACTTGAGCACCGCCGTAGAGCGTCGGTTTGAGGTCCTCGCCGGGCCACACGCCGAGTGCCCGCAGCACATCGCCGCTGTCCCAATCCTTGGCGCAGGGGACAATGAATAGCTCGAGATTCTCCAGCGCTGACCAGGCTGTCTTGGCCACTGTTGACGCGAGCTGGGCGACTTGGTCGAGCCCAACGCCGTATTTGTCCCCATAGAGCTTGCCTGGGAGCTCGGCAGCGTAGCGGGCACATGCCGCCTCAGCATTCCCCTTGGCGTTGGAATTTTTTTTGCTCGGGATCTCCTTGCCCAGTTCCTCGCCCGGGCGGGCCGAGTCGGTGTAGTAGTAGTACTCGACATGCCACTCTGGCGGGGATTGGAATCCGTCACGGCTGTAGCTCTGCCCCCAGTACCCGTGCTCTTGGATCTTCGAGATGACGTGGCTGGCCAACTCCTCAGCGTCGGCGCGCAGGGTGTCAGCCAAATCCCGGAGGGAGCTCAGGAATCCAAGCAGCCGGTTAGGTAGCTCGGGCCACGACGGGCTGTCCGAGAGATTCTTCAAGACAACCCCTGAGTTGTCCGCTGGCAGGTGCTGGTACGCCCAGCCGTCAAGAACGATCCCTTGACGGAACAGCAGCAACTGGAACTGGTTGGCGAATGCCCAAGCAAAGGCTCCTCGCCTGCGGAACGTGGAGTCGCCGAGGACAGCCAGCTTGGTGAAAGAGGATGAGGTGAGAATCGCGTTCACTGTGCCCCGGAATTGGGACATCCTGGCGATGTCGCCGTCGTCCTTCGCTTGGGCAGACTTGATCAGGTACTCGGCATACAGCTCACGGATCATCGTCTCGTACTCTTCGACCCTCTCCGAGATGTAGGCGCGGGCCGCAATGAGGATCGCATCGGCCGCGGGCAGCGGAGGCGGGGGCGGCTTCTTCCCCTCGCCGCCGCCATGGATATTGTCGCGGATGACGTGAACCACACCGGCAACAAGCGGTCCCCACCCCGGAATCAGAAATGAGGCATACTCGCCGAGCGTGAAGACGGCATCCATCGGCCCACCGCTGAGGGCCCGGAACCCGGTGATCGGCTGCACCTTGGGCCAAACGGACAGGTGCCGCACCTCACCGGTCGCGGGGTCGATCACGACGTCACGTCGAACGAAACACCAGGCTTCGCCGGCGTCTGTGGTTGCGGCGAAGGCAAGGGAGCCTGCGGGAAATCCGTGCCAGCTCTCTGCCAGGACAGTGACCTGGTCCTTGCCCGGGATCAGGCGCGGAAGCTGCCCGACGAGAAGCGCCGGACCGTCGAAGAGGCTACTGACGAGATCCGCGTAATCAGCGGCCCGCTCGCGCAGGTCGTCAGCCGCTGGCTGTCCCAACGCTGCCAGTGCCTCCTCAGCGTCAACGAGTACGGGCCAGTCCGTGTGCAAGACGACGCCGTCTGCGGCGGACACAGCCGCTGCGTCGTCGGACCTGCCCCCGGCCAGCTCCGCCAATCCTGGCGCAGCAAGCGCGTAGATCGGGCCCGCGGGAGGTCGGGCGGGGTCAGGCAGCACCTGTGGTCTCCGGCTCTGCTCGCAGTGTCAAGGCGAGTTGTGCAATGACGAGCTTCTGACTGCGGGTGAGCGAGACGGTGTCGCCGGTGATGCCGACAGCCTGCAGCGGGATCTGGGCGAGGGCATCGAAAACGGTGTTCTCCTTGCCGTCTGCGCTCCTGAGCTGGTCCTGTCTCTCGCTCACCGCGCGTGCCAGGCCAATCAGCTGGCCGTCCCGAAGAACGGAACCCGGGTTTTTGGGCTCGTGCAGGATCGTCGCGAGCTCGTTGGCAACCGCATGCTGCATCGGGGCATGGATGCCTTTGATCTGTACCACCCGCGAAACGTGGGCGAAGAACTCCGAGTCCGGCATCCCACGCCAGGTTTCGTCCACATTCGCTGCGGCGATCGCGGCTGGCATCAGTGGGCTGTCCGGTTTGATCTGGTCCTTCTTGCGGAGCATGAGCCATCCGGTGAGGCCACCGATCAGCCCCGCAGCTCCCAGGATGATGGCTGCCCCGATCGCGCGAACGTACATGAGTTTCTCTCTGCTCCACCGCGTGCGACTCCACTCGGAAGGCGAGGTGTTAATCCGAGCATCCGCGGAGCTGGGCTCGGCAACCGCCACTGTGGTCGCCTCAGCCCTCGCGGCAGCTCGCTGGCCAAGATCACCCATCTCAACCTCGAAGGCTGCGTCGCCGACAGCGTCAATGCTCGACCTGAGCTGTCCGATCCGCTGAACAGTCTCCGCCCCCGAAGGTGAGGCAACCAGCTCGTGCTCGAGTCGGTCCTCCTGATCGGATCGCTCCTCGTCGCTCAGCTCGCGCTCTCGAGCCTGATCTTCGTGGCCCTCGGCATCAGTATCAGGGTTTTCAGGTTCTTCGACAGACATGCGCACATCCAATCAGAGGAGGGAATCAAAGCCGGGAACCGCTGCGTCAATCTATTCACCACAGCTAAGCCCGGTCTGACCGCTCATTTCGAGCGAGTTCTCGGGAAAATTGAGCGCGGTTGGTCGGTTGAGCCAGTTGGCGCGTCGATGCCATTGAACAGCGCACAGAATCCAACCGGGCGACAGTATTGGGCCCAGACCGGGCGTGGCGGCAATCACGGATCTAGATTTTCAGGAGTCCCGAAATTACTAGAATGACGAGTGCCACGACGAATATCGGCAGTAGAAACAAGAGCGCTAGCCGCAACCACGGCCATCGTCACGAAAATCGTCAGTACACTGAAAAATCGATTTCTGCAGAGATCAACCAATTTAGCGTTCAATGCGAAGCCCCCAATTAAACAAATTCTTCAACGACCCATGGAGTTTGGTGTCACGTGGGAGAACGGGTTGATCCTCGCCAATGCTCACGTGGTGATCATTTGCGAGGTTTCCAAGCTTGTCAAGGGTTTTGAGCGCATCGGCGTGGCATTTCGGTGAAAAGCAAACTTAGTATTGCCCCCAGCAAATGCCTACCAGGGGCGGCCTGTGAATTCGTGAAATATCCGACGCCAGGGCTGCCGTCATCGCGTTGCTCGTCCTAAGATGTCCGAGCGACGCGATGACCAAGTGAATCAGAAACGTGCCAACGCTTGCCGTAAGCGCGTACGCGGCAAGCGTTACACCAGTCCCGCGAGATCGCGCGGAGAAGTGGACCTGTGGCACGGCGTCTTGCGAACGATCGTTTGCGAACATTCGAATTCTGATGCTCACGGCGCGGGCTCGCTAGCTATTTGTTTTTGCGGAGGCGTTTCTCGGCCCACCATTTCGTGATTCGGAGGTCGCTGAGGTCGAATCGACCCTCGGGCAGCGCGGCGCGGATGCGTTCGTCGTCGAACGGGAGGGTCGGTCGGATACCTTCGGGGAGTTCGGGTGCGAATGGCGCGGACTCGCTGACGCCTTCTGCAAGCATCTGCGCTTGTGCTTTCGCGACAAGCGGCACGACCATGATCCACTCCGTGAGCTGCGCGAGTACGCGGATAGCCCAGACCGGGGCGCGCACGAAGAGCGGCCGCCGCCCGGCAACACGGGCGATCCGGCGAACAGCCATAGCGAACTCGAGTTCCTCGGCTCCCAGGACGGCGACGGTCGGTTCGGAAACCCGCCCCTCCAGGGCCGCGAGCAGTACGTTGACGGCTTCGTCGACGGGTATTGGCCGGACAGTCCGGTCACGAAGCCCCACAGTCAAGAAAACCGGCCAGGTGCGCACGGCTCTGGTGGCGTGGTCCACCATGTGGTCGCCCAGGCCGTAAATCATCCCCGCTTTGAGGATCGTGTGGTCGATTCCGGACTGCCGCAGGAGTTCCTCGGCAGCCCATTTCGTTTCGTGGTACGCCGAGCCACAGTCCGATCGTGCCCGAAGGAAGCTCAGCATGACGATCCTTTGCACACCTGCCCGGCGGGCAGCCTCGATGACATTGCGGGTGCCGTCTACGTGCACGTGCGCGAAGGTCTGGTCGCCGATCTCGCGATTGATCCCCGCGCAATGAGCGACAACATCGCAGCCAGCAAATGCTGCCGTCAATGCCCCCACGTCGTCGATCGGCACACCCGTGCGGCGGGACACGATGACGGTGTCCGCGGGGTCGAGCCGCTCGGCGAGGTGATGTCCGACGAACCCGGTACCGCCGGTGATAGCCACACGCATGATGTTGCTCCTTCGCTTATTAGCAATGAAGCTAAACTTCATATAGCAATTATGCTATATTGCAAAAATGACAGATACGGCATCAGACGTCTTCGCCGCTCTCGCGCACCCGACGAGGAGGCAGATCCTGCAGGACCTCAAGGACGGCGAGCTAGCCGCCGGTGAGATCGCCGCGCGGTTCCAAGCCACGGGCCCGACCATCTCCCGGCACCTGGGCGTGCTGCGCCAGGCGGGCCTGGTCACTGAGCGGCGGGACGCCAATCGCATCCTCTACTCGCTGGCAGGTGAACGGCTTGCCCTCTCGGTCGGTGACTTCCTCTCTACCGTCTGCCCCGAGCAGATTGTGCTACGCCAGGTCCGGAAGCGCAGCACCGGCCAGCCAGCGGAGACGCAGGCTTGACCCCCATCACTGCGATCCTCACCCCCTGGTACAGGCGTGCACCTGCCCGGGTTGGAGGGGGCGCGGCACAGCCAGGCTCCGTTGCCGCAACAGGCATTCTCGATTGTGAATCATCGGCGATTGCGCGTCTCGTGGTTCACTCGCAAGACCTGGCGCAGTCCCGTAGGCAGGTTGCCGTGCTCCAGGCTGCTCACTCGATCATCCGCGATGAGGTGCGCGCCGTTTATGCGCTGGAGGAGAGCACTCCAGCCTCGAGAACACTCGCGCGCGGCTTCGGGTCATGCAGCCAACGCCTCGCAATTCTCGAAAGTGTAGCGCGGGCCATCGGAGTTGCCACAAGAGTGCGCGCCCTACTCATCGATCGATCCTTCTGGTATCCGCGCTTTCCCCACATCGGCTTTGCGCTTCCGGATCCGATACTGCTCGCATGGCCGGAATTCAGCCTTGAAAAGTGGCAGTCCGCGTCCGAGCTCTTCGGTACGATCGGATGCCGGGGAGGCGGATCATTCACAAACCGCGGCCCGGAAACGCTGTTCGAAGCCGCCGGGCGTTGCGCCGTCGACTGGGATGGCCGAGCCGACGACAATGCGTATAACCTCTCACGGTTCGTCCGAGCCGACTACGGGTACTTCGCGAACCGGGACGACGCCTTCAGGGAACTCGGACAAACCCTGTGCGCACCGACTCGCAGAATCGCGGACCCCGTTCTCCGCCACATCACCGCGTAACTACATCACAGTTAAGGCCATCTGGCCGACTCACGGGTTGCCGCGGTGACATTTAGCTCTGCGAAAATGCCGCCACTTATCGCTGCGATTCACAGCTAAGCCCGATAGTTCGGCGTGAGTCATGTCCCGCAGCCGTGGGTCCCACGCGCCGTTGGAGATCACCTTGCCGTTGGAGATCACCCTTCGCTGCCAACCGCGGAGGCGGCCTCGTGGGTGAGTCCGGTGTTTCGCTCCGTAATGGTTCAGATCCCGGCGCGAAGAGTTAGACGGTCAAGGTCACTGTGCCGGTGTCTCCGTCCACGCTCACCAGCTGCCCGCTGACGATCCGTTGCGTGCCGTTGCCCGTACCCATGACCGCGGGGATGCCGTACTCCCGCGCGACGATGGAACCGTGGGCTGCCACTCCGCCGATGTCCGTGACCAAACCCTTCGCCTGGGCGAAGAGAGGCGTCCAGGCGGGAACGGTCGTAGGGCAGACGAGGATAGTGTCGGGCACCATCTTGTCGAAGTCGCCGGGAGAGAGGATCACGCTTGCCGGGGCCGTGACCCGGCCAGGGCTCACGGGGAAGCCCTTCAAGGTCGGCCCCGTATCGACGTTCCTCTTCTGGGTCTCAAAGCCGGACAGATCGATGGGACCCATTTTCCACCTAGCGGCGAGGGGCACGGCCGCGGGCGGATGCAGCCGCTTTCGGGCCTCCCGCAGCTCGTGGCGCTCCGCGGCCAGCCGGGCGAGGTCCTGGCGGGCCTGTCCTGCCCTTCGAGCCTGGCTGGCTGCCAGCAGCTCGCTCGTTCGAAGGTAGAACACATCAACTGGGGCATGGAGGGAACCGGCCTCGGCCAGCCGCCGGCCCAGTTCCAGCGCGAGCGGGCGGAGGGCTGGCCAGGCGGAACCGATGTAGAAGAGGGTCTCTTCCCGGTAGGGGGCGAAGCCCTGCGCCCAGCGCACGACCTTCAGGAAGAGGCGCCGCCGCAGCGGGTCCAGGGAGCGAGCCATCTGCTCCACCAGATTTTCGCGGTCGCGGGCCATCTCCGCCTGGCGCGTGCTCACTTCCACCCCCGGCTGCTGCACGTTGGCCTTCAGGCTGAGCAGGACCGGTATCGGGTCCTCGGCCTGGGTCGAATCCGCGAAGTCCAGGTTGTAGACCTGGTGGCCGTAGCGATCTAGGTAGCGCTGGAGGCGCCCCGCCACGACGCTGCATCTGGAGCCGGTGTTCAGGGCATCGAGCAGCCCCTGGGCAGGGGTAGATCGGGCCAGCTGGCGCAGATCGTCGGAGGCGCGGACCTGCCCGGCTATTGCCTGCAGCTCCGCCTCGGCTTCGAGGGCTTTCGACGGGAAACCCCGCAGGAAGAGCGCGCTGCTCAGGCCACTTCCCGGCATGGCCATGGCAAGGAAGCGGCCGAGGGCAATGTCGCTGTTCTTCGCGGCGGCCAGGACGAGGGTGGTGCTGCCCCAGTAGATGGCCTCCGATCGAGTGAGTTCGCGGATCCCATCGAGAAGCTGTTCGTCGGTCGCAGAGGCCAGGTCCAGCTCCTTCCACCGCTCCACGGTCTTCAGGTGTCCGGGCAGGACTTCATCCCGCCAGTACGGGATCGCTTTGACAAAGGTCGCGCGCATCGTCTTGCCGCCGAGAAGGGCGGTCAGAAGTTTCAGCAGGCCCCTCCAGTTGATCGTGAAGCTGGCGCACAGGTAGGCGTAGCCGTTCACCGTGGCGTACGAGGGGACTCCGGTGTCGGCGACGACACCGCGATATCCCAACATCTCCATGTCCTTGGCCATGGCGAGCTCCATTCCTTCGCTGAGGTACAGCTCCTCGAAGAGCGGGGAAAGGGGCTCGGGCATGTTCTCGGCCACTTGGCGGCGAATCCACTTCGTGCCCGGTATGGGAGGCTCCCAGCGCACGTCCTTCAGCGGGGCAGGCGGCAGGCCCGTCATCGGCCGGGCCTGGAGGAGCCAGCAGCGCCCCTCGGCAAACGCCCACTCAAGGTCCTGGGGCACGCCCCCGGACTCCCTCTCCACCCGAAGGGCCAGTTCCCCCAGATCCCGTACTTCCAGCTCCGAGAGCGCCAGCCGCCCGCGACGATCCGGCGGAACGGACTCGGTGGCCGTGCCCTTCTTCGCCGCCACGACGGCCACCTCCTTCACCCCGAGCGTCGCCTTTTTCACAGCTAGGTTCGCTTTGTCCACCACGAAGACATCCGGCATCACCAGGCCCGACACCACCGCTTCCCCGAGGCCATAGCTGGCGTTGACGACCATCTCCCCCCGCTCCCCCGTTGTCGGATCGGCTGTCAACAGCACCCCCGAAACCTCCGAAGCCACCATGGCCTGGACCACCACGCCCATCGACAGTGATCGCTGGTCGACCCTCATCATGAGCCGGTAGGCGATCGCACGATCTGTCCAGAGGGAAGCCCAGCAGCGCGCCACGGCTTCCAGCAGCTCATCCTGGCCGCGCACATTGAGATAGCTCTCCTGCTGGCCCGCGAAGGACATCCCGGGCAGGTCCTCCGCGGGGGCGGAAGAGCGCACCGCGACCGCCCCACCTTCGGGCAACTGTGCATACGCGTGGGCGATGGCATTGGCGATCCCGGGCGACATCGGAGCATTGGCGAACAGATCGGATATGGCGCTCGACGCCGCCATGAGCGAGGAGGGCTGAAACGGATCCACCGCGCCTAGCATCCCCAGGATCGTAGGTCCGAGGTCGTGGTCAGCGACGAAGCGTCTGTACGCCTCGCAGGTGACATGGAAGCCGTCCGGCACGGGCAAGCCCCGGCTGGCGAGGCGAGCCAGCGAGGCACCCTTGCCGCCGACAGTCTCCAAGATCGCGCGAGGGTCAGCCAGGGTGAGCGTGTATTCCAGTGTCATTGCGCCGCCTCCTGCCAGTCGAGGCCGCTCCGATGCGGTCCATCTGGACCGGAGTCGGGTCTCGATCTCATAGGATCAATTCAACCTAGCCAACCGGTTCACCCTCAAGGGCGGGCGGGGAATTCCGCGGGGCACGAATGGGCCCTTTGTGTGGGGTCACGTTCCTCGACGGGAGACTGGGATAAGGCCCCCATTGTCGTTGTAATTCGAACCCAGCGCTCGCGCACTCAGCGCTTCCCGAGCCCCTGCACGCTCCCGACGGCGGCAGCCACGGCGTCGACGGCTTGCTCGAGTTCGGCCGCGGTCACCGTGGAATCGAAGCTGAAGCGGACCGCGGTCTGCGCCACTTCCGCCTCGATGCCGAGCGCCGTCAGCACTGGCGACGGGGCATCGGATCCCGCGGCGCACGCCGATCCGCTCGAACAGACCACGCCGAGCCGCTCGAGCTCAAGCAACACCGATTCCCCGCTGGTGCCCGGGAAGCAGAATGACGCAACTGAGGGCAGTCGCTGCGAAGGATGTCCCGTGAGCAGGGCTCCGGGAACGGTTTCGAGGATCGTGCGGATGAAGGCATCCCGAAGCTGCGAGACCCGGTCGGCGCGCTCGGACTGCTCGGAAGTCGCAAGGGCCAGGGCAGTAGCCAACGCCACGGCGCCTGCCACGTTTTCCGTTCCGGACCGCCGTCCCCGTTCCTGGCCGCCGCCGTGGACCAGCGGTTCGAGCCGCAACCTCCCCTTGGCGTAGAGGACACCGCTGCCCTTCGGGGCGCCGAGCTTATGGCCGGAGATACTCAAGGCATCCACGCCCAATTCTTTGGCGTCGATCGGCAGCCACCCGGCGGCCTGGACGGCATCGGTATGGAAAGGCACACCATATTCGGCGCAGATCTCCGAGAGTTGCCGCACTGGTTGAACCGTGCCGATCTCGTTGTTCGCGTACATGATGCTTGCGAGGGCCGTTTCGGGTCGCAGCACGGACCGGAGGGCTTCCGGCGTCACCGTCCCGTAGCGGTCAACCGGCACGACGTCCACGACGAACCCATGGACCCGCTCCAGGTAGTGGGCGGATTCCTCGACTGCCGGATGCTCGATAGCGCTGATGGCAATCCGGTTGAGCGCGGCATCCCGCGCGCGCCTCGCCAGCGCGATTCCCTTCACGGCGAGGTTGTCGGCCTCCGTGCCCCCGGACGTGAAGGTGATCTCCCCCGGCCTGCATCCGATCGCCTTCGCCACAGTCGCGCGGGCCGCGGAGAGTGCGTTGGCAGCGGATTCCCCGAGGGCGTGGTGGCTCGACGGGTTTCCGAATTCACCGGTCAAATACGGCCACATCGCTTCGAGGACTTCCTTGCGGACCGGAGTGGTCGCCGCCGCGTCGAGGAAAATCACGGGACTAGCCGACTCCCGTTGTCGCAGCAAGCGGCGATTCACTGGCCACGTCGAGGGTCACGTCAAGTCCGAGGTCCAACGCCGAGACGCTGTGCGTCAGCCCACCGATGGAGATCACATCGACGCCGGCAGCCGCGATGTCCGCCACGGTGTTGACGTTGACGTTGCCGCTCGCTTCGACCACGGCGCGTCCGGCCACCTGCCGCACTCCGGCACGGAGTTCCTCAAGGGAGAAGTTGTCCAGCATGATGGTGCCGACGCCTGCCGCGAGCACCGGTTCAATCTGCTCAGCGCTGTCCACTTCCACTTCGAAGTGCGTCGTGTGTCCGAGCTGGGCTTTCGCGGCAATCAGCAAGGCAGTGAGTTTCGCGGAATCGCCACCCGTCATGACAGCCAGGTGGTTGTCCTTCGCCAGGACGGCGTCGGACAAGCTGTAGCGGTGGTTGGCTCCCCCGCCGCACCGCACGGCGTAGCGTTCCAGGACGCGGAGCCCGGGGGTTGTCTTCCGGGTGTCCGTGATACGGGCCTTGGTGCCGTCGACGAGCTTGACGAATTCCGCAGTCTTGGTGGCGATGGCGCTCATTCGCTGCACGAGGTTCAGTCCCACGCGTTCGGCGAGGAGCACGGAGCGTGCGCGGCCGCTGACCCGGGCGAGGTGGGTACCGGCGTCGAACGCTTCACCGTCGGCGAGGAAGAGCTCAACCTCGGTGTCCGGATCGATGAGCAGCATCGCGTCGCGGAACACGGTTCCGCCGCTGAAGACGCCCGGAACCCGGGCGTTGAGCACCGCGGTGGCTCGGGCGTCGGCGGGAATGAGCAGTTGCGAGGTGATATCGCCGTTCGGGGCGTCCTCCGCGAACGCCCGCTCGAGGATCTCCCGGACGGGTGCTGCGGGGAGGGTCAGGCTAGTCATTGACGAGGCTCGCTTTCCGGCGGATGGTGTATCGCTGTTGTGTGGATTCGGTGGTGGTCCCTGGTTCTTGCCCGGCATCGTTTCGGTGGTGCGCGCCAAGGGAGCCTCGCCGCGCTTGCGCGGCTTGAACTAGCAATTGCGCCGCGAGGAGCAGGTTGGCGTCTTCGTGCCGGTGCGGGTCCAGGGAGGCGGACACGCTTTCAGGGCGTACGACGTCGGCCCACGCGCCGAGTGCCCCCGCCGCCTCCCTGAGGAGCTCACCAGAGCGCAGGACGCCGGCGTTGGCAGTCATCAGCCGCCGAAGGGCAGCCCGCGAGAAGGGCTCAGGGACAAGTTCAGGCTGCCACGCGGTGAGCGCCTCAGCCGGCTCGCTGGCTCCCGAAAGCGCCGTTGTTGCGTGGAGGTCCATGCTGGCCGCCGGGCTTGCGAGGCGTTCGCCGGCGTGAGACCGGAGCGCAGGCGCCGAGGGAACTAGCGAGTCGGTCCTCCCACCGTTCGGCGGCGTCCCAAGGAATCGCTCAACAGCCCGCCGCCCAAAGACGAGCCCTTCGAGCAACGAGTTGCTCGCGAGGCGGTTGGCGCCCTGGACACCTGTGCACGCGACTTCACCAGCCGCGAGCAGGCCGGGCACGGAAGTGCGGCCGTGCAAGTCGGTGACCACGCCACCCATCCAGTAATGCGCCGCCGGGGCGACGGGAACGGGTTCGCGGGTCCAATCGATACCGGCTTCACGGGTTCTGGCGCTGATGGTCGGGAAGCGCTTCTCCAGGTAGCCCGGCCCCTTGGCGGTTTCGACCACGCGCGCGTCAAGGAAGACGTGGCCGCTGGGATCGCCCAGGGACGCCAGGTGCAGGGCGATGCTGCGCGAGACCACGTCTCGGGGAGCGAGCTCAGCATCGGGGTGGTAGGCCGGCATGAACCGCTCGCCCGTCGCGTCCACCAGGATGGCGCCTTCACCGCGGACGGCTTCGGAGACCAGGAGAGGCTCAGGCTCGGTGTCACCCGCAGCGGCCAGCACCATGCTCGTGGGATGGAACTGGAAGAACTCCAGGTCCGCGAGCTCGGCTCCGGCCCGCCAGGCGAGTGCCAGTCCATCCGCGGTTGCCACCGAAGGGTTGGTTGTCTGGGAGAAAAGCCGCCCGGCTCCGCCAGTGGCAAGCAGCACCGCGTCTGCGTCGATGCTCTCCATCCGGCCGCCCCTGAGGAACTCGACGCCGGTAACCCGTCCCTCGGACTGGATCAGCGACGTCACCTGCGCGTGGCCTACGACCTTCAGTTTCCCGGCTTCCTGCGCGTCCAGTGCAGCGAGGATGAGCGCCTTCGCGATTCCCGCGCCGGTGGCGTCGCCGCCGGCGTGGAGGATCCGCGGAGCCGAGTGGGCGGCTTCGAGTCCCAAGGCGGGACCGCCGTCGGGACCCACATCGAAACGGACGCCAAAGCGCTCAAGCCCGAGAATGTCCTGCCGGGCTTCGCTGCACAGTACCCGCACGGCCTCGGGGTTGCAATGCCCACCGCCTGCCTTGAGGGTGTCTGCGATATGCGCCGCCACGGTGTCGCCCGGAGCGGGAGCATCGAGCACTGCCGAAATGCCGCCCTGCGCCAGGAAGGTGTTGCTGTCTGCGAGCGCGCCCTTGCTAAGGAGGATGACATCCTGCCCGGCTTCGGCCGCGAGCAGGGCCGAATAGAGTCCGGCGATGCCGCTGCCGACGACGACAAGTCGCCGCCGTGCCGAAGCACCGGGAAAGCGTTCTGCGGTCATGTGAAGCTCGATTCGGCTGGGTGGGTCGGGTGTGGACTAGAGGGGCTTGGCGGCCAGCATGCGTTCGAGGGCGATCTTGGCGTTGTCCTTGACGGACTCGTCCACCGTGATGCGGTTGGCGACGCGGCCTTCGACCAGTTCCTCAAGGACCCAGGCGAGGTAGCCGGGGTGGATGCGGTACATGGTGGAGCACGGGCAGATGACGGGGTCGAGGCAGAAGATGGTGTGCTGCGGGTTTTCGGCCGCAAGGCGGTTCACCATGTTGATCTCGGTGCCCACGGCGAAGGTGGTGGGCTCGGTGGCTGCTGCGATGGCCTTCTTGATGAAGTCCGTGGAGCCTGCGCCGTCTGCCGCGTCAACCACCTCCATGGGGCATTCGGGGTGCACGATGACGTTGACGCCCGGGAAATCGGCGCGCGCCTTCTCGATCTGGGCTACGTTGAAGCGCTTGTGGACCGAGCAGAATCCGTGCCAAAGGATCACGCGGGAATCCAGGAGCGTCTGTTCGTCGTTTCCGCCGAATTCCTTGCGGGGGTTCCACATAGGCATTTGCTCCAGCGGAACGCCGAGTGCCTTGGCGGTATTGCGTCCGAGGTGCTGGTCCGGGAAGAACAGGACCCGCTGGCCACGTTCGAAGGCCCATTCGAGGACCGTCTTGGCGTTCGAGGATGTGCAGACGATGCCTCCGTTGCGGCCGCAGAAGGCCTTCAACGCCGCAGAGGAGTTCATGTACGTGACCGGAATGACGGGGGCCCGGCCTTCGGAATCCGGAGCGGACCCGAAGAGCTCTTCGAGCTGTTCCCAGCATTCCTCCACGGAGTCTTCGTCGGCCATGTCGGCCATCGAGCAACCGGCGGCAAGGTTCGGCAGGATCACGGACTGCTCGCTGCTGGAAAGGATGTCCGCGGTCTCAGCCATGAAGTGCACGCCGCAGAAGATGATTGCCTCTGCGTTCGGCTTGGTCAGGGCCGCGTTGGCCAGCTGGAAGGAGTCACCCACGAAGTCGGCGTACTGGACCACTTCGTCGCGCTGGTAGAAGTGGCCCAGGATGACGGCACGGTCCCCCAGGGTCGCCTTGGCGGCACGGATTCGGGCGTCGAGCTCGGCGTCGCTCGCCAGCTTGTACTCTTCGGGGAGCTGGCCTTGACGGGGCGTAGCCTTCGGGGCGGCGTCGGAGCTCGATGCGCCGGGCCCGTAGGCGGGGATACCGGCTGCTGCTTCGGCGAGGTCGTATTCCCACGGGCCCTGGGCCAGCGCGGGGCTGCACGTGGCACCGGCGGCCGAACGGCCGTTCTCGGCTTCCTCCCGCGTGATCAGCTGGATCGCCGTGTTGACGCTGCTCATGGTGTACTCCTGTTGTCTGGCCCGAGTCCGGGCGTGCCGGTGAAGCGGTAGAGGCGTGGTGGGCGGTGTTTTCCGCCTTGGAGGTATTCACCGGTTTCCTCAATTTCCGGCGTTCCCTTGATTTGCCGGCGGAAATTCGCCGGATCCAGTTGGCGGTCCAGGACGGCCTCGTAGACCTCGCGGACTTGCGCCAACGTGAAGAACTCCCCGAGCAGGTGGTAGGCGATGGACCCGTAGGCCATCTTGTTGCGCAGCCGCCACAAGGCGTAGTCCACGATCGCGTTGTGGTCGAAGGCCAGCTCGGCGAGCCTGTCGGCGCGGAACCAGCGGACGTTCTCGGATTCGTCGGCCAGGGCGGCCTCGGTGGGTTGGACGAGAGCCCAGTACACGATCGACACGACACGTTGGGCGGGCGAGCGGTGGAGACCGCCGAAGGCGTAGAGCTGTTCCAGGTAGTGCGGGGTAAGTCCCGTGGTTTCGCGGAGGTTCCGCGAAGCGGCGTCCTGGAGGGATTCGTCGTGCTGCAGCGGGCCTCCGGGCAAGGCCCACAGGCCCTTGAACGGTTCGCGGATGCGCCGGACCAGCGGCAGCCACAGCGTGGGGCGGCCGGATCGTTCGCTCGGGCGGAGGGCGAAAATCACCGTGGAAATAGCCAACGACGGCGGCGCGAGCCTGCGCTCTGCCACGTTGGCCGAGTTTGCGTACACGCTATTCACCCCGCTCCATTGCCGTTGCCCGGTCTCCACTGCGCCCTCGCCGGGACAGCCCCTCGCAGGCGTCGTCGGGACCGCCGGAGTCCGGAAAATTAGTTAAAGTCAAAATGACTAGAACTAATGGTACGACCGCGCGGGGACGGTGTCCAAATATTTCAGCCCGCGCTCTCCTTCGCGGCCGCTTCAAGGAGCGGCAAGGTGCGGCCTTGGAAGTGGGTGTTCAAGACGATCACCGACGACGATCGCAGCACCGCCCGGGTGGCGATGAGGGAATCGAGTACCCGCTGCAGGTCCGAATTCGACTTCCCCACTACCCGCACCATGAGGTCCGAATTTCCGGACACAGTATGGACTTCAATGAGCTCCGGAATGGCGGCCAAGGCCTCGACGACCGCGTCATGGCCAAGGTCCTGGTTGATGGTCAACGAGCAGAAGGCCACCACCGGGTAGCCAAAGCCCGCAGGATCGGGCTGCGGAACCCACGGAGCCACGACGCCGCGTTCGGCCATCCTGTCCAAGCGGGCCTGGACTGTGGCGCGCGCGATCTTCAAGACCCGGGATGCCTCAAGGATCGACGCCCGTGGAGCGTCCGTGAAAAATCGAACAATCTTGGCGTCAAGCTCGTCAACTATTGCCAATTTTTCCTCCATCCGCGCCAGCACTGCGCAAATCGATACCCGAGCGGCGGGAATGGTGCCACGCTGCATCCATGTTCTCACACGTGTCCTTCGCCACTTTCGCTGCGAAGCGGTAAATTCGATAGGTCCCATAAGGACCACGCGACAATCCGTCCACAAGAAGGTAAACACGAATGACAACGAAGTCCGCCGCTGTTCAACCCTCCATTTCTTCGCAGCAGCTCGGCCACTCGATGAAGCCCCGGCAACTCACCATGATGGGCCTGGGGAGCGCGATCGGCGCAGGCCTGTTCCTCGGCTCCGGCGCGGGCATCCACGCGGCCGGTCCCGCCGTCCTCATTTCCTACCTCGTGGCCGGAACTTTGATCATCCTGGTGATGTGGGCCTTGGGCGAAATGGCGGCCGCCAACCCGAACAGCGGTGCCTTTTCGGTCTATGCGGAAAAGGCTTTGGGGAAGACGGCGGGGTCCACGGTCGGCTGGTTGTGGTGGCTTCAGTTGGTGGTGGTGATCGCGGCCGAAGCACTCGGCGCCGCAGGCTTGCTGTTCTCAGTGTGGCCGGTCATTCCCGTCTGGGCGCTGGCCCTCGCCTTCATGGTGGCGTTCACTGCGATCAACCTTGCCGGCGTCCGGAACTTCGGCGAATTCGAATTCTGGTTCGCCATCCTGAAAGTCGCGGCGATTGTGGCTTTCCTCATCATCGGCGCGGCATTGCTGTTCGGCTGGCTTCCCGGCGTGGCCTCGCCCGGCCTCGGGAACATCACCGGGAGCTTCGCACCCTCGGGCTGGGGAGGAATCGCTTCGGCCCTCTTTGTGGTCATTTTCGCCTTCGGCGGCACTGAAATCGTGAGCGTCGCCGCTGCGGAGACTGCGGAGCCGGCCCGGAGCGTCGGGCGGGCCATCCGCACCGTGGTGTGGCGCATCCTCGTCTTCTACATCGGATCGGTCTTCGTTATCGCCGCGGTCCTGCCGTCGACATCCGCACAACTGAAGTCTCCGTTCGCCGGCGTCCTGGACCTCGCCGGAATCCCTGGTGCCGGCACGGCCATTACCCTCGTTGCCGTCGTCGCCCTGCTCTCGGCCCTCAACGCGAACCTCTATGGCGCGTCGCGGATGGTCTTTTCCTTGTCCGAGCGCGGCGAAGCCCCGGCATTCCTCTCGCGCCTGCGCGGCGCCCGGGTGCCGATGGCCGCCGTCGGGGTTTCAGTCGCATTCGGCTTCATCGCCACGATCCTCGAATTGCTTTTCCCGGACCACGTCCTCCCGGCACTGCTCAACCTGGTCGGCTCAACGTGCCTCGTGGTGTGGGGAACGGCGCTGGTCTCGCAATTGATCCTTCGACGCCGGGCCGACCGTGAAGGTACGCCGCTGCCGTTGCGCATGAAGGGGTTCCCGGCCCTGACGATCCTCGGACTGGCACTCCTTGCCCTCATTTTCGGCGTGGGGTTCTCGGACGCAGGCAGCGCGGGCCAGTTGCTCGGCACGTTCCTGCTGGTCGCCTGCATCGCAGTGGCATGCCGCCTGGGTGCCAAGGCCAAGGCTGCCCGCGCGCCGCAACCCGCTGAACTGCCGCTCAAGTAGGCGAGCCACGACTATGCAAACTGCCTATTGATCCAGAGATTCTACTGACAGTTCTTGGCAGTTTGCCCAGCATTGAATAGGCTGATTGCCTACTGATCGGCGAGTGACTACGGTCACGTCCATGGACATACTTCAACCCGGCCCGGTGACTGTGGGGACAGCGCCGTCGGCTTCGGAAACGACCCCCGGCCTGGCACCGGAGCAGCTCAGGGAGCTGTACTCCCTCATGGCCTCTGTCCGGTTCCTCGACACCTCCGCCGTCGCCTGGCAACGCCAAGGCATCATTCCCGGCTACGCCCCGGAACTCGGACAGGAAGCAGCCCAGGTGGGCAGCGCCTATGCGCTGGACCTGGACTGTGACTTCGCCTTTCCGACCTACCGGGAGATGGGCGTTGCCAGGACCATAGGCGTGGACATGGTCGCGTACATGTCCACGCACAAGGCGACGTGGCACGGCGGAATGTACGATCCACAGGAAAGCCGGCTGGCACCCATCCAGGCGGTGGTTGCCGGGTCCGTCCTCCATGCCGTCGGCTGGGCCCACGGCCAAACGCTCCAAGGAACCCCTGGGGTGGCGCTCAGCTATTTCGGCGACGGCGCTTCGTCGCAGGGCGATGTCCATGAAGCGATGAACTTCGCCGCAGTGATGAACGCCCCTGTTGTCTTCTTCATCCAGAACAACGGCTGGGCGATTTCCGTCCCCACCGAAAAGCAAGTAGCCGGCGGCTCGGTATCGGCCAGGGCTGCCGGCTACGGCATGCCGGCCATCCAAGTGGACGGCAACGACGTCGTCGCGGTTTACGAGGCGACCCGTCGCGCCTTGGACCACGCCCGCACGGGACATGGACCCATGGTTGTCGAAGCGATGACCTACCGCCGCGGCCCGCACTCCACCGCGGACGATCCGGGACGCTACCGCAGCCTCGACGACGAACGCATCGACGCCGGCAAAGACCCTTTGGAGCGGCTGCGGAAGCGCATGCTCGCCGATGGAATCGCCGACGACGACTTCTTCGCCGCCGCGCACGAAACCGCCCGGTCCGAAGAAGAAGCCATCCGGGCCGGAATCGAAGCCCTCGGCCCCCGGCCGGGAAGCGAAATGTTCGAGTTCGTCTTCCAGGAAACCACCCCGTCCCTTGAAACCCAGGCCAACCGCTGGCGAGAGGAGTCCGACCATGCTTGAGAGCACCACAGCCACCCTCGACGCCGCCGTCGAATATGCCGAAGTAGAGCACCTGTCCATGCAGCAAGCGCTCAACCGCGCGCTGGACGACGTCCTCACCGCCGACCCGAAAACCCTGGTCTTCGGTGAGGACTGCGGCCGCCTGGGCGGCGTATTCCGTATCACTGACGGGCTGCAGGCGAAGCACGGCGATGCCCGTGTGTTCGATACGCCCCTCGCCGAATCGGGCATTCTCGGCATGTCGGTCGGCTTGGCAATGGCCGGCTTCCACCCCATCCCGGAAGTCCAGTTCGACGGCTTTGCCTACCCGGCCATCAACCAAATCGTCTGCCAGATCGCGCGGATGAACTACCGCAGCCGCGGCAAGCTTCCCATGCCCGTGACCCTCCGCGTGCCCAGTTTCGGCGGCATCCGCGCTCCGGAACACCACGGCGAAAGCCTCGAGGCGTTGTTCGCCCACGTTCCCGGACTCAAGGTTGTTTCGCCATCCGACGCGCATGACGCTTACCACCTGCTCAAGTACGCGGCTTCCCGGCCGGACCCGGTGATCTTCATGGAACCCAAGTCCCGCTATTGGCAAAAGGGCCCAGTCGACATGCGCGACGGCGGTACCCTGAGCGGCGCGCGCATCGTCCGCCCGGGCCGCCACCTCACCTTGGTGGCGTGGGGCGCCATGGTTGCCCGCTGCCTGCAGGTGGCTGAGCTCGCCGCGGAGGACGGCATCGACGTCGAAGTCCTGGACCTGCGCTGGCTCAAGCCGATCGACGCCGAGGCCCTGGCGAGGTCCGTCGGGAAGACGCGCCGCGCCGTCGTCGTGCACGAAGCTCCGCTGACCTCCGGACTAGGCGCCGAAGTCGCCCAACTCATCACCCAACAGTGCTTCGACACCCTCAAGGCGCCGGTCGAGCGGGTCACCGGTTTCGACGTGCCCTATCCCTCCGGCGACCTGGAGGACGAATACATCCCGAACATTGACCGCATCCTCTTGGGGATCCAACGAGTACTGGAGTATCGACGTGGCTGAAATCAGCTTCCCCCTGCCCGACCTCGGCGAAGGCCTCATTGAAGCAACCGTCCTCGACTGGCTCGTCTCGCCGGGGGACCAAGTGGAGCGGAACCAGCCGCTCGTCGAGGTGGAAACGAGCAAGTCCGCACTCGAGTTGCCCAGCCCGCAGGCGGGTAAAGTGATCCGTATCCACGGTGCGCCGGGCGAAACGATCAACGTCGGCGAACCGCTGGTGGTGTTCGAGGTGCCGGACAACACGGCCGGCATCGTGGGCACGGTTCCAAAGGATGACGCACCCAAGCGCCGGGTCCGCCTGAGCGCCGTACTTGATGAGGACTGACACCATGAGCGGCAGGCACACAGGAGAGCACATTCACACGGTGGAAGGAACGGATCCCCACTTGCACGTGGAAGTCCACGAACCCGCCGAAGGTGCCGACGCCGGATTGCGCCCCGTCCTGCTGATTCACGGTTTCTCCTCGTCCAGCAAGCTCAACTGGGGTGACACCGGCTGGATTTCAACGCTCCAGGGCGCGGGCCGCCGAGTCATCAGCGTGGATCTTCCCGGACACGGCCGCAGCGCTTCGCCCGAGGACCTGGACTCGTACTCCCCCAGCCGGATCCGCGCGGATCTCCTGCAGATAGTGTTCGACGCCGGAGCCCGCCCAGTGCGTCCCGGCGATCCTTCCAGCGGACTCGACGTCATTGGCTACTCCCTGGGATCCCGGCTCGCCTGGGAGTTCGGGGCGACCCAGCCGGAACTCGTACACCGGCTGGTCCTTGGAGGTCCCAACAAGGAGGACCCTTTGGCGTCCTTCGACCTCCTCGCCGCGCAGCGCTACCTCGCGGACGGCACCCCCATCGAAGACGAATCCACCGCCGGCCTGCTCAAGATGGCGCAGCTCTTGCCCAGCAACGACCTTTTCGCATTGCTTTCCCTGATCGAAGCCATCAAGAGCGAACCGTTCGATCCCGCCGAAGCTGTCCCCCACATGCCGATGCTGCTGGTGGCGGGAGAGAAAGACGAACGGGCAACCACCATGCCTGAGCTGGCCGAACTGGCTGCTCGTGCCGGGGGCATGGTGGAACAACTGTTGGTGCCGGGACGGAACCACAGCAATGCGGTGACCAGCAGGGTCTTCAAGGACGCCGCGGTGGCGTTCCTCGGCGCCTAGGACGGATTCGCTTAGGGCGGGTTGGCGCTTAGCGCGCCAGCCGCTCGGCGTTGAGGGTCATGCGCTCCAGGACACTGAGGGCCATGGCGTACTCGTCGATGCCGATCCCCATCGAGAGGTCCTTGCGGGATTCTTCGACTATCCGCTGCGCCTCGAGGTACTTGGCGTGGCCCGATTCGCTGAGGGTGATGCGGTCGTCGATCATGATGATCAAGCCGTGGCCCACCAAAGCGGCCAATTCGTTTTCGCGGAGCCGCTTGTCGCTACCCCAGAGGGGGTTGAGGATGCCCTCCAACTGGCCGGGGCTGAGCGGGGACTCGGCAAGCACATTGAGTGTTTGCCATTGCCTGCGGCTGAGCCTCAGCCTCGCCAGGGTAGCGTCAAGATGCCCCTCCAGCGCGGCGTCCAGGCGTTTGATCCAGTAACCGATGGGCTTGTTCACACGGCAATCGTGGCAGTGGAGAGCGGTCCCGGCAAGAAAGGTAGGCTTGATTCAGCGCCGGATTACGTGGAAGTGAGACGAATGGGCATGCGTTTCAAGGACCGCACTGAAGCGGGCCGCCGGCTGGCTGCAGGTCTCCCCCAACTGCGGGAGCGGCCGAACACCATTCTGCTGGGCCTCGCGCGCGGGGGGATTCCCGTAGCTGCCGCGGCCGCCGTCGATCTCTGCCAGCCTTATGGCGCCGTCCTGGTTCGCAAGCTCGGCATGCCGGGGCGGGAGGAGACAGCGTTCGGCGCGCTCGCCTGGTCCAACGGCAGGGTAGTCCGGATCGTCAACCGGCCGCTTGCCGAACGGATGTTCCAGCACGGAATCACCCAGGAATCCCTCGACGCCGTGGAGGTGCGCGAGCGCGGAGAACTCCTCAGGCGCGCCAGGACCTATCCCGGCATCAACCTCAACCTCGAGGGCAAAACCGCCGTCCTTGTCGACGACGGCCTTGCAACCGGCGCTACGATGCGCGCCGCCGTCGAAGGTGTCCGGGCTGCCGGCGCGGCGACGGTCATCGCAGCGGTTCCCGTGTCTTCCTTGGAGGCGCAGGCATCCATCACCCGCGTCTGCGACCTCGTGATGTGCCTCCACACCCCCGGCCGGTTCAATGCCGTGGGCGCGTTTTACGAACATTTCGAGCAACTCACAGACGACGACGCCGTGCGCCTGCTCGAGCGGGCCGGACAGGCCTGACCGTCCCGGCTCGCTTAGCTGGTCCCATGCGCTAGTCCTTGCGCTAGTCCTTGCGCTCGAGGAATTCCCGGACCCGGGCGCGGGCGGGCTCGCGGTCATAGCTGTTGACCAGCGCGCCGGCCATCCGGACGGGATCGCCGAAGAAAAAGTATTCATACAGCGATTGACGCCCGGCGAACGAGGAAATGCTGGCATCGAAGGCAAGCTTGAAGAGCCGCACGCGCTCGGGCCCGGTCAGCGTCTTCGCTTGCAGGTACATCTCGATGTCCGGCAAAGCCTCACTGGCGACGTCCGCTTCCCCCGGAAGGGCCATGAGTCCCGACGCCGAGAACTTCCGGATGATTGCCGGGAAACGTTGGGCAACCTTGGGGTACCAATTGCGGGCGGCGTTCAGGGTGGGCCAGTGTGGGAGCAGCACCCCGTCCGGGCTCGGTGCCGCTTGGGCCTCGGCGGCGACGATGAGCGCCTTGCCGATCTCCACCGTTTCGATGAGCTCGGCAAGGTCCTCCTGGATGTGCTGGAAACCGTCGATGCCGATGGACGCGGCTATTTCCGAAGCAAGGCCCAGGAAGAACTCGCTCTTCGCGATGGTCCGGGTCACCACTTGGTGCGTCATGAGGGCGCCCGCGCCCGTTTCCGAATAGAAGGCGTTGCACAGCTCCGGGTGGCCGAGCATGAAGATGCGCTCGTTGGGAACGAAGACGTGGTCGAACACCACGACGGCGTCCATCTCCTCGTAGCGGCCGGCAAGGGGTTCATCGTGGGTGCTTCCGCCGTTGTACAGGGACGTCCGGCACAAGTAGCGCATGCCGGGTGCATCGTTCGGGAGGGCGAAGGCGTAGGAGTAGGGGGCGTCCTCGGGCGTGGCGCGAAGGAGGGTCGAGGGGAAGACCAGGAGCTCGTCGGCAATGGGGGCGATCGTGGCGAGCATGCGTGCGCCCTGGATGACGATTCCGTCCTCCCGCTCCTCAACCACCCTCGCGGACAACTGGCCGCCAAGCTGCTCGGATCCGGACACCGAACGGTTGGCCTGCGGAGGAATCAGGGTGTGGGTGGCCAGGAGGTCGTTCTCGCGGCAGTGCTCGTAATACCGCCGGATGTTCTCGCCGAACATCGGATCAGCCTGCGCAAACCACTTTTCCGCTGCCGCGAGCGCGGTGAGGGCTCCATTCATGTAGTCCCCCGTCCGTCCCAGGAATCCGTTGGAATACTCTGCCCACGTGCGGATGGCCGCGTGCCGGTGCTCGAGGTCTTCCTTGGTCCGCGGCACCAGGAACGAGGCGCTGACCCGGTCGCCCGTGGTCGGGGATTCGTAGGTGAGTGCGTCCGCATACTTCGGGTCATGCTGCATGTCGAAGAGCTGCGCATAGCTGCGCGCCACATTCTTGAAAGACGGGTGGTCCGCGATCTTTTCGGTGACCATCTCGCCGTCGATCAGGACGTGCGGGTTCATCGAATTGAGCTTGTCCAAGTACTGCTGTCCGGTCCGGATTCCCATGGTCGTCTCCAATGCTGGTCAGGCTGAATGCCCATCGCGGGGGATGGGCGCGGCGGGAGTGCCAAGCGGCTACAGAAGCTCCTCCATTCCCAGCTGGCTTTCCGGGATGGTGGTAAAGGAGCTGTTGGCGAAGGCGAGCGCATCGCCGTTCCGGTAGTTGAAGTCGACAACCTCGCCGACATAGAGGGTGTGGTCTCCGCCGTCGTAAGCGGCCCAGGGAGTGCATTCGAAATATGCCAGGACGTGTGAGAGCCGCGGTGCGGTGGCGCCTTCCACCCACACGGGATCGGGGCCCGGGCGGCCAGCGAAGTGGAGGGCGAGTTGCTTCTGCTCCGCGCCAAGGATGTTGACGCTGAACGGGCGCCCGGCGAGTTCGTCGTGGGCTTTGGTGGAGCGGGCGATGCTGACGAGCACAAGGGGAGGTTCCATGGACACCGAGGTGAAGGAGTTGACGGTGATGCCATGCCTCTTGGTGGCTCCATCGAACGTGACGATCGCGACGCCCGTAGCGAACCGGCCCAGGCTTCCGCGGAAATGGTGTTCCCGCGGCCGCGTGGTTCGGCCCACGGCGCCGGGTTCCGCGTTATGGCTGGACTTGGCAATCATCGTTGATCCCTGTTGAATGTTCTATAGTTGAACAGTAGATTCTCATATAGACCATAGTCTTCCGCGAAGCACAGCACAAGACGGCGGTAACCCGCGAAACACCCGGCCGGTTGCAGGATACCGCCAACATAGGATGGAGCCCATGATGTCTCCCAGCGCCACCAAGAAGCCACAGGAAACGACGGCGGCCGCCTCGCCTTCGCAGACCCTCTCCCGTGGAATCCAGGCCCTGGAAATCCTGTCCGCCGCGGAACATCCCTTGACAATCGCCGAACTCGCAGCTGCACTCGGTGTCCACCGCTCCGTTGCCTACCGGATCCTGCGCACCCTGGAAGACCACTCCCTCCTCATCCGTGACGACGGCGGACGTGTCCAGCCCGGACCCGGTTTGGCTGTGTTGGCCCGCGGCGTCTCGCGCGACCTCCAGACCGCGGCCCTCCCCGAACTGACCCAGCTTGCCAACACACTGAACATGACTGCCTTCGTGGCCGTGTGGGACCACCAGGACTGCGTCACCCTCGTGACCGTTGAACCGCGCCATTCCCCCGCGACCTTGGCACAGCATCCGGGAACACGCCACCCCGTGAATACAGGGGCTCCTGGAATTGCCATACAGTCCACCATGAGCGAAGACGAGTGGGCTGACCGCGTGCCGGGGATTCCGTACCGGCACGAGGCGCTCGAAGCGCGACGACTCGGCTACGCGGCGAGCCACGACGAAGTCATCGCAGGCTTGTCTTCCCTCGCCGCCCCGATCATGGTTCCGGGCGGCAGGCCTGCTGCCATCGCCGTCGTCTACATCCGCCGCGAACAGGACCAGGCCGCCGTCGGGGAGGCCCTGGCCGCGAGCGCTGCCCGGATCGAGTCCCAGCTCGCCTAGGGGCTATCCCTTCTTGCGTCCCAGGATGAGTCCCGCCACGATCCCGAGGACAAGGAGCGAAGCCGACGCGGCACACGACACCGCAAAGGCGGCGGCAGGTCCCTGGGCTTGCGCCAACTGCCCGGCGAGATAAGCGCCCAACGCAGTTCCGGCAACGATTCCGCTCGCGAGCGCCGTCATGACGGTAGCGAGACGACCGTCCGGAGCCACTATTCCCCCGATGGTGAAGACCGTCACCATAACGGGACCCACAGGAATTCCGAGTACCAGGAGCACGCCGACCATGGGCCAGATCCCGGACGGCAGGAACAACAACAGCGAGGACGCCGTCATCAGTGCCGCGGCTGCCACCCAGCGGGCGGCGAACCCGAAACGCCGGGGCCAGTAGGCCACCGACAATGCCGCCACGGCGGAGCTGAGACCGACAACGGAATACATCAGTCCCGCGATTTCCGCTGTGGCGAACTGCGCTGAGAATGCGCTCAAAGCGTTCTGCGTAGCACCGAAAAACGTTCCCATGCACACCATGGCAAGAACCGGAACAGCCACCTTCGCCAGTGCCCGCGAGCGGACGCCCGGCTTGGTTTCACCCTGGACATGCTCGACGGCGGCCGTCGCCTTTCGCTGGTGCGGCACCACTGCGAGGTGGGAGGGATGGACCGCGAACGCGGGAACGAGCGTGGCCGTGAGTGCTGCTGCGAGCGCGAGCGGCAACCACGGGGCAACGAGGCTGGCGAGGAGACCGACCAGGGCCGGCCCGAGGACGAAGGTGATCTCGTCAGCCGTTCCTTCGTAGGACAGGGCTGTATCCAGGTCTGCCCGGCTTCCGGCAACGCTGTGTGCCGCCGGACCAAGCGGACCCGGCGCTGCACGTCCGGCGTCGTTCCCGGGTCCAGCAGAACCGTTTCGGGTGAGGTTTCGGGTAGTGAGCCCCATCCAACGGACCCTCGCCATCGGCCCCACCTGTGGACAGCTCGAGCCCGCCAGGAACGCTGCGACGAGCACGGCGATCGGATCTGTTGGCTCATCGAACCCAGGGGTCAGGTAGGCCGCCAGCAAAAGTGCCACAACCATCGCGGTATTGACCACGGCGGCAACGAGGAGGATGGACCGTTGCCCCAGCCGGTCGGCCAGCGAACCGAGGATGGGTGCACCTACGGCCGACCCGATTCCGACAGCTCCGGCGGCCATGCCGCCAATAGCGTAGGAATGGCTGACGGCGGTCACGAGGGTCAGGGTGCCAACGGTCAGCATGGCGAGGGGAAGCCTGGCGAAAAGGCCCAACGGCAAGAAGCCGCTACCGGCAAGTTCAGGAAGCCTCGCGAAGCGGCCTGGCAGGCGCGAACGACGCGATGCGGCGGGAGCGCCGTGAATGGCAGCGGCAGGATCAACGGTTGACTGAAGATCGTGTGCGTGTGTCAACGCGGAAGTGGCCGCGGCGTTTTGTGGAGTCGTGTTCATCTTTCCAGGCTCGCTGAAGGGTGCGCATCGTCCCTCCTCCCGATGCGCGCGACCCGGTATAACCCTCCAAGCTTAGCCGATAGCCCGCTTTGGGAGGTTCGGGCCCGACGTTCCTAGGCGGCCAACGCTGCTGCGTCGACTATGCGCACTGTGGATCCGTTCCGGCCTTTGAGGACCTGCAGTTGACTGGTGATCCGCTGCTTCATGTCGGCCACGTGGCTGACGAGTCCGACTACCCTGCCACCGTCACGCAAGCCCTCGAGGGCATCCATCACTTGTTCGAGGGACTGTTCGTCGAGGCTGCCGAATCCCTCGTCCACAAACAGGGTTTCGATGTCCACGCCGCCGGCTTCCTGTTGGACCACATCGGCGAGCCCCAATGCCAGCGAGAGCGAAGCCATGAACGATTCGCCGCCGGACAAGGTAGCGGTGTCCCGCCGCTGGCCGGTCCACTCATCCACCACTTCCAAGCCAAGCCCGGATTTCGCGCCCCTTGCCGCCTTGGCATCCGTGTGCTGAAGCGTGTAGCGGCCGTCGCTCATGGCGACGAGCCGTTCAGACGCGGCAGCCGCGACCTGCTCGAGGCGGGCAGCCAGGACGTAGCTGTTGAGGCTCATCTTGTAGCCGTTGTTGCCCGCCCCGCGCGCGGTGTCGGCCAGGTCCGTGAGCATCCGTGCACGTTCGCGGGGTTCGCGTCCCGCGGCCGCTGCATCGAGGTATTGCCCGCGGATCATCGCAAGGCTCGCCACGGTCCTGGTGGCAAGGCCTGCCGCAAGCGCAAGCCGGCGCGCCGTTTCCTCCGCTTGCCCTGTTTCGCTTTCGAGGGCGGCGAGTTCTGCCGGGCCAAGGGGCAGCTCCCCGTTCCCGGCTTCCTTGGCGGCGAGGACAAGGTCTTCCGATTCGAACAGCTCCGCGAGCCGGGCGGCTTCGGTCTCCACATCCCGGATGGCATTCTCCAGCGAGACGGCTTTCTTGTCCTCAAGGATTTCGCCCCGGACAGTCTCTGCGTCTTCAAATCCGTTGACCGAAAGGGCACGGCTCAGCGCTGCGGACGCATCCTCCGAGGATTCGCGGGCGCTATCCACCTGCCGGTCTGCGGCGACGGCGGCTTGGAGCAAATCCCGTTGGCGTGCCAGGGAGTCGATCCTTCCCCGCAAATTGGGGAAGTCCGCGCGAAGTCCGGAAAGCAGGGCTTCGAGGGATTCTTGTTGTTCCCTGAGCAGCCGCATGGCCGAGTCTGCCTGGGCGGCAGCCTTGTCCTCCCGGTCCTGCTCTTCTTCCAACTCCACAATCCGGGTTGCCACCAAGGCAAGTTCGCCCTTGCAGCGTGCGTGCCTTTCAACGGCGGACCGGGTGGACGCCAATGCTTCCCGCGCCGCGGCTTCCACGTCCGCTGCCACCTTCGGATCGACGCCTCCGCCTTGGCCGGCGAGAACCGCAACTTCCTGCTCGGCAGCGGCGAGTTCGCCCGCTGCCTGGAGGAGCTCGTGTTCACTCTGCTCATAACGCTCGTGCGCGGCCTTTTCGGCGAGAGCGAGGGCTGCGGGTCCGGCAGGCGCAGGGGCCGGGTGGTCCTCGCTCCCGCACACCATGCACGCTTCGCCGTCCCGCAACTTCGCCGCTAGCTCGGCTGCTGCGTTCACCAAACGGGCTTCGCGCAGGTCAAGCCACTCCTGGCGAAGGTCCTGCGAAAGCGCACGGGCGAGCGCGTGATCCTTCCCGGCGGCAGAGCGGGAGTCGATCGCGGCCGCATGGCGGGCCACCAGGGCGACAGTGTTTTGCGCGGCAGCGAGTTCGCCTTCGCGCAGCGGCAAGTTCCGTGCAGCCTCCTCGAGGAGTTCGCGTTCTCCCTCCAAGGCCACGCCCTCGGTGCGCAGCCCTTCCAACGCGACGGTCCTGGCCTTTCGGGCCACGTCCCGCCGCTCGGCGGCGGCTTGGAGGTCACGAAGCCGTTTGGCGATGTCCTCAAGCTGGCCTTCGTCCGCGATCCGGGCTTCCAGGACAGCCATGGTTTCCTGGATTCCCGCCAAGGCTACAGCAGGCTGCTCCGGGGCCAAGCCCGTCCCACGAAGGTTCGCCGACGCGAGTTCAGCCTTCGATTCCGCAGCCCGCAAAGCGCTGGATGCACGGTCCGCGGCTTCCAACTGCCCGCCGAGGACGGCCGCTTTCCGATGCCGGCCAAGGCGATCCCGGAGTTCCTCGACGTCGGCCGCACGCGCGGTGAGCGCCTCACGCCGGCGAGTGGCGGCGTCGAGCCTGGAATGCCGTTGGACGCGTTCGCGGGCGGAGGCGAGTTCGTCAGCAAGCCGAAGCCGCACGACGTCGGCAGCAGTGGAATCTTCCTCCCGCTCCGCAGACGCAGCGCGCGCCTGCTCCCCCAGCTCCTCAAGTCGCGCTTCCGGTGTAGCTTCGGCGGGGACGGGTTCCCGGGCACCAGTGGCATCACTTTCCGGGTGCTGGTTGTCCGTGTGTTGGTTCGCAGTATCCGGGCTCGCAAAATCCCGGCCATGGGCGCCGGCGTCAATGCCCAGTTGCGCGAACTCCGATTCCGCACGCTGGAACAGCACTTGAAGTGCCGAGCGTTGTTCCTCCACCTCGGCACGGGCAGCATTGGCCTGAAGCGCCAGTTGCCGCTCAATGGCTTCGAAGCGCTGCGTTCCGAAGAGCTTCTGGAGCAAGTCAAGCCGGTCCGAGGCCTTCGAGCGCAAAAAGGCGGCGAAGTCCCCTTGCGGGAGCATGACTACGCGGGTGAATTGCTCCCTGTCCATCCCGAGGAGGTCCGTTATTTCCGCCCCGGCTTCATCGTTGCGTGAGGTCTTGTCTTCCCATGAACCATTCACGCGTTCACGAAGCAGTGTTTTCGCCTGCTGTGTAGTGAAGCCGTTGCGTCCGCGGGCACTGGGACGCTCCCAGGCCGGCGAACGTGTCACTTCGAAACGCCTCCCGCGGGCCGAGAATTCGCATACGACCCTAGGCTCGGCAGCCGGGGCCGCGTGGTCGCTGCGAAGCCGCTTGCCGTCTTGGCGCGCGCCCGGCACGGAGCCGTACAAAGCGAAACAGATGGCGTCGAGCACACTGGTTTTACCCGCACCGGTGGCACCGTTCAGGAGGAAAAGCCCTTGCGCTCCCAAGTGGTCGAAGTCGATCCGCTGTTCATCGGCAAAAGGGCCAAAAGCCGCGATCTCAAGGCGATGGATCCTCACAACTCCGCCCCTTCCAATCGCACCGCTTCCAACGCCGTGAGCAGCGCCTGTTGCTCCGACTCGTCTGCGGGTCTTCCCCGGACGTGGTCCAGGAAGCCGCAACACACACCGAGGTCGTCTTCAGCTTCGGAGATCCTGGCGCTGTAGCTGGCTTTGGATTTTCCGTCCGTGCCCTCGGGGTCGAAGCTGAGGACAATCGTGTCAGGAAAACGGACACGAACCTGTTCCATGGCCTGGGCCGGCCGCACCGGGTCGGTGAGGGTGACTTGGCAATACGCTGATTCAGCCCACGCGTGTTCGGTGGACTCCAGGAGCTCGGCGAGCTTTCCGCGAAGGACCGCAAGCTCACGCGGCGCCTGCCACAGGACCTCTTCGATGTTCCCGACGCCGCCGGGGCCAACCTCGACCAGCCAAGCGCCCTTCCGGTGCTTGGATTCGGAAAACGAGTATGCCAGCGGCGATCCCGAATACCGAACGTGGCCGGCCAATTCCTGGCGCCCGTGCAAGTGGCCCAAGGCCGTGTACCCAAAGCCGTCAAACAGGTCCAGGGGCACCGCTCCCAAGCCGCCGATGCTCACATCGCGTTCACTGTCCGAGGTGATGCCCCCGCTCGCGAAGGTGTGGGCAAGCACCACCGAATGGACGGGACCGGTTTCCTTTCGCCGGGAAAGATCCTCGCGGATCAGGCGCACAGCGGCCTGTGTTACCTCAAAATGACTCGCTGCCTCGACGCCGAGTTTGTCCGCGACGAGCCGCGGTTCAAGGTACGGAATGCCGTAGACCGCGAGCATGGCCGTTTCCCCGGCTTCGCCTTCAAGCGGAAAGAGCACCGGAGAATCAAGATCCTCCACGCGGGTCCGCAGATGCACTCCCCCGCGTTCAAGCAATCGCGAAGCGAAGCCGAGCCGGATCGCGGAATCGTGGTTACCGCTGGTCAGGACCACCTTGGCGCCGGCATCGGTGATCCTCACCAAAGCATCATCGAGAAGCTTCACGACGTCCAACGCCGGGAGGGCGCGATCGTAGACATCACCGGCAATCAACACGACGTCCACCGAACGTTCGCGGACGAATGCCACCAACTGCTCGATGAAGTCGCGTTGGGCGTCCAGCATCCCGACCCCGTGGAACGAGCGGCCGAGATGCCAATCCGATGTGTGTAGAAGCTTCATATTTTCACGCTAACGGGAGCCACCGACATTATTGGCACGGCGCGGCGGCATGGGCCGCAACTATCCCTAGCTGTCCTTTCCGGGACCCGGAACAGCGCTCGTATCCTATGGATGCACGTCCGGCGTCAGCGACGCTTGCCGTCGAAGAAGTCGCGGGCAGGATCCGCTTCAGGCTCCGGTGCGGGCTCGACAGGCGGTACCGAAGCGTCGCTGATGCCCTCGGCACCAACGCCGGTTTCGTCGTCGGGCACTTCTTCGTCGTCGGCCGCTTCGTCGGCAACGTCGGTATCACCGTTCCCGGACTCCACGATGCGCGCCGGCTCGCCGAAAACCCGGAAAAGCAAGCCCACAATCGCGGCACCAACCAACGGTCCCACCCAGAAGAGCCACAGCTCCCCGGCCGCCCAGCTCGAACTGAAGATTGCGGACGCAGTGGCGCGGGCCGGGTTGAAGGCGAGGTTGCCCGTGGACTGGCCGAGCTGCATGAGCACGGCAACGGTCAGGCCCACCGCAATCGGCGCGGTAACTCTTGCGGGATTACGACGGGCAGTGGCGCTGAGGAAGACCGTCACCAGGAGGGCCGAGCCCAGAACCTCCACCAAGGCCACGCCCCAGAAAGCGACCTGGAAGCTGGAATGCGTGCCGAAACCGGAAGTCGCGGTGTCAAAGACTGTGCGGCTGTCGGTGATCCCGGGCACGGAACGCACGACGGCGTAGATCGCCAGGGCACCCGCCAACGCCCCGATGACCTGGGCCACCAAGTAGGCGCCGCCGTCGGCGAGCTTGAGGCGGCCGGCGATTACATGGCCGACGGTGACCGCCGGATTGAAGTGGCCGCCGGACACATAGCCGAATGCGAGCATGGCCGCCGCAACGGCAAGGCCGCTGGCAAGGGGCGCCGGGACGGGAACGGCCTGGGGGTTGATGAAGATCAGGACACCTAGGCCGATGACCACAAGGAACAGCGTCCCCAATGCTTCAGCGCAGGCTCGGGCAATGAGCCCGGTTCCGCGGGAGGAGGAATTGGGCGCAGTGGTGGTCATATCGAAAGTTCCCCTAAATCGAAGTTGAGTCGGGCGTTCGCGGAGGCGCGTTCCACGGCATGGCGCGGCGTTGTTGGCGCAGGTGCTGCCTTGAAGCATCCTGTCAGCCGAGTCTGGACACTTCCTGTATCTGAGCCTAGCCGCCCAATGCGATTGCGGCGACCGCGGAGCAACCAGGCGCAATGATGGACAGCGCGCTTGCCAGCATCGATACCGCGGATCGCCACGTTGAGGAGAGGCGAACGGCCCACGGTAGATTTACCACTATGAGTGCTGAACCGTCCCCCGCCGTGCCGTCGTTCGAGTCCCGCATCCACGGCACCCTGTTGGGGGGCGCCTTGGGCGATTCGCTCGGCTACGCGGTCGAGTTCGACGACGTCGCCGCCATCCGTTCGCGCTACGGCGCCGCCGGGCTCACTTCCTTTCAACAGCTCGACGGCGGCAGCCACTTTTCGGACGACACCCAGATGACGCTGTATACCGTGGACGGCCTCGTGGAGGCCCTCGAATGGGCAAACGACGGCGTGGCCGCCGACGAGACCGCGTGCCTGTGGCTTGCCTACTTGCGATGGCTCGGGACCCAAGGTGTCGCCCTCCCGGCCTCCGCTCCCATCCCGCAACCACGGTGGATTGACCGCCACGAAGTCCTCAAGCACGCCCGGCATCCCGGAAAAGCCTGCCTCAGCGGACTCAGGACCGGCGAGATGGGCACCCTTGCGCGCCCCGTCAATCCGGACTCCAAGGGCTGCGGCACGGTGATGCGCTCCGCCCCGTTCGGGCTGGTCCCGCATATTTCCGAGGCAGCCGTCTACAAACTCAGCACGGACGGCGCAGCCTTGACCCACGGCCACCCTTCGGCCAGGCAGAGCGCGGGCGCCTTCAGCCTCCTGATCCACAAAGTGGCCGCGGGTTCGAAGGTACGGACGGCAGCCGAACACGCGCTCGACGTCGTGGGGGCCTTGCCGGACGCTGCCCCGGAACTCCCGCAGCGTTTGCGCGCCGCCCTCGAATTGTCGGCGTCGGGATCGCTACTCAGCCCGGAGGAACTCACGGCCCGGCTCGGTGAGGGTTGGGTGGCCGAGGAGGCACTCGCCGTCGGGCTCTACGCGGTTTTGGCGACGGCCGACGCGCACGGAGATCCGGCGGACCATTTCCGCAGCGCAGTCGCGGTGGCTGTGAACCACAGCGGCGACAGCGATTCCACGGGGTCGATTGCGGGCAACATCCTTGGGGCCTTCTACGGCGAAGCCGGTTTGCCTTCCGAATGGCTTGATCACCTTGAGGGGCAGGACGTCATCCGGGGAATGGCCCAGCGGCTGGTCGCAGTCACTCTCGGATAGCCGCTGCCGCGCGTAGTCTCTGCCGCGCGGTCGTCCTAGTTTCCGCCGACCATCTGGAGGAATTCGCCCTCGGACAGCACTTCGATCTGCTGGCCGCGGCTATGGAGTTCGAGGACCCGTTTGGCCTTGCCCGTGAGGCGGCCCGTGCGAAGATCGCCCGCCACGAAACCATCGCCTACCACGAGGACGGTGGTCCTTCCCGTGACGCGGCTTTCCGGCCGCGCGCCCATTTCCGCTGCCCGTTGTTTCGCATCGGGGCGGGCAATGCCGAGCTCGCCCGTGAACACGACTGTCTGGCCGAACAACGGGTGGCTCGGCTCCGCAGCGAGGTTGGGCTCCGGATTCGAGCCCTCTTCGGGCCAACTGCTCCAGCTCCGGCCGCCGTTGCCCGCTGCGGACGACTGAGTGCGCCGGGTCCCGACTGCTGCGAGCGCGGCGAGCGTTTGCTTCGACAACGCTTCGCCGGGACGGAATGCCGGCTGCACCGGCAAGGACAAGCCGAGCGACAAATAGAGTTCGGCGATGCTGTTGGCGTTGTTGCGTCGCGCGATATCCACCAGGATGCCGGCGCACGCCCTCGCGTCCTCCGTGGCGTCGTGGTGGTTCACCAGCGGCACACCCGCCTCTTCGGCGGCGTAAGGCAAGGAGTTGGACACCAGGGAGTAGCAGCGCCTGGACAGCATCACGGTACAGACGTACTCGTACGCCGGACCGGGGAGTCCGGACACTTCCAGGCCGGAACGGATGACGCCGAGGTCGAATGCGGCGTTGTGGGCCGCCACGATGTCTTCTCCGATGAACGCACCGATTTCCGGGAAAACCTCTGCGAAACGCGGGGCTTCCGCGACGTCCTCGGCCCTGATGCCATGGATCCGGGTGTTGTGGAAGTCGAAGTGGTCATGGTTTTCCGGAGGCCTCATGAGCCACGAGGCTTCTTCCACCACCACTCCGCCACGGACCTTGGTCAACCCGACCGAACACGGCGAGCCCCTGAAGCCGTTCGCAGTTTCGAAGTCGATCGCCGTAAAGTCCAATGCCACCCGTCAAGGTTACAGGCGCCCCGGCCCCGCCCGGCGCTCCGCCGCGCGACGCCCCTGCCCGACGGCGGATGTCCCGTACCCTTGAAGAGTGACCCTTTCTGCGATAAACGACTTTGCCGTATCCGCTTTGGGGGGCGCAGGACCGGTGCAACCGCATATGTCCGCGCTCCTCCCCTCTTGGCTGGACCCTAAGATCTTTTTGTCCGACCCCGCACTGGCCCCTTGGGTGGTCTTGCTCGTGTGCGGCATCGTGTTCGCGGAGACGGGGCTGCTGGTGGGATTCTTCCTGCCGGGCGACTCCATGCTTTTCACCGCCGGATTGCTCGTGGCCACGGACACCATCAAGTTCAATATCTGGGCACTCGCGGCCCTCATTGTCGTTTCGGCCATCATCGGCAACCAGTCGGGATACTTCATCGGGGCCAAGGCAGGCCCTGCCCTCTTCAACAAGCCCGATTCCAAGCTGTTCAAGCGCGAAAACGTGGAAAGCGCCCATGCCTTCTTCGAAAAGCACGGCGGCAAGGCCCTGATCCTGGCCCGCTTCGTGCCGATCATCCGGACGTTCGTCCCGGTGATTGTGGGCGTCGCCCAAATGGACAAGCGCAAATTCTTCCTTTTCAACGTCATCGGAGCCGTGCTGTGGGGCGGCGGAGTCACACTGCTCGGCTTCGTCCTGGGCGACCGCGTCCCGTGGGTCAAGGACAACCTGGACATCATTTTCGTCGTGATCGTCCTGGTCTCCGTGATCCCGGTGGCCGTCGAGGTCATCCGTGGGGTCCTGGCGAAGCGGAAGGCCTCGGGCGATGATGCGAGCCCCGAGCCCGGGTTCGTCGAGGAACAGGAAGCCGGCAAACGCGGCCAGCACTAGTGTCGCGTGTCGTTAATAGCTAGACGTTTGGGTGTTTGGGAGGATTGGTTATGGCCAATCGTCCTGCTGCTGCCCTGGGTCTTCGTGATGGTGATTTTGAGGCGTTGAATCGTCTGTCCAGGTCCTCGGCGGGACGGGCGGGACTCGCCCAGCGGGCGCGGATCGTGCTGCTGGCCGCGGAGGGGCTGTCGAACACCGTGATCGCCGAGCGTGTCGGGGCGACACGGACGACGGTCATAGGGTGGCGCAGCCGGTACGAGTCCGCAGGGATTGCCGGGCTGCATGATCAGGAC
>NZ_SMRU01000013.1 GCF_004354015.1 Arthrobacter terricola
TACGCCACGCACAAGACCCCCGAAGTCAAGGCATGGCTTGCGGCCCATCCCCGCTTCACCGTCCACTTCACTCCTACCTCGGGATCCTGGCTGAATCTCGTCGAAGTCTGGTTCGGCATCATCGACCGGCAGGCCATCCGGCGCGGCGTCTTCACAAGCGTCAAAGACCTCAACCAGAAAATCCGCCAGTTCATCACCGGCTGGAACGACCGATGCCACCCGTTCGTCTGGACCAAAACCCCCGAACAAATCCTCGCAAAAGCCAACCGCTTAACTACTTCAGAAACGCGACACTAGGTGTTTTGCCCGATTTGCACCTAGTCCGAAGTTTTTCACACCTAGATTCGACCTATCGGCCCCTAGGCGGCGCTTCCGAGCCCTACTCTTCGAATGCAGGAGTTGGAGCCAGTGGGGAGTCTCAGTCCTCATTGAATGCAGGTAGCTCTGTTCCAACAACTCGTCGTGGTGGCACACCAAAAGTGCGCCACCACGGCCGGAGCATTGAAAGGGGTATCAACAATGAACCTGACGGTTGAAAACCTTAACTTCGCCTACACTTCCCGGACCCAAGTGCTGCACGATGTCTCGTTCACGATTCCGACAAACTGCATCATGGGACTCGTGGGACCCAACGGGTCAGGAAAATCGACACTGATTAAGGTCATCTTGGACCTGCTGCAACTCCAAAACGGTCAAGTCAAGATCGGTTCCGACATAAGCCAGAGCCGCAATGCCAAGATGTCCTCGATCTACTTGTCGAGCAATGACTTCCTTCCGGAGTTTCTCACGGGCGAGGAATACCTGCGTTTCATGCACGGCCTGTACGGGGAAGCCCTGGACTGCGCCGCGTTGACGTCGCAATTCGCGAAGTACTCCATGGCTGGAAGGCATCGGGACCTCATAGAGGACTACTCGCATGGCATGCGGAAAAAGTTGCAGCTCATCGCGGCGTTCATGTTGCGAAGGAGGCTCACTGTCATTGATGAGACCTTGAACGGAATAGACATTGACGCGCTCAGAATATTCGAAGGTGACGTGAAGGAACTCGTCGCGGAAGGCCGGTCGGTCTTGCTGTGCAGCCATGACTTCGCAATGTTGGAGCGGGTTGCCGATCAGCTTGCCTTCCTTATTAGGGGAAGCATGGTTGTCCAAGCCCCGGTCGGTGACCTTATCGCGGACCATGGCACCATCGCGGACCTGGCCAACGAGCTCATCCAGGTAATGGAGACCCCCTGAGATGCGGCGCGCGAGCGTGGCACTGCTTTTCCGGCTATTTTGGATTTTCATTCTCAGGCGCGTGTTGGGCCGCGGATTGCTGGCAAGTCGGACTGCCAGAATCTCAGTACTGCTCTTGCTTGTCACCGCCTTCGCCGGCTTTACACTGCTCAGTTATGTGGTGATCCGGCAGTACTTCGGTGGAACCGGCCTCCTCGAACCGGTCCTTCAAGCCGCCAATGTATCTGTAGCGTTCTGGGCCCTTGTTACCTATGTACTAATACGGGTGCTCTTCATGAAGGCAGACGAACTCCTCAAGCTGTCCTTCAGCCTTCCGGTGACCAACAAGGAAAGGACACTGGCCTTCGGGCTCTTCGAATTGTCAGTCGTCTTCGTGATGATGTTGTTCATTTTCGGGGCCTTCTCGGTCTCTACAGTCCTGGTGGGAGGCCCTCCTTTCATCCCGAAGGTCCTGGCCTCCATCTGGTTCCCGGCGCAGACGGCGTACCTGCTGCTCAGCCTTGGCTACTATCTCCTCGAACGGGCGCTTCTTACCCTGCGGGTTTCCCGGCTTCGCAGTCTCATAGTGCCGATGGTGCTGGGTCTCGGGCTCGTCGCGATATTCCCATATACCAATGAACAGAGCGCACAAATAGCCCAAAGTCATGTAGAAGGCCGTGACTACTGGTCGCCAGCACTGTCATTCGCGCTATTGCAGGAAAAAGCTGGAATATGGATTTGCAGTCTGGTGTTCCTTGTGACATCTGCCGCAATAGTCGGGGCAATCATGGCGGCGGCTCCGAAGAGTTACGTCCCGATACGCCGGTTTTTCATACTGCTTCCGTCCTGGTTGGCGAAGCATCGGTTTGGCGTTTACATACTGGTCATGTTTCGAAATTTCGAAACGACGGTAGCGGTCCTTTTCGTCATCATATTTTCTATATTCATGTGGGTCTACCATTTGGCGTTTCCACCCTACGTGCTAGCCTTAGTCACTTTTCAGGGCATTTACGCATATTCAAATTCGGAAACGTTGAGGCGCATGGTTCCCTTCCCGGGCCGGACATTCGCTAACTACCTTCGTCTCGTGGGCTCGCAGACGGTCCTGCTCGGCGTCGTTGCCATTCCGGTCCTGAGCCTATCCCTGGCACAAGGAATTTCGTGGGATGCGATCCCGCACGTGGCAGTATTCTGCTTGAGCAACATCCTCATTTCGACATTGATAGGCATCGCGTTTCCCCCGGAAAAGGGAAATCCCTTCACTGTACTCATAGGAGTGGTGGTGACCTTGACGATTGTCATGATTATCGCCCTCGGACTGAACATTTTTAACTTTCACCCGGCAATCACCGCCATAATCTTCATTTTACTGAACCTCCTGATTGTCGGTTACAGCATATTCGGCATGCAAAGGTTGGAAAGGATCGCCCGCCATGAAGTGGTTTCTTAGAATATCCGCGGCATTGACTTCATCTTTTGTCCTCACCATGATCGTCGTCGTAGGAAGCTTCATCATGACGATGTTCTCGGCCCGAGAGGTCGGAGTACGAAAGTTTGGCCTCTTCGGAGCGGTATTTTTCCACCCGCAAGAACAGTCGGACGGGTCAACAATACTGGAAGCAGGCGTGTCGAATGGCGCCCCCATCGCCATCATTTTCGTATTGCTGGCGGCATTCCAGGTTGCGGTAGCTTCGGTTCTGGAACGTCTCAAGGCTCACAAGCGACGCCTTCAAGAGGCCGATTAAGGTTGCTTCTTCACGCCATCCCGCTGCGAGAAACAACCGCCGGCCTGATACTTGGCTTACTTATCCGGTCATCCCGTTGGCCCCTTGCTGCCATCGCCGTCGGGTTCTTGTTGTGCGGCGCCTTGGCGTTCATGACCGGAGACCGGGTCCTATTCCAAGCCGGGCTTTGGTTACTGGCCCACGCACTCTGCCTGTTCTGCAGTTTCGTGGTGCATGAGATATCTCATGTTGTTTGTATGCGGCGGTTCTCGGGTGTCACCCACATCGTAGTGTCAACCAACAGTCGGCGCTTTTCCATCACGCCTATCGGAAGCCTGCGTGGTTGGCAGATTGCAGTCACAGCGGTCGCTGGCCCGGGCGCGTCATGCGCTATCGGAGCGGCGCTTGTCTTTCTCATTCCAAACTCGCTCCTGCACTTGTGGTTCCTGTTCCATGCGGTCTTTATCCTCCCTGTCTTCGGCGACGGACGCGGCCTCATAGAAGGAATCAAGTATTGGTCCAGACCCGTTGCCTTGACAGCGCATGCCCGTTCATGACTCAGCCGCGGCGACCGGGAGCTTCCCACTCCCGGTAAATTTCCGGGCGGCGGTCGCTCAGGTAGGGCACGTCCTCGCGCGCGGCACGCACCGGATCCGCAAGGACTTCGGCGAACAGCAGCGCGGCCGATTCTCCCGCAGCGGCCGTCAGCGAGCCGTCCGGACCGGCAACCACGCTTCCGCCAAGGAAGTCGCAACCGTCCTCATGGCCGCTGTGGTTGGCGTAGGCCACGTGGAGTTGGCTTTCCAATGCCCGGGCACGGATGAGCACTTGCGGCACGGCTTCGTATCCAGCGGACAACGCGGTTGGAACCAAAAGTAGTTCGGCTCCGCGCACGGCTGCCGCGCGGACCGCTTCAGGGAATTCGACGTCGTAGCAAATCAACAGTGAAACGCTGAGGCCGTTGAAGTCGACGACGGCGGGAGCATCGGTGGCGGCGGAAAACGCCTTTCGCTCTTCGTCGCCAAAGAGATGGACTTTGGCGTATTCCAGCAAAACCTGGCCGCCCGCGTCTAGGAGCGTAGCCGAAATATACCGGCCACCGTCTTCGGCAGGAGCAGGAAGGCTATAGACCAGTCCAATGCCGCGGACGCGAGCGATGTTGGCCAACTTCTCCCGGATGCTTGGAAGAATTACAGGATCCAGCTCCGCGTGGATCCTGAGCGGCGAGTAGCCCACGGGGAAGAGTTCAGGAGTCAGCAGCAAGGAGGCCCCGGCGCCGGCAGCCTTTTGCGCTGCCGCGTCAATCGTCGCCAGATTGGCCTCGATGTCCAGGACAACGGCATTGGCCTGCATCACGGACAGCAGCATCTTTACCACCTCAATAGCCCATTCAGTTCCCCGGAAGACATTCCTGGAAATCGTCGTCAAACCAGCGTAGCCAGCCTCCACGCGCTGCTGCGGGGACAAATAGACCCAACGAAGACGGGCAGAGGATGGATCGCACAATTGTCCGTATCGGTCCATGGGGTCGACACAAGACGGTCTCCATGCGTTAACTTCTTGACTGCAAAAGTGATTTGGTGCACGCTTCATGTCATGCCTGCAACATCCAGCTCGATGAAGAGCCATCGCAAGAACCCCGGCTCGCAGTCGGCGCTGCGCCACCTCAACCAGCAGCGGCTCATCGAGTGCCTATTGAACGGCCCGTCCACCCAGGCCGAACTCGCCCGGCAGACCGGCCTGTCCACCGCCACGGTGTCCAACATCGTCAAGATCATGCAGGACGCCGGCCTGGTTTCCACGGAACCGATCACCAGCTCGGGCCGCCGGGCACTCAACGTGCGGCTCAACAGCAACGGGGCGGTCGCCGTCGGGATCGACTTCGGCCGGCGGCACCTGAGGGTGGTCCTTGCGTCACTCGGCTACCACATCATCATCGAGGAAACAGTGACGCTTCCCCTCGGCCACCACGCGGAACAAGGCATCAGCGCCGCCGTCGAACTTCTCGACAAGCTACTGCTGGAAAGCGGCGTGGACCGGAGCGCGGTGGTGGGCGCGGGAGCAGGCATCGCGGGCCCGATCGACCGCCGATCAGGGACCGTAGCCCAGGGGGCGATCCTGCCGGAGTGGGTGGGAATCCAGATCCTCGAACGGCTGGAAGAAGCCCTCGATTTGCCCGTGTACGTTGACAACGACGCCAATCTTGGCGCCCTGTCCGAAGTCACCTGGGGGCCACACAGCGGGATCAGCAACCTGATGTTCTTGAAGATAGGATCGGGCATCGGCGCAGGCCTGATCCTGAATGGGGAACCCTACTACGGGGCGGTCGGAATCACCGGTGAAATCGGGCATGCAACTATCCACGAGTACGGCGCGATCTGCCGTTGCGGCAACCGCGGATGCCTCGAAACCATGGCTTCCACCACCACCATGATCGAGTTGCTTGGCAAGGGAACCGGAGTGCATCTCGAACCTGAGGACATTGTGCGGAACGCCCTTGCGAAGGATCCTGCGACCCTGCGCGTGGTGGACGACGCCGGCCTGGCCGTGGGGCGCGCTTTGGGCAATGTGGCGAATCTCATCAATCCCGAAGTGATCGTGGTCGGCGGTCCGCTGGCCGGCCTTGCCGACATCCTCCTGGACCCGATCCGGCGCGGGCTTGTCCGCCATGCCGTCCCCGTAATCGGCGAGACGACGCACCTTGCCATGTCCTCGCTCGGTGCCCGGGCAGAGGCCCTGGGGGCGGCGGCACTGGTCTTCCAGCACGCCGGAATCAAGCAGTCCTAAACCAATTCGTTACCACGCTGTTATCTCGCCATTGCGTTCAAGTCTTGACGACAAGGCGTGTGATCCAGTTTACTTTCACATCAGAAAGGCTCGCCATCCGCGAGCCGACGACGACGTCAACCATTGGAGGCGCGAGGGTATGTCTACCCCCACAACCGACCAGGATCCGATCCTCCTCGAAATGCGATCCATCACTAAGGAATTCCCCGGCGTGAAGGCTCTCTCGAACGTCAGCCTCCGGGTCAAGGTGGGCGAAATCCACGCGATCTGCGGCGAGAACGGTGCCGGAAAATCCACCCTCATGAAGGTGCTTTCCGGCGTCTACCCGCACGGCAGCTACGACGGCGAGATCGTGTATAACGCCGAAGTCCAGCAGTTCAAGGACATCCGGGCCAGCGAGCAGGCGGGGATCGTGATCATCCACCAGGAACTCGCCCTGATTCCGGAACTGTCCATCATGGAGAACATCTTCCTCGGCAATGAACCGGTCCGCCGCGGAGTCATTGATTGGGCGGAAGCCCGCAAACGCTCGGTGGAGCTCCTTGCCCGGGTTGGCCTGCGCGAGGATCCGGACACGCCCATCAAGGAAATCGGCGTCGGCAAGCAGCAGTTGGTGGAAATCGCCAAGGCCCTGAACAAATCGGTCAAACTGCTCATCCTGGACGAGCCCACCGCCGCCCTGAACGAATCCGACTCCCAGCACCTGCTGGACCTGATCCTCGGCCTCAAGGGCCGCGGCATCACCTCGATCATGATTTCCCACAAGCTCAACGAGATCGAGCAGATCGCGGATGAAATCACCATCATCCGCGACGGCAAGTCGATCGAGACGCTCAACGTCAAGCGTGACGGCGTGGACGAGGACCGGATCATCAAGGGCATGGTGGGCCGCACGCTCGAATCGCGTTTCCCGGACCACACGCCCAAGATCGGGGAAGTGTTCTTCGAGGTCAAGGACTGGACCGTGGGGCACCCCCAGATCCAGGACCGTTTGGTCTGCAAGGGCTCCAACTTCCACGTGCGCCGGGGCGAGATCGTTGGCTTCGCCGGGCTCATGGGCGCAGGACGTACCGAGCTTGCCCGCTCCATTTTCGGCCACTCCTACGGCAAGTTCATCTCGGGGCAGGTCTATAAGGACGGCAAGCCGATCAGTATGCGCAACGTCCGCCAAGCGATCGACCACGGCCTCGGCTACGTCACCGAGGACCGCAAGAGCCTCGGGCTGAACCTCCTGGATGACATCAAGACCACCACGGTTTCGGCCAACTTGAAGAAGATCAGCCGGGGCATAGTCGTGGACGCCAACAAGGAATTCATGGTGGCCGAACAGTACAGGAAGTCCCTGCGGACCAAGACCCCGTCGGTTGAAGAAGGCGTCTCGAAACTCTCCGGCGGGAACCAGCAAAAGGTAGTTCTCGCCAAGTGGATGTTCACCGATCCGGACCTCCTCATCCTGGACGAACCCACCCGCGGAATCGACGTCGGAGCCAAGTACGAGATCTACGGCATCATCCAGCAACTGGCCAACCAAGGGAAGGGCGTGATCGTGATTTCCTCCGAGCTTCCCGAGCTCTTGGGCCTTTCCGACCGCATCTACACCATCTTCGAGGGCTCCATCACCGGGGTGCTCACCAAGGACGAAGCGAGCCAGGAGAGCCTCATGAAACTCATGACCTCCAGCCGCAAAGCAGCCTGACCCGGTTACCCCAGAACCACACGGACACAAGGATCCAAACCATGAACGCGCTCAAGAAGCTATTCGGTGGCAACACCAGACAATTCGGCATGATCTTCGCCCTGGTGGCGCTCGTGATCTTCTTCCAGATCTTTACCGAGGGCCGCACACTGACCCCGGGCAACGTCATCAACCTGTTCAACGGCAACGCCTACATCCTGATCCTGGCCATCGGCATGGTCCTGGTCATCATCGCCGGCCACATCGACCTCTCCGTTGGATCGGTGGCAGCTTTCGTCGGTATTTCGGTGGCGCTCGCCATCCGGGACTGGAATCTCCCCTGGTACGCGGCCGTATTGTTCGGCCTCCTGCTGGGGGCGCTGATCGGTGCGTGGCAAGGCTTCTGGACTGCGTACGTCGGAATCCCCGCCTTCATCGTCACCCTGGCCGGCATGCTCCTTTTCCGTGGCTTCAACCAGTTCGTCGGCAAATCCAACACCGTCCCTGTGCCGGACGACTTCCAGTACCTCGGCTCCGGCTACCTGCCGGAGGTAGGACCAAACACGGGATACAACAACCTGACGGTCCTCCTCGGCTTGATCGGCGTCGCGTTCGTGATCTTCAGCGCGCTGCGCAGCCGCCGCAACGCACAGGCACTGGGTGCGGAAGTCCAGGAAACCTGGGTCATGATCACAAAGCTCGTGCTGGTCAACGCCGCCATCCTGTACGCGACGTACCTGTTCGCCACGGGCCGCCCCGGCACCTCGTTCCCCATCCCTGGCCTCATCCTCGGGGTGCTGGTGCTCATCTACGGATTCATCTCCGCCAAGACCGTCATCGGCCGGCACATCTACGCTGTGGGCGGCAACCGGCACGCGGCCGAGCTTTCCGGTGTCCAGTCCAAGAAGGTCAACTTCATGGTCATGATGAACATGTCCGTCCTGGCCGGTCTCGCCGGCATGATCTTCGTTGGACGCTCCACCGCTTCGGGACCGTTCGACGGCGTCGGTTGGGAACTGGACGCCATCGCCGCAGTGTTCATCGGCGGCGCGGCGGTTACCGGCGGCGTCGGAACCGTGATCGGCTCGATCGTCGGTGGCCTCGTCATGGCAGTCCTGAACAACGGCCTGCAGCTCCTCGGCGTAGGCGCGGACCTCACCCAGATCATCAAGGGCCTGGTACTGCTCGCGGCAGTCGCCTTCGACGTCTACAACAAGACGCAGGGCAAGAAATCGATCATCGGAATGATGATGAAGAACTTCGGCCGGAAGAGCGAGGAAATCGCACCGGACGAGACAACCTCAACCAAGGAAGTCATAGCTAAGGAAGCCTGATCGGCTTCGAGGCAATGCGTTCCATCCACAACAAAGAAAGCGAACCAAGTTATGCGAATGTTGGGTAAAGCAGGAAAGGCAGCAGCTGTCGCTGCGATCGCGGCACTGGCGCTGACAGCCTGCGGCCGTTCCGACACCGGCAGCTCCAGCGGCTCTTCGAGCGGCGCAGCCGAAACGTTCCCCAAGGGGTCCTCGATCGGCGTCGCACTCCCCCAGAAGACCAGCGAAAACTGGGTCCTCGCGGAGAAGCTGTTCAACGACGGGCTCACCAGCGCAGGCTTCAAGCCGGATGTGCAGTTCGCCAACGGCGGCGTTTCCGAGCAACAGAACCAGATCAGCGCCATGGTGACGAAGGGTGACAAGGTCATCATCGTCGGCGCAATCGACGGCGCCCAGCTCGGTACGCAGCTCAAGCAGGCCAAGGACGCCGGCGCAACCGTCATCGCCTACGACCGTTTGCTCCTGAACACGTCCAACGTGGACTACTACGTGGCCTACGACAACTTCAAGGTCGGCGTGCTCCAGGGCCAGGCGCTCCTGGACGGGCTGAAGTCGAAGAAGCCGAACGGCCCGTACAACATCGAACTCTTCGCGGGTTCCCCCGATGACGCCAACGCAAAGGTGTTCTTCGACGGTGCCATGAGCATCCTGCAGCCGAAGATCGACGACGGCACGCTCAAGGTGCTTTCCGGCCAGAAGTCCTTCGAACAGGCCGTGACCCAGGGCTGGAAGCCGGAAAACGCCCAGAAGCGAATGGACGCACTGATTTCGGGCAGTTACTCGAACGCCAACTTGGACGGCGTGTTGTCGCCAAACGACACGTTGGCCCGCGCCATCCTGACCTCTGTGAAGAGTGCAGGCAAGCCGATCCCGATCGTCACGGGCCAGGACTCCGAAGTAGAGTCCGTCAAGTCGATCATGGCCGGTGAGCAGTACTCCACCATCAACAAGGACACCAGCAAGCTGGTTGCGCAGGCCATCACGATGGTGCAGGACCTGCAGTCCGGCAAGCAGGTCGAAATCAACGACTCCAAGTCCTACAACAACGGCGTGAAGACCGTTCCGGCTTACCTGCTGCCGCCGGTCATCGTGACCCTCGCCAATGTGAAGACGGCTTACGTGAACGATCCGGTACTCGGCCCGCTCACCAAGTAGCACTACACAAACAGCTCGAACGACGGCGGCCGTCCCCTACCCGGGGGCGGTCGCCGTCCGCGTTTCCAGCGTTGGTTCCTGACGCCGTCGGGCGCTTCAGCACCCGGCGAGGTGCCGCCGTCGGGCGCTTTCATGAGCCGGACCGCGTTCACAGGCCGCGCATAGCTTCAGCTGGAGGGCCGCACAGCCGCCATGAGCACTGTTAGGTGAGCAGGCGCGCCGCTGGGGCGGGCCGGGTCCTAAGGAGAAACGTGAGCGTCCTAGCCAGGAGCGTAGGCAATGCCTTCCGCAACAAGATAAGAACCTCGGCAGTGGTGGCAGTATTGGCGGTCGCGATCGGGCTGGCGCTGTCCATGCTTGTGGCTAACCAGGCCGTCGGCAGCAAAGTCCAGGAACTCAACGCCTCAGTCGGAACGGTCCTCACGGTGAATCCGGCCGGCGGCCAGGGCTTCGAGGGCGGCGGCGAGCCGCTCACCACTGCGGAATCCGCGACGGCGGCCGCGGTACCGAACGTCGTCTCGGTAGTAGGCACGAAAGCTCTTCGCCTGGAGAACGAGTCCGCGACGTCTACTTCAAGCACCGGCACCACCTCGCAGCAGGGCGGCCCGGGCGGCGGTCCCGGAGGCGGAACCAGCGTGACCACGAGCCTCAAGGCAGCCATCGACGCCGGCACGCTGGGCAACCGGAACAACACAAACAGCAACAGCGGAGCGGCAGGCGGCTCGGGAACTGGAAACTCGGGCGCTGCGCCCACCTTCTCGTTGCCCATCACGGCCACCGGTATCGGGGCAGAGGTTGACACGTCCGGCAAGGCCCTGAACATCACAAGCGGCACCGGCCTGGGCGACTACACCGCCGCCAGCACCAAGGCGCTCCTCGGCACCACGCTCGCCGACAAGAACGGCCTCAAGGTCGGTTCGACGTTCACCATCGCAGGCAAGACCTTCACTGTTGCGGGCATTTTCGACGCCGGCACCACCTTCGGAAACAACGCCGTCTACACCACCCTGGCCGAGGCACAGGCCCTCGCTTCCACCCCTGGCGAACTGTCCAGCATGGTTGTGACGGTCAACAGCATGGACAACGTGGATGCCGCCAAGACGGCGCTGCAGTCGGCACTCGGATCGGACAAGGCCGACGTGACGCAGGGCCAGCGGAACCTTGAGACCGCCGTCAGCTCCTTGGACAGCGTGAAGAACATTTCGCTGGTGGCCTTCATTGCCGCCCTCGGCACTGCCGGCCTGATTATCTTGCTCATCATGGTCATGCTGGTCCGCGAGCGCCGCCGCGAGATCGGCGTCCTGAAGGCGATCGGCGCCCGCAACCGCACGATCGGATTGCAGTTCGTCCTCGAGGCATTGGTCCTGGTGGCGCTCGGCAGCGTGGTGGGTGCCGCGATTGCCGCGTTCGCGAGCGGCAGCATCGCCTCGGCCCTCATCAGTTCCAACAGCACGACGTCGGCATCGAACCAGCGCGGCCCGGGCGGCGGCGGCTTTGGTGGCGGGTTCGGCGGTGGGGGTGCGTTCGGCGGCGCCTCCCAGCTGCTCACTTCAGTGACGGCGAGCGCCTCCCCCAGCACGATCGCCATAGGCGTCGCTGCAGTCTTCGCGGTCGCCGTCGTCGGCGCCCTGGTGCCGGCCCTCCTGACCGCGCGCATCCGCCCTATCGAAGTCCTCCGAGGAGAATAGCCATGATTGAAGTCAAAGACCTTGTACGCCAGTTCAAGACCGGCGACCGCACCATCAAGCCCGTCAACGGAGTGAGCTTCGAACTCGAAAAGGGCACGCTCGCCTCGATCGTCGGAAAGAGCGGCAGCGGCAAGAGCACCCTGCTTTCATTGCTGGGTGCACTGGACAAGCCGACCAGCGGGGACGTCGTAGTTGACGGCGTCAGCCTCGCCGGCCTGCCCGACGGCAAGCTCACGGAGTACCGCCGCAGGGACATCGGGTTCGTGTTCCAGCAGTTCAACCTCATCCCGAACCTTTCGGCCATCGACAACGTCATGCTCCCGATGGAATTCGCCGGAATGCGGAAGGGAGCCCGCCTGGAACGGGCCCGTACCCTCCTTGAACAAGTGCAGTTGGACCCGGAAAAGCACTCCCGCCGCATCAACAGGCTCTCGGGCGGAGAGCAGCAGCGAGTGGCGATCGCCCGGGCGCTGGGCAACGAACCCAAGCTCATCCTGGCCGATGAGCCCACGGGCAACCTCGACGAGCAGACCGGCGACCACATCATCGAACTGTTGAGCTCGTTGAGCCGGGACCACAACACCACCATCCTCGTGGTGACGCACGACCGGACGTTGGCGCAGAAGACGGACCGCCGCTTCAGGCTGCAGCAAGGCCAACTTACGGAAGAGGCCGTCCGTCCGAGGGTGGTTGCCGGAGCCTGATCTGTCAGCCGACTGCAGTGTGCACGGAGTGCCGGGAACCCCGCGGGTTCCCGGCACTCTTGCGTCGCGGCGGGTCCCGCGAAGCGCGGCGAGGGAATGAGAGGATAGGGCCCATGAGCCTGCACATCGCGACGCCGTGGCTGTTCAGCCAACCAAACCAGGATCCCCGCTCGGCCACTGGAAAAACCTTGAACTGGGGCTTTATTGCCACCGGGGGTATCGCGAGGACGGTGGCCGGCGATCTTGCCCAACTCGAGGACGCCCGGCTGTACGCTGTGAGCTCGCGGTCCCAGGAGTCGGCAGACGCCTTTGCGGCCGCGAACGCCGTTACCAAGGCCTACGGGGACGACGGCGATGTCCCCGGCTACCAGCGGCTGCTCGCCGACGAAACCGTTGACGTGGTTTACGTGGCGACGCCGCACGCCCAGCATTTCGAGATCGTGAGGGACGCCCTCAACGCCGGCAAGCATGTCCTGTGCGAGAAGTCCCTGACCATCAACGGCCGCGAGGCCGCGGAGCTGATCAGCTTGGCGCGGGAGCGCAATTTGTTCCTGATGGAGGCGGTGTGGAGCCGCTTCCTGCCGAGCATTCAGCGTGCATTTTCGATTGCCGCATCCGGCGAGCTGGGCGATATCAAATGGGTCAGTGCCGACTTGGGCTTCCCCGCTACCTACGATCCGTCCGCACGGATCTGGGATCCGGCGGCCGGTGGCGGAGCTTTGTTGGACCTGACTGTGTACGCCTTGTTGTGGCCGTTGGGGACCTTGGGTTTCCCGCAGTCGGTGAGTGCGGTGGGCTCGTTGAACGACGACGGTGTTGACACCCAAAACGCGCTCACGCTTGCTTACGACGACGGCGCTATCGCCCAGTTGACGTCGTCGCTCCTGGCCCACGGGCCGCGGTCCGCAAACGTGGCTGGAACCCGAGGCTTCCTCCAGACGCAAGGGTCCATCAACAATCCACGGGAACTCCTGGTCCGAACCGGCTGGGACGAACCCCGCGCCGAGCGCTTCGAGACAGTAGGCATCGGCTACACCTATGAATTGCGCGAAGTGACCCGCTGCATCCAGCAGGGCCTCATCGAAAGCCCTGTCATGCCCTTGAACGATTCGCTCAACACCATGCGGCTTTTCGACGGCGTCCGGTCCCAACTGGGTGTCCGATACGCGAACGACGCGCGAGTCTGACGGGACCGCTTTTTCGAATCTTCCATACCGACGTCCCGTTTTTGTCACAACGCCGCGCCTACTTGACAGTTGCGGTAATTGGCATATGGGTTTCTGGACTATTTAACTAATCCGGTCCTACGATGGGAATGACCGTCAAATCGGACGCTGGGGGGTGTCGAGATGGAAGCAATGCGGAGCAAGCGGCGCATTCTTCATGTTCTCCGCTCCGTCCTGCTTGCCGGTGCCGGGGCTGTTGTGTGGATGGCACTCTCATCGACGGCAGCAAGCGCAGATTCCGGCACGGCGAACAACCATTCGATCGTGGATGGCGTGGATTCCGCTATCACCAACGTTGTGGGGGTTGCGCCCGCCATCGTTTCGCAGGTAGTTTCAGCCCCTGCGCAAGCTGCCCACGCACCGGTGGTACCGCCCGCCGTCGTCATCGGCCAGCTGCCACCCGCCGTTGACCACCTCGTCGCCAATATGCCGGTGCTCAACAAGGTGGTCCCCGGCGGGGCCGTCTCGAGCGTGACAGCTCCGGTAGTTGAGCCAGCCGGCACCCTGCTACAGGGCGTGACCGGCCCCGCGATCGACGCCGTCACTCCCCTGGTGGACAGTCTTCCCAAGCTCCCCGATGCCATTCCGGAGACCCAGGTGACAGTTCCCGGCGTCGGGGCTCCTTTTGTTTTGCCGCCGGTCGGCCTTCCAGCGGAAGCGGGCGACGAAGGCCCCGCCGCCGCCGTGCCGGCCGATACGACGCCGCTCGCCGGCGAGTCAGCGGACACTCCGCCTATGGGTTTCGCAGGTCGGGTCGGGCCATCTGGGCTTCTCGGAGCCCAGTGGCCCGCGTCGGCTCCCGCGAGCAGCTATGGGGAAACGTCTGCTCCGCTGGCTCCGTCAGACGAAAAGTTTCCTGCCGGAACCCCGGGTAGCGCCGCTGGAAGCAGTTCGGCGGTCCTCACGGGGAATTCCTCCGGGGCTGCTGCGGCGTGGCTTCCAAATATGAGCCTGTTCCATCCCTTGGCCGGGATCCTTGAATCCACGGCCGCCACCTACCACCTTCCCACTCCCGTGTCGTTTGATCCGGGATCCTCTCCCGACTAGTTCCGAGCCATGTCACCGCGCCAATCCAACCGAGCGACGGTGACAAACGGCCAGTCCTGGCGCCTGCGCACTGTATTCGCGGACCGAGGCGCCAACGGAACAAATCATTCAGGAGAGAAAAATGCACAGCATTGTCCGGAAAGGGTTACTTGGCACCCTTTTCGCCGGAGGGCTCATTGCCCTCGGCGCAACTGCCGCCAACGCGGCAGACACCACTGCAACTGCCCAAAGCACAACCACTACCCCTTCATCGGCAATCTCGGTGAACCTCGGGTCCGCGACGCTCGGATTGCTTGGAAATTCGAACGTCGCTACCACCACCCCTGTACCCGCCCCGGCTCCGGCCCCGGCGACAAATTCCGGCGGACTGGGGGTCTCGTCGGGAACCCAGGTGGTGGCTCCGATATCGGTCCCTGTTAATGTCGGAGCCGCCTCTCTGGCTGTGCTGGACACCACTCCAGCGAACACCCCCGTCTCAGTAGCAGCACCCGTTACGGCCAGTGGCACTTCGGCCAACGTACTCGCCGGAACAGGCACAACTACCGGCACCGGTGTTACCGCACCGGTCACCGTTGGCGACACGGCTGTGAACGTGCTCACCGGCACCGGCACAGCGCCCATCGGCACTGGCGTTACCGCACCGGTCACCGTCGGCGACACCACCGCCAACGTACTCACCGGCACCGGCACGACGACGGGCACCGGCGCGACCGTACCCGTCACCGTTGGCGACACCACCGCCAACGTGCTCACCGGCACCGGCACAGCGCCCATCGGCACTGGCGTTACCGCACCGGTCACCGTTGGCGACACCACCGCCAACGTGCTCACCGGCACCAGCACGACGACGGGCACCGGGGTCACCGCGCCCGTCACCGTCGGCGACACCACCGCCAACGTGCTCACCGGCACCAGCACGACGACGGGCACCGGGGTCACCGCGCCCGTCACCGTTGGCGACACCACCGCCAACGTGCTCACCGGAACCGGCACGACGACGGGCACCGGGGTCACCGCGCCCGTCACCGTTGGCGACACCACCGCCAACGTGCTCACCGGAACCGGCACGACGACGGGCACCGGCGCGACCGTGCCCGTCACCCTCGCCAACGTGCTGGGCGGCACCACGCCAAGCACCGGCGTCGTACTCCCCGTCACCCTCGGCGGCACGACCTCGGGCTTGCTCGGCGCCGACGGACTGGGCACAAACGGCCTCGTTTCGGGAGCCGGGATCGCGGCGCCCTTGGACTTGATCGGAAGTCTTCCGGCAACGGTCCTTGGCGCGGCTTCGCTCGGACTGCCGACGGCGCCGGTCGTCACCACGCCGGTCGCCACCACGCCGGTGACCACGCCGGTTGTGACCCCGCCGGTTGTAACCCCGCCCGCGGCTAATGCGGGCGTTGAAGTACAGGGCGATGCGACGCAAGGTGTTGACGGGCAGGGCGTTGCGGCTCAGGGAGCACTTGCTGCTTCGTCCGTTGATCCGTCATCGGCTGTCACAACGATGACGGGCGCAAGCCAGTCGAGCGCGACTGCGGCTTCTTCAGTCAGCAATCAAGCTGCCTTGGCTAGCACAGGTTTCAACGGTTTGTGGTTGCTGACCGCAGCCGCACTGTTGATAGGCGGACTCATCGCCATGATGGGTAGCCGGAAGATCCGGGCTAACGTTCCCGCATAGTCACCGGCCCGGGCTGCTCCACCGCACTGGATCCAGCCCAAACCAGGCACTCCTGCGGGGCGAACCCCCGCAGGAGTGCCTCCGTGCGGACGGCCGACAATGAGAACTGGCAGCTCGTCTAACGGCTTGCCTTGCGCGGGCCTTTCCCGGCGAAGAGCTTCCGGTCCAAGGACATCGCTCCGGAGCCAAGGAAGGAGAAAGCAAGCGCCAGTGCGATATACAAGATGAGCAGCTCGGCATTGATTCCGGGCTGGTCACTAAGCAATGGTTTGCCCGATTCGGTCACGAACCAAATCCCGGCGTACATGATCGCGGCAAGGAAACCAGCCACCCTTGTGAGGGCTCCGAGCACCAGCAGTGCGCCCAGACCGGTTTCACCCCAGAGGACCAGCCAAGACACCATATCGGCCTTTTCGATCCCCATCGCGGTGATGGTTGCTTGAAGTGCGGGTTGTCCGGCCAGGACCTTCTGAATCCCGTGAAGCAGCACGAGGCCGCCAAATACAATCCGAAGGAACGCGATTCCGCGAGCGGAAGACGTCTGTGAAGGAAGGAGGAATTTCACCCCATCAATCTTCCATGCCAGCCCGGCAGCTCAAAACGGCAAGGGCCAGAAAGCGGCAGTCCGACGTCGTCAACCCAGCAGGGCGGGAAGATCCTTGACGCCCACAAGGATGTGATGGTGCGGCTGCGCAGCAAGTTCCTCGCGTCCGAGCTTCCCGGTCAGAACCCCCACGGCGGTCACGCCCGCGTTGATTGCCGCTTTCAAGTCGTTAGTGGTGTCACCGGCAGCGAGGACCTCACGGACATCGGCGACCCCGGCCAATTCCATGGCGCGATGAATCATGTGGGGAGCGGGACGCCCGGCAGCAACATCGTCTGAGCACACGACCGCATCGAGACGGATGCCGTCGTCGGGTCCTTTTCCGCTGCCGGCAAGGCCCCAGCCGAGTCGGGCTAGGAGCGATTCGGCGACGTCCCGCGAAAACCCTGTTGTCAGCGCTATCTTGACGCCGCGGCTCCGCAATTCACGAAAGGCGTCTTCGACGCCGTCGAGCGCTACCGGCGGGTTTTGCTCGTAGAAATCGGCGAGCAACTCCTTGAATCGGAGGAACGCCGCCTGCACAATCTCAGGAGTTGCCACGCCGCCGCCCCGGGTGATGAGGGCGGCGATGGCTTCTGCTTTGTCGGCTCCCATCCACTCCTGAACAGCTTCGGGCGTGGTGGCCACCCCGGTTTCTTCGACGCAACGGGCCAATGCAACGTAGACATCTCCGTGTTCGTCGATTGTGGTTCCGGCCATGTCACAGGCGATCAGCTTAATCATGTGTACCTTTGGGTTCTTCGGTGTGGACACGCACCAGGGCGGCGCGGCGTTCCGCCGTGTTGTCGATAGTGAAGTTGGTGAGCTCCGGCAGGTAACAGTCCTCCGAGTATTCAATGGCCATACCGCTCGCGGAGCGCGTCACTCGGCGTTCCCGCAAGAGGGGAATCCCCTCGGCCTGTTCCAGCAATTCCGCGTCTTCCTCGTTGGCGGCTACGGCATCGATCGTATGGCGGGCGCTATACAGGTCAACGCCCTGCCCCTTCAGGAAAGCGAAGATCGAGCCGGAATCGGTATCAAAATCGAACAGGAGCCGCCCTACCTCGAGGATGAAGCAAGTCCGCTCGATCATGGCAGGCACGCCGTCGAGGTAGCGGACGCGCAGCAGTTCCACCACCTTCTCTCCGGCTTCCAGGTCTAGCGCTTCGGACACTTCGGGCCTCGCGTCGCGTAGCGCCACTTCCAGAGTCCGCTGCCCGGGCGTTTTCCCAATGCCAACAGCCCACTCCGTGAAGGAATTGAAGGTCGAGAACGACTGCGAAGGCACTGCAGGACGAACCATCGGCGGGCGTCCGCGGCCCCCGGTAACCGCACCTTCGGCCCGCAACGAGGCGAGTGCTTGGCGAATCGGACCGCGCGACGTTCCAAATTCCTTGCAAAGCACTGCCTCGCTCGGCAATTGCGATCCCGGTGGCCAGGTTCCGTCTGAGATGCGACGCATGAACTCCTCGGCGAGGCGGACATGCAGGGGTGCGTTCTGCTGGATACTCACGAGTTGATAATACAAGTTTGATGGCCAAGCTGTCGCGAAAATACGGGAATTTTGGTAAACAGACCATGAACTCGAACCAAATCAGGTAAAGACTCGGTTAACTTGTATGTACAAGTGCCGATCTAGCTTGATTCCGCTTTCGAGGCAGGTCAATGTCAATGGCGTGAACATCCAATTTCCCCCTTCAAGTGGCCTGCCGTCAGCGCCCTCAAGCGATGTGGTGATCGTGGGCGCGGGCATCGTCGGCCTCGCCCACGCCGCGCACGCCGTGGCCAACGGCTTGACCGTGACAATCCTTGAGCGTGACCACCGGGCTGTTGGCGCTTCAATCAGGAACTTCGGTCATTGCTGCATTACCGCCCAGTCCGGCGATCTGTACGAAATGGCGCAGACGTCCCGGAAATACTGGCTCGAGTTCGCGGGCCTGGCCGATTTCTGGGCCGCCGAATCGGGTGCCATGGTGCTCGCACGCACGGAATCTGAAATGGCGGTGCTCCGCGAACTGTCTGGCGAACGCGAGCAAGGCCAGGTTGAGCTTCTTACCCCCACCGAGGTGCGGGCCCGCCTTGGTTCCGGTGAGGAAATGTCAGTGCCCGACGGCGGCACCTCATCCGTTTCTTGGCCCGCCTTGGTAGGAGGCGCCTTCCTCCGCGACGACTTGCGAGTGGACCCTCGCACCACCGTTGCCAAGCTGGCTCAATGGCTCTCCGAACAGCCCGGGGTGAACATCCACTGGAATACAGCAGCCCTTGGATTTGGCAGCGAAGCCGGAAGATCGACTGTGCGCACTACGCGTGGAAACTTCCACGGTGAAAGGATTTTCGTCTGCGTAGGCCACGACGTCGACTACCTCTTTCCCGACCTCGCCGAAGAGCACGGGATTGAGCGATGCGCCCTGCAGATGTCCCTCGCAGCCCAACCGCCGGGGCTGCACATCAAGCCCGCCATCCTTACCGCCACGTCGATGCTCCGATACCAGGCCTTCACCGACACGGCGGCAGCAAACGCGCTCCGGGCAGAAATGGAGCAAAGCCGGCCCGAACTCCTAGGCATAGGGGCGAACGTCATGTTCACCCAGCGCCCGGACGGGACCGTAATCCTCGGCGACTCCCACCACTACCACCACACGGCTCCGCCATTCCTCAAGGAAGGCGTCACCACCACTGTGAATATGGAAATCGAGTCGGCAATCGGCGCTCCCCTGGACATTGTCGAGCGCTGGCAAGGAATCTACGCCTCGAGTTCCATATCGCCCCTCCTGGTCCGCGACGTCCAACGCGGTGTCACCGTCGTCTCGGTGACTTCCGGCGTCGGAATGACCCTCTCCTTCGGGCTCGCGCACCGCAATATCGCCCGCCTTTACTGAACCACCGCCTCCCCGTCGCAAAGGACCCCCATGAAAAAGTCATTCTTCACGTCATCCGCGCTTGCACTCGTCGCAGCACTCGCCCTCTCCGCGTGCGGAGGAACCGCCAACTCCGCAGGGACACCAGCGGGAAGCGCAAGTTCCGGCATCAACGCAAACTGCCCTGGCGGCGAAATCAAGTTCGGCATCGAGCCGTACGAGGACCCTGCCAAGCTCACCCCCGCCTATGATGTCCTCGCGACGGCGCTATCCAAGAAGCTCAACTGCCCGGTCAAGGTCCAAGTGGTTGAAGACTACTCAGCGGAAGTCCTAGCAATGAGGAACGGGAAGCTCGACTTGGGCGAGTTCGGTCCCCTCGGCTTCGTCTTCGCGAGCCAGAAAGCCGGGGCCGAACCGCTTGTCTCCTTCGCCACGTCCGACAAGAAGCTGAGCAGTTACTCCGCCGGCATCTGGGTGGCAAAGGACAGCCCGCTCAAAACGATCGCCGACCTCAAAGGCAAGTCCTTGGCACTCGGCAGCGTTGGTTCGACATCCGGCGATGTCCTGCCCCGATTCGGGCTGCGGGGAGTGGGCATTGCCGACGCCGACCTCAAGATGGACTACACAGGCGGACATCCCGAGGCTTTGCTTGCACTCAAGAACGGGAAAGTGGACGCTGCGGAAATCAACACGCAGACCCTTGCCACCGCCACCGGGGCCGGAACCTTCAACCCATCCGATTACCGTCGTATCTGGACCTCGGCCCCGATCCCCAACGACCCCATTACTGTCAGGCCCGACGCCGACCCCGCTTTCAAGAAGGCCGTCAAGGACGCATTCCTCACCCTCGATCCGGCAGACATCGCCAAAGTAGGTGCCTTCCTCGACGTAACTCCCCCGGGTCCGATGATCGCAGTCAGCAAAGACGACTACCAACCGCTCTTCGACCTCGCCAAAACCATGAACCTGACGGAAAAGAACCTCTGATGGACCCCGCGTTGCTCTCCGTACGAGGCCTGCGCAAATCCTTTGGAAACCGCCCCGTGCTCAACAACGTGGGCTTCGATGTCCGCGCCGGGGAACTCGTGGCATTCCTCGGCGCCAACGGCTCGGGAAAATCCACCACGCTGCGTTGCGTCATGGGAATCGCCCAGCCCGATGCCGGAGTGGTTGCGGTCGACGGCGACGATCTCGCCAAGCTGCCGTGGCGCCAGTTGCAGGAGGCCCGGCGGCGCACAGCGATGATCTTCCAGAAGATCCATCTGGTCCCGCGCCGCACAGCCTTGGACAATGTCTGTGCAGGGGCCTTGGCCCGGATACCCACTGGCCGCTCGCTCTCACCGCTGTTTTTCCCGCGTTCCATACAACTTGAAGCGCTCGACTGCCTCGACCGGGTAGGACTGGCCGATCGCGCCTTCGAGCGTGTCGGCCGCCTGTCCGGAGGCCAGCAACAGCGAGTCGCTGTGGCTCGAGCCCTCTGCCAGCGAGCAGATGTTGTGCTCGCCGACGAGCCCGTATCCGCACTCGATCCCCATGCCGCCGACCAGGTCATGGCGCTCCTCCATCACCTCGCACACGTCGAAAAACTAGCCGTCGCCGCCGTCCTGCACCAACCGGATCTTGCCTTGCGGCACGCCGACCGGTGCATCGGTCTGCTTCACGGCACCATGGCCTTCGACCTGCCGTCGTCCGACGTTGGTCCGGTGCACCTCGACGCCCTCTATGCGCCGGACAGGGTGGCGGCAGCGTGAGCGAGGAAACAATCGTCCGCGGACAACTTCCAGTCCGCCCGAAGCAACCGCTGCGATGGATCACGACGGCGGCCGGCGTCGCCGCCGTCGTCGTCCTCCATGCGCTTGCCATCCAGGGAACGGGCTTTGAACCCGGACTGTTGGTGGACGGTTGGAAGGGTATGGCCTCGTTCGTGGCCGATGCCTTTCCGCCGGACCTCAGTTGGGAGAAAACCATCCGGCCCGGACTCGACGCCACACTGGTGACCCTTTGGATCGGCCTTTTGGGAACCACCTTCTCGGTTCCGTTTGCCCTCTTGCTCGCCATCCTTGCCGCCCGGACCACCACGCCGCATCACCTTGCGTATCAGGCGTCGCGGGCGGTGCTGTCCTTCTTCCGCGCCGTGCCGGACATCGTCTTCGCCTTGATATTCGTCACCGCAGTGGGACTCGGGCCCTTTGCCGGTGTCCTGGCCCTGATCTGCCACAACACCGGAGTCATGGGCAAACTGTGGGCGGAATCCATGGAGGAGTGCGATTCGGGTCCGCAGGAGGCGCTTCGCACCGCCGGAGCCAATCGTATCCAGCAAGTGGCCAATGCCACGCTCCCCATGGTGGTCCCCCAATTCGTTGGTTTGCTGCTCTACCGATTCGATGTGAACGTGCGTTCGTCCCTCGTCCTTGGCCTCGTGGGAGCCGGAGGCATCGGATTGCTGATCAACCAATCCATCAAGTCATTCCGATTCGATGCCATGGTCACAGACATCCTCATCGTGCTCGTGCTGATTATCGCTGTCGACCAGTTGTCCGCGTGGGTCCGCAGGCGGTTGGCTGCGTAGGTGGGGAGGCCAGGCGCGTCCGGCGGCCATGCCACGAGACTGGCAGTCCAGCAGCACGCCTGACGGCAGAATAGAAGCTGCAGTGTGCTTCGATCGGAAGCCGCGGACGGGATAGGTGAATGGGAATGGATGTTGACGTCGTCGTTATCGGCGGAGGCGCAATGGGATCGGCCGCCGCGTGGCAGCTCTCCCTCAAGGGGAAGTCGGTCCGTCTCTTCGAGCAGTTCGACGAGGGACACCACCTCGGCGCTTCGCACGGCGCGACACGCAACTTCAACACGGCCTATCCCGAGGACGACTACCTCTCGCTCGTCAGTGAAGCGCGCAACCTTTGGGACGCACTCGCTGAAGAAACCGGGACAACGTTGCTGGATCTTGTCGGCCTGGCCAATCACGGAAACGTCGCCCGGCTCCGGGAGGTTCGGTCAGCCCACGAGCTGCGCGGCATCGACAGCTATTTTATCTCCGCGAAGGAAGCCCAAGACCGCTGGCAGGGCATGGCCTTCCGCGGCGATGTCCTGTTCGTGCCGGAAGCCGGCCGTGTCCGGGCCGCCGATGCGTTGAAGGCTTTGCGCGCCTCGGCCGAGGCACACGGCGCAAGGTTTGAATACTCGACGCCGGTCCGGGACATCCGCGTCCTCGGCGAGGACCGGGCCGTCGTCGTCACCGATACGCAAGAGGTCACGGCACAACGGGTGGTCATCACGGCCGGCGCGTGGACGAGCAAGCTCATCGGGGCACAGGTGCACCTTCCACGCCTGGTGGTCACCCAGGAGCAGCCCGCCCACTTCACGCCGATAGACGGCTCCCTGTCCTGGCCGAGCTTCAACCATGCACCGGATCCCGGTGAGCCCCGCGACGACTACTGGTACAGCCCGGTCTACGGGATGCTCACGCCGGGTGAGGGAATCAAGGCGGGTTGGCACGGCGTAGGGCCGGTGATGGACCCGGACGCCCGAACGTTTACAGCCGAGCCGGTCCAGTTCGAGGCCCTCCGGCAGTACGTTCGCGAATGGCTTCCCGGGGTGGACGCCGAATCCGCCGTGCCCATCAGCTGCACCTACACAACCACCGAAAACGAAGATTTCGTGCTCGACCGCTTTGGTCCGCTGGTGGTTGGCGCCGGCTTCTCCGGGCATGGATTCAAGTTCACGCCCGCCATCGGCCGGGTCCTTGCCGATCTCGCCGATGGCGTCGAAGCACCGCGCCGCTTCCTGGCCGCGGGTCGCAGCTAACGCCCACAGGCTTAACGAGAACCAGCCCGCAGCCTTTGCCTCCTTTCGGTGGCCAAGGCTGCGGGCTGGGTGGGTTTTAACCCACGTGGACTATCTCGATGAGCTAAGCCAGATGCTTAGCTGAGGGAGGCGACCACTTCATTGAGCTTTGCCGAAGGACGCATGACAGCTTCGGCCTTCGCTGCGTCGGGACGGTAGTAGCCTCCGAGGTCGACGGGCGAACCCTGGACTCCGAGGAGCTCAGCGACGATCGTTTCCTCGTTGGAGGCCAACGCTTCGGCAACCGCGGAGAACGAAGCTGCGAGCTCGGCGTCGTCGGACTGCTTTGCCAGTTCCTGGGCCCAGTACTTGGCCAGGTAGTAGTGGCTGCCGCGGTTGTCGATCTCGCCGACCCGACGCTTCGGGGACTTGTTGTCGAGCAGGAAGGTACCCGTCGCCCGATCAAGGGTGTCGGCGAGGACCTGGGCGCGAGCGTTGCCCGTGGTGGTGGCAAGATGTTCGAAGCTCACGGCCAAGGCCAGGAACTCACCGAGGCTGTCCCACCGCAGGTGGTTTTCCTGCAGCAACTGCTGGACATGCTTCGGAGCCGAACCACCTGCACCGGTCTCGAACAAGCCTCCGCCGTTGATCAGGGGAACAACGGAAAGCATCTTCGCGCTCGTGCCGAGTTCGAGGATCGGGAACAAGTCCGTGAGGTAGTCACGCAGCACGTTTCCGGTAACGGAGATGGTGTCTTCGCCCTTGCGGATGCGCTCCAAGGTGAATGCGGTGGCCTTCGCCGGGGACATGATTTCGATCTGCAGGCCCTCGGTGTCGTGGTCCTTCAGGTATTCCTTGACCTTCGCGATCAGCTGGGCGTCGTGGGCGCGGCTTTCATCGAGCCAGAAGACGGCGGGCGTCTTCGATGCGCGGGCGCGGGTAACGGCCAGCTTGACCCAGTCGCGGATCGGCACGTCCTTGGTCTGGCAGGCGCGCCAGATGTCACCGGGAGAAACCTGGTGCTCAAGGAGCACGGTTCCGGAGGAGTCGACTACCTGGATGGTGCCGTCGTACTCAACTTCGAACGTCTTGTTGTGGCTGCCGTATTCTTCTGCTGCCTGTGCCATCAAGCCAACGTTCGGAACAGTACCCATGGTGGTGGGATCGAAAGCTCCGTGCTTGCGGCAGTCTTCAATGACCACTTGGTAAACGTCGGCGTAGCAGCTGTCCGGAATGACCGCGAGGGTGTCCGCTTCCTTTCCATCCGGTCCCCACATGTGGCCGGAGCTGCGGATCATCGCCGGCATCGAAGCGTCCACGATGATGTCGCTCGGGACATGCAGGTTGGTGATGCCCTTGTCCGAATCGACCATGGCGAGTGCCGGGCCTTCTTCCAGGCCCTTCTTGATGGCGGTGCGGATGCCTTCGCGAACATCTTCCGGCAGTTCGTCAAGGCCGTTGAGGATGGAGGCGAGGCCGTTGTTGGGACTGAGGCCAGCCGCCGCGATCTGCTTGCCGTATGTGTCGAAAAGCTCGGAGAAGTACGCCTTGACGACGTGGCCGAAGATGATGGGGTCGGAGACCTTCATCATGGTGGCCTTCAGGTGCGCGGAAAACAGCACTCCTTCTTCCTTGGCACGGACCACCTGGGCAGCGAGGAACTCGTCGAGGGCGGCGGCGCGCAGCACAGTGCCGTCCACCACTTCGCCGGCGAGGACGGGGAAGGCAGGCTTAAGGACCTTGACCGTGCCGTCTTCGCGGACGATCTGGATCTTGACGGTGTCATCGGCGGGGATGACCACGGACTTCTCGTTCGAACGGAAGTCGTCCGCCGTCATGTGGGCAACGTTGGTTTTGGAGTCGGCGCTCCAGGCTCCCATGGAGTGCGGGTTCTGGCGGGCGTAGTTCTTTACCGACAGCGGTGCACGGCGGTCCGAGTTGCCTTCACGCAGGACCGGGTTCACAGCCGAACCCTTGACCTTGTCATAACGGGAGCGGATATCCGTCTCCTCGTCCGAAGCCGGGTTGTCCGGGTAGTCCGGGAGGGCGTAACCCTTGCCCTGGAGCTCGGCGATCGCTGCCTTCAGCTGCGGGACGGAAGCGCTGATGTTGGGAAGCTTGATGATGTTCGCTTCAGGCTTCTTTGCCAATTCGCCAAGTTCGGCCAGGGCGTCGCTGATCCGCTGTTCTTCAGTCAGGTAGTCGCCGAAGACAGCAATGATGCGGCCGGCCAGCGAAATATCGCGAGTTTCAACCTCCACACCTGCAGTCGAGGCGAAAGCTTCCACAATAGGCAGGAACGAGTACGTAGCCAGCATCGGCGCTTCGTCAGTGTGGGTATAGATAATCTTTGCCATTGGCGGGGCATCTCCCTGAAAGTCAGCAGATTTCAACATCTCTAACTTACCTGAGGGCGCCGGATTGACGCCTACCGCGACTGCAATGCCCCGACCATCCGCCAATTCGACAACCGCGCCTTATGTACCAACACACCGAATCGGAGTAGGTTCAATGCGTCAAACTGTGGCCGACAACACATGGCCCCAAGCGATTGGCAGGACAATCATGACAAAGAAATCATTCCCCATCACCGGTCTCCTGAGCCTCATCACCTTCGCTGTTCTGACCCTCGGCGCCGCTGGCGGGGCGTACGCCGCGCCTGTTGGATCAGCTTCGAGCTTCGCGGCGCCTGGGACGCTGCAGCTCGTCAGTTCGTCACTTAGTGGTGACGCCTCCACGTATTGGACCCCCGAACGGATGCGCGCGGCAATTTCCGGCGACGTCCTCGCGGGGCCCGCACTCGCCCGCGGCGCCCTAAGCAGCGCCAGCACCGCCGTCGAAACCGGTCCGCCGGAGAAGATCGCGGGCACATCCAAGGGAGGCGGTACGAGCCTGCACCAGAATGAAGACCCGATCGACCACGTCGGCAAAGTCTTCTTCTCGATGGGTGCTTTTAACTACGTATGTTCCGGAAACGCCGTGGTGTCGGACAACGACAGCACTGTTGCCACCGCCGGCCACTGTGTCAATGAAGGCCCGGGAGCTTTCGTCCGGAATTTCGTCTTCGTCCCGGCTTACCTCAACGGCACCGCTCCATACGGTATCTGGCCCGCAAAGGCCCTTTACACCACTAAGCAGTGGAGCACCGCCGGCGATATCCGCTACGACACTGGCTTCGCCGTCACGGCGACCATCAACGGCCAGCACCTGGCCGACGTCGTAGGCGCTTCCGGGGTTGAATTCAACATGGACCGCGGTCTGACTTACAAAGCGTACGGATACCCGGCCGCCCCGCCGTTCGACGGCCAATCGCTCAAAAGCTGTTCAGGTGATGCCACCAAAGATGCCATCAATCCGCAATTCAAGGCTCAGGGCATTCCCTGCGACATGACCGGCGGATCGTCCGGCGGACCGTGGATGGTCAACTCCGACGATGACTGCTACCAGAACTCCATCACAAGCTACGGCTACACCGGCGGACCTCCAGTGATCTACGGCCCTTACTGGGGCTCAGTCATCCGGGAAGCCTACAAGGCAGCATCGGAGTCCTGAGCTGGCTCGGCACTTCGCCCCCAAGGAGCATGCTCAGCGCTAAGGATGGACACTGGACATGCTCAGCGCTGGCTGTCAGCAGCGGACATATTCCGAATATGTCCTTTGCTGACAACGAAAAACGGACATGTCCCCTCGGGAAGAGGGGACATGTCCATCTTTTGCTAGAGCGAATACCGCCTAGTGGAAGAAGTGGCGTGAGCCCGTGAAGTACATGGTGATTCCTGCAGCGTTTGCCGCAGCGATCACTTCCTCGTCACGGACCGAACCGCCCGGCTGAACCACGGCTCGGACCCCGGCGTCGATCAGGATCTGCAGGCCATCGGCGAACGGGAAGAACGCGTCGGAAGCTGCCACGGCACCGCGGGCACGCTCGGGGGCGCCACTCGCGTCGGCGTTGGACGCACCGCCGGCGCCATCGACGTCGGACTCCACCTGAACGCCCAAAGTGTTGGCGCGCTCAACGGCCAACTTGCACGAATCCAGGCGGTTGACCTGGCCCATGCCGATGCCCACCGCTGCGCCGTTGTTGGCGAGGAGGATGGCGTTGGACTTGGCAGCGCGGCATGCGGTCCACGCGAAAGCGAGGTCGGCCAGCGTTGCATCGTCTGCGGCTTCGCCGGCTGCGAGCGTCCAGTTGGCGGGGTTGTCGCCGTCGGCGTTCACTTTGTCCGATTCCTGGACCAGCACGCCGCCCGAAACCTGGCGGATCTCCGTCGGGTAGCGGCCGTAGCCGTCCGGGAGGGCGAGGAGGCGGATGTTCTTCTTCTTGGAAAGGATCTCGACGGCCTCGGGTTCGAAGCCCGGAGCGATGACCACCTCGGTAAAGATTCCGGCCACAGTCTGCGCCATTCCAGCCGTGACAATGCTGTTCGCCGCGATCACGCCGCCGAAAGCCGACACGGGATCGCAGGCGTGCGCCTTGGCATGGGCGTCGGCGATGGGATCGGCGGCGTCGGCGGAACCGACAGCAACGCCGCAGGGGTTGGCGTGCTTGATGATGGCGACCGCGGGCTCCGAGAAGTCGAACGCTGCGCGCAAGGCGGCATCGGCGTCGACGAAGTTGTTGTAGCTCATGGCCTTGCCGTGCAACTGGTCGGCCTGGGCGATGCCTGCAGGCGCAGCCTTGTCCACGTACAGGGCCGCCTGCTGGTGCGGGTTTTCGCCATAACGCAGGACCTCGGAGCGTTCCAGTGCCAAGCCGGCATACGCGGGCCAGTCAATGACGCCGTCGCCGTCTTCGTCGAGGAACTGGCTCGCGGTCCAGGTGGCAACCGCAGTGTCGTAGCTCGCGGTGTGGGCGAAAGCCTTCGCGGCGAGGCGGCGACGCGTCTTCAGGTCGAAACCGCCGGCAGCTGCCGCCTCAACGACTGCCCCGTAGAAGTTCGGGTCCACCACAATCGCGACGGCGGCGTGGTTCTTCGCGGCCGACCGCACCATCGCGGGGCCTCCAATATCGATCTGCTCGACGACGTCGTCCTGCTCCGCGCCGGAGCGGACGGTCTCGACGAACGGGTAGAGGTTGACCACGACGAGGTCGAAAGGCTCGATCTCCATTTTGGCCAAGGTCTCCATGTGTGCCGGCACGCGGCGGTCAGCCAGGATGCCGCCGTGAACGCGCGGGTGCAGCGTCTTCACGCGGCCGTCGAGCATCTCCGGGGAACCAGTGACTTCTTCGACTTCCTTGACCGGGATACCAGCGGCGGCGATCTTCTTCGCCGTGGAACCGGTGGACACGATCGCGACTCCTGCGGCATGCAGGCCCTTCGCGAGCTCCTCCAGCCCCGTCTTGTCGTAAACCGAGATCAGTGCACGGCGGATGGGAACACGGTCAAGCTGCGTCAAGCTCACAAAAGTCTCCGTCTTATATCGCGGGAATGCGCGGTTGCTGGGGATACGGCCAAGTTTATCTTGTTGTGGTCCCCTTCGTTTTTTGCGACCGGTTTCCGGACATCCTGACGCCCACGACATAGGGTGGGGCCATGGATTCCCGAGACGCAATCTTGGTGGCAGACATCGGCAAAAGCCGCTGCCGCGTGGAACTGCGACAGGGCGGCACAGTCCTGGGGTCCGCGGACCACCACGGTTTTCCGGGCCTTGGCACGGACGACGGGGCGCACGTAGCGTTCGAACTCCTCGTCGAAACGGTCGCGATGCTTCCTTCTGGCCTTCCCGAAACTTCGCTGCGCGGAATCGGTGCCGCCGTGGCAGGCGTGGAGGCTTCCGCGGCGCAGTCGCGGGAGCTCGCCGTCGTACTCGCCGATCGGTTCGGAGCACCTGCCGCCGTCCTGTCCGACGCCACGGCCGCGCAGCTTGGCGCCTGGAACGGAGAACCCGGAACCGTGTTGATCGTGGGCACGGGAGCCGTCGCCTTCCGTTTCGACGACGCCGGGACCCTCCACCGCGCCGATGGCTGGGGACCGCTGTTGGGCGACCTCGGCAGCGGACGGTGGATCGGCCAGGCCGCCCTGCAGGCGGCACTTCACGCGTACGACGGCGGCCCGGCCACTTCGCTGCTCACGGCGGCTTCCGCGCTGGCTGGTTCGGCGGCCCAACTTCCAGCGTGGCTAGCGGGATCCGACAACCCCTCGCGGTCAATGGGCCGATTCACGCCCGTGGTGCTCCAGGAAGCGGAGGCGGGTGACGCCGTCGCGCGTTCCATCCTGGCGGAAGCGTGCGCCCTCCTGGTCCGCACGGTTTCCCTCGCGTGCGGAGGGACCCGCCACGTTGCACTGCTCGGAGGAGTGGTGAAATCAGAGTTCTTCGCGCGGCTCTTGCAGAACGCCCTCGCTTCGGCTGGGATTGAGGTGGTTGCGGCGCTCGGCGACGGAATGGACGGGGCCGCCCTCGCAGCGGACCGCCGCGGGCTCCTTCAGGAAAGGTACATCCACCGTGACCGAACAATCTGACGCAACCCAGGTTCCTTCTTCCAGCGGTGACAGGCTCGGGGACCTGCGCTCCGAACTCGCGGGCCTACAAACCGAAATGGCTTCGCCGGCGCTCAGTGAACTGGACACGATGGGCACGTCCGAGCTCGTCGCCGCCATGAATGAGCAGAACCGCGGTGTTCCCGACGCCGTGGAACAAGCAAGCGGGCAGATCGCCGCGGTGGTCGACGCCGTCGCGGAGCGCCTCGCGCGAGGTGGCCGTTTGCTCTACGTGGGAGCCGGGACGGCCGGACGGCTCGGCGTCCTCGACGCGAGCGAATGCCCGCCCACGTTCGGTACTCCCCCGGGCCTGGTTGTCGCGATCATTGCCGGTGGTCCCCAAGCCATCCAGAAACCGGTGGAATACGCCGAGGACAATGCGACGGCCGGGGCCAGGGACCTGCACGATATCGAAGTCACGGAAGCGGACGCCGTCGTCGGGATTTCGGCGTCAGGACGGACACCCTACGTGATCGGTGCCCTCGAGGAAGCCCGCAGCCGGGGAGCGTTCACCGCTTCACTGGCCTGCAACCACGATTCGCCGATCAGCAAGTTGGCCGACGTCGCGATCGACGTCGTGGTCGGACCCGAATTCGTAGCGGGCTCGACGAGGCTCAAAGCGGGAACCGCCCAAAAACTCGTCCTCAACATGATCAGCACCCTCACGATGGTCAAGCTTGGGAAGACCTACGGAAACCTCATGGTGGACCTGCGCGCCACCAACAACAAACTCCTCGCGCGAGCCCAACGGACTGTCCAACATGCCACGGGCGTCGACGCCAATACGGCCATCCGAGCCTTGGATTCCGTGGGCGGCTCGGTCAAGGCGGCCATCCTGGTGGTGCTGACCGGTGTTGAACCAGGGCAAGCCAAGAGCGCCCTGGAGGATGCCGGCGGGTTCTTGCGAAAGGCAATCGAGGCCCGCGGGTAGCTCAGTTGAGAGGGCGGGTGTCTCGCGCGATCAGGAACCTAAACGCGCTTTCCCGCTGCCAGCTCAGCCAGAGTCCGGACCAAGAGCCTGCGCTCCACTACCTTGATGCGTTCGTGGAGGGTGTCTTCGGTGTCCTCCGGCAGGATCTCGACGGCTTCCTGGGCGATGATCGGCCCGGTGTCCACCCCGGCGTCCGCCCAGTGCACGGTGCATCCCGTGACCTTGACCCCGTAAGCCATGGCGTCGCGGACGCCGTGCGCGCCGGGGAAGGCCGGGAGCAAAGCGGGGTGGGTGTTGAGGTATTTGCCGTCGAATGCATCGATGAATTCCGGGCTCACAATCCGCATGAACCCGGATGAAACAACAACGTCCGGTTCATATCCGGCAACAGCCTTCGTGAGCGCAGAGTTCCAGTCGGCCCTGTCGCCATAGTCCTTGAAGTTCACTACGAAGGTATCCAGCCCGGCCTCGGCGGAGCGTTCGACGCCGTAGGTGCCGGGCCTGTCGGCGCCTACGGCGGCGATCTCGACGTCCAGTTCGCCTGCCTTCACGGCGTCGATGACTGCTTGGAGATTGGAACCGGTGCCGGAGACGAGGACAACAATGCGCATTGCACTAGCTTATGGGCGGCTCGCGTAGGCTGGAAAACATGAATTCAAGCGTTGGACCAAGCCCGCAGCACCATCAGCAAAGCGAGGCTGCCAAATCAGCGCTTGCGGTAACCCGGACCATTTTCCGGGCATTCCTTCTCTCGGTGCTTGGCTCGGTCTTCGTCTACCTTCTCAACATCAGCTACGTGTGGCTCAGCGCCATCCTCGCTGTCATCGCCGTGGTCCTGGGAATCGTGGTCCTCGTCCGTACGGTGCGCTTCAAGCAGTCGCGCCTCGTGCTGTTCGGCACCATCTCGGGCCTGGCAGTCACGGCCATCATGGGCCTGCTGATCCTGACGACTGCCTTCTTCTTCCGGGAAATCCAGACCTTCCAGGACTGCTCACGGGGTGCCCTGACGCTCCAGGCCCAGGACTCGTGCCTCGTGGACTTCCAAAACTCCGTCCCGTCCGAGCTGCGCTAGCCGCACGCGAAGGTGCGATGCGCCGCTTAGTTGCGGTCGCCGTCGTACGCGGGGACGTCAAGGTCCGCTTCGCGCAGCTTCTGGCGCCGCTCAAGCCAGGGACCCACGGAGTAACCAATCACGACGCCGATGCCGACTTCCGCGGCGACCCACACCGCCGTCCATAGAGGGTCGGGACCGATCTCGGTCAGGCGGCCGATACCGGCCGAACCCCGCGCCAGCCATGCGAACACGCCAGCCATCGCGCCTGCCGCCGCTCCGACGAGCGCTCCGAGGAACACCGTGGAAACGGGTGCCGTGAACCAGCGCGCCTTGATCTTGATGGAGAGCCATTCGTCGAAGTGGTTCTCGCCCTCGCGCAGGAACCACCAGCCCGCGAGCAAGCCCGCCATGACGGGCAGCGCGAGCGCCGCGGCGCCGAAATCGAGCTGGCCGGTGGGCAGTGCGCCAAAGACCGGGATGGCAGGCAAAGGCCCGACAGCGGTGCCGAGCGGCCCTGCGTGTGAACCGACGCCGAGGTAGAAGCCGGAACCGGACGCCCACGCCAAGGTGAATACAACCAGGTTAGGCAAGTACCCGAGCTGGGCGATCGTGAGGACTCCGCCCCCGAGCGCGCCGGCTTTCAGGCCCTCATAAACGGCGATGATGTCCGTCCAGTGCATCAGGAGGTCGACCGTGAGGAGTAGTGCCGAAAGCGTCAGGGCTGCCATGATGGCAACGAACCCGGCCTTGAGGGCGGAGCCGAAATAGGAGCCGGCCCAGCGGGAATGTTGACTCGTTCGCGCTAGCCAGTCCACAGCGTCGACGCCGATAAGCCGGCTCCAGGAGCCTGACTCCCGCCGGGCGCCAACCACCATGCCCAAGCAGAGAGGGATGAGGGGTATCAACGCGGCGAGCCACACATTGATAACCACGTCCTGGGTGCGGCAGATGAATCCGGTGGCCGCACCGAACGCAGCGTAAACCAGTCCGGCTCCGAAGAACGCCTGCCAGAGCTGATCGGAGTAAGAGGCGCGGGCGAGTCGACGGCCCGCGCGCCAGGCCAGGAGGAACGGCACCAGGGTCAAGCCGAGCGGAATGAGCGAAAGCACACCCGACCCGGGCAGTCCCGCCGTCCCGATATTGACTGTGGCAAGCTGCAGCGGAACACCGTTCACCAGCAGCCAGGTCTGTCCCGCCAAGCGAGCCAGGAAATCGATGCTGCGGTTCTGGAATCCGTCCGTGGCCCAGACACCCAGGAGGGGCAGGATCACCACGAGCGAGGAAATGAAGGCGGCTTGGGCCGATTCGAGTGCGCCTTGGAGCCACAAAGGCATCGGCAGGCCACGGTTTCCGGTCTGATCAGCACGCAGTTTCATCGCCTTCTATCGTGCCACGGCGCAACCCTCTCCCTCGGGAGGCGCCCGAGGGAGCCGCCAACCGGAGCTCACGTCCTGCGATCCGTCGTCCAGCGATCCCGGCGCGCTTTTTGCACGGGTCAGCCGTAAAATTAGAGTGTTCGCAGTAGACGCATGCAGGTCGTGGAGGGGCCCGGATCGAGTTAGTCCCGGGATTACAGGAGCCGCCGATGAGTAGGATCTACAGCTAAACCTGAATAGTCAGAAAAGCGGTTGGTGCAGTTCTATCGGTGATGAAGCCCGGAGCTGCGCCAACCATCTTTTTGCGCTCAACAAGCGCCGCAACAATCAGATCCAGGCAGGTGGCGACGGTACCGGCTCGCGGCGCCCGGCCTCGCTCGCGGTCACTCCGCTGTTCCCGCGCCCTGTGGCCCACTCAACAACGTCGGGAAGCGGACCAGCGACCACAACTGCGGCGTCCGGATCTCCGAAAGCGAGTTCCGTACCGGAAACTGTGACGAGCAGGCCGGCATCCGTTCCGCGCGCCTGCCAAGCACCCGTAATGTCCTTCAGCAACCGCTCGAGAACCGGGGTGGGTATGTCGGCAAAGGTTGCGCCGTTGGCGAGGTCGACGGCGTGTACCCAGACTTCGCGGGAACGCATCCAGGCAGTTTCCGACGCCGGCACTTCGCGCCCTTGGATGGTCCGGACGGTGTGCCGCCACGCGTCGTCGGGAAGATCCCGCCACTCCACGGACAGGTGCACGGCGGAGTGGTCGAAGAGGTTGCGCAGCGCGATAGGTGGCAGGGTTGCGCCGAACTCGATTTCCTCATCCCGCACCGCCACGGATGGATACATGGGGGTTTCAACTCCAGTGGCCGCCCATTCAATCAAACGGGCGAGGGCCCGGGCGTTGTAGCCGATGTGGGCCGCGACGTGGCGGCGGGTCCAGCCCGGCAGGAGGGACTCGCCGTCGAGCTCCGCGTCGGAGAGTTCGTTGAGCTTGCGGGCGAAGAAGGCTGTCCCACGCCGGGCCTGCAGGAGTTGTTCCTGCAGGCCCGGGTCGGTGGCGAGGTCGTGGCGGGCGACCATCAGGCTTCCTTGACCACGCGGTTCGTCAGCTGGCCCAGGCCTTCGATAGCGGTGACCAGGACCTGGCCTTCCTGAAGGTAGCGCTTGGGGTTTTGTGCGTGGCCCACACCGCCGGGAGTTCCGGTTGCAATGACGTCGCCTGGGTTCAGGGTGATGATCGTGGAAATGTAGGAGACCAGGAATTCCGGCGTGAACACGAGATCCCCTGTGGGAGTCTGCTGCTGGATCTCGCCGTCCACCGCGGACGACATGAGCGGGCCCACCGTGAACTCGTCCTTCGTGACAAGGGCCGGACCGAAGGGGGTGCTGTTTTCCCAGGTCTTGCCTTGCAGCCACTGGACGGTGCGGAATTGGTAGTCGCGCATGCTGATGTCGTTCAGGACCGCGTACCCTGCGATGTGGTCCACTGCGTCCGCCTCGCTAATGCGGCGCCCCTTCTTGCCGATCACGACGGCGAGCTCGGCTTCCCAGTCCACCGTGTCCGATTCCTGCGGCAGCGCGAGGTCATCGTTGGGACCGATCAGCGATTCCGAATACTTCGCGAACAGCGTGGGGTACTCCGGGATTTCCCGGCCCATTTCCTTGATGTGGTTGCGGTAGCTGTGCCCGACGCAGATGATCTTCCCCGGTGAGGGCACGACGGCGGCGAGGTCGGCGCCGTCGAGCGCGTGCGTTGCGCCGCTGGCCGCCGCAGCGGTGGTCTCCCAGGCGGGATCCTGCAGGAGGGCCCCGACATCGGCGAACCCGTCGATCTCCGTCAGGACGTCACCGTCCTGGCGCACCGCCACTGTACCTGGCTGTCCCTCGAGGGAGATGCGGAGGGTAAGGAGTTTCATTTGTTGCGTCCTTCGGTGTAGCTGCGGTTGAAGTTAAGGCGTTCGAAAATAGGGGCGTCGCTGAATCGGAAGAGGTCAAACTCGCTCTCGGCGTGCAGTGACCAGGCCGCCCACGACGGAACGACGAACAGGTCGCCCTTGGCCAGGGTGCGGGTCTCGCCGTTCAAGACGACGGTGCCGGTGCCTTCGAAAACCTGCCAGACACTGGAACCGACCTCACGGAGCGTCTCCGTGGAGGCCCCTGCACGAAGTCGATGGAACTCGGCACGGATGGTTGGCATCACGTCCCCGCCGGTGGTCGGGTTCGAGTAGCGGATGGCGGCGTGGCCCTGTGAGACGGTGGCCGGGTGCCCCTCGTCTTCGAGAAGAAGCTGCTCGCGCAGGGCAGCATCGGTGTGTTCCCAGCGGTACGCGGCGATCGGGGAATTCACGGTGTCCTGCAGCCCGGACAAGGGCCGAAGTCCCGGATGCGCCCAGAGCCGCTCGGAGCGGGAAATGTCCGGAGTGGCTTCGTCCGTGACGCGTTCCGTGCCGAATTCGAAGAATCCTGCGTCGGCGTAGTGGACGAACGGGATGTCCAGGCCGTCGATCCAGGCCATGGGCTGGTCGGTGTCGTTGTGGTGGCCGTGGAAATTCCATCCCGGAGTGAGCAGGAAGTCGCCGCGGCGCATCGCGACCGGATCACCGTTGACCACGGTCCAGACGCCTTCGCCTTCGACGACGAAGCGGAACGCGTTCTGCGAGTGACGGTGCTCCGGGGCCGTTTCATGGGCGCCGAGGTACTGGATCGCGGCCCACAGCGTCGGAGTGGCATACGGGGTACTGCCCAGCCCCGGGTTCGCCAGGGCGATCGCCCGCCGCTCGCCGCCCCGGCCCACAGGCACGAGGTCTCCGGCGCGTGCGGCCAAGGGATAGAGGTCGTTCCACCGCCAGACGTGGGGCACCGCCCTCGGGGAGGGAACCATCGGCATCAAGTCCGCGATTTCCGTCCACAGCGGGATCAGGTTTTCTTTGTCAAAGTCCCGGTACAGCTGCTCGAGTTGGGCTGCTTCTTCGGGCGTGGGCTCAGGAACGACGTGCCCCGCCGCAACTGAATGATGGGTTGTGTTATCGGCGCTGACGGACACAAGGCCCTCCTTGGGGAGTACGGACTGGTTTTGCGTACTCCAGACCCTAGGGACAGCGGGAAGTGATCTCCATTAATTTCTGCAGAACAGAATTAGGGTGCATGATTCAATCCGGCTCGGCCGGATTGGCGGCGATATCGATCTCGAGCTGACGTTGCGTTTCCCGCAAGATAGCCACGAGGCCGCCGTCGAACAGCTTGCGGAACCGTGCCACCGGCGTCGCAACGCTCAAAGCGCCGACGGCGACTCCGTGCCTGTTGTGCAAAGCCACGCCGAGCGCGCTGATTCCCTCCTCCGTGCCCTCGAAGTTCGCGGCGAATCCGTTGCTCCGGATGGTCTCCAGCTCGCGGAGGAAGGCCGGGTACTCGGCGTCGGGAATGTTGTCGCCGCCGATCTCGGCGTTGTGGCTGCGGAACAGCTGCTCGATCATGGCCGGCTCCAATTCTGCGAGCATCGCCTTGCCGCCTGAAGCCTTGTTGGCCGGAAGGACCGTTCCCTGCCGGTCCCCCACGCGCAAGGCACTGGTCCCCTCCACCGTCGCGAGGAACCGGACTTTGGTGCCGACACGGACCATGAGGTTGACGGTTTCGTTGATACGGCCGCTGAGGAGCTCCATGTGCGGTTGGGCCACAGAGCGAAGTTGCCGGCTCCAGCTGAGTCCGGCCGGCCCGACTCCCATCGCAGGCCCAGGCACGTAGCGGCGGGTCTCGTCCTGGACCGCGAACCCCCGGTACACCAGCATGGCCAGCAGCCGGTGGGCAGTGGACGGTGCAACATCCAGCTCGGCCGCGGCATCCTTGAGCCGCAAGCTGCCACCGTCCCGCAAGAGCTGGAGGAGGTGCAAGGCATTGTCCACTGCCTCGATGGAGTAAGCAGGCTTTTTACGCGCCGGAAGATTCTGCACAACAGAATTATATTGGGAACAGGAAGCGACCGCCGCCACAGTGGTGGCATGAATCACACCCCTTCCGCTGCAGCGCCGGAGCGGACCCAACGGCGCCACCCTTCCGGGGTCTCCCCGCATTCCCCAGCCTCCTTCTCGAGGCGATCCGCCGCGGCCGTCCTCGTTTGCTGGCTGCTCGTGGTGTTCGACGGCTACGACCTCATCGTCTACGGAACCGTCCAGTCCTCGCTCATCACGGACACCGGCTGGGGCCTCAGCAAAGCCACTGCTGGAACGGTCGGCTCGATGGCTTTCGTCGGCATGATGATCGGAGCCATTTTCGCCGGCCGGATGTCGGACAGTTGGGGCCGACGCCGAACCATCATCCTGTGTGCCACCGTGTTTTCCGCGCTCACCATCCTCTGCGCTTTCGCCCCAAACGCGTACGCCTTCGGAGGCCTGCGGCTGCTCGCCGGCATCGGCCTCGGTGGACTTGTTCCCTCGGCCAATGCCTTGGTCGCGGAAATGGTACCGGCGAAATGGCGCTCGACGATCGCCACCTTGATGATGTCCGGCGTACCCATCGGCGGCTCAATCGCCGCGCTGGCGGGCATTCCCCTCATCCCGGCCTTCGGCTGGCCTGTGATGTTCCTTGTTGCGGCCGTGGCCTTGCTCGTCGTCGTTCCCTTGGGCATGCGGTTCCTGCCGGAGACGCTGCCTCCCGCCAAACCAGCCGAACCGGTCGGATTCAGGTCGCTCCTCCGGGCCCCGCACCTTGGAATGAGCCTTCTCTTTGCCGTCGCCACTTTGGTGACACTCTTCGCTTGGTACGGACTCGGCACGTGGCTCCCCAATTTGATGCAGCTGGCCGGTTACAACCTCGGATCGGCGCTGACTTTCGCCTTGGCACTCAACCTCGGAGCCGTCGTCGGGTCGGTTGCGACCGCTTGGGCGGGAACCCGCTTCGGACCGGTCCCGACGGCGATAGCGGCAGCCGCCGTCGCCGCCGTCGCGCTGGCTGTCCTAGTAGCCGGGCCGCCGGTAGCGGTCGTCTACCTCATGCTCGTGCTCGCCGGAGTCGGCACCCACGGAACCCAATGCCTCATCATCGCCGCAGTGGCAAGCCACTACCCGGCCCACCTGCGGGGAACGGCCCTTGGTTGGGCTCTGGGTGTCGGACGCATCGGCGCGGTTGCCGCTCCCCAGGCCGGCGGGCTCTTGCTCGTGGCGGGCTTGGGCGTGAATTCAAACTTCCTCGCATTCGCCGGGGCCGCGGGCGTCGCCGCGATCTTGCTCGGAGTCATCGGAGCCCGAATCAAGAACGCGCGAACCACACCACACGATTCCACAAACACCACCTCTGTAGGAGCTAGCAATGTCTGACCGCACACCGTCCACTGAAGTCCTCGTCGTCGGCGGAGGAATGGCCGGCCTCGCCGGTGCCCTGGCCCTCCGTTCGAACGGCGCCGAGGTCACCTTGGTAGAACGGGCCCCGGAATTCGGCGAGGTGGGTGCGGGCCTGCAAATGGCGCCCAACGCTTCCCGCGTGTTGAAGCGATGGGGACTCTTGGAGAAGGCCCTCGAAATAGGCGTCCGCCCCAAGCACCTGGTGTTCCGCGATGCCCTCACCGGTGAGGAATTGACCCGCCAGACCCTCGGCGGCGAATTCGAAGAACGGTACGGCGCTCCCTACGTAGTGATCCACCGCAGCGACCTGCACCGGATCCTTTTGGAAGCCTGCCAGCAGGCCGGCGTCCGCTTGGTGAACGACGTCGTCGTCGACAGCGTGGAGACGGTGAACGGCCGGGGCATCGCGCACACGGCCCGCGGCGAGGTTTACGAGGCCGACGTCGTGATCGGCGCGGACGGGCTCAAGTCCACCCTTCGGGCCGCAGTCACGCAGGACGGGCCAGTGTCGTCGTCGTACGTCGCTTACCGCGGAACGGTTCCCATCACGGACGAAACTCCAGCCGCGGACCTCGAGGACGTCATCGTCTACCTCGGACCGGACTGCCACCTTGTCCAATATCCGCTCCGCAAGGGCGAACTGCTCAACACCGTAGCCGTTTTCAAGTCTCCGTCCTTTGACCGCGGCGAAGAACAGTACGGTGGAGTGGACGAACTCGAGGCCGCTTACCGGGACTGCATCCCCGCCGTCCAGGCAGCCCTGCAGAATCTCGCCACCGGTATCCGCTGGCCCATGTACGATCGCGAGCCGATCGAAAACTGGATCGACGGCCGACTGGTGCTGATGGGCGACGCCGCCCACCCGATGCTCCAATACCTTGCCCAGGGAGCGTGCCAGGCGCTCGAAGACGCCGCTGCGCTGCAGGACTCCACCCTCGGTTCCGTCTTTACCGACGACGGCGTGAACGCCCGGGCGTGGGACCTCGCCATCAGCGATTTCAACGTAGCCCGCGCAGGACGGACTGCGCGTGTCCAGCGGACCGCCCGGGTCTGGGGCGAATCCTGGCACGTTTCCGGGGTCGCGCGTGTGTTGCGGAACCTCCTTTTCAAGAGCCGCAAGGACGGCGATTTCCAGTACAACGACTGGCTGTACGGACAAACATCCGAAGCGCTGGTGGAAACGCGCTCCTAAGGGCACTCGCGCCGGAGATCTTCCGTTAACAATTTGCTGGACTACTGGAGCGGGGGGCAGCAGACTGACTACACGAGCCGCTTGAGTGCTAGTCGTTGAAAGGACAGTCATGCTCGACCTTGCTGCTTATCTGCCGATTCTTGTAATCGTTTTGGGGGTGGTCGTCGCCATAGCCGTAATCAGGCTGGTGATCAGATTGACGTGGAAGGTAGCTGAACCGAATGAAGCGCTCATCATTTCCGGACTCACCCGGGGAACGCTTGAGCGGGACGGAATGGATTTCAAAATCGTCACCGGAAAAGGTGCGCTGGTCGTTCCAGGACTCCAGACCGTCAGGACGTTGTCCCTGACGCTGAATGAAACAGAACTCCAGGTCAACTGCGTGACCTCCCAGGGCATCCAAGTGGTGGTCGAGGGCGTCGTGATTTATAAGATCGGCGACGCCCCGGCTTTCATCGCGAATGCGGCGAGGAGGTTTCTCGGCCAGCAGCCCAAAATGGAAAGCCAGGTCTACAACGTCTTCGAAGGACACCTGCGTTCGATTATTGGCAGCATGACCATGGAAGAAATCATTCGTGAGCGGGACAAACTCGCGTCATTGGTCCGCAGTGCCAGCGGAATCGAAATGGAAAAACTCGGTTTGGTGGTTGATTCCCTCCAGATAAAGGACCTCCAGGACCCAACGGGCTATATCCAGAACCTCGCCAAGCCGCACATTGCCCAGGTGAAAATGGAGGCCCGCATCGCGGAGGCCACGCGGAACCGCGAGGCCTCCGAAAAGGAAGCCGAAGCCGCAGCCCAGATCGCGGACGCCCAGAGCCTCTCCGCGATCAAGCAGTCGGCTGCGCAAGCCAACGCGGAAACTGCACGCGCCAACGCTGCCCAGGCCGGGCCCTTGGCGGACGCGACGGCGCGCCAGCAAGTGGTTGTCCAGGAAACCGAAGTGGCCAAGTTGGAGGCCGATCGCGAGGAGCAAAAGCTCCAGACGTCCATTCGCAAGCCGGCAGACGCCAAAGCGTATGCACTGCGAACGGAAGCCGAAGCCCAGAAGTCCGCAGATATCAGCGCGGCCGAGGCAAGGGCTCGGCGCACCGAGCTCGAAGCGCAAGCCAATGCGCGTCGCGTGGAAGTCGAAGCGCAGGCAAGCGCGTCGGCAGCGGCGGCCATGGCCGGGGCCACCAAGGTCACCGGTGAGGCCGAAGCGGCGGCCACGAGGGCCCGCGGTGACGCGGCCGCCTCGGCCATCAAGGCCAAATCCCTCGCGGAAGCCGACGGTATCAAAGCCCGTGCCGAGGCACTAGGAACCAACCAAGAGGCAGTAATCTCGCAGCAGTTGGCGGAGAACATGCCGGCGATTGTCGCGGCCGCTGCCGAGCCGTTCGCCCACGTGGACCAACTCACCGTCCTCAATGGCGGCGAGGGACTCAACAGCATGGTGGGCGGGATCCTGTCTCAGGTGGGGAGCTTCCTACCGTCAATAACCGGCGCGCTCAAGAACGGCAAGGTACCGCCGACTCACCCCAAAGCTCCCGATGCCAAGTGATCGTGATGCTCAGTGGTTTCCATGCACAAAGAGGTTGATCGGAGCCTGACCGGCAAGATAGGCCGGGTAACGGGACGCATCGGACCGGGGACCGTGGGCGAAGTGATGCTTCCGTTCCACGGAGGGACGAGCGCTTTCCATGCCCATCCGTTCGACAAGACAAGTGTATTCAACGTGGGCGATGAGGTCCTGGTCATCTACTACGAGCCGCCCCAGACGGTCTTCGTCGATGTCCTGCCGGACATCCTGAAGTCGGGGCCATGAACAACTGAGGGCGGCTACATTCGGTAGCCGCCCTCAGTGTTTTCAATCAACTTACAATAGGCAACCCGGGTCGGCGGGCACTGTTGTGTCCGCAATTGCCGCGAAGTGCTACTTCAAGCAGCAACATCGCGTTGTTAACCAAACCTTCCCCTTCGCGTCATGCCCATTCCGCCGCCCCGCCAACCGCCGAGCGGACCGTTGAGGTGTGAGGATCGCTGTGGTTGCCGAATCATTCCTGCCGCTCATGAACGGAGTTACCCACTCCATCCTTCGGGTGCTGGAGCACCTTCAGGAGCGCGGCGACGAAGTAATGGTGATTGCGCCGTCGACGTCGGACACTGCTGTCTCGGACGTCGTGAACGGGGCGTATGTTCACCGTCTGCCGTCCGTGCCGTTGGCGGGTTACACGAATGTGCGGGTGGCGTTGGGCGGTGTGAATCGGGTCAAGAGAATCCTTGCCGACTACGCACCGGACGTCGTTCACCTCGCATCACCGTTCGTGCTCGGTTGGCGGGCCGTGCAAGCGGCGCATCAGCTCGGCATCCCCACAGTGGCCATCTACCAGACCGAGGTTCCCAGCTACGCCGGACGGTACGGCGTGCCGATCCTGGAGAACTGGGCTTGGAACCGGGTGGACAACATCCACCTCCTCGCAGACCGGACACTGGTCCCGTCCACGTTCGCGCTCAATCAGTTGCGCGGCCGCGGGATCTTGCGGGTGGGCATGTGGCGGCGCGGTGTGGATACCGCGCGGTTCTCCCCCGCCAAGCGTTCGACGGCGTGGCGCGCCTCGGTGGCGCCCGACGGCGAGCGCGTCATCGGTTATGTGGGCCGCCTCGCAGTGGAAAAGCAGGTGGAGGATCTCGCCGTGCTCGCCGATCTACCGGGAACCAAACTGGTGATCGTGGGCGACGGCCCGCAACGCACGGCACTTGAAGCCGCACTGCCACAAGCAGTCTTCACTGGGTTCCTCGGCGGCGAAGAGCTCGCCGAAGCCGTAGCCGGCTTTGATCTCTTCGTCCATCCGGGCGAATTCGAAACGTTCTGCCAGACCATCCAGGAGGCCATGGCTTCGGGGGTTCCTGTGGTCGCCACAGGCCGTGGCGGTCCCCTCGACCTCGTGGAAAACTCACGGACGGGCTGGCTTTACGAGCCCGGCGACCTCGCCCAATTGCGCGGTTATGTCCAGGACCTCGTGGGCGACGACGCCAAGCGCCGCGCGTTCGGAACGGCGGCCCTCGCTTCGGTCCAAGGGCGGACGTGGCCCGTCCTGAGCGCCCAACTCGTGAACCACTACGAGGCCGTCATCTCGGGTGAGGTCCTCGCTGAGCTCCCCGCACCGGCCAACCCGGTGGCCAAAATCCATCCGACTTTCCCCGCTACTTCCAGCAAAGGACTCCCGGCATGAAAATTTCCGTCGTCGGCTGCGGTTACCTCGGCGCCGTGCATGCGGCCACTCTCGCATCGATGGGACACACGGTGGTGGGCATCGATGTAGACGCCCAAAAAGTGGCCCACCTGAACAAGGGCTTCGCCCCGTTCCATGAACCCGGCCTTGACGAACTCCTCCGGGACGGATTCGCGACGAAGCGGCTCACCTTCACCACTGACTTCGCCGATGCCGCCGATGCGTCAGTGCACTTCATCTGCGTGGGCACGCCGCAGTCCAAGACCTCGGACACGGCGGATCTTTCCTACGTGATCGCAGCGACGAAGAGCCTGCTCCCCCATTTGGCGAGGGGCGCCGTCGTCGTCGGCAAGTCCACTGTTCCCGTCGGAACAGTGGACATGCTCCGTGGGATCCTTGCCCGCCGCCCGGATGTCCAGCTCGGCTGGAACCCCGAGTTCCTGCGCCAAGGCACCGCCGTGAAGGACTCGCTGGTTCCGGACCGGCTGGTCTACGGCGTGCCCGGCGGCAAGGATTCTGCTGCAGGCCTTCCGGTCACCGCCGCGCTCGACGCCGTCTACGCACCGCTGATCACCGCCGGTATTCCGCGGTTGGTCTGCAATTTTGCCACGGCTGAGCTCATCAAGTCCGCTTCCAATGCCTACCTGGCCACGAAGCTCAGCTTCATCAACGCCATGGCCGAACTGTGCGACGCGTCCGGCGCCGACGTCGCCGAACTGAGCGAGGCGATGGGACTGGATCCGCGCATCGGCAACCGCTACCTGCACGCCGGCCTGGGATTCGGCGGCGGCTGCCTGCCGAAGGACATCCGTTCGTTCCGAGCGCAGGCACAAGCTCTGTCAGTACCCTCCGTGGACGAGTGGATGGGCGTGGTGGACTCCATCAACCTCGCCCAGCGTTCCCGCACCGTGCTCGTTGCTCGCGACATGTGCAAGGGTTTCCTGTCCGGCCGGACCGTCACGGTCCTGGGCGCCGCCTTCAAACCTGACACGGACGACACCCGGGACTCCCCCGCCTTGGACGTCGCGCTCCAGCTCGCTGCCGCAGGCGCCCACGTCACAGTGACCGATCCCAAAGCGATCAACAACGCCTGGATGCGCTACCCGCAGCTTCGTTTCGAGGCTTCCACCAACCGTGCGCTGGAAGGCGCGGAACTCGTGCTGCTGCTCACTGAGTGGGACGAATACCGCGACTTGTCACCCGCCGCCGTCGGAAAACTCGTACGACGCCGGATGGTGCTGGACGCGCGAAACGTCCTGGACGCCGCGGTGTGGCGTGCGGAAGGTTGGACCGTCCGGGGGCTCGGAACCGGATCCGTTGTCGAGGTGGAGGAGACCGCAACCGACGTCACCCCGGCGGTCCCTCCGAGCAAAGCGGTCAACACGCGGCCATTCGTCGTGGGTTCGCCCGTCAAGGCCCGGTCAACACGGCGGTGACATTCGCTTAGCCGCCGCGGCTGCGCCGGCTTCTCACTATTCCCGCGACCCCGAGGGACACCAGAGACAAGAAGAACGCCCAGAGGCTGAAGTACATTGTGGCGAACGGCCAGTGCGGCCCTTCATCGTCAAAACTGGAAACCTTCATGCCCATGGCTGTGCCTATGCTCACGTAGGTCAAATCAGCAGAATTTTGTGGGAGCAGGCTATGGCCAACGTTGGCGAGTAGGTGCTGCAGGATCCGAATTTAGGTGGCAGTTCGGCCGAATTTGAGTGGCAATTCTCCCAAATAGGTGTTCTGCGATGTTGGTGCACGGCTAGCGGAAGACTTCTCGCAACACCACGGAGCGCCAATCCCACCCGGCCACGTCGCTGTCCCCGACCCCCAACTAGGTGTTTTGGCGAATTTACACCTAGACGGGCCTCTTCTTACACCTAGATCACGCTTGTTTACCCCTAGATTGGGCCAATTCCGCCCCTTTCCACACCTAGACCCCCATTTTCACCGAGAGAATCTGAACTGTCGGCAGCCCTCGTAGGACAGGGCCGCTGCATTTCAGGACCAGCAACCCGCTGGCAACCATCTCTCAGAAAAAAGGGGTAAACGTGGAATCAACAATGACGAAGAGGACCGGCCTACAGGCGGCGGCTGCGGCCGCGATCGCCGTGGTGGGTATCTTCGGGGCAAGCATGGCGGTTTCCTGGATCGCGGGATCCCTTGGCATCTCCGCCGCGGCCGCCTCCCAGATCATGCAGGCCATCGAAGTCGGAGGCTGGGCCCTCGTCGTGATCGGTGCGGTCTTTGGAGCCGGAATTACCGGTGCCTTGATCGCTACCGCCCGGGGCATTCTCTTCCGCATCGGTCGGGCGCAAGCGGTCGCCTAATCAATGCTTGTTAAGACAGCACGCGTGTTTGGGAGCATCCCTGGGTGGTTGCTCCCAAGCACGGGGTTGATCATGGCTGCCATCGCGTTCTTCGGCTACGCGGCAATGGATACCTCCTGGATCCGGGACGCCCGGGGCATGGGAGGAAGCCCGCTGTACGGCAAGGATTTCGTGCAGATCCTCACACGGAATGTCGGGGCGGCCCTGGTGCTCTACTCGGGCATCGCGACGCTCGGCCTTACCACTCTTGTGGGAGCCGGAATCCTTGCCCTCTATGTCGGCGCAACGGTCTCCCTCGGAGTGCATTCCGTAGGCGGCGGCAACCTCCTCGCGGACGTGATCTGGTACGTGCCGTTTGAATTCCTCGGCCTCGTCATGGCGGCAACGGCAGGTTTCCAGCCAACTGCCGGGCTCGTCCAGAGGCTCGCCTTCAAGCGCGAGCCCGCCACCGTGGCGTCTTTCATCAACGACACCGCCCGTTCCTTGGGAACCCTTCTCATCGCCCTTGCCTTGATCGTCCTCGGTGCAGCCATCGAGGCCATCGTGATTCACCTGAAGACCTAAAGGGGAAGACTTCATGACCGGAACCGGCAACAATCGGGAATCCGAGACCGTCATCAACGTGGCAACCGTCGGGAAGCTGCGGCCTGAGCCATCACGCGGTCCAGAGCGGATCGCCACATCGTGCCTCCTCTGGATCGCGGCGTACCTCATCATGATGGCATTGGTAGCCTTGCGGCTTCCCTTGACCAGGCAGCACCTCAGCACGCGCGTGCCGGAGGACGTGAAATCCGAGCTTGGTGACGACCGCCTGCTGCAGCTTTCGATGACGGTCGGCACCGTGGTGTTCTTCCTTGTCTACGCCGTGATCATCGCCTTGTACTTCTCCTTGGCCTCCGTGCTGGACAAGCGGATAATCCCCGCAAAATGCCTCGTCGCCGGACGATTCAATGTAGGTGCATTCTTTGTCATCGCCGTTCTCTCGACCATTCCCGTAAACCTCTTCAGCGTGGTTTTCGGCGTGGTCCAACCGCGTGACGTCCCTGGGTACTGGGTCTATTTCCCGTCCATGGCGATCCTCGTCCTGGCCTTCTTCTTCCGTCATTGGCGCCATTTCCCGCCGGGCAGGAAAGTCCTCGTGGTGCTGACGGCCATTGGCCTGGCATCCATCGTCGCCGTCGGCTAAGCCGCCCGAAACCATCTCCGAGCCAGAAAGTTCCGATGCTTACCCAGCTCTTTAGCCGTCTCCTTCGGATCGTCGGCCTCCTTGCCGCCGTCCTCTCCGCAATATCCGCGACGCTCCTGTGGTCCGCCGCTCCCCCGGTTGGCCTCAGGAACATCGATCCGCTCGTTCTGCGGAATTCAATGGTCGCCGTCCTTTTCATCTTCGGAGTGGCCGCTACCTTGATTGCGGCATTTAGTCCCGCCCGAAAATGGTTGCTGCTCAAAACGGCGGTCTTCGCACTCGCCGGATTTTCGAACGCGGCAGCCCTCGGCGCGGGATCCGCGGTCCCGTTCCAAGGAACGACGTCGGTAATCGCCGTCGTTTGCGAGCTCGGTCTCGCGGTGCTGACCCTGGTGACCTTCATGGACTCCGTCCAGAAGAAGAATCCGCAAAGCAAGTTCTAGGCGCCGATGGACACAAAAACCTCAGTGCACGACGTCGAGCGGCAGCTTGGGAGCACAGCGAACGTGCCCAAACAGGATTGGAAGGCGGACTACCGGACCCTTCGGGATTTCCGGGCATTTGAGTTCGTCAACGCACTGCGCTTACCGGTGACGCTGGACGGTTTCAAGGCAATCACCGCCCTCGGGTCGCTTGCCGCACTCGTGTTGGGCACACTCCTGTTCTTCTCGACCCTGTCGGTTCTCCGCGATGGGCCCCTTCGCGAGGACACACAAGCCGTACTGAACTGGGGATTCCTTGGCCTTCTTTATGCCGGAACCGCGATCACTCTGGGTGACATCATTTCGAGCCGGCGCCTGTCCGTTTCGGGTTGCCCGCACGTGGAGCTCTTCAGGGCATTGGACTTGCCTTTCCACCAGGTCGTCATCCGATACGGCCTTATTCCTGTTTTCCGTCGGATCGGTCTTCTGGGGTATTCGTGGGCGTGGTTCCTTGTGGTGTTCTTCGAGCAATCCGTTGCATACGCCAAGCTCGCAGCAGCGTCCATCGCTGTACTGATATTTGTCTCCAGCGCGTGCTTTTACGCCGTGGCCTATTTCGCCTCTGTTCCCGTCCGGCGGGTAGGCCTGCACTGGAAGTACTGCCTTATAGCCATGGTTTTCGGAGTAATTCTCGGGTTCGTCACCGGATTCCTCGCACCTTTCGTCGGACCGCTTGATGGCCGTGATTTTAAAGGGATGTCCTTCCTTCCCTCGCTGACAGTGTTTGTTTTGCTTGCTGCCGGGCTGCTTCTCGCGCTCGGCGGGCGCACCTGGCGGCGACTCTCATACCTGGGCATTTCACTTACGGCATCTTCGAAGCGCCCCGCCGCCCGCCGGGGATCGTCGGGGCTCGCACGTTTCGTCATCACTGACATGTTCAGCAGCAAACAAGGCACAGTGGTCAGCACGATCGTCCTCGCATGGCTTGCGGTTGTCGGGATCTTGCTCGGTGCCCGGGCCATCCTGCCTCTTCATTCGAGTGTTGGCGAGGCGGAGCTGACCAGGTCTCTTCTCGGGATCTCCGTGCTTTTGAGCCTCGCGGTCACGGAGCCGATGCTTCAGCGCATCGGTCCCACGGCAAAGCTCTATCACTACCGATTCGCGTGGGAGAACGGTTCCTCTGCGACAGCCATTGCCGCCAGACTCATAGGAACCTACATCATGTTGAGCGCCGCGATTGGCGGCTTTGTCTTCTGGGCGGCATACCTGGCTCTGGGCGTCTTAGCCCCCGGCGCTGTCCTCGCGAGCGTAATTGTCGTTGCGGCGGGCGTCGTCGCGGAATCGCTATCTAGCCCGTCAGCCAGTACTGACGGCACCAAATCCAACGACATCATGGACGCTGTCCTCACCCTTTTGCTCGTCTCCCCGTGTTCTTTCACCCTTATCGTCAGCCCTGGATTCAGCACCTTGATGTTGTTGGGCTATTCCACCTTCTTGACCCTCGGAGCCGCCGTATGCTTGCGCCAACGCCTTTTGAGCCTTCGATCGAGATTGACTCTGTAACTGTGGGTTACCGGCAGGGTTCACCTGTCGTTGAAGGACTCAGCCTCAGCATGACGTCTCCCGGCTTGTACCGGGTGGCGGGCAGCAATGGCAGCGGCAAATCGACCTGCCTTGAGTTGCTGAGCGGATTCCTCCGGCCGTGGTCGGGGAGCGTCCGGCTTTGCGATATCGACGCCGGTTCCGCCGACGCACGCCAAGTTCGCAGTGTCTGCCGAACGGCGCCGGCGCTGTTCCCCTCCATGACCGTTCACGATCATCTGGCCCTCGCTGCCAGGAGCCGTCGCGTCGGTCCTGACGCGGGGCTAGCCCGGTTGGCACGTTACGGACTGGAAAGCTGGGCCGAGCAACCTGTTTCCATGCTGTCGACGGGCAACGTCAGGAAACTTTGGCTTTTGATGTGCACGGTGGCCGATACCCCGATTGTTGCCATGGACGAGCCCTTCAACGGGATGGATGTCCAAGGCATTGACGCCCTCATCGGCGAGTTGGACGAATGGGCGCGCAACAAGATCGTGGTTCTGATCTCCCACTCCGTGCCCGATGAACTCTCGATTACCCACTCCTTCCTCTTCAAGAAACCCGAGGCCGAGGCGCAGCCGGACGGTCAGGCCCACTAGGAGGCACCATGTTCACCAACGAACCTTTTCGGGATGCGGTGGCGCTGGGGGCGGAAAGTCACTGGCATAGGCGGACAAACCGGTATCCGGGCTGTTCCTGCCCCGAATGGCGCTACCACCCGCGTTACCCGAAACCAACGGATCCCGACTGCGGAGAACACGGAACCGCACAAGGGTGAAGCGAGTGCTTCGGATTAGGTGTTGCGGGCTGCAAAAAGGGCCTGAACACCTAATCCGGCGGTTTCCACCACTCAATCGAACTGATATGGACACCTAATCGGCGGAGGCGCACTTACCGTATTCCTTAGTTTCAACGGGAAACTTGGAGAGGTATTTTGAAGTTGATCGCCATTGATGTTCGAAGCAAGTCAAATGATCCCGCCGTGAGGGCATTCGTGGAATTCGTCGATGCCATGCACGACTGGGAGCTGAAGAATTACTCAGTGATTGCGCCGCTGCTGGAATACCGCAGGCCCGCAGCGGATGAGTTGGAAGATGCCCGACGTGAACTTGCACGAATTTTCGAGCGGCACTTGGTGCGCGGCAGGGGTGACCGTCGGCGATTGGACTCAAACGGAATTGGTTATCCGCCTACCTACGACGCCGACCGCGACGTCATCCAGTTGGAGAAGTCTGTGCCTGGGGAAGTGACATTTCGTTATCTGCAAATGGTCCGGCCAAAGTCGAAGCTGAGGTTTATTGTCAGGAAAATGGCGGACGCCTGGCGCCTGGATCGCGGAGAGATCTATGACGCCAGGCGCTCGAAATGGCACCAATTCGTAATTTAGGGTCAACATGCTCGAGGAATTTTAGATGACGTCGAGCAGAGGCGTGATGTGGCCGTTCTCCCTGCTATTGCCGAGCTTTTTAGGATAGAGCTGGACAGTAGCATCACATTCGTCCCAAATCACACCCGCTGAAGAAACGGCGCGTACTTGCAGCGCGCTGACGATCTCGCCGCGGTGAATGACGTCCTCTTCGCGGACAAGATAGCTGAAGTGGAGTTCCACGCTTTCCCCGGGCCCCAAGTTTCCCCTTCTGAGTTCCTCGGGATGAGGGCTGGTGTCGTAGCTGAGGTTCTCGAGGTTCGCGTTCGTGAAAGAACGCTCAATGAGGGAGACCCCGGTCAGGGTCTCCCTCGAATCGTTGAGCATCCACGCCGTGAAGGCGATGGTTTCACCGGTGGTAGCAGTGAAACGATCTGCGAAGTGGATCAGTGCGATTGACGGTTTGGCAGCGCCGTCCTGCGGCTTACTCCGTTTCCCACTTATTTGGGGAAGACCACGCTGCGCAATCCATTCACGAATGCGTTCCATGGCTCTCCTGCTGAGTCGCATGCTCTGCCCCTTCCGGATCAGCCTCTTCGTTCCGTTTGCTTCGCCGGCTCGCTATTCGGTCGGGATCCGCGATGAACAAAGCAAAAAGGGCCAGGCCGCATCCGATGCCCACGATCATTCCGTTCCTGGATTGCAGGAATTCGGCGAGGTACCCGAGTCCAACAACATGCCATACGTACTTGCCTGCAGTCTTGACCTTGTAGGGCTCGGGATCGTCCTTCGAGTTGGCGTCTCCCTTGAGCGTGTATTCGTACGTGCCGGGTTCCGTCTCAACGGACTTAATCAAACGGTGCGTGACCAAACCCAGGTTCCGCGGCCGATCTACGGTGACGATCGTGCCATCCTTGATGTCGCCGGCCGGTGTCTGCGCTGTAAACACCACAGCGCCCACCGGGATCGTGGGTTCCATGGATCCCGAAACGACCACGAGTGGCCGAACTCCGAAAAGGAGCGACACTCCAAAGGTCAGAATTGATGCGACGCCGACAATCGCCCCGACCGTCATGACGGTCGACCGGAACGCTGCGTAAATCCTCATCGCGGGATGGACCGGATCCTTTGCTGCCGCAGTGTTGATCCCGGATCCGGTCTTGGCTCGACGCGTCCTCGTGGAGCGGGTTTCCCTCATTTCGCGTCTTTTCGCCTGCCCCGCTGCGTCTACCGGCATGCCTTCTTCTTCCCGCATGATGTCAGGAAGGGTCACCGCGCAGCTGATACAGCGTCGAAGCGAACAGATAATGCAGCTTGTCCGCCGTTGTAGTTTTCGACGCCCGGGCCGTCGATGTACTTGATGGTCAGATTGAGCTTTTTCGCGGAGCCTGACGCTGCGGGAGTGAACTGTTCACCGTTGTTGAGGACGGCGCCCCACCTTGGCTCCATGACGCCCAAAGCGCCCTTGGCTTGGTCCCAGGTGACATCAGTGAAGATCACCTTGTTGGTTTCGTCGGTTGCAGTGAAACGAAGGAAAGGAAGGATGATCGGAACACCGGGCGCCACTCGTCCATCGCCGTTCCGCAAGACCACCTGAAAGCTCGTATCGGCTTTGAGGTTATAGGTGTTGTTGAAGACCGGGATAGTGGTGGACACTGACTTGCCGGGCACCAGGTCGCTTGCACCGGCGACGGCCCAGTCAAAGCCGCCGTCCTTGTCTGCCTGTTCAACAGCTCCGTCGGCCCGCACAATCCCGATGTCGAACCGGGGCGACTCAACCAACGTGGCCCCGACGAAGTTCAGGCGGGCGAAGTCGGTTGACGTTGCTCCGGTAACGGCTACCGTCGCGGCCACGAGGACACCTGCCGTGAGGACCAGCTTCACCCGACCGGCTTTCCGAACGTCGCCGAAGGTCTTGATTGGATTCTTCATCAACTTCCTCATAGCTTCACCATTCCGAGGTTCCAGGAGACCAGTCGGCTTGTGTTAATCTGTCCGGTCGGCATACCTATCGACCCAGCCGGGTCGTAGCCACGCCCCCAGAACGTTCCATCTGCCTTTTGCCAAAGGTAGAAGCCTTGGCCTGAACCGCACTGCACCACATTCGTATCGATACGAGTAGGTATCTGTGGGAAGCGTCCATAATCGTCGCTCGCACCGTAGCCCCACAACTCTCCGGCGTTGTTCATCATGGCCACACCGGTAAAGCCGAACTGCATCGATGTGATGTTGGACAGCGTGGTGATGACGCCCGGCGTGGTCGCGTTGAGTGTGGCGCGGCCGCCGATGCGCGTAGGGTTGCTCCCCCAGCTCACCATTTGGCCATTTGACAGTAGCGCTCCGCCCATGTTGATGCCGCCGTCGACGGCCACGATGTACGGGGCACCTGGCGCGACGTTGCGCTGGAACCACGGCGACAACGGAGCCACCAGGCGAGGGCTGGCATCCGAGTTGAGGAGTCCGGATGGAAGGCTGTTCCCGCCAATGCCGCCCCAGTAATACACGTCCCCGTTCTCGAGGATGACGAAGAAGTTCGTGTAGGCGCCCTTGAGGTAGATGGGTCGATTTCCCGGCACGGAAGGATCGGGCATCCCCATGACCTGGCTCGCTCCGACGCCAGCATTGCCTCCGTATCCGGTCGGCGCGCCCCAATGCCAAATACTGCCATCGCTCCGGATGCCCGCACCGGCGTATTCCGTGGATGAAATCGTGATGATTTTGTCCAGAATGGCACCGCCACCGTTCCAGGCGGAATTGATCCGAACTTGCTTCGCGTTGTTGCCAGGCTTGGCGGCGTCGGTTCCGTCACGGAAGTCGTAGAAGCCCCAACCCCATACCGTGCCGCTAGCGTCAAGGGCGTTGGCGTTATAGATCTGTCCGGTGACCTGCCGGACGGTGCCGTCGGGAATGCCCGCCACCTTCTGTGGTGCTTTGAACGGGCCAGGATCCGGAGCACCGGCATTAATGAAGTAGTCCGTGCGTCCCCAGACGTAAGCGTTTCCGTCGACACCCACACCAAGTCCGGTATCCACCATGCGTACGTTCCGAGCAAGGCCGACCATGAACGGAGGCGCAGCGGCTGCTGGAACTACCTCAGATCGTGCGTGGGTCTGGTCTTTGTATGCAGCGCTGGTGGGTGCCACGGTCATGGCTGAGCCGAAGATCGCGCTGAGGCCGAACAAGCCAGTTGCGGCGAGGTACTCTCGGCGGCGAAGGAATGGAAGGTTACTCATGTGAGGAGCTCTTTCGACGGAGGACCACGACGCCAAGGCCGATGACAAGCAGCGCGACGGCCGCGATCGTTATGGGAAGCAGGTTGTTCATGCCGGTATTGGCAAGATTTGGTCCTGAGTAGGGTGGTGCCGGGTTGACGTCGGGCTTGTCGAGGCTGGTGACGAAACGGAACTTAAGGTTGCCGCTGGCTCCCTGATATGAATTGCCGGCTTCCCTTGGCAAAGTCACTGAACCAACGAGGTCGTACGTCTTGCCAACCTGAAGTTCAGGCAGTTGCAGCGATTGTCCAAGGATCTTTCCGACGGGAACCCGATCGACGACCGAGCCACCGTCGAGCGTTCTTACGCTGATTTCCATCGGCGTGGCCCCGGAGAAAAGGATGTCTGACGCTCCCGTGATCTCAAGCCCAAGGGGCAGTGCCGAATCGGCCGCATTGCTGACGGACATCTTCCAGGTCTGGGTCTCGCCGGGCGCGGGCGCGTCGATCGCGACGGATGTCGGGTTGGTATTGATCAAGTCAGACGTGACGGCAGATGCTCCTACGGACTGCAGGAGGACCAAGATTCCTGCTCCGATAAGGCCGATGAGCGCCCGGCCCTTGCGCAGTGCGATCATTTGCTTTCTCCATTGGTCAGTACGCCCAACTGGGTGGACTTGCCGGTCGCCGTTGACGCGCTGTTTTTGGCCAGAAGGACGGAAAGTTTGACGGAGTGTTCTTGTCCCGGAGCAACGTCCGTGAAACGCAATGCCGCCTGGTTGACCTGCGTTGCTGTGGCATTCGCAATGGCCGGCGTCGCGGAGCCGTCCAGGTAGACAGTAAAGAGAAGGCCGCCGAATAGGTCGTTGGCCTGGGGATCCGGGTCGTAGAGCGAAACCGTGAGGTCGCCGATGATGCCTGGCTGACGGTTTACTACGGTGGTGTCGAATTGGACCGCTTTGGTCTCGGAGAATTCCGTGCCTGAGGTAAGCGGTAGCACGACGGCTGTCGCCTTGGAATCAGCATCGCGAAGGACTCCGCCGGCGTCTTTTACTGCGATATCGAACTTGTTGGGATTTCCGATGCCTGAATTCGCGGCGCCAGTCCCAAGGTTGACCACTGCAAAGTCAGTGTACGCAGCGGCGGTAATGCCCAGGCCGCACGCCAGCGTGGCGGCTCCTAGCGCGAGTGCGACGCGCTTACGTCCAGTTGCCTTGAATCGACTCGTCATCACAGGTTCACCGCTTCAAAATTGAACTGGATATCGGTCGAGGCCTGCTGCCAGCGGTTGTCCACGGTTGAGGGCATCTCGATCCTGACGTCCAGCACTTTGCGTTCTCCAGCCTTGATCGGATCCGGCCAACTGATGCTTGTCAGGCGGTCGGCCGGGACACGGTCAAGAAGGACCTTGCCTCCGTCCGCCACGGTGAAGACAAGCTGGTCGAAAAGTTCGAGGTACGTCCCAGTGACTGGGTCTTTGGCATCGTGGCGCGGTTGAGGGTCCAGGATCCTGAGGCTCAGAAGCCCGGAAAGACGGGGGCTGTTGTTTTTAGCCGCGATCCGCAGGTCCACGGTGCTTCCGGGGGCCATGAGGTACCCGCTGTTGTCGCTGGTCAGGGAAACCCTGTAAGCGTGTGGATTGGCTTGTACCCAATCGGCGTCGCTGGGTAGCCAGGTGCGGTCGACTTTTCCTGCCGTGACGATGTCGAAAGTGTTCCTGGAGCCGTCAAGCTTGACGGCGACGTCGGCGTAGTCCGTAAATGTGGCGGCTGTGATGAGAGCGCCCGCGGCAACCAGGGATCCGGTTGCAAGCGCTATCCGCATTCGACCGCGGGGTTGTTTCCTCATACTTTTCTGTCCTTCGTGGATCCAGCTCTCGGCTTGCTCAGGCAAGCGGTGTTGCTGGTGGAGGCTCGAGAGGAGCCTCCACCAGCCGTTCATGTACTACGGCTTGACGGAAGTCGCGTCGAAGTGTGCCTGAACGTAGGAAACGAGGCCCTGCATCGCGTTGTTGGCCGCGGGGCTGCCCTGATCCGGGAGCGTAACGCTCACGCCGAGGACTCCGGAACCGCCCTTGGCGTAGGTACCCAGGTTGAGGGCATCCACGGACGACTTCGGTACGTTGGTAACGAGGGCCGTGCCGTCAAGCGTCACGGTGTAGCGGAGTGCAGCGTCCAGAGCGGGGCTGGAGGTGTAACCGGCCCGGTCCTTGAGCGAGAAGGTGATCGCTGCGCTGAGCTCCGGGCTTTCGTTGCGGAACGGGATGTTGACCGAAACGGTGTCGCCCGGGGTGATCAGGTCAGCGCCCGGAATCTTGATGTTCACGCCATTCGCGCTGTTTGCTTCCTGCCAGGTTCCCGCCACCGGCAGGCCACTCGAGTCCGTACCGACAACCTGGATGTTGAATCGGTTGTTTCCGCCGAAGCCGGAATCAGCCGCGCCATTGCCGAAGTTGAGGTTGGCAAAGTCCGTGAACGAGGCCGCGGTCAGCAGTGCGGTCACACCCAGGAGTGCGCCTCCTGCCAGGAATGTGCGCTTGCGGCCCGAGCTAAGTTTTGTCTTCAAAATGGTTCCTTTCACGATATGCCGGCCCGTTGCCGGCAGGTTCGAGGGCAGTGCATCGGCAAAGGAACTAGAGCGTTTCCCCCATATGACGCCGTGCAACCATGAGGAGACTATGTTCGGCGAGGACCCGTTGAGTGGTGGTTTAACCCCTTTTGAGTGGTAAAAACGCCCCTACTAGGTGGTGAGAAGACCCCACTCACAGATCAGGGTCTGTTTGCACCGCTACGAACCTGCATCAACGGAACGGCAACGAATCACGGACGAGTTCGAACAGGGCGCTTCGAGTCGGGCTGCCCGTCTTCCGGAGTGCGTTGGAAATGTGGTTCTCGACGGTCCTGATGCTGAGCCCTAGATGCTCCGCGATTTCCGGGTTTGTGCGATGGCCGGCCAAGGCAGCTACCTCAATTTCGCGGACAGTCAGCGGTGAGTAGCTGCCCGAATTGAATGCCAGAGGCTCAACGGCCGACGGAAATCGGGCGGAAAACAATAGATAGGCACGTTCCATTGCAGCCGCGCCAATGGAGTCGTCGACGAAGGCGTACCGTTTGAAGGCTCCCCGAAGGAGCATCCGGACGTGGTAGAGATCTGCGTCGGGCTTGTATTTCTTAAGGAGCGTGTCGAGCGACTGGTGGTCTTCCTTCACGACCGTGGCGGCAATTTCCACCAGTTGTTCGTGAGCGGTGATCGAGTGGTCCCGAAGGGCTTCGCGAAGAAGGTCCAGCGTTTTGCGTCCTGGCAGCAAACAGGTCAGAAACAAGGCGGAGTGCGCTGCTTCAAGCACGTAGCCTCGCTGCAGTTGCCGCTTGATCAGATAGGCGGCTTGCCGATCGAAGACAGCGGGAACGAGCGGCCGTCCCGCGACCAGGTTGTAGACGCCCTTTCCCATTCCAGGTAGCGGACCGGCTTCTTCAGTTTGGCGCCGTGCCTGCGTAGCCAGCGTAATGGTGGGCTCGATGGTCGACGCGGCTGTCCTGAGTCCGGCAAGCCTAAGCATTGCGTCGTACAGGGAGTCCATCAGGAAGCCCGGCCGCCCCATGGCAAAGACGCTGCCCATCAAGTAGTCGGCCTCGTCCAAATAGCCGCCATATGAAAGGGCGTGGGCGGCTACATAGGTGCTTGACACCACCCCGAATTGGTCGAGATCGCGCCGCGCCTCCGCGCGTTTGTCGAGCGCCAGGACGACTGCTTCCTCGAACCTGCCCAGACTGAACATGGCCATTCCACGGATGAATGGTTCGATTCCGGGATTGATTCCTGGATCACGCGAAGATTCGAGGGCGGCGAGCGCTCCATTGGGATTGAAACGGTAGAGCTCCAGAATTGCTTGGACGCTCGCGATGACGCTGCTTCCAGGCCTGCGCTCGTGGAGTCGCTCGAGGACCTGGTCAAGGTCCTGCGGCATCTTGTCGTAGGAGGCGTTGATGAATAGTTCAAAGGCGTCGGCTTCCGCCGAGCGTCGGGGATGCTCCTTGGCGAAGCTCCTAAGCACCGCGGCTGCCTGGTCCAGGCCTTTACCGGAGTAAATGGCCCAAAGTGCTTTTGAGACCGCGAAGAACAAGAGTTCGCCCGAGTCACCATCTGCCGTGGGCGTGCTCGCCAGAACTTGCTCAATCCGCGACGCATCAATCGGTGAGCCCCAATAGACCCGCAGCAAGGCGGCCGCATTCGATACCGATTTGTCGGCATCCCACAGTTCGAAGCGGTGCCGTTCCAAAATGGCGGTTTGTTCGTGAAAGTGACGAGCAGTGGCTGCGTCCCCGGAGCTCCGTTCGACACGGAGTGCGGCCAGGACGCGCGTGAGTGAATCACCGGAGCTTGCGCTCGCGTTGGACTCCTGCGGCTCGGCACTCAGGGTGCGCGTGATTCGGTTGGCCAGCACACGTCGCGTAGTAAGCATCCGCTCGCCCCGGAAGTAGTCGGAGATGACCGGAGGCGTGATGGCGAGCGATATGTCGTTGTGCGCGCTATCGATCGCGGAAATGAAGCCGCGCTGTTCCAGCCGGTCCAAGACATCCGGCTTGATGACCTGTTGAAGGACATCGATTGAGGCAGTCCCTGCTATCGCCATGGTCTGCAGCCCTGTTAGTTCGTCTGCTTCGAGTCCTTCAAGCAGGGACTCAACGGTGCTGTAAAGGTGCTCATTCCACAAGGTGTCGTTGGTCATGTGCCATTGACCGTCCCGGCGGGCAAGGAGTCCGCTCAATGCCGCGGTCTCGGCGATACGGACTATGAGCCTCGGGTTCCCGGCGGACTTTGCAAGGATCCGTGCTGTGGCATCAGCGTCGGCCGGGGTGCCAAGGACCTCGGTGATGAGCTCGTTGACTTGCTCATACCGCAATGGGTTCAGGTGCACCCTGGCTTCCGGACCGAGGCCTAGGAGGGGAACGCGCCCCTTGGTGTAAAGGGACGACTCGGTCATAGTGACGATCATGGGGCGCCGTGTTCGTCGCCGGACAGCGTCAAGGACAGCGATGGACTCAGGGTCTACGTATTCGAGATCGTCGACGACGAGGACACGCTCTCCTGGCTTGGTCAGGCGACTGGCCAGGACGTCGGCCACGCCGAGCACTCCCAATTGGCCAACGCGAATATCCTGGCCCAGGCTGTGAATTCCACCGAAAGGCACCCTTCGGTGTGAGCGCAGTCCGGAAATCGAATATACAGTGACCCCGCCTTTTTCGAACTCGGCGATGACTTTCTGCGTTATGGTGGTGCGTCCGCCGCCAGGAGCCGCAACTATTCGAACCGCCATTCCGCGAGCGATGTATTCCAGTGTTCGCCGAACTTCCTGTTCGAACACGATCCAACTTCCTTCGATGGGCTAAACCAGCAGTCCCCGGACCCTGGGTGGTGCCATGTCCAGACGATTCGACTGAGCCCCGCCCAAAGCTGAGCGTTGGCGGACGGATATCCCAAGCAATGCCGCAGATTCCCCCAGGGCCCGCACACGGACCTCTTCCACGGGGAACTGTAAGAGGTCTTTTCGGGCTCCAGGGGCGTAAATGGCCAATCTAGGTGTGCCCGGTCATGCATCTAGGTGTGCTGACGTGGGGTTTTGCTTCCCGTCTAGGTGTGAGGAGGAGCCATCTAGGTGTATTTCCCGGAAAACACCTAGTTGGGGTTGGGGTGGCGGCAGAAGCGATCCTCGAGTGGATCCGGGTTGGTGGTCTCATGCTTCGACGCTACGGGGACCGAGTGCCGGGCTCTAGGTCCGACTTCTTGCATGTGGATATTTGTTCGAATATATTTTTCTTGACTAGAAGATACTTTCGAAGATGCATGAAGGGAACGAACAGTCAACGGACCATCGCAAGTATGTGGATAACACTTCCTTCCGCAGGATTCCTGGTGCTACGATCTGCGATGTTTGCATCAAAATAAAATATTCATGGGGGGCAATAAATGAATACATGCGCGCCAAAAAACCGGGTCAAAAAAGCGTTTCAAGCATTTCCAAGAACGCGCAAGGATATGTTCCGGATTTTCACCGTCATTGCATCCGGGTCTGTGGCGATCTCGCTGGCTGCGTGTGGCGGAGCCGGCACAACACACACCAACGCAGCCGCCGTGCAATCGACTTCGGCGTCCGCATCGCCAACACCCACTCCTTCGGCTACACCAACACCGACAGCACCGAAATCAACATCCTGCTTAACTGAAAACGCAACGGAGAGCTACCCTCCGAAGGAATTCGTGTGCACGAAGACCGATGCCGGCGCTTTGGTTTGGATGGAACGGTCCGAATCCAAGAAAGTCACCGATGCACGAGCGGCCGCACAAGCCGCCGCGGCAAAGGCAGCGGCAGATAAAGCGGCGGCGGACAAAGCAGCTGCAGATAGGGCGGTAGCAGAACAGGCCGCAGCAGCCAAGGCAGCAGCAGATGCCGCGGCTGCGCAAGCGGCCGCTCAGGCAGCCGCGCAAGCCGCTGCGGCACAAGCCGCCCAAGAAGCCGCCGCACGAGCTGCAGCACAGCAGCCGGCCGCACCGCCGTCGTCGGTCTACTACGCGAACTGTACAGCTGCGCGAGCTGCCGGGGCGGCGCCTATCTATCGAGGTCAGCCGGGCTATCGGGCCGCTTTGGACAGGGACAACGACGGCATAGCCTGCGAATAGCAGGCAAGACAAAAACAGGGCCGGTTCAAACGAACCGGCCCTGCTTTCGTGTAATCCGAAGCTTAGAGAGCCTGGATGTTTACTGCCTGGGGACCCTTGGGGCCCTGCTCGACGTCGAAGGAAACCTTCTGGTTCTCTTCGAGGGAGCGGTAGCCCGACGAGTTGATTGCGGAGTAGTGAGCGAAAACGTCCTGGCTGCCATCTTCCGGGGAGATGAAGCCGAAGCCCTTTTCAGAGTTGAACCACTTGACGATACCTGTAGCCATTTTTTCAGTTTCCTTACTGAAGGTGGAGGTTTGCCCCGACTGTCGGGCCTCCGTTGTGGGGTGTTCTCCACCGTTACTTCAGAAGGTCGCGGTTGATGAACCGCGGGAACTGCCTGAACTACCAAATGCCAAACACAACAACAGCCACAATCATACAGGGGTGTGGGCTTTTGGCTAGTATTTAGCGGAATTCTTCGTTAGGCGTACAGTTCTGCCATGGAGTGGATCCGGGTCATTCTCCTTCCAGGGAGCGTGCTTCCTGCTCAACCTGCCTATGGCGCGCTGATCGAAGCGCTGGGGCCCGACGTCGACGCCGTCGCCAAGGACCTGGAGCTCTACGCCAGCGATGCGCCGCCGCCCGGATGGAGCCTGGATACCGAGATCGACGGGGTCCTTCGCGAGGCCGACTCGCGAGGCTGGGAAACGTTCCATCTGCTCGGTTACTCAGGTGGCGGCGCGGCGGCCCTTGCGTTCACTGCCAAGCATCCCGAACGCCTCCAAAGCCTCACGCTCTTGGAGGCGGCGTGGGCGGGCGACTGGGACTGGAGCCCGGCGCATGCCGAACTCTGGAAGGAATACGAGGCGCTCGAGTCCCTCCCGCCTGCACAGTTCATGGCCGCTTTCATAAGGCTGGGAGTGAAGCCCGACGTCGTCCTTCCGCCACCGCCCGAAGGCGGACCGCCGCCGTGGATGGCAAAGCGGCCGGCAGGAATCCGGGCGTTCCTGAACGATTTCAAGGTCTATGACCTCGACAAGGAGCGCCTCGCTGCTTTCGGACGACCCGTATTGTTTGTCCTCGGCGGGCTGAGCAACCCGGATGACTATGGTGAGGTCGCCGAGCGGCTGTCCACTGTATTTCCTGATTTCAGGCTTGAAGTCTTTCCGGACCGCCACCACTTCGATCCCCCGCACCGGATCGAGCCCGACCGGTTGGCTGCCATGCTTCGAGAGCACTGGGAACGGGCAACGTAGCGTTGGGACGGTAGGAGCGACTAGCTCGGCAGAGTGAGGATCTCTGCTCCGTCGTTGGTAATCGCGATGGTGTGCTCACTGTGCGCTGTCAGGCAGCCTGTGGCGCTTCGAAGGGTCCAGCCGTCGGGATCCGTCACGAGTTGAGCCGTGTTTGCCATAACCCACGGCTCCAATGCCAGCAAAAGGCCTGGCCGAAGCTCAAAGCCGCGCCCCGGGCGGCCAGTATTCGGAACATGCGGCTCCTGGTGCATCGTTGAGCCGAGCCCATGGCCGCCAAATTCGGTGTTGATGGGATAGCCCGCATCGCTAAGCACCGTGCCGATGGCATAGGAGATGTCTCCTATGCGGGCTCCGGGACCCGCCACCGCTATACCTGCGCGCAAGGCACGCTCAGTAGCCTCGATCATCGCAGCGCTTTCCGGGAGTTTCGAGTCGCCCACGATGAAGGTGATCGCGGAGTCTGCCACGACTCCGTCTTTGGATACTGCGAGGTCAAGGGTGAGGAGGTCGCCGTCGTTAAGGGAGTAGTCGTAGGGCAGGCCATGAAGCACGGCGTCGTTGACGGAAGTGCAGATGTAATGGCCGAATGGTCCGCGTCCGAATGACGGCGCGTAGTCCACGTAGCAGGACACCCCGCCGGCGTCGACGATCATTTCCCGTGCCCAGCGGTCGACGTCCAGGAGGTTGGTTCCAACTTGGACACGGCCCTTCAGCGTGTACAGGATGTCAGCAACCAGCGCACCAGATGACTTTGCGCAGCGCAGCTCGGTAGGGTTCAGGATCTCGATCATGCGGCGCCTCTTCCATGCGCTTCGAATAACTATCCCGGTAATAGTATCCCGGTATTAGAATCGGAGCCATGGTCAGGTTGCCGCTCACTCCCGCAGACGTCGAACGCGGACAGCGCCTTGGTGCCCTGTTGCGTCGCGCCAGGGGCGAGCGCTCAATGCTCGATACCGCGCTCGATGCCCGCGTTTCGCCAGAGACCCTCCGGAAGATCGAGTCCGGCCGGGTGGCGACCCCGGCTTTTCCGACCATCGCAGCGATCGCCGATGTCCTCGGCATCTCCCTCGATGAAGTGTGGGCCGAAATCAACCGGCCAATGGGCGGCACCACGCCGAGCATCCCGGATGACAGCCCTCGGGAGCGGCTGGCTTCCTAGATCCGGACGGTGCGTCCTCCCGTTGGCAGAGCATTCAAGACTATGCTCGTGACCACGTGGGGGACGTGGGGCTCCTGCGCACCGGAAGGAGCACTTCGGATGAGCAATTATCAGCAGCCCGATCCGCGCCCGTGGCCGCCTCCGCAGCCGGAATCCGCGGACAAGCAACGCAGCCCGTGGACGGACACCTGGCAGGGCTATCCTCCACCGGCCCAGACACCTCAACGCACCGAGCCTCTGGCCATCGCGTCTCTCATCTGCGCTGTGGTCGTCAACGTACTCGGTATCGTTTTCGGGCACATTGCCCTCGCCCGCATAAGGCGCAGTGGCGACGGCGGTCGGGGGCTCGCCGTCGCGGGCTTGGTGATCGGCTACACCAGCTTCGTTATTGCCGCCTTGGCCGGCACGCTCGTCTTCGTTCTCATTGCCTCCGGAGTCACGACGAACGCGACACAATGGACCGGAACCAGTCCAAGCCGCCTCCCCGACCAGGGTCCGAGCCCAGCCAACATGAACGCCAACGGCGGGATAGTCCTGGGTGCCGGCGGCAGCGTGGTTCCTGCACCGGCGTCGAACATCGACACCACGACGCTACCCTCGCCGGACCCGGCCGCGCCCACGTTTGGCAACCCGAACGCACCGGGGATCCAGGCGGCACCGAAAGGACAGCCCGCCAAAGTCGTCGTGTACATCGACTTTGCCTGCCCGGCATGCGCCAACTTTCACGACACTAACGGACCTGCCCTCGACTTGTTGCGCAATCAGGGAAAGATCACTCTGGAATACCGGCCGGTCAATTTCCTCGACGACCGCTCTACCACGAGGTATTCGTCCCGGGCATCGGCGGCAGCAGCTTGTGTCGCCAACTCGCATCCGGACAAATTTGCCGCGTTCGTAGACCAGTTGTACGCCCACCAACCGGTAGAGGGACCCGCAGGCTTAAGCAATCAACAGCTGAAATCGCTTGCATCGGGAGCCGGCGCCGATGTGGCCACGTGTATCGACGGCGGCACTTATCTCGCGTGGGCACGATACTCAGGCAGGCTGGCATTGGACAGTGGGATCAACGGAACCCCGACGGCCTACGTGGACGGCAATCGATGGGGCGACGGCACGTCCACCGGGATGAGCTTCCTCCAGTTCCTGCAGGCCGACCTCACTTCACGGGAGGTTAACTGAACAATTGCCGAGATCGCAGATCCTGAGCTATGCGGCCTCCCACGCGAATCCGTCGGGATCCGTGAACGGGCCGGCCGGGCTGCCGATCGCGATACGGTGCGATCCGCCGCCGTCGGGAGCTACACCCGCATCTTTGGCGAGGGCACGGCGGGCGTAAAGGCCCAACTGAACCGGGCTGGACGGCATGTTGAACTCGACGTACTTACCGAAGCTCTTTCCAACGGTGAGCCCACGGTCGACGTAGAACTTCTTGCTTGCAGTCACGTCCGCGGCCGCCATGAGGAGGACGAGTTTTTCGATCTCGCGCGTTGCTGGCCCTGTGTCCTTTTTGGCTGACGTCGCGGCTTTCCAGATCGCGCCGTCCGGAGCCTGCACCACGCCTCCGTAGCCCCACAGAGATTTCTGAACAGGCTTGAGGGTGGTGGCTCCGGCCGCTACGGCGGAGTCGATCAGGCTGCTGACCGTAGAGGGTTGCGAGACAACGAGCGAGAGGGTGTATCCGCGGAATCCGGTTGTCGGGGCGTCAGCCGCGCGTACCCGCACGAGCTCGCCCAATCCGAAAGCGGCATCATAGAAATCGGCCGCCGCCGCGGGGTCCTGTACTTCGAGGGTGACTGAATCGATGGAGGTCATGACATGTCCTTCAATAGGTTTGGATAGGTTTCGTACTTTTGACTCTAGGCACGGGGCGCTTTGATCGCTTCTCCGATCCTGACCGATCCATTCCCTCCTTGAATTGCCAGGCGTAAGGTTCTGCCACAGCGTCGAAGGGAGGTGCGAGCCGCAGATGGCTGGCGGCCGGAGGCGGGCCTGCCGTGGTTGACGGGGAACTACTCCGCGCTCATCGAGGGTGTGGGCGTTGATGCCGAGTTTGTTGCGGGGTGCGTGGCCGGGCGGTGAAGGTCGGAGACCGCATCTGCCTTCACCCAGCTGTTGACAAGGAAGAAATCAACGACGGCGTCGGCACTTACGACGGCGAGGAAAATCCATCCGGGCGCCCCCGACACAAAGATCCAGATTCCGACTCCCATAATGGCCGCGGCCATCCCATAGTTGTAAGCGCGTCGTCGCGGGGTTGCCCTTCGCACGTCACCCAGTTCACGCAGATACTTCAGGACGATAATCCCTCCTCTGCGTTCCACGAGCATGCAAAGTGTGCGTGCACGGAAGGCTACAGAGGGAATTACTGCCGGGGTTTTCGAAACCTCGAATTAGGTGCTGGATAAGGCCAATTTGAGTGGTGGTTACGCGCTTGATGAGTGCTCAGGGCACAAGGACTACCCAACATTTCCTTCTTCTGGCGTTGGGTCCGATTGCGTAGCCGACCGGTGAGGAGCCTGCAACGCCAGACTGCCAACAAGCGCTGCGACGCCGGACGGAAGCAAATGCGCCCAAAATGGCCAGGTCGAATCGGAAGCCAAAACGATAAGGATCGCCAACGTGATGGCTCCGGTGATTCCCGCAGCAACGACTCTTTCCATGTCGTGTGGAACTCTGATGACCTGAGCAATTCCGAGGATCAAGGCGGCGTTGACGAAGCCCACGGCAGTGCCAAACAGCGCTCCGCCAAGCCCGGCAAGGACCAGCAAACCGGGTTCGCTGGTACCGCTGAAGAAGAGAACCCCTAACGCGTAAATGCAGCCGAACGCTGCCCCGAGGAATACTCCCCTGGTGAGTGACTGTTCAACGCTGACCGCGATGCACGCCGAGTTCCAAGTCAATGAATCCTGCGATCAATGCGCGATACGCAGCCTCAACGACATCTGCTGAAGCGCTCGCTTCTTCAGCGAGGGCTCGGACCTTGAAGATCACTCTCTCCACGCGGTCCGGAGCTTTGACTGCGTCCTCGTCCTGGCCCTTCTTGATCCTGCCTGCCTGAATCACCCATTTCTGGCGCTCAGCAATCAGCGCGACGATCCGACGATCCAGCTCGTCAATTTCGTTCCTAATAGTTTCAATTTCGAGATCAGCCATGAGGAAATACTAAAACGTCTTGAATTTACCCGCAGGTCTAGGCGACAGGAGGGTGACACCTACCCGATCTCGCAAGGGCTGCCACGATGGGCGAAAATGTCCGGGCCGCACTCTAGAATGCACAGAAGCAAGCCCCCACCGCGGTGAAGGACCTGATGGACTACTACGCAATCAGTTCGCTGCGTGACAACCACGCAGGTTGGTCATTGCTGCGAGCGCAAAACGCCCCTCTGGCTTCATGGCGGCTTTTACTGGCCCGAATCAGCGCAATATTCCGCGCCAGCAGCTCATCGACATCCTGGATGACGTGCTTTTCGGACTGCGGGACTCCCTCGGCGAGGACTCCAGTCGCGGGTGCATCACGACGCAATCCTAGCTGTCACCACCGACAACCAATCGAGCACCCAAGAACACCGGAACCTCTCGCGTAATTCGCCCCCCCAAAGTCCCACCTTGTCCAACAAGCCCGTACAACTTGCTACGCTGGATTTCTCCCCAAGACCGCAAAGCGAGGCATATCGTGCACGAGGACGCCGTCCGGTTCCTGTCCCAGCCGGTGGAGGCCCAGCCCGGCTCACCGCTTCGGGTGGTCGTTTACTCACGGATCGCCGAAGCCATCCGCAACAACTTGCTGCACCCCGGCTCCATGCTTCCCACCGAAACGGAGCTCGGCACGGACATGAAGGTCAGCCGCACGGTGGTCCGCGAAGCGCTGATGCTGCTCGAGGAGGACGGCCTCATCCGGGCGCGGCGCGGCGTCGGGCGTTTCGTCTCGGATACCCTCCCCCGCATCGGCATCGAACGCATCCGACCCTTCGAGGAAGTTCTCGGCGGTCCCGGGAAAAAACTGGAAATCAAACGCACCCAGGTCGTGAAGCAACCGGCGTCCGAATTCTCGGCCCCTGGTGTCGGCGTCAACCCCGGGGAGGATTGCTGGCTCTGGGAGTCGGTCCTGATCAGGGACGGCGAGCCGATCGCGCAATTGCAGGAGAACATCTCCGCCCTCCCGGTCAGCTTCGCCGGCGGTCCCGCCGCGCCGTTGGAAATCGACGACGACGGCGGCACCACCTTGCTTGCCGCGCTCAACAAAGCGGCGGGCCGCAGTTTGGGGCCGGGTGAGTGCCAAATCGGCCTGAGCCAGGTAGGCCCGAGCCGCGCCAAGTTGTTGGACCTGCGCGCCTCGGACCCCGTCCTCGTCCTGACCCAGTACGTCCGGCACGCAAACCGGCCCTTCTACCTGGCCAAATGCCTCATCGCCGACCGCGCCGGTCACCTCTCGGTGATGCAGACGCTCCAGTCCTGAGCACCCAAAGCCGTCAGGCGACAGTCGCAGCCAACCCGAGCTCCGCCGTCGTACTTTCTGCCGAAAACGACAGCAGCGTCTCCACCAGGTGCGGGGCGAAGTCGTCGGTGAGGGATAGTACAACGCGGCAGCGCGCGCCGGGTTGCTCCGGGTAGTCCATGTACAGTCCGCGCAGTTCGCAGATGGTTTGGCCGCGGCCGGGACCGGAACTGGTGTCGACTTCGACGCGCACCACCGGTGCGACCGCCGCGGAAACGGCACCGACGGCGAGCGCCGCGGCAAGGGGGTCGTGCATGGCGGAGCACGCGCGGCCGTAAATGCCTTCATAGAAGCGGAAGTAATAGCCGAGCATCTCCCCCAGCGCTAGCGGCACGGCCTCCGTCGAAGCGAGCAGTTCTTGCCTGTGGCTCTCCTCCAGGACGTTGGCCATGGTGACGTCGAGCGGCACGAGGGTGATCTTCCAGTCCGCGGATAGCACGACAGCGGCCGCTTCGGGGTCGTTGGCGATGTTCGCCTCGGCCACGCGGGTGATGTTTCCGGGGGCCAAGGCAGCCCCGCCCATGATAGTGATCTCGTCCACAAGCTGCGGCAGTTCGGGGTCGAGGCGCAGGGCTTCGGCAATGTTTGTCAAAGGCCCGATGGCGAGGACCTTGAGCGTGCCGGGGTGCTCGTGCGCGAGCCGGACCAGCATCTCCGGTGCGGTTTCGGGCGCAAGTGCGGCAGCCGCCGTCGTGAGCGAAACCTCTCCGATTCCGTTAGTGCCGTGTACGTGCGGCGCTCCGCCTTGGAAGGATCCGGCGAGGGGATCGTGGGAGCCGAGCGCGACGGGGATGTGCGCGTGACCGGCGAGTTGGAGGAGGTCGAGCGTGTTGCGGGCCCCGACGGCGGCGCTGACGTTACCGCTGACGCTGCCGATTCCGCGCACGTCGGCATGTGGCGAGGCGAGCAGGTAGGCGAGGGCGAGGGCGTCGTCGATTCCGGTATCGCAGTCGAGGTAGAACGGGGCGGGCGTGGTCATGGTTCTCATTTCGGTTGGTGGAGGGATTAGAGGGTTTCGCCCTTGGGGGCGGCGACGAAGAGGCTGACGATGAACGCGACGGCGGTGATCGCCACTGAGATCCAGAGGGCGGTGGCGTAACCGACTGAGGTCGCTTGGGCGGCGAACGGCGCAACGATCACGACGCCGAGACTCGCCCCGATGCCGAAGCCCGCACCGTTGATGCCGGGCAGGGCAGCCGGTGCCTCCTTCGGCGAGAGGAGCACCGAGAGTCCATTGATGGCGGTGAGGAAGAAGCCGTTGTAGAAGATGCCGAGGGACGCGACGGCGACCATCACCGCGATCTGGTTGCTTGAGAAGGTGGCTGCGACGATTGCGCTGAGAAGGCTGAGTGCGGTGCCGGCGCGGAGGGTCTTGATCCAGCCGCGGCGGTCGGCGAGCCAGCCGGCGAGCGGGGCGGCGAAGACGCCGATGAGGGCCGCCGGGGTGAGGAACAGGAGGGCGGAGAGCGATGCGCTGAGTCCGAAGCCATCGTGGGTGTCCTGGCTGAGCAGCACCACGGTGAAGTTGATGATGGCGAAGATGCCCGCGAGGGTGAGGACCGTGGTGGCGATGACAGGCCAGACCTGCCGGGAGCGCAGATGGTGGACGGCGATGAGCGGGTTGCGGCGTCGCTTCTCGATCATCCAGAAGGCAACGAAGGATGCGACCGTGCCGGCGAGCAGGGCGAGGGTGCTCGGAGCGGCCCATCCGGCGGCTGAACCGTCGGACACGAAGTAGGTGATGAAGACGAGGAATACCGAGAGCGAACCTGCGCCCCACCAGTCCATCGCGCCACGGATACCCTGCGGTTTGCCCTTGGGAACGGTCTTGAGGATGCAGCCCGCGGCGATGATCGTGAGCACCAGTACAACGACGAAGATGGAGCGGAAGCCGAGCGTCTCGGACATCAGGCCGCCGAAGTAGCCGTCGACGCCACCGATTCCGCCGTTGATCGCGGCGATGATGCCGACGGAGGTACCGAAGACGCTCGGCTGGAGGTTTTCGCTGAGCACGATGTAGGCGAGGGCGAAGACCGCGCTCGATACACCCTGGAGGAAACGTCCCGCGATAAGGACGGGCAGGGTGGGTGCCGCGATGCAGAGAATGGTGCCGACGGCCATGATCCCGAGCACGAGCAGCAGTGCGGTGCGGCGGCCGATGAAGTCGCTCCACCTGCCGATCACGGGACCCGCGATGGCGCCTGCGAGGAAGAACATGGACTGGACCGGGGCGGCACTGTCGGCGCCCAGGCCGAAGCTCGCGGCGATGTGCGGGAGAGCCGGGGTGACCATGCTGGCGTTGAGCTGGAAGGACAGCACGCCGAGGAGCAGTGCGGAGATGAGCATCGCGGCGCGGCGGCCGCCGAGCTTGCTTTCGGCTGATTCGCCGGTGACCGCGGGATCGCCGACGACGGCGGATGGCGGCGTTGTTGTGACGCTTGCTGGGGTGTTCACATCAAACTCCTTTGTTCTGCAGGCACGTCCTGCCGTTGGGATGTGAGTTGTTATACAACCATGTATGACGCACAAGTACAACCATCCCGTACACTATTTCCTCATCAGCCCTCTTTCGTTAGGACTTCCCATGAGCACTCGACTTCCTGCCGTCACCGTGGTCGGCAGCATCAACCTCGACATCATCGCCACCGCAGACAGGCTTCCGACCGCCGGGGAAACCATCGGCAGCGGCGTTCTCAGCCAGCAACCTGGCGGCAAGGGAGCGAACCAGGCGGTCGCTGCCGCGCGGCTTGGTGGAACTGCCCGGATGATCGGGGCCGTTGGCTCTGATTCCCAAGGTGGCGTGATGCTCTCGGCGCTGTCGTCTGCGGGCGTGGATGTTTCGGACGTTGCGGTGCTGGATGGCGCCGCGACCGGAACCGCGCTGATCGTGGTGGATCACGACGGCGAGAACCAGATCGTCGTGTGCCCCGGGGCGAACTCGGGGTTTGCCTTGGATGGCATTTCTTTTGCTCCTGAGGAGACCGTGCTCTGCCAGCTCGAGGTCGGGCTGCCCGTGGTGCTGGAGGTTGCGCGTCGCGCTACGGGATTCTTCGTGCTGAACGCGGCGCCTGCAATGGATTTGCCGGCGGAACTGTTGGAGCGCTGCGACTTGGTGATCGTCAATGAGACCGAGTACGAGCTGATCACTTCTTTGACTGGCGCGAAGTTGGTGGCGGTGACTTATGGTGCTGCCGGCTCGGCGATGTTTGAGCACGGAGTGCGGGTTGCTGAGGCGCATTCGGTTTCAGTGACCGTGGCGAATACGATCGGCGCGGGAGATGCGTTCTGCGCTGGTTTGGTGTTGGCGCTGCGGTCGGGGCTTTCTTATGGGGATGCGCTGGCTGTGGCCAATCTGGTCGGCGCCGATGCCGTGGCGGATCCGTCGTCCCAACCGGCATTGGGTTCGCTGGATTCGTATGTTGCTCGTGTGGTTTCGGCTGGGGTTGGGCTGTGAACTTCGTTTTCAGACGCGCTTCGGCGGCCGATTTCCCGGAGGTTCGGAGGGTCACTCGGGAGGCCTATGTGCAGGCGGGCCACTTCACGGCCGACCACCCTTACATGGGTGTCTTGGACGATGTGGAACACCGGGCAGAGCACGCCGAGGTGTGGGTGGCCAAGTCAGCAGGCGCAGTGGTGGCGGCAGTGACATTGACCTTCAGGGGCCAGCCATACAGCGAGATCGCGCTGGAGAATGAGCTCGAGTTCCGGATGCTAGCGGTGGATCCCTCCCTGCAAGGGTCGGGTGTCGGGCGGGCCGTCGTTCGATCCATCATTGAGCATGCTCAGCGGTTGCCTGGAATACGTGCGATCAGCCTGACGAGCGCGACGTTCATGGAACGGGCGCATTCGCTTTATCGGTCTCTTGGTTTCCGGCGGGCGCCGGAGCGCGATTGGTATGTGCCGGGTGAGGACGAGTTGCTGTGGGTGTTCCGTTTGGAGTTGGAGGGGGCTGCCTGCGACCGAAGCGCACCCAACTAAGTGTTTAAGCACTTTTGCCCCTAGACGAGAACATTTTCACACCTAGATTGGCCGTTTTCACACCTAGATCCGACAGTCTCACACCCAAGCGGAGGCTGCTGGCCGTATTTTTCACTTGGGTAGAGGAAGGCAGAACTGACTGCCGAAACCAAAACCCGCCGAAAAATGGGCAGCATTCAAAGCGGAGCCGCTCTGATTGCCGGCCGCAATGTCTAACCAATTGGGGAGTTAGTGTGAAATATCAAGCAGTGCCGGGAGGGACAGGAACATTGACGTCCAAGCCTAAGTTCCTCACTCCAAGGACCCTGTGGGGACGCCTGTACGTTTACGTCGCCTCAGTGGGCGGGATGTGGTCAGGTCAATGGTTGGTCTACTGGGCCACGTCGGGCTGGACACCCAAACCTACACTGGCGAGCCTGGTGTCGTTCAGCATCATTTTCTTGTTCTTGATCTTTGCCGTGAAGCCCGGGGTTCCCTGGTTCCCGTCAAGAAAGAAATAGGCAGGTAAAGCAAATTAGGGTCTGCAGACCTTTCAGACCCGAACCGGTGGGGTATGGAGGTGCCAAACCAGCGTCCTTCATAGTTTCACGAACAGTCATTCCATTAGCTTTCTCCGCCTAAGTGGCGATTTGGACCACAAGATCTCACTCAGTCGTCAGTCGAAAGCAAGGAGCTGCGACATGATCTCTGCAGAACAAAGCCGCCAAGTCATGCTCCACGGCTGGAGCGGCTTGCTGACTCTCGCGATAGCGCTCTTGGGCGTGGCCATGATTTTCATTACCCCTGTTCGCGAGCTGATTGGACCGCTCTGGACCGGATACCCGGTAATAGTATTCGGATACATCTTTTTTGGTGTCCCTGCAATTCACCGCTACCGGTCAGGAAAAGCCCATCAGACCTGAGTTTGCTCACATCTGGCAGCCCGCGTCAAAGGACCGTATGCTGCATGCAGTCCCAGGCTTTCGATCCCCTACCCCGGAGCAGGCACGTGCAGATACCCAAACCGTCCGACGTCGACAAAGACCGCTTCCGCGCAGCGGTGCCGGACAACCCCGAGGTCGTGGTAAAGCCGATGTTCGGAAACCTCGGCGCCTTCGTGAACGGCAACATGTTCGCCGGATTGTTCGGCCCGATGATCGGCGTCAGGCTCTCCGACGCCGACCGGGAGACACTCGAAGCCAACCACCAAACTCTTCCCTTCGGCCCGGAAGGCCGGCCCATGGGCGGCTACGTCGGACTGCCCGAAACGTGGAATGCCGACGAAGAGCAGACTGCCGAATGGGTCGAGAAGGCTTTCACCTACGTAGCCACCCTTCCCCCAAAAGCCGCGAAACCGCGTTCATCGAAGAAATAACCGCCACCCCGGCGAGAGCTGGGTGGTGAGCCACTCAGCGCCTGCCGGGGATAGGCGATGTGCTTAGCGCCGTCCTGCTTGGAGGCCCGCACGTGCCATGGCGTCCGCGTAGGAGCGACCCATTTCGATCAGCCATTCGGTCTGGCGTTCCTTGGACCCGGCGAAGGCACGCCCGTGGAGCGAACGGGCCTTGTAGACCTTCAAGCCGCGCCGCCAGATCAGCGGATTGTCGGTCTTGAGGAGCATCTGCGCGAGGCGGTTGGCTTCCGTTCCGTGCGCGACGATCGCCGAGGCGCGCGGGACGAGCCTGAGGAAGCCGATGAGCGGCTTGAGGCCGGCGTTGACCTGCTCGGGAGTCAGTTTTCCGTTCGCCTCGCCTGGGGTGAACCACGGGTGGGTGTTCCACGGCATCATCCATTCCGGGCGCAGGCCGAGCTGGAACTGCAGGCCCAGGAGCCGGGTGGCGGCAACGTCGTCGCCGGCCCAGACAACTCCGCGCGGAGAGGCCTCTCCGGTGTTGGAGAACAGGGAAACAATCCGGCACTCCTCCACGGAGTGCATCGGATCGACATACGGGACCTCGAAGCCCGGGCGCAGCTTGCGGAGGAACTCCACGTGCTCGTTGACCGGCGCTATGTGAGGGGCAAAGAAGGGGCTGTCCGGAACCGCAGGAACCGTTTCTTCCGCAGGAACCTGGGCTTCTTCCGTGGAAACCGATTCGGCACTGACGGGCTCGACGGCGGCGCGTTCGACGACGGTCACAGTCGCCGTTTCGCGCGCGGGAGTTGCAGCGACGGCCGGTTCTTCGACGACGGTGCGCTCGACGACGGAGCTCTCGACGACGGACGGCTCGACGACGGAGCTCTCGACGACGGCGACGGGTGCCTCGGCCGCGGGAGCGGCGACGGGTACCACCCGGCGGGTAATGACCGGGCTGGCCTTGGGCAGCGACTTTGCCGCTGCCTTCTTCGGCGGTGCTGCCTTGCCGGAAGCTACCTTAGGAGCGTCCTTCTTGGCCGGGGTCTTCTTTTCGGCCTTGGCAGGGGCGTCAAGGTCGTCCTCGTCGTCAAAAAGACCATCGAAGAGCTTGTCGAGTTCGTCGTAGCCACTGTCGTAGTCGTCGTCCAGCTCGGGCCCGCGCCCGAAGCCTTCCTCATAACGCGAGTCGATCTCGCTGCGGTAATCCTGGTCGTAGTCTTCGAAATAGTCCGGTTCGGCCAATGCGGTCATGAGGGCTGGGGGTCTCCTCGGGTCGGGCAGGGGCCGGTACCGGGCGCGTCGACGCACGTCCGTTCCGGACCAATTGATGGGGAGGCTCTCCGGTTTGCCGACGAGCCTTTAGATCTTAGCAAGTCCAAGATGGCTTGCTGTCCATCCGCCGTTCATGTTCGACCGATTATGGCGTGCGCTAGGGCTCGAAGGGGCCACGATGCGTCGAATATCACCTGCAGGCTCTGCCGAGGGTTTCGCCCAGGAAACTCGGGAAGGCGGGTGGAATGGACGAAGGAATCCATTCCACCCGCCTGGATTGGCGTTATGTCACCGCTCAGACATGGATGACGAATTGCGCAAGAGCGGCGGCTGCCACGAAACTCGCAGAGAACGTGATTGTCGCCACAACTACTGTGCGCCAGTTCAGGGTCTTCAGCGCGTTGACATCGCGCCCCACATTCATGCCGAGCAGGGCGATCGATCCGAGGCCCACGTACAGGGCGTCGAGGTTGTGGGTGAGGGAAACGATCGCGCCGCTGAAAGGAAGGATCGGCGCCGTCGCCAAGGTTGCGAGGGCGAGGACCCATACGCTCGACGGCACGGCGGGGATGTACTTCGCGAGGACGAAGGCCAGGGCGGTCAGGAGGCCGAGGATCACCACTCCAACTACGTCGTTAAGGCTGGTGGACTTGGTGCCGAGGGCGTTGAGGACTACTCCGGTGGCGATGCTTGCGGCGAACGCGATGATCCACGTCGAAGGCTTCGTGCGTACCTCGGGGTCCTGGATCACCGCCGAAACGTCTACCGTACCGCTACCCTTGCGCCCGCGAAGGTTCGCCGAAACGACCTTTCCGTACCGGTCAAGGCGCTTGCCGTCGTCGTTACGCCGGAAGAGGCGCGACCAGAACTTGTAGAGCCTCAGGGCCATGGGCAACGAAAGGAAGGCGCCGGCGTAGAAGCCCACGAGGTTCGTCACGAGGTTGGACAGGGCCGCGAGCGCCATGATTTCCGGCGCTTGCCCCGGATGCAGGATGGAGAGGGCTGCTACGCCGCCAAGCATCATCGATCCCGAGCCGAGCCCCAAGCCGAGGGCCAGGGCGAGCGGGTCGAAGATGCCCATCCCGCCAAGCAGGCCGGCCAGCAGGGAGATGAAGACCGCGCCGAAGACGCTGCCGAGCAGCCAAACCGAGAAGACGCCGCGGTAGACCGGCGACTTCACGCCGAAGCGCTGCAGCGCGTAGGCCAGGTACGATTCACGGTCGATCGCCCAAGTGGCGCCGATTGCCGTCCGGCCCATGCCGAGTGCGACGCCGACAGGCAGGGCGATGATGACAGTACCGAAGATGTGGCCTACTTCCTGAAGCAGGATGGCCGGGCCGAGTGCCGTCAGCTTGCTGAGGGAGGGCCCCACCTGGGTGCCGAGGGCTGCCAGGAACATCACGATGCTGACGTTGAGCAACACAGAGGCCACCGCGCGGCTTTGGCCGGACATCGGCCGCACTTTCTGCACGCCAATGACTGCACCGATCAGCACGGCCCACAGGACCGGCATGAGCACGATCGCGGCGTTGCCGAGCGGAATCTTGTGGGTGCCGGCCAGGATTGCTACGGCGCAGATACCGGTGGACAACAGGATCATTGATCCCCATTGCCGTGCCGTCGGGGTGAAGAGGCGGGTCGCGCCGTCGTCGACCTTGGCTACCGGCGCATCCACCTCCGGAGTGGTTGTGGATTGGTTCTTCATTGTTCTGCACCCTTCGTGTGCTGAAGAGGCGGTGGACGGATACGTCCGCGCTATTTGGTATACCAAAAATGGTAAGCTCGATCACATCGCAATGCAATACATGTCACAGAAGTCGCATGAAATCTTCGGAGAACATGGGCATCGTCGCCCATGGTCGTCGTCGAGCAAGAACTGCGGCTAGTCAACCTGGGATACCAAATATGGAGGATTCATGATTACCCAACTTTCTGCCCGGTACGTCCTTGGCTATGACGGGACACGGCACGTGCTGCATACGGACGGGCACGTCGTGATGCGGGACGACGAGGTGATCTACGTCGGCACCGCCTACGCGGGTCCCGTGGACGAGCGCCGGGATTTCGGTCAGAGCCTGATCGCGCCTGGCCTCATCGATCTCGATGCCTTGGCGGACATCGACCACATGATCTTCGATTCCTGGCCCACGGAAGAGACCGCTCCGGGACTGCAATGGTCCGAGGACTACTTCACCCACCGCCGTCGGGATGTCTTCACCGCGGCGCAACGCCAGATCGTGCGCAAATTCGCCTTGGCGCAGCTGGCCCTCCACGGCGTGACCACCTACATGCCGATCGCCTCGGAGATCCACAGCTCGTGGGCCGAAACCTTCGAAGAACTGGAGGGGATGGCGCAGTCCAGCATCGAACTCGGTTTGCGCGGCTTCCTGGGGCCGGCCTACCGCTCGGGGATCAATGTCACCGACAACGACGGCGGCCGCGTGGTCCTCTTTGACGAGGACGAGGGGCGCAAGGGACTCGCCGACGCCGTCCGGTTCCTCGATTACGCCGAGGAACTCGGGCACCCGTTGCTGACCGGTGTTCTGCTCCCCTGCCGGATCGAGACGCTCTCGGACGAGCTGATGCGCCGGACCGCCGAGTTGGCCACCGAACGCGACGCCTTGGTGCGCCTGCATTGCCTCCAGCAGCCCAACGAAAACGGCTTACTCCTCAAGCTCACCGGACGCACGGTCCTGGAGCAGCTGGCAGATTCCGGCCTGCTGGACGCCCGGCTCCTGATCCCGCACGGGATCGTGATCGACGGCACGGACCCGTCGTCGAGCGCTGAGGGCGGGCCGTTAGACGTGTTGGCCCGGCATGACGTCAGCATCATCCACTGTCCCCTGACATCGTTCCACTACTCAGGCATGCTCAAGTCCTTCGACGCCTTCGCGGCCGCCGGGGTGAACATGTGCCTAGGAACGGATTCGTTCCCGCCGGACCTGATCAAGGGTATCGACGTCGGGACGCACCTCGCGCGCATCGCGGAAGGCCGCCGGGACGCCGGCTCGGTATCAGCGTTCTTCGACGCCGCCACTCTGGGCGGTGCCAAGGCTTTGGGCCGCGACGACTTGGGACGCTTGTGCCCGGGCGCGCAAGCGGACATCATGGTCGCGTCGCTGGGCGACTTCCGCGACGGCGTCGTGGAAGATCCCCTGCGCACACTCGTCCTCAACGGTTCGGCACGCAACGTCACCGATACTTACGTCGCGGGTCGACCCGTGGTTGTTGACGGCTCGCTCCCGGGCATCGACCTCGCTGAACTGCGCGCTGAGGGCCAACGGCTTTTCGGGCAGATGGTCGAAGCCTACGGGGAACGTGACTATAGGCGGCGGGAGACCTCGGAGATGTTCCCGCCGGTGTACGCGGCGGCGCAGGTCACGGAGACGGCGAGCGTGTAGCGGTCAGTCCTGGCAGAGGCAGAACGGATGGCCGGCCGGGTCAAGGAACACCCTGAATGACGTTCCCGGCTGGTATTCGTGCTTGGTAGCCCCGATTTCGAGCACGGCCGCCTCGGCGGTGTCGAGGTCGTCCACCGAGACGTCGAGGTGCATCTGTTGCGGGACGTCCTGGCCAGGCCATTGCGGCGGCGTGAAGGATTCGACCTTCTGAAAGGCGAGCGAATCCCCGTATTCGGCACGAACGGACCACCAGTCGTCGTCGTTCCGCTCGACTTTCCACTCGAGGAGGGCGCTGTAGAACTCGGCAAGGGTCTTGGGGTCGGGACAATCGAGCACCACGACCGGGAAGCGTGCGATAGCCATGGGCCCCACTCTAGGACCGGTTCACGAGGATCGCATCAGCTTGTCCGGTAGCGCGTGGCAAGCTCGGGGCTCTGCGCGCCGAAAGCGGCGAGGTCTGCTTGGAACACTGCGTCGAGGAGCCCGGTGTTCTCGACGCCCGGGGCGCAGACGGTTTCGCCGAGTTCCAGGCCGCGCATGCTGGCGGTGACGACGTCGGCGGCGCTCATCCGCGGAATCATGCTCAGGTCCATGCCTTGGCGTTCGTGGAATTCCGTGGCCACGACGCCCGGGCAAACCACCTGCACCGTGATTCCGGTGCCTTCCAGCTCCGCGCTGAGGGTCTGGGACATCGCGACGAGGTAGGCCAGGGATCCGCCGTAGACCGCGCGGCGGGGCATCTGGGAGTGCGGCGCGGGGCCTCCGAAGGCGATCATGCCGGCCACGTTGATGATGGTTCCCTCGCCCCGCTCCTGCATGCCTGGGATCGCGACGCGGCTGAGCATGGTGGGAGCGAGGACCTTGACGTTGACGAGTTCCGTGGCTTTGTCCGCCGGGAGCTCGGCGAGAGGCATGTAGTGTGCCACGCCTGCGTTGTTCACGAGCATGCTCACTGGTTCGCTAGCGCAGATCTGCGCTACCGAGTCGATCCCTGCGGGCGTGGACAAATCGGCGGCCACGGTCCGGATCGTGGTTTCAGGGCGGGATTGGGCGAATTGTTCCAGGCGTTCCTGTCGTCGGCCCACGATCACCAGATCGTAACCGTCGGCGGCAAGACGCTCGGCAAATGCCCAGCCGATTCCGGAGCTGGCTCCCGTGATAAGTGCAAGCTTGCTCACTGTTGTTCCTTCCGTTTACGGCCATGGCAACAGTCCCACGCAACCACGGGCCGACGGTGCTGTCCAGCGTCGGTCCGGGCTTGGAGTCTCCTCACGCGCCGGAATCCCTATGCGAAACTCCCGGTCTCTCAGCGTGTGGGAAGGGGCGTGGGAGTCGGCGCCGGAAGCTCGGCGATGTTTCTGTAGATCTTGGAGTTGGCCGTGGTGTGCCCGTGGTCGTCGGTGACGTATACCTCGATGGCAAAGGTGCTGTCGTCGTGGTCCAGGGTGAACGCAATTGTGGGGTTTTTGACGGTTATTGTGCCTTGGGAGACGATTCGGCCGTACCTCTGCTCAGGAACACTGAGGTCGGCGCCATGCTGCGCGGGGTCGCGGATGAAATATCGGACGGTGTAGGGCCCTGAGGGTAGGGACCGCATGATTGGGAAGAAGGTGAAGTCCCTCGTGCCGGTGCTGGGATACACCGTCGCATGCCACTGGTAGCTGGCGATGTCGGGGGTAAGCGCGTCGTTGAGGTCGCGGATGCCAGTACGGTTCGTTTCGGCGTCAAAGCTGCGGTTGGCGTCAAAGCTGCGGCTGTGACCGAGGCCTTTGGCGACGGGTCCGAGGCCGAAACCGAGGCTTAGGCCGAGACCGATCGACACCACCGGGAGGATGATCGCCCACATGCGCGCGCGGTGCCGCAGGCCTGTTCGCATGGCGTCCCGATGCATCGAGAGCGTGTACGGTACGACGCCTGTGGGTATGGCTCTCGAGTACGGGCTGTAGCCAGCGCGGGCCCAGGCCTCGATGTATGCGGCGCGCGGTGGCAAAGGGGCTTGTGTCCCTCCGGCAGGGTTCCAGTAGGACAGGAATGGCAGCGGCAGGTCCCGGAGCCGGTCGTATGCGTCCTTGGTGGTGAAGGTGGGCACCATGCGGTACTGAACTCCCCCGCGGGCGTAGTGCTGGTGGAGGTAGGCGTGGAAGTCTTCAAGATGCGTGCGGTCGACCCTGATGTGGACGACGAATGCCCTCGTGACGATTGCTTCGAACTTGGTGAGCGTGACCCACTCCCCCGCATACCAAAGCAGGACGGCACCTGAGATAGCCGAGATTATTGATCCCGCCAGGATGAGTCCCTCGACCCAAGCCGGGATGATCGTGCTGTCGCTATCGTTGACAACGATCGAGGCGGCAACCGCTGCAACCGCCATCACCACCAGGCCGGCACCGAGGACAGCACCGGCCCAGCGCGGCATCCGCAATGCGCGAATCTGGACTGGCAGATCGTCCTCGCGAAAGTGATCCCCGGAATTCGGAACGAACATCGCTACCCCCAACGTTCAGTGGGAAAGGCCCCGAGCACGATGCTGTCATAATCCGCTCCGTCTGGAAGGTCGATTGACGAATCTTGGGCAATTCTTAGACAAAAGCTTGCACTGTCACGCAGTGTCCGGCATTTAACCTTGCGAATCGGGTTGCGAAGTATGTTGGGGGACATGAAGCTCGCTGGACTTCTCAGCCAAAGTCTTCTCCCGACGCCACGCCAGCCCACCAATGGCAGCCGCGGCACTCGCCGTGACAACCTCGGTCCACCATGGCCACTGTGTATCCGAACCCGATGCCAAAGCCATAAGGATCAGCAGAGTCAAAGCTCCGGTTGTGGTGGCAGCAATGGCTTTCTCAAAGCCGGGTCGAACTGTGACCAGCCGAACGACGCCAAGGGTGAAGACCACAATGATGAAACCCGACGGGGCACCGACGAACGCACCGCCGAGTCCGCCGAATACCAACAATCCCGGGCCGCTGGTTGCGCTCAAAGAAAGAATCACCAACACATACGTGCACCCAAATCCGGCACCAAAGATCAGCCCTCGGGACATTAATCTATTCATCGTTTCCTTAATGCGGTGCGACATAACGGGATTCAACAAGCTGGCATAAGCGGGATTCACGCGAGGGCAGCTGACCGATTCATTCAGACCTTGGTGCACAACAGACGGACAACGAGGTCAGACTGAATCGCCGGCAGATCGCGACGTCCGCAAGGCATCATGCTTCACCCAACTATTGACGAGGAAGAAATCGAAGGCGGCGTCACCGGCCGCGACGGCGAGAAAGATCCATCCCGGTGCGCCTGTTGTGAAAACCCAGATTCCGGCTGCCACCAAAACCGCAGCCATTGCGTAGTTATAGATGCGTCGTCCCGCTGTTGCCCTGCGCGCTTCCGCCATTTCGAGCATATATTTCAGTATGATGTTCTTCCTGGGTTCGTTCCCCAACACAGCCATAGTTCCGGCCCACTGTTAATCCAGCCCGCCGCTGCGGGACATACGAATTCCTCACGTCAACACCTCCGGGACTTCGGATTTGCTGGGGGCCGCGATAGCCCTGCCGGCGGTGACCAACGGAGTCGGCACGACGGCGACGACTATGACTGCCAATGTCTTATCAAAGCTTCCCCTTTTGCCTGCGGCGTCTTCGTGTGAGTAAGGCTAGGGTCGAAATTGTCAACTAGGTGACCAGCACCCGGAATTAGGTGCCGACGAAAGCCAAATTGAGTGGTCATCAAGCGCTTGATGAGTGTTCGTCGCCCCAACGGTGCGCGCGAACCAAATATTCGGCGGGCCCAACACCGGTCCGGGAGCAGCTAGCAGACTCAAGCCTTCCGTCGCAGAGCACGTCGACCGGCAACGACGTGAACTTGAGGGCATAGCGCTACGATCTGTCTGACCAGACACGCCAATGGCGGTATCTACTGCGCCGCAATCATTAGGGGCACAATGTTGGAACTGAAGCGCATCTATTGGACCCGCAAGTCGCTCCGCCTCGGAACGCTCTGCACAGTTGCGTGGCTGTTTGCCGGTGCTGTCTTCGCCGCCGCCACGCATGCTTCGATGAGCCAGCGACCCACCTCATTTATCGACGTCTTGGGTCCGATACTCAATGCCGCCCTGGCCGCGGTCGCGTTGCCCGGTGCTATCTTCATCGTCCTCGTTGGCGTTGCCGTCGTCATACGTGCCAACGACGTCCGGCGTCGCGACCCGCTCCGTCGTTTCACGCGTCAACAGCGCCGGGAAGGAATGGCACGAGCCGACGGGCAGTGCGAACTGGAGGCCGGCCTTCACCGTCGGTGTTTGCGCCCTGCGGAACATGGGGACCATTTCTACCCGTGGTCCAAGGGAGGCACAACTTCGCTCCAAAACTTCGTGGCCGCGTGCAGCCGATGCAACCATGCCAAAGGGGCTCGGATCCCATCGCCGGGTCAACAGAAGAGGTTGGAGCAACGGCGGCTCGCCTACATCAGCACCAACGACGCTATCCGGGTGGGCGAGCGTAGGGAGTTGACTGGCGTTTTCAAGAATCTCACCTAGAGTTTTCCAGCCCGGCTCCAACGTCAATGCAGTAGGTTGCGCGGAGTGAGACTCGCGGGGTACTTACCAACCGTTCGCGCTCCTCGAAAGGCTCCTGGACGCGTTGAACGAGCGGTTGCCGGAGCCGCTCCGACAAATATCAAATCGGAGACCGTGTTCGAAGATAGTCATAGACACCGCATGCGCGAGGCCCAGGGTCCTTGCCCACTACTTTCATCGCTTCCTCACGAGCCGCAGCCCTTGATCATTTTCGCGAGGCCTTCTTGATCATCCGAAAAATCTTGCGTCGATCGCACTGGCTGAAGGCTCGGCTGTAGCTGAGGTCCGAAACCCCCCCTATCCCAAGACCCGCGACCCCATAGGTCGTCCGCTATTGCGCCACGGCAGCAGCCGTCGCGAACACGTCTCCCGGCATAGGCCGGTGCAGCCGCCACTTGATCGCAATCGGTTTCTCCCCCGTGTGCTCGACGTAGTCCACCTGCCCCAAGCAAGTGTAGGGAACGGTGAGGCCTGTCTCATCCTCAGCGGTGTCCCTGGTGAATAGCAGGATATGCGACTCATGTTTCAGTCTGTCCAAGTACCGTTTTCCCGTCGGGCTACTGGGCGATGTCGCATTCTGTGATTCCCAATGAAAGAGCTCCGGGCCGATCGCATAGTCCCGATACATCGTCGTCGCCGAATGCTTCCTGTCGTCCTTGTTTAGAGTGACAAAGAAGGCGTCCGTCGACGTCCCCGGACACCAGGCAACGCCCTCCCTATGCTGAACGTTCTTGCCAAGCTCCAGCGAACCGTACTCAAGCGCCGCGAGAATTTCCTCCCGTCGATATGTCGCGTGAGAGAGCAGCGGAATATGCTGCAGCCCTGCGCCCAAGCCCCTGGCAGCATGCCTCGAGGCGGCAACGCCGAGCTTCATGAGCTGGCGGATCTCGCTGCAAACAAACTGGTAGCTGCGCAGATAGTCCAGTCCGGCGTCGTACGTCTTAAAATCGCCGCCGTCGTCCCAAAGGGTATAGAAAAGCATCCGCGCGAACGTCTGTTCGCGGACTCCAAGTTCCGCATACCGCGGCGCGTCAGGGGCGACCAGCATCGAGTATGCATCGGCGCGTTCCGGGTCGTCCACGTGGATGAGTGCGGCCATACGGCCGAGGAGCCGCTGCTCGCTGGCCTCCGAGAGCTCCCGGATTTTCCCCGTCAGGACTGCCTCCAACGGTGAGAACCCTTCGATCAGCCCTGCCTGCCGGAGGTAGCCTGTCCATGAATCGCGTGTGGACCGGTAAATCAATTTGAGGTCATTCCCGGACTGCTCGAGGTATGCCTCCAGGTCAATCTCTGCATAGGAGGCGATGTCCTGGACGAGCTGGGTCCGGTTGAACCGCAGCTGGGCCTTGATGTTGTCCAGAACGACCTTCTGCGCCACGCGGTCCAGCACGATCTGCGAACCCGATGGCAGGTATGGAAATTCATCCTCGATAGCCTTCTCCAGCTCCTTCCGCCCATAGCCGGTGAGCGCCCGGTAGCGAAGATCGAAACGAAACTCGCGACGTTGTTGGCCGATGAAATCCATCACCGTCAGTACGGCTTTGTCCTCGGCGCGGCGCAGGCCCCTCCCGAGCTGCTGGAGAAAGATCGTTGCACTCTGTGTTGGCCGGAGCATCAAGATGGTATCAACCTGCGGCAGATCAAGGCCTTCGTTGAAAAGATCGACGGCGAAGATACAGTTGATTTCCCGGTCGCGGAGCCGGCTCAGGGCAAGTTCGCGTTCGACATCGTCGGTACTGCCGTCAACGGCAACAGACGCAATACCAGCACCGTTGAAGACTTCGGCCATATACCGCGCGTGCTGCACCGAAACGCAGAAGCCGATCGCGCGCATGTACTCAATGCTCGGGACTTTGTCCCGGAGCTCCCGTATGACCTTTGCGGCACGGGCATCGTTGCCCGTGTACAGGCGGTCGAGCTGGGCACTGTCGTAGTTGCCGCGCTTCCATTCAACCTGGGTGAGGTCGACGTCGTCGGACACGCCAAAGTAGTGGAAAGGCACCAACAGATCGGCGTCGAGGGCGTCCCAGAGCCGGAGTTCGCTGGCCGTGCGTCCGCCAAAGAATTCCTTGGCCACATCGCCGCCATCACCACGCTCTGGTGTCGCCGTGAGGCCAAGTAGCTGTTGCGGCTGGAGGTACTCGAGCAGCAACCGGTAGGTCGGAGCCATGGCATGGTGGAACTCATCGATCACGAGTACGTCGAATTGATCCGACTTGAGTGCCTCTACACCCAGAGAAGATAGGGATTGGACGGAGGCAAACAGGTGTCTCCACTCTTGCGGCTTGTGGTCGCCGACGTAGAGCTCGCCGAAGGCACCGTCCTGCATCACATCGCGATACGTCCGCAACGACTGTTTCAGGATTTCCTGCCGGTGTGCCACAAACAGGAGCGTCAAGTTGCGGCCGGCCGCTTCGCAAAGCCGTTTGTAATCGAGGGCAGCGATGACGGTTTTGCCTGTGCCGGTGGCAGCGACCAAGAGGTTCCGGTTGTATCCCTTGGACCGCTCTGCCTCGAGGCCTTCCAGCATTTCTTCCTGATGGAGGAAGGGCTGGACTTCCAGGCCTGTGGCCGCGTCCGGGGCTGCAGTTCGCCTCCCGCCGTTGCGTTCCAGGGCTGCGTCAAGCTTGGCACCATCGGTGTCGGGATCGTAGCTCTGGAATGCTCGCTGTTCCCAGTAGCTGTCGAAAGTGACCTCGAACTTTTTTAGCAGGTCCGGCGTTGCGACAGAACTCAGGCGGACGTTCCATTCCAAGCCGTCTAGGAGCGCGGCCTGGCTGAGGTTGGAACTTCCAACGTAGGCGGTGTCGAATCCCGTGTTCCGCCGGAAGAGCCAAGCCTTGGCATGCAGACGCGTGGCCTGGGTTTGGTAATTGATCTTCACCTCGGCGCCGTAGCGCATGACGAGCTCATCAATCGCGCGGCGCTCCGTGGCACCCATATAGGTGGTCGTGATGACCCTGAACTTGGCCCCACGCTCCCTGAGCTGCTCGAGAGCTGGTTGGAGCAACCTGAGGCCCGTCCACCGGACGAAGGCGCAAAGGAGATCGACAGTATTGGCTGACTCAATCTCAGTTCGCAACTCAGCGGCGAGATTGGGATCCTCCTTGCTGTTTGTGAGGAGTGCCGACTCGCTGAGCCTAGTGGTGGGGCGCCGCAGTTGCCGGCGTTTGAGGGCGTCGGGGCGGTGCAGGGAGAGGAGCTGTGTAGGGCCGTCAGCTATGTGGTCGGCGTGTTTGATCTCACTGAGCAGGCGGTTGGCGAGGAACACCCTGTCTTCCGGCTTCGCTGCGGATAATGCCCGGCGGACGACTCCTGCAACGTGACGTGAAAGAACGTCTGGGCTGTCATCATCTTCGACGACGGCCACCACCGGTTTTAGGTCCGGTACCAGCGCTAGCTTTCCCGCCAAGCCTTCTGTGTTCAGGAGTTCGTACAGTCCCTCAGGCAGCTTCGAATCTGCCGGTCCCCCATCGAATGTAGTCACTGCGCCAGGTTATTTGGTGGATCAGACAAAAACCAACAGCCTGAATTGTCCGTGGGTGTCATTTGTTATTACCGACTACTATCTATCCGGACCCGCCCCCAACATAGCCCTCACAGACCCTCCCTCACGCCAAACAAATCAGGTAACTTAGTCCGCAGGACTCTGGCATAGGCGCCGTCCTCATACCCACCCCTTTTGAATGGATCCGCTCCCCCATGTCTTCCGTCCTGCCCTTGCCTGCGCCCAAACGCTTCCCGATCGCCGCGATGCTGGTCCTTGCCACCACCGGTTTCATGGCCATCACCACGGAGCTTCTGACGTCGGGTCTGCTGCCCCAGATCAGCGTTGGCCTGGACGTGTCCGAGCCCGTGGCGGGTTACCTTGCGGCCGCTTATGCCGCCGTTATCGTGGTCACGGTGATCCCGGCCGCGCGTCTGCTGGCCAAGGTCCCGAAGAAGACCCTGCTCGTCTCACTCGTCCTCACCTTCGCGCTGAGCAACGTGCTCGTCGGGCTCGCCCCCAATTTCGCGGCGGCCATGGGCGGCCGACTTGTTGGTGGCCTGGCGCACGGCCTGCTCTGGACCACCATGGCGCCGTTCGTCTCACGCGTAGTCCCGGCCGACAAAGTAGGCAAAGCCCTAGCCATCGTCTTCAGCGGCAACAGCCTGGGCATGGCCATCGGCGCTCCTGTCGGCACGGCCCTGGGCACCCTCCTCGGCTGGCGCGCGGCCTTCCTCTTCCTGGCCGGGTTCGGCCTGCTGCTGACCGGCCTGGCTCTCTGGCTGCTCCCCCAAGTCCGACGGATCCCCGACGCCGTCCGCCCCTCCATGCGCATGGCCATCGCCCAGCCTGGCGTGAAAGCGGTCGCGATCGCCTGGCCACTGTTGGTGCTCGCGCACTTCGCGCTCTTCACCTACATCGCACCGTTCATCCGCGAAGCCGGCCTGCCCGACTACGCCATCAGCCTCTCGCTCACCGTCCTCGGAGCCTCCGGCCTCATCGGCATCTGGATCGCGGGCATCACCGTTGACTCCCGGCCCCGCCGTTCACTAATGATTACGACGGCGGCAATCGCCATAGCGATGCTCCTCCTGCCGCTCGGCGGCGGAACGATCCCCGGCGCCATGGTCCTCATGACTGTCTGGGGCGCGGGCCTCGGCGCGATCGGCATCTACAACCAGGCAGCCATCCTCCGCGCCGGAGGCGAATACCGGGATGCCGCCAACGGCCTCACCGTCCTCACCATCCAACTCGGCATCACCATCGGCGCCCTCTATGGCTCCGCCGCCTTGGTCCTGGCCGGACCACTCATGGTGCCGGTCGCCGCGGCGCTGCCGGTCGTCGTCGCGCTCGTCATCACGCTGGCCGGCAAGCGGCACGCCTACCCGCCCGGCCGGAAAGAATCCGGCCGGTCAGCACAGAAGGTCGAGGAAACGGTGGACCAGCACTAAGCCGGTCTTGAGACAACGTTCGACGCTCACCCTAGCGCCGGGCTGGAAAACACGAGCTGACCGATGTCCCCTTCCCACAGGGGCTTCACCTGCCCTCAATGGAGCTCTCCGGTTTGACTTGCATCGGAGCGGATTGCTCTCTAGCGTGACCTGAACCGGGCGCCACTGACGAGTTGGTGTCGGTGTATTTGCTCTTTTTGAGCAGCCGAAAACTAAGAGTTTGGGGATCTTAGATGGTTCACGCAACACGCATTCGGAAACAACTCTGCACGAGGGGCTTCTTCGGTCCGATGGCCGCTATGGGATGCTCGGCCGCAATGGCCATTGCCGGATCTGTCATCGATTTCAATCGAGGTTGCTCATGAGCACAACAACGCATCTGACCGCGCGAGCCTATTGGCTGCCACTGTCAGCCTTGTTCGGTGTGACAATTAGCGTCGTGGCGATGACCGATCCTCCGTGGTCGGTGATTATGGTTGCCGCATTCCTGTTGTTTGTAGTCATACAAGGCATCCACTATGGCCAGATCGGCCGCGAAATCCAGGGGAAGCTTGCTACGGCCGGTCCGGGAGTCGGTATTCTCGGTGCCGTATTCGGCGGTGCTGCTGTTCTCGTGCGCAGCACGCCGGTAGCCTTCTGGGCAGGGCCGGTCCTCGGATTGATCACCTTTGCAGGTACATATCTTTACCTTCAGCGATTCGGACGTTTCTACAGGAGATCTTCCGAAACGACATCATGACAAATAGGTGATAAACATTGAAAAAGCCGCACTGGTGCCCAAGGCCCAGTGCGGCTTTCTTGTTGCGTCAGGGCAGCCACTAAAGTTTGAGCTTTTCAGCGCACTGCCCACGCTGGCTTAACCGCAAAAGCCCCCGCCACCCCTGGAGGTCCAGCACCGACAAACCGGAGCTGTGCCTGGGGTGGCGGGCTTCGTGGGACTATTCGGCGGCGACAGGCTCCGTCTGCTTGACCAGGGCGGCTTCGAGGTTGATCTTCACCTTGTCGCTAACCAGGAAGCCACCGGTCTCCAGGGCCGCGTTCCACGTCAGCCCGAAATCCTTGCGGCTGATCTCGGTCTCCGCGGAGAACCCCGCCCGGGTGGCCCCGAAAGGATCAACAGCGACGCCGGTGAACTCCACTTCGAGCTCAACCGGCTTGGTGATCCCGCGGATGGTGAGGTCGCCCGTGAGCGTGTAATCCTCGCCGTCGCCCTCCACGCTGGTGGCTCGGAAGGTCATTTCCGGGAACTGTTCGACGTCGAAGAAGTCGCCGCCACGGACATGCGCGTCGCGGTTGGCATCGCCGGAATCGAAGCTGGCGGTCTTCACTGTTGCGTGAAGGGAAGCGTCGGCCAGGGACCCGTGCACGCGGGCCTCGGCGCTGGCGTCCGTGAAGCGGCCCCGGACCTTGCTGATGCCGGCGTGCCGGACGCTGAAGCCAATCTCGCTGTGGGACATGTCCAGCAACCACGTGCCGGAAGTCAGACCTGAGGGAAGAGTCATAGTGGATCTCCTGATTCGCAAGAATTTCGCTTGGATCGGTCCTTCCCACCTTTGTTGACTCCCTCGGTGGAGTCAAGGATTCCGAGGTGGCTTGCGGGGAACTCCCAGTTGACTGAGGTTGCGGAGTCGGATGGGTTTGCGGACAACCTCCGCGAGGCGGGTTCGTTCGCCCGAGCCGTTGCCCGGCGGTTTAGCGGACAAATGGGTGCGCGGGCTGCTTTCAGTGCGCACGCCACTTGTGGACTTTGTGCCGGATGAGCACCGTGAAGGAGCTTGGGTCAAACCTGCTACCTTTCTCGTCAGCGACTGGTCTCGACGGGACCGCGGACACCTCAAGGCGTGGGATTTCTTGGCAATGAATATCGGACCTGGCGTTCGAATGGTTTCACTCCAGACAACGCGTGGGGTGATCGATGTAGCCGGGTACCCTGAGGCTCTCGACCAGCTCGAAGCAGAACTCTCGCTGGCCAACGTCCCCGCTGTCGGCTGAATGAGTGAGCCGTTGTCGCCACCTCACCCGTGTGCCTATAGTGGCGGTCTACGCACCCTCTCTGAGCCCAGTCCCTCCTTGAGTCCAGTCCAGCACATTCCGCGATTACGGAGAGTACCCATGGAAAACCGCACGCTTGGATCATTGACTGTCTCCGCCCTCGGCCTCGGCTGCATGGGCATGAGCGAGTTTTACGGACACGGCGACGAGCAAGAGTCCATCGCCACCATCCACGCGTTTCTCGACGCCGGCGGCACCCTCCTGGACACCGCCGACATGTACGGGCCATTCACTAACGAGAAGCTCGTAGGCAAGGCGATCGCCGAGCGTCGTGCCGACGTCGTCATTGCCACGAAGTTCGGGAACGAACGGCACGAAGACGGCTCCTTCGCGGGTATCAACGGCAAGCCTGAGTACGTGCGAGCCGCGTGCGACGCCAGCCTTCAGCGCCTCGGCGTGGACCACATCGACCTGTATTACCAGCACCGCGTGGACAAGACGGTGCCCATCGAAGACACCGTCGGTGCCATGGCCGAACTGGTCCAGGCAGGCAAGGTCCGCCATCTGGGCTTGTCCGAGGCTTCAGCGGAGACCATCCGCCGCGCCCACGCCGTTCATCCCATTACAGCCCTTCAAACCGAATACTCCCTCTGGGAGCGCGAACCCGAAACGAAAGTCTTCCCGGTCCTGGCCGAGCTGGGCATTGGCTTCGTCCCCTACAGCCCACTGGGACGCGGCTTCCTGACCGGCCAAATTCGTACGCCCGAGGATTTCGCTGAGAACGACTTCCGCCGGCACTCACCTCGGTTCCAAGGCGACAACTTCACCCGCAACCTGGAACTCGTTGACCGAGTCAAGGAACTCGCGGACGAGAAGCAATGCACTCCCGGGCAACTGGCGCTCGCTTGGCTGCTGGCACAGGGCGAGCACATCGTCCCTATCCCCGGCACCAAGCACCGTAAACGACTCAACGAAAACCTGGGTGCGACCGCCGTCGTACTTTCGGAAGAGGACCTCAAGCGCCTGGACGAGCTCGCGCCGGCGGGTGCGACGGCTGGAGCCCGTTACCCGAATATGGCGAGCATCGACACGTAACGCCGGGCAAAATCAAGGACGGCCACCGCGTCATACGTGATGGTCGTCCTTGATCTGTCTGCCGGCTACTTTGAGCGATCCAATGCTTTCTTGAACGGCTCCAAGTCTGGGCTGATTGCCCCAATTGTGGATTTACTGTTCGATTTCGGGACGGCAACTATGCTGTATGAATCTTGCGTCCAGTATTGCTGACCGGTTTCCTTCAGGTGGGTTTCGTCGTCGCTTCTTGCTTTGGGCGATCGGGAGGCGACGATCGAGAAGGTATCGTCCTTGATTTGGCACGTGAACTTCCACCAGTCCGGGCGACTGTTCACAATGTAGTCCTCGAACGACCCGCACCCTGCTTTGTCAGCGACGGCGCGAGCCAGGGTCCTCGCTTCGTCTGCAGTGGTTGGCGTAGCAGTGGTGTTCGCCGCCACTGCCGAGCAAGCTGACATGCCTAGCGACACTGCGAAGCCAACCGCCGCCAAAGTGACAAGCCGTTCCTTTGACATCTGTCGAACCATGTAAACCGTCCAAGATTGCAGTTGAGAAACTAGTAGCTACAGGGCCATAACGAAGGATCGAACCAAAAGGTCATCGGGGCTGTAGTTGTTCGCCCACGATGCGAAGTTGTCATTGATCATCAGCATGTATAACTTGACTCGAAACGTACCCTCGTACGTGCCGTTGAGCCCCCACGATAGATGCGGGCCGAAGTCCGTGCGCTGATCAAAGCGGTCAGAAATCTCTTCCAGAAGCGTTTGCCGGTCCGGACTAAGGAACCACTCCGTTGGCGCATCCGGATTCGACTCCGCGTATCTGGGGTCCGCTTCCTCCCAGGTGTCGAGCCACTGCGCGGGCTGACCGAACACTTCGGTAACTTCAATGCTCGTCCCTCGGAGGACGCCCCGAATGGTGTGCCACGATCCCTCGGGGTGAGCAAGTTTCTGTTCGACAATTTCAGGGCCGGTGACCCTCATCCTGAACGGCGTTGTGTCCTCCCGTGCTTGCAGTTGCGGGCTGGGGTCCGGTTCATACGGGTGCATCCTAGGCCGCACATAAGCATGGCCATCGGCCCCCGTGAACAGGCGGCCGCGCACTTCAACCAGGCTTCGTTCCCTGACGGGAAGGGGGTGACCATTGATTGAGCCTCTATTTCTGTCCATGGAGTGTCCTCACCTCACAGCGTCGGGAACCAGAACCTAAAACGACCAGCGACCAGCATTGAAGGACCCGACCGCATTCTGGATGCAGTCGTAGTCCCGAATGTAACGATGCATGCTTAGATTAGAGTTGAAGTCGCGGAATTAATTAATCCACGCTCGTCTCCTTAGGGTATTTGTCCGCAATACGAAAAGCAGTGAATTTCAATGATCCCACTTAATGATTTGCGATCAAATTCGGAAATACTCTATTGGCAAATTTGTCAATACTCATTTTAAGTTCGTAGGACCACTCAAATTCATGGTTTCGGGCACTCAAAATCTCCCTTTCACCACTCAGCGGGAGAAGGATGTGGTAAAAGCGCATTTGCGTCGAGATCGGATCGAGCTGCATCAAAGGGACTCAAAAAACCGCAGTGCGCGTCCGGCCCCCGGCAAACTAAGCCCGTCCTCAACGAATCCCGCTATCCACGATCAACGTGATTCGCACAGGCCCGCCCGACACAACCACATCCTGTGAGGCAGTCGACGCATAGCCGCCCGCGTTGGTCGCTTTGATGACATAACGGCCGACGGGCAAGGTGAGCCTGAAGAAGCCGCCGGAGTCGGTGCGCGTGGAGACCTGGGCCGTGTCGCCGTCGTAAGCGACCACCGTGGCTCCTGAAACCGGGCGCGGAGGACACACATAACCAACGCGCTCCACCGGACAGCTCGGCGCAGACAGGACGTTCCCGGAAACCACGCCCGAAGGAGAGTCACCCCACGGCCAAGCAGCACACGCGCAGAGCAGCAGGACACCGGCCACGGCCAGCAACCCCGCTTGAACCCGCCACACACCCGCGAGCCGCGCACTCATGGCCAACAAACCTACATTCCGAACCCCGGCACCATTCCTGGCGCGACGGCGATGCCCAAAGCGATAAGGGCCAACGCGATCGCGACCGCGCGGTTGGCGAGCCGCTTCCACGGGAGCATCTTCTCCAGGGCAATGAACACCCCCACCAATGCCATCCAGCCAACGCTCATCACGCCAAGCGCGAAAAGCCCGATCATGAGCGCCCAGCAGCAGGCAACACACCACGTGCCGTGCTCCACTCCCATGCGCAGCGCGCCAAAATACCCATGCCGCATGCGGCGGAGAATGAAATCCATCGGCGTCCGGCACTTCATCAGGGCAACATTCTTGGCTGGCGTGAGCTGATAGACCGCGGCCGCCAAAATCACCCCGGCTGCCAGATAGCGGCCACCCGGATCAGAGGAAAACACCCCAGGGATGAGCGACCCGAGTACCGCGTAAATTGCATACGAAGCGAGACCGAACACCGTCCACGCAACCAGATAACCCGCGACGAACAAGGCCGTGGAACCCGTCGGCGCATAACGCCCGGTCTCGCGGCGATGGCGAGCGATCCGCGCATAGGCAACGACCATCGGCGCCACCGAAGGGAACATCATCGCGGCCAGCATGACAACCCACGTGGTGACGAAGAATCCAAGCGGTCCCGGATTGGTCCAACGGCGCATGTCCATGCCGGACATTTGCACAGCCGTGAAGACCCAACTCGCCGCAGCCAGGGCAAGAAGAACCGCAACCAAGCCCGCTTCGCGCGGATCAACCCGGAAACGAGGGCCAACCCTGAAAGCCGCGGAGCCCGCCATGGCATGCCCCGCAGCTCCCCGGTTCAGCCTCCTCCGTGGCACGTGTCCCGCAGTCATGCCTGCCCCTTAGGGGTGCCCTCGGCCATTTCGCCCAGACACGGACAGATCAATGCACAATTGCCATTGGCAACATATTTTCCGGACTTTTCCCACGACATTCAGGACTCTCCTCGCTAGAACAATCTCCTAGCGGAGCTCCCCCAGAGGCAGCGCCAAAAAACCCAACGACGAGGCGACCGGCCTCGCTAACGCAGAGATTATTCCGGCGCGAAATGGGTGTCAATACGAAGCACAAACCACAAAGCGCGCCCACACGAGAATCGTTTTAAGGCGGACTTCAACTCAATAAAGCCCCAGCTCAGGCGCCTATCGGCACTCAGGCCGGGAGCCGCCGTCGTACGCTCAATGCGTTATTTCCGCGGACAGGCAGCGCGCCTACTCCGCCGGCTTCCGCCACGCCATCGCCAGCACGAAAACCACCGCGCTGAGCACGAGCATCACCAACACCATGAGTCCCCAGTTCGGCTGGTTCACGCCCGAGCCATACAGCACACCGATCAGCACCGTGGCGGTAATCGCGCCGAGGTAGCGGCAGGTCTGGAAAATCCCGGCCGCCACTCCCCTCTCCTCGGGCCGCGCCGAAACGTACAAACCCTGGTTCGACGAGGTACTGACCACGCCATACGGCACACCCATGAACGCCGTCAGGACCAGCACCAGCGGCGGCCAGAAGGACAGCGTCAGCAGGCCAAGCGCTCCCGATGCCGACGCAAGAACCACGACGCCGACCACCATCACCGGTCGCACACCGAACCGCTCAATCAGCCGCACCGTCACCGGCGTCATGAAAACCGACGCGGCGGCAAGGGGAAGCATTAACACACCCACCACGCCGGCGTCGTACCCTGCAGCCTGTTGCAGCAACTGAGGCAAGCCGAAGAACGCAAAGTAGTACACCGCGCTGAATACCGCGAAGCCCAGGTACAGCAGCATGAGCGGCCGGTTCCGGCCGAGCAGCCGCAAATCGAGGAACGGCGGGGCGAACCGCAGCTCCCGCCACGCGAACAACGCCGCCAGGATCACCGCGGCAGCGAGGAACCACCAACGGTAGGCCGGCACGACATTGAGCAGCGCCATCATCGCGAGCAACAGGGAACCGACGAACGCGAGGATTCCGGGGACATCGGAATCGCGAACCAGGACAGAGAGCTTTCCGGTTTCGCGTCCGACGTCGGGCGGGGCCGTCCGCTGTACCACCAGTAGCGCCGCGATCGACAGCGGCACGTTGATCGCGAACAGCGCCTGCCAGCCAACCAGACTCACCAGCACGCCGCCGATCACCGGCCCGACGGCCGCCGCCGAAGTGTTGGCCATCTGGATCCGGCCGAGCGGGCGCGTGGAACTGATGTTCGCTTCCCGGCTGAGCGTGGAGACCATGACGACGGCGGACGGGTACGCGGTCGCGGTGCCCACCGCCATGAGGGCCCGGGCCACGCAGACGAGCGCGAAGTTGGGCAGGAACGGCGCCACCGCGCACGTCACTGCGACCACCGCCATGCCGAACGTGAACAGACGCCGCGGACCGAAGCGGTCCGCCAACCTTCCCATGAGCGGCTGGCCGGCAGCCGAGGCAAGATAAAACGAGGTGATCACCCAGGTGACGGTGGCGACGTCGAGCGCAAAGTCCTCCCGCAACACCACCAAGGCGACCGCAATCATGGACGAGTTCAGCGGGTTCAACGCCGTGCCGACGCTCAGAGCTGTGATCGCGAGGCCGGGGCGGGATTTGTTGGTCACCTAACTAAGTCTGGTACATAGTTGCTTCGGGTCACGAACCGACGCGTTACAACAGTCGACCCCCGGCGGGTTTGGAACCCGCCGGGGGTCGCGTTCTGACCTTGGGCGTCAGCCCTGTGCCTGCGAGAGCAGCGGCTTGAGGCGACCGTCGGCGTCGTGGGTGAGTGTCGGCGTCGGGGGCGCTGGTGGAGCGACCGGCGCTGGAGGTGCGGGCGGTGCCGGCGGGATGCAGGAGTAGTTGTAGTCGAAGTTTCCATCGGTGAACTGCGTGAGTGCGACGACGCCGCCGGCAGTGAGCGGAGGCAAGGCGCAGTATTCTGCCGCTGTATCAGTCGAGGTAGCGCCGGCGAGCCAGCTCTTGAGCCCGTTCAGGTTGCTGTTCGGCCCCGGTTGACCGGCGATCAGTCCGAACTGGTACGAGGTGGAATAGATGCCCACTTGGGCCCCGATGCTTTGGAAGTACGCGGTCATGCCTTCAAGAACGGAGGCGTTGGCCGCAGTGTCCCAGGACCAGGCGTTACCGGTTTCCACGTCGAGCCACCACATGTGCTTCGTCGGATCCGGCACGCCCCACTCGTTCACGTCGTCGTAAGCGTTGGCGTAGCCGTAGATGTAGGCGCAGGCCGTGGAAGCGGTCCCGTTACAGGCACCATAAGGGTTGGGAACATTCACTCCCAACACCACGTTGGACGAGGGCCACCACGTATACGCGTATTGCGACGGATTCGCAGTGTTGACATACAGCGCGACCGGCGCCTGGCTGGTTCCCCCTACCGAGCTTGCAGCCCATTGGAGCTGCTCGCCCAAACAAGGGTTCACCGTGCCAGGCCGGCCGTCGTTCACGCCGACAATCCCGAATGACTGCCCGCCAGGCAATCCGCCGCCGCACTGGGGCCACGAAATATCGTTCCCCAGTGCAGCGGCTCCCAGATTCGGAGACTCCAGCGTCTCGGCACTCGCGGCGTTCGCCGCCGTGAGCGGTGTAACTATCGATCCAAACAAAAGGCAAGCTATGGCCATGAGTTTTGGAGTTTTCATGATGCGTCCTTGGCATGGCACAGGCACTGCCGGTTGAAACCTCCGCACACCGTTTCCCAGTCCGATGGCGGTGAGCCTTCCTCAGCTCACAACGGAGCCTACGGATCGGATTCCGGCCAGCCTTGAGTGATGCCTACTGGACTTAGTTAATGAGTTTGCGAGTAGGTGGAGTTTTGTACTGGGGAGTACAGGTGGGCGCCTCCCGCCCTAGGTGCTGGTGAATGGTGTTGCCTCACGCGATCAGAAGCTAGCATCTGAGGAGATGCGGCCATCAGGGCCGTCGAGTGTGGTGGGGGCACCATGGGGAAGTTTGCCGCAATCGCAGTCGGGGCGGCCGTGGCGGCATGCTTGTCTGGCTGTGTCTTCCTCAGTGGGCCATTTCCTGCCCGGGGGCCGTCGGGACCCGCGACGCCATCCGGCCAAGCCGCGGGGCAATCCACCCAGGAAGCGGCGCCGCGGACGCCAGCACCGCTTCAAGGATCCTCCGGCACACACCAAATTAGGGACGTTGACGGCAACACCTTTGAGCTGAGCTACAGCTATTCACCGTCCCGCATGAAGAGCAGGCCCCTGGCCATGGTCGGGCCCACGACCAATCAGCCCATGGCTGAGCTTCAAGTCGAGGCCCTTTACACGTTACGAATCACCAACACGACTCCTGGCGCGTCATTAACATTCGAGCCGAGTTCCGAGTGGCCAGCGACGTTTGGGCTGTATGCCCTGTGGGAGTCACCCAACGCCCTCTGTGACAAAGCCTTCGGCGAAGGACTCAAAGGGTTTTGGTGCGGGGTGGAGCTTGCGCACTTCCACATCGACCAGACTGTAGCGCCGGGTGCGTCCATCGACCTTGTTTCGCACCCTGGCGTTTCGGACTGGTTCCAAGCCGACGCAGGGACGGTTGTTCCTGACCCATCAAAAGTGCTCGCGGTCAGGGATGCGTTCGCCCGCCCACACGATTTTCTGGTCACTTACTACGGAGTCGATGAATGGCGGTTTGTCGGTTCCTGCCCGAACACGAACCCCGGCTCCCCGCCGCCGTCGGAAATGCGTCAGGGCCGCGCCACGGGCACCATGCAAATCGCGTCCCGTAGCGGAACTTGCCGACCATTCATGGACGATAGCCTTTTCCCCGACTTTGAGAACTACCTCTCTGCCGACGCGACTTACACGATCCTCGACTAGACAAGACGGGCGTCAACGGTACAAAATCCAGGCATTTCTCTGAACTAGTTACGGATTCCCGGGCATAATCTAATCACAAGGTCCCTCCACTCCGGGAGCTCACATGTACACTGAAATGGCTGAAGTCATCGATCATGATGTCACCACCATCACCTGCATTTGCGGAAACACCGTCGGCAAAGAGGGATTGATCCAGGCCGATTCGCACGGCGTCCCTGTGCATTTCGCTGAAGATACTCTCCCTCCCGACGGGCTGGCCGCCTGGCCCGAAGATGAGGACCTCTACACACTGTGTCCTTCATGCGGCCGCGTGTACCGCGATAACGTCATCGAAGAAACAGGAACCGCGCCAGTAGCCTTCCAGGTTGATGTCACCACTGACCCAATTGCCACGGCAATCCGGGTTCATTGGGAGCAGAAGGCGTAGTTAAGGCTCCGAGTCTTGGAGCCTGGTAACCGCGGGGGTAAAAATGTCAGAGCCCCGTGACATGGTTTATCTATGGAAGGCATCGTTCACAACGTGGCACGTCGGGCAGTCTCGCCCCGCGTTGACGTTGCGGCGTTGGAACGCCTTTCGCAACGTATGAATGCCAGTGCGGCCCAGCGTGCCGGGCTTGGCGGCGGACTCGGCGTCGGACTGGGAAACGCCGCGACGTCGCGGACAATGCACAAGTTTTCGATGCTCGAGGCCGCCGGTTTCAAACAACTGATGGCCCTTCCTGCTGCCAAACCGGACCGAATGGCGGATCCGGATTTCTGGCTTGACCAGGCCAATGCCGCGATGGATGCCCTTCGCGCAGAAACGGTTACCGCTTCCCGCCTGTTTGGATTCAAGGATGCCGCTGATTTCGCCGGAAAAGTCGAAGAGATATCGCGGGCGGTGGAGTTTTTACAGATCGTCGCAGCCGAGGCCGTAGAACGGACACGCGGGGAAGCCCAAGAGGCGAGGCAATCATCGGCAGCGCCCGCATGGAGGACCGGTTGGACCGAGCCGACAGCAACCGCATCCCACAGCGAGGTCCCGGTACCAGCGCCTCCGGTCAGCCCGAGCGAGGCTGGTTCGGTGGACGATGGTTACCGGAACGCGGCCGAATTCCTGAGGGCCAGGTTGCGGATCAGTATCGGCGAGGCCCGGCGTCGGCTTGGGCTTGCTTCGGTGGTGCTCCCGCAGGCGGGCATCGCTGGGCAGGAAGTTTGCGCGCGGAACCAAGTCCTCGCCGCGGCTCTTTCATCGGCAGTCGTGCCGTCCCGTTCGGCCACGCTGATCAGCTTAGCCCTGGACCGGGTACGGCATATCGCCGATTCGGAAACCACACTGAAGATGGAACAGTCACTCACCAACGCGGCTGTGCAGAGCGATCCTGATTTCGTCGCCCGGATGGCGAAGCGCTGGGTTGATGCCATCGACCAAGACGGCTCGGAACCGAGCGAAGAAGAACTCCGCCAGCGGCAAGGGGCGTTCATCCGCAAAACTCGCCGCGGGCTCCACCACGTGGAAATCTTCGCCACCGCGGAACAGTTTGAAACACTCGCCACCGTCATGAACACTGCCACCAACCCTCGTCTGCGCCAAGATGCCGACGGACCGGAGGATGCTGACCCGGACGACGGGAGCGCCGCCTCCCCGCGGGCATTTTCCGAGAACGACGGCGCCAGTCGCCCATCGCTCGATCGCCGCTCGCGTGCGCAAAAGCTACTTGACGGACTGGTCGGGGCCTGCGGGGTGGCACTCTCCACGGCGGAGCTGCCAGCCGCGGGTGGCCTTCGGCCGCAGGTCATGGTGACCATCGACTACCGCGAACTGCTGGACCGCATCGAACACGAATCACCGGCCGCCTCGCGCGGCAGCGTAAGCAGCAGTTCGTCCACGTTCCAAGGCCCAATCCACCCTACGGTCATCCGCAAGATAGCCTGCGACGCGGACATCATTCCGGTTTTGCTCGGCAGTGAGAGTCGCATTCTGGACATCGGCCGCAGCACCAGGGTGTTCCCACCCCACATCCGGAAAGCCATCAGCGCCCGCGACCAAGGCTGTGCCTTCCCGGATTGCGATATTCCCGCGCCGTGGTGCGAAGCCCACCACATCACTTACTGGAGCCAAGGCGGCACCACCGGCACCGACAACGGCATTTTGTTATGCAGCCACCACCATCACGTCATCCACAAAGAACAATGGACCATCACCATGGATTCCGGCGTGGCATGGTTCAAGCCCCCACCCCATATCGATCCCCGCCAAATACCACGACGCAACGGGTTCTTCAGGCCTACTCGGATATAGGCATGATCGGTTGTGAGGTCATGCGCGGTTTTGTGAGCGCCATTTGTGCTGCCGCGCACCGTTGACATGTGACTAAATGGTCACCTATCCTGAATTCATGGACGCCGTATTCAAGGCACTCTCCGACCCCACCCGCAGGGAATTGCTCGATGAGCTTTTCCGCGAGGACGGTCAGACGCTGGGTGCGCTTGAGGCGCGGTTCGACATGACCCGTTTCGGGATCATGAAGCACCTCAAGATCCTTGAGGAGGCCGGACTGGTGGTGACCCGCCGTCGTGGTCGTGAAAAACTGCATTACCTGAATCCCGTACCTATCCGGCTCGTCCACGACCGCTGGGTGAGCAAATACGCAGAACCATGGGCCGCCGCATTGAGCGACCTCAAATCCAGATTGGAAAGTCCCGTGGAAAAGATCTTCGAAATCTATATCAAGACCACTCCGGAACGGCTCTGGGAAGCCATCACGGACAGCGATATCCGGAGCAAGTACCAATTCGGCAACACCCACACTGCCGAATGGTCGCCGGGAGGCCATTACGAAATGACAAACCCTCGAGCCAACGGAATGATCCTCGGCGAAGGCGAAAACCTGGAGGTCGATCCCCCGCGCCGGCTCGTGCAAACCATGCGCGCACTATGGGGCGAGGACGTGAAGGCTGAAGGAACGTCGCGGGTTACCTGGGAAATCGAACCTGTGGGCGACTCGTGCCACTTGACCGTTACGCACAGCGACCTGCGCGAAGGCGGCAACGACCAAATCTACGGCGGCTGGCCAATGATCCTCTCCGGCCTCAAGACGTGGCTCGAGACCGGAGAGAAACTGACGACGCCGGGATCGCTGATGTATGGGTAGGGGCGGGGTCAGCGCCCACCAAGGTCGAACGGCGTTTCCGCAGGGTTAATGACTGCGAGATATCCACCCGCAGCAAGCTTGGTCGGGAAGGTAATGGTGCGCCGGGCCTTTGATTCGGAGGTGGAAACCTGGGTTACCGCACCCTCGCCGCCCCTTGAGACAAAGATCATTTCTCCGTCTTTTGTCGCAGCAACAAATCTGGTTTCGGCGGTCTTACTGTCTTGTCCGGCTTTGGGTCCCGCACTGAGGGGTTCAAGGGGGATCTCAGTCTTCCCGCCGTCGTAAATCCCTGTTTGTGAGTTGCGGTCAAGGAGGATCAGATTATCGCCCCCGGCCTTCGTCAGGACAAGCGATGCGAAGCGCGAACTGACTGCCGCACGTGTTGCAATCCCTTCACCTACCTTGACCGAAGCGATGCTTCCCTGAGTCATTGAACCGGACATCAGGTACGCAGGAGTGAGGTTCCATGCCGTGCCCTTCTCGACGCGCCCGGCTTGCGCCCCTACGAAAGTCGTGCCATCGGGAGCCATGCGCGGGCGGTAGCTTTGCCCGACGCCGGCCGGGTAGCCGGCGGAAACCGGTGCCCCGAAACCGTCTCGCGTCAAGCGAAGAGTTTCGACTCCGGAGTTCAGCGTCGATCCAATGGCGTCGCCATCTTTGCCCATGAGTGGACCATGCGGATACGCACCCAACGCCGTAGAGCTGTGGCGCGTCGGAGTCGGATTTCCGGAAGTGATGTCCGAGACAAGATAAGCGTCCAGCTTCCCACCCGATGAGACTACGAGCCTCAGAGGATCGCCTGCCAGGAACGTATGCATCTCCTCGGTGCCCGGTTTCCCGGTGGTCGCCAGGACTACCTCATTCGTTTGCAATGAGACCGTCCACTGGCCACCGCTTTGAAGATCAACGAGCGTCACCTGCTGCTCAATGGATTCATCGAAGTCAGAACCGACGGCCAAGTACCGTTTGTTCACGTCGGTGGTGATCCATCCAGCGCGCTCCCAATTTCCGTTCGGATCGGGAATCGTGAAGCTTTGCGCGATCACCGGCTTGCCCTGATGGTCGACTTCCAGGATATTCAGGCTTGGCTTCGACTCATCAACCAACGCGATGCGGCCTTTGCCGAGTTGAATCGTTCCGGCGTGGACACCGAGCTCGATGCCGTCAATCGAGCCTTTCTGACTCCCGTCAAACACATCGTTTACGTAGAGCGTGGCTGCCTTGGGATCAGCCGTGAGAAGCCACTCCCGATCCGTCGTCGCGCCAGACCCGGAAGGTGGCGCTGGCTCAGCCGACGCGCAGCCACCCAGAAGGAAGGTCAGCGGAAGAACAATTGAAAGGGCTAGTCGGGAAGCACTGAACGGCATGGAACTCCAATCGCGAGGTATCAAGCAATTGGAGCTTATCAATAATGATTCTCATTAAGCATCCCGACGGGAGGTTAGCGCCTACCCCGGATCAGGGGGAACTCCAAGTTTTCTCCAAGTCCACATTTGGACTTGGAGAAAACTTGGACAACGACGCTACGCCGTGACGATGTCCCGCGTCGAGTGGTCGTACGTGAAGGTGACCTTGCCGCCGTCGTGGTGCAATTCGTGGTTGGCGCCGTCGCGCACACCGAACGCACCGTAGTTTTCGTCCCACGAACGGTTCAGCGCGATTTTGTACGTGTAGAAGCCCGCCGGCAACGAAGTAGCGAGCGTCCAGACCTTGCGGCGCGAGTTGAACTTCATCTGCGCTTCGTCGTACTGGGGGGCCCAGTCCTCCGGGGCGCCGAGGATCTTGTTGAAATCACCGGCGATCGCGACGGCGGCCGGCTGCTCAAGCTTGTCGACGGCGGAAGCCGCTTTGGGCGCCACGTCGGTCTTGGGCGTTGCCTTGGCGGTCGCAGCGTTTGCCTCGGCAACCTCGGCAGGGGCGGCTTCCCCGAGCACCTTCTTGGCCGCAGCCTTCCGCGCAGGAGCCTTCTTGGCCGGAGCTGTCGGGAGCGGGGTTTCCGCAGGAACGGGAGTTCCCTCAGCCAGTGCGACGGTGAACTCTTCCGGCTTCGCGAAAGCCACCGTGGCACGCAGGCCGTCTTCGGTGATGGTCCAGCCCGAACGGCCCTTGATCAGCCAGCCCGCCTTGACCAGTTTCGCGGTAGCGGTGGTCAAGCTCTTGTGGCCACGCGGAATCCCTCCACTCAACAATTCTGCTTCGCGTGCATCCAGCGGCACGCGGACAATCGCCTCCGCCAAGACTTCGCCCGCGTTCAGCGACTTCTCAGACCAGGTTCCCTCAGCCAAGACGTCCAGGACGGTCTTGAGACGGACACTGCTTTTTTCGACGGTGGACTTGGCCAATGGGTCTCCTTCAACGGCGGGTATTCCTTGAGCAGTCTGCCAATGTTCTGTAAATTCTGACGACTGTTCCCGGTTAACAGCGTGTGTCGTGTCCCACTATTACGCCCAAACAGTCGCAAATTACGGACTTGGACCGGGTACTGCCGAGTAGCTTGCGGATCGAAGTGGAGTGCCTCCTACGCCCCCGCCGCCTTCTCCCACTCCGCAACCTCTGCGAGCAGTTCGGCCTTCCTCGCCTCACCGGCGAAGGACGACCGCACAGAGTTCGACGCGAGCCGTGCCCGGTCCCGCGCCGACAATTCATGGACCGCGACGAGTTGCGCGAAGTTGTCATCCACATAACCGCCGAAGTACGCGGGATCGTCCGAGTTCACGCTCACGTTCAGCCCGGCAGCGAGCATTGCGGGCAAGGGGTGGTCGGCCAGGGTGTCCACCGCACGCAGCCGCACGTTGGACAACGGGCACACAGTCAACGGAATTTGTTCGGCCACAAGGCGATCCACGAGCACGGAGTCTTCCATGCAGCGGATCCCGTGATCAATCCGCTCAACCCCGAGCAGGTCGAGCGCCTCGTACACGTACGACGCCGGACCTTCCTCGCCCGCGTGGGCGATGCGGTGCAGGCCGGCTTCCTCCGCGCGACGGTACAGGCGCTCAAATTTCGACGGCGGATTGCCCACCTCGGCCGAATCCAGGCCAATCCCGGCAATGGGAGCGTCCATGGCAAGCAACTGTTCGAGGACGTCGAGCGCCGACTCTTCGGACATGTCCCTCAGGAAGGCGGCAATAAGGAGCGACGAGACGCCGAATTCTTCCTCCGACGTCGTGAGCGCCGAAGCCACACCGTTCACGCAGGTCTCCAACGCAATCCCGCGTGAGACGTGCGCCTGGGGATCCATCATGACCTCCACATGCCGGACTCCTCCGGCCGCGGCACGCGCCAGGTATGCACGGGTCAAGTCGGCAAAGTCCTGTTCGGTCTGCAGGACAGCCATGTTGGCGTAGTAAAGGTTCAGGAATGATTGCAGATCCGTGAACTCGTACAGGGCACGCAACTCGTCCAAGTCCGCGTACGGAAGCTGGATCCCGTTACGTTCCGCGAGGGCGAAAATCAGCTCGGGCTGGAGCGTCCCCTCGATGTGCAGGTGCAGTTCGGCAACCGGGGGTGCCGCCGTCGCCGTCGATTCGCCAAAAGTTTCCACCCGACAAGCCTAGGACGAATCACGGGAGATGCCGGTTGATCCTCCGCAACAGCGATCCGAACACGGGTAGATGCTGCCACTGTCGCTTCATGACGGCGCCACGCGCGCGGTCGACCGCCCCGAGCACAGCGCGCGCCGGCCAGTTCGCGGAACTGGTTTCCCGACGTCGGGCAGTGCTTCGGAGGGACACCGTGCACGAAAGGCACACTCCGGCCTCCGGATGCGCGCCGAGGCGGACGATTCGCCACTCGGGATATTCGGACCCGCAACACCAACACGCCGCCAGTGCGCCGCCGCCACTGGACATGTCCACTCTTTGCTCCATGGATGCACCATATAGAGCCGGCGAGGGGAAGACCACACCCCGTCAACTTGGTTCTGGGCCGTCGCACCCCCAAACTGAAAGGATGCAGACCTTCCTCCCGTTCCCCGATTTCAAGCAGAGCGCTGCCGCGTTGGACACCGCCAGGCTTGGCAAGCAGCGTGTCGAAGCCCTGCAGATCCTCCGCGCACTGGTCATCCCCGAGTTCGGCCGGTCTGCCCACCCGGCAATCCGCATGTGGATGGGGTATGTTCCTGCGCTGACGATGTACGGCCTGGCGATGGTGGACGAATGGGTCGCCCGTGGCAATCCGGACAACACCCGTGCGAGCATCACCGAGTTCGCACCGCAGGCAGCCCACCCGGACTACGCGGACAAGATTCCCATGCCGCCGTGGCTCGGCGACCCCGATTTTCACTTGAGCCACCAATCCAAGCTGCTCCAGAAGGAACCTCGCTTCTATGCAGAACACTTCCCGGACGCTCCGAAGGACCTGGAATACATCTGGCCCGAGCCGCGCTACGAATTCATTCCGGAAGACCCCTTCGACGATTTCATTTGGGTCCTTCGTTCCCCGGTGGGCGACGTCGAACCGGAGAAGATCGACAAGGTCGGTTTGCCGACTGTCGGTAAGGTCAAGCCCGCAAATGCCGACAGCGACGAATACCAATTCGTCTACGCCGAGGAAACGTCCCGCCGCCCCGCCAAAAGCTCGCGCAAGGTACCCGTCCAGAAGGTCAAGAAACCCACGCGGAACCGGCAACGCCAGGAAGAAGCTTTCAGGACGCTCCCCGGCAGCACGCCTGTCCTTGTCCCCGTCGAAGGCGGTGCCAAGTTCGTCTTGGGCAAGATCCACGGACGGCCCATCACCTTGGCAGACGGCAGGTTCGGCCGCAACTTCGAGGTCGAGAAAGTCATTGACCGTTCGGACTTGGACTTCCCGGCCCTGATGCAGGACCCGCGGGCGTTCTTCCCGATTCCGTCGCTATAGGGGCGGGTGCGGCCTCGCGACGGCGGGTGCCGCACACGCTCGCTCACTTTTGACGCAAAAATGGCAAACCCTTGTGCACATCATTTTCCGACGTGCGCAAGGGTTTGCCGTTTAAGTCCCAAACGTGAGCGAGCGTCCACCAAAAACCCACCAGACGTGAGCGAGCGTCGGGTTGAGACGCTGCGTTCGACGGCGGGGCTACTTGCCGAGCCCGGCTCGCCGGAGGGCTTCTGCCATTGCCGTGTCTGCCTGCGGCTTGGGCGTCGCCTTCGCACCGCTAGCCGCCCCTCCTGCCCTCGGGGATCCGGCACCCTGCCGCGCCGGACGGCGCTCACCGGAACCGCCACGCTCACCCGAACCAGCCCGCTCGCCGGAACCGCGCGAACCGGCACCACGGCCGCCTGAACCACCACGCGCGCCCGAGCCGCCCGCGGTGCCGGGTTCGTCGTCGAGCCTTAGGGTGAGCGAGATCCGCTTGCGCTCGGGATCGGCTTCGAGGACCTTCACCCGCACAACTTGGCCGGACTTGACGATTTCACGGGGGTCGGACACGAACTTGTTGGACATCGCCGACACGTGGACCAAGCCGTCCTGGTGAACCCCGACGTCAACGAACGCCCCGAATGCTGCCACGTTAGTCACCGTTCCCTCAAGGATCATGCCGGGCTTGAGGTCGGAGATCTTCTCGATGCCTTCGGAGAACGTCGCGGCGGCGAACGCGGGTCGAGGGTCGCGGCCGGGCTTCTCGAGCTCGGCCATGATGTCGCGAACGGTCGGCAAACCGAATGTCCCATCGACGAACGCCTGCGGATCCAATGTGGACACGGCCCCACCATGTGCGGCGGCGACGATTTTCCGTGCCACCGAATACGCTTCGGGGTGGACACTGGACGCGTCCAACGGCTCCGCTCCCCCGGTGATCCGCAAGAAGCCGGCACACTGTTCGAAGGCCTTGGCGCCGAGCCGGGGCACCTTTTTGAGGTCGGCGCGCTTGGCGAACGGGCCGTTCTCGTTGCGGTAGGCCACGATGTTCTCGCTCAGGAGCGGTCCGACACCGGCCACGCGGCTCAACAGTGCGGGAGATGCGGTGTTGACGTCGACGCCCACTGCGTTGACGCAGTCCTCGACGACGGCGTCGAGCGAACGGTCAAGCTTCGCCGCGGTGACGTCGTGCTGGTATTGCCCGACGCCGATCGACTTCGGCTCGATCTTGACCAACTCCGCCAGCGGATCCTGCAGGCGTCGCGCAATGGACACAGCGCCACGAAGGGACACGTCCATGCCGGGAAGCTCGGCAGCAGCCAACGCGGATGCCGAGTACACGGATGCACCGGCCTCGGATACGACCAGTTTCTGCACGGCAGGACCGCCCGACGCGGTCAGGTTCTTGATGAGCTGCCCGGCGAGTTTGTCCGTTTCGCGCGAGGCCGTGCCGTTGCCGATCGCCACGAGTTCGACGGCGTGCTGCCGCGCCAAACGCTCGAGCGTCACCAAGGCCTCGTCCCACTTTTTGGCCGGGGCGTGCGGATAGATCGTGTCGGTGGCGACCACCTTGCCGGTGCCATCCACGACGGCCACCTTCACGCCGGTCCGCAATCCTGGGTCCAGGCCCAGCGTGGCGCGGTTCCCGGCCGGAGCGGCAAGGAGCACGTCACGCAGGTTGGCAGCGAAAACACGGACCGCTTCGTCCTCGGCCGTCGCGAACATGCGGCCACGGAGGTCGTTGCTCAGGCGGTCCAGGATCCGCGAGCGCCAAGCGATCTGCGCAGTCTGGACAAGCCACGAATCGGCCGGCCGACCACGTTCGGCGACCCCGAGGCACTTGGCCACAGCGTTCTCGTAGCGCGTGCGGGCGGCGGCCAGGGCGTCGTCGTCGGCTGGTTCTGCCTCGGCGAGGTCAAGCTCGAGGACGCCGTCGTTCTCACCGCGCAGCAGCGCGAGGACGCGGTGGCTCGGCATGCCGGAGGGCACCTGCGTGAACTCGAAATAGTCCTTGAACTTCTGCCCCTCGACCTCCTGGCCTTTCTTCACGCGGGACACCATCCGGCCCTGCGTCCACAACCGTTCGCGCAGGTCCTCGGCAAGGTCCGGATCCTGCGATACACGCTCCACGAGGATCGATCGGGCGCCGGCGAGCGCGGCGGACGCGTCGTCGATTGAGTGCTCGGCGTTGAAGTACTTGGCAGCTTCAGTCTCCGGATCGAGCTGCGGATTTGCGAGCAGCGCATCGGCGAGCGATTCGAGCCCGGCCTCGCGGGCGATCTGCGCCTTCGTGCGGCGCTTGGACTTGAAGGGCAAGTAAATGTCTTCAAGCCGCGATTTGGTGTCAGCGCCGACGACGGCGGCTTCCAGTTCCGGGGTCAGCTTGCCTTGCGCGGCAATCGCCTCGAGGACAGTACGACGGCGGTCCTCCAGGTCCCGCAGGTAGCGGAGCCTCTCCTCGAGCTCGCGCAATTGGGTGTCGTCGAGCGTCCCGGTGACTTCCTTGCGGTACCGGGCGATGAAGGGGACGGTCGATCCGCCGTCGAGCAGTTCAACCGCGGCTTTGACCTGCCAAGCCTTGACGCCCAACTCGTCTGCGATGCGGGCGTGGATGGCGGTTTCTGCCGCTGGAAGCGGCGTGGTCTGGCTCGGGGCTGACGGGGTCGCTGGAAGTTGAGTCACCATGACATTGTGCCCCACAAACGAAAGCGCCACGGCTGGTTGGCCGTGACGCTTGGGTTTGCAGTGCGTCAGCCGAGCGGGACGGCGGGCGACTTGGCGGAAATGTGCTCCACCAGTTCTCCAGTGCGCTGTTCGGCGTAGTTGCGGGCGATGTCGCCCTGGCTGATGATGCCGACCAAGCGGTGGTCGGTGATGACCGGAAGGCGCCTGACTTGGTGTTTCTCCATCAAGTCAATGGCGGCGTCGATGCTTGCATCGGCATCAATCCAGATCGGCGTGCCTAGGGCGAGGTCGGCCGCGGTCTTCACGCCGACATCCCATCCTTCAGCTACGCATCTGACCACGATGTCGCGGTCGGTGATGAATCCCTTGAGCCTTCCATCGCTGCCGCAAATCGGCAGGGAACCGACGTCCAGATCGCGCATCAGGACGGCCGCGTCACGCAATGACTGGTCTTCCTTGACGCATTGGGCGTTGGTGGTCATGAATTCGCGCACAACACTCATGAGTCCTCCTCCATCGATGTGGTATCGACGCGGACCCCCGGCACCGACGCCGATGTTGTCAGCCTACGCTCAGGCCGAAACGCTGAACAGATCGCGGTTGAAAGTGCTGATCCTATTACTGTCAGGGACCCCTGATAGCTTGGCTTTGTCGGCTTGGAATGGTGCGTGGCCTCGAAGGGGGCAGGGTGTTTCTTCTTGATTCGGAAAGTGCGGGAGCGGCGCAGGACCTGGTGTTTTCGGCCAGCGACCTCGTGATTGCTTCCACGTGCGAATACCAGTTGCTGCGCGTGCTGGACGAGAAGCTGCATCGCTCCCCCAAAGCGGAGTTCGACGCCGACGAAATGCTTGGGCGCGCCGCGAAGCTGGGCGATATCCACGAACACGCCGTGCTGGAGCGGTTCGTGGCCGAGTTCGGCGCTTGGGATCCGCGCGCGGGAACCGGAGTGTACGACGTCGTTCCCGCCGAAGCGATGGACCGCGCCACCCTGCGCGCCAAGCACGCGGAATCCATTGAAGCCCTGCGGTCCGGCGCGGACGTGGTCTTTCAGGCTGCGTTCTTCGACGGCGGGTTCCACGGTCGCTCGGATTTCCTTGTGAAGCAGGGCGGCGGCAGGCGCCCCGGCGGCACGTATGCGGTCTTCGACACCAAGCTCGCGCGGCACGCGAAGGTCACGGCGTTGCTGCAGCTTGCCGCTTATGCGGAGCAACTTCTTAAAGCCGGGATCGAGCCTGCGCCGGAGTTGACTCTCGTCCTGGGGGCAACTGTCCAGGCAGACACCGGCGGCTACGACTACGTGCACAGCAACCACAAGTTGGCCGACGTACTGCCGGTTTTCCGCGAGCGCCGCAGCCGTTTCCTGGCGCTGACCTCGGCGCACCGGTCACAGCCCGAGCCCGTCCAGTGGGGCACTTCAGGGGTGACCGCGTGCGGCAGGTGCAACTATTGCAAGGAACAGGTCGAGTCGCACCGGGACCTGCTGATGGTGGCGGGGATGAGGATCACGCGCCGCAAGAAACTGCTTGCCGATGGCATCTCCACGATTGACGACTTGGCCGGGATGCCTGACGCCACGGATTCCGTGACGCGGCGGTTGCAGGAACAAGCGCGGCTGCAAACAGGGATCGCGACCGCCGACGGAACCGTTCGCTATACCGACAAGACCGGTAAGGCCAAGAGCATCAGCTACTCGGTCCTCGAATCCAACTCTTTGGCCCGCCTTCCGCGACCCGACGCCGGTGACATCTTCTTCGACTTCGAGGGAGATCCGTTGTGGCAAGACCCGGCGACCGGCCGTTGGGGCTTGGAGTACTTGTTCGGCGTGGTCGAGAATCCTGGAACTCCGGGCGAAAAGCCCGTCTTCCGGCCGTTCTGGGCACATTCCCGGACCGAGGAGCGGCAGGCTTTCATCGACTTCCTCGATTACGTCGAGGAACGCCGGATGAAGTATCCGGACATGCGGATCTACCATTACGCGGCTTACGAGAAAACTGCCCTCCGCCACCTGTCGCTGATCCATACTGTCGGCGAGGCCGCCGTGGACAACCTCCTGCGGGACGGCGTCCTGGTGGACCTGTACGACACCGTCCGGCACAGCATCCGCATCTCCGAAAACTCCTACAGCATCAAGAAACTCGAGCCCCTCTACATGGGCGAGCATTTGCGCTCGGGCGAAGTGACCGACGCCGGAGCTTCAGTAGTTGCCTATGCCAACTACTGCACTGCCCGCGACGAAGGCCGTAGCGACGAGGCCGCCGGCATTCTGGCGGGGATCTCGGACTACAACGAATACGACTGCCTCTCCACCCTTGAGCTGCGGAACTGGCTGCTGGGCTTGGCCTCCGAGCGTTCAATCGAGCCGGGCTACTCCGTGCCGGCGACGCACAAGGAGACCGAGCCGGCGAAATACGAAGCCGCACCGGAAGAAACTGCCCTGCTTGACTACGTCGCGGAGCATGCCGTGGCACCCTCGGAAGCCCGGGCAGTCGCCTTGGTGGCTGCCGCCGTCGGTTATCACCGGCGCGAGGACAAACAATATTGGTGGGGCCACTTCGATCGTCTCGACCGGCCCGTTTCCGAATGGGAGGACACCCGGGACTGCTTCGTTGTTGAACAAGCTGAGGTGGTACGGGACTGGTCCACTTTACCTGGGAAGAGGAACCCTTCGAGGGACGTCCTGTTCTACGGCCGCGCAGCCGAAGGTTCGGGATTTACGCCCGGCAACAAGTTCTTCCGAATGTACGATGCCCCTGTGCCTGAGGCTTTCGATGGCAAGGCAATGAGTGCCCAAGGCAGGAGCGGTGCAGGGGGAACCGAGATCCTCGATGCAAGCGGCTTGGACGCTAAGGACTCCCCCGGTGAAGGGCACAGCGGCGATACCGTGCTCGTCCGGGAGATCCTGCCCAGCAAAACTTCGCCCTTCCACCAGCTACCCATGGCGCTGACGCCCGATGTCCCGGTCAACACCAACGGCCAGCGGGCAGCCCTCTCGGAACTAGCCGTCGAGCTTCGCTCCAGCTTGCCGTCCTGGCCAAAGAACCCAGCCTTGGACTTGCTGCGCCGAGTCCCACCGCGGCTTGCCACGCCAACGGCACTGCCCGTCGTCGGGCCCGGCGAGAACGGCTACGTGGACGCGATCACTGCAGCGGTCGCAGACCTCGACCGCTCCTACCTCGCTGTTCAGGGACCTCCGGGAACGGGCAAGACCTACGTCGGCTCCCACGTTGTGGCACGACTCGTGGCCGCAGGATGGAAAGTAGGGGTGGTCGCCCAGTCCCACACAACGGTTGAAGCACTCCTCCGCAGGGCGATCGAGGCAGGCGTATCTCCGGCCAGGGTCGGGAAGAAACCCAAGGAAGGCGATACCCAGGCAAAACCATGGGAGATCCTGGCTGATGGCGAAATAGAACGGTTGTTGACGTCGGCCGGCGGTTGCCTCATCGGCGGTACGGCCTGGACCATGACTGGCAAAACCGTTCCAGCCCGTTCCTTGGACCTGTTGGTGATCGACGAAGCCGGGCAGTTCTCCCTGGCCAACACCCTTGCCGTAAGCCGGGCAACGAACAGGCTGCTGCTTCTCGGCGACCCGCAGCAGCTCCCGCAGGTTACCCAAGGCAAACACCCTGAACCGGTGGACGAATCCGCCCTCGGCTGGTTGGCGAACGGCCATCACACACTGCCGGAGGAGCTTGGCTATTTCTTGGCGACATCGTGGCGCATGCACCCCGATTTGTGCACTGCGGTGTCAGAACTTTCCTACGACAACCGGCTCGAGTCGGCTCCCCTCGCCTCGGAGCGGCGACTGGCCGGAGTCCCTGCCGGCGTGGAATGCGTCTACGTTCCGCACGGCGGCAACTCCACCCAGTCATCGGAGGAAGCCGCGGAAGTGGCCAGGCAAGTTCGGAGGCACGTGGGACTCGCATGGTTGGATCCGCGTGAATCGGCCGAAGAACGGCCATTGGGTGAGAAAGACATCTTGGTGGTGGCCGCCTACAACGCCCAGGTGCAGCTCATCCAGCGGGAACTTCGGGGTGCCGGCCTCGGCGGTGTGCGCGTGGGCACCGTGGACAAGTTCCAAGGCCAGGAGGCTCCCGTGGTGATCGTTTCGATGGCAGCGTCCGCTGCGGCCGAAGTTCCCCGCGGCATGGATTTCCTGCTCTCACGCAACCGGATCAACGTGGCGATCTCGCGCGGTCAATGGCGTGCCGTCGTCGTACGCTCACCGGAACTGACCAACTACCTGCCGAGCCACCCCGAAGGTCTCGAGCAACTGGGCGGCTTCGTCGCGCTGTGCCAGCGGGCCAGCTAGCTTCGCTTCATCGGAGGCGACGTGGATCAACGCTCGTGGGTTTCGGAACATGGTCAGCGGCACGCCGACGGACGGCTTGCTTTCCGCCGTCGTGCGCCCTGACCGTGCGCAACGACTCCGCAGCCGGAAGGAACTGCGCCGCTGGGAGACGACGCGGGGCCTCGGACTCGATCCGATGCTCCGTGTACTCGTACTTTCCGCCGCGGAGGGCGGACGCGAAAGCGGCCACGATGCAGGCCGCGATCGCGAAGGCAAAGGCCACTGCAAGGCCTTCGGCGAACGGCCCCGAGATGAGGGCCGGGAAGAAGGAGCGGCCGGTCAGGAACGCCGAGTCCGTCGGCGGAAGGCCTCCCAGGACTTTCGGCCCGAGCAGCGTCTGTACCGGGTTGTAGCCCAGCAACGAGGAGAACAGGACCGAAACTGGCGGTAGTTGCGCAACCTTCGCCGCGTCTGCGGCGGCCACACCGTGAGCCGTCAGGCCTGAGGCGAGTGTCTGCGGCAGAGTGCGGGCGAGCCCGGTGATCATGAGGGAAAAGAAGATGCCGATGGAAAGCACCATGGCCGAGTTCTGGAAGGTCGTGCTCATGCCCGCGCCCACGCCGCGGCGATTAGGCGGAAGCGAATTCATGATGCCGGCCCTGTTCGGTGCTGCAAACAACCCCATGCCCAAGCCGTTGGTCAGCAACGCAAGGCAGAACGGCAGGTACGTGAAATTCACCGGCAATACGAGCAGCCAAAGGAAACTCGCTGCTGCCACTACCATTCCCAAGGTGGCGAGGAGCCGGGCCCCATGGCGGTCGGAGAGCCAACCGGAAACGGGTCCTGCGATCAGGAATCCCGCGGTCAGCGGCAACATGTAAATGCCCGCCCAAAGCGGGGTGGTTTCAAAGCTGTAGCCATGCTGCGGCAGCCAAATCCCCTGAAGCCAGATGATCAGGATGAACATCAAGCCGCCGCGGCCTATGCCGGACATCAACGAGGCCAGGTTTCCAGCGGTGAACGCTCGAATTTTGAAGAGCGACAAATTGAACATAGGCTCCTCGATCTTTGATTCCACCAAGCAGAAAATGGCCAGCACCGCAGCTCCACCGATCAAGGCGGCGAGCACCCACGGGTTGGTCCAGCCCATCGTGTGGCCGCCGTATGGCTGGATGCCGTACGTGATGCCCACCAGCACCGCGACCAGGCCCACCGCGAACGTTCCGTTGCCCCACCAATCGAGCTTGGCCGGCTGCCGGATTCCGGTGTCGTGCATGCTGAGGTAGGCCCACACGGTGCCCGCCAACCCCACCGGCACGGACACGAGGAACACCAAGCGCCAATCCAGCGGGCCGAGCAATCCCCCTACGATCAGGCCCAAGAAGGATCCCGCAATGCCTGCGACCTGGTTCAGGCCCAACGCCAGTCCGCGCTGCTCCACTTTGAAGACGTCCGTGATGATGGCCGTTGAATTGGCCATCAACATCGCCCCGCCGACGCCCTGAAGCACACGCATGATGATCAGCCACAGGACTCCCGCGTCACCTGAGAGCCACGTCAAAGAAAGCAGCACGGAGAATACCGTGAAGATCGCAAAGCCTGCGTTGTACATCGTCACCCGGCCGAACATGTCGCCCAGCCGGCCAAAGGTAACCACAAGCACGGCCGTGACCACCATGTAGCCCATGACGAGCCAAAGGAGCATGCTCGTGTTGCCGGGAGTGAGCGGGTCTACGTGGATTCCGCGGAAAATGTCGGGCAAGGCTATGAGCATGATGGACGAATTGATGGTCGCCATGAGCATGCCCAGCGTGGTGTTGGTCAGGACTGTCCATTTATAGTGGGGGCTGGCAACCGCGCGCTCGATGCGGGCCTGGCGTTTATCCCTGAAGACTTGGGTCTTTGTCGCCACCTCAACTGCCCCTTCCCGGCACACGGGCCGATTCGGGATTGTTACCTCACTAAAAACCTTAGACCCGGAAACTGTGCGGGGAACTAAGGGGGCTGGGATTTTCTGCTGGGCCACTCCGGTTGGCTTGGGCTGGCTCCCTCGCGGTTCCGGGGATCTCGAACGGCACCTACCCGCTGATCCAGCAGAATGTGCCGCGATGGCAGAAGCTACCCAGGTAAGATCGCTTAAATCACGACGGCGGCACTCGGCTTTCAGGAAAAGCCGAGTGCCGCCGTCGAGGGCTAGTTGGGGTTAGTTCGCGTAGAACGGGTAGTCGGTGTAGCCCTTCGCGCCTTCACCGTAGAACGTAGAGGGATCAGGTTCGTTGAGCGGCAGGCTCTCACGCCACCTGCGCGCGAGGTCCGGGTTTGCGATGGCCGGGCGCCCTACGACGACGGCGTCCGCGTGGCCGTTCGCGACGAGTGCTACGGCTTCTTCCCGGTCCGTGATGGTGCTGAAGCCGGTGTTCACCAAGAACGTACCCCTGAAACGCTCGCGCAAGTCCTGGACGAGTTCGCCTTGGGGTTCGTGGTGCAGGATGCTCAGGTAGGCCAGGTTGAGCGGGGCGATCGTGTCCACGAGAACCTCGTATGTTGCGCGGACATCAGCAGGATCAGTCTCTTCAATCTGCTGTACCAGGTGCTCCGGGGAAATCCTGATGCCCACCCGGTTGGCGCCGAGGGCCTCGACCACGGCGTTGACGGTCTCGATGACGAAGCGGGCACGGTTTTCCGGGGAACCTCCGTAGCTGTCCGTACGGATGTTGGTGTTAGGTGCAAGGAACTCGTGGAGCAGGTAGCCATTGGCTGAGTGCAGTTCAACGCCGTCGAACCCGGCCTCGATAGCGTTCCGGGATGCCGTAACGATTTCCTGGATGACCGCTGGTAGCTCATCTGTGCTCAACTCGCGCGGAACCGGGTAAGGCTTTTTGCCGTTCGGGGTCCGCACTTCGCCTTCGATGGCGACAGCACTGGGTGCGACAATTTCGTTGCCGCCGGTGATGTCCGGGTGGGAGACTCGTCCACCGTGCATGATCTGGGCGAACATGCGGCCGCCTTCGGCATGGACGGCGTCGGTCACCTTCTTCCAGCCTGCGATCTGTTCCTCGGTAACAAGGCCAGGCTGGCCCGGGTAGGACTGGCCGGCTGGAGTGGGATAAGTTCCCTCACTGACGATCAAGCCGAGGGACGCGCGCTGCCGATAGTGCTCTACGAGGAGGGGCCCGGGAATCCCTTCTGCGCCTGCACGTACACGGGTCAACGGTGCCATGACCAAGCGGTTGGGAAGTTCAAGTTCGCCGAGCGTCAACGGGGAAAACAACATGTGCAATGCCTTTCAAACGGGAACGGATCCACTGTTGGCAACTGCAACGCGTCTGCAACTATTCCGGAGCCAAGGATGATGAGACAAGCGTCACAACGTTGTCGTGTTTGCTCAGCCGTTGGAAGGGATGTTTGCGATTACTTGGCGAATGCCCCGAATGGTCCTCACACTCTTGGCTCTCCGACGCCAGTCATCCTGGTCGCGGAAAGGGTGCTTCATTGGCTTGGTCGCCGGATCCGAAACAAACCTCTGGTTCCGCTTCTCCACCCAAGCAGCCAGGAGTGAGATCCCCACAGAGCAAACCGGATACAGCACCTGGGCCAAAACAAGCGAACTGAAACCCGTTAGCTCGAGCACCGGCTGCTGGACGAGAAGGGCAAAAACGCCTGCCGCGATAAATGCAGCGACTTTGAGTTGGGAGAACATTCGAACGCGGCGCTGCGCCAATTCGATGAGGTCACTGCGGTGTTCGTGTTCGGCAGCCCGGGCCCACGTTTGAAATGCCGCGGCTTCCGCCCTTGCTCGATGCAGATCAGCCAAGCTCGGATAACGAGGGGCAGGCGGCTCGTTGATGGGGGTCGGCGCATTGGCCGGGGCGGAAACTCTGGCAGAGGTCGGCGCGGGCGAGCGCCCAGTCGAAGCTCGTTCGTTGATTCGTTTGGACTCGATGTAGTGGCGCTTGTCGAGTTCCCGTTTGATTGCTTCTCCAGCGGCCGTTGGCGTCACGAAGGAGAAACTCGCTGCTCGATCGGCCATGGAGACGTCCGGTTCATGACCAATAGCGGTTGCGACGGGCACCGGAGAGCGGTTGATTGCAAGAGCTATTTCGGGTTGATCGAAGACCCTCAATTTGCTCCAGTGCCCGCCACCCCTAACGATGAGGATAAGGTCGTAGCCCTTCGAAATGATCTCAGCGAGCTTCGCTTGGAACATCTCGGGTGCTGCCTGGCTGGCCCAGCGAAATGGCTGGTAGTCGATTGCCAGGTATTCCTTTTGTTCGGACTTCTGAACCCGGCTTTTGAAGTCAGCCAAGCCGCGGCTATCGTCCGGCGCGATTACCAGCAATCGTTTGAGTTGTTTGGGGAATCTGGGCCTTTGGTAGTCATTACAGTGAATATCTCGTCGAGAGGTCCTGGCCGACGGGACGCCCGCTACGCGAAGTGCGTCAATGGTGTGTTCATCTTGGCGATGAAGTTCTCCCGAGAGGGTGAAATTCTCTGAGATTTTGGTGACGTCCAGGATGACGGTGCCGTCGTCGGTCAACTGAGTCTCGCCTTGGATCTCAAGCTTCATGCCTTCTCGCATGGCAGCGGCCAAGGACACCTCTTGACGGCGAAGGTAGTTGGCGATGTTGTAGACATTCTCGCCGCTAATCCGACACTCGAGCACATCTAGCGTTCTCCCGTTGAGCGTTGCTAGGTCGAAACGCCAATTGCGCCCGAGACGCCTCGGGGACCTGCATTCTCCGCCAATCGTCTTCAGGACCACGGGAAAAGCCTCCCGAACTGTCCTTACCGCGGTGCTGACCGACTCGAGGTCACCCGAAAACCGCCTTCTGCCTCGTGAATTTTGTTCCTTCATTCTTCTCCCCCAATTTTCAGTTTGCGTAGGTATTTCAAACTTGCCGGTCAGCATAGCCTCGACCCCCGTTCTGGAGGCAGTTATGGGCATAGTTGCGCGTGACCGAGCGCCACACGCTCACAGTCTGCGCCGGGGAAGCGAACTCACACGATCCTTCCAGCGATCCTGGCCAATCTCCGGCTATCCGTCATACAAACACGACGGACCATCATTGGGATTCCTATCGGTCCACACCGGGTTCTCAAGTGCGCGCGGAGCGAGCTTCCAAATCACTGCCGTCCCGGACTTCCCGCCCGGCTCCCGTGGTGGACACTGCAATTGACCCGGGAGACACTTGATATCAATATGCTCCCCGACCTGACACTGCAAAACCGGTTTGTACCGAAACGGGTCAACGCTCACATGGCCGACAGGGGCGACAATCAAATCGCCTGACGCCGGGTCAGGAATCCACTGCGATGACCCAACGTTGACACCGCTTTCTTCCATTCCAAGGTCGAGCGACGGCGCCGATTGTTTCGCGTGCAGCACACCGGGGAACCCGACCAACAGCGAGACGGACAACAACCCAACAGACAGATTTCCTAGACTGCGCATCGCTAGGAGATCAATCCGAAGTCAATGAGCGTCCAGCCATTAGCACCGAACGCGGCTACCACTAGCATCGCCCTATTTGAAGCGTTGGTTGGATCTTGGAATAGACTTCCATCCGCTCTGCGAACCTCGATCAATTGTTGGATTGTCTGAACCTTTACCTGCGAAGACTTACCCACTTCAAGCTTTCCTTCCGCGACCGGCGTCTCGATACGTCCACCGACGATCCATTTACTGTCAGCCCAAGCGGCTGTTAGGACGGTTTCCAAATTGGTACAAAGGCCGCAATCCGGAGCCGACATCCTCTGGACATCAGTAAGGTCCCCCGTCTCATATGCATACGAAAGTGTTTGGAACCAATACATCGCAAATGCCTCCAAGCCTTCCTCGGTATTCGCCTTCGCGGCCTCGGGTAGCACTGGAACGGGCACGTTCTGGGCTTTCCTCATGGATGTCGCGGGCTTGTAAACGGGAGTTGTTGCCGGTGTTGGCCTGACTGTGGCAGTGGCAGAAGCACGCGGTGACACCAAACCATCCGGATCAGCTTGCGGTCCCGGACCACATCCGACAAGGGCCACCACAGATGCCGCAAGGGCTACGCCAAGAAACAACCGAGCCGTCAATGACTCGGACACTAGTGAACTCATGTTTTTGATTCCCCCAATATTGTTTTTCAAATGTGAACTATCTGAGCTGCGCGCCCACCGCTCTATTTCGAGGGCACGCCTGGGCAGCCTTCGCCCTGCGGGTTCTGGAGGCAGTTATCGGCATAGTTGCGCGTGACCGAGCGCCACACACTCACAGTCTGCGCCGGGGAAGCGAACTCCCCCGTGCCCGGAATCGGCAAATCCGGGCCACCATTCACCGAATACGTGCCACGAAACATCGTCGAGACCGACACCTGGAAATCACCGGTCTGCTTATACACATGGCTCGTACGCGTCTGCTCACCCCACCGCTCCTCCGGCAACGGGCCACCGGCAAACATCGTCGGCCCCAAACCACCGCCGTCCCCATACCCGTACGTGTAATCGGTCGGGGTCGCCACCACCCGCACCTTCTGCCCGAAGATCACCACATCGAACCGCTGCTCCACCGCATCGGCAAACACGTTCGTCTCGGCACCCCTGAGCGTGTGCGGACTCGGCTGGATACCCAGAACGGCCGGCTTGATCGGCAGAGTCCGGAAATCCGACAGAATCCTCCCGGCGAGCCTGGCCAACAGATCCTCCGGCTTTTGGTCGTACAAGCACGACGGACCATCATTGGGTGACTTCCAATCGGTCCAGGTCGGATTCTCCAGGGCGCGCGGAGCGACCTTCCAGATCACCGCCGAACCGGGCTTCCCGCCCGGCTCCCGCGGCGGACACTGCAACTGACCCGGAAGACACTTCTTATCCAAGTCGTCCCCGACCTGACACTGCAAAACCGGTTTGTACTGGTTCGGGTCGTCACTGACCTCGCCGGCCAGCACGGGTACCATTTCGCCGGACTGAGGGTCACGGACCCACTTCGATGACCCAACACCGACGCCACCTCGTTTCAGGCCAACGTCTACCGGCGACGGCGAATCATTCGCGTGCGCCGCGCTGGCAAGCCCGACCAGCAGCGAAACGGACAACAACCCAACCGAAAGGGCTCCGAGATTGCGCATTGCTAGTAAACCAATCCGAAGTCAATGAGTGTCCAACCATTTGGACCGAAGGCGGCTACCACTAGCATCGCCATATTTGAAGCTTCTGTTGGTTCTTGGAATAGGCTTCCGTCCGCACTGCGGATCTCGATCAATTGTTGGATTGCCTGAACCGTCACCTGCGAAGACTTACCCTCTTCAGTTTTCCCTTCCACTAGCGGCGTCTCAATACGCCCGCCGACGATCCATTTGCCGTCAGACCAAGCGGCGGCGATGGCTTTTTCCTGGTTTGCACAAAGGCCGCAGTTCGGACCCGACAGCCTCTGGACATCGGTGAGGTCCCCCGTCTCGTAGGCGTACGAAAGCACCTGGTACCAATACCGGGCAAACGCCTCCAGCCCTTCTTTGCTATTCGCCTTCGCAGCCTCCGGCAGCACCGGAACCGGTACGTTCTCCGCCCTGCCGGTGGAAGTCGCAGGCTTGTAGGCGGCAACTGGAGTCGGCGTCGGCGTGGCCGTGACACTGGGCGAAGCACTCGAACGTCCGGTCTGCGACGCTTCGGGTGGGTCGCCCGGAGCACAGCCAGTGAGACCCAACATCACCCCGACCACAGCAATGGCAAAGAACCGGGCGCGAAAAGAAATGGACGTGCTTGAATTCATGGCTGCTATCCCCCAATAGTGTTGTGCCTGAGCATCAGGGTAGCTGAAGTTCCGGGTAGGCGTCGAAAGTTATCCACAGGCCCAAGATGACACTGGTCGCCTGGCCTCGTATCCCCACGCCCGAACACGCCGACGCCCGGGCTGTTCTTTGCCGTGCACGAAACCCCGGAAGGGCCCACCCACGACGCTAGTCCGCGCGGCGTCCGCGTCCTCCGCGAGCGTTGACGAAGTCCGTCGCATCGTTCACGGTAGGCGCATCCGGGTAGATGCTTCGAGTCTCCGCGCGTTGGTTTTTGGTACGAATCCAGTCGCCGGGATGCAACTTCGGAACAATTTTCGCGATAGCCAAAGCGCCATACATCAGAGTGTTGATCGCCACAAAAGTAGCCAAAATGGCGAACCAATCAGAATGCAGGATTCCCTCTGGGAACAAGAGACCGGTGGGGACGGCTGTTGAAATCGCCATGGCTATTTTGTCTTCCCGGCCTCTGCGCTTTGTGAATGGTTAAGATGCTTCCACTTGGCTTGCTTGCCCAAGGAGATATCAATGATTCCCTTGACATAAACCACATTCAGGAACATGTCGAAGAACAATTCAGGAAAGAGCGTGGCGGCCAGGATACGGGCACGCCAGCCACCCCTCCACGCGGTGACCACGCGTTCCAGCGAGAAAACGACGCCGATTCCCAACCAAAACGGAAACCACACCCAAGTATCCAAAGACAGGACCATCATGAGGATGAGCAATAGATAAGCGCTGAGCGCAATGACCCCGTAACCGATGCCAAACTGCTGAGCCCAGTAGCGGATGGTTTGGGGCGTCGCGCCGTAAGCGCCAAGGTTTTCGAGGGCTCCCCGCTGCCAGCGAAGGCGCTGCGCCCACAAAGTGCGGAAATTCGGCATCAATTCCGTTACCACTGTGCATTCCATGGGCGAGATCATGAGACCACCCAGGGACTTCAACGCAATGGTCAATTCGTTGTCCTCGGTCAACGACGCCGTGTCATAGACATCTCCGTTGATTCCCGGAATGGACGTGCCGCGACTCTGTGCCACTGTGCGCAGGGCGCGTGGTCGGAAGATCGAGGCCGTGCCGGTGAGGACAAAAACGCGCCCACGCCTGCGGCCGATGTCGCGGGAGTAGCGTATGTATTCGTTGCGCTGGAACTGGCCGATCATGCCGTGGCCTTCTTCGCCGTAGAAGAGTCCGCCGACTGCCATCAATGCCCTGTCATTCGTCAGCCTGGATACCGCCACTTCCAGGAAACCGTCGTCGAGGCGGGTGTCAGCGTCCATGACCATTACGACGTCGTTATCCCCTTGGCCGGGCAGCAGCCACTTGAGCGCCTGGTTCAGGGCTCCGGCCTTCTTCTTCGTATTGTTTACGGATTCAAAGACCTCGACACCTGCTTTTCGGGCGAGGGTTACAGTCGAATCCGTGCAATTGTCGGCCACGACAATGATCCGGTCCGGAGGATGCGACTGAGCCATAAGCGATGCAATTGTGGACGGCAGTGAAACTTCCTCGTTGTGCGCAGGAATCAACACAGTGACCGAAACCGGCCCTGCGTATACTCCACGGGTCTCCGCCATGACAATCTTCGGGGCCAAGGGAGTCTGGGGATTTGCTGAGCGTCGGGACCTGTTGGCAATTCGGCGTTCCAACAATGCCACTCCTGCGGACAACAAAAGCGCAAAAGCGATGGCGGTGAGGATCACCCTCGGCTCTGGTGCCTCCGAGTCGTACAGAACCTTCCAAACACCGAGGACGATGCCTTCAGCGCGCGACTCAACCGCGGAATTTCCGGTCGACGCAATAGCGAACCATAATAGTGCGGCTGCACCTCCCACAGTGACCGCGATGACAATGCCCACCATGCGCTGAAACAGCCCTCGACCCATGGTCGAAATGCTAGCAACTACCAAACTTGGAAAATAATCGCCGTAATGTACCGCCGGTGGCTTTTCAAACGCGGCGAACCTGGCAGGGGCGGCGTGCTTAGACTGGGGTATGGGCGAGAGCCGGGACTTGCTGACGCCGGAGCAACGCAGCCGGAACATGTCCAAGATCCGGGGCAAGAACACCAAACCGGAGCTCTTGGTTCGCAAAATCCTGCACGCCAAGGGTTACCGATACAGGCTCCATGGGAACGCGGCGGGCGGGAAACTCCCCGGCAGTCCGGACTTGGTGTTTGCCAGCCGGCACAAGGTCATTTTCGTCAACGGCTGCTTCTGGCATTTCCATGACTGCAAGGCCGGGCTGCATGCTCCCACGGCCAACGCGGATTTCTGGGAAGCCAAGCGGAACCGCACCCGGGAGCGGGACGCGGCCCAGCGCGAAAAGTTACAGGAATCGGGTTGGGCTGTACTCACTGTCTGGGAGTGCGAATTGCGGGACCGTTCGGCTTTGGAGGATCAGCTCACACGGTTCCTCGACGGCGACCAAACAGGAAATAACTCAGAGGCCCAAAGAAATTGATGAAGCTCGCGGCCCGCCACAGGACCTTGCTCCCCCGAATGTCCGACGCCGGCGTCTTGGTAATGCTGCGTTGCGCGGCAATCAGCAGTGCTATTTGACCAGCGCCAACCACTGCCATTCCGAAGCGTTGCCCCGGGGTCATGTCCTTCCAGGATTTCTTCTTCTTGTTTCGCATTGTGCCTCCATCTGCTGTGCCTGCTCCTTCAGGCTAGCCTGACGCCCCTCCCGAAGGAACCGCCAAAGCTTGCCTTACGACTTCTCCCCACGATTGCTGGACCAAATCGTCGACGGCGGCCAGGATGTCCGCGGGCGGCAAGGAGAGGTCGAGGGGGTACTCCACGATATCGATATCCGTGTTGAGGATCCGCCGCAGTTTCATCTCGCCCTTTCCGGCGTAGACGAGCCACGCCGTGGGCACCTGCAGCGCTGTGCAGTAGGCCAGCATTTGATAGTGATCGGCGTTGAGCGAAGCTCCGGAATCCGTGGCTGCTTTGTATTTGGAGTCGTACACCACAACCGGCCTGCCACCAAGGAAATGGACTGCGTCGGGGCGCACTGTCAGCCGGTCGGAATCGCGAACTGCCTCGTTGAGCGTGGCGCCGTACTGAAGCCGCATTTCGCCGGGGTGCGCCCTCATGGCCTTGCGCATTGCGAGACCCACGAATTCCTTGAAAACACTGGACATGTCCACCACGAACGACGCTGTTTGCTGTCTCCCCTCCCCTGCCTCCGCGGAGGCATTGCGAAGGATGACCTCCGCAAGGCGAAGCACGGCATGGTAGCGGAGGTTCATCCGGCTGGCCCGCCACCGCGGAAGGGGCGCGCCGGACTGCAGCCGAGTGACGGCGTCGAGCTTTCCCTTAAGCTGCCGCAGGCGGCTGAGGACATTGCTCCGCACGCCGGGGACCTTGCACATCCGCTCGAGGGCGGCCCGGAGGATGCGGTTTTCGGCAATGTCCTCGGTGAATTCGTCGTACGAGACTTCGAGCGGAACCAGCATGCCGGGACGGCGCGAAATCTGGTCCGAAATCCGAATCCGGCCCTTGACCGTCCGCAGCGACTCGTCCACCGTCAGGTACCCCTGCAGCGGACCACGGCTCAGTGCACGCTCGGCCAGTTGCGCAAGGGACTCCGCCAGGGCGCTCCACAAATCCTGGTGTTCGACGGCAGCCACCGAGTCTTCGCGGAAACCCTGGTCCCCCGCGTAGCTGAGCAGGAACAGGAGGCGACTGAGGCCCAACCGGTCTTTTGGCCGCACCTCGAACTGTACCGTGGGCGTGCGGACAGAACCGACCTTCCCGACGGGTTCGATCCTGTAAAGCCCCATTCCCATGGGCGAGGCTTTCGCGAGGCCGCTTGAGTTCAAGAGCGCGGCGGAATCCGGATCCAGCTTCTCCACGATGCCGCCGGAGAGCTCGTCCATCACGACGTGCCGGACGGCGGCCACGCCTGAAGCAGACGGCCGCGCGGCACCAAGAGCGGACGGCCGCGCCGCCGAAACCACGGACGAACGTGCCGGAGGCCGGGCCCCCGCGGACCTCCCCGACCCCGCAGCCTTCCCGATTTCCGGAGGACGCGATGGCCGCGGCGGAGCTGACTTAGCGCGTCGCAAGTCGACCCAACAACTGGTCCAGCCCGAAGCGCTCTTCCAACTGAGCCCGGTTCAATTGCCCGTGGTAGTGCTCTTCGAGGAGCGGCATGAGCTCGTACTTCCAGATCCTGCGCAGCCCGGCGGGATCCTGGGCCGCGTTCTTCATGAAGTAGGAGGGACCGATCATCAGGTCGCGGTCCCAGTCGTCGATCGAATCGTTCAAGGCGTCGAGCAGGTCCGCATTGACGGTGTCCAGGCCACGGGCCTCGAGGAAGCGACGCAGCGAACCCTTGATGGGCTCAACCTTGGGATGCAGTTCGACGAAAGCAAACCGGCGCCGAATAGCCGCGTCCATCATGGCAATGGAACGGTCGGCCGTATTCATGGTGCCGATGATGTACAGATTGTCCGGCAAGCTGAACGGCTCGTTGGGGCTGTACTGCAGGTAGATGCGGTCGTCGCGGTACTCGAGCAGGAAATACAGCTCTCCGAACACCTTGGCGAGGTTGGCACGGTTCATCTCGTCGATGATGAGGAAATACGGCTTGTTCGAGTTCCCCGGCTTCGCTGCTTCTTCGGCCAGGCGACGCAGCGGCCCGGCGACGAGCTTGAAAGACACCTGGCCGTCGTCGGTTTTGTCCGGCCGGAAACCTTCGAAGAAGTCCTCGTAGGCGTAGGACGGATGGAACTGCACCAGCTTGACGCGCTCGTCGGTGCTGTCGCCCGCGAGTTCGGCGGCCAAATGCTTCGCGAGGTAGGTCTTGCCCGTTCCGGGAGGGCCATAGAGCACTAGCTGGCGGTTTTCCTCGAGGAGGTCGGCAATTTCCTTCAGCGGCCCGAGCTCCATGTGGAGTGAATCCGCGAACTCTTCGGTGAGCGGCCGGAACCCTTCAATGACGGGCTCGACGGCGGTGTCCGCGGCGGCGGTGTCCTCGCCGTCGGACTCTGCTTCCGCGGGCAGGAGGGACTGCAGCGACTGGATGACCTTGGTGACATCCACGACGATCCCCGCGGTGGCTAGTTGGCGCTGGACGTGGCGCGGGGCCTCGGCAATGGGGTGGGTTTCGTCGAACCAACGGACCTTGCGCCGCAGCCGACGGTTATCCTCGTTGTGTTCCGCTTCGCCGAGGATGACGCCGATCCGCACCGCGCCAGCGTGCTGGAACAGCGCGAGGTCGCCCGGCTTCATGACGGTGAGGAACGCGAAAACGGCGGTCTTCATGTCCTCGCGTTCAACGTAGCCAAGGTGCTTGTAGTCCTCATCCACAGCATGCTGCACTACGCCCGCGGTAACGCCCGGGTTAAGTTCGCGGAGGTGTTCGACATCGAGCGTCGCCTTCTCCTCCGCCTGCCACGCGGCGAGCAACTCGGCGGAATCCTGGTGCGTGCGCAGCAACCAGGCCCTGCGGCCGGGGTCGCCTACCTTGCGCCATTGGCTGACCAGTTGGCGATGGTACCAATCGATGCGTTGGCCTGCCTGTTCGTCGAGGTGCAGGCGGATCCGGTGGACATCCGCAGTGATGTCTTCCTCGGAATCTCCCTTGGCACCGCCCACCAGCGAGGCAAACGCGTCGCGGATTTCCCGACGCTCCACATCCGCCACTACCGGTTCGAAGTAGCTGGGCCACGCCAAGTATTCGATGCTTCGTCGGATGGCCGCCTGGTCGTCCGGGGTTGCCGCAGCAAGCTCATGGAACTTCAACGGATCCTTGAGGGCTTTCGCAATGCTCGCGTTCGACTGGCCATCCACGTGGGCCACGAAGCGGCAGAGCCAGGCCAACTGGTCCCACAGGGTCCAATTGAATTCCGCGGTACGGTCGCGGATCACGCCGTGGTCGGTCATCCCCTGGTAGAGCTCGACGGGCAGCTCAATGGGAGGCTCGATCCAAGACGCAGCCTCGGCAACGCGGGCGCGCTTCACCTTGAGGGATTTGACCTCATGGGCGAGCGGCAGGGACTGGAGGAACAGAAGTTCGACGGCGAGCAGCTTGGCTTCGCGCGACGCTCCTTCCAGGTTCTGCCGCAAATTGGTCATCATGGGTGCTTTCGGGTCCGATGCGCCGCGTTCCAAGCGTTCAAGAAGCTCGGCGGCGGCGTCGACCGTCCATGTGCGTGTTCCGGCGTCGAGCGCCGAGGCTTTCCCCTGGAGCCCCGGGCCCAGCACGAACCACGCTGCATCTTCGATCTCCTTGGAGATACCGGGGGCACGGGTCAGTGGGGCTTTGGTGGAGGGAGTCACCATGCCAACTTACATGGTTTAGCTGGGTACGGGCATCCGGAAGCCCGGCATCCAAGGAGCCACCAAGTTAGTGCATTCGGAAGCGATAGCGGCTGGGCACCGGCTCATCTGGGCAAACGTCCTTCCACAGCTCGGAGATCGCGTCTTCGCCTTCCCGGATATCCGGAATTTCCACGCCGTCGCGCAGCATGGCCGCCGCTTCGTCGCTCCGCCCGGCGCGGGCAAGGGCGAGCGCCGTGAGGAACCGGAGGCGCCCGACGTCGGACATTCCGGTAGGTGCCTCGCTCACCAAAGCGAGCGCTTGCCCGGGAAGACCGTGGCGGATGCTGAGGGTCATGGCCTCAATGAGCAGGTGGACGTTGGTGGGTTCAAGGCGGCTCACGGACGCCAGTTCGGCCAGGCCTTCGTCAACGTTGCCGGTGGTCAGCAAAGCTCGTGCCCGGCCCCGGTGGATCAAGGCGCGGGTGCGTCGGGGAATGGTGCCCGCGGCCAAGGCGGCGTCGTAGTGTGCGATTGCGGCATCTAGATTTTGGCGGGCATGTGCCATGGTGGCGAGGTGGAACAAAGCCTCCGCTCCTCCGTCGTGCTCCAACAGCCCTTCCCAATCGCTTCCGGCGACGAAGCTCTCCGCCCCGGCAAATCCCCGCCCTTCCAGTAGCGCAAGCCAGGGCGCGGTTTCACCGCTTGTAGGATCGCCGAAGGGCGTGCCCGCCTCATCGACCCACCCAAGCCCCGCGGCCCGACGTCGGACGCGTTCCAGAGCACCCCAAACACTCCCGTGCACCAGCATCTCCGTCGGGGCAAACGCTTGGATCCGCTTCGACTCCGCAAGGGCGTCTTCCAGCGCGGCGTCCGGGACGAGGTGTTCGAGGCGCGTGCTTGCGTGGGCGATTGCTTCGTCCCAATCCTCGCCGTGCGAGACACCCGGATCGAGCCGGGAGTTGCCGTAGGCCTCCACCCACGTCCATTCGGCGCGGGCGGGCATGGGCCGGTGCTCCACTTGGGTCTGGGCAAGCCCGGCCTGGATCTCCGCGTACGGACCAGCGCCCGGGCTGAGCCACTCCTGCCAGCGTCTACCGCCGTCGCCCTGGCCCCAGACGAAGAGCTTCTTCCCACGCAGCAGGCTCGTGGAGAGCATCGCCAGGCCGTCGCCGTCGCGGTCAACCGCTGTGATCCAGTGACGGCGGCCGGGTTGGATGTCGAAGAAGAAATCCGCCGCGTGCGCGCTGTTGACCAGCCACGTGGAATCCTTGCCGTGATGCTCGGTGGGCCGCACGCGGGCGACGTCGGTGGTGTAGTCGCTGCCATAGGCCTCAGCGGCGGGCGCCACGACGCGGGTTTCCGGCGTCTCGGGAACAGCGGCGTTGCTCCACCAGTACATGGGAACCTCGTGGTCGTGGGGGTTCCGGATCCGCACCGCGGCGAGGAGAACGTCCGAATCCTCGGGAAGCCACATATCCACTTGGAATACGACGCCGCGGAGGCGCTCGAATTCCCACATCCGCAAGACCTCGTGGCCCTCCGGAGTCTTGACGACGGCGGTGTGCAACGGATCACATGTGGTGGGCGAATGCCCGCGGGTGCCGATATTCCATTCGAGTCCGCCCGCGAACCACGCCTTGCGCAGCGCGATGTTGGCGAACTGCAACGTTCCGTGAGTGTGGAGGAGCTGTTTGCCAGAGGCCTTGTCGAAGAGTTCCCAAAGCCGTCCGCCCAAGGTGGGCAGGACAACCGCGCGCAGCTTGCTGTTCTCAAGCACGACGGCGGGTACCTCGTGGGTGGTCCGCACCCGCGAGTAACCGTCCTGTATCAGATACGGAAAGACGTTCGGCACTTGGCCGTAACGGGCCGCGGCCTGCAATTCCTCCGGCACGCCTTCGCCGATCCTGTAGGGCTGGTTGAGCTCCGCGTCGACCACGGGAAGAGGATTGGTGGGGCCGAGCTCGGCCATGTTCAACGCGATGGTGCGGTATGTCAGGTTTTGCAAGGTATTGCCTCCTGAATGGCTGGAGTTTGTGTACAGGTGATGCCCTTAAGAGGGGTTCTAGAGGGCATTACCTGTACACAAACTCGGATCACGCTTGGTAGGGAGCCAGCTGTTCCTTTTGCTCCGGGGTGAGCCGGCGGACCCGGCCCGTGGACTCGTCCACGAAGGCCAGGTGGGTGCTGGCTTTGACGCAGTCCTGGCCGGTGACCGGATCCTTGATGACGTAGTGCAGGTCGAAACTGGCCCCCTTCACGGCCCCCACCCAGATTTCCACCGTTGCCGGGATGTTGCGGTATTCCAAGGTGCGGACGTACCTGACCTTGTGCTCCACCACAAGGGTCATGACGCCCTCTCCAACATCGTTGAAAATGGAGACCGGAGGCTCAACTCCGGGAAGGCCCGCCCCGCTCGGCGGACCGAAAGCGGCAATACGGGCTTCCTCCAGCATGCGGACTATCTGGACGTTGTTGATGTGCCCGTACGCGTCCATGTCGCCCCAACGCATGGGGACCTGGACGGAAATCGGGCCGACGTGGTGCGCGCTCAGCTGTGCACCGCCGTCGAATCGTCCACCGCGACCTCTTCCGCGTCCTCACCGGCAAACTGGGACATGTACAGGCGGTAGTACGCCCCTTGCAATGCGAGCAGTTCGTTGTGGTTGCCCTGCTCCACGATGCTGCCGTTTTCCATCACGAGGATTGTGTCGGCATCGCGGATGGTGGACAAGCGGTGGGCGATGACGAAGCTCGTGCGGTCCGTGCGCAGGGCTGCCATCGCCTTCTGCAGCAACAACTCGGTACGGGTGTCCACGGAGCTCGTGGCCTCGTCCAGGATCAACAGCGATGGGTCGGAAACGAACGCCCGGGCAATGGTGATGAGCTGCTTCTCACCCGCACTGACGTTGTTGCCTTCTTCGTCGATGATCGTCTGGTAACCATCCGGCAACGCACGGACGAAGCGGTCCACATAGGTGGCCTTGGCGGCCTCCATGATCTGCTCCTCGGTGGCGTCGAGGTTTCCGTACTTGATGTTGTCGTAGATAGTGCCGCCGAACAACCAAGCGTCCTGGAGCACCATACCCACCTTCGAGCGGAGCTCCGAGCGGCTCAGCTCCTTGATGTCCACCCCGTCCAAGGTGATGCGGCCCGAGTTGAGCTCGTAGAAGCGCATCACCAGGTTGACCAGGGTGGTCTTGCCGGCGCCCGTCGGGCCAACGATGGCTACTGTGTGGCCCGGCTCGGCGCTGAGGGACAAGTTCTCGATGAGCGGCTTGTCCGCGACGTAGCTGAAGGAAACGTTCTCGAATTCGACGTGACCATCCGTGCGCGGCGGCAAGTGCTTGGCAGCGTTCTCCGGAGTTTCTTCCTCCGCGTCCAGGAACTCGAATACGCGTTCAGCCGAGGCGACACCGGACTGCAGCATGTTGGCCATGCCCGCGATCTGGCCCAATGGCTGGGTGAACTCACGCGAGTACTGGATGAACGCGGTGGCATCGCCGAGGCTCATGGATCCCGAAGCCACGCGCAAACCACCGACAACCGCGATGCCCACATAGCTGAGGTAGGACACGAAGTTCATGGCCGGGAAGATGATGCCGGAAACGAACTGGGCTCCGAAGGATGCCTTGTAGAGGGCCTCGTTGCGTTCGTCGAAGCGCTCAAGCATGTCCGCATCGCGTCCGAAGACTTTCACGAGCTCATGGCCGGAGAACGATTCCTCGATCTGGCCATTGAGCGTTCCGGTGTTCTTCCACTGCGCCGCGAAGAGCTTCTGGCTGCGCGCTCCGATGACACCTGCAAGGACACCGGAGAGGGGCAGGGCGACCAATGCGATCAGGGCAAGTTGCCAGGACACGATGAACATCATGACGGTGATGCCCAGGACGGTCAGCACGGAGCTCACAAGCTGGGCGAACGCCTGCTGAAGCCCTTGCTGGACGTTGTCGACGTCGTTGGTCACGCGGGAAAGGATGTCGCCGCGCTGGCGGGTGTCGAAGTAGTTCAACGGCAGGCGGTTGAGCTTCGTCTGGACGTCATTGCGGAGGCGGTTGATGACCTTCATGACGATCTTGTTCAGGATGTAGCCCTGGGCCCACAGGAAGATGTTGGCCACGAAGTACATCAAGAGGACGATCGAGATCAGGAACGTCAGCTTGGAGAAGTTGATCCCGTTGGTGAGTTCCATCTTGGACACCATGTCCGCGAAGTTGTTCTGTCCCGCTTGGCGAAGGCCCTCGGCGAAGGCTGCCTGGCTGACGCCGGGTGGCAGTTGCTTGCCCATCACGCCGCCGAAGATGACGTCCATGGCGCTACCCAGGATTTTCGGCGCGATGACGTTCAGGACCACCGAAACCACCACGAGGCCGATCACGACAATCACGGCCGCGGCCTCGGGCTTCAGCAGGCCCAGGAGCCGCTTGGCCGACGGACCGAACGCCTTGGCCTTCTTCGCGGGCAGGTTGCCGAACATGCCGCCGTCGGCTTCGCCGGGAGTGTATTCGACGTCTTCGACGTCGTCATCGTCCGCCACGGCAACGGCGACTGCGGCTTCCGCGTCCTTCGCATCCGCCGATTCTTTGGCTGCCCGGGCGGCCTTGGCTGCTTCGGCCTTCGCCGCCCAACCGCGCTTTTGCTGATTCTGCTCGCTCATGCCACTTCCTCCGCGGTCAGCTGGGACCCCACGATCTCCTGGTACGTCGGTGACGTTTCGAGGAGTTCATCATGGGTGCCGCGATCGACGATTCTGCCGTTGTCCAGGACGAGGATCTGGTCCGCATCCGCGATGGTCGAGACGCGCTGGGCCACGATAATGACCGTGGCATCGCGGGTCTTTTCCTTCAGTGCCCTCCGAAGCCGGGCATCGGTTGCAACGTCCAAGGCAGAGAAGGAATCGTCGAACAGGTAGACCTTGGGTTGGGTCACCAGCGCCCGGGCGATGCAGAGGCGCTGCCGCTGGCCGCCGGAGACGTTGGTTCCACCCTGTGCGACGCGGCGGTTCAGGCCGGAAGACTTTTCCAGGACGAAGTCCTTGGCTTGGGCCGTTTCCAACGCGTCCCAGAGTTCCTGCTCCGTGGCCCCGGTCTTGCCGAAGCGGAGGTTGTGTTCGATGGTTCCCGAGAACAAATAGGGTTTCTGGGGAACGGTGGCCACCCGGCTGGTGATTTCGTCGCGATCCAGGCTGGTGACCGGAACGCCGTCGAGCAGTACTTCACCGGACGCGACGTCGTAGAGCCGCGGCAGGAGCGAAACCAAGGTGGTCTTGCCAGCACCCGTGGAACCGATGATCGCGAGGGTTTGGCCCGGTTCAGCAGAGAAGGAAATGTTGCTCAAGACGGGAGCTTCAGCGCCCGGGTATTTGAAGGTGACATCGCGGAATTCCACGCGGCCCTTCTTTTCCGCGGGCGCAATGGGCGCCTTCGGATCGTGAATGGAGGGTTCGACGTCGAGGACCTCGCCAATGCGGTCCGCGCACACGGAGGCGCGCGGAATCATCATGGCCATGAAAGTGCCCATCATGACGGCCATGAGGATCTGCAGGAGGTACTGGAGGAAAGCCGTCAAGGAACCCACCTGCATGTTGCCGGCGTCGACCCTCTGGCCACCGAACCACAGCACCGCGGCCGTGGAGAGGTGCAGGATCATACCGATCGCCGGGAACATCAAGACGAACAGGTTGCCGATCTTGACCGACACCATGGTGAGGTCCTTGTTGGCGTCGCCGAAGCGCTTGGCCTCGTACGGTTCGCGCACGAAGGCACGGACCACGCGGATACCGATGATCTGCTCGCGCAGCACGCCGTTGATGGCGTCGATCTTCTTCTGCATGGAGCGGAAGAGCGGCATCAGCCTGACCACGAGGTAGCCGACCACAGCCACCAGGAGCGGGACGGATACCCACACCAGCCACGAGAGGCTGAGGTCTTCGCGGAGGGCCATGATGATGCCGCCGACGCACATGATGGGGGTGGACACCATGAAGTTCAGGCCCATCAGCATGAGCATCTGCACCTGCTGGACATCGTTGGTGCCACGGGTAATCAGGGTGGGGGCGCCGAAGCTGTTGACGTCCTTGGCCGAGAAGCTGCTGACCTTGCGGAAGACGTCCCGGCGGAGGTCGCGGCCCATGGCCATGGCCACACGGGAGCCGAAGTACACCCCGGCGATGGCGGCCACGACCTGGCCGAACGCGACCGCAAGCATCAGGGCACCGGTCTGCCAGATGTAGTTGGTGTCGCCCCGGGAGACACCCTCGTCGATGATTTTGGCGTTAAGGCTAGGAAGGTAGAGGGTTGCGATGGTGGACGCCAATTGGAAAACAATGACGGCCAGTATCTGTGGCAAATACGGCTTGGAATAGCGCCGTATCAGGGTGACAAGCATGCCCACGGATCCTTAGTTAGAGTGCGAGTTTAGAGTGCGCGAATGAGTGAGAACCAACGAGTAATACAGATAGCAGGAGGCACTGACAGTATTAGCCCCTCAACTGTACGAAATCCCCTGCCCCAACAGAATACTGATAGCCAAATATCATCCGGGCGGCGTATTTTGGCCCGCGCGTTGCCTCCATGCAGCAGTGCGGGCGGGCCGGATGATCCCGACCCGCCCGCAAATCCGTGGCTAACTCACGTTCAAGCCAGCTCGGCTAGCCCGCGTGCCGTCCCACTTCCCTGGAGTGGATGCCGGCTCCAGCAGTGTTTGGCGCGTCCCCTGCGATGAGCATGAGGGCCGCCCGTTCCTGGCGACGGCGTTCCCGCTTAAGTTCCTTGTGCAAGGCAGCCAGTTCCGCGGCGGTCCTGGACTGCTCCACAGCGATGGTTTGCTGTTCCTGGATGCGCTCCTGGAGTTCACGCTGCGAGCGGCTCAACTGCAGTTGCTGTTCGGCGAGCAAACGCTGGGTCCGGGCCAACGATTCCTGGACGTCCCGCAAGCCGGCTGCGGGATCGGGCCGTTCCTGCGTCAGGATCCGGGCGAACTCGAGATCGAGGTCGTCATGTTCCTTGGCGGCCGCCGCAAGCGCACGCTTGGCACCCAGGCTAGTGCCGCCGTCGTCGACTGGTTCGGTCAGTTCATCAGAACCGATAATCGGCATGGAGGCGGTGTCCAAGGACATCGCTGCCTCGGCTGACGCGTTTGCCAGCAGTTCCCGCTCAGGCGAAGCGTCCACGGTCTTCCGCAGCGGCACTTCCTTGATGAAGAGCACCGCGAGGAAAGCGACCAGAGCGATGATCGCGGAGATCATGAAGATCTGTGCAGTGGCGTCGCCGTAGGCGGCACGCATGATGTCACGGATGGGAGCAGGGAGATCGGTCAGGTCCATGCTCGCGTCGCTGGATCCGCCCTTCACCGGGATGTGCGCCGCTGCCAGGCCTTGCGTGACAAGGTCCGTGACGTGGTTCGACATCACCGCACCAAGCACAGCCACGCCGATTGCGCCGCCGAAGGAGCGGAAGAACGCCACGGACGCACTGGCGGTGCCGATGTCCTTAGCCTGGACGGTGTTCTGCACGGCAAGGACGAGGTTCTGCATGAGCAAGCCAAGGCCAAGGCCGAAAATCGCCGTGTAGATGCAGGTGACCCAGAGTTCAGTGGTGTGGTCGATGGTGCCCGTGAAGGCAAGGCCGCCAGCCAATAGCACGGTGCCTGCGAGGAGGAACCTCTTCCATTTGCCGAAGCGGCTGATGAGCTGTCCCGAAACCACGGAGCCCGTCAGGTTGCCGGCGATCATCGGCAGCGTCAGCAGGCCTGCCTCGGTAGGCGTGGCTCCACGGGCCACCTGGAAGTACTGGCCGAGGAACGTGGACGAGCTGAACATCGCGATGCCGACTGCCACCGAGGCGAGGATCGCGAGGGCGGTGGTGCGCTCGGAGATGATCTTCAGCGGAATGATCGGCTGCGCGACCTTGGATTCGACCAGCACCAGCAGGGCGAGCAGCAGCACGCCTCCGCCGACCATGACGGCGGTCTGCCAGGACATCCAGTCATAGTAGTCCGGGTTGCCGGCGAAGGACACCCAGATGAGGAGCAGGCTGACACCTGATGTCAGCAGCACGGAGCCGAGCCAGTCAATCTTGGCCGGACGCTTGACGTGCTGGATCTTGAGGGTCGCCTGGAGCAGGATGAGCGCGACGACGGCGAGCGGCACGCAGACGAAGAACGTCCAGCGCCAGCCGAGGGGGCTGTCCACGATGAATCCGCCCAGGAGCGGTCCGCCCGCGGTGCCCACTGCCATGACGGCGCCCATGTATCCCGAGTACTTTCCACGGTCACGCGGCGGAATCATGGTGCCGATGATGGCCTGGGCCAAGGCCGTGAGGCCACCAAGCGCAATGCCCTGGATGACGCGTGCGGTCAGGAGGAAGGGAATGCTCTGGGAGAAGCCGGCCATGACCGAGCCTGCCACGAAGACCACGATGCTCAGCTGGACCAGGAGCTTCTTGTCGAAGAGGTCAGCCAGCTTGCCCCAGATGGGCGTGGTGGCCGCGTTGGCGAGCAGCGCGGCGGTAATGACCCAGGCGAAATCGGTCTGCGTTCCGTGGAGGTCGGACATGATGGTCGGCAGGGCGTTGGAAACAATCGTACTGCTCAGGATCGCCGTGAAGAACGCCGCGAGGAGCCCGGTCAGGGCCTCCATGATTTGCCTGTGCGACATCGGCGCGTTGGGTGCCGCCACCGGCGTCGTGCCTTCAAGGGTTCGGGTTGCCATAGGTGCTGCTCCTAAGCTTCGTGGTTCGAGTGATGGGAGCCGGCCGCCGTTGCCCGGACTGAGTGGTTGAGTGATGCGGTCAATTTCGCGAGGACCTCGCCCGCTTCCAAGGCGTCGTCTTCGCTCCATTCTTCGAGGTAGCTCCTCAAGTTGAGGCTGCGCTGCTCTTCGAAATCCCGGACCTTCGCCATGCCCTTTTCGGACAGTGCGACGAGTTGGGCCCGGCCGTCCGCGGGGTCGGGGCGCCGGACAACAAAACCGAGCTCTTCGAGTTCGGCAATGTGCCGGCTCAGGACCGGAGGGCTGACGCCTAAGCGCGTCGCCAGCTTCGTGGCGCGGGACTCCCCCTCGCCGATGAAGCGCATGACGCCTTGCAGGGCGAATCCGACGTCGGGATCCTTCGCCAAGCTCGTGGTCACGATGCATCGGAGGACCCGTTGGAGATCGAAAATCTGGTGGACGAGCTCGGTTGCTGTGCTCGACGCGACCGCCATGGAAAACACCTCACTTTTGTTTGCCTAAAGCAACTATAGTCCAAAATGATTGCTTTGGGAAACTAATCAAGTGTGAGGCGCGTTAAACGCCAAACGCGAACCGGCAGCCAGTGCGTGCGAAACCGGAGTTTCGAACGTACGTGCTGCCAGCTCGCGCTGGTTGGTTATGCGGTGCTGCTAGTCGCCGAGGTGGGTGGGGCCGAACATTTTCAGGAGGGTTTCAACGACGACGACGTTGGGGCCGTCCGCGGCGAGGCTTTCCTTGAGCGCGTCCCCCACTTCGCCCGCGGAGACCCGGCGTGCCGGGACACCGAAGGCTTCGGCGAGCTTGACGAAGTCCGGGCGGGCGAGTTCGGTGGCCGTAGCCTTGCCAAAGGCGCCCACCATGTATTCGCGCAGGATGCCGTAGCCGCCGTCATCCACGATCAGCCAGGTCACCGGGATGTTGTGCTGCTTCGCGGTAGCCAGTTCCGAAATGGAGTACATCGAGGAACCATCGCCGGAGACAGCGAGTACCCGCGAGGGCTGGCCGGTGGTTTCCAGCCCCACGGCACCGCCGATCGCGGCCGGGAAGCCGTAGCCAAGGCCGCCGGCGCCTTGGGCGGAGTGGAACTGGCCCTCGCGGGAGTCCCAGCAGCTCCATCCCCAGTACGCGGAGATGGTCATGTCCCAAAAGGTCTGCATCCCGGCGGGAACGGCTTCGCGGATATCGGCCATGAACTTCAGTTCCTTGGCCAGGTCCTGCGATTCCAGGCGGGCTTTGACCTTCGCGAGGGATTCCTTGACCAGGTCCTCGGGCGAGGTCCCGTGCCAGTTGGGAACGGTACGCCGGGAATCGTCCTGCGACGCGTCGAAGGCCGCCGTCAACGCCGAGTCCAGGGCCGCGAGGGCCTGCCCGGCATCGGCGCGAATGCCCAGTCCGGGCCGGTTGGACTCCAGCACCCGGGGTTCGGCGTCGATCTGGATGATGCGCCCGCGCGGTTCGAACGTGAAGTAGTTAGAGGTCACTTCGCCCAGGGAGGAACCGATGACGATCAGCACATCGGCGTCTTCCAGGACGTCGGTCATGTACCGGTCTTCGATCCAGGACTGCAAGGACAACTCATGGTTCCACGGGAACGCACCGTTGCCGCCGGGCGTGCAAATCACCGGCGCACGCAGCGTCTCGGCGATCGAGAGCAGCGACTTTTCGGCCCGGCCCCGGCGCGTACCGCCACCGGCGATGATCGCCGGACGCTCCGCCGTCGTCAGCCATTTCACGGCCTCGCGGATCAGCTCGACCCGCGGCGGGTTGTCCGCGGCCTCGGCGAGCGCGTCCTCCACGGGAGGCACCATGATGGGATCCAGGAGCACGTTCTGCGGGATCTCGATCCACACCGGCCCCTGCGGGGACGAAATGGCCTCGGTCCACGCGTCCTGGATGGCCGAGGGGATCCCCGAAGCGTGCTGGATCAGCCGCTGGCTCTTGGTGACGTTCGCCGCGGACGCCTTCTGGTCATCGAGCTGGTGCAGCATGCCCTTGCGCCGGGCGCCGAGGCCCTCCAACGGGATCTGGCTCGCAACCACGACCATCGGCACGCCCGAGGCATAGGCCTCCTGCAACCCGGCCAGGGACGTCAACGCGCCCGGCCCGGTAGACAGGAACAACACCCCGACCTCGCCGGTGGCGCGCGAGTACCCGTCCGCAGCGAAAGCCGAGTTGTTCTCCACCCGCGACGAAACGAAATGCAGGTTCCCACGACCCATCGCGTCGAACAAACCCAGGGCGTGCTGGCCCGGGATTCCGAAAACCGTCCTCGCTCCGAGTGCCTCAAGGGTCTCGACGACGAGGTCCCCGCCGTTGCGCTGATCCGTGCCGCGAGTGGGGGCTGCGGTGCCAGGATCGAAGTCGATCACGGACGCACTCCCGCAGAGTTGGCGGCAAAACCGGCCGGTTGGCGGGATTCCCGGCCGAGGGCCTGGGCGGCGTAACCGTTCGGCGCACCGAAGCGGTCCCCCCCGACGGCGTTGTCCGCCATGAGCGTGACGAGCTCATAGGCAACGTGGCTGCCGGCGACACCCGTGATTTCGGCGTGGTCATAGGCCGGGGCGACCTCGACGATGTCCGCGCCGACGAGGTTCATGCCACGGAAGCCGCGGATGATTTCGAGGAGTTCGCGGCTCGTGATGCCGCCGGCTTCCGGAGTGCCGGTACCCGGCGCGTGGGCGGGATCGAGCACGTCGATGTCCACGGAGATGTAGAGCGGCCGGTTGCCGATGCGGTCGCGGATCTTGGCGACGGTCTCGAGGACGCCCTGGTAGTAGACATCCGCCGAGGTGACAATGCCGAAGCCGAAGCGGTGGTCGTCGTCGAGGTCTTTCTTGCCGTACAGCGGGCCGCGGGTACCGACGTGGCTGATCGCCTCGGTGTCCAGGATGCCTTCCTCGACGGCGCGGCGGAAGGGAGTGCCGTGGGTGTATTCGGCACCGAAGTACGTGTCCCAGGTGTCCAGGTGGGCGTCGAAGTGCAGCATCGCGACGGGTTCACCGGCTCGCTCAGCGGCCGCACGGAGCAACGGCAAGGCGATGGTGTGGTCCCCGCCAAGGGTCACGAGCTTGCTCCCGTTGGCCGTCAGGTCCAGCGCGTTCTGCTGGATGGTCTCGATTGCCTCGTTGATGTTGAAGGGGTTCACTGCCATGTCACCGGCATCGGCTACCTGGATGTTTTCAAAGGGGCTGACATCCCAGGCCGGGTTGTACGGGCGGAGCAAGCGGCTGGCTTCACGCACGTGGTTGGCACCGAAGCGGGCACCCGGGCGGTAGGAAACACCGGAGTCGAAGGGCACGCCGACAACCGTGACGTCGGCCTTGGACACCTGGTCCAGGCGGGGCAGGCGGGCGTACGTGGCAGCACCGGCGTAACGCGGGATTCGGGCCGAATCAATGGGACCAAGGTTGCCGTTGGCCTCAATACGAAGCTCTTCCAAAATCTGCCACTCCTTAAGTGAATCGGTGAGGGGATTGACGACTGTGACACCAATCATACACTCAAAGTTGCCTTATATGCATCACATGTTTACAAGATCGCGGTGCTCGCGCAGAAAGCAGAAACCGGGCCGGACGCGTCCGCATCCAGCCCGGTTTCATAGGATCGCTACTTGTTCCCGAACGGGGTCACTTGGAAGTCGCCGAAGGAGACCTGCTTGCCGTCCGAATCCAACACGACCAAGCTGTCCATTCCGTTCTTCACGTCGTCCGGCAGTACGAAGGAGATGGTGTTCTGCTGCGTGGGGAAGAACCAGCCCAGGCGGTAGCTGCGCTTGTTCAAGTAGACGTAGTACCACTGGCCGTACTCGACGTTGTGGATGGTCACGGTCTCGCCCGCGCGATGCTTGACCGCTTGCGATGAGCCAAGATCCAAGTCGATCGGCGGATTCTGCCCGATCAAGTCCTGGGGCGTTATGGCCGGCGCGGAGCCCGGCATGGCCGGCTTGACCTTCAGCGGAACGGCCGCCCGCACGAGGTCGAGCGTGGCTACCTTGGAGCCGTTGCTCGCGGTCGTGGCAATGCTCGACGCCGGGAGCTGCCTGGCCGCGATATCGGCGTCGGTCAGAGTGTAGGTGGAGCTGACGCTCACCGATTCCCCAACAGCCAGCGACTGCCGGGACAGCCCGATGGCCGGAGCCGATACGTTCGTCAACGCCACGTTCCCTGCGTTCGCCACCGTGTAGGTGAAGGTGACAGTGTCGCCCGGACCGGCGAAACCGTCGCCGTCGAGATCGTTGAAAACGGGCGCTGCGGAGCCGTCCAGCCGCGGATTCCGGACCAGCAGGTCCACTTCGTCGCCAGTCACGGTGTAGTTCCGGGTGCTAGCCCCGGTACCCGTGACTTGCCAAACAGTGCTGGGGACGAAGAACCCTTGGGCCATTTCATCCGCGCTGACGGTATGTTGCGGAGTTCCGCACAGGAAGTTGCCCCAGGCGCCGAGGGAACTGAAGCGGCAATTGCCGGCTCCCGGCGGCAGGAACGGTTGGAAATTGCCCGACTGCGGCACTACCGACTCGGTCACGTTGCCCGTGCTGTACACACGGAACTTGTAGGGAACCAAGCTTCCCGCGGTGTATGGCTGGCTTGCGAGGTCCCGCCCGGTATCGTTGCGGGCACCGAAAATGTAGGCTCCCACCACGTTCTCCGCCGATCCGCCCGTCACGGCCATGGACACCGGAGCGGAAACCGTTGCCGGTCCGGCCGTCAGTCGGGCCGTCAACGGCACGGCGCCCGCTTTGGCGTACGACGGCGATCCGACCGTGAGCTGCACCGTCACCGAGGCGCCGGGATCGAGGGCGGGGAGGTCCGCCGTCGTCGACGTCCAGTCCTGCAAGGCGTCCAGGCTCACGGTGGACGCCGGAAGCGGCACGCTGTCGCCGTTGGTGACCGTCACGCCGAGTTGGGTCGAACCGCCATTGGCCACGGTCGCGCTCGCAGGAGTGATGGTTGCGGCAATCGGGCTGAGCCAGGCTTTGTCGAACTTGCCGAAGGTGATGGTGTTGCTGTCGCCTTCGTAGAGGACGCCGAAGGTGCCGTCCGCGAGCGGGGTCAGCGTCGAGTAGGACATGCTTCCCGGTTTGAAGATGCGCGATGAGCCCCAGGTCTTGCCGTCGTCGGCCGAGTAGCGGATGGTGCCATCGACGCGCGCGCCGCCGGCGGTGGGAGTCGGCGAGTTCGAGAACAGGAGTTTTTTGGCGTCGGCCGATCCCTCGGGTGCGTCCGGATACATGCGCGTGATGGATCCATTGTTCCGGGGGTCGGGAAGTTGGGTTTCGATCACGGGCGTGCTGTAGGTGGCGCCGCCGTCGCTTGAGTAGGCGACTTTGCGGTAGTGCGGGTTGGCGCCGGAGCTATCCCGGGAGTTGAGCATGATCCGCCCGTCGGAAAGTTCCACCACCTTGTTCTCGTCCATGCCCGTTCCGGTGGGAGCGCCCATGGTCCACGATTTGCCGTGGTCGTCGGAGTAGACGCTGTAGGCCTGGATCTGGCGGCTGCCGTCCGGCTGCACGATGGTTCCGGCGAACTGTTGGATGAGCCTTCCGGCGTGCGGCCCGTACTTGAGCTGGATGCCCTCGCCGGACGAGGCGAACATACTGACGACGCCGCCCACGTTGGCAACGCCGTTGACGGTGCTTCCGTTCGGCTTCACGATGTTGGTGATGAGCGGTCCAGCGAAGCCCGAATACGCGGATCCACCCGTATACCCGGAGGGAACAGGCAGCGCCGGCTGGTTCGCCGGGTCCGTGGACCATGTGAGCCCGCGATCGGTGGACACCGACACTTCCGCGCTGATGACGTTCGGATCGGAATCGTCGTTGCCAAGGATGCTTCCGCCGAACCCTTGGTTCTTGGAATAGACGTGGAAGTTGAACACCGTCCCGGTGACCTTGTCCACGACGTAGCTGGGATCGCTGAACCCGTACTTCTGAACGCCCGCCGAACCCATTTGCCCTCGCGCGATGAACGTGGGGTTCCCCCAGGTTTTGCCGCCGTCTGCGCTGCGGCGTTGGACGATCGAGTTCGGCGACGGCGAGTCACCGCCGTCGGGCCTGCCGTCGTAGGACGCGACGACGACGCCGTCACCCAAGTCCGCGAGCGCCACAATCCGGTAGTACTTCCCCAGGACGGGATCGATCCCGTTGTCGCCATTGGACGCGAGAACTTGCTCGGCGTAGCTTCCGGGCGGATTGGTGGGGACGTTGGTCGCCGGGAACGGATCCAAGGCGTAAGCGGGCATCACCGATGACGCCACAAGGACTGCCGCGGCGGAGAGTGCCAGCGGGAGCCGGGCTCCCCTACCCTTGGTTCGTTTCCTGACCCGGTGGGCAAGCACTGCGTGATTCATGTAGAGACCTTTCGTTTATGGCCACATCCAACATAGGACGTTCTATATGCTACGTGATACGCCTCACAGGTAAAGCCCGAAATATGAATGCAGCAAGGTGATGGGCGCCACAAGCGGCGTAAAGATTCCATAAAAACCCGGATTTGCGCGGCGAAGACGCTCATACGCTCCCCTCTGGAGCAGCAAGCGCTGCGCGAAAGGACCCCTGTGACAACCCTGACCAGGCCGCCGGCTGACCCCACCGTCCGGCGCAAACCCCGAGGCCAGCTAAAACGCTGGTTGCTCGACGGCATGCCCGAACCCGCGGGCAAGCGCCAAGGCCCGCACGGCAAACCCGATGAAGGCCACACCCCGCAGTCCTGGTGGAAGGTCATGTGCCTCACCGGCGTCGACTACTTCTCCACGCTCGGCTACCAGCCGGCGATCGCCGCCCTCGCGGCCGGAATGGTTTCTCCCCTCGCCACGATGGTCCTGGTGGGCGTGACCCTCATGGGGGCCCTGCCCGTGTACCGCCGGGTCGCGTCGGAGAGTCCCCGCGGCGAAGGCTCCATCGCGATGCTCGAACGCCTCCTCCCCCGCTGGGGCGGCAAGCTGTTCGTCCTCGCGTTGCTCGGCTTCGCGGCCACGGACTTCATGATCACCATGACGCTGTCCGCCGCCGACGCCAGCGCCCACGCAATCGAAAACCCCTTCGCTCCTGGCTGGCTGCACGGCCAGGAAATCGCCATCACGCTAGCCCTGATCTCCGCCCTTGGCATCGTGTTCCTTCGCGGCTTCAAGGAAGCGATCAACGTGGCCGTTGTCCTGGTTGGCGTGTACCTGGCGCTCAACGCGGTCGTCGTCGGCGTTGGCCTCATGCACGTGGTGACCGACGCGCACGTGGTGACCGACTGGTGGGCCGCGCTCAACCAGCAGAACGGCAACCCGCTGGTCATGGTGGGCATCGCCCTCCTCGTGTTCCCCAAGCTCGCGCTCGGCCTCTCAGGTTTCGAGACCGGAGTCGCGGTGATGCCGCAGATCAAGGGCAGCCCGAGCGACACCGACGAACAGCCCACCGGCCGCATCCGCGGCACGCACAAACTGCTTACGACGGCGGCACTCATCATGAGTGCCTTCCTGGTGGCCTCGAGCTTCATCACCACGTTCCTGATCCCCGCAGCCGAATTCCAGCCCGGCGGAAAAGCCAGTGGCCGCGCCCTCGCCTTCCTGGCGCACCAATACCTCGGCGACGGCTTCGGCACGGTCTACGACATCAGCACCATCGCCATCCTGTGGTTCGCCGGCGCCTCCGCGATGGCGGGCTTGCTGAACCTGGTGCCCCGCTACCTGCCGCGCTTCGGCATGGCTCCGGCCTGGACCCGGGCCGTCCGCCCGCTTGTCCTCGTGTTCACCGCCATCGGGTTCATCATCACGCTCATCTTCAAGGCCGACGTCGACGCCCAGGGCGGTGCCTACGCCACCGGCGTCCTGGTGCTCATGACATCGGCGTCCATCGCCGTCACCCTGTCCGCGCGGAGGATGAAGCAGAAGGCGAAGAAAATCGCGTTCGGCATTGTCGCCGTCGTGTTCGCCTACACCACTGTGGCCAACGTCGTGGAGCGCCCGGACGGCATCCGGATCGCCGCCTTGTTCATCGTGGGCATTGTCCTGGTCAGCTTCGCGTCACGCGTCCGACGCTCATTCGAGCTGCGAGCTACGCACATCAAGATGGACCAGGCCGCCCTTGAATTCACTGCCGCCAACGAGCGCGGGCCTATCAGGATCATCGCCCATGAGCCCAAACGCCTCAGCGCCGACCGGTACCAATTGAAGCTGAAGCACGCCCAGCAGGCCAACCACTTGCCCATAGACTGCAATGCGCTCTTCATCGAGATTATCGTGGACGACAGCTCCGACTTCGAACAGGAACTCCTGGTGGAAGGCAAGCTCCGGCACGGCTTCAAGATCCTGGAGATCCACAGCAACAACGTTCCCAACACCTTGGCCGCGGTCCTCCTCCACATCCGCGACGTGACCGGGCTCATGCCGCACATCTACTTCCGGTGGACCGAAGGCAATCCGATCGCCAACTTGAGCAAGTTCCTCTTCTTCGGCGAAGGCGAGATCGCTCCCGTTACCCGCGAGGTCCTGCGCGAAGCCGAGCCGGACATCACGCGCCGGCCCTGGGTCCACGTGGGATAGAAGTCCACATGGGCTAAGGGGCCAAACACGCCAATGGCGGTGCCGCATCATTTGTGATGCGGCACCGCCACTTGCATTCTTGGCGGCCTAACTGATGGCTGCCGCCCCGCGCTCTCCGGTCCGGACGCGCACCGTCTGGGATACGTCGACGGTCCAGATCTTGCCGTCCCCGAACTGCCCGGTGCTCGCGCTCGCCAGAATGGCATCCACTATCCCGTCCACGAGATCGTCGACGGCCAGGACCTCGATCCGGATCTTGGCGAACAGGTCCGAGTTGTACTCGGCGCCGCGATACACCTCTACGTGTCCGCGCTGCTGCCCATATCCGTTTGCCTGGCTGACCGTGAGGCCGTTGACACCGCACTGTTCCAAGGCGTCGAGGACCTCGTCGAGTTTTTCGGGACGGATGACCGCGGTAATCAGTTTCACGTGGCGGCCTTGCTGCTGCTGAGCTCCGTCTCTTCGATCCTGTCAGCAAACGCGGCCGGCTTGCCGTTTTGTTCACCCGGGTGGAAACTTCCACCTACCATGGCGAGTTCGTAGGCGGTTTCAGCGTGCTCGGCAATATCGATGCCGGCGATCTCTTCGTGTTCCTTGACGCGCATCCCCATTGTCTTGTGGATTGCCAGGCCGATCAGCGTTGTCATGATTGCAGTCCACACCGTGACTATCAGGGCAGTCAACAGTTGGGGCCAGAATTGGGACAGGCCGCCGCCGTACAGCAAGCCGCCCGCCGTCTTGACGGATGGAACGGCGAAGAAGCCGAGCGACAAGGTACCCCAGAGCCCGCCCACAAAGTGGACGGCAACGACGTCGAGCGAGTCGTCCAGGCCGATCCGGAACTTCAAGCCGATCGCGAGCGCGCAGACAACCCCGGCGAGCACTCCGATGGCGATCGCGCCCACAGGGTCCACGAAGCCGCAGGCCGGAGTGATTGCCACCAAGCCAGCGACGGCGCCGGAAGCTGCACCGAGCGAGGTCGCGTGGCCGTCGCGGAGCCTTTCGACCAAGAGCCAACCCAGGAGGGCGGCGCTGGTTGCCAGCAGGGTGTTCGTCCACGCGAGCGCGGCGATTCCGTCAGCGGCGAGTTCGGAACCGGCGTTGAAGCCGAACCAACCAAACCACAGCAGGCCCGCCCCGAGCATCACGAAAGGAAGATTGTGGGGCTTGATGTTCGGGTCCTTCATGAAGCCGAGCCGCTTGCCAAGCACCACCGCGAGCATCAGCCCGGCCATGCCCGCGTTCATGTGGACCACTGTGCCGCCGGCGAAGTCGAGGGCCGAGATCTTGCTGCCGATAATTCCCGTGGGGCCGAAGAGGCCACCACCCCAGACCCAGTGGGCGATCGGGGCGTAGACAATGGTGACCCAGAGCCCGGCGAACAGGAGCCAGGGACCGAACCTGACGCGTTCCGCGACGGCTCCGCTGATCAGGGCCACGGTGATAATGGCGAAGGTGGCTTGGAACCCGATGAAGACCATGTCCGGCAGCCCCGGCGCTTTGCCGCCGATGGCGCTGGCCAGTCCCGTCAATCCGAAGTTCGCGAAGGGGTTTCCGATGAAGCCGCCCATCGTGTCCGGACCGAACGCGAGTCCGTAGCCCCAGAGGGCCCAGACCACGGCGACGACGCCCATGGCGCCAAAGCTCATCATCATGATGTTGAGGACGGATTTCATCCGGACCAGTCCGCCGTAGAAGAATGCCAAACCTGGCGTCATCAGCAGAACGAGGGCGGAGGCGGCCAGCATCCAGGCGGTAGATCCGGGATCGAGCGTCTGGGGGTTGATGTCCAGCCCGACGCTGAAAAACGCTGTGTCCATTTTGGGAGCCTTCCTGCATGTTCGGCGCTCCATGGCGCCCGCACGGCGAGACCATTTTTTAAAACGAACAGGTCTTGGTAGCAGGTGGCGTACCGACCTTGACGAGTAACCCAAGCTCGAAGGTACAGAAGCCCTGTTTCGACATGTGACACGGATCATTTCCGTCATGTAACGCGAAGGCCACCGCCGTTAATTTCTCAAGTCGGCAGAGTTTCGGGCGTGTTACACGGCGTGTTGGGAACGCCTATTACAAGGCGCGCTGTCGCGGCCGGCCGGCGGCCCGACGGCGGTTCAGCGGCTGGCCGCTGGCACCAGGATCCAGAGCACCTCGACCGGCTCATCCGTCGGGTTGACCCAGGTATGCGGCTCGCGGCCAGGGAAGGACAAGGTGTCCCCCTGCTCGAGTTCGTACTCGTCGTTCGTGAGGATCAGCCTGATGCGGCCCTTGACCACGTGCAGCACATCGACGTCGCAATCAACCGCGTAAAGCTCGGATTCCCCCCGCCCCCTCGGCTCGATGGACGCCTGCAGGACTTGCACGCGCCGTTCGGACCTGGCAGTCAGGAGCCGCTCCACGATCCCCTCGCCACCGAGCGAGATCCGCGGACCGTCGTCGCGGCGGGTCAAGTGGGTTTCCGGCGCCGCGAAAAGCTCGCCGATCTGGACCGAGAGCACCTGGCACAGCGTCACGAGGGACGCGACCGACGGCGACGTCAGGTCGCGTTCCACGCGGCTCAGGAAACCCTTGGTCAGGCCGGTGGCGTCGGCAACCTGTTCGATGGTCAGCCGCTGCGCCTGGCGGGCGGCGCGGATTCGGGAACCGATGGCAACGGGCGCGTTGCTTGGTTCAACGGGGAGAGCCTTCATTCACGAACCTTTCAGGCCATTCCGGCGGCCCTGTCATTGCAGCAATAGTAGCCGCATCTTGACTGTTACTCGCATCACTACGTATTCTAATAGGCAACAAGTGTTGTTTGTGAGGCATACATCACAAACCGCTCCCCAACTCACCCGAGCAGAGCATCGGCGAGTCGAAAGCGCAAAGCGCGGGCCGCCGTCGTCCTCCCCAACCGACTCTGCCAAACCCTCAGGAGCCAACCGTGGACTTCATCAATATCGCGATCGTGGTGGTGTATTTGCTCGCCATGCTGGCCTTTGGCTGGTGGGGCAAATCGCGCACCAAGAACAACAGCGACTTCCTCGTGGCCGGACGCCGCCTTGGCCCAATGCTCTACACGGGCACCATGGCGGCAGTGGTCCTTGGCGGCGCGTCCACGGTGGGCGGCGTCGGCCTCGGCTACAAGTTCGGCCTCTCCGGCATGTGGCTGGTTGTCGCGATCGGTTCAGGCGTGCTCCTCTTGAGCCTGCTCTTCGCCGGCACCATCCAGCGGCTGAAGATCTACACGGTCTCCCAGATGCTGAGCCTGCGTTACGGCCAGCGCGCCACGCAGACTTCCGGCATCGTCATGCTCGCCTACACCCTCATGCTGTGCGCCACGTCCACTGGTGCTTACGCCACGATCTTCGTTGTCCTCTTCGGTTGGGAGCGCTGGCTCGCCATCGCCGTCGGCGGCGCGATCGTCCTCGTGTACTCGACCATCGGCGGCATGTGGTCCATCACCCTGGCCGACCAAGTGCAGTTCATCATCAAGACCGTGGGCATCTTCTTCCTGATGCTCCCCTTCGCGCTCAACGCGGCAGGCGGCTTCGACGGCATCCGCGCACGCGTCGATGCCAGCTTCTTCCAACTTGACGGCATCGGACTGCAGACCATCATCACGTATTTCGTGGTTTACACCCTGGGCTTGCTGATCGGCCAGGACATCTGGCAGCGCGTCTTCACGGCCAAGACCCCGAAGGTCGCCCGCTGGGGCGGCACCACCGCCGGGCTCTACTGCATCCTCTACGGCATCGCCGGCGCACTGATCGGCCTGGCCGCCCGGGTGGCCCTGCCCAACATCGACGTCAAGTCGCTCGGCAAGGACGTCGTGTACGCCGAAGTCGCAACCCACATCCTGCCCATCGGTATCGGCGGCCTGGTCATGGCGGCAGCCGTCGCCGCCATGATGTCCACCGCTTCGGGCGCCCTCATCGCCGCGGCAACGGTGGCGCGCGCCGACGTCGTCCCCTTCGTGGCCAGCTGGTTCGGCAAGACCGTCACCACGGACGACTCCACCAACCCCGAGCACGACGTCAAGGCAAACCGCTACTGGGTCCTTGGACTGGGCGTCCTCGCGGTACTCATATCCATGGCGGCGCAGGACGTCGTGGTGGCCCTGACCATCGCCTACGACATCCTGGTAGGCGGACTCCTCGTCGCGATCCTCGGCGGTCTGGTCTGGAAGCGCGGCACGGGCATCGCCGCCGCATGGTCCATGGCCGTCGGCTCGGTCCTCACCCTGGCCCTGCTCATCGCCTACGCCACGGGCGCTATCCCGAGCGAAGACGGCGTCTACGCCAACGAGCCGATTTACTACGGCCTTGGCGCATCGCTGCTCGTCTACATCGTGCTCTCGCTCCTCACGCGGCCCACCGAACCGGCGGTCCGCGAAGCCTGGGACCGCCGCGTCGCGGGGGCAACCACCGAGGAACTCCCCTTGGATGCCCACCCGGTCGCCACTCACTGACCCTCCCCGCATCGATTACGACGTCGGCGCCGCACCTTTCTCTCGGAAGGTGCGGCGCCGACGTCGTGCTTAATATGGGAAACTTTTAGCCCTTTGGCGGCGAGCTGCGCCTACAGTAGAGGCAGCTTCAAGAGATGTGGCGCCAAGCTCCGACTTGCCGCACGCCAACCCCATGTTCACGGGTGGTTCGGATGGGAAGCGGCCCGGCCCCGGACCAGAGACAACCGGACGGGCAAGAGCACCTCCGCGAGGAGTAGGCAATGCCTTTGCAATCCATAACCGTAAGCGGGCAGGTCACGGAAGCCGGTGCGCCTGCCGTTCAGGCGCGTCCGTCCGCGGCTCCCCCGGGCCACAGGTGTGAGGAAAGCGTGCGGGTCGTCCCCGGCGTCGACCTCTCACAGGGCACCATCACGTTTATGGTGGACGGCCACCTGGAGCGCTACTGGCACCATGAGCCGCGGCTCATCACGCAAGCGCTGGCGTGTTCCGTCCGCCCGGTTCGCTGGTTCCCGGCCACGCGCAAACTCACCCTCACCGTCGCGGCGGCAGGGCACCGCAACGGCGTTGAGCGGCATTTCATCCTGAGCGCGTTCTAGCTGCGCGCGTTACTCGGCCTCGTCAGCCTCGCGATGCTCCTCCGCCTCGTCAAGCGGGACGGTGCGTTCGTCGTCGTCGAGGACCTCGGATTGTTCGTCCCAATCCTCGTCGACTTCCAGGTCTTCGCTGTAGTCGTAGGCGGGATCGGCCTCGACCGTGGGCCGGTCGGGGTGGGGGGCGTGGGCGCCGGTGCTGTCCATGATGCAACCTCCATTCGACGTGGCGCTGGTCTGTCACGAACAAGCCTGCTTGCCGCTTCTTCGTGGACCCTGTGCAACCATCCCAGCACTGCCCATTCCGGTGGTCAAGGCTTCCCCGAAGGAGCCCGTTTTTACGGTGCGCCTAAACTGTCCAGTGAGGGTTGCCAGCCGGAAATCCGCGGAATTTGGCGGTAAAGTGGACATGCAATGAGGCGATGAAGCCCGCCCCAGCAACCCAGGAGTACCGGTGCACCCGCACGCAAAATCCTCACATCCAACCCCTCCCGCCCAAGAGGCCGCGAGTCCCGAAGAACCTTTGGCAAGTCCCGCCGAAGAGGCACCGGCCCCCAAGACTTCCCCCTCGTCGTCGGACATCAAGCGCTGGCGGCAGTACCTCGCCGACGAACGCGCCGAAGCCGCCGTCTACCGCCAACTGGCCCAGCGCCGCGACGGCGAAGAACGGCAAATCCTCCTGGCCCTCGCAGACGCCGAAGGCCGCCACGAAGCCCACTGGATCAAGCTCCTAGGCGAACACGCCGGAATGCCACGGGTAGCGTCGACGCGCAGCCGTATGCTCGGCTTCCTCGCCCGGAATTTCGGTTCCGTGTTCGTCCTCGCCCTAGCCCAGCGGGCCGAAAGCCGCTCCCCCTACGCCAAGGACCTAGCGGCCACCCGCGCGATGGCCGCTGACGAACAGATCCACGAAGAGGTAGTCCGCGCCCTCGCGACCCGCGGCCGCAACAGGCTGTCAGGCACCTTCCGCGCAGCTGTATTCGGCGCCAACGACGGCCTCGTCAGCAACCTTTCGCTCGTGATGGGCATGGCGGCCACCGGAGTACCGGCCGCGGTGGTCCTGTTCAGCGGCATCGCCGGCCTCCTCGCCGGCGCGTTGTCCATGGGGGCAGGCGAATACGTCTCCGTCCGCTCGCAACTCGAACTCCTCCGCGCCACCCGTCCCACGCAGGCCACGCTCACCGCGGCACCGTCGTTGGACCTCGAGCACAACGAGCTTGTCCTGGTCTACCTCGCCCGCGGCATGTCCCACGAAGCCGCCGAGCACCGCGCCGCAGAACGCATGGGAATCTTCAGCTGCGATTGCGATCCCAGCCTCTCCCTCCAGCCGGAAGAAGAGGAAACGGTGGACGAGCATGAGGCCATCGGCTCCGCGTGGGGCGCGGCATTGTCCAGCTTCTGTTTCTTCGCCTCTGGCGCCATCGTGCCCATCCTGCCGTTCATTTTCGGCATGACCGGCTTCGCCGCACTCGCAGTAGCCGGTACGCTGGTGGGCATCGCTCTCCTGTCGACGGGCGCCGTCGTCGGCCTGTTGTCCGGAACGTCACCGCTCACCCGCGGCCTCCGGCAGCTCGCCATCGGCCTCGGAGCCGCTGCCGCAACTTACGGGCTGGGTCTCGTTTTCGGAGCCGTGATCGGATAGGGGCGCCGCTCCGTGCTTCGGCGCGGGGATTGGGGACTTTTTTGGGGGGAAGTAGTGCATTCGAATAACGGGTTCGACGGCGGCCTGCCGCCACGGAGAACCGGCACTGTTGCTGCGGTGATCCGGAATTTGGTGGTCGTGGGAATCGTGGCCACGGTGGCGGTGCTCATCAGCGGGTTCCTCCGCGGGGACCCGGCAATAACCTCCTTGGTTCCGGGGTTTGCCCCTCCAACACATGGTCCGGCTACGGCCGCTCCCGGACACGCGCCGGCCCAAGCCGCGCCGAAAGCAGCCCGGGCTCCGGACACGCCGCCGCCCGGGTACGAGGAAGCGGACCACCCGCTGGGAACCCCCGCCAAACCCGCCGTCGCCAGCGATTCCTACAAGTTCCTGGCAACCAACGACGACGGCACGCCAGTAGGTTACTCGCCGTGCCGTCCGCTGCATTACGTGGTCAATGCGGCCCAGGCTCCCGCCGGCTCCGAAGGCCTCATCACCGACGCCATCGCGAAGATCGCCGCAGCCACAGGCCTCTCGTTCGTCGATGACGGCACCACGGAGGAAAATCCTTCGGACAAGCGAGATCCCTACCAACCGGACCTCTACGGAGACCGGTGGGCGCCCCTCCTGATTTCCTGGACCACGCCCGAAGCAGCTCCAGCTTTGGCCGGGTCCGTCATCGGCACCGGCGGCAGCACGATGTACAGCTTCACCAAAGGTCCGAAAAGCTACGTCACGGGCAGCCTGGACCTGGACGCGCCACAAATCACCGAGCTCCTGGCCATCCCCGGCGGTTCGCACTATGTTTCCGCCGTCATTCAACACGAGCTGGGCCATGTAGTGGGCCTCGACCATGTCCAAGACCCGGTCCAGCTCATGTACCCCGAAATTGGAGCCCCCGATGGCCTGGCCGCGGGCGACCTCAACGGACTCTACAAACTGGCCTCGGCCCCGTGCCGGAAGGATTTGTAGCGTCAGCTCAGCGCGGTCTCCCGTGTTCGGGAGGGCGTGAAGATGGCTCCGGCTCCCGGCTGGCTCGGTATCTCGATCCGGGCATGGCTCTGGACTTCGTTGACCGTGGCTTTGGTGTGTTCGGCGATACGTTCCATGGTTGTCACCCACATTCCGTCCATTGCCTTCACGCGTTCGATCAACTGTTCCAGGGCAACAGCCTTGGACGGGCGGCCCGAGATGAAGGGGTGGTTGGTCAGGACGAAGCAACTGCCTTGGGAGTGGTGGGCTTCGGCTTCCAGAGTCCACATGTCGAGGACCTTGGACGGGCTCTCGATCACTCCGCTGCCTGTCACTCCCGGATAGAACGCGTATTGCTCCCAGTCATCGAGCGTCCAGTCCACGGGGATTTCCACGATGTCGCGGGAATCCGTGTCCTGGGCCCCGTCTTGGGCGACGGCCATGCGATAGGGGGCATCGCCGTCGAGCAGGCTTGAATCGTAGAGGAAACCGCGGTCGGCGAGGAGGGCCGGCGAGTGCCAATTCAGCTCCCACCACGGGGCCCGATACCCGGCTGGCCGTACGCCGGCGACCTTGGCAAGCGCTTCCAGGCCACGGTCAAGGTAGCTGGCCTCGGTGGCGGCGTCGATTCCCTGCATGGGCTCGTGGAGGTAGCCGTGGTGGGCAACTTCGTGTCCGCCGTCGACGATCCGACGCACCACGTCAGGGTAGCTTTCGGCCGTGAATCCAGGGATGAAGAACGTGCCTTGGATCCCTTGGCGCTCAAGGATTTTCAGGAGGCGCGGGACTGCGACCTTCGGCCCGTAGGACTGGTGGCTCATGAGGGACATGCGCCGTGTTGAGGTGGGGTCGTGGGCGATGGTGCAGGATTCGGCGTCGACGTCGAACGTGAACGAAGCGGCCGCGGTGAAACCCTCGGGCCAGGTGATCGGGTGGGTCTCGTCGGGAAAAGCGTTGGTGGTCATGGGAGTTCCTCTCAGTCGTTGACCAGGTTGACGACGGCGGCTTCCGCGGCAGGTGCCGAACCCGCCGTCGAGATCGGTGCGGTCGGCAGATACCGGGCATGAACCCGAGGGCCGAGCACGCCGTAGACGCTGGCGGCGACAATTCCGCCAGCCAACCACGAGAGATCGACGCCACCCATGGCCGTGGCAATGGGACCTTGCATGATCGGGAGCACGCCGTACATGAACAGCCAGGTTGCAAAGATGCCAACGATAAGGGCGGTGATCCCGGCCCAGTTGAAGGCGGGGAGCCGGCGGGTGCCGACGGGGTCGAAAAGACGATCAACGCCCACTGGATGGCGCTTGTCCACCCGGAAGTAATGCACCAGCATGATGCCTCCCCATGCCGCGACCCAGGCCACCAGGCCGCCGAGCCAGGTGCTCAGTGTTGAAGCAAAGTCCTCCTGGACGATGAAGAACACGACGCCGGCCAAGGCGAGCACGCCGACGAAAAGGTTCAGTGACCGGCGCTTGGCTTTGATGTCGAGAGCCTGGGCGGCCACGGAAAAGGTGTAGATGTTCAGGATGTTCGTGGCGATAGGACCGTGCAGCACCAGGAAGAGGACCGGGATGGCCAGGACTCCGAAGTTGTCCACGATGAGGTGGCCGGGGTCGGCCGTACCACTCTTCGTGGCCAGGCTGGCGCCGAGGATGCCGAGCCAAACCACCGGCAGGAACTGGCCGAAGACGGAGGCCAGGTAGACCTTGCGCTTGGGAACGGAGGTGCTGACGAACCGTGAATAGTCGGCGGCGTAGGTGAACCAGGTGATTCCCCAACCGATCCCGATGACCGTCATCACGGTGGTCATGGCGGCGATCCTCGCACCGCCTTCCAGGACGGCGCCCGGTGGGCCGGCGTAGCCCCAGTCGATGTTCATGCCGAACCAGGACACCACCGACATCGCCACCAGCACAACGATGGTCGGCGGCACCGTCCACTTTTCGAATGCCGCGATCGCTTTGTAGCCGAACCACGCGATGATGACTTGCGCGGCCATGATGAGGAACGCCACCAGGATTTTGGGCCCGACGTTGGGCTGGTCCGGATCGACAATTCCGAGCTTGCCGAGGAGTGCCATGACCAAATCGAGGATGATCCAGGTGTTGACGGCGCACCAGCCGATTCCGAGGAGCGCTTGGATTGCGCTCGGGAGGTAGTTGCCGCACCTGCCGAACGCGGCCCGGGCCAGGACCATGCCGGTGGCACCGGTTCGCTGGCCAAGCAGGACGAAGAGGCCGAATAGTGCCATGCCGATCAGGTTTCCGACCACCAGGACAGTGACGGTGTCGGCAAAGCCAAGTCCGAGCTGGACGCCAAGGGCCCCAAGGACCCAGTTGATCGGGGCCAGGTTTGCGCCGGCCCAGATCCAGAATTGACCCGCGACGCTGCGGGTTCTCGCCGATTCGGGAATGGACTGAAGGTTTTGCTCGACGTCGGTCTGCGCCGTTGCAGATCCAGGCGTCGTGGCAGCGGAAAGGTTCTCATACATTGGGGGTGCCTCCGTGTGTGAAAGGGACCCTCTCAATGTATGTGCCTCACATCACAGCAACAAGATACGATGTGTATGACAGTTGGCCGATAATAGTTACGGAATGTCATGTCTCTTTTGCTAGGCGAAGCTTTCGAACACGATTCCCTCAAAGCAGCTGACCCCGTGCTGCGGACGGACGTCCCGGAGGCGCTGTCCCGACAAGTCCGCTGGGTGCATTCAAGCGAAGTCATGGACATCGCTCCCCTCCTGCAAGGCGGAGAACTCCTCCTGACCGGCGGCCAAGCGCTCGCCACTGCATCGGACGAGCGCCGCCAGGAGTACGTCCGGCAACTCGCGGCGCGCGGCGTGGCGGCCCTTGCCATTGAAACCGGCCCGGATTTGCCCGCGATACCTGTATCCATGCTCTACACCGGCGAAACCTGCGGCCTGCCGATCATCGAGTTGCGCAAGGTGGCGCCGTTCGTCGGCATCATGCAAGCCATCAACTCGCAATTGGTGAGCGAATCCGTGGCGCAACTGCAATTCGGCGACGAGACGAGCCACGCGATGTCCGCGGAACTCGCACACGGCGGCGGCCTGGACCAGCTCCTGGCGGTTCTCGCGCTCCGGACGGGTGCCAGCGTCAGGCTCGTGTCGCCGTCGGGGGCTACCTTGGGAAGCGCCAGCCCGGACCGGCCCGCCAACGTGGGCGACGCGGAGCCGTCTTGCAATGTGAACACCGTGGACGTGCCGGTGCGGGGCGTGCTGGCCGCCCGCCTCGAACTGGAAGTGCCCGACGCCGGCGACGCGAACCGTGCGCGGGTGGCCGGCGAGCGGTGCGTCGACATCATCGGGTTGGCCCTGCTGCAGCGCATGCCGCCAGGACTGAAAGAACTCGCGGGGATTGAACTCATGCGCGCCATCAGCTCGGGCACTCAACCATGGCGATTGCAGCAACTCGGCCCGGCGTCGGGGTTTTCCGTCGGCGGCGCGGTAACGGCCGTCGTCGTGCGCTCCCCGTCAGCAGGGCAGCTGCGGACGGAACTGGACAGTATCCTCCACCGCTGCGTGTCCCACGATGCGAGCTACGCGGACAATTCCGAAGTGATCGCATTGGCCGCGCTCCCCCGGGACCACACTCTTGCGGCACGCTCGGAGCTGATCCGGGCGCTTCACGCGCTGGCAATCCCTGACGGTTCAACGCTGGCGGTGGGTCCGGTGGCACAAGGGATCGGGGAAGCTTCGTGGTCCCTTGCGGAGGCGCGTCGGACTCTTGAACTCAGGGCAAGAAGCGGAATTTCCGCCGGCATTGTCGATGCCGACGATTTCGCGGTGGAGCGCTTGGCGGAGGCGGGCCTCGACGCCGGGACGCGGGAAGATTTTGTCCGGCGGCACCTCGGGCCAGTGGTCGAACATGACGAACAGCGCCGCTCGGAGCTGGTGCGGACGTTGGCCGTTTGGCTGGACACCGGCTGCAACACGGCGCAAGCAGCGCGGGAACTTCATGTGGAACGGCAATCGATGCATCACCGGCTGCAACGGATCTTCGAACTGTGCGGTGGAGATCCCCGAGGCACGGGCAGGCTGGCAGCGTTGCACTTGGCCACACGGCTCGTGGGGCTGTAGACGGGGCCGGCCACGACACCGGTTCGACGGTTAAGCGATCTCGCGGACGGGCTCCTTCTCCGGGAGGTCTCGCCCCCTCATCCGGCAGCACGCACTGCGGCCCGCCACGGCTTCCGATCCGCTGAAAGCACGCTTCAATCCGCCTGAAATCTGATCAAAGATCCATGCCTCATGCTGCTCGATCGCGCCTGTTTTCAGTCGCTTAACCCAGTACCGTGAGGCGACTCCCCCTAAAACAAGCCCGACGGCGGTCGACCCGCCCACCGTCGGGCCCTGAAACGTGCCTCAAAAAAATTCGATCAAAGATCTAGACAAGGAGTAAATTCTCTCGCTACAGTGACGTAGGGCACACTGCAGGCGGACACCAAGACTGACCGGACTAAGCAAGTCACATACCCCTGCAGGGGCTCGCATCCTCATTTGATCTGTCTATCTCAGGGACAAGGAAGTCCCGCATTCAAAGGAAATGGCATGAGCTTCAGTTTTGGCACGAAGGCTCCCCGGGTATCGATGCACGGGGAGGTCGTGGTCTCCGGGCTTGGGAAGAGTTACGGTCCGGCCCGGGTGTTGTCGGATGTGAACCTGTCCATGGGCGAGGGCGAGGTCGTGTCGATCATCGGCCCGTCGGGGGCGGGCAAGAGCACGTTCCTGCGGTGCCTGAACTACCTGGAAACACCCACCGAGGGCACCATTGAGATCGGCGGGGCCCGGGTGGTCGCCGGGGGCAAACGGCCCGAGAAGGCCAGCCTGGACCACCTGCGCCGGGTCACCGGGATGGTGTTCCAAAGCTTCAACCTCTTCCCGCACCTGACCGTGATGGAAAACATCGCCCTGCCCCAACGCAAGGTCCTGGGCGTGAGCAAGGACCAGGCCCAGGACACCGCGAACAAACTGCTGAAGCGGGTCGGCCTGCCGGACAAGGCCGCGGCCTACCCCGCCCGGCTCTCCGGAGGCCAGCAGCAACGCATCGCGATCGCCCGCGCCCTGGCCCTGAACCCGAAAGTCATGCTCTTCGACGAACCGACCTCGGCCCTGGACCCCGAAATCGGCCTCGAAGTATTGGCCGTCATGCGCGACCTCGCCGACGAAGGCATGACCATGCTCGTCGTCACCCACGAAATGCACTTCGCCCGCGACGTCTCGGACCGGATCATGGTCATGGGCAACGGCGGCGTCCTGGAAATCGGACCCAGCGAACAAGT
>NZ_SMRU01000014.1 GCF_004354015.1 Arthrobacter terricola
GATGAAGACATCGACGGATTCGTGGTCCTTGATCACGCAATAACCCCCAGAATTCCGTTCCGATCTAACAGCGCTGGCATGTCCTGCGGCCCCAGAGTTCGGCATCCACGTTACGGCCGGCCTCCCGCGGTAAGGTCTGCGGCTGGTCTGGTCCCCATTAGCGATCCCCTGGCGCCTATCGGAACCCGGTGACAACACCCCCCGGATCATGGTCGACTGGGGGACAAGATCATGCCGGGCCCGACAGGCCAGCAACCCCGATTCTTACTCATTTAGGGGCCACGAAAAAGGTAACGGGAGACGGCGGAGGGCTGGCTTGCGAGGTGTTACTGGTTGGTAGCGGTGCGCTGGGTGCCGGTGAAGGTGAACCCGACCACGCTGTTCAGGCCCTGGAAGGTGTTGTCCGCGGTGGTGGGCAGGGTGAGGGTGACGCGCAGGTTGTCGGTCTGCCCTGCGGTGAGCGATGACAGGTTGGCCAGGGCGAGGTTCGCTCCGACGGCTGCCCTGGTGGCGAGGACGTTGGTGGTGGTTCCGGAGCAGGTGTAGGTGTAGGCGGGGGCGGTGCCGGCTTCGGTCCAGGCGGTGGAACACTTGTCGACGACCACCTGCAGGCCGTTGGTGGCGTCGGTGTCCAGCTTCGAGCTCGTGGTTGCCGCGGTGGTGAGGGTGATGGCGGAGAGGTTCTGGTTGCCGGCGGCGTTGGTGAGCGTGGCCACGCGCTGGATGGTGTCGCCGGGGACGATGTTGGTGGCGGCCACGGACAGCCGGTTGGCGGCTCCCGAAGCGCCGAGGGCGATGTTGACGGTGCCGGATCCGACGGCGGCGGAAGCGGAGGTGGAGGAGGTGAAGGCGCCGTAGGTGCCCAGTCCTGCGACGCCGGCGGCGGTGCCGACGAGGGCCAGGGAGGCGATGACTTTGCCGGTGGTGGTTTTCAGGTTCAGGCCCATGATCGTTGTCCGTTTCTTGTGTTGTCTGTGGTGGCTGTGCTGCCTTTGTTGTTGTTGATTCCACTGTGATGGACGTGTTTTAGGACGGTGCAAGGGTCTGGTGAGGCTTGGTTCAAGATTCCTTAAAGATCCGCTCAAGGCCTTCCCAAGGCCCCCAGCCCCCGATGTCGGCTCACGTCATGGGCAAGAGCGTCTCGACAAATTCCCCTCCCCGGAGCACGATGGTTTTTAAATCTCGCGCCCAATTCCGACCCGGTATTTACCGTGTCGTCACCGCTCCGCAATGGGGTTTGCCCTGCCTACGGAACTGGCTGGTTGTCCCTCCGGGTAAGGGAGGAGCCTGCATGGCACCAACGTCGTGGCGCCGCACCGTATGCGGGGGATGGGCAGCAGCCGCGAGCTGAAGTTCATAGGGAAAATCAAGGAACCGAGTCACCGTCACACGACGCCATGGTCTCCGGCGCCTGCATATTTCCAGGCTGAATATCAGCCGCTCAGCTAGTTTCCAAAGGAATGAGTCTTATGACTGCTCATCCACAGCCCCTGAAAAAGCCGCGCTTTCGCGTGCTGATCGCCTTACTCGCTGCCCTCGTCCTGCCTATCGCCCTGAGCGGCACTGCAGCGGCCGACGGCGGGAAGTCGCCTCGGAATTGGACCGTCCAGGTCGGTTCCGAATCGCCGGACCAGGCGATCCAGGGAATGTCTTTCCTGCCGAAGAACATTTTCATCAATGCCGATGACAGCGTCACGTGGGAGGCCAATGCAGGCGAAATCCACACCGTCACTTTCCTGGCCGCCGGGCAAACGATCGAATCCACGCAACCCTTTGATCCGTTCAACCCTGTGTACGGGCTGCCCCAAGGTGGCACGAGCTACGACGGGCACTCGTATTACAACTCCGGGGTGATGTCCAACGTTTCGGATAGCGGCCTCCCAGCGGTGGAGACCTATACCCTGACATTCCCGAACACCGGTGACTTCACGTATTACTGCCTGGTGCACGGCATGGCGATGAAGGGTACCGTCCACGTGCGGGATAAGGGCACGGACTACCCATACACGCAGTCGCAGTATGACAACCGGGTGAACCGCGCTGAACAGGCCATCATCCGTGACGGCTACCAGCAGTGGAGCGAAGCCCGCGACCAAGCCGACAACCACACGGTCATCCTGGGCACTGACAACGGAACGTCCATGGTCATGCGGTTCATCGAGGACAACGTTGTGGTGCATGTTGGCGAGAGCGTGACGTTCCAGAACAGCGGCATGGGCGAGCCACACACGGTAACCTTCGGCACCGAGCCGGCCAACCCGTTCGCTCCGCTGGGCGATCCGGGTAACTACACCGGCGGACAGCTCAATTCCGGCATCTTGGCACCGAACTCCACGTTCACCGTGACCTTCAACAAGGCCGGAGAGTACGACTACATCTGCGCTTTGCACGACTACTTGGGCATGATCGGCACGGTGGTTGTGGAGGAGTAGCTGTTGTAGACCATTAGGACCCAATGAGCGTCGTTTTGGCCGGAAGCGGTCAGACGTGAGCGGGCGTTGGGGGATTTCCTGCAGGATGTGAGCGACGGTTGGTCCGAAAGGGGGATTAGGTGAGCGGGCGTCAGAGGCGGTGGGTTTTTTCCGACGCCGGCTCACGTCTGGAGGGTTTTTTCCCGACGCCGGCTCACGTGATGTGAGCGACGGTCGGCCCGAAAGGGGGTTTAGGTGAGCGGGCGTCTCGGAGAGAGAGGAGTGCGTCAGAAGCCGTGGGCGGCTACGTATTGGGCGAGTGTGTCGTCGCGAACCGCGGCGCCCACGGCTGCGAAGGCGCCGTAGTCCGGAATGACAATCGACTGCCCGTCCGCGGAGGTGCCCGTACCTAAATTGGGCAGGGTGAAGAACACCGAAGCGGCGGGGTCGATGGTCCGCATTCCGTAAGCCAGGATGGCCACTGAGACGGGATCAAAACCGCCGTCAACAGTGAGGTCGTTCGCGGCAAAGTTGACCAGGGCCAAGACGCTGACAGGGTCACGGACAGCTCCGGACAACTTACTCAGGAGCGCTCGCATGAAGATCTGGTTATCGCGCACGCGAGTGTAGTCTCCGTCGGCGAAGGCATGGCGTTCACGGACGAACTCGAGGGCCGCTTGGCCGTCGAGGTGGTTCATTCCGGCCGTGAATTGATGCTGTGTTTCGATGGTGGACGTGAAGGCCTGGGGGACGTTGATGTCGATCCCGCCCAGCCCGTCGACAAGAACTTTGAAGCCGTGCATATCAAGCATCACGGTGTGGTCGATGTGGATTCCAAAGAGTGATTCGACCGTGCGCGTTGTGAGGTCGATTCCGCCCAGTCCCAGGCCCGCGTTGACCTTGTACGCTCCGTAGCCGGGGATGTTCACCCACGTGTCCCGCATGATCGAGATCCCGTACACCATGCGCCGGTCGGCCGGAACGTGGATGAGCATGAGGGTGTCCGATTGTTGGTCGAATGGAACTCCCGTGGCAGCAGTCTGCGCGGCTTCCTGGTGCGCGTTGCCGTTGCTGTCACTTCCGATGACCAGGATGTTCATGGGCGCCGCCGGAAGGTTGGCGATGCTCGGCGGTGCGGGTGCCGCGGGTACGGGAGGCGGCGTCGAAGGCTTCTTCGTGGCGGGCGGGGTGGCTGAAGGGGTGGCGGAAGCGCTCGACGGCGTGGGGCCGGCCGTGGTCTGGCCGCTGCGGGTGAGGACCACGGCCAAAACCACGCCAATCACAAGCAGAACTGCCAATACAGATGCCAGCCACAGTCGCCGTCGCCCGTTCATGACCCGGACGCTACCACTCACGCGGGTTAAATACGGGGGAGGGAAGGCGTCATTTCGGATACAAATCGGTTGCGAAGGATGCGCATGTTCCTAAGGGATCGGAGGCTGCGTCACGGGCCGTCCGAAAAGCTGGAAGGGCCGAAATCCTGTGTATTCTGGGGATTACGTAAAATTAGTAAGCTTGCTTAGTAGTTCCGGTTTCCGATGAAAACAATGCCGGAACCGAATCCCCAGAAGGAGGTAGTCATGGCCATTCTAGACGGCCCCCATGCGTATTCCAGTGCGTTGGGCGCCGTCGGACTCATGGCGGGCAGTTTCCACTTCGATCCGCTCACCGGGAAAGCCGAGTGGTCCGACGGTCTCTTCAATTTACATGGCTACGAGCGCGGGGAAGTGGTGCCCTCGTTCGAGTTGCTGATGTCGCACAAGCATCCGGAGGACCGGCCGCGGATCCGGGCGATCCTCGAGGAAGTGTTCCAGAATGGCGGCCATTTCTGTATCTACCACCGGATCGTGGATGCGCGGCAGCACATTCGCCGTGTCATGACGGCCGGCGTGGGACGCCTCAACGACGACGGAATCGTCTCGCGCCTGGACGGCACCACAATGGACTTGACCTCCACAATCCACCGCGAAACCTCGCAAGCCGCGCGGGATGCGGTCGCCGGGGCTCATGCCACCCGCGGCGCGATCAACCAGGCCCGTGGCATCCTCATGGGCTGGTTGATGATCAATTCGGACGAAGCCTTCCAATTGCTCGTCAGTGCCAGTAGCCGCGCGAACGTCAAGGTCGCGGTGCTCGCGAACCAATTGATCCGCCTCGCCGACAGCAATGAGGGACCCAAAGCTGTGGAGGAGTTCATCCGCGCGCTCCGCGGTTGAGGCGTGCGGTTGGGGCGCGGTTGGGCCGAGGTTGCGGCGGGGCCCGGCATAAAGCCAGGGCAAGCAAGTTCCCCTGTCCCCGCGGCTCGAACACGCCTACCATACGGGTGTCGAATCCTCTGCATGGAAGGGCTTGAACGATGACCAACTATCAGCCTCAGAATCTCCCTCCAGCCGGTGTGCCGCTCGACTTGCCGTACTACGGGGCTCCGCCGGTGGAGGCGTTCAAACGTTTCTGGAAGAAGTATGCCGTCTTCCATGGACGGGCCAGCCGCAGCGAATATTGGTGGTGGGCCCTCGCGTCGGCCATTATCTCCGGCCTCATCAACGCGATCGGGTCGAATGGAAGCGGCAGCACCGGCGCTTCAACCGCTTTGGGCGGCGTCTGGTTCCTGGCGACCGTGGTGCCTTCCCTCGCCGTGGGGGCGCGGCGCCTGCACGACGTCAATCTTGGCGCGTGGTTCTTGCTGTTGATTGTTATCCCTGTGCTCGGTTGGATTGCGTTGCTCATCCTGATGATCCTGCCGCCCAATCCGAAGGGCCAGCGTTTCGACCGGCCCATGCAGGCATATCCGCCGTATCCGCAGCAGCCGTATCCGCCCCAGGCTTGAGCCCCCGCCGCCGGTACTCGCCCATGCGGGTGAGTCGCCGACGCCGGTGCTCGCCCTGCGAGGGCAAGACCCCGACGGCGGGTGGGTGGCTCCCGGAAGCCGCCCACCCGCCGTCGTACTCCTTTTTGTGACCCGTCCGAACGCTTGACGCATCTCGCGCCTTCCGCATATTCTGAACGAACGGTCGGTAAATATTTAGGAGCAATCATGGCATCGCAGAATCTGCAGTCTGTGCCCCCTGAGCTGTCCCCCGATGAGCGGGAGCGGGAGCAAGCAGGTCAGGCGTACTTTGACCGCATCATCTCCGAGGACTCGCGGATCGAACCCCGCGACTGGATGCCGGAGGCTTACCGCAAGACTTTGCTCCGCCAGATTTCGCAGCATGCGCACTCGGAGATCATCGGCATGCAGCCCGAGGCCAACTGGATCACGCGGGCTCCGAGCCTCAAGCGCAAGGCCATCCTCATGGCCAAGGTCCAGGACGAGGCCGGCCACGGCCTGTACCTGTACTCGGCCGCGGAAACGCTCGGCCAGTCGCGCGACAAGATGATGGATGACCTGATCGCCGGCAAGGCACGGTACTCGTCCATCTTCAACTACCCCGCGATTTCCTGGGCGGACATGGGCGCGATCGGCTGGCTGGTGGACGGGGCCGCTATTTGCAACCAGGTTCCCCTGTGCCGCGCAAGCTACGGCCCCTACGGACGCGCGATGGTGCGCATCTGCAAGGAAGAGTCGTTCCACCAGCGGCAGGGTTTCGAGATCCTCCTCGAACTGTCCAACGGCACGGAAGCGCAGAAGCAGATGGCGCAGGATGCCGTCAACCGCTGGTACGCCCCGGCGCTGATGATGTTCGGCCCGCCGGACGACGATTCCCCCAACTCCAAGCAGTCCATGGCCTGGAACATCAAGCGCTTCAGCAACGACGAGCTGCGCAGCCGCTTCGTCGGCATGATGGTTGAGCAGGTCAAGGTCCTGGGCCTCACGCTCCCGGATGACCAGGTCCGCTTCAACGAGGAAACCAAGAAGTGGGAGCATGGCCCGTTGGACTGGAACGAGTTCAAAGACGTTCTCGCCGGCCGCGGTCCGTGCAACGCGCAGCGGCTTGAGCGCCGCCGTGAAGCGCACGACGACGGCGCGTGGGTCCGCGAGGCCGCGGCCGAATACGCGCGCAAGCAAGCAGAGAAGGAATACGCAGCATGAACACAAACGCCTGGCCCTTGTGGGAAGTCTTCGTCCGCTCAAGCCGCGGCCTTTCGCATGTCCACGCAGGCTCCTTGCACGCGCCCGACGCGGCGATGGCGCTGCGCAACGCCCGTGACCTGTACACGCGCCGCAACGAGGGCGTGTCCATCTGGGTGGTTCCGGCTGACGCGATTTCCTCGAGCGATCCCGATTCCAAGGGCTCGTTCTTTGAGTCTCCGCAGGGCAAGGATTACCGCCACGCGACGTACTACACCAAGAGCGAAGGCGTGAAGCACCTGTGACGGCCCCGGAAAACGCAGCAGAGACAGACTTTGCCATTGAAGGCCACGGGGATATCTCCGTCGGCGTGAGCGGAGCCGGCGCTTCGGGCGACGGTTCAGCGAGCGCCACCCGCATCACGCCGGGCAATGCCCTTCGCCCGGAGGACATCGCCCTCGAAATCCGCAGGGGACAAGTAAAGCCAAACGAGGACATCGGGGAGTATGCACTCCGCCTGGGCGACGACGCCCTGATCCTCGCCCAGCGCCTGGGACATTGGATTTCCCGCGCTCCCGAGCTCGAGGAAGACGTGGCCCTGGGCAATATCGCCCTTGATCAGTTGGGACATGCTCGTTCGTTCCTCACCTACGCGGGTGCGGCCTGGGGCAAGTCCGAGGATGATCTCGCGTACTTCCGCAGGGAGCACGAATTCCGTTCGGCCCATTTGTTCGAGCAGCCAAACGGGGATTTCGCGGTGACCATCGCCCGGCAGTTCATCGTGAGCCACTACCAGTTCGAACTGTACAAGCGGCTGTCCGGCTCGGCAGACGAAACCCTGGCGGCAATCGCTGCGAAGGCACTCAAAGAGGTGGACTACCACCGCGACCACAGTGCCCAGTGGGTGTTGCGGCTAGCGGGCGGAACGGAAGAGTCCCGCCGTCGTATGGTCCGGGCCTTCAAGCTTGTGTGGCCGTACGTGGACGAGCTCTTCGAGGACGATTCACTCACGGAACGCCTCGCGGAATCCAACACGGGAGTCCTGCCGTCGAGCCTCCGCGCCGAGTTCGATCAGCTCACCGGCGAGATACTCGCCGAAGCCGGGCTCGAGCAGGAACTCAACCTCGCGGGCATCCCGCAGTCGCTCGGCGGTGGCCGGCGTGGCAAGCATTCCGAGCACTTGGGCTATTTGCTCGCCGAGATGCAGGTGCTCGCCCGCGAGCATCCCGGGGCAAGCTGGTGACCGTCGTGTTCGTGCAGGAGTCGAGCGCCAAGACGCCCAGGACGGCCGAGCAGAAGGCGTGGGCAATTGCCGCCACGGTTTGCGATCCGGAAATCCCGGTACTCACCATTGAGGACTTGGGGATCCTTCGGAGCGTGAAGCTGTTCGACGACGGCGGGCTGGTTCCCGCGGTCCAGGTCACTATCACGCCTACGTACTCGGGCTGCCCGGCGATGGATGCCATCCGTGACGACCTCAAAGCGATCTTCCGCAAGGAGGGCTACCCGAGCGTCTATGTGGAACTGGTCCTGGCTCCGGCGTGGACCACGGACTGGATGACGGATTCGGGCAAGGCCAAGCTGCAGGAGTACGGCATCGCTCCGCCCTCCGGCAAGGCAGCGGCCGGCGGCCATTCCGGTCCCATCCGGCTCAAGCTCGCCGTGAAATGCCCGCGGTGTTCGTCGCTGAACACCAAGGAACTCACCCGCTTCGGTTCCACGTCCTGCAAGGCGCTTTATGTCTGCCAGGACTGCCAGGAACCGTTCGACTACTTCAAAGTCCTGTAAGGAATCTGACATGCCCGTTGTCCGCCAAACCGCCGCCGAAGAGGCTGAGGCCACCGGCCGCCGTCGTGCGTCTTTTCATTCGCTGACCGTCTCGGAAGTCCGGCGGCTCACGGAAGACGCCATCGAAGTCACGTTCGGTGTTCCCAAAGAGCTTGCCGGCCAGTACGACTACCTTCCCGGGCAGTACGTCGCGCTCCGGACCACGCTCCCGGATGAGTCGGGCGAGCCGAAGGAAGTCCGGCGCAGCTATTCGATTTGTGCCGAACCCAAGAGTTTCGCGGATGGCAGCAGCGAGATCCGCGTGGCCGTCAAGAAGGACCTGGGCGGTGTGTTCTCCACGTGGGCGAATGCGGAGCTGAAGTCGGGCGACACGCTCGACGTCATGAGTCCCATGGGTGCGTTCGTCTCGAAGCATGGCAAGGACGGCAAAGCCGTTGAGCGGAATGTCATGAATTCCATGAACAATCCGCAGGACATGGCCGGCGAATTCGGCGACGCCGGCTCGTTCGTCGCGATTGCGGCCGGTTCGGGCATCACGCCGGTGATCGCGATCGCCCGCACGCTGTTGGCGGCGAACCCGGAGACCCGATTCGACCTGATTTACGCGAACAAGGCCGCCATGGACGTCATGTTCCTGGAGGAATTGGCGGACTTGAAGGACAAGTACCCATCGCGCCTGGCGTTGCACCATGTTTTGTCCCGTGAGCAGCGCATCGCTCCGCTCATGACCGGCCGTATCGACGCCGAGAAGCTCCAGCAGTTGCTGGGCACGGCCATCCATGCGGAGGATGTGGACGAGTGGTTCCTGTGCGGCCCGTTCGAGCTGGTGCAGTTGTGCCGGGATACCCTCGCGGCCCGTGGCGTTGAGCCTGATCGCGTGCGGTTTGAGCTGTTCACCACGGGTCGTCCGGATCGTCCCGAGGGCAACGCCGGCCGGCCTGTTGTGGAGGACGAGTCGCAGGAGACGTTCAAGATCACCTTCAAGCTCGATGGCTTGACGGGCGATGTCGCGAGCCCCACGCACGCCCGGGAATCCATCCTCAACGCCGCCTTGCGCGTGCGTCCCGACGTGCCGTTCGCGTGTGCCGGCGGCGTCTGCGGAACGTGCCGCGCGAAGCTCATCACCGGCACGGTCACCATGGACGAGAACTACGCCCTGGAGCAGGATGAGCTGGACAAGGGTTACGTCCTGACGTGCCAGGCACACCCCACCAGTGAATCCGTCACGGTCGATTTCGACGTCTAAGGAAGAAACGAATGATCGAGCTCTCCATCGCCAACGGCATCGCCGAAATTGTCCTCAATGCCCCGGAAAAGATGAACTCGCTTGACGAGGCGGGGCTCAAGGAACTGGAAAAAGCGTACGACGACGCTGCTGCCGCCGCCTCGAGCGGTCTGGTCCGGGCGCTGCTGCTTCGCGGGGAGGGCCGCGCCTTTTGCGCCGGCCGGGACATCGCGGGCGTGGATCCGGAAAGTGACGACGCGAAGGCTTACCTCAACGGCTTGGTGGAGCCTTTGTTGAAGAAGATGGCCGCCTTCCCGGCTCCGACGTTCGCGGCGGTGCATGGTGCGTGCCTGGGCGTTGGACTCGGGCTGCTGCTGGCCACGGACGTGGTGTACGTGGCGGAGTCGGCAAAGTTCGGCTCGCCGTTCGCGAAGCTGGGCGCCACCTTGGATTCGGGTGGGCACTGGTACTTCACCGAACGGCTCGGCATGCACCGCACCTTGGACCTCATCTACACCGCGGACCTGATCAGCGGGACGGAGGCCGTTGCGCTGGGCATGTTCAGCCGCGTGATGGTTGACGAGGATCTGTTGCCCGGAACGCGGGCTGTGGTGGAGCGGGTGGCCGAGGGTGCTACCGGCGCGTTCCTGGCCAGCAAGCAATTGGTGGCTGATATCCGCGACAAGCGCATTGGCCTGTGGGCTTCCATGTCCGAGGAAAACAGCGAGCAAGCCCGGCTTTGCAAGACCGAGGACTATGCCGAAGGTTTCAGGGCCTTCCAGGAGAAGCGGGCGCCGGTCTTCAGGGGGTAGGCAAGCCAACAGACAGGCGCCACGGTAGGACCCAAAGGATCCTGCCGTGGCGCACACCCTTGCGATTCGGAACCTAGGCGGCCCAGGCAAACGGGGCGGAGAACGAGTTCTTTCCGGAGTTATCCCACGTCATTCCGAAGACGTCCACCCGGGCGGTGCTGGAGGTTCCCGCTGCCAGGGTGTCGGCCGGGAATCCTACGCCGCTGATTTTCACTCCTTGCCCCGTGGGATCCAGCGGGGACACGAAGTCTTCGACTGCCATGTCTACGGCGCTTCCAATGGTGACGCGGTGCACCCGTCCGTCGTCGGCGTAGGCCATTTCGAGGGACTCCATCCCTGCCATCTCCCCGATCAACGGGGTCAAGCCCTCCATGGGTCCGCCGAGCTGGCCGCCGAAGACTGCTCCGAGGGCTTCGGCCTGTTCGCTCGAAGCGGCGGAATCTACCAAAACTCCGACCTTCCAACCCCCGTCGCTCATCAGCGCGGGAGTGTCGGCAACGATGCAGACCGTCAGGCCACCGACGTCCACTCCGTTTACATCACCCGTTTCCACGTGGAAGGCCAGCGCCACGTTGCAGCGGTCGTTATCCGCCGGTGCGGTCAGCCCGGATGTCGAGCACGGGCAGACCATATCGCAATTGCAATTCTCAAAATAAGTACCCTCCACATGCCACGGCATTTCGGGCTCCTTTCGAAGAGAGGCACCCCCAATCGAAAGTCTCCTCGCGGCGTTGGAGGGTGTCAACGATGGCCACGTTCAGCCGGACAAGGCCAGAGGGACAAGGGCCGAAGCGTCACGCAAGGACGGGAGCCTGGGCGTTGTTGATGATGGGGGAGGGCTTGAATCCCTTGACCACGAGCCATACACCCAAGGAGAGTTCCCATACCGCGATCGGCAGCGTAGCGATACCCGAAACAGGCGAGATGCGATCGATCAGGCCGAACATGACTGCCCCGTTGGAGGCGAGCAGCAGCGGAGCGCCGATGAAGCCCAGCACGGGAAGGACCCGCGGAACCAGGCGGGACTTGTAGAGCAAGGAGCCCAGCAACAACGCGTTCGCGGCCGGGATGAGGCTTTGGCCCAGGAGGAAGAAGCGGTCGTACAGTGCCACCAAGGCTTGGCCGGTGACAACTGCGTCCGCTCCAGCTCCGGCCTCCCGGAGGCTGACGACGGCCAGCAAACACGCGACGCCGGCGACGATCGTTGAGGCCTCCAAGGTACGCGCCGCCACGAATCCCAACGCGAGCGACTGGTTTTGCCTCTTGACCACCGGATACAGCACTATGGCCGTTCCGATGCAGGCGAAAGCGACGATGATCTCGAGGACGCCACCCACCATGACGCCCGTGTCCGGACCGGAACCCGTGACGTAGCCGCGGTCGTGGACCGGCGCGTACAGCGTAAGCGTGGGGATGGAGACAAAAGTTGCCAGGTAGAGCGCGCCGGCAAGGAGTGCGATTTTCCGGTTTCGATCCATGCGGGCGGGTTTCGCTGCTGCAGTCATTGGAGCCTCCAAGGGGTGAGGTGTACGGCGTACACCTTCGATATTTGAGATGGTAGGTGTACGCTGTACACCATGTCAAGGAGTCGCAACGAGACCAGCAACGGCGCCGGAGGGACGGCTGTCCTGCGCCGCGCCCCGCTGAGCCGCGAGCGGGTGCTGCGGGCCGCCGTCGTACTCGCTGACGAGGCGGGAATCGACTCGCTGAGCATGCGCAACCTGGCGCAGGAACTGGGTGTGGCTCCCATGGCGCTTTACAAGCACGTGGCGAACAAGGAGGAACTCCTTGACGGCATGGTCAGCGTGGTAGTGGCCGAGATCGATCCACCGGCCACCGGGCGTGACTGGAAGTGCGGGGTGCGGGAGATGGTCCTTTCGGCTCGTCGTGCGCTTCTGCGGCATCCTTGGGCGCCGCAGGTGATCGAGTCGCGCACGCAGGCGCCGCCGATCGTGCTGGACTACATGAATTCCCTCATCGGGATGTTCCTGGAAGGCGGGCTTTCCGCGGACCTCACCCACCACGCCATGCATGCCCTCGGCAGCCGGATGTGGGGATTCACCCAGGAGGTTTTCCCGACGCCGGCACCGCCCGCCGATCCCGATGCGCAGGCTGTGATGTTCCGCGAGGTCGCGCAGAGGTATCCGCACATCGTCACGATCGCGACCATCGGTTCGCACGATGAAGGCACCGCGCCCGGTGGAGGTTGTGACGACCAATTCGAGTTCGAGTTCGCCCTGGACGTCCTTCTCGACGGCGTCGAACGGCTCCACCAGAAGGGCTGGACCTCAGCGGGCCGCAAGCACAGCTAGGGAGTTGTCACCACTGTCGGCGGACGCTGGCCTTGGTGCCGGTCACCAAGGTGGCTGCCGGAACGTCGTCGGCGACTACCGAACCGGCGGCAATCACGGCATCGCGGCCGATGCTCACGCCGGGCAGAATCGTGGCCCCGGCGCCGATCCACACGTTCTCCGCGACGTCGATCGGCGCGCCCGTCAGCCAGAGCCGCCGTTCTTCCGGGTCCACCGGGTGGCCGTTGGTGATGAAGGTGACCTTCGGGCCGATCATGGTCCTCTCGCCGATCCGGATCCCCGCGTAGTCCAAGAAGGTGCAGCCCTGGTTGATGAACACGCGCTCGGCGAGGTCGAGGCGAAGGCCGTGGTCCGTGTAGAAGGGCGGATAGATGGTGACGCGCGGCGGAAGCGGCCGGCCAAGGATTTGTTCGAACAACTCCGCTTTACCGGCTTCGTCGTCGAACGGCAGGATATTGAGCCTCGAAGTCAATTGGGTGACTTGCAGGACCCGCTCGCTCATGGCGGTGAACTCGGGACTGTGGATACGCATGAAACGGTCGCGGGACATCCCCCGATCCTCTCGCGCCCGCGCCCGATGGATCAAGAAAGCCCCGCGAGCGGAGAGGCAAGAGTTACGGGTCCATGCGGCGGACCTCGATGGGCCACAACCGGGACTCGCCGAGCTTGCCCGCGATCTCCACGGCCCGGGCGGTATCGGCGCAGTCAACAATGTAGAACCCGGCCGCGATTTCCTTCGTCTCCATGAACGGCCCGTCGGTGACTGTGCGCTCGCCGCCGTTCGTTGTGACGTAGGTGGCTTCTTCGCCCAATTCGTGCGCCTCGACGAATTCTCCGTTGGCGCGGAGCTCCGCCTGCAGTGTGGCGTGGGCTTGCATGATCGCGTCCACCTCGTCCTGCGGGAGGGCGTTCCAGGTGTCGAAATTGTTGGGGATCAAGAGGAGGTGCTTCATTTCTGCTCCTTGAGGGTGGTCTCCGCCAGCCTCTTGTTGAGGTAGCGGCGTTCGGTGTCGCTCGGCGCGAGTGCCTGGGCGCGTTGGTATTCGAGGTTGGCCTCGGTGGTCCTTCCGAGGCGTCGTAGGAGGTCGGCTTTGGCGGCCGGCAGCAGGTAGTACCCGTCGAGGGATCGCTTTTGGTCTAGTTCCTCGATGAGGCCAAGTCCCGCCGCTGGCCCTTGGGACATCGCGACGGCGACTGCCCGGTTAAGTTCGACGACGGGCGAGGGCGCAATGCGGGAAAGCGCCTCGTAGAGCGACGCCACCCGGCCGAAATCGGTGCGGTCGAATTCGGGCGCCGCCATATGGCAGGCCGCGATAGCGGCTTGGATACGGTAGCTCCCCGGCGGGGTGCCGTGCTCGACGGCGGTGCGCTCCGCCGTCGTGAGCAAACCGCTCGCCTCGGTGACCGAGGCAGTGTCCCAGAGGGTGCGGTCTTGGTCCTCGAGCGTGACGATGTCTCCGTTGTCGTCGAGTCGCGAGCGTCGGCGTGCGTGGTGGAACAGCATGAGTGCCAGCAGTCCGAGTGCCTCCGGTTGTTGAGGGGAACTGCGGAGCAGGCTGACGAGCAAGCGCGCCAGCCGGATTGCTTCCTTGACGAGCGGGTCACGGGTCAAGGAGTCGGCGCCGGTTGCCGAGTAGCCTTCGTTGAACATGAGGTACAGCACGGCCAGGACTCCGGCGGTGCGCTCGCCGAGCAGCTCCGGCGGCGGTACCCGGTAGGGGATTCCCGCCTCCTTGATCTTGGCCCGGGCACGGACCAGCCGCTTGGACATGGTGGATTCGGAGACCAGGAACGCGCGGGCGATCTCGTTGGTCCCCAGGCCTGCGACTGTTCGTAAGGTCAGTGCCACCCGGCCTTCCATGGGGAGGGCCGGATGGCAGCAGGTGTAGATGAGACGTAAGCGGTCGTCGTCGAGTGTTGGACCGCCGTCGGGCTCTTCGGGCAGTTCCTCGAGTTCCGAGAGGATGGCGAGTTCGCTGAGTGCCCGCTTTTCGCTGGCCGCGCTGCGGAGGCGGTCGATCGCGCGGTTCTTGGCCACGGTGGTGATCCAGGCGCCGGGGTTTTTCGGGATGCCGCGGGCAGGCCAGTCAGCCATGGCGCGAGCGAAGGCGTCTTGTACGCAGTCTTCGGCCAGGCTCCAGTCGCCCGTCACCCGGATGAGGGTTGCGTTGATCCGTGCGCTCTCCGAGGCCGAGGCGGCCGTGATGGCTGCTTGGACCTCCGTCAGCTCGGGCACGCCTGCATCCTTTCCCCCTGTACCTATCGGCTACAGGCCCAGTGGCCACACGGGCCGGATTTCGATCTTGCCGAATTTGGCCATGGGGTGTTTGGAGGCGACTTCCACGGCTTCGTCGAGGTCTGCGCAGGAGATGACGTCGTACCCTGCGATCCATTCTTTCGTCTCGGCGAACGGCCCGTCGGACACCAGCACTTCACCCTCGCGCACGGTGACGGTGGTGGCGTCCTGGACGGGACGCAAGCGGTCCCCGTGCCGGGTGACGCCGCGTCCTTCCATTTCGGCTACCCATTCCTCAATGTTGTCCTCCTCGGCCACGTACTTCGGCGCGGTGGGATCGGTGCAGATGAAAAGCATGTATTCCACGTTCACTCCTATTTCTTGTCGATACCCCTACGACGGATGTGCCCGCCCCAAAAGGACACCCGGTGAAGAATTTCTTTCTGGAATGTATCGGCGGGCCTGCGTGAGGACGCTTGTCCCGATAGTAGTCCGCTGTGAGACTGTGGGCATGGCGAGTTCTATCGAGGTGTCCTGGGAGTTGGACGGCATCACCATGGAGGGCACGGTTGTCCGGCCCGACGGCGATGGGCCGTTTCCGGCGGTGGTTCTGGTTGCCGGCAGCGGCCCGACGGACAGGGACTGGTGCTCGCCGCTGATCCCGGGCGAGAACGGGAGCGCCAAGCTATTCGCGGAGGCGTTCGCTGATGCCGGTTTCGCGTCCATTCGCTACGACAAACGGGCGTCCGGCCCGCGGGCGATCGAGAATGTCACGAAGCTCTTGGGATTCGTGAGCATGCAGTCCCACCTGGACGAGTTGGCCGCCGCCGTTGGGGTGCTCGCTGGCCAGGATTTCGTTGATTCAGCACGGATTGTCGGGCTCGGAAACAGCGAGGGCACGCTCCATGTGCTGCATTACGTCACCAGCCAGCAGAAGTTTCCGTTCGTCGGGATCATCCTTGCGGCGCCCCCTGGCCGACCGATCCAGGCCGTATTGCTGTCGCAACTGGCCCTTCAGTCCGCCCAGGTGCCTGGCGGGGCCGAGATGATGTCCAAGGTGGAGGAAGCGGCGTCGCGATACGCAGAGGGACTGCCCATGAACCCCGATCCCGGCATTCCGGACAGCGTGAAGATGGTGCTCGCCAGTTTCGAGGCCCCGATGAACCTCCCACTCGCGCGCGAGCTCTGGGTCGAGTCCAGCCTGGACTCGTTGGGAAAGGTGCGGATTCCCACCCTCGTGTTGATCGGCCGAAAGGACGTTCAGATCGACTTCCACGCCGATGGGCACCCCCTGCAGGAAGCCGCCATCGGGATGCCGAACGTGACCTTCGCGTTGCCGCCCAACGCCAACCACGTCTTCAAGGAAGATACGCGCAGCAAGGCCGAAGTCCTCGCGTCACCGGGCACGGGCTACAACGAACCCGACACCCACCTGGACCCCGAGAGCCTGGACACGATCCTCACCTGGCTCGCGGATACGGCGAAATAACGACGACGGCGGGCTGGCGCGGGTGGGTGGCGCCGGTTGCGTGGGTGGGGGCTGAGGAAGACAGTCGCTAGTTGATGTATGGTCCGAGGTCCGGCTCGCTTTCGCGCCGGATGCCTGGGAACAAGGTACGGAGTGCCTCGTCAATTGCGATAGCCGGGATAAGGACCAGGCCGACGGCTACGGACAGCATGGTCCACCCCGCATCTTGCAACGTGTCTTTCCCCGAACGTTGTGGCTGCTGCGGTCGCCCGGGAACCATGTGAATTGGATTGATCATGGTTTGAGGGTATGGATCGGGTGAGCCTTACGCCCGAGTGGGAGCTACCTGTTTCGAGAGCCGTAGCACCCGCAACCTTCCAACGGGTGAATGTAAGTGCTGAGTAAGGATACTGAGCTGCAGATGTTGACGTCGTTTGGACAGTGCTCGGAGACTTCCGGTTGGAAGTCACCGGAGACCTCTCGGATAGGCTCATCGAATGAATGAAACTACTCCTCGTCTTGCCAGCTACTTGGACAAGCAGGTGCCAGCGGCTTATCAAGCGCTCAACGCATATGCCGAGCAGGTAAACGCTGCGGCAGACAGGACGGGGATCCCCCGGACTACCTTGGAATTGGTGAATTACCGCGCTTCGCAGATCAACGGCTGTGCGTTCTGCTTGGACCTCCATCATCGTCGCGCTCTCAGCTATGGCGAGACGGAACAGCGTCTGTCCCTGATCCCCGTGTATGAAGAGGTGGAACTCTTCACCGAGTCAGAAAAAGTGGCCCTTGAGCTCGCGGAACAGATCACCCGTATGAGTGTCGAGCATCCAACCCCGGAACTATTCGCACGGGCCCGTCAGGTCTACACGGAGGAGCAGATCAGCGTGCTTTGTATGGCCGGAATCGGAATCAATGCTTTCAATCGGCTGTCGATCCTCAGCGGACATCCGGTAAGGAAAGCCCGGGGTTAGAGGATCTTCGCGGGTTACTCTGCGGTAATTTGCGTCATCTTGAGTTAGATTACCGACGCTTGGAATGGCCGTTCGCGCTTCCGAATATCAATTCGTATGATTACCCCATGACTATGGGGGGATTAGTTCGTAAAGCTGTTATTCCTGCGGCCGGGTTGGGTACTCGATTCTTGCCTGCCACCAAGGCTATGCCGAAGGAAATGTTGCCGGTAGTTGATCAGCCGGCCATTCAGTATGTAGTGGAAGAGGCCGTCAAAGCGGGTCTCGACGACATCCTGATGATCACCGGGCGCAACAAGCGCTCACTTGAAGACCATTTCGATCGTGCGCCTGCGCTGGAACGAACATTGGAATTGAAGGGCGACGAGACTCGTCTCGCCACTGTGCAGCATGCATCCGGGCTTGGGCCTATCCACTATGTCCGACAGGGCGAACCCAAGGGCTTGGGCCACGCCGTGCTTTGCGCCCGGCAGCACGTAGGTAACGAGCCATTTGCGGTCTTGCTGGGTGACGATCTCATTGATGAGGATGACGAGCTTCTCTCCATCATGATTGACGTGCAGTCCAAGACGGGCGGGTCAGTCATTGCCCTTATCGAGGTTGAACCGTCCCAGATCAGCGCCTACGGGTGCGCCGATATTTCGCTTGTTTCCGGGGAGGAGTACGTCCGTGTGAATAGCCTGGTCGAGAAGCCTTCGGTTGAAGAAGCGCCATCGAACCTTGCCGTTATCGGGCGATATGTGCTGCACCCTGCCGTTTTCGACGTCCTCGAAGAGACGGGGCCGGGGCGTGGCGGCGAGATTCAGTTGACGGATGCCCTCCGGACCCTTGCCGCGAGTCAGGGAGATGGCGCCGGTGTTTACGGAGTGGTGTTCCGCGGCCGCCGGTATGATACGGGGGACAAGCTCAGTTATTTGAAGGCCGTTATCACGATCGCTTCAGAACGGGCCGAGTTCGGCGAAGACCTGAGGTCCTGGATGAAGGAATTCTTGGGCTAGGCACGCTAGTAGCGGATTTGTTATGCGTTTTGCATGGATAGGCGCGCGAAGCGGAGGATCCTCAGGATGGCTGGTGCAAGTTCGTCTTCCATCCTGAGGTATGCGTCGGCGCCTTGCTTGTAGGGGTCTGCTACGTCATTGTCGGAGGCTTGTGCGGCGAGGACAAGGTGTCGCACGGAGGATGCCCGTGCCGGTAGGTCTCGCCAGAATGTCAGGTGGTCGACGCTGGAGGTATCGTCGTCGCGCTCTTCAAGGGCACTTACCATCCGAGCAAATTCACGGATCGTGAAGGTTCGCTTGAGAAGGGAAGGGTCAAGCTGGAGGACTTCACCTCTGTGGCTGGATGCCATGGTGAGCACCAAGTCCTGTTCCCTCAGGATCTTCTGCGTGAGCTGGCGGGCCGCAAAATGATCCGGAGAGCCGCCGTATGTTTGGATGACATCCGCCGAGAGGGGTTGGATCGGCTCGCCGACCATCGCCCGAGTGCCGGCGCTTCTGACTTCGAACCCACCGGCGAGGACTTGGTCGAGCCCCGCTTGAAGTAGGCGTTCAGCGACGGGGGAGCGGCAGATGTTGCCGGTACAAACGGTGAGGATCCGAACGGGGCGGGGCAAATCCACGGGTAGTGCTCTCTTACTTACTTGTTGGTGCCGGGTATTGCAGATATTTACATATTGACAGGTGGGCGCGCTTCGGCCGAGGACGCTGAAAGCCTGGCATCAGTGCCGCGTGAGGGCGATTGCTGCCATGGTGAAAGAAGTCAGGGCAAGGACGATCAGGAAAGCGATTGACCACGTCTGCTTACTTATGTAAGGAATCCGTGGAAGTGAGAGCGCATCAAAATTCAAGCTCAGCCTTTTCCGCTTTCGCCAGTGTCTCCCCATGGTCATAAATTACAGCATGAGCAAAGCAAGGAGGGGTTGTTTCCGGATAATCGGAAACAACCCCTCCTTTGGTACTGCTTTAGGCTGCGGTTTCGGCCTTCGCGCGGCGACGAACCACAACTACCGAGGCGGTACCGGCAACCAGCGCACCGGCGCCGACCAAGCCCCAGAGAACCAGGCTGGAGTCGACACCCGTGTTAGCCAGACCCGTGCCGGTGCCGGTGGCGCCCGACCCGGTGTTGGCCAGGCCTGCGGGGCTGACGCCGGCGGCGACCACCGTTGCGGTGACCGTGTGGCCGGACGTAGCGCCGACTGCGGTCAGCTGGTAAGTTCCGGCTGCAGACAGCGTGACGTTGGTGGAGAAAGCGCCCGAGCCGTCAGCAACGGCTGTAACCGTGGTCGGTGCCAGAGAAAGGGCTCCCGGTACAGCCAAGGCGATGCCGCCGCCCGTGCCGGGTGCTGCCGCGCCCTGAGGAGCAGCGGTAAAGGTGATCGTGACGTTGATGGTTTCGCCGGGCGTGAAGCCAGTTCCGGAGAATACAACGGTTCCGCCAATGGTTACTGTGGCGCTGGATACGGTGCCCTGCTGGGCCGGTGCCGGGTAATCAACGGCCATGGCCGGAGCGGATGCGGTGAGTGCGATACTGCCCGCGAGCGCGAGCACTGCAAGTGATTTCTTCAATTTTGTCCCCCTGAGACCTGGTACGTACGTGAGATTAGTACGTATTTCAATTGTGTTGATGCGTGATTTCATCCACCACGGACACGTGAACTGAAATCTGAGACCTACCCGAGAAAGAAGCTATCATCCCCCGAGCGGGTTCCGCAAAGTAAATCCAAAGCTGTTACAAAGGGTTTACACGCTGTCTACCTGGTGGTACTGCAGCTTTCCGTTTGCGTTGGGAGTACAACTTTGTCGGCGGATTCCACAGTTGGAGTGACCACCAATTCCGGCTCGCTATGCTGCACGATCTTCCCGAAAGTGAATTCGACCGTACTGCTTTGGCCGGGAGCTAGTTGGAGAGACAGTGTGCCTACCGGTCGATCATCGTGCCGTTGTGCTCCGAACGGAACCTGTTTCCCATCCTGAGTGGCGGTTTCTACCTGCGCTTGAGATGGACCGTAGGCAAGTACATTTGTCTGCACCGATCCGGCGGGTACGCCATACACTCCCCGAGCGGTGACGTAGTCGGGCAGAGAAGATGCTGCATCAGCGGGCGCTGTATTTGTGCTGGTGATGCGGACCTTTACGGTTCCGTATCCATCGGCTCCACACTGCTCGACTAGTTGAACGGTCTGCTTCAAGTAATAGTCCATTTTTGCGCCGGTGCCGTCGTTGAAATAGGCGCCGAACTGTGCGGCTGGCACACTAGGACCTGAAATTGATCCGCTGAGAGTGTATTTGCCAAGGACGGACTGTTCTGCGGTGTTTGCCGACCACAGGAGAATTCTGCGCTCTTCCACGCCCTTCCCGACCCCGGCAAGCAGGGTCTTTGCTTCGCCCTTACCGGAGGTAAGGGCGCCGAAGACATCCTTTGCCACGACTGAGAAGTAGGCGTCTTGAACCTTTGGTTCTTTGATTTCGGCGTAAACGTCCGAAAGGAGGGTCTTGACCACGTTCTTGCCACTGAGTTCAGCAGGAAGTTTTCCGGCGGTCAGGGCCCGCAACTGCGGGTCCTGAAGGGTGACGGGGCCGGTGGCATCCAAGATGTAGCCCAGAGCGACTGGATCGATCGACACCGCCCCGTCGAGTTTTTCGCCCTTTTTCTGTTCCCACATTTTCAGCGCAGTGCTTGCCGCAGTGGGGAAGTCCGGTGTGAAATTCACGTCCTGCATGAAGGTTCCCATGCGGGAGCTATAGATCCGTTCCTGCTCAGGGTCAACCGCGATAGGCGGACTGAATGTACCGAGCTCGGTGGCACTGCTTTCATCAGAGAGGCTGATTTTGCCCTTGTCTGCGGTGAGGACGACTAATGCTCCAGGAATTCCCCCGGTGGCCCGTACTTCGGCGTTGTTCTGGACGAGAAGCAGGTAGTGTCGCGGCTGGTCGGCACCAAGCATGGCTGGGGCGAGTTGAGCGGCGTCCGAGGCAGTTTCAAGTTCGTCAACAACGGAAGCAAGCTGTTGCTTGGCTTGAGCCAGGGGTTCAGCGATTTGGGGGAGCAAGCTCCCAGTGTCAATGCGATTCAAACGGTCGGCTGAATCGCGCACCGCGCGTGCTGCGGACGTAACTGCAGGTGCCGCTTCACGTATCGGCCCGAGATCTGTACCAGCACCGCTTGGTATCAATTTGTCCCAATTTACCGAGTCATAAACTTTCACCAACGGGGCCACTCCGAGAGTTGCCACGTCGTCCGCGGATCGGGCTATTTCGGATGTAGCTGATAGGTTCGAACCGATCCATGGCGTCGCTGAAGCAAGCGACCAGAGCGGGTCGGCGGCCGCACGCCGGGCAGCAGCCGTGTGCTGTTTCAGCTGTTCTGCAAGTGAAGACGCTTCGGCAACCTGATTTTTCAGGATGCTTTCCTTGAGCTTTGGCACTAGCTGCGTGGATGCTTCCAACTCGTTCTTAATGATGGAAGCTCTTGTTCCGAGCCACAGGATCGCTATCCCTGTGATTGCCAAAAGGGTGGCCACGCTTATCGCAATGGCAAGCATTGATCGACGACGTTTGTCCGAGAGCGGTGCTCGAGTGGCGCGGCTGGCCCCGTTTGCGCCCGCATTGCCGTTGGAGGGTTCAATTCCCGTCACTCTTATGGCCTTCCGAGTCCGCGGTAATGCCATCCGGCAGCACGCCACTTTGCGGCGTCAAGAACATTTCGCCCGTCTAAAATCCGGAGTCCGGCTACGCCGCTACCCACCTCGAATGGGTCGAGGTCTCTGTATTCTTGCCACTCAGTGAGCAAGAGCAACGTGTCGGCTCCAGCCATCGCTGTCTCCAAATCCCGTTCGTATTGCAACTCGGGAAACCGTTTGGCGGCGTTTTCCAGAGCTTTCGGGTCAGTCACCGTCACTACCGCGCCTTGAAGCTGGAGCTGCGCGGCGATACTCAGAGCCGGCGAGTCTCGGACATCGTCGCTTTCGGGTTTGAACGCGGCTCCGAGAACTGTGATGCGATGCCCAAGAAGGCTGCCCCCACACAGTTCGCGCGTTAGTTCAACAACACGAGTCCGGCGGCGCATATTGATTGAATCGACTTCACGCAAGAAAGTCAGGGCTTGGTCCGCTCCAAGCTCCCCAGCCCGAGCCATGAAGGCTCTAATATCCTTGGGGAGACAGCCACCACCAAATCCAATTCCGGCATTCAGGAATTTTCGACCGATCCTGTCATCGATTCCGATCGCGTCGGCCAACCTAGTGACATCCGCGCCTGCGGCCTCACAGACCTCTGCCATTGCGTTGATAAACGAGATCTTAGTTGCAAGGAATGAATTTGCTGCCGCTTTGACGAGTTCTGCGGTCGGATGATCGGTCACCAACCGTGGTGAACCGTTTGCGAGCGGTTCGGCATAGACCTCGTCCAAGACTGCTACGGCAAAATGATCCTCAGAGCCATCAGACACGCCGTAGACCAAGCGGTCCGGAGAGAGGGTGTCGGCCACTGCGTGTCCTTCACGTAGAAACTCCGGATTCCATACCAGATGGGCATTGGGTTCGTGCTCTGCAAGTCGATCAGCAAGCCGAGCGGCCGTGCCTACTGGTACCGTCGATTTGCCGACGACAATGTCCCCGGGGCCGACATGCGGGAGGAGTGAGTCCATGGCTGCGTCTACGTACCGCATGTCCGCCCCGTTCTCGCCTTTTCTTTGGGGTGTCCCAACACAGACGAAATGCACGCTGCTTCCTGCAGCCTTTGACATGTCGCTAGTGAATGACAGTCGTCCGGTCGCTTGAACCTCTCGCAGCAGTTCGTCTAAGCCTGGTTCGAAGAACGGTGATGAACCAGTGGAGAATGCACTGATCTTCCTTTCGTCAACATCGATACCGACTACCTCATGTCCAAGTTTGGCCATGCATGCAGCGTGTACCGCACCTAGATAGCCACAGCCGATGACTGAAATTCGCATTGTTCTTGCCTTCCCCAGAGAGGTCTTTCGCATTGAAACGGTTAGTACGCGCCGTGGCTGCCAAGAACGGCCCTAGCGGTACGCAATAGAATTGTGAAGTCGCCCGCCAACGACCAGTTTTCCACGTAGTAGAGGTCCAACCTGACCGAGTCCTCCCAAGAAAGGTTGGATCTTCCGCTCACTTGCCAAAGACCGGTAACTCCGGGTTTGACCAAGAGCCTGCGATGCACATCGTCCTCATATGCGTCTACTTCACGTGGCAATGGTGGACGGGGGCCGACAAGGCTCATTGAACCGGTTAGAACGTTGAATAGTTGTGGTAATTCATCCAGGCTGTACCTCCGGAGGAAGCCGCCGACACGTGTGATGCGAGGATCATTTTTTATTTTGAACAGCACACCGTTGCCTTCATTCAGGGCTGCGTGCTCTGCCAGCCTCGTCTCGGCATCCGCCACCATGGACCGGAATTTGAGCATTTTGAAGTGGGCACCCTCGAATCCCACACGATCCTGACGGAAGATGACCGGTCCGGTGCTGTCGAACTTCACCAGGAGGCTGACAACAGCCAGAACAGGGGAGAATAGGACGAGCAACCCTGCAGAGACAACTACGTCAAACAGCCGCTTGGCAACTCGTTGACCGGCTTCAAGGCTAGGTGTGGTGACATGCATGAGCGGGAGTCCTGCCACCTGCTGCTTATGAATGCGAGGGCCGGCGATATCAGTCAAGGCCGGCGCCATAATTAGACCAACATTCCGGTCTGCCAATTTCCATCCAAGCTGACGCAGAGTCTTTGGGTGGAGGAGAACCCCAGCCGTGATTGCAACGGCGTCCGCCTCCGAGCGATCTATTGCATTTAGAATCGCGACCGTAGTTGGTTCGTGGCCTAGCACCGGAAGCCCAATAGAATCCAGTTCTTCAGCGCTGGAAGCATGGCCCGGCGTATACGCGGCTACCGGTAGGTAACCTGCATGCTTCTCGCTCGAGAGTGTGGTGGCTAGATGGCTCACCGAACTGGGACCCCCGAGAAGCAGGAGTCGTGACATCCGTCTTCCTCGCTGCCGGTGGACACTCAAATGTTGGCGTAGAAGCCACCGAGCTAGGAGAAGACCAATGAGACCAGCAGGCAAAGCGATTCCAACGTAACCCCGGGCAGTTTCGACGCGGAAAACATAAGAGAAGATCGCGATGAATCCAAACAGCCAAAGGGAAGCGGCGGCAACCCGCTTGTATTCGTCAGGCCCGGAACCGAGGATCCGGCTCTGCCTGGTGCTCCACGCCTCAAGCATGAGCCACCATGTTACGGACAGAAGGATGGACAATAATAGGTAGCTAGAGTCCAGCCCGGCAACCGTAACGCTTGAGTCGAGTCCAAATCGGATGCTGTACGCCCCTGCGACTGCCCAGACAATTACGAAGGCATCAACTACCCTGAGAGTGCGCGCGGTTCGCACTCGCCAATCAGAAACCGTCCCCACCAGAATCCCCAATAAGTAGTTGTGTTCAGTTTTTGGAGTACCCGAGGTCAGGATACAGGGGAGTTGCGCGGCTACTCTAATGTTGCGAATTAGAGGCATCCCGATAGCTGGCACTTCGATTCGGGCGCCTGGTCTTCACTACGTACCGCGGCTCTCGTCGAATAACACCACCGTCGCGCGAGATCCTCGCTCGTTGGGCATGCAGGTAATCTAAGCTGTCGTGGCATCTAAGGGGATACCATCATCCCTGGGGTGATTCGGAACCTCGGATCCAGAAACGGACTGCTCGCGTCCAGTGTCGCCAACTCCTGACGGATGAGCGGCTGACACGGCGTGAGCTAGACGATCAAGCAAGCGTGGGCAACATACGAAAGATTTGGACTCGTTTTGCGTTCGGCGACCAAGGTCAATCGGGCTTGTCGCTGAATCAGAACGGCAATAAATGGGGGTGAGCATGACCAAGTCGATGGCAATTATTGGTACGAGAGGCTATCCGAGCTACTACGGAGGCTTCGAAACAGCCGTTCGCAAGCTGGCCCCGTACCTGGCGGATAACGGGTGGGACGTGACCGTATACGGGCGCGGGGAGCAAACCAAAGCCGCAGACGTTGAGGCCGATCCAAGGATCCGCCGAAAGAACACGCCCGGAATTGAGAGCCGATCCTTTAGTACGCTGTCGTTTGGTTTGACATCCGTAATTCATGCCCTCAAGACCAAACCTGATGTCGTTCTTGTGATGAACGTAGCGAATGGATTTTGGTTGCCCCTTCTCAGGTTGCGAGGCATCCCGACTCTCGTCAACGTGGATGGCATGGAGTGGGAGCGGGCAAAATGGGGCCGAGTTGCGAAAATGGTCTTTCGTCTCGGGGCGCACTTTACGGCGAGATTTGCCGACGAGCTTGTGGCTGACGCGAAGGAGATCCAACGTCGGTGGAAAGCTCAATTCCGGAGGGACAGCACCTTCATCCCATATGGAGGTGACGAGGTTTCGGGCCTAGTTTTAGAGGAAGGGCTGGAGCATCGTTCCTATGTCCTTGTGGTTGCGAGATTTGTTCCTGAGAACACGATCCAGCAATTTCTCGAAGCATCAGATCAGCTTGCCCAAAAATACAAGATCGTCGTCGTCGGAACTTCCGGATATGGCGGTGAGCTTGATGAGATGGCGGAAAAACTAAGCCGAAAGCACTCGAATTTCAAATGGCTTGGAAGGATTAGCGACGACAAGCGACTGTTTGCTCTTTGGGAGCATGCGGGAGCCTATTTCCATGGACACAGCGTGGGCGGCACCAACCCCGCACTCGTGCAAGCAATGGCCACCGGCGCACCAATTGTCGCGCTTGACACCGTTTTCAACAGAGAAGTTCTGGGCGACGATGCTATCTTCACGTCCGACTCTCCAGACGATATTCGCGAGACGATCGAAAAACTGATGGAATCGAATCCACAACAAGAGAAGAGTTCTGAGGCAAATCTCAAGCGCGGCAGGGAAATGTACTCGTGGGATTCGGTTCTCGGGAAATATCGTAAATCTTTGGACAAGCTAACTGAGCATAACTAGAACAAGCAAATGTTGCGATCTAGGACAATGGAGACAAAAATGCGCCTTTTGGTCACGGGATGTGCCGGATTCATCGGAAGCCACCTGGTACATAGATTGCTTTTTGACGGTCATGACGTAATCGGTATTGATTCTTTCACTGAATACTATTCTCGAGAACTCAAAGAGCGAAATAATTCATGGAACATCGGGAACGACTCGTTCACATTTATCGAGGGCGATTTGGCTTCTGTAACCGCTGACGATCTAACTGAGGTAGATGCAATAATTCACTTGGCCGCACAGCCTGGTGTTCGTGCTTCGTGGGCAAAATTTGACGATTATATTAACGAAAATTTACTTGCAACCCACAGGCTGGCCACCTCGGCAGGACAAGCGGGCGTAAAGAGGTTTGTCTTTGCAAGCAGTTCTTCAGTTTATGGCGATGCTCATGAGTACCCAACTCAAGAAGATACTGCGACGGTACCGCGGAGCCCTTATGGCGTGACCAAGCTTGCAGGGGAAAGCCTTCTCGACGCCCATGCTGCAAACTTCGGACTGGAAGTCTTTGCCCTTCGGTTCTTCACAGTCTACGGGCCGGGTCAACGGCCGGATATGGCGATTCAACGGCTGATCAGATCTGCAATAGATGGGAATGAATTCCGCTTGTTTGGCGACGGGCATCAGAGACGAGACTTCACGTTTGTCGGAGACATTGTCGATGCTTGCGTTCGATCTGTAACTGCTCAGTCCGACGGCGGGATAACCCGCCTCAACATCGGAGGATCTGGAGATATCTCCATGAACGATCTGATTTCGTTGGTCGAATCTACCGTCGGTCGTTCGGTCAATTTGTCTCGCCATCCGGCTCAGGTTGGGGACGTTTTCCGGACGGGGGCTGACGGGAGGCAGTCGTCTGAAAAACTAGGTTGGAAACCATCCATCCGGATTGAAGAAGGCGTCGAACGCCAGGTGAAATTTGAACTCGAGCCAGCCTATGCCACTTGGAGGTCGGCATATTGAGTACAAACCGAATTTCGCCCGAGCTTCGGGCACTGCGACTTGCTTTCGGACACCTTATGGCCGCGTTCCTTCTTCCTCCGTACTCGATGAGGCGGGTAAGGGCAATGTGTTTTAGATTGGGCGGTGCGAAAATCGCCTTGGGCTCCGAGATATGCGGGGGAACGCGCATGACGGGAAGCACTGTCCACATCGGGAAAGGCTCATTCATCGGTGCCGACGTACTGATCGAAGCCAATACTTCGGCAGAAGTTCGCGTTGGTGAGAACGTCGCCATCGGCCCCAGGACAACAATATTGACCAGCACCCATGAAATTGGTGAGCATAAGAAGCGCGCCGGGAATGCGGTGGCCAGGTCGGTGAGCATCGGGGACGGCGCATGGATCGGAGCTAACGCAACCATCTTGCCGGGAATATCGATCGGCAGCGGTGCTGTCGTGGCTGCCGGCACCGTCGTTCATAAAGATGTCCCTGGCTCGGTAGTAGTGGGCGGACAGCCCGTGCGACTAATACGCAACCTGAGCGTCACGTCTTGAGCAACATCGGACTGAGGAACCGTTCGGAACTACGGAGACGTCCGGAGAGGTCGGTGTCTGCCTCGAGGGCGGGGTCCGTTACCACCATCCTCACACTCGTTAATGTAATTTTGGGATTCGTATTTCAGAGTGCCATAGCCGCCACCCTCGGACTCTCGGGCGCGTCCGACAACTTCCAACTTGCTTGGAGTATTGTCACTTTTGGAACCATTATCTTCTTCACTCTGGTGCCAATATTGCTGGTCCCGCGGATGGAGAACCCCGAGACCAGGGAAGTGAGCATTGGGGACTGGCCGAAGTTTGCAATTCTAGGTGCTCTGCTCACTATTGCCCAGCTCGTTGCTGCGGAATTGTCCTCACCCCAGCTTGGAGACATCTTACGTTGGTCTGCTCTCAGTCACTTGTTTGCGTCGACTACGGCTGTTCCTTTAGCTGTCGCCTATATTAGGAAGCGCTTCGTCGTTGCCGGGATTGGCCCGGCTATAAACGGAGCTGCACTTTTAGTTTCATTTGTGACCATTGGTGCGGGCGGAAATCCTTCAGCAATTGGCGCATGTCTCGCTTTTGGCTACCTGGCCCAAATGCTCTTTGTCGGTTTCTTTGGACTATATCGAAGCGCACCTCTCCGGCAGTCCGGACAAGTTCCCATTCGCCTGTTCATTTTTCTTGTTGCATTCACCCTACTCTCAAAGTTCCAGCCACTTCTTGAGAGATTTCTCTCGGTTGGAGGCCCAACCGGATCCACCGCCACATTGGGTTTTGGGCAGAAGCTTGCCCAGGGTCTCCTTCTTTTCGCTGCTTTCGGTCTTGCGCTCACGGCAAATGCCACCCTCGCCCGCAAAGTGAAATCGGGCGATTTCGACGGTGCGGCCGACTTGATGGCTAAGACGCTAGTAACCACATTCGTGTTTTCATGCGTCATCTTACTGGCAGCAATCCCATCACGGGATCTTGCGATTCAGATTCTCTTTGTCAGAGGAGAATTCAGCACTTCAGATGCGCATGATGTTTCTGATGTTCTTTTAGCCCAGTTTCCGTGGGTGATTGCATGCGCCCTTACTGGTGCCCTTACATCGTATCTATACATTGAGCGGAACTATCTTCGTGTGGCAACAGCTGCAGTAATTGGGCTAGTGGTCACATACGGAGTTTCGCATGTTCTACAAGGCGATTTTCCGGTGCTTGCCGTTCCGCTCGCGAGTAGTGCGGGGTCTGTGGTGACGCTCCTTTGGGTTTCCTGGCTGGTAATCAGGTCCACAATCTGGCCTTTGTTAAAGGCCAAACTTGGGGATTACCGAGAAACCTTGTACTTTTCCGGCATTGTAACGACGGCGTCATTCATTGCCGCCGTTGTGTTTCGATCGGTCTCTGGGCCCGGCTCGTGGTTTGTTAACCTCGGGCTGACGTTAATTTTGATTCTGTTTCTACTGTGCCTGCGTCTGCTTCGACCTTTGTGGGCGCAGTGTCGTGCGGCAGTTGGGGGGAAGCTGTGAAACAGCAGAAGGTTGTGGCACTGACACTCGGCTCGCGAGGCGCAGCAAGTAGCCGCATCCGGGCACACATTCCCTTGGACCATTTGGAGTCGGGTGGATTGAGTGTTACTAGAGTTATTGCCTCCTCGAAGTTCTGGCCGCTGAGGTTGTTTTTCTCGATTCTTCTAATTCGGCCGGATGTAGTATTTGTTCAGAAGGTCATGCCACCACGTTGGTTCCTGGTCTTGTCGCGGCGAATGTGTTCTCGCATGGTATTTGACTTGGACGATGCAATTTATCTCGGATACCCCGGCGCGTCGCCGCGCGAGGTTAAGAAGATTGATTCGCGTGTGCGCGGTGGGTTAGTTTTTTTCGACCTTGTACTGACTTCTAATGAACTCATTCGTGAAGACCTCGGACTTGGCATGGATCCGAGATGCATTGTCTATCCGGGACCAAGTCCTGATGCCGCTTTCACCGGCGTGCAGGGCGACTTGAAGGAAAAGGTTGTCTTATGGCTTGGCAGTCCGTCAACGATCTCAAATGTGGAGTCGATACTTCCCGGGGTCGTAGAACAGCTCCCTGATGTAAGGATTCTGATTGTGGGGTCCCCTAATGACGGACCCCAATTGGGATCAATCCGTAGGCAACGCTGGACGACTGAAGTCGAGTCAAAGGCCTTGCGATGCTCGTGGTCGGGCTTGATGCCGCTCCAGGTTTCGGCCTGGAATCAACGTAAAGCTGGGTACAAGATCCTAGAGTATCTTTCTTACGGCGTCGTTCCCGTGGTTCAGGATTCACCGATTGTCAGGACGCTGCTCGGTCGCCGCACATCCGAGCTGTGCGAGCTTGTCTCTGGGGACACCCCGCAGGATTGGGCCGCTGCCATACAGCGATCGCTCGATCGCACAACCGACCAGACATGGATTGAAGGTCGGGACGCTGTTTTCGAGACCTGGAGCAGCGTCGGCTTTTCAAGATTGATTATCAGTGCAAAGTCATCGGGGGGATCTTTTGAGTAAGTCAGTAGTTATGGTGTCATCCCAGTACCCGCCGGTTTATGGAGGCGCTGGTCAACAAGCGCAACTTCTTAGTAACGTGCTTGTCAGTCGTGGTTGGAAAGTCACCGTAGTGACGCTTGACCAAGAGGGAATAGGCAGCACAGTCCATGGTGGACTCCGCGTCGTTCGAGTGCTCAGAGGCATTGCCGGCGCCGGAAAGACGAGTCGTGCGCTAACCACGGTCGTGTTAGGTCTGACCGCGGCCTGGCTAGTCTTGAGCAGCCGGCCGTCCGCAGTACACATCCACGGGGCCTATTGGTGGAGCCTTCCCCCTGTGATCGCTGGGCGTGTGGCATCTGCCACCTCGGTCGTGAAAATCACGAGGGACGGCGAGGACGATCCTGGCACCGTGTTTGGGCGCAAGGTGTTTGGAGCTGTGCCCTTGGGATGGCTGTATGGTCTGTCGCTCAAATTGTGCGATTTTGTGGTTGTGCTGAGCGCGGAGGCTTACAACAAGTCGACCGGGCTCGTCGCCTCGGATCGTCTGAGGTTGATTCGAAACGGCGTGGACCTCACGGCTTTAGCCAGAACCCCAGACCGTCGAGAAGCGGCGCGCAAAGCACTTGACGTGAAAGCGGGTGCCAGAGTCACAACCTTCGTTGGCTACTTAGTGGAACACAAGGGAGTGCTCGATCTTCTCGCTGCTTGGAAACTGCGGGAGTTGTCAAACAACAGTGAACTCTGGCTCGTTGGCCCCTATGAAGGCTTTTACCGGGAACTGACTTCAAATGCGATCGATGAAATTCGGAGAATGCAGGACGCTGGTTACAAGATCCGTTTGTTCGGACAAGTAGGCAAGGACGAAATGCCGGAAATTTATTGGGCGAGCGATGTATTCACATTGCCAAGCTACAAGGAGGGAATGCCGAATAGCCTGGCTGAGGCGATAGCCGCCGGCTGCACGATCGTGGGAACTGCTATACCAGGCATTACGGATATCGCCAGTTTTGCTTCCTCAATCCTCGTGAAACCTGGCGATATCGCAGCCTTGGCAGAGGCTTTGGACTCAGCGGAAGCTTCCGCGGACGTTGAGATGCCCGAAACGTCAAGCATGGGGATCGATGCTACCGCGAGTAAGATCGAAGAACTTTATGCTAAAAAGATTTAACATAAAGTTTATTGGATCGCTAGCTGCTATCGGTTTGTCCTTAGGCTTTCCCATAGTCGCTGGTCCGACCCAGGCGACTGTGAGTTTCGCTGTTCTTTTGGCGACTTGCGGGTTTTGCATATTCCGACTTCGCTCATCTGCGGGCCGTGCTCTTGAAGGTTCATCTGCGCTGGTAGTACTGCTGATTGCTGCCATCTATGCAATTGGTCTAGTCGATCGACCAGGCCCGGTATTCGGCATAAATCCGACAGGGGAGGATTACCAGCTCACGGCAATTGGACTTGTCAGTCTGCTGGCGGGCGCCCTTATAACGACCACGTTCCGCCGTCAGCTATCCGCACGGTCCCACGCCCCGGCAGCGTTTCCGCGCGTGGCCTTTGGACGAGACCATCGGCTGGTTGTCATAGCTATTCTTGCAATGGCCGCCGCCCTACTCAATTATGCAACCGGCGGGATTCCTATACTATCCGATGACGTCGACGGCAGCAGATTTGCCGGTAATTACGGAATTCTCGGACGTTTTTGGCCACTCATTCTTCCAATTCTGCAAGTTGTGGTCATAGTTGCCTCTACTCGAATCCTTGCTCGAAATTCTGGTCGGCGGTGGCTCTTCCTTGGATTGCTGGCTCTTCTTTTTCTCCTTCTCAGCGGCGGAAGGTCTCTCTTCGTTATTCCTCTCATTGCGATTGGTCTCCTCACGGTCGATTTTCTCCGGCCGCGCTTCAGGACGATTCTCCTGTCTGCAATAGGAGGCTTCGCGATCATTGGCGCATTCGGCTACGCCCGCACGCTCGGGTCAAGCGGAAGCCAGGCGAGTATCTCGTATCTTGGAACGAGAGAGCAAGATTCGTGGTTTGGTGCACTAGATATCTCGCTACAAACGGGCCCCCGTGTCATGTCGGCGGCCCGAGAGGTTATCCACGACAATTTCCTCTCGGGGCAGTTTTTCTGGGCGGATCTTCAGAATTTTCTCGGACTTCAAGTCAGCCCTTCAGATCGGCTAGTAACCGTGCTACTCGACCGGCAGCCGGACCAAGTCGGCGGTCTGCCTCCCACGATCTTCGGTGGACTTTATCTTGATTGGGGAATGTTCGGAGTTATTTTAGGGGCGTTCGTCATCGGAGGTCTTCTCGAATTTTTCCGGGCACGCGGTCTTGCAAAACTGAATCTGCCGAATATCGTTTGGTCCTATTATTTTCTGGCATATATACTCATGTCCGTATACAGCTATGTCGGTGCAAAGCCGAACCTGTTGTTTGCAGCTGTAGTTTGCCTTTTCGCCTTTGACAGAGATAAGGGTGTCTTCAGTGAGAATTCTAATGGTTTCAAAGTTTCGAGAGTTCCAGGGCGGGGTGGAGGCGCACCTACGGGATTTGATGGGCGGCCTAACTGAGCTAGGACATCAGGTCGAACTTTTCAGTTCGGAAGACGTCCCCGGGAACGGAGGGTTCAGCACCGAAGCTGGCGGTTTTGGTTCAAAGGCTCGTTCTGTCGCGTCATTATTCTGGAATTCATCAGCTCGCAAGTCCTTAGCTAAAGCCATCGAAGGTTTTGAGCCTGACCTTGTTCATTATCACTCCATCTACCACCAGTTGAGTCCTTCCGTCTTGGGAGTTTCTCGAGTTCCGACCGTAATGACTTTGCATGACTACAAACTGGTTGCGCCGTGCTACTCGTTGTATCGAGACTCACGCATCTGCACTGATTGTGTCGGTCTCAGGTTCCCGCTTCCTGCTATTCTCAACCGCTGCGTCAAGCAAAGTGCTGTCGCTTCGGCCGTTTGCTCTTCGGAGCAGGTCTTCTACAAGAACCGATACCTCGAGTCGGTCGACCGGTTCATTGTTCCCTCGGCCTATTTGCAAGGGATGCTTATCGAATCTGGCGTTCCGGCAGACCAAATGGCCGTCGTACCGTGGGGCGTACCTGCCGATAGCTTGAGAGGTGATTCGGCTGAAGCATCGGAACACCAGGACTCACGGTTCTTGCTGTACGCAGGACGTCTCCATGAGTCCAAAGGTTTGCGCCATCTCCTGGAAGCCTGGTCGGCTTTGGAGGTCAAGGGCGGTTACCGGCTACTTGTCGTTGGTGGGGGGCCTCTGGAATCAGAAGTCAAGGCTGCTTCTTCAGCGGATTCAACCATCGAATACATGGGCCTCGTAAATCGGGATCGGTTACTCGATCTGATCGCCATGTCGACGGCTACTGTGATGCCGTCGATAGTGCCCGAGACGATGGGCCTGGCCGCTTTGGAGAGTCTTGTTCGAGGGATCCCTGTTGTGTTAACCGGAAGTGGTGCGCTTTCGGAGCTGGCAGGTGCGGGCGTAATTGAGGTGGACCCGGAAACGTTGGTTACTTCGCTCAGAGAGACTTTTTCGAAGATTGTTAGCGATCCGACCTTCTTGCGCATGCAGCGCTCTGAGCTAGCAAAGCGGGATCTTTCCATGTATACGCAGGCCGCTATGGTGGGTCGCGTTATGGAGGTGTATGAAGCGACCATGCGCTCGTGCACCAATTCAGCTATAGGTGCATGAGGGCGCGGTCTGGCTGTATCAGGATGATCTTTGGGATGGCATTACGGCGCTCGCGTAGTACGACGCAGGCAGTAAGGATGTCGACCTCGGAACCGCTACAATTGCCCTATCCGCACGAATAGAGCCTTTCTGGTGGCATGCCCTCAGGTGGGACTACGTTCATTCATACAGGGGGATCTGGCTTGGACTTACGCGACTACCTACGCATTGGGCGGCGCAACTGGATATTGCTTGTGGCCTTCATGCTCGCGGGCCTTTTGGGGGGCGGGGCGACATCTGTCTTGATTCAGCCCACTTATACCGCAGAGACTCAGCTCTTCGTGGCCATACAAAGTTCCGGGACAGTTCAGGAATTGCAGCAGGGAAACACGTTCACGCAAGCTCGGGTCCAGTCGTACGTGAAAACCGTCACGACGCCTGTCGTGCTCCAACCAGCGATTGACGCGTTGGGTCTCAACGTCACGGCGGACCAGCTTGCAAAGAAGGTCAAAGCCAGCACCGACGTCAACACGGTTCTGATTAACATCTCAGTGTCTGATACGTCGGCGGTGCAAGCCGCAGCAACGGCACAGGCCGTTGCGAATAGCCTTATTAAAGCTATCGACCAGCTGGAGAAGCCAAAGAGTGGTGGCACATCTCCAGTGAGCCTTTCGATCATCACTCCGGCCGAAGCCCCTGCGGCGCCGTCAGCTCCGAATACAAAATTGAATCTCTTACTCGGTCTCGCCTTGGGCCTCGTTTGCGGCGTCGGGGCCGCCATTCTTCGAACGAATCTCGATTTCAGGATTCGCGGCGAAGCTGACCTGCGAAAAGTTACGGACGCGGCCGTGCTTGGCGGGATTGCATTTCAACCCGATGCAGTCCGGAAGCCCCTCTTGACGCAGTCCGCTCCCCAAAGCCCGCGGGCCGAGTCATATCGTCAGCTACGAACGAATCTGCAATTCGCAAATGTTGCCGGACAAGCCAAGACGGTATTGATTACGTCGTCTTTGCCAGGAGAAGGGAAGAGCACCACAGCGACCAACCTTGCTATTGCTCTGTCGCAAGCGGGACAAACTGTGTGCTTGGTTGACGCCGATCTCCGTCGTCCTATGGTCGATGACTACCTCGGCTTGGACAGGAACGCCGGTCTCACAACTGCTCTTGTAGGGGCAGCCGACGTGAACGACTTGATTCAACCATGGGGGGACAGTGACCTCTATGTGCTGACTTCGGGACAGATTCCTCCTAACCCTAGTGAGCTACTGGGTTCCGATGAGATGAAGAATCTCATTACTCGGTTGGAACATGTCTTTGACACGGTGATTGTCGATGCTCCGCCTCTACTCCCCGTTACAGATGCGGCGGTGTTGTCCCAGCACGTTGGGGGAGTTGTTGTCGTGATCGGCTCTCAGAAGATCAAGCATCATGATCTTCGTAAGGCCTTGGATGCCCTCAAGTTGGTTGACGCCAAGTTGCTTGGTGTGGTGCTCAACCGCCTTCCGGTCAAGGGTCCTGACTCGTATGCATACAGCTACTACGGTGGGACTTACGCTTCTGATTCAGCGGGGCCAAAATCTCGCAAGTCGAGTTCTCCCGCCGGAAAAGCGGCTTCTGCGGAGCAGCCCGACGACTTTGACTTCGTGACGGCCCCAGAAGACGCTAGGCCAGCAAGATCTTTCCCGAGAACTCCGTTGGAAGGTTAAATGGTCGCACTGCACAGCACAGGGCTGCGCAGAAGACCGCCTGGGGGGCAGCACAGCATCTGTGCTGCCCCCCAGCTTCTGTCCTGACTTTGCCATATTGGGCCCGTCGGTTTTTCCGGCTCGATGTAAAACTATCGTGGCTCGTTCTTACCTAATCTGAGTCGTGGTCGATACTTATTCAGGGATCTGGCAGGAAAATGAAAATGGAGGACGCTTTGCCGTACGTAGACATCAACCCATACCGGAAACCAACCCGGAAGCCGCTCAAGGTCGGTGGATTGATCGTCTTGCTGCTGGCCACGGCAGCCGTTGTCTACCTGGCTCTATCTCGATAGGCCTACAGTGTCCGCAATCCACTACGTCGTGGGCCTTGCAATCAGGCTAACGGGCTTGGGCATCCTTGCAGGAGTTGGCGTTTTGAGCCTCCGGCTCCGAAGGCCAGGGAAGGCAAAGATGACTCAACCCGCCTGTTGCGCACCCGCTACAACATGCGTTTGTCCTGCGGCGTAGGCACAGCTAGGAACGGGTTGTCACCTTCAGGAACTCGGACCTACCTCGTATCCAGATCCTCAAATACCAGGAACGTCTGGGTGTCCTGAACGCCGGGCATCGACTGAAGCCGGTCGAAGATGACGCGGCGCAGGTGGATGTTGTCTGTGGCGCGAACCAGGAGGATCACATCGAAGTCGCCACCCACGAGGGCGATGTGCTGCACCTCGGGAATGAGGCGCAGTTCCTCGCGGAGTTCGCGCCAGGAATGCTGTTGAACCTTGAGGGTGACGTAAGCCGACGACTTCAGGCCAGCCTTGATGGGATCTACCAGCGCCGTGAACTTGGTGAGGACACCTTCGTTCGTTAGCCGCGAGATTCGTGTGTACGCGTGCGCCCGGCTGATGTGCACGTTCTCCGCTACTTGGGTCACGGACATGCGCCCGTCCCTGGTCAATTCAGCGATGATGTCCCGGTCTACTTGGTCAAGGGGAACCTCCACTTGATCCGTTTCGGACTCGGCCATCGCGCCTCCAATTCGTCCACAGCTGAGTCCGTTACCCAGCTCACATTTGCAATTTGTCTTTCAATGTAGTGCTTTCCAGCATAACTTTCCACGATTGCGACCGGGACTGGATACGAAACTTCTCCAAGGAACATACTGGAATCAAATAGTGGAAACAGAAGGACGGACCAATGACGATCTCCGCAGACCACAAGGAACAAGGTCTGGCTGACGCTCGGCCGGACGAAATGGATGAGAACGAGCAAGCGTCCGAAGTTCGGCGCAAGTTCGGAATCAGCGTGGAAGACTACATGCTGCCGGCCCGCCACCAGATCCAAATGGTGGACCCTTCCGGCGCACTCAACCCGCAAGGCGAACAAGGCGCTGAACCCGGCCACGAGTACCCGATTCCGGGTGACACCGAACTCATGGCAGCGTATGAACAACTTGTCGTTGGGCGCCGAGTTAACGACCAGAACTCGGCCTTGGTCCGGCAAGGCCGCATGGCCGTCTATCCGTCCAGCCACGGCCAGGAAGCGTGCCAAGTCGCCGCCGCCCTGTGCCTTCGCGAAGGGGATTGGCTGTTTCCCACCTACCGGGACGCCGTCGCTGTCATGTCCCGCGGTGTAGATCCGGTAGAAGCCATGACGATTTTCCGCGGCGACTGGCATGGTGGCTATGACCCCGCCAAGCACAAAGTCGGTATCCAGTGCACGCCGCTGACCACCCAGTTGTTGCACGCTGTCGGCGTCGCCCATGCCGCTAAGCTGCGCGGCGAAGACACGGTAGTACTCGCGATGTGCGGCGACGGTGCAACCAGCGAAGGCGACTTCCATGAAGCCCTTAACTTTGCCGCAGTCTTCCACCTGCCCGTCATCTTCTTCGTCCAAAACAACAAGTACGCCATTTCCGTACCGCTGAGCCATCAGTCTGTTGCGCCATCGCTCGCGCACAAGGCAGTCGGGTACGGCATGGCCGGCGAACGCGTTGACGGGAACGATCTTGTTGCGCTTCTTGCCGTACTGGACCGGGCTGTGAAACTGGCCCGCGAAGGATCCGGCCCGCTCCTGGTCGAAGCCCACACATACCGGATGCAAGCGCACACCAACGCCGATGACGCCACCCGCTACCGCGAAGACAGCGAAGTCGCAGCATGGATGGCGAAAGACCCGATCACGCGCATGACTGCCTACCTCGGCGGACGTGGCTTGCTCGATGACGAAGGCTCGGCTCGCATTGCGGCTAAGGCTGAAGGCGTTGCCACCCAGCTTCGCGAAGGTTTGGGGGAGGAAGTTCCGGTAGATCCGCAGAACCTCTTCCGCTACGTCTTCTCGAAACCTACCCCGCAACTCAAAGAGCAGTCAGCCCTGCTCGCCGACGAACTCGCCCGCGAAGCATCCAGCCAGAAGGAGGCAGGCAAATGAGCCCGGCCGTCAGCACATCCTCCGAGGCCACCGAGACTGCAGCCACCGGCGACGTCAGCTCTGCAACCGCAAGCGCAGCAGCCAGCGCGGCGGCAGTAGCCGAAGCCTCCGGCCCCCAGACCATCACAATGGCCAAGGCCCTCAACACTGCGATGGCCGACGCCATGGAAGCCGACTCCTCGGTATTGGTATTCGGTGAAGACGTGGGCCGCTTGGGTGGCGTCTTCAGAATCACCGACGGCCTCATGGCCACCTTCGGCGAACAGCGCTGCTTCGACACCCCGCTGGCGGAGTCCGGAATTGTCGGCATGGCGGTCGGCATGGCCATGAATGGAATGCGTCCCGTCATTGAAATGCAGTTCGACGCTTTTGCTTACCCGGCCTTTGAACAGATCGTCAGCCACGTAGCCAAGATGCACAACCGCACCAGGGGCACGGTCAAACTGCCCATGGTCATCCGTGTTCCCTACGCCGGTGGGATTGGCGGGGTGGAGCACCACTGCGACTCTTCGGAGTCCTACTACGCCCACACCGCCGGCCTCAAGGTTTACACTCCAGCCACCGTGGCGGACGGCTACCGCATGCTCCGCGAAGCCATCGACTCCGACGACCCCGTCATGTTCATGGAACCCAAGAAGCTCTACTGGTCCAAGGATCAGGTGGACCTGGATGCCCTTCGTGCCGAGCACGCCGCCCACGTTTCCGCCGGTTCGAGCAGCGAGGGGCGTGCCGCCGTCGCACGCCAAGGCACCGACGCGACGCTCATCGCTTACGGACCGTCAGTCCCGACCGCGCTTGCCGCCGCGGCCGCAGCTGCTGAGGAAGGCCGCTCGCTCGAGGTGATCGACGTCCGCTCGATCGTGCCGTTCGACGACGAAACGGTCTCGGCGTCCGTGCGTAAGACGGGACGCGCCGTCGTGATCGCCGAAGCGCATGGCTTCGCCTCGGTGTCCTCCGAAATCGTTGCCCGTGTGCAGGAGCGCTGCTTCCACTACTTGGCTGCGCCGATCCGCCGGGTCACCGGCTTCGATGTTCCATACCCGGCTCCGAAGCTGGAGCACTACTACCTTCCGAGCGTCGACCGTATCCTCGACGCCGTTGACGACCTTCAGTGGGAGAACTGACTATGAGCGCAGATTTGCAGGTATTCCTCCTTCCGGACCTGGGCGAGGGACTCACTGAAGCCGAGCTCGTGAACTGGCTTGTGGCAGTCGGCGACGAGATCCGGGTGGATCAGCCGATCGCCGAAGTGGAAACCGCGAAATCCATGGTGGAAGTGCCGTCGCCCTATGCTGGCATCGTCGCCGAGCTGCACGGTGAGGCCGGACAAACCCTCGACGTTGGCAAGCCGCTGATCTCGGTGGCTCGGGTGGGTGCTCTGGTTCCGGCTGGGTCCTCTTCTCCTGAAGCCGAGTTGCCGGCCGATACACAGGCAGCCGCCGCCCCGGCCCCCGCGCCATCTGCAGCTTCGGTGGAAGCGGAGGCGTACAGGACCGAGGAGAAGGCAGGGTCCGGGAATGTCCTCATTGGCTACGGAACCTCCGGTAGTGGTGAGGCTCGGCGCACCCGGCAGCGGAAGGTTACTGCTTCTGCCGTGGCTGTGGCAGCGACTCCTGATTTTGCCGATTTGTCCCTGGCTCGGACGCGGATTCCGGGGAAGCTCTCAGCGGTAATTTCTCCACTGGTCCGGAAAATGGCACGGGACCATGGCGTCTCCCTCGATACTGTGGCTGGCTCGGGGGAGAGCGGCCTCATTCTTCGCCGCGATGTCGAGGCCGCTATCGCCGAACCGGCGGCGGCGCCGGTGCCACCGCGCCCGGAGGTTGCATCCCGAACCGAAGATTCGACGCTCGACGTAAGAACCGGCTTGGCTGTCGCATCCCGTACGCCTGTCCGCGGCGTGCGGAAGGCTGTTGCAGCGAACATGACCCGCAGCCGGTCGGAGATCCCCGAGGCGACGGTTTGGGTAGATGTGGATGCTACTGCTCTTTTGGACATGCGCGCTGAACTCAAGAAGAAGGACGCCCAAGCGACTCCCGGCCTGCTTGCTTTCATTGCTCGTTTTGTCACGGCCGGGCTAAAAAAATTCCCGGAGCTGAACACTCGATTCGTCACCACTGAGGACGCTGCCGGCGGAGAGTCGCAGGAGATCGTAGCCTTCGACGGAGTCAATCTCGGTTTTGCCGCGCAGACAGACCGTGGGCTCGTTGTTCCGTCGGTTCGGAACGCTCACTTGATGAGCGCAAGGGAACTGGACGCGGAAATCCGCCGGCTTACCGCCGTCGCACGCGACGGAAAAGCTACACCCACGGAATTGGCCAGCGGAACGTTCACCCTGAACAACTACGGAGTGTTCGGAGTTGACGGTTCGGCGGCGATCATCAACTACCCTGAGGTCGCGATGCTCGGCCTCGGCCGAATCATCGATAAGCCGTGGGTGGTCGATGGTCAGTTGGCCGTCCGTAAGGTGACTGAGCTGACGTTGGCGTTCGACCACAGGGTGTGCGACGGCGAGACCGCCGCAGGATTCCTCAGGTACGTAGCGGATGCGATCGAGAACCCGGGGACAGCGTTGGCGGATTTGTGACGCGTCCGGCATTCCTGCTCGCCAAACGCGAACCTCACACCCAAGTTGGCTTGTCGGCCACCATAAGTCGGTGCCCGTAGGGTTCAGGGTTATTGCCCCAGGATCGCCACATGACTCTGCCCGCAAGATCCGGGCCGACAATGCCTGATCCCTCAGTTCCGGTGACCGCGGTTGGAATCTTTGAAAGCAGATGCCACGAGGCTCCGCTATCTCCGGTTCCCACTATGTAAACCGAGTTACTTCCGGATGTTCGGTCCACGATGGCCACGATGGCTTCGTCGCCATCGTGAACGTACGGTGCGCGCCCATAGGTGAATGGCGCCCGCTCACCGGCAACGGATGCCCATGCTACGCGGGGTGTTGTCCCGTCTGAGCTGTTGAGGGTCCAAATACCGGCGGCAAACGTCCCCCTGTCCGGCGTAACTGCCAGTCTGTCGGCAAACGGTATGATCAAGGTCGGTTGTTGGTAAGCCGAGTCCGCCTGATAAAGAGGGTCCGTTGTGGGTATGGGAACGTTCGTCCAGGAGATTCCCCAGTCATCAGAGAACGCCCACATTGAATTGTCATTATCCCCTTGAGACGACCAAATTCGGTTACGGAATTGGTCATATTCCGTGCCGTGGAAGTGCGCGTTTTTCTTGTGATCCACGTTCTTTGCTGTTTTGATGTTGGACCATGTCAGCCCACCATCTCTTGACATCCACAGAGAATGGACGGGCTGGGGAATATCGGTTGAGTACTCGCCAACGAGTAGGATAGTTTTCCCGTCTGGACCTGGTTTCGGATGAGAGATAGAGAGTTCGTCTGTCCCATTGATCTTTCTGACCTTTGTGAAACCTGCAGTCGCGGAAGTCGAGAACCATATTGATCCCCAGTTCCCCGGCTTGGTCACATCGCTGCTTGTGATCACAACAAAGCCTGCAGTCGTCCTGCCTGTCCATAAAACATATTCACCCTCGTCCACGAGGTGGCCGAAGTTCTGGCCCAGCTGCAGTGTAATTCCGCCGTCGGTCGTCCAAGCAAGCGTCCGGTAGCCAGTGGCTGGCGTCGTGGGGTCATCAGTGTGGCCGTAGATGGCTCCGTCAATGCCGACGCTATGGGGGTAGAAACCGCGATCGAGGCCGCGCCACGAGAGAGGGCTTGCCGGTAGTCGAGGGGCTGTCGAGGTGGTTTTTACCACAATTCTGGGGGCCTCAATGGCCGCGGTCACCGTCGTCGAGCCCTGTTTTGGGAAAGCAGTCGGCAACGCTCCACTGACACCCGAGGTTTTGAATCCGAAGGCCTTCACCGGGACACCTGCTGCCGCCGCTACATCAGAAACGCCGGACCTCATTGCTAGAACCCCCGGCGGAGACCAATCTGGGCCCAAGGTCCGAATAATTGGTTGTTTCGATGGGGAAACCTGGACGACTCCGCCGATCCAGTAAAGTCCGGGTTCGAGCGTCAATGCCGATTGGCCGCGCCCGAGAGTCGAACCAATATCAGCGGCAAGGTCCCCCGAGTCGTACATAAGGGTGCTCGGGTAGAAGCTTCCGGAATCCGCATATATTCCAATCCGAAACTTAGCGCCGGGTTGCCCTCCAGTAATGAATTCGCAAACCACTTCTTGCAAAGTGGTGGTCGACTCGATTTCCCACGGAACCACGGTCAGGGTTGTGTTCGCTAAAGAGTTGCCGACTGGGTTTCCTGCCCGAAGCTCCGAGTCGGCGGCAAGTGCCAACAGTGTTGTTGCCCCAATCGCGGCGCCGATACGAAGGAAAGTCTTCCGTCCCAGGCCTACGTTATTGTCGTCTCTAGCAGGGCGAATCAAGCCTCGCAACACAGTCACAGACCGTAGTATTGCATGACGCTCGATCAACAATCGACTTACGACACTTTTAGAATCGAGCCGAATGGTTGACTGCTAGATCACACCCAGTCGATGCCGCAGCTGATAGTAAGGTCTTAGTATCGGCGGTTGGTTTCGACAGCGCTGATTATAACACATTACTCTAACTTTTCTGATGGACTTAGCGCCGCAGTTCTCGCCGCCTCGAGGTCCTGTCCCAGTTCGTAGTTCTGCTGCCTAAGAGCATTGTTTTCTTGCATTAGGGACGTGACCTGAATGTGCAGATCGGAGATTAGGGAGAGTATTGCCGTGGGATTCATGCTATTGCCGTCCATGTGTTGGCCGCCGTAGCGACATAGATTCGTTGGTTCGCGATGAGAGGCGTATCTTTTCGGTAGTAGTAGTCCCCGGCTACGGAAGCGGAGATGTTCGGCGCGCCGTTTCCGGAGTATATTGCCGAGCCGAGGCCAGCGGTCGTACCGGGAGTAACGGCTCCGGTCGCACCATTCATTGAGGCGAGAGTCGTAGCGGAACCGTTCGCAGCGAAAAAGCTCGTGCCTTGAGTGACCAAGTTTCCCTGGGCATTGACGCGGACGCGAAGATTGGATCCACTGTCAAACCATTCCGTAAGGTTCTTCGCCTGCCCTTTCTGAGCATTGATGCGCAGAGCGGTGGTGTTTGGCGTTTTGGGGTCGAGCATGAGTTGACCGTTGGTAGTTGCGGTTGATCCCGACGCAATGACAGCTCCGGTGATGGTCGTTCCAGAAAATGCCGTGTAGGTGACAATGGTTCTGTTCGGCGAGTCCAACATGAACGTGCCGCCGGCGGCCGGTAGGGATGCCCCGCCGCTAACGATCAGTGTCTGCGGCGTTGTAGTAAGTAAATATGTGCCAACGAGCGCTCCGTAGGTTGTAGTGGGTTGCCCAACCTGAACCAGCGACGTCGATCCGTCAGTGTCTCCACCATATTTTGCTTTGAACGCTGTGCCGGCTGATCGACCAACGCTGAGTTGGGTCTCGGAATTGGCTGGGTCGACGACGTACATTCCGAAGGCATTCGAAGCGCCAGAGCCGACCTGCTGCCAGTAGGCCACATACTTATCGATGGTGCCTGTGGCGCCTGGATCCGTTTGGGTGGAGGTCTTGAAACCAAAGCCGGACGCGACGTGCGCTTTGCCGAGGACGTTCAATCGGGATCCCATGCCGCCCACGGGTGCGGTATCGCCAGTAACTGCCTGGACGGACCCTTCAATCCGAACGTTTGCTTCCCAGCTGACGACTGGCTTTGTTTGCACCCAGCCAATATTGCCGTCGTCTTTGAGATAGGTTGAAGACGAACCGCCTTCTGCGCTGTCATCTGTGGTTGGGCCGTAATAGAGCGTGTTTCCGAACAGGCCCTGGGTTGTCTTTAACACCGGGCTTCCTGGAGCGCCGAATCCGAACCTCTTGTACCAACCGACGCCGCCCGCAATTCCGGATGGCGCCCCCGTGCCAGCGAACCCCATACTTCCGGCATCTCCAAATATTGGGGTCGCAGGATATGTTCCAGAGACGTCCTGCACCTGATACAGCCCAGTGCCGGACGCAACCACTGAAACATATGTTGGACTCAGTTTCCAGTCGGTCGACGTATAGCTCGCTGCGGAGGTAAATTTTGTCTTTGCTGTGACGATGTCACCGTTCGGATTTAGGACGGCTGCACCTGCGGAGTAGGCAGTGTCGGGCTGCCATTTAGGAACATATATGGCGGACAGGTCACCGAGGCTGAGCGCACCAGGCGCAGTGCCGAGTTGGGCCGCTTCGGCGGGGCTTCCATCCAGACTTGATAGCGTGAGGACGCCAGTTGCAGCGGTTGCCAGAGCCCCAAGTCTAAATAGACCTCTGCGTTCGACACCTCGGCCGTCCGTCAGGGGCGTCTCTTCTACCCCAGATTCCTTACACATGGTTCACCACCAAATCCCAGAAGACATCACAAGACCGGTTGATTAGCCAGGCTGGTTGCTGTGGCACTCGCCCTAGCAGTCGAGGGTTCCTTCCGGATCCTCACTGGTTAATCAGTACGTGTAGAACGCTAAATGTCTGGAAGTGCCTAAACCACAGTAGGTAGTACGCGACTTTTCGCCCTCGGTACTTGCTCGCTGGCACTTAGGTACGCACTTTCGTACCCCGCCAATTTCCTCCTTACTCGCCGATGCGCTAATTAATCCAAGCAATTGTCGATCAGTGTGGCCGGGCCGTGCGAGTGGTGGATCGAGCCTAGACGCCCGTAATGACCGGCAACTATCGAGGTGTCGGCGAAGCAAGGCTCATGAGTTCGGGCTAGTCGGGCCGAAAGTCAGGTCTGGAACCAAGTACCCAAAACCTTATGTTGGCGACAAAAGGAAAGACGTTGGAATTAAGGGAACCTTAGAGAAAAGCTTGCATTTTCCAGGGGCTATCACCGGCGATTTGATGGTGTGGTGAGTCGAATTCCTTGCCTGAGGAAATCATCAGCCTGCTTTGTAATTGATTATTTGTCTATTTTGAGAGAACCCGATGAACCCGACAGGGATCGACCTTCCCGCCGTCGCCATGGACTCGGCGCATCCCCAACCTCAAGCCACAACAACCCGCAGCACCACGTTGTCGCCTTCCTCGCTCAGCGTCAGCTCCGAAACCAAGGCCTGAAGTGTCGTCATCCCGAGGCTCAGGCCGGGCTGGGGTTGGAGCCGGCCCGGCGAGCTGATGGTTACCAGGATTTCGCCTGCAGTCCGAAGTGGCTGATCTGAATCGGGCGTCGACATCGACACCCGGACACTGTTTCCTTCGCCGTGTCGGATGGCATTGGTGAAGCCTTCGGACAGCACCTCGATGATGGCGTCGGCCCTGGCCGGGTCGTCGTCGCACAGGTTCCAGACTTCGGGTTCGATTTCGCACGTCAGGTTCAGAACTCGCTCCCACGTGCTCAAAAGGTCCTGAATCCGAGCGGAGGAGTTTGCTGATGGGTCGCTCGGCTCGGCGAGGATCTCGTTCTGGGCGCGGTCCACTGCCTGGGACAAGATGTTCCTGACAGAGGAAGGATCTTCCGTAACAAGTCCGCTGCCCGGCCCGGCCATCGCGAGGGCACTGGCGATCAGGTTTCCCTGGACGCTGTTATGCAGGACGCGGGCAACCCTTCGTCGTGTGTGGAGCAGTTGTTGGTGCGTGCGGTCGGCGAGCCTGAGTTGCTGGTTCAAGGAGTGAGCCAGGATGAGCTGGTGCCTTCGGAGCTGACGATCGGCAGCCTTAAGAACCGAAATGGTGACGGCGGTCAACGGGTAGGCCCACAGGGCATTCCAGTAAAAGACCGGCGCAAAACCGAACATGTCCAGCAGCAGGCAAGTCACCGACGCTGAAACAGCAGTGGCGCATACGTAGCAAAGAACCATGACGGAAAGCCGCCGCACCGTATCAGTGGTCCGCCGCGTCAGCCGGGCGGCGGCGATATTGCCAGCGAGCAGGATCACTCCGGCCGCCACCCATTGAACCAGGAGGAACAGGGCACCGTACTGTGTCAGCAGCCGCACCCCGACCAGAATCGCGAAAAGCAAGACCGGTAATCCAACCGGAGCAGGCCTGACCGACCGCACCAGGCCGAGCACGCTTTCCGCACGGGAAGGCGAACGCGGAACGGCGGTCGCGACCGGCCAAGGCGTGTGGTCGTGGAAGAGCCGATGACTCATCGGCCGAACCACCTCATCGGCGATTGTCCGCAAAAGGTGAGAGGCCCCGGACCGGTCGAGTGCCGCCGTCGTACTCGCCGAGAAAGCCGCCTCAAGGCGCTCTGAAAGTTCGCCGACGTAGCTGCTGCGTATTGAGCGCAACTGGTCTTCGTCGAACCCGAGCTGCGCCTGGATAGTTGCGCGGGCCTTCCGGAGGCGGCGTTCGAGCAAGGCGTGCCCGCGGACGGAATCCACCAGCACCGCGAGCACCGGGAGAACCACCAAAGCCGCGCCCGCATTGATGAGGACGCGCGCCCAGAGATCCTCGCTGAGGTCCGCGATGTTCAAAACCCCCGCTGCCCCGGCTACCACGAGCGGGCGGCAGGCGCCCAGGAACGCGAAGGCGCCGAACGCCGTCGTCATCCTGCTCCCGGGGCTGGAGCGCGCCGTGATCAGAGGGCGGAGGAGAAACCCCAGAAGCCCGAGCACAAGGTGCGCCGCGAAGATGAGCGCAGTCCCGTCCCCCTCCTCGACCAGCGTGTTCGTCCCGAGGAACATGTTCATCACCGTCAGCGCGATAGGCAAAGTCAGCAGCCACGACCACAGGCTCAACGCATTCCTGCTGCCGATCGCACGAACCCAGCGTGCGGGGGAGCGGCCGCTCACCTGGAACGATCGTCAGGGGCCGGCCACCCGAAAACCCGCGCGTACAGAGCGGCGGCGGCAACTCTCGGATTCATGCTTGGACGCCGGTTCAGGCCGAGGGCCTCGAACGTGCGCGATACCGCCTTTTCCACAGCGCGGACACTGCTGCCGCGCTGATTGGCGATTTCCGCGTTGGACCAGCCCTCCGAGATCAGGCGCAGGATATCCAGCTGCACGGTTGTCAGCTCGCCGACCTTCGCGGCCTCGGCCGGCGGAGGCGGCGTCACGGTTACCGCGTGGTCCTCAAGCGTCGACTTCACCGCGCCGACTAGGCCGTCCACCGAATCGAGTGACGACTTATTCACGAACGTCGACCCGGCCGGCAAATCAGGAAAAGCAGCTTCCGACGGATAATTGGTGAGGAAAACAACCGCGCAACCAGGCGAAAGTGCCTTCACGATTTGCGCCAGCTCCACCCCATTCGGCCGGGCGCCCAGATCAATGTCCGTGACAAGGACATCAGGATCAAATGTGGATAAGGCGGAGATAGCTTCAGCCGCGGACGCGCAGGGGTGAACTTCGAATTCAGCGCCCTTCAGGGCCTCGGAGACGAGCGCGCGCATGAGGGATTGATCTTCGACCACAAGCACCCGGCGAACCCACCCAGTATCCCCCACTGTTGAAGGCTATCCCGAACGGGTTCCGGATTATGCAGCAGCGGCGTTTTGGTTACGACTCAGGATGAATTACGACGGCGGCGCGCTGGCGGTACGCTTCCATGTCCGCCTCTTCGATGCGGAAAGACTTCCCGAAACGGGCAGCGGGCATCTCACCGGAGTGAACCAGGCGGTACACAGTCATCCGCGAAACATTCAGGTATTCCGCGACATCGGACACTGTCAGATAGCTCGAAGTGGGCTGTGCCGCCGAAGCGCTCTGCGTTGTCTCTACGAAAGGATCCGCAGACATCAAATTCCTCCTCAAGCGACGACCCCCTGAACGGCGGGGGAGAAGCAGGAGGAATCGAGCGCATGGCCGCGAAACCCCGTCCCCCTGACGGACCAGCTTAATCCGTCGTTGGTCGCGTCGGCCGGTGGTGTTCGGTTGTTGCGACAACTTCCGGCAGTTGTGGCGGGGGTGGTTAGCGGGGGCGTCAGTGTCGGAGCGCGAACGTGACCACCACGACGGTGGCGACCGCAAGGATGCCCAGCCCCACGTAGGCCAATTTCTGCTGGAACCGCTTCTGGCGCTCGCGGCGTTCATCCCGAGCCAGGTATCCCGTTTTGTAGTTCCCCATGCCGGGATCATAGCTCTCGCGGATTTCGGTTAGCTGGGAGGGGTTCGGGTAACGCGACTTGGGGTGTTGTTGGGGTGGGTTGGGGTTAATGAGGCGACGGCATGAATTCCTCACGGATCATCGGATTCGGGGTCCTCGCTGGGGGAAGCGCGCGCATGCCCCGCCGTCGCCCGTTTCCTAGACGCTTTTGCTCTTCCCTGGATTTATTGGATGATGGATCCATCAAGTAGTCAATTGAAGGGTGGTGACGGTGGGGTGGTGTTTTCGGATTTCCGAGCCCCGTTGTACGAGGTCAAGGCGAACCTGTTCAAGGGCCTGGCGCATCCAGTGCGTATCCGGGTGCTGGAGCTCCTTTCGGAAGCACCCGAGGTGTCGGTAACGGACTTGTTGTCCGCGACGGGTCTGGAGGCGTCGCATCTGTCTCAGCACTTGTCGGTGCTGCGCCGCTACCACCTGGTCGTTTCCGAGCGCCGAGCCTTGCAGATGTTTTATTCCTTGGCGTATCCGCAGGTTGCCGAGCTGTTGACGGTGGCCCGGTCTCTGCTGGGGGACATTTTGCGCACGACGCGGGACCAACTGGAATCCTCTGACGCTGTTGCTGCGCCGGCCGGTTCCAAGTGAAAATACTTTCCGTGGCCCGGGCGCTCCTGCCTGGTCGCGCCGATTACGCCCTCCTGCCCGTCTCGTGGCGGGTGGATTTGCTGGCCGGTATGACGGTGGGCATTGTGGCGCTGCCGTTGGCATTGGCGTTCGGGGTCAGTTCCGGTGCCGGCGCCGCCAGCGGCCTGATCACGGCGGTGGTCGCCGGGCTGGTCGCCGCTGTGTTCGGCGGCTCCCATGTGCAGGTCTCGGGCCCGACCGGAGCCATGGTCGTGGTCCTGGCCCCAATCATCGCCGCCCATGGGCCGGGAGCGTTGGCCGCGGTCACGGTCCTGGCCGGGGTGATCGTGCTCATCGCCGGTGTGTTGAAGCTCGGCAGGGTGGTGTCGTTCATTCCGTGGCCGGTGATCGAGGGTTTTACGGTCGGGATCGCGGTGATCATTTTCCTGCAACAGATCCCGGCGGCGTTTGCCTCGAACGCGGGGAGGTCAACGAACGCCGCAGTTTTCGCTCTTCAGGCCCTGGGCGGGGTGGACTGGGGTGCCGCCGTGCCGGCACTGGCGCTGGTCGGGGTGGTCGTGGCCGTCATGGTCGCTGCTCCCCGGATCCATCCGCGCATTCCGGCTTCCCTGGTGGCAATCGTTGTTGCCGGCATCATCGCTGAGGTGTTTTCCCTTCCGGTAGCACGGATCGGAGCACTGCCCGGCTCCCTGCCGACACCGCTCCTGCCCGTCTTGGATCCGGGTACGGTGACGGCGCTGGCCGGGCCGGCCGCAACGATTGCCGCGCTTGCTGCGATCGAGTCGCTCCTTTCGGCCCGTGTCGCGGCCTCGATCTCCGATACCGGCCCATACGATGCGGACCGGGAACTGTTGGGCCAAGGCTTGGCGTCCATCGCGTCCGGATTTTTCGGCGGCATGCCGGCCACCGGTGCGATTGCCCGGACCGCAGTGAACATCCGATCCGGGGGCAGAACCCGGCTCGCTGCCCTGACCCACGCCCTCGTACTGCTGGCAGTGGTTTATCTTGCCACGACCGTGGTATCCCGGATCCCCCTGGCAGCACTCGCCGGGGTTCTCATGGTCACGGCCACCCGAATGGTGTCCCTGCCCGCGCTGAGGGCCGTGATCGGTTCCACCCGTGCCGATACCGTCGTGTTCTTCACTACCGCCGTGATCACGGTGTCGTTCGATCTGATCGAGGCCGTGGAAATCGGAATCGCCGTCTCGGCGTTCTTCGCTCTGCGTTCCCTCGTGCGTTCGTCCGGAGTGCACCGTGAAGAAATTCCTGGCCCTGCCCGGGAGGGGGATGAACACATTGCGGTGTTCCGCCTCGACGGGGCCTTGTTTTTCGCCGCCGCCGAACGCGTCCTGGACCGGGTCAATGAGATCAGCAACGTCGATGTGGTGATCATCCGGATGTCCCAGCTGCAGATCCTGGACGCGACCGGCGCCCGGGTCATCACCGAGATGGTTCAAGCGCTGGAACGGCGCGGTATCACGGTTCTGATCAAAGGTGTCCAAGACCGTCATCTCCGGCTGGTCACCAAAGTTGGCGTCATCGATTCCCTGCGCCACCACAAACACCTCTTCACGGACCTCGCACGCGCCGTCGAACACGCCCGCAGCCACGTCAACCGTCCAGGACCGCGCCCTGGCATCGGCACGGGCGGATGAAACACCCTCGACCGGCTGCCACGCCCCACGAAACGGCACCGCCCGGCCAATTTGCCGCGAAGCCCCACGCCATCTGCCAGATTCAGGAGTCACGATGACAGCACCCATCCACACCCGACCATCCCGCGCCGCCGGAGGTTCCCGTCTTCTCGGCGTCGGCTCGTACCAGCCCTCCCGGACCTTGGACAATGAAGAGCTGAGCCGGCTGGTGGAGACCAGCGATGAATGGATCCGCACCCGGGTCGGTATCCGGGAACGCCGGATCGCCGATACCGAAACCGTTGCGGACATGGCGATCCGTGCAGGGCAGGACGCGCTTGGCCATGCCGGAATCAGCGCCGGAGACCTTGATCTCATCGTCGTGGCCACCACCACGGCCCAGGACCGCTCGCCCAGCACTGCGGGGCGGGTCTCGGCAGCGCTCGGGGCAAACAGTCCAGCCGTGTTCGATCTGAACGCCGCCTGCTCCGGGTTCACCCATGCCCTCGCCGTCGCCGACCAAGCCATCCGCTCCGGCGCGGCAACGACCGCGCTGGTGATCGGCGCCGAGAAACTCAGTGACTTCACCGACTGGACCGACCGCACCACCTGTGTCCTGGTCGGCGACGGCGCCGGCGCGCTCGTTCTCACCGCATCCTCCACGTCCGGGGTCGGGCCGGTCCATTGGGGTTCAGTGCCTGCCCTGTCCAGCGCGGTCCGGATCGAGGAGCCCGGCATGCGTTTCCAGCAAGAAGGCATGTCGGTGTTCCGCTGGGCCATCAGTGAGGCAGCCAAACACGCCCTTGCAGCGTGCGAGGTTGCCGGTGTCCGGCCTGAAGAGCTCGCAGGGTTCGTCCCCCACCAAGCCAACCTTCGCATCATCGAGCCCCTCGCCAAGCAACTGGGCATCCCGGCGGAAATCACCGCGTGCGACGTCGTGACTTCAGGGAACACGTCCTCGGCCAGCATCCCGATCGCCCTGGCCAAACTCATCCGCAACGGCGACCTTCCACCCAACGCCCCCGTTCTGCTCTTTGGCTTTGGCGGCGGCTTCGCCTACGCCGGACAGGTCATCCACACCCCCGCCACCTGAGCCGCGCACCCAGCACACATCCATACCGCGCATTCATTGACTCGAAGAAGGACCAAACCTTTGACCCTGCTAGAAGAACTTCAGGAAAAAACCCTCGCCGCGCACTTGCTCGTGCGCTCCGCCAAGGAATGGGACAACCTCGCCGCCAAAGCGCACGAGGCACTCACGCACGGGGAAGAAAACCACCACGACACCGCCCGGAAGTTCCACCTCCTGGCTTGGGCATCCGTCGCGCGGAACCTCCTCGCGGATCCCTTCGAAGGAGCAGGGATCGCCACCAGCCCCGCCACGACGGACTGGGGCATCGCCACCTTGACCACGGGAAAACGCAGCTGCCAGCCACAGCTCATCCACCCGGTCACCGATCCTGCCGCAGCGCCCCGGTTGCGGGACTTCGACGACGTCATGGCTGAATACACCGAATGCCTGAGCTACCTGTCCGGTGCCACCACCTCCCCGGCAGAGACACCCGCCCGCCAATAATGAAGCCGAGCTACGTCAAAGACTGGACCACCCTCGCGGGCACCACAATCGAAATCCGGTACCAAGGAACCATCGTCAACCACGGCTACGTCAAGCCGTCACCCCCGACGGCACCATCCTGTGGCTGCACACTCCGGGACAAGACAGAAAACTCTACGAAAAAGCCGAACACTACGAAGTCTGGGCCACAAGCACCCCGCTTACCGTCCAGAAGCACGAGAACAAGGGCACACAGCTCGGCTAATCTGTGCCAAGACCACGGTCTTTAGGTCAAAGTTCCGGAGCTCATGCTCATGCCAGATGCTCTTTAGCTGGAGGGGCCGTAAGTGGGGTCCCCAGCTCTGGATTCATTGCTGGTCATGGCGTCGACCCTTCCTTTGAAGTTGCCTCGGATAGCGGATTCCTAAAGTGAATTGCCCGTCCTGAAAAGTGGTCCCAGAATGTCGCCAGGTCAAGGCGGATGTTTTGTCCTTCCGTGGGGTGGTGGCTTGAAGGCCGGTGGATCCGCATGTGACCGGAATCGGTTGTTGCCGCCACGAGGGCAAGGTGGCCCGATGTGCCAGGAGACTCGAAAGACGGTCCGATGGAAACGATCAGCGCCCCAGGTCTGCCAGCGGCTTCGAGAAAATCGTCTTTCGTTGAAAACCGCAAACAGTCAGTTTCAAGCCCCTGCCTTTGGCCGTGTCCGGCAAGCCCGGCATGTTGCCACCCGGTCCGTTCGCTGTACGCACCGTCGTGGAGTAGATCCTCGGTGAGCATTGCCGGAAGAATCGGCAGATCGGGGAGGAAGTGGGCGTAGACCATACGAAGGCAAGCAACACCACATGACCTGGCGTCCCAGAACTGTGCCACGGACTGGGTGGGGTAGCCGAGCGCCCGCCAGTCGTGGCTCACCATCGAGCTAAAGAACGGAAACCCCTCCGGCGTCATTTCCGGCGGAATTTCAGTTGGCTTTTCCTTGCGTACCACCCGCACCGCAGACTCACGCGCGCCGTCCCCCAATGCTGTCATTCGCAAGGATCCCAATTTGTCGTCGTACTTCAGATTTCAATGCAGGCTACAGCAACAGGGACGAGGACGATGGCAAAGGCGCAACGCGGGGTCAGTTGGCGCCCATTATTCGGGCCAACATGGGCCATAAGTGACCCCGCGATTGATGGTGCGACTATTGGGATCCTTGCCACGACCGGCGCGACGGGCGATACCAGGGCGATCTTGAGCGTGTGTTCCGCTGGGTAGACTTCATTTGGATCGGGCCGGCTTTTGCTGACGACCCGACGATCGAAACTTCCTGGGGGGATTCTTTTCTGTGCGTTTTTCGCGATTGGCCGGTTTAGCCGCGGCCGCTTCTGTTCTTTTGCTCGGGGCTTCGCCCGCGTCCGCTGATGAAGCGCCGGTAATAAGTCTTGATGGACCGCCCGTTGGTGTTACCGCCGGTTCGGATGGCACGGTTTATGTGACTCGCTACGACTTTTCAGGCGGCCTGTTTGTCTTGCCCTCGGGTGCCAAGGCGCCGGCGCGCACGATCCACACTGGAAATTTTCCGTCCTCGGTAGCATCCGCTCCGGACGGAACTTTGTACATCGTGCAGAGCGGTAGCCCCGGAACGGCGGAAATCGGGGTGCTTCCCGGCTCCGGCGGCACCATTGCGGATGTCATTCCAGTTTCGCCCGGGGAGCACGGGCTGACCGTTGGACCAGACGGCTCGCTTTTCGTTACCAACCCGAATGAAGGCACGGTTTCTGTCGTCCTTCCCGGCACGAAGGTGGTCGGCCGGACGATCACAGTCGGCTCGGCCCCACGTAGCGTGGCCGTGACGAAGAACGGCACAGCATTCGTCACCAACGAGTACTCCGGCACCGTTTCAGTCATCCCTGCAGGTTCGGTAAATGCGACCCAGACTATCGACGTGGGCAGCAAATCGAATCCCCACGGAATCGCTGCGGACTCGAGTGGCAACGTGTATGTCACCAATGTCCTCACCAACGAGGTAATCGTCGTCGATGCCTCCAAGGCAACCGTGACCCGCAGAATTCCTGTCGGCCGCTCGCCTCAGGAAGTCTCTGTCAGTCCGGATGGCTCAATTTACGTCACCAACAGTGAAGACCGCACAGTTTCCGTCATTGCATCAGGCGAATCCAAAGTCACCAGGACCATCTCGGTGGGGAAGGAACCTGGCCGCCTAGCGGTGACCTCGGAAGGCACGGTCTACGTAGCAAACCGACAAGACAAATCTGTGTCAGTACTCGCGCCAGAACCAGCGCGTGCAGGAGAACCGACGGCGGCGCCCGCGGCCGCATCCGGGACGTCTCGCGGCCACTCTTTCAACACTGGTAAAGGCGTTCTCATTGGGGGAGTGGCAGTAGTCGTTTTGGGTGCCATCGTCGCGATTGTCGTTGTGCTCCGGAGGAGGGCGGCGGGCAGGGCAATCGGATCATCGACTATGTAGTCGATGGCTCGCCGGAAAGCGTTCGCGCTGGTGTATTCGGGCGATCCGTTGACCATGCTCACGAGCTGTTCTCCTGCTTCCCAACTTTACGTTTTGGTCGTTTGGTGGCTTTGCTGATCGTCTGAGCAAGCCGCGACATCTCCGCGATCTCTCGACTTTCTGCAGCGAGCCGCTGTATGGCTGGTGACTGGACCCACCTCGCGAGCTCCTCAGCCGCCTTCATCGCAGGCGAGTTCACGATCTCTTCTGTGCGCTGCGCGGCGGGTGCGACCGGCATCGTACCGGCGAGTTCGACAGCTCGACCGATTGGGGCGGAAATACCGGACTCCTGGAGGAACCGCGCGAGCAGAGCCTCACCGTCGCCCATACGTACGCCGTAGTGCTGCGCGTGGCGTCGAAGGACAGCACTGAGCTGCTGGTCATCGACCTCCCGTCGAATGAGCGCGTCCCGCACGACGCTGGCGAGGTGCCCTCCGTCGACATGGCTTGCCGCGAGATCGGCTACGGTCCGCAAGACCGACGTCACCGGAAGGCCGTCCACGGTGGTCCAGTCGCCCGAGTTGAGCTCATAGCGATGGAGCCGGGTGTCCGGTCGCCGCGTTTGTTTGCGTGTGCCACTGGTGAACTCGAACCGGTCAGCCTCGAGATCTCCGAGTTCGTGTACGGCTGCGGCAGACCGGTGTGAGACTGCGATCGGGTCCTTGCCGCGAAGGCGTTCGCTGGTGCGTCGATCCGGGTCGAGAGCGAGCCACGCAGCACGGATGCCATCTAGCGGCGACGGCGGAGTTCCCGTCACCCGATAAACGCCGTGCGTCATGCGTTCGAGCGGCCCTTGGCTGGCAAGCCGAGCGACGGTCTGGGCTGACGCGCCGAGACCGCGAGCCTGTGAGGTTGTGAGGTTGTAATGAGTCCCCACTGCTCAGCCGCAAGGTCAGCTAGGTCTAGCACCGCAGTCATCATTCCTCCTCATGAATACTGCAATAGTTTTGCAGTATTCAACGCGTGTATTGCAGTAGCGATCGTCACCAGTTGACGGCTGAGCCCTCGGCCGTTTCGCGGCGCCAACATCGTTGTGTTCTCGCACAGCAAGGTCCTGCTCCTGGCGGTACAACATCATCGACATTCCTACGGTGCTTCCTTGCCGTGCTTTTGAGCCGAGGCATACCTGGCGACAGACAAGGTTGCTGCCAGGACGAGCGCTGCAGAACCGCTTTGGATTAGGAACAGCGCGAGGCGCGAATACGGCACTGTTTCATCTGCAAATGTCCGAACGTGGGACACCGCGAATCCCATGGCCGCCTCGGGAAAGATCAAGAGCACCGCGGGGACTGCGTAAGCGATTAGTACGAAAACTGCCATCCTGAGGGCGCTTGAGGATAACCCGGTGCGTCGCATGAGAACCGAACAAGTTGTGGCGCTCATGCCGCTCCACAACGTGAACCAAATGACATGGCCAAGGTTCGAGCCCGCTTGGAAGGCGGCATAGGATTCGAAGAGTCCCAATCCGGTGTGCTGGGCTGACTCGATGAACACTGCGTGTGCGCCCAGGAGCCACGGGATCACACAGGCCAGGACAATTGCGGCTTTTCTGACACGGATTCTTTCTGTGCGAAATCCTTTTAACTTGCTTCGGCTCACGTCGACGCGGTCAGGCATGCGGCTCACGGTAGGCGTGCACCAATGGGTGCTCGCGATCGAGTTCGATGGCGCGTGTTCGAGCGGCCTTCTCCCTTCGGTGAAGAACTACTTCGTTGAGTGCGTAGGCAGTGAGAGCCGCGAGAGGTAACAGGAGTCGGAGCCACAGGTCCCAATCGGTCATAAAGAGGGGCGCTAGTGATGCAGTGAAGATCGGCGGATGTGCACACCGGAACCATTTCATGATTTCCCCGTTCAGAATTTGTGCTTTTAGCGGTTTCATTGGTCGATCGCAAAGAAGGCCGCGGTGGGCGATTTCGCCGTCGCCCACCTCCGGTTTACATGTTCTTTTTCTTTATCCGAGTTTGACCGCTGGACCTGGTTCAGGAATGGACGTTCCAACGGACAGAGGCATGACGAAGACCGTTAGGTTCATTGTCAGTGCGAAGGTACTGACCAGCATTGCGAAGGTGTAGCTGTTCCGGTTGTGGCCGCGTCGTCCCGCAAGTGCCAGCACCAGGGAAATCAAGGACAGCGAAGTCCCCACGAGCGGATGAAACATTGCCATTAGGCCGCCGACGACACCGAAAACTGTGCACAGGCGGGCCCAACTCATCTAGCGCCTACTCTTACGAGCATGCCCTTCGGATCCACGGAGGACTGGGACTCTCGGTCGGAATCCACGGAAGCTGGGCCGGAAATGATGCGGCGGTCCATCGTTGAAAAGCATGCAGGGACTGGGACATAAATACATAGTCTGCGCAATTGAGGCTCCTATTCATATTGGAGCCCCCCTGAGCGCGACTGGCGTCGTGCGTTGAACTCTACGAGGTTTTTGCCGATATCGGAAGAGGCGGGGTGTTGAAGCTGAAGAACTACAGACTTCTCGTGCTACTGCGATTTCTCTTCTGCCATTCTTCGGAGCCGAAGAATTTTTCTAGCTCATCCGCTGCATTCTCCGAGACCTGCGCATCGAGGCCGGTCAAAACAAACATCGGAAGATAGCCTTTTTGTTGGGCAAGATCATTTGCTATCGCAAGCACAGACATATCCGCTTGAGACACTGCTTGCCCGGCGAGCACGCGCTTTGCGATGTGTTCACATCCCGAGATCTGCAGGATCACCATCAAGTCAAAGTTCCGTAGCTCGTGCGCACGCCAGATGCTCTTCAGCAGGAGCGGCCCGTACGTCGAGTCGCCGGCTCTGCTTTCATGACTTGTCATGGCCTAGGCATCCGATTTGCGGGGTGGCACCCTGTAGTGTGGGCCAATTTCATGCTCAGGAACAGCGTCCTCGTCTTTCCCGTCAATATGCGTGGTAAAGATACCGTTTGACCGGTTACTTAACAACTCGCCGATGACTGGGGAAACAATCCCCTAGACGCGCTGCGGCCTGGACCAGAATGCCGGCGATAAGCCACTTGCGGCCCCACGTGTCGGAGGCGCGGCCAACCAACCTCAGCTCGTTGCTAGAAAGACCGCCATGACTACGCCAAAGACCATGACGACCGCCCGAAACAGGACGACCGGGACAACCCGCACGAGGCGGACGCCGGCGGGCGCGCCAAGGACGGAGCCGACGGCAAGGCAAATCACCGCGCCCCAGTTCACTTCGGTGGACACGATGAAGAAGATCGCTGCGACGACGTTAACCACTGCCTGTAGAAGGTTCTTTAGGGCGTTCTGTGTGATCAGGTCCGAGGCGACGAAGAACCCAAGTACGGCCAGAAGTATGATCCCTTGAGCTGCGCTGAAGTATCCGCCATAGATGCTCGATCCGAGCACGAGGAGGCTCAGCGCCACCCAGGACGTATCGTTCCTGGTCCCAAGTCCAAGGCGCTTGGCTATCAGTGGTTGAATGCCGATCAAAACTGCGGCCGAAAAGACCAAAACCGGCACCACCGACTGGAATATCGACGGCGGCAAAAACTTCAGAAGGCTGGCCCCGATAACCGCCCCTAAAGCTGCAATGGGGGCAATGCGAACGCACGTCAGTCGTTCGCGGAGGAGGATTCGTCTGTCATTCCATACTGCTGCAAGAGATCCCGGAACGAGTCCCACCGTATTCGTAATGTTTGCGGTCACGGGTGGTATGCCCACGGCAAGAAGTACTGGATAAGTCACAAGGGAGCCGGAGCCGGCAGCCGCGTTGATGATTCCAGCGGCGAACCCCGTGGCAATGACAAGCAAGATCTGGATCAGGGTCATGGCCTGAAGCCATTTCCGATAGGGGACTCCCCATCCCACAGCCGCCGGGGTGATGTAGCTTGCGCCATGCTCTGCACCTCTCTGGGAATCGGCCCCGGCACTCCGTCCTGGAACCTTGGTCTGCAGTCAGTGATTCGGCTCACTTGACTTGTAGGCAATGTATACATAGTATTATATGTATTACAACGTGATGGTGCCCACAGGTGGTGGTTCTGAGACTGTCCTCACCCGCCCCTGTACCATCGAGATATTGCGAGGCGGGAGAAACACATGAGCGTTGTGGATGAGGCTTACGAAGGTGTAAGGAGCATGCTCATCGCTGGGCATTTCAAGCCCGGCGACAAACTCCGCGAACCGGATTTGGCGACGACTTTGGGTGTCAGTAGGACGCCACTGCGCGAGGCCCTGAGGAGTCTTCAAGCAGAGGGACTTGTTACTCTCGCCGGCCGCGGTGCCGTCGTCACGAGGATGTCGGCCGAGGGGGTATACGACCTCTACCAGTACCGCGCTGTGCTGGAAGGTTTTACCGCCGAACAAGCGGCCCAACGGAACCGTGATGGAGAACTTTCACCGTCGCAGATCTCCAGCCTTTGGGCACGCGAGAAAGCAGTGGAGAATGCATCCACTGATTCGTCAAGGGTCGAATCGAATCTTGCGCTCCACCAGTACGTGGCAGAACTGTCCGGAAATAGTTCGGCCATAGAAGCCCTATCCCGGGTTTGGGCGCAGATTTCAGTTTCGAGCGCAATGAACCTGACCAGCGGTTCTTGGCGTGGCGAGATGCATGAACAACACAGGACCATCGTCGAGGCGATTGAAGCTGGCAATCCGGATCACGCATTTACCGCTGGACGAGCGCATGTCCGCACAGCTGCAGAGGTATTCCGCCGTTTGGCGACCTGACCCTGACGCTTTTATCTTCTGATTTTCCGGTACCTTAGGCGGCAGTTCGCACCCGTCTAAAACCGTGGACAACCAATAACACCGGCGCCGTCCGAGGTGCTGCGTTCTTTACTGACACCCACTCCGGGGACTGACGCATCCGGGGTAGCGTCTGGCCACCATCTTCGTTCGTTGAAGCAGGCCCTCATTCTTCGTGCGCTCTGTCGTCTGGATTAGCGCCACGCACTTCGCCGTCCCTTCCTTCAGTGGCGTCCCTTCCGTCAGGTAGCCCCTTACTTTCCCGCCATCGGTCGAAACATTTCAAGATAAGAGGAGTATTTCCATGAACTCATTAGCCAGCCCCCTGTGGGACGTTCAGTCAGTGCTGGTCCCGATTGTCGGCCAGGCACAGTCCTTCCCAGTCCGCCGCATCTATTGCGTTGGACGGAACTACGTTGAACACATCCGGGAAATGAAGGAAGGGGATGAACGCGATGCTCCGTTCTTCTTTCAAAAGCCTACCGATGCAATTGTGAGCAGCGGGGGACGCGTACCGTACCCACCGCTCACCGAGGACTTTCAGTACGAAGGCGAGCTCGTCGTCGCGATCGGAACCGGTGGGTCCGATATTCCGGGCGAAAAGGCAGAAGACCACATTTTTGGCTACTCAGCCGGAATCGACATGACCCGACGCGACCGGCAGAGGGAGGCGTTTAAATCCGGACAGCCGTGGGAGATCGGCAAAGGATTCGACCATTCAGCACCGTGCGGTGCGATTACAACTGTTCAGGAACGTGGATCACTCGAAGGCGCAGATTTGGTGCTCTCGGTCAACGGCGAAGAGCGGCAGAGGACCGGGCTTGGCTTGATGATCTGGAATGTCCCGGAGATCATCGAGAACCTCTCACGGCAGTATCGGCTGGAACGTGGAGACCTGATTTTCACCGGGACACCCGCTGGCGTCGGTGCCGTTACGCCCGGCGACGTCATTCGTGCTGAAGTGACCGGTCTCAGCGTCCTTGAGGTGACCGTGGCATGAACGCCGACCGGATCCTCCCCACTGATCGCATTGAGTACACTCCCATTCACCAGCGGGAGCGACTCGACCTCCCCGGCGGGGCACGGGTTGCCGTATGGCTGATCGTGAACATCGAAGAGTGGTCCATTCATGAACCGATGCCGCGAACAGTGCTGACACCCCCGGCTGGTGGACAACCCTCACCGGATGTTCCGAACTGGGCATGGCACGAGTACGGCAACCGGGTCGGCTTCTGGCGCCTCCTCAAAATTATCGATGAGGCCTCGATTCCAGCCGTCCTGGCAATCAACGGAAAGGCGGTCGAATCCTACCCGGAGATCGCCCGGGCCGCTGTGGAACGCGACTGGGAATTCATCGGTCACGGGTATTCGCAGAAGAACATGCAAAAGGTCGAAAACGAGCGGCTGGACATTCGCCGCACGGCCGATGAGATCGAAGCCGTCACCGGAAAGCGCCCACGCGGATGGCTTGGCCCAGGCCTTACAGAAACATGGGAAACGCCAGACCTCCTCGTGGAAGAAGGTTACGAGTACGTGTGCGATTGGGTGCTCGATGACCAGCCTGTCACGCTCCAAACCCGCACGGCGCCTATCGTCAACATCCCTTACACCCAAGAATGCAATGACGTAGCGATGATGCTCATTCAGCACCATCAGGCTAGCGAGTATTACCAGCGGGCAATCGACCAGTTCGACCAGCTCTATGCAGACTCCACAGATGCGCCTCGGGTTATGGCGTTGGTGGTGCACCCATACATCATGGGCGCGCCTCACCGGGCCAAATATCTTCGTATGGCCATTGATCACATCAAGCAATACGACCACGTGGTCTTCACCACTGGAGACCAGATTCTTGACCATTTCACCGCCAGATCACGATCCCTCACCCATCAGACCGTCTAATCGACGGCACAGCATCAATAAGTAGATAGGAAACAAAATGGAATTCATTACAGCCGGCGCAGTCCCCGAGGAAATGCCGTTCATGCCCGCAATCGTCACCAAGGGTGGAACCACAATCTGGCTCTCCGGGGCAACAGCATTTCCGCTGGTCCACAAGCACCCGCATGATCCCGCAGAGCTAAAGGTTCCGAGTGGCATCGCAGAGCAGACCCGGGCCTGCCTTAATAACCTCAGGACGGCTCTCGAAGCAGCTGGCGGTTCAATCACTGACATCGTGGAAGTGACGATCTACAACACGGATATGGACGCCCAAGACGAAGTCAACAAGGCGTACATGGAGTTCTTCGGCGATCACCGTCCCACCCGCACCCACCTGGGCGTAAACCGGCTTGTCGGCACGGAGCTGAAGATTGAAATCAGCGCGCACGCCGTTATTTCGGAGTAGCGACCCCTCGGCAAGACCTCGACTCGACGCCGCACTTCCTGACAAGTGCGACACAACCCCAATGCTCGAAACGACAACAGGAGGTGCGGCGCTATGAGCGGCGAAAAGACCTATTTGCAAGACAAGGAAGTCGCGAAAGCTTCAGTCATTGAATGGACCGGACTGTCACCCGTGGATGCCAAAGACCGGCACGGCAAAACCTGGCACATCGGCGGTCTCTGGTTCGCGGCCCAGCTCGTCCCCACGGCCCTCTTCCTAGGGGTACTGGGAGGACCATCAGGACTGGGGTTGAGCTATTGGGCTGCGTTCGGAGCCATCGTGCTTGGCAACGTCCTCGGTGCAATTGGCCCTGCGGCCATGAGCTTGACGGGTCCGAAGACCGGCCTGCCACTGCTGGCCCAGGCGCGGATCCCATTCGGGCGCGCCACCGGCGTCGTCGGCATTCTGGCGGCGTTCACGAGCGTGGCGTTCATAGCCTTGGGCGCCATCTTCGGTGCCGAAGCCCTTCAGGTGGCTTTCGGGCTGAACCCCACAGTTGCGGTACTTCTGGTTTTCGCTCTTGAGGGTCTTGTCAGTGTGGCAGGTTACCGGGTGATGCATCTCTTCGAGAGAACCATGGCCATCGTGGTGGCGGCCGGCTTCATTCTGATTTCGGCCGTCGTGATCGGCAACCTCGGAACGGTAACGGTATCAGCGGCTGGATCATCCAGCGCCGGGGTTGGATCCTTCTTTCTCATGGCAGCCATCAGCTTCGGGTTCTCCTTCGGATGGGCGCACAACGCCCCTGACTACTGCCGTTACCTTCCGGCATCGACGTCCCGGCCAAAGCTGTTCTGGGCGACGTTCGCCGGCATCGCAGTTGCCTGCGTCTGGATGGAGATTCTGGGCCTCACGGCAAGCACGATGCTCAGCCAAACCAGTCCCATGGCAGCGATTCACGCCTTGGTGGGCGGCGGTGCTATCGGCGCTTTCATCATGATCGCCATGTACCTCGGCGTCGTCGCAAATGCGACTGTTGCCCAGTATTCCGCAGGCCTGCAGATCCTTGGCGCGGGCGTTAAGCTTCCGCGGCCCCTGGTTACGGGTATCGTCACTGCCTTCGCCTTTGCCCTCACTATCTATTTGCAGACCGGAAACCTCGACGCGAAGTTCACCAACGTGTTGCTCCTTGCAACGTATTGGGTGGCGCCCTTCATCGGAATATGGCTAGTGCTCTGGGGCAGGAAACCCAATCACGAAGCCTTCATGAAGATGGCCACCACGCCCGTTGCGGTCCTTCATTCGGGGCGGTCGCCGTTGATTGCCCTAGCCGTCGGTTATGTTGCCGCCCTGCCGTTCTCCAGCACTGCCATCGGATCCGATCTCGCTCAAAGCAATAATCCTGCTGCAATATTGGTCGGCTCCTTGTCCCGTCAGATTTTGGATGGTGCCGACCTGGCATACCCTGTCGGCATCATCGTAGGGGCCATCGTTTTTGGAATCCTGACTCGCAAATCCTCTGAACAACCGATAGGAAATCCTCATGAATGAATACATCGATGCCGGTCTTGAAGCCCACTGGTCCGGGACTCTCGCCGAAGCGACGGGACTGCCAACGCCGCCGTTCGCCCCGCTGGTTCGGACCTCGGGCACCACTCTCTACCTCTCCGGACAGACGTTTCCCGTTATCGGGTCCGGAGACCAGCGACCTGCGGTCGAAGTCTCACTCGAAGAACAAACGCAAGCATGCCTCACCAACATAGACAACCTGGTTCGGGCAGGCGGGGCTCATCGGAACGACATCGTCAAAGTCACGATCTACAACACGCGCATGGATCAACAGAGCGTCGTCAATTCCGTCTACGCGCAGTTCTTCGGGGACCACCGTCCGACTCGAACGCACGTTGAGGTTTCACGGCTAGCGGACCCGGATCTGCTCATCGAGATTGAGGCCATCGCGGTCGTTTGCTAAAAGCGACGAAACAGCAAAACGATTCAACGAGCCGATGCGGCCCCGGAAGACTTCCGGGGCCGCATTTGTGAGCCATAGCGAACTCACGCCGAGACTCAACTACCCACCGCCGTCGGGCGCGTGGAAAAATGAGCGAGCAGGCGGGACCCACAGAGGTCAATGCGAGCGTCGTATGTGTATCTCGTGGAACTCTTACGAATCGAGGCGAATCATCCGTCGTAGCCATCTTCCAAAAGGGCCTTTGAATATGCCTGCTTTTTGCCCGCTTTTTGCTGGCTCGGCCCGAGACTGTCGACTCTGCTCACGGCATCAAGGTTGGAGGTGGCTCGGCACGCCGTTGAGTTCTCGACGCGGACCTAGAGCTTTCAAGTTTTGCTTCGATCCCGCTTTTGCCACTCTTCAGAGCTGAAGAACTTTTGTCGTCGTACTTCAGATTTCAAGGCAGGCTACAGCAACAGGGACGAGGACGATGGCAAAGGCGCAACGCGGGGTCAGTTGGCGCCCATTATTCGGGCCAACATGGGCCATAAGTGACCCCGCCATGCGAGGACGGCAGAAGCCCAGCCCGCCCACCGCAGTCGTACTCTCCGCGAAAGAACCGCACTCGGAACCTGCCAGCGCCACCTCCTGACCCCGAAGTCCGGTGACCCTATGCTTGTGCCATGACGCAGACGTCGATCAGCTCCGCCGCAGCGCTGGCAGAAATGCTGGCTGGGACCGGGTATCTCGCGGATGACGGCCTTGCCACGGTCGGCTACCTGGCGCTGAGCATGGAACGGCCGCTGCTTCTGGAGGGTGAGCCCGGCACCGGCAAGACTTCCCTGGCCGAGGCCATCGCCGAAGCGTTCGGACTGCCGCTCATCCGATTGCAGTGCTACGAGGGAATCGATGCCGCGCAGGCGCTGTACGACTGGGATTTCACCGCCCAAATCCTTCACCTGCGCAGCGTCGAGGCCAGCGGCGGCGCGGGATTGAGCGTCGCCGAGCTGGAAAGCTCGCTGTACGACCAACGGTTCCTGCTTGCCCGGCCCATCCTCAAGGCACTGCAGCAAAGCCCGGCCGTGCTGCTGATTGACGAGATCGACCGCGCTGACGACGAGTTCGAGGCGTTCCTGCTCGAAGTCCTCTCCACTTACCAGGTCTCCATCCCCGAGTTCGGCACGGTCAAGGCTGACACCGCTCCGATTGTCGTACTCACCTCCAACCGAACCCGCGACCTTCACGATGCACTCAAGCGCCGGTGCCTTTACCACTGGATCGACCACCCGGGACTGGCCCGCGAGGTCGAAATCGTGCGCACAAGGCTCCCGCACGTGCCGGCGCTGTTGGCCGAACAAGTGGTGCGGATCGTCCAGCAGATCCGGGCCACCAACGACGTCCTCAAACCACCCGGAGTGGCCGAGACCCTCGACTGGGCGCGGGCCCTGCACCAGCTCGGGCGCGCTGAGCTGGATCTGGCCTCCGCCTCTGCCAGCATCGGTGCGCTCTGCAAATACCGGGAAGACACCGAGCGCGTCTCCGCGGCCCTGGCCCGGATGCTTGGCTGATCCCGTGCAGTCCGCAGGGCAGCTCCCGGAGCGAAGCGCTGAAATGACAGGGCGTAGCGCCGAAAAGACAGGCCACAGCGCCGACGAGATTCTGCTGGCCTTCGCCGCAGCGGTGCGCGCGACCGGAGTAAAGGTGACTGCCGACCGCTCGCTCAGCTTCGTGGACGCCGTCGGCAGGCTCTCCTTGGATCGCCGCTCCGACGTCTTCTGGGCAGGCCGCGCCACCCTCTGCGCCTCCCCGGAGGATTTGCCCGCCTACCAGCGGACATTTGAGGCGTGGTTCGCGCCGGAGCATCCCACGGGCTACCGTCTCCAGGTCACGGCAAGCCCCGTGAGCGCAGCCGCTTTGGATAACGACGACGGCGGCGCGGACGGCGGGCGGGAACACTTGCGGGCGCTCGCCAGCAGCCGGGAGCTGCTGCGGCACCGCGATGTGGCCGTCCTTGACGACGCGGAACGCGCACAGCTGTACCGGATGTTCGAGGATCTGCCGGTGCGCTTGCCCACCCGCAAGACCAGGCGCAAACACCTTGACCGGCATGGGGACATCGACCGCATCCGGACCCTGCGCGACCAGTTGCGCCGCGGCGGAGAACCGGGGCCCCTGCGCCGCGCCCGGGCGCCACGCAAGCCCCGCCGCATGGTCTTGCTGATCGACGTTTCCGGCTCGATGGCTCCCTATGCGGACAGCCTCCTGCGTCTTGCCCACAGGGTGGTTGAAGCCGCCCCGCGGCACGTGGAAGTGTTCACGCTGGGGACCCGGCTGACCCGCGTGACGGGTGCTTTGCGGGTGCCGGATCCCGAAAATGCCTTGGCCCTGGCTGGCCGCGTGGTCCCCGATTGGTCCGGGGGTACCCGGCTCGGAGAGGTATTGCGCGCGTTCAACGACCGCTGGGGCCAGCGCGCAGTGGTGCGTGGCGCCGTCGTCGTCATCATGAGTGACGGCTGGGAACGCGGCGACCCGACCCTGCTGGGACGCCAAGCCGAGAGGCTGCACCATTTGGCACGGCGGGTCATTTGGTCAAACCCGCACCGCGGCAAAGCCGGCTACCAGCCGTTGCAGCGGGGAATCAAGGCGGTGTTGCCGCACGTTGACTACTTTGTAGGAGGACACTCAATGCAGAGCTTCGAGGAATTATTGGACGTGGTTGCCAATGCGTGAGGTCTTGGATGATTTAGTCGCCGCCATAGTTGCGGGCAACACCGTGGGACTCGGAACAGTGGTCCGCACCTTCCGCTCCGCACCCCGTCCCGCCGGGGCCGCGATGATGGTCGACGCCGACGGCAGCGCGGTTGGATCGGTGTCCGGCGGTTGCGTGGAAGGCGCGCTCTACGAACTGGCTACCAACGTGGTGCAGACCGGCAAGCCCGTTCTCCAGCGATACGGCATCAGCGACGACGCCGCCTTCGAGGTCGGCTTGACCTGCGGCGGGATCCTGGACATTTTCGTGGAGCCGGTTTCCGCTGAGATCTTCCCGGAATTGCCGCGAGTAGCGGACGACGTCGGAGCCGGTCGCCCCGTGGCGGTGGTCACCGTGATCGAACACCCGGATCCGGCCTGGCTGGGCCGCCACCTCGTGGTGCGCCCGGACGGCTTCGTCGGTTCTTTGGGTAGCGAGCGCGCGGACCATGCGGTCAGTGACGACGTTCAAGGCCTGCTGGCGGCTGGCCGCAACGCGACCCTCATGTATGGGCCGGACGGCCAGCGGCGAGGTGAGGGGATGCGCGTGTTTGCCCTCAGCTTCGCCCCGCAGCCGCGGATGCTGGTGTTCGGCGCGATCGACTTCGCCGCCGCCGTCGCACGTCAAGGCAGCTTCCTGGGGTACCGGGTGACCGTCTGCGACGCACGCGCGGTCTTCGCAACCGCAGCCCGGTTCCCGCAAGCGGACGAAGTGGTGGTGGAATGGCCGCACCGCTACCTGCAGGCACAGATCAGCGCCGGTCAAGTAGACGAGCGCACGGTGATCTGTGTTCTCACGCATGACCCGAAATTCGACGTGCCGTTGTTGGAGCTGGCACTGCGCCATGACGTGGCGTACGTAGGAGCGATGGGATCCCGCCGTACCCACCACGACCGCATGGAACGGCTACGCGAAGCAGGCCTGAGCGAGGCTGAATTGGCCAAGCTTTCCAGCCCGATCGGCCTGGACCTCGGCTCCCGCACGCCAGAGGAAACCGCTGTTTCCGTTGCCGCCGAAATCATCGCCCTGCACTGGGGTGGCGGGGGTGGACGATTGACCACCATGGAGGCCCGGATCCACCACGAACCCACGGTTGAACCGGACCATGAGGATGCGGGGTACAAACTCGAGCAGAGCTAAGGCTTTCGCCCCTTCCGAGGAGTAACCTGTGTCACATCAAGACTGGATTTCGGGCAGTCGCGCTCGTCTTCCAAGGCGACAGGAGATCCCCATGGCGAGTTCCAAGATCACCGTCGAAGTCGATAATGTGAGCTACACCGACGAAGTCGAGCCACGACTACTGCTAGTCCAATATCTGCGCGAACGGCTCGGCAAGACCGGAACATTGATCGGCTGCGACACCACAAATTGCGGCGCCTGCACCGTCCATCTGGACGGAGTCAGCGTCAAATCCTGCACTATGTTCGCGGTTCAAGCGGACGGCCACAAAGTCACCACCATCGAAGGCATGGCCACAGACGGCAAGCTCCACCCGCTCCAACAGGCCTTCCACCAATGCCACGCGCTGCAGTGCGGCTTCTGCACCCCGGGCATGATCATGCAATCCGCATCACTCCTCAGTGAAAACCCACACCCCACCGAGCAGGAAATCCGGGACGGCCTGGAAGGAAACCTGTGCCGGTGTACCGGGTACCAGAACATTGTTGCCGCGGTCCAGGCCGTTGCCGATGGCACCGTTTCCGCGGGTAGCAACGAAACCGAAACGGCAGGTGTGGCATGACCGTCACCGAAGTCGGCAAGGCACGCCTCCGCAAGGAAGATGCCCACCTGATCACCGGGCGCACCCGGTACACGGACAACCTCACGCTGCCAGGCACGCTGCACCTCGCCCTGGTGCGAAGCCCGTTCGCGCACGCGAAGATCACCTCGATCGACACGTCCGAGGCGAAGTCTTCACCCGGCGTCGTTGCAGTGCTTACCGGAGCGGATGTGGCGGACAAGCAGGGAAGCCTACCGAACGTCTGGCCAATCACAGCGGAACAGAAGGCACCCGCCCACCCGGCCATCGCCGTCGACACCGTAGCCTTTGCCGGCGAAGTGGTTGCCTGCATTGTTGCCCGCACCGCCGCAGCCGCGCGCGACGCCGTCGAACTGGTCGATGTCAGCTACGAGGAGCTGCCGGTCGTCCTGGACCTCGAGGAAGCCGTCAAGGACGAAGTGCTGGCGCATCCGGACCTAGGCACCAATATTTCGGCCACGTGGGTGTACGACTCGGGGACCGCCGGTAGCGGCAAACCGATCGCCGAGGCGCTCGAGGGTGCCGAAGTCCTCATTGAGCGCACGTACTACCAGCAACGGCTCATCCCGGCCTTCATGGAACCGCGATCCGTCCTGGTGGACCCCACGGGTGAGCAGCTCACGGTGTGGTCGGCCACGCAGATACCGCACATCCTGCGGCTTTTGCTGGCGCTGACCCTGGGCATCCCGGAAAGCAAAGTCCGCGTGATCGCTCCGGACGTGGGCGGCGGCTTCGGCGGGAAGCTGCAGGTGACCCCCGAAGAAGCCATCACAGTGCTGGCCGCCCGGCATACCGGCAAGCCATGCAAGTACACGGAGACCCGTAGCGAATCCCTGATGGCTGCCCACCACGGCCGTGCCCAAGTGCAGAAAGTGAAACTCGCGGCCACGAAGGACGGGATCGTCACCGGCCTGGATATCCACCTGCTCGCGGATATGGGCGCCTACCTGGGCTTGGTCGCCTCGGGCGTCCCGATCCTCGGCGCCTTCATGTACAACTCGATCTACAAGTTCCCGGCCTACCGCTTCGAATGCACCAACCTCTTCACCAACAAAGCATGGACCGACGCTTACAGGGGCGCCGGGAGGCCGGAAGCCACGTTCGCGATCGAACGCACGATGGACGAACTCGCCGTCGAACTCAACATGGATCCGCTGGAGCTGCGCAAGAAGAACTGGATCACGCACGAGGAATTCCCCTTCGCCACGGTCGCAGGGCTGGAATACGACAGCGGCAACTATGAGGCGGCCACGGCGAAGGCCGAGGAACTCTTTGGTTATGACGAGCTCCGAGCCGAGCAAGCCCGGCGTCGCGAAGCCAACGATCCCGTGCAGCTCGGCATCGGCATCTCTACGTACACGGAAATGTGTGGACTGGCTCCATCCCGGGTACTTGGCGCACTCCGATACGTCGCCGGCGGCTGGGACCACGCCCAAGTGCGGGTGCTCCCCACCGGCAACATCGAAGTGGTGACTGGTACCTCAGCCCACGGCCAAGGCCACGAAACCGCATGGAGCCAACTCGTGGCGGACAAACTCGGTGTGGCGTTCGAAAATATCGAGGTCCTCCACGGAGACACCCACATCTCCCAACGGGGCATGGACACCTACGGCTCCCGCTCGCTGGTTGTCGGCGGGATGGCGGTGCTCGCCGCGGCGGACAAAGTGATCGCGAAGGCCAAAGTCATGGCCGCCCACATGATGGAAGCGAGCGAAGAGGACATCGAATTCGCCGAAGGGAAGTTCAGCGTCAAGGGAACGGAGCAATCAACGTCGTTCGGCGACGTCGCTTTCGCTACGTTCGCCGGGCACGACCTGCCGGAAGGCTTCGAACCCAACCTGGACTCCGAAGCGACCGTCGACCCGGACAACTTCTCCTTCCCCCACGGCACCCACTTTGCCGCCATCGAAGTGGATACCGAGACAGGCGAAGTTTCCATCCGTAAATACGTCTGCGTGGACGACGTCGGCGTGGTGGTCAATCCACTGATCGTGGAAGGCCAAGTCCACGGCGGCCTGGCCCAGGGAATCGCGCAAGCCCTCTACGAGGAAGCCGTGCACGACGAGACCGGAACCCTCGTCACAGGTTCATTCGTGGACTACCTCGTGCCAAGCGCACCTGATCTGCCGCACTTCACGACGGCGCGCACCGAGACCCCGGCGACCACCAACCAGTTGGGTGCCAAGGGAGTCGGCGAGGCGGGAACGATCGCCTCGACCCCAGCCATCGTCAATGGCGTGTTGGACGCCGTGCGGCACCTTGGCGTGAAGGACATCAACATGCCTTGCTCGCCGTCGCGCGTTTGGGCGGCCCTCGAAGAAGCCAAGACTGCCGGAGGTGTGCAATGATTCCGAGCGCATTCGATTACGCCGCCCCTGCCACGGTCGCGGAGGCGCTCGCGGCGCTCGCCGACGCCGGCGACGACGTCAAGGTGCTGGCCGGCGGTCAAAGCCTCATCCCGGTGATGAAGCTGCGCCTCGCCGACCCGGCGATGGTGGTGGACCTGGGCCGGATCGGTGAACTATCCGGCGTCCGGGACGACGGCGATGCCCTCCTGATCGGTGCCATGACAACGCACCACCAAGTTGCCACCGACCCCCTGATCGCCGAGCACGTGCCGTTGCTGGCCAAGGCCGCGGCGACGGTGGCGGATCCCCAGGTGCGCCACCGCGGCACCTTCGGTGGCGCACTTGTGCACGCCGACCCGGCGGGCGACATGCCCGCACCGGTGCTCGCCGCGGAGGCGACGTTCATCCTGGCTGGTCCGGACGGCGAACGCCAGGTGGCAGCCGCGGACTTCTTCCAGGGGTACTTCACCACCGCCGTCGACGACGGCGAAATCCTCACCGGGATCCGGGTCCCGAAATACACGGGTTGGGGAGCGCACTACGAGAAGTTCACCCGGGTGGCCCAGCAATGGTCCATCGTCGCGGTGGCCGCTATGGTCCGTGTGGAGGGCGGCACGATCGCCGAGGCAAGGATCGGGCTGACCAACATGGCCAGTACGCCGGTGCGGGCCACCGCGGTCGAACAAGCATTGGCGGGTGCGCCGTTGACGAAGGAAGCGATCGCCGCCGCCAGTTCACATGCGGCTGAAGGGACCGAACCTGCCAGCGACCTCAACGGAGACGCGGCCTACCGCCGGCACCTGGCTGAGGTCCTGACGAAGCGTGCGGTCATCGCCGCCGCAGGACTCTAGGGGACGACGGGAGGGAAACGTGGAACTCAAACATCGCTTCGTGGTTCCGAGTTCGCTCGAGGAAACCTGGCGGTCCTTCAACCAACTGGAAGAAATTGCGCCTTGCTTCCCGGGAGCGACCCTTACCTCCGTAGACGGCGAGGGGTTCACGGGCACAGTGAAGGTCAAACTCGGGCCGATCGCCATGATCTACGCCGGCACCGGCGAGTTCGTGGAACGCAACGAGGACACGCACACGGTCGTCATATCGGCGACGGGTAAGGACAAACGCGGGAACGGCACGGCAGGTGCCACGGTGACGGCGGTACTCACCCAAGACGGCGAAGGCACCGCCGTGGACGTGACCACCGACATGAACGTCACCGGCAAGCCTGCCCAATTCGGACGAGGCGTCATCCAGGACATTTCGGACAAATTGCTGGCCCAGTTTGTTGAGTGCGTCGTTGGGAAGGCGGGTGGTGGTGCCGGAGAATCAGCCGAGCCGGCTGCCACTGGGGACGCTGGGGCGGACACTGCGCCTTCTGCTGCGCCTGCCGCCGAGGCTGCCGCTGCAGCGGACGCGGCGGGAGCGCCGCCGTCGGGCGCTGCAACCTCGGCCGCGCCACCGGTAACCCCGACGCCGGCAGCCTCCCCTCGTGCCGCGGCGCCCCAAACGGGAGGGACGGCGTCGAAACCGCCCGTCGCCCCGGCAGCAGAACTGGACCTCGGCTCGACAATGTGGCCGATCCTGGTACGCCGCTATGGCCCGACGGTACTCTTTGCCGCCCTCTTGGTCCTGCTCGTTTGGCTTATCCGAAAGCGCGATCGGGGCTGATGGTTGGTGCACCACGAGGGAGCTCCAGCATGTTGAATGCTGGAGCTCCATTCGTGTGAGTGTTGGCCTTTGCCGCCACTCAATTTGGTGCTAATTACCACTCAGTAGCGGCCTCTGGAGCACCTAACGGGGCGATCCGGCCATAGTTTTGTTTGTGGGGGATCCGCCCCCGGATGGTCCGTCCCGATGCTTCAGCCCCCCTGAGAATTCCGGACGCGGGACATTGCTTCGGGGACCCGCCGAGCGATGTCTGTGGCCGGCCACGCGGTATGGCCGGCCACACCATCCGACAGCGAAGTGAAGAACTGGGCAGGCGGGTGGCTCGTCCCGTCACCCAGTTCTTCATGAAGGCTTTACGCCCGTACGGTCTGCAACCTCGACTGCCGGTGCCCACGCAGAGAGCAGCCGAAGCGATTCCTCCGACGCCGAACCCGGCTCAGCCGGATAAACCGCAAGCGTCAGACCCGGATCCTCGGCGAGATGCATCGCTTCGAACAAAAGACTGATGTCGCCCACCACAGGATGGTGGTATTCCTTCCGGCCCGAGTAATGATGCCGGACGTCATGGGCAGCCCAACGTACGCGGAAGTCGTCGCTACGCATTGACAAGCTGCCCACCAGGTCGCCCAAGGCTTTGTCGTAAGGGTTGCGTCCAGACTCCGAGCGCAGGATGGCCACGATGTTGTTTGCCGCGAGGTTCCAATCGCAATAGAAATCGCGTGCACGGGGGTCAAGGAACGCGTAGCGCGCCGAATTGGCCGGATGCACGGGGTCTTCAAACATTTGGGCGTAAAGGGCACGGCCCAGATGATTCGCCGCGAGGATGTCCCTGCGCCCGTTCCGGACGAACGCCGGAGCGTCCGTGATGGAATCGAGCACGACCTGGATGCTGGGCCGGACCCGCGTCTGAGCTTTCGGCCGGTACTCCCGGGAACGCGCCTGGGAGGACGCATTGGCCGTGCGGGCAAGGGCGAACAAGTGGTCCCGCTCGTCGTCGTTAAGCCGGAGGCCTCGGGCCAGCGCTTCGAGCACGCCCTCCGAAACACCGGACAGGTTCCCGCGCTCGAGTCGCGTGTAATAGTCCACGCTCACGCCCACGAGCATCGCGGCCTCCTCGCGCCGCAACCCCGGCACACGGCGATACCCGCCGTACACGGTGAGGCCGGCCATCTCAGGGGTGATCCGCCCGCGGCGCGAAACCAGGAAGTCGCGCACGTCCGTCCGATTGTCCATGGACCAACGTTAAGCGCAGTCCCTCGAGCTCAGGGAGGTTCTGCCAGAACCAGTATGAACAGCCCCCTCCCATCGCCACGGCGATCGCCGTTCCATGGAAGGGAACCGAGCGCAGGAAGCAACGTCGGCGCGCAATCAGCAAGGAAAAGCCGTGCAGACCACCCACCTCACCGCAACCCGTACCAACCCGGTGCCGGGACAGACCCGGGCCGCGCTTGGCGCCGCGGCGCTCGGGAACTTCATCATCACACTCGACGCCGTGGTGGTGAACGTAGCCCTCCCCAGTATCAGGAACGACGTCGGAGGAGGCATGACCGGGCTCCAATGGGTAGTGGACGGCTACACCCTCATGTTCGCCGGGCTACTCCTCACGGCAGGTGCCGTTTCCGACCGCCTCGGTGCTCGGCGCTCCTTCGCCTTCGGCCTGGTCCTCTTCGTGATCGCGTCACTCGCGTGCGGACTGGCCCCGAACCTCGGCGCGCTCGTCACGGCCCGGTTCATCCAAGGTGCAGCCGCGGCGATCATGATGCCTACCACCATGGCCCTCATCGGGCAGACATTCCGCGACCCGAAGCAGCGGGCGCGCGCAATCGGCGTCTGGGCCGCGGCAGGTGCCATCGCCGCGTCCTCAGGTCCCGTCGTCGGGGGCTTGCTGAACCTGCTGAGCTGGCGGCTGATCTTCCTCGTGAACCTTCCCGTCGGAGTGATCGGCCTTCTCCTCCTCGCGCGGGTGCGGCGCTCGCCGCAACGGGACGTGCCGTTCGACTGGGCCGGGCAGGCGACGGCGGTCCTCGCCATGGGCGGTATCACTTACGCGACCATCGAAGCAGGAGCATTGGGACTCGCCGCCCGCACGTCCTGCTGGCCTTCGCTATCGGGATCCTGAGCCTCGCGGCGTTCGTGATAACCCAGCGCCGCGGACGCCATCCGATGGTCCCGCGAGTGCTGGCCACCTCCCGCACCATGGCCGTATCGGCCGGAATTGGATTCGCGTTCATGGTCGGCTTTTACGGACTTCCGTTCGTCATGAGCCTCTACCTCCAGCAGAACAGGGGATTCAGCTCTCTTGCCACGGGCATCGCGTTCCTGCCCATGATGGCCATCGGAGCCCTCGTCACACCGTTCATTGCGAAGATCATCGGCCGCTACGGCGCGCGCCGATTGGCAACCACCGGACTGCTCATCATGGCGGCCGGACTCGCCGCCGTCGCACTCGCCCCCGAACAAACACCTGTCTGGGTGCTGGCGGTCGCCATGATGCTCGTCGGGTTCTCCGCCCCGCTGATCATGCCGCCCACCACCGCAATACTGCTCGACCACGTTCCCGAGCAGCTCTCCGGCACAGCAAGCGGCGTGTTCAATACCAGCAGGCAGACGGGCGGGGCGCTCGCCGTCGCGGTCTTCGGCGCCCTATTGGCCGGACCCGAACCCCACGAAGGGGTGCTTGTCAGCCTCTCCCTTGCCGCCGTCGTCGCACTCGCCGCCGCGGCAGCAAGCCGGCTAATGCCGCGGACCTAGGTCTGGTCAGCCGTCCGTAGGTGTCGGCGGGGCTTGGCGTAGGCCGAACCACCTGTTCGCCGCGCCCCGCGACCCCTCGGTGAGTACGGTGAAGGGGCGCGGCTCAAGTCCACGGTCACGGACCACCTGCTCCAGGAAGTCCCGCAGGAGCCAGACGTCCGCCGGATCGGTGGCCGGATCCGCGTCCAGGGCGCGCTGCAACTGCACGTCTGTGAAGTCCAAGGAGTCGCGCAGTTGCTCCGTGCTCAATCCGGACAAATCGAGGTTCGCATGGAGCTCATCGCGGGTGGTTTGGCGTTGCTTCGAGTTCAGGGACATGGATTCTTCAACTTTGCAGTGGCGTTTTAGACAGGATCCATGTGTTCGTTGCGCCTTGTCTAGTGAACGTCACCGTGGTGACAAGGGCGCGGATCAGGGCCAGACGTCCGGCTCGGCATCGCCGTCCGGCATGGTGCCGTGCCCTACTGGCCGGTACCGGATTTTCCCCGTAGTCTTTTGGGCGGACCTGTGGCGTGCTTCACATTTTGGCGCCGTCGGGGTCCATGCTTTTACCAGACCGTCGGGACGGCAGCCCAGCGCCGTGTTTCCGTCTCGACAACGGGAAATCTATGGGCCGTCAAGAGCAGCGACGACGACAAAGAGGGTAAGCGCAGCTAGGACCACCAGGACAAGATCGCGCCCCTGCCCGGCAACGCGTGTCGCGGCTGTCCGGCGTGTTTGATTCGGCTTAACGCGTGTGGGCGGTTTCGTCGGAATCGTTCCGGGGCACGTGGCGCCAGGCCTGCCAGTCTGCAGGGCGGATCGTGGGCCGGCCAAGGAAGTATCCTTGTCCGGCATTCATGCCCAGTGCCGTGACGGCGGCCAGTTCTTCGGGGTTCTCGATGCCTTCGGCGATGATCGTGGCGCCGATCTGTTTGGCGAAGTCGACCATGGCGGCGCCCAGGGCCTGCCGGGCCGGGTCATGGTCGATCCCGGCGATCAGGGCCCGGTCGAGTTTGATGATGTCCGGGCGCAGCTGCAGGATATGGCGCATGGAGGCGTATCCTGACCCGGCGTCATCAATGGCTAGCCGCAGGCCGCGCCGGCGCAGGGGAGCAAGGGCTGCCGTCAAGGGCGCGTATTCGGCCACCGCCAGGTTTTCGGTCAGTTCAAGGACGATCCGGTCTTCCCGGAGAGCGGCTTTTTCCAGGAGCCCGGGCAAGCGGGGGTCAAGGCATGTCTGCGGGGACAGGTTCAGCGCGACATAGAGCCCGGCCGGCAGCCGTCCTGCTGCGTTGAGGGCCGCTTCGAGGGCGACGAATTCCAGTTCTCCTCCGAGCCCGACGGTGTTGGCTTCGTTGAACCAGTGCTCCGCGCCCTTGCCGTCCTCGCTCGGGAACCGGGCGAGGGCTTCAACACCAATGATTTCCCTGTCCGGCAGACGATAGATCGGCTGGAAGGCCGTTAGGATCACGCGGCCGCGGAGGGTGGCTTCGACCTGGTCGGTAATGCGTTGTTTCAGCAGTTCCCTGGCGCTTTGGGGAGGAAGGGGCCGGCTGGTGCCTTCGAACCCCGTCCCGGCCGGGCGGGCCCGGCCTGATGCTTCCATCCAGACCGGGGCCCCGTTGCGGTGGCGGCAGACCATGACAACGCCGTCCCAGCCCGATCCGTGGCTGTCCATGGCCGCCGCCACCGACCGCCGCGCGCTGGCCAGGTCCTCCAGATCAAGGACCATTTGGCAGGGCTGGCCGACGAGTTCGGCAGGGTCGTAACCCAGCAACGCCTTGCTGGCCCTGCTGGAAAAGAGGAACGTCCCTTCCGCGTCAACGGCCCACAGCCATTCCTGGCTGGTCTCGGCGACGGTTTCGATCAGTGCGTATGCGCTTCTGGCGCGGGAGCGCTCCGCGTGATTGTCCCGGATCCCCTTCAGGGCAACGAAGAACGTCACCACGATCAGGCTTGCCGCGAGCGACACCAGGACCACAACCGCCTCGCGGGAGACATCGGTACCAGAGCCCAGTGCTGCGGCGATCCCGATGGCAAAGGCGCCTTGGAGGCAAAGGACGACCAGCAGCAGCCGGCCTCCTGGAAACGACCGGATCATCCCTTGATGCCGCTGCACCATTTCATCCCCCTGACCTGGATCCCGTCCCCCACGGACCGGCACTTCAGTCAGGATAATCCTCCCCGTATGCTCGCCACCGCCATTCCGCCGAACTATGACCTTGTTGGCCTTCTACTACCGGGCGGGAGTCCATTCCTTCCAGTCCGCGGGGCGCGTGGTGGGCCGGCCGAGGAAGTAGCCTTGCCCCGCGGTGACGCCCAGGGCGGTGACGGTGGCCAGTTCCTCGGCGGTTTCGATGCCTTGCGCGATCACCACGGCACCGATGTGTTCGGCCAACCCGACCAAGGCTTCGACCAGGGAAGAACGGACTTCGTCCGTGTCAATCCCGGCGATGAGATTCCGGTCCAGAGTGATGATCTCCGGGCGCACGTGCCTGATGTGCCGGATCGAGGTGAAGAACGAGCCCGCGTGGTCGATCGCCAGGCGCAGCCCTTTGCGGCGTAGCGGAGCCAGTGCGGCAACGACCGGTGCTGGCTGCTCCCGAGTCATCGCCTCGGTCAGCTCAAGGACCATTCGGGCTGGATCCAGTGCCGTCTCCTCCAGCAGGACCGGCAGGAGAGGATCCAGGCAGGTCGCGGGGGATAGTTTCAGCGTCACGAACAGGTGCGCGGGCAATTCCGCGGCGGCGGCAAGGGCCGACTCCAAGGCCGCGAATTCAAGATCGCCTGCAAGCCGGGCGTGCTTCGCGTCGGCAAACCATTCCTCCGTGCTGCCACCGTCCTCGCCCAGGAATCTGGTCATCGCCCCGGCCCCGATCACGCTGCCATCCGCGAGGTCACGGACTGGCTGGAATGCGGTCACCAGCATCCTGCCGTGAAGAACTGCCTCGATCCGCGACCGCACCGCCGCTTCGGAGCGCGGGAAAACGGAACCGGTCAGTTGCCGCGCCCCTGCCGTGCCAGGCCCGGGCACGGTGTCCTGCATCCGGTCGCGGAACCTGGCCACGGCCCTGACGGCGATCAGGTGCTCCAGCAGCGCGGTTTCGGGATGTCCGGGATTTGCGGCAAGGCTCTCACGCAACCGCTCCTTGATCTCTTCCTGGTCAGGTCGGGACTCGGACAATACCGACTCTATGATCTCGGCAGCTTGCCGGCGGACTGGCGGTTCCTCCCCGCCAGGCGCCCGGCCATCCTGGCTCCCGGAGCCGGGCGCAGGGACAGTGCCTGGGGTGAAAGGCTTCGGCTCTGTCGACATCGACTATTCCTTTGTTCCCTGGCCTCCGGCTGAGCCCGGAAACCCACCCGGCAGCCACGCCCCTTCCCCCGAAGTCACCACCGGGAGGAACAAGCCTGCCGTGAAAAGACGGTACAACGAGACCGGCCGTTCTGTCTCCCCCACGAGACACCATCCGCGCCGTCAGGGCTGTGCTGGAATCTGAAGGTTAATGATGGTCTCGGGCTCCTTTGTGCGGCACCGATGCGACGCCCGCGCACGTCAGGGCGCGCTCGTCGGCGGGATGTGAGCGGGCGTTGGTCTGGAAGGCGCCGGACGTGAGCGGGCGTTGGTCTGGAAGGCGCCGGACGTGAGCGGGCGTTGGGGGTTACGGCGACGGCTCGCGACGTTACATGAAGTCGTGTACCGTTGTGGGTGTGAAGACGTTGACCGTAAACGAGGTACTGGCGCGCTTCGGGAAGGCCCTGGCCGATCCGACGAGGGCCGCCGTCCTCATGCGCCTGAAGGATGGTCCTGCATACTCGGGGGACTTGGCGGATGCCATCGGAGTGAGCAAACAAGTCCTCTCCAACCACCTTGCATGCCTGCGGGACTGCGGTTTGGTGGTTGCCGAGTCGGAAGGCCGGAGGGTCCGTTACGAGCTCTCGGACGCGAAACTCGCGCACGCACTGGGAGACCTCCTCGGCGTGATTCTCTCGGTGGAACCCGTCTGCCTCTGCGCGGTGCCGGAGTGCCCGCAATGAGCACCCTCGCCGTCGACCGTCGTACTATGTTGGCCCGCAGGATCCGGTTGTTCTCGGCGGCGGTGATCGGCTACAACCTATTCGAGGCGATCGTCGCGATTGCGGCCGGGGCCGCCTCCGGCTCAGCTGCATTGATCGGATTCGGCCTCGACTCGGTGGTGGAAGTGGCTTCCGCCGCGGTAATTTTCTGGCAGTTTGGCGTCGTGGACCACGAGCGCAGGGAGAAAGCCGCGCTGCGGATGGTGGCCGGCCTGTTCTTTGTCCTCGCTGCCTATCTCAGCGTCACGTCGGTGGTCAAGCTGCTGGGCGTCCAAGAACCGGTCGAATCTCCGGTAGGGATGGCTTTGACTGCCCTCAGCCTTCTGGTGATGCCGCTCTTGTCCTACGGGCAGCGCCGGGCGGGCCACGAGTTGGGCTCACGCAGCGCAGTGGCCGACTCCAAACAAACGCTTCTTTGCACCTACCTCTCCGCGGTGGTACTCGTTGGCCTCGCGGTCAACGCCTTGTTCGGGTGGGCGTGGGCTGATCCGGTGGCTGCCCTGGTGATCGCTACGGTCGCCGTGAAAGAAGGCGTCGACGCCGCCCGCGGCGATGCGTGCTGCGCCCCGGCTGCAGGGTGGACCACCGAGGCGGAGCAGTCCGGGGTTGTTGAGGGCCCGGACGATTGCTCATGCTGCGCGCCCCAAGCCACCACGATTGACTTAGGTACACGCTCCGAAGCCGGAAGGGGGAAGTCATGAGCGGGCACGACCACTCACATGCGGATGCAACCCAGGACAGGTCGCGCCTCATAGCGGCCCTCGCTGTGACGGTGTTGATCCTCATAGCCGAGATCATCGGTGCTGCCCTGTCCGGATCGCTCGCGCTGCTGGCGGACGCGGGCCACATGTTCACCGATGCTTCCGGACTGGTCATCGCCCTGATCGCGGCGTCCCTGGCATTACGCCCGCGGACGCCTGAACGCACGTGGGGATTCAAACGCGCCGAGGTCCTCGCGGCCGCGCTTCAAGCCGGGCTTCTGCTTGTGGTAGGCGGATTCGTCCTCGTTGAAGGCATCCGCCGCTTGGTCGAACCGCCCGAGGTTGGCTCGTCCGCGATGCTCCTCTTCGGCATCATCGGCCTGGCGGGAAATGCAGTGGCCCTGATGGTGCTGGCCTCGGGCCGCCACAGCAGCTTCAATTTGCGGGCAGCATTCCTTGAGGTCCTGAACGACGCCCTGGGTTCCGCAGCCGTAATCATCGCGGCAATCGTGATCAGCCTGACCGGTTGGACCCGCGCCGACGCTCTGGTTTCGCTGCTCATCGGAGTCCTGATCATTCCCCGGACGCTCCGGCTGCTCAAGGAAACCACCGAGGTCCTCCTGGCTGCCACCCCTAAGGGCCTGGACCTCCGTGCCGTCCGTGACCACATCCTCGCGCTGCCCCACGTCGTGGACGTGCACGATCTCCACGCCACGCTCATCGGCACGGGAACTCCCGTGATCACCGGCCACGTGACCCTCAAGGACGAATGCCTCACGAACGGACATTCCCAGCAGATCCTCGCCGACCTGCAGAAATGCGTTGCCGAGCATTTCGACGTCCCCGTGGAACACTCCACCTTCCAGTTGGAGACCGCCGCCCACCGCGACCAGGAACACCTCCACCACTGACGCGAAGAGCCGTGCACAACTGAAGCCAAAAACCCCTCAGCACTCGGGATGCACTGCCACCTTCACGAACGCCGCGGTTTGGTACAGGTATTGGTACGCCCAGGAGTACGTGGGCTGGGTCAGTGACACCAGCGGCAGCTGAGGCTGGTCGGCAACCATGTGGAGCTCGTCCTTGTAGCAACGCTCCACGATCACCCGGGCCCGCGTGACGTGGAACTGGGCCGTGAGGACGTTGGCGCTGTGCCAGCCATAGCGATCGGACATGCTCTTGAGGGCCCGCGCTTCGCCCTGGGTGGTGAAGGGTTCCGGATGGAAGCAAATCACCCGGTAGGACATGTGTTCCCCGCAGATGTCCGCAGTGAACCGGCCGTACTTGTCCACGGGACTCGACACAGCGAGGGTAGGCGCGTAGCCCTCGTCCATCAGTTTTTCGGCATAGTCCATGCGGGAGTCGGGCGGACCGAGGACGAACACCACATCCGCGCGCTGGGGTTCATCGGACTGGGGTTCCACGTAGAGGAAAATGCCTGCGATCGCCCACACGAATCCAAGGGAAGCTGCTATTGCCAACCACCTCACAACAAGGCGGTTCCGTCGCCTGGGCGCCGGAGGCTGCGGCGCGGCCTGTGCCTCGGGTGTGCGAATAAGGGTCATACCGTCCTCTTACCAATGCGGAATGCGGGCGGCAGCGCTGCACCCGTCCAACTCTACCCAGTGCGGAGCCGCGACGCACTACGCGGAGGACCCCCTACTGCAGCTTCATGAGGTTGTGCGTCGCGGGCCCCTCCAGCAATTTCCCCGTAGGCGAGAACCGCGAGCCGTGCAGCGGGCAATCCCAGGACTTCTCGGCGTCGTTCCAGCGCAGGATCCCGCCGAGGTGCGCGCATTCGGCGGACACCCGGCACACCGTGCCGTCCACCGTGCAGACCGCGGCAGGCTTGCCGTGGAACAGTCCTGTGACGCCGGTGCCCTCCTCCGGGTTGGTCTCCTCGGTGATTGCCGGCCTGTCCTTGAGGGCTGCCTTGTCCTGGAAATTCTGCCGCTGGGTTTCGATGTTGAAAGAGATCGCCGAGCCAGCTCCGCGCGGCGACGTGATCCGGTGGTGGATGGTCTTGGCCCACTCGTGTTCGCCGCTCCCGGTGATCGCGGAAACCACATCCAAAGCCGCAACCACCCCGTTGGTCATGCCCCACTTGTTGTAGCCCGTGCCGAAGAAGATCTTTCCCCGGCCCCTCGGGAACTTCCCGAAGAACGGCACGAGGTTCACGGCCTGGTAGTCCTGGGCGGCCCATGTATGCGTGACTGTCGCGTCGGGATAGTACTGCTGCGCCCACCCGAGCAGCTGGTTGACGTGGGACTGCGGCGACGGTGCCCGGCCACCCGCGTGCCCGAACCCGCCCACCAAAAGGAGGGCTCCGCCGTCGGGCACTGGATAGTCGCGCAAGGACCGCGTGGGCGGTTCGGCGGACAGGTACATCCCGGGCGGCGGGCTCATGCCGTCCGGGAGTCGCAGGGCGGCGGCGTACGAGCGGTTGGGGCGAAGCTTGGCGAAGTAGAGGCCGCGGTCCAGCATGGGCGTTCCGGTGGCGAGGACCACGTTTCCGGCGCGGACCTCGCCGCGACGGGTAACTATCGACAGCGGGTCGCCGTTATGGACGTTCATGACCCGGATGCCCTCCACGATGCTGCCGCCGCCCGACCGCACATCCATCGCCAGTGCGTCCAGGACGTCCATGGGGTTGAACTGTGCCTGGCGGGGGAGCCGCAAGGCGGTTTCGACGTCGAATGGCAGCCCGGTGTCCGCGGTAATCTCGACGGCGAGCCCGGCCTCGCGGGCCACTTCCGCTTCCTCGTGGAGCCGCTCGGCCCCTACCGCCGTGGTCGCGAAGGTGTAGGCGTCGCGGTACTGGAAAGGCACGCCGCGGGATTCCAAGTAGTTGAGCAGCCAGGCCTGGCCCGCCCGGTTCGCCTCGACGTAGGCGCTGACCACGTTCGGGGCGTATTGGCGCCGGAGGTGGGACAGGGCTGTGCCCTGCAGGAGACTGAGCTTGGCTGTTGTGTTTCCGGTATTGACCGCGCCGATATATCGGGCTTCGAGGACCAGGACCTTGCGCCCGGCCTGCGTCAGCATGAGCGCCGTCGCGAGGCCTGTGATGCCGGCACCCACCACCACGGTGTCGTAGCTGCTTCCGGGGGTGAATTCGTCAGGGCTGGTGGCGCCGGCGGCACCCCCGTCCGGTCCTCGCCCGTCTAGCCACAGAGAAGTCATAGCAGTCCCATGTCCCTTCATCCGGGCACGATCCACACCGGAATTAGCGCGGTGGCGGCCCGGTAGTGCCAGAGAAGCAGAACGCCGGGAGAGAAGCAATAGGGGAGCAGATCCCGACGGCGCGGCGCAGCACCGAAGGTGCGGAACGGCCGGGCCGCGCGGTCCGGGCAGGCGACGCGACGCGCCCAAAGTAATAGTGGACAGACAGGTCTGTCTCTACCCGCCCGCGAGTAAAATTGGTGTCACCATGAGCTCGCCAGACGCTTCGGACATCCCCAGTCCGGCATCGTTGCCAGCCGGACAAACGACCACGAGAGATGATGCGGTGGATCGCATCCTCGACGCCGCCTACGAACTGTTTTCCCGGCGCGGAATCCGTGCTGTGGGCATTGACCAGCTCATCGAGCGGTCAGGGGTAGCGAAGGCCACCTTCTACCGGCACTTCCCGTCCAAGGACGATCTTGTGCTCGCCTTCCTGGCGTTGCGGGACCAGATCTGGACCGTGGACTTGATCATCTCCGACGCCCGGAGCCGCGGAAACACTCCCGAGGAGCAACTGCTGGCCATCTTCGATGTTTTTGGTGACTGGTTCAAACGGGAAGACTTCGAGGCATGCTCGTTCATCAACGTCCTGCTCGAGATGGGCCGTGAGCATCCGTTGGGGAAAGCCAGCATCGCCTACCTAGCCAGGATCAGGGGACATGTCCGGGAGTTGGCCGAAGAAGCCGGGCTGGAGCGCACCGAGGAATTCGCACGCTCCTGGCACATCCTCATGAAGGGCTCCATCATCTCGGCCACCGAAGGAGATGCCCTCGCGTCCAGGCGGGCGCAGGAAATGGCCGTGTGGCTGATCGACCACCATCGCGGCCACGTCCGCGTTCCCGCGTCGTGAGGTGGCCTGGATCCCGTGAGGGGCCTGGCATCGGTGAGGTGAGCCCCTAAGCGCTTGCCGTCCGCCGGCTCCTGGCAGGCGCCGTAAGGTGCACGGTGTGCTCCGTGTGTGCGCCCCAAGCAGCCCATTCCCGTGGCTGCACTGACGGCCGGCCCAAGTGGAAACCTTGGCCGAGCGCGATTCCCAAACCGGTAACCGTGGCGAGCTCGTCCTCCGTTTCAATGCGCTGCGCGGACAGCACTGCGCCGATTTCCGCTGCGAACGCCACCTCGGCTTCCACAAGTTCCTGCCGGAGCAGGTCCCGGTCCAGGCCCGATGCCAGGTTGCGGTCGAGCTTGATCATTTCCGGCTTGAGGCGGGAAATGTGGCTGACGGCCGCGAAGTAGGAGCCCGTGTTCTCGATGGACAAGCGAACGCCGGCGGCGCGCAAGGGCTTAAGGGCGGCGTCGAGCGAAGCCGATTGGTCATGGAGGAACCGGCCCGTGAGTTCGAGGACTACACGGCTGGGAGCCACCGGAGAATTGTCGAAGAGCACATGGAGCCGCGGATCGATGCAGGCGACGTGGGAGAGCTTGAGTGCGACGAACAGGTCTTGCGGCAGTTCTGCCGCGGTCGAGAGTGCAGACTCCAGCGCGGCGAATTCAAGGTCCGTCCGGAGTCCGGAATCCTCGGCCTCCGCGAACCAGTAGTCCGCGGGATCTCCGCCGTCGCTGACGAAGCGGGTCAACGCCTCGGCGCCGACCACTGCCTGAGTGCGGAGATCGAACACCGGCTGGAAAGCGGTGACCAGCATCCGGTCGCGGAGGACGGCCTCAAGCCGTGGGCTGCCATGGGGTTCGGAAGTTTCGTCCTGCGGCTCGTCGGACTCGGGAGCCGGTTCGGGTTCTGCAGAGTCCGGGTCCGCCGCAGGAACGACCATGCCGGACTCCTGCTCCTTCAGTGAAGCCAGATGTTCCAGCAGCGCAATTTCCGGCCGACCGGGATGGGCCTCAAGGTGCTTTCGAAGTTGTTCGCGCACCTCCTCGCTCGTCTCTGACGAATCCGCCAAGACTTCATCAATGATCTCCAGGACTTGGCTGCGCAGCCCCAGGAGCTCATTGGTGGACGGCCTGATGGTCTCGGAGGTGGCGTGCCCCAGCGCCTCGGCCACTGCGAGAGAAGACGGCTTTTGCGTCGACATATAGTATTCCCTTACCTGCAGATCCGGCTGAGCCCGGGTCCTACCAAAAGGAATGGTACAGCTAAACAAACCGGTCAGTCCGAACTGTGAGGAAATCGTTGCGCTCTATTTACACGTGTTCACTTGCGCCCGGTTCACGATCCTCCCAGCTGCGCGTGGGTAGAATCAAGGCCTGAACACCGCCGGAACGCAATTGAAGACGGAGTAACAATGGCAGCATGGCTCGAAGTCGGCCCGGACAACTACGTGTTGGAGACCGAAGGATGCCTCCTCAACACCGGCCTCGTTGTAGGAACTGAACGAGCCATGGTGATCGACACCGGTTGCGGACCCCGCCAAGGCAAGCAGATCCTCGCCGCGGTGCGCGAAAAGACCCAGTTGCCCCTCGTCGTCGTCAACACGCACGCGCACTACGACCACTACTTCGGCAACGCGGTTTTTGCCGACGATGGCGTCATCGAGTTTTGGGGGCACGTCAACACTGCCGCGACGATCGACGACGACGGCGACCACCAGCGGCGCTTTGTCGCCGCCACTGAGCCCGAGATGGCAGCGGGCAAGGGCGAAGCCGTGGAGATCGTGATCCCGAACGCCATCGTCAAGGACCAGCCCGTCCTGGTGGACCTCGGCGGATTGACCGCAACCTTGTTCTACCTGGGCCGAGGCCACACAGACGGGGACCTCCTGGTGGGAACGCCCTCCACGCTCTTCGCGGGCGACCTCGTAGAGCAAGGCGCCCACCCCTCCTTCGAAGACTCCTACCCGGAGGAATGGGCCGACGCGCTCCGCCACATCTCGGCATTGCGCCACCGCTACGAATACCTGATCCCGGGCCACGGAAAGCCCTGCAGCGACCAGTTCGTGAAGACGATGGCTGACACGATGACCACAGCGGTACGGCAAGCCAGGCAGTCGATCCGGGACACGCCGTCGGACGCTACCAAGGCGATTCCGGTGCTTCCCTACGGACCGGAACAGTCACGCTGGTTCATCAAGCGGCTCCAGGAGACTGCCGCCCACCACTAAGGTGCGGATGGCTCGGGCGGATCCGCTCGAGCCCCACGCCGGGCCGCCTAGGCTGCGGATGGTGCCAGAACCGGCGGTGCGGCAAACTGCTTGCGGGCCCAGCGGGCGAGCTTCTTGCCCTTGCCCTTCCACCAGTTGTCCTCGTCCTTGTCGTGGTGCCAGCGGAAGATGATCGCCACCATCACGAAGACGCCCATCACCAGGTCCGTCCACGACAAGCGGATGACGTCTTCCAGCACGCTGACCCCCATGATGAGGATTGACGGCACGGCGAGCGTCCTGAAGATGGTGCTTGCAACGTAGCGGCGATGAGACCTCGGCACGGACAGGGCGCGGACCATGTCGAAACACAGGCACACCACCACCAAGGTCTGGCCGAGCGTCATCAGGAGCAGCCCCGGCAACGAACCCGCGAACGCGGCAGCCGATTCCATTCCCGCGCTCATCGGACCGTCTCCGCATCGGTGCGACCCGCGAAGGGCAGGGCAGGATTACAGAATGCAAACATGTGAATGACCCCCAGAGATCAAGTATTGCGGTTGAGACCAACTGGGATTCATTCAAGCTTTCACAGCAGGTACCCGTCACGAGTAGCGGGTACTCCATTATGTTGCCTAGGTACACTTGCCTGCCTGAGTAATACTCGGCCCGGTCGGCGATTGACTACTCGGAAGAAGATCCCGCAGCGACCGGCAATGCCACTGTGAACGTGCTTCCCCGGCCGGGCTCGCTCTCGCAGGTGATGCTGCCGCCGTGGCGCTCCACGATGGATTTGGTGATAGACAATCCCAATCCGATTCCGGGAATCGAGGCCTCGCGTGCGCTGCTGGTGCGGAAGTACCTCGTGAAGATCCGGGTGGTCTCGTCCTGGGTCATGCCCATGCCGGTGTCCTCGACCTCGAGCCGGACCCAGTCGCGGTCGCGTGTTGCGCGCACGCTCACAAGGCCGCCGCCCGGCGAATACTTGATCGCGTTGGACACCAGGTTGTCCAACGCCTGGCCCAACCGCAGGGGGTCGGCGTCCGCCCAGAGGGGAGCAGGCACCTCGGCGACGAGGCCCACGTTGGCGGCATCCGCCTGGGCTTGGGCGGAGACCAGGCTGTTCTCCACCAATCCAGCCAGGTCCGTAGGCCGGAGGCGGATGCCCTCCACCGCCGCGGCAGAGGAGAGGAGATCGTCCATCAAGGCCCGGAGCCGCTCCGCGTTACGTTCGGCTACCTCCAAGCCGGTCCGCGTACGAGGTTGCAGTTCCGCCGAGCCATGGAGCACCAAGTCGAGGTTGCCCAGGATGGACGTCAGCGGGGAACCGAATTCGTGCGAAACGTTGGCCACCAGTTCGTCCTTGGCGGCAAGGGCTTCCACCACCTCAGTCACGTCCCGGAAAACGATCACGGCCCCGCCGAAGTCGTCGTCGCCGTCGTTCTTCATGCTCCGTGCCGCGGTAGAGATGGCCCGCTGTTCCGAACCCGAACCGAACCACACGAGATAATCCGAAAAAGTCTCGCCCTGGACCGCCCTTTGAACGGGACTCTTCTCCTTGGGAAGGGGAGTCAGCCGGTCCTGTCCGAATATCAAGCGTTCGGCCTCAGCCGTGCCTTCGCCGGGGGTCAGCAGGCGAAGGAAATCCTTTTGCTGGTTATTGGTCAGGAGCGTTCCGCCCTTGGAATCCACCGCGACAATTCCGACGTCGATCGTGTCCAGAATTGTCTTGAGCAGCGTCTCGCTCCGCCTGCTGGCGGTGAGCAAATGCCGCAAGGCCTGGTCCCGCTGCTTTACCCGCCGTTGCTGCAGGACAGCGAACGAACCGGCCAAACGAATCGACGCCGCCACCGCAAACATCATGAGCGGCACAATTACCGCGGCGGAAATGTACGTGGACCCGGGATTTGGCTGGTGCGAAATCAATGGTGGAAGCGCAATGATGAATGGCGCCGCAAAACTGAGAATAAGGCTCCAATTAGGCATCAAGCCGGAAGCCGACAACCAGATCACCGGGAACAGCGACACGAGGATAAGCGACGGTATGGCCGGGATTGCGCCATTCCGCGTGAAGAAGATGGCCACCAAGTCCAAGAGCGGAATTGCAAGGTTCGCGCTGGGCGGCAAGCGCTCCCACGGAACCACCAGGCAGGCGAGGAAAAGGATCCCATGGAAGATGGCGCCTGTCACAAACATCGAGTTCTGGATCAGGGTCGGCCAATGTGCCGGAGCCGCGACCACCAAGGCCGCTATGGTGAGCGTCAGTGGTAATTCGCAAAATGCCAGCCGTACGCGGGGTGTGAGCCTCCTGAAGAAACGGTTTGCCACGCGTAACAAAGGCTGCTCACCCAAGGTTGTACCTTTCGCTGAAGCGTCGCGGTCCAATTACTGTTCCACATATTAGGTGCTATGTGACGGCAATGCTTGTATCGTAGGAAATCGGGTGATACTTCCCGCATTGCGCTGGGCTGTGCGGCGGTACACCGACTCGAGGATATCAATGAGCGAGCCTGGGGTAGCTGTTGTCATTGAAGACGACGAAGACGTCCGGAATTTGGTGGACGCCATTCTCAAGGAAGCTGGTTTTGAGGTGCACTCCGCCTCAACCGGCCGCGAAGGCGTGGAAGTCGTACGCCATCAAAAGGCCTCCGTGGTCACCTTGGATGTCGGTCTTCCAGATATGGACGGCAATGAAGTCCTGCGCCGAATCCGGCAATTCAGCGACGCTTACGTGGTGATGCTGACGGCCCGTCGCGAAGAGCTGGACACCTTGACCGCATTCCTGACCGGCGCGGACGACTACCTCAAGAAACCGTTCCTGCCCCGCGAATTACGTGCGCGCGTGACGGCGATGATGCGGCGGCCACGCGTGGGTGTTCCGGAGCCGACCGGGGACACCGGACGACCGGAGCCTGACCGCCAGCCCCGCGACGACGCCGCGATCGAGCACAACGGATTGGCCGTCAACCACAAAACCAGGACAGTCACGCTCCGGGGTTCAACGCTCACGTTGACGAGGAGCGAATTCGATTTGCTGTTCGACATCCTCCGCCACCGTGGAGGAGTCCGGACGAAAGCCGACCTTGTTCGGGCGGCCCGTGGCGATTACTACGACGACGACGCCTACATCAGCGAAGCCGATGAACGGGCCGTTGAGACCCACATTGGCAACCTTCGACGCAAGCTCCACGAGGATGCGCAATCGCCGCGGTTCCTGCAGACCGTCCGCGGAGTCGGGTACCGGCTGGCGCCGGCGAGGACCGATTAGGCCGGAGCGCCGTCGTCCGCCAACTGCTTCCGGAGTACGTAACTGGACCTAAGCTCGCCCACGGTAAGACGGCCGCATTCGCCCACCTCGTGGAGGAGGCCGCGGGCCGCGAGGAAGTCGTTGGTCCGCAAGAATCCCTCCAACTTTGCCGCCAGACGCGCAAGCCGAACACCGCCCACCATGGCGGAAGAGGTCCTCAAGCTCAGGACGGCGTCCAAAGCCGCGGCTTCGTCGCCACGTCCGACAGCAGCCGCCAGGACTTCATAACGCATGCCCCAGAGCTTCGCGAAGTCTCCGGCAAAGCTCCGGGCGATCGATGGATTATCCACTTGGTCTTCCAAAAGCTGGAATTCCGCAAGGTCCAGGATGGGATGCTCAGCAAGCTCGGCGGGAGGTGCCCCGACGGAATCGACGGACGCACCGGTAGGGCCAGAGCCTTCCGCTCCGGTAGTTTCGCTGGCACCTGAACTGAACATGACCCAATGCTACTTTCCGAATTTCGAAAGAAACCGATCTTATGCAGATCCTGAGGAAAACTTAAGCCTTTCTTGACGTAGCCGAATTTAGCCGCTGGAATGCAAGTAAACCGCGGGGAATTCTTATATCATCCGCCGCCGCTGAAGGAGGAAATCGCATTGATGACAGCCGGACCCAGGATCGCGATGAACAAAACCGGGAAGATGAAGAGCAGCAGCGGAAAGAGAACCATGACCGGAAGCTTCATCGCCTTTTCTTCAGCGCGTTGCCGGCGCTTCACCCTCATGACCTTCGCCTGGACCCGAAGGACCCGGCTGATGGCGATGCCGTACGTATCTGCTTGGATCACGGCTTGCACGAAGCTCCGGAGTTCCGGAACATTCGTGCGTTCTCCCAAAGCCAGATAGGACTCGCGGCGGCTGCGTCCAACCTGCATGTCCTGGAGCGTTCGCACAAGTTCCTCAGCCAGCGGTCCCTTTCCATTTTCCCCGGCGCGCGCCATGGCCCCTTCGAATCCAAGCCCGGCCTCCACTGAAATCAACATTTGATCCATCGTGTTGGCGAGTTCCAACTGCATTGCTTTCTGGCGTTCCTTGCCTTTGCTATAAAGCATCAAATCCGGAATAAAGTATCCCAGCAATACCACGAATATCCCGACCAGCTTGATAATCCCGCTTGAGCTGTTGCTGGCGAGGAACAAACCAAAAAGGGCGCCACAGAGGCCGAGCGCGGGCTTGGCTGCGAGGACGCGTCCCAAGGGCAGGGACGGTGGCCGACCGGCCAGGGAAAGGAGCTTATCAAGCTTGTGGACGTAGCTGCCCGGCGTGAGCCTGTAGCCAATGCGCTCCAACACAGCGGTTTGCCTTTGTTCCTCGACTGCGGCGACATCGTAGCCCTGCGCGAGCAGCTCCCTCACTGCGCGCTGGGCTTTGCGGTCGACGGAGAGGAAGGACCACAAGAGGTAGGAAAGCGGCAATGGCACCAGCAGCAACGACAGGAAGAGCATAGGATTCATGCCACACCTCAAAACTTCAAGTCGATGATTTTGCGCATCCACAGACCACCGATGGTCATGAGGATGGCCGACGCCGCGATCATTCCCCAACCGAGTGGATGCGTGAACATCGGTTCCATATAGCCGGGATTGACCACCATGAGCATCGTGACGATGCCGAAGGGAAGGGCCATGAGGATGTATCCCGAGAACTTTCCTTCCGCGGCCAGGGACTTGATATGTCCCTTGATTTCGCTCCGTTCGCGGATGGTCTCGTTGACTTGGTCCAACACTTCAGCCAGGTTTCCGCCCACTTCGCGGTTGATTTGGATCGCTTGGGCTATCCAGACGAAATCCTCGCTTCGCATGCGTTCGGCGGTGTCGTTGAGCGAGTTTTGAAGATCCCGTCCCAGGCTTGTCTCCGTGATGACGCGGCGCATCTCTTCCGATGTTGGAACGGCTGATTCGGCAGCCGCTGCATCAATTGCTCGAAGAATACTGTGACCGGCTCTCAGACTGCCCGCGAGCAATTGCAAGGTGTCTCCGAGCTGGTCATCAAACTTTGTACGCCTTTTGCCCGCGAGGAATCTGACGACGAGTTTTCCGACTAGTGGGGCCGCGAGGAAGAACAAAACCGCCAGCCAGGGGCCGCCCACAATGAGGCCAATCAAGGCCCCCACGAACGCACCGGCGATCACCAGGATGAAGAACTCCGCTTGGCGCATTCGAAGGCCGGCGTTTTCCAGTTCTTCGCGGTTGAACATCCGGATGTTGCGTCGGGTCAGGATGCCGTGAAGCTGGTCGGTGGCTGAGCCCGTAAATCGGGTTAGCTGGGACCCTGTGCCCACTTCGTATGGCCGGCGGCGATCCACCGGGACCTCGTGTGCCTTTGGCAGGATGACCGCCACCCCGAATAGAAGGATGGCTAAAAGCATCAAGGCCATTCCGAATAAGAGCATCTCAGCCCCTTGGTGAGGTCAGCGGAGCGGCGAAAACTCCCGGTGAGACCCGGATCCCCAGGTCTTCGAAGCGGTCGATGAACCGGGGACGGATTCCCGTTGGCACCGGCCGTCCGAGGAACACTCCATGGGCGTCGACGCCGGCCGAGTAATCGAAAACAAAGGCGTCCTGGAGGGTGACAATATCCCCTTCCATGCCTTGGACTTCGGTCACATGGGTGATGCGCCGCGTTCCGTCGCGTAAGCGGGAGATTTGGACGATGAGGTTCACCGCCGACGCTATTTGCTCACGGATCGCGCGCAACGGAAGGTCCATGCCCGCCATGAGCACCAATGTTTCAAGGCGCGCGATTGCATCCCGTGGCGAGTTCGAGTGGACAGTGGAGAGCGAGCCGTCGTGGCCGGTATTCATGGCCTGCAACATATCCAGCGATTCTCCACCGCGGACCTCGCCCACCACGATCCGGTCTGGGCGCATGCGGAGCGAGTTCCGGAGCAGGTCGCGGATTGTCACTTCGCCTTTGCCTTCGGTGTTCGGCGGCCGGCTCTCGAGCCGGACCACGTGTTGCTGTTGGATCTGCAGTTCTACCGCGTCTTCAATAGTGACGATGCGGTTGTCCTCCGGGATGAAGGCGGAGAGGACATTCAAAAGCGTGGTTTTCCCGGTTCCCGTACCGCCGGACACGATGATGTTCAGTTTTGCCTTGACGCAGGCGTTGAGGAGTTCGGCCATCTCCGGCGTGAGGGTTCCGAAGTCGATCAGGTTCCGGACGGTCAGGGGCACCTTGCTGAATTTGCGGATGGTGAGGGAGGAACCCCCGACGGCGAGTGGAGGGATCACGGCGTTGACGCGGGAGCCGTCTTCAAGCCGTGCGTCGACGAGGGGCGATGACTCGTCGATCCGGCGCCCCACCTTGGAAACGATCCTTTCGATGACCCTACGGAGATGTTCCTCCGAGTTGAATCCCGAGTCCGTGAGGGTCAGCTTGCCTCGCCGTTCCACGTAGATCTGGTCCATCCGGTTGACCATGATCTCGGTGACTTCGGGATCGTCCAGCAAACGCTGCAGTGGGCCGTATCCGAGGACGTCGTCGGCAACATCGGCCACGAGACGGCTGCGCTCATCGGGGGAGAGGGGCACCTGCTCTGCGTCGACAATTCGAATGAGTTCTTCCCGGGCCGTGGCACGCAGTTCCTGCTCGCTCACCGTGGAGTCGTTGAACCTGGTACCGAGCCGCTCGAACAAGGCCGTCGCGGCACGCTGCTTCAGGGCGGCGAAAACGTCCACCGGTTGTTGGGCCCTCGGTTTAGGCGTATCCACTGTTTCAGTGATCTTCAGTGGGGTCTGGGGTTTCGCTACCGGGCTGGGCTTGACCGGCGGCAGATCTGCACGTGCGCCTGGGGACGCCGCATCCGGGTCTTCCGCAGCTTGTAAACGCTGGGACAGTTTCACTAGACCACCACCCTTCTGTGGAGTTTGCGTTGGGCAGTGGCGCGCCAGGCCGGGTTGAAGCGTTCAACCAGCTGCTTGAATCCTTTGACGGCGGGGTCCTTCACGGCCTCCTGGAGCACGGGGATTCCGCGATTGGTGGAGAACGCTACGGCCTTCGACCGAGGGATGCTGATGTCGACTGGGGCACCGACAGTCGATTCAACATCCTGGACGGACAACCCGGACTTCGAATCGGCCATGTTGAGCACCACGTGGCGCGTTTCCGGAAGCAAGTTGAGCCTCCGGAGGATGTCCAAACCGGAACGAAGACCACGAATGCTCGGAACGTCCATGCCTGTCACCCACACTGCGTCTGTGCATTGTTCAAGGGCCGCGAGGCCGATCTCCGGTAATCCGGGTGCCGTGTCCACCACGACGTACTGGAATTGTTCGGCCAGTTGTTCCAACAGCCGTCCTACCTGGTCCGGCGAAATTTCATCAGCCTCGACCGGACTCTTGGGGGCGCACAAGGCGTAAATGCTCGCCGGGTGGACGGTGAGGAAGGCTTTGAGGACCAAGGAGTCCTGGCTGGCCGCCGGCGTGACGGCATCCGTAACTGTGTGTTCCGGAGTGAGATAGAGGCCCGAAGCCACATCGCCGAATTGCAAATCCAGGTCCACGATCACCACGCTCATGGGCGCAATCTTTCCAAGTCCCACCGCGATGTTTGTGGCGATGGTCGTCTTGCCTACGCCACCCTTGGGAGAAAAAACGCCGATCACGAGGCCCTTGGGCGCGCCGGATTGCTTTGGCTCTGCGGTTCGCTGACGGCTGGCGAAGGACTGGCAGGCGCGCTCCAGCGTGACTCTCATCTGGGCCAGGTCCGCCGAGGGGCTCATGATGTCCCGGATTCCGGACCGCATGGCCTGGAGAACGAATCCATGGTCCGGGTCGCTGACGAGGATCACACTCAGTTCAGGCAGTTGCACGTCGAGGACGGTGGCAAGGCGTAGTGCGTCCTCCTCTGGGACTTCCGGTCCCAGGATCAGCACTTCGAGTTGTTCCTGGTTGAGTGCGCCGAACAATTCCGCGGGGTCGGAAGGCAAAGTGCTGGTGAAGAACGTCTGGACGCTCCCAGGTAGACCGCCCGCAACCGCCTGGCGCAGGCGCTGATCGAATTCGGTGTTCGGGGTAATCAGGACAAACCGGCTCATCGGTATACCCCGCCCGGCTGGATGACCGTGGGTCCACTGTCCTTGGCGTCCAGAGACTCCTTGCTGAGCCAGATTTTCTCGAACTCTGCCGCGAACACGATCTTCGACGCGTCGACGTCGCTCACGGCGACCGTTAAGAGGAGCGAGCCCGTGGGGAGGCTGGTGTCGCTGGGATTGGCGGCACCGGAACTCGGTGCCGGCGCAGGCTGTTGACTCGCCGCCGTTTGCGGGGCGCGCTGGACGGAAGTCACGAGAACCTTGGGGATGGTCAGTTCAGTGCTGGGTTTGTCCGACTTCGCGTCAACTCCGCCGCTGGACATGGAAATGAAGATTCCCACATGGTCGCCAGGGACAATCCGTCCGCCCACAACCCTTTGGGGCTCCAGTTGAAAGGAGACCTCCTGGAGACCTGCTGGCACCTTGACATCGCCCGGGGCTTGGAGGGCGTCCGGGGCCACCAACCGCTCGGACACCAGCGTCTCGCCCGGGACGAGGTCGACGGCGGCAACTTTGCCCGCGGAATCGTTCAGGGAGTGCACGGCCGTTTGGGGGACGGCCGATTTAGGGAGTTGCTCTGCGGTCAGGGAAGCCTGCATTGCATTGACGGGAGTTCCTGCGGGAATCGCAGTCTTCACCACGAGGACGTCAACAGGGGAGAGATTCTGGACCGCCCGTTGGTCTGCGCCCTGGGCGTAGGAAAAGACGAGAATCACTCCGATGACGGCCAACAGTGCTGCTGCCGAGCCTGCCAACAAGCGGGACTTCACTGACTGCTCCTGTGCTCTGAGAGGGTTTTGGAACTAGCTGATGAGGCGGACAATCGTGGCTCCGTACGCGTCCACCGGGCCCAGCGAATAGCCGTCCGCCAAGGACACGTACTTCACGAAACTCCCGATGATTCCACGGCAGTTTCCCGTGCAGGCCAGCGCGTTCCCGACATCCGAATTCGTGTTGCGGAAGGCGTCCGGGACAGTGTTGTTGCCGCTGAACTTCCACCCGGCCACCTTGAATGCGGCGAAGGACACGAGGTGGTAGACCGCACCGCTGCCTGTTCCCGTGACCGAGTCGAAAACAGGGAGCAAGACAATCACGTCGCGACCCGCCGTAATGGTGTCTGCCCACTTTTGGAGGGTGGCTGAGCAGTTGTTTGGCGTGCTGTTCCCGGGGGCGCTCCCGCCTTCGCTTGTCGCGAGGTTGATGGTGCCGCCGCACGCGCCCGTATCCTGGACGATCCAGCCGTAGCCGCCCGCAACCGTGGCGCCCGAAGGGCCATAGTTGCAGCTGGGGTTGGCTCCCGTTCCGTGGTCCTGGAGGAGCTGGAGGGCCCCGCCGATGTATCCCTTCACCTGGCAGATGGAATACGCGAGCGGAAACGCCGTCCGGCCCGCAAGGGCGCTGCCCCACTGGACGCTCGAAGTAGCTAAGACGTCGGAAGTGTTGAACCCCAGCACCCGGGCGAAGAAGAGCGATACGGAGTTTGGCGTTCCGCCGGACTGCTGCGCTCCCGCAGTCACTGTCACTTTCCGGTTGGTGAGGTCGACGCTGAGCGACTTGACGTTGTTCAGGCCGTCTAGCGCGTTCTTGTTGGCAAGGCTTGTAGCGAGCGGCGATGTGGAAGAACAATTCGGATCGCTCGTGTTCGAGGCGCATTTCTGCGCCACGCCCAGGGCCGCGGCGTCTGCTCCGTTCTGGACCTGCGCCTTCTCCGAATAGAGCATCCCGACGTCGACGGCAAGCGCCGCGAAGCCGAGGAGCACCACCAGGAGGAGGGCGACGAGCACGGCGACCGCGCCGCGCTCGCCGTCGTCGCCCGTGCTGTCCCCGCAAAATGCCAACGCCCGGAGCCTCAGCCGCTGCATACCATCACTCCAACGCCCTGCATGGAGAACGGACCGGCGATTCCGGTGAGCGTGCTGAGGGTGTAGTTGATTGTCACGGACATCTGCGCCCCGGATGTGCAGCTGGCCGGACTAAACGTGAAATTGGTATCAGCCAGCTTGGGGTTCAGTGTCACCGCCGCATTCTTCGCAGCGGTTTTGGCGGCCGTCTGGTCATTTGAGATTGCCATGACGCGCACCCCTTCCCGCGCTGCGTTGGTGAGCGAAACCTGGGCGTTGTAAGCCCTCCCGAACTCCATGATTCCGAGGACCAGCAGCACCAGAATGGGTGCCACCAACGCGAATTCGACTGCCGCGGCACCGCGCTCTGATGCCTTGGCCATGGTTATTGCCTTTCCGAGGAACGGGTAGTCCGATGCAAGCCGAGTGGCGGCGTCCGAACGCCGCCGCCACTACAAAATTGCTTGGTGTGCCTCACGTGGCTTTCAAGGCACCGTGACGACGGCTCTTAGGCGCAAGTACCACCACCGGCAGACGTTCCTGCCGTGTAGGTCTTGCCCGACACAGAACACTGGACCTGGGTGAACGTGTCCTTGACAGTGCCGCCGAGGAGCGTTACCGCGACGATGATTACCACGGCGATAAGGGCAACCATGATGCCGTATTCGACAGCGGTGGCGCCGGTCTCGTCATTCCGAACGCGGGATACGGACTTCAGGAAAACGGAAAGCATCTAAACTCCTTCGTGACTGGTACTTACGAGCGAGAGCAGGACAGGCGCCCGCTACGCGCAGGTGCCACCACCAGCGGAAGTTCCCGCGGTATAGGTCTTGCCAGCCACAGAGCACTGGACCTTGGTGAACGTGTCCTTGACGGTTCCGCCCAAAAGCGTGACGGCGACGATGATCACGACTGCGATGAGGGCGACCATAATGCCGTATTCGACGGCGGTTGCGCCGGTTTCGTCACGACGGACACGGGAGACCTGGTTTGTGAACAGAGAAAGCATGTGAAACTCCTGAGCGAGTTGGGGAGGCGGGCTGGCCCAGTACCAGCCCACTAGCAAGGTAGCAACGGAAAATACCCCAAAGGTCAGTCCTTGGCACATCCTGTGGGAATGCTCGCCAAGCTGCGCATTTCTTGTGCGAAAGCTAGGGAAAACCCGCTTCGCGCGGGGAGTCAGGCCCCCGGAAGACTCAGCTCCCCTGAAGACTCAGGGGAGTGCCGCCGTTGGCCTCGCAGCTTGGAGCTGGGACGCGTTCAGCTTTGCCCAAGGCGAGTCGGCCGCGCCTTCGATAGCTGCTTCCGGGCTGTCGCCCTGGGTCCACCACTTGGCCTCGAATGCCAAGGCGTCGAACATGATGCGGTCGCCCTGGTGGTAGCTCTTCTCGGGCACCCACTGGGGGAACGTCCCAGGAGCCACGGTCGCTTTGGGGCTGGGCTTGTCCCCGGGCAGCACAGGGCCTACGAGTTTCCACGGCGTGGCACCGCCTTGGAGGACGGGGTTGTCCGGGACATCCCCGCGCGTCCACCATTTGGCTTCGTAGACGCTCCCGTGCCACACGATCCTGTCCGCGGCCACGTACGCCGCATTCGCGTTCCACACCGGGTAGGGGCTGGTCGACGGATCATCTGCTGCGGCCGTCGCGCTGCTGGTTGTTGGCGAGGGAGCCGCGGCCTGGGTGGGAAGTCCCACATCGTTTGCCAAGGTGGCCGAGAACAGCTGGGAGCCCTGGTCGATTCCGCTGCAGCCGTCGGAAACCTTGCTCAAGTCCGGATAGTTGGGGCTGCAGGTCCGGTCGCGGTTCATGGACCACATGGACACCCTGCCGAGGTTCTTGGACGTGACGAAGCCATTAATCGTGGCGGCGTCGGCCAAGGTGAAGACTTCGCCCGCTGTATCGTTCTGGCCGATCATCACCGTGACGCCCAGCTTCCGCCAGAGGGTTTCGCTCCCAAGGTCCGTTCCGGCGTCGTGATACAGGTTGGCGAGCTGATTGTGTGCGGCCTCGGCGGCCGCGCTCGCTGCCTGGGACATGCTCTCCGAGGCCGCCTTGCTGCCTCCGAAGTCCATGGCCATGACGTTCACGCCTTCAAGGTCCACCCCGCCGGCCAAGGTGCGCGCCACCATGTTCCGGCCGTCCGCGGTGAGGCCATTCGGGTCGGCCGGAAGCGTCAGCCACACAGAGAGCGGTTTTCCATTCGCCTTGTGTTCTTTTTGGAGGGCGGCAATGGCATGCGCCCTCCGGTCCGCGGCCGCGGTGTCGGCCAAGGCGGGTCCTTCGACGTCGAGATCGATCGTGGTGAGGCTGTAGCGGTCAACGATCTGCCGGTAGGCGGCGGCGAGGGCGTTCGGGTCCGTGCAGGAAACGGCGAGCTCGGAGTTGATCAGGCCGCCGAAGGACACGGCCGCCGTCCCGCCGAGCTGGCGCAAGCGCGCGATCCGGCGATCCAGGTCAAGGTCGCTCGCGGCCTGGTCCGGGCTGTAAGCGGCACCCCAAGAGGGAGTACAACCCTGCTTCGGATCGGCGACGACGAAGGAGAGAACCACGGCCTTCGCACTGGGCACAGCAGGGTCTTCGAACGCGAAACGCGGAGTGGCAGTGACGTCCACATAGCCGGAAAACGCCGACGGCATGGTGGCAGCAACGCTCACGTCCTGAACGTTGCGGACTCCGAAGTATCCGGCCGCGACGAGCGCGATCACAATCGCACACAGGACACCCAGGCGTGGCAGCGACAAGCGGCGGCCGGGAAAGCGTTTGGACACAGAAGACCCCCAGGGATTCCAAGAAAAAGACCTTCGCGGATGCCTGGAAAAGATCTCATTCCCGTGGATTTGCCCCGGTGTGCGTAGCATTTCCTTGAGTCCTATGGGAACCCCGCGTTCTTCGCCTATCATAGGGGCGCACTGGGGTGCAGTCCGTTACATTACGCTGCACTGTGCCGTGTGCCCGCTGGGGGCCCACGGACCTCGGATGGGGACACATTGCCGGAACCGATTGCGTTGCTTCGCCCTGACGCCCAGGGGCCCATGGAACTGCCTTCCTCCAAGAGCCGAAGGCGGCAATGGGGGGCCGAGAAACGCTCGGAGCCGCTCTCGATCGTCCACCCCACACCGTCGCGGCGGAAGATCGTCCTCGGCCGCATCGGCATCCTCACCACTATGCTCGCGTGGATCGGTTATGTGGTCACCACCGTGCTCAAGCAATTGGTGGACAACCCCGGTGCAGGGTTCCGCTTCGGCGTCGAAACCCTCTCGTATCTCGTGGTTGTGACGTTCCTGACGTTTTCCGCCCTCATGTACCTGACGGCCCGGCAAGGTGCCTTGACGCGCTTCCGCAACCACCGGCGTGTCCCCCGCGGCGAACTCGACCGCCACTTCTTCGACTATTCCGACGGCGTCACCGTGCTGATTCCTTCGTACGCCGAGGAACCGGAAGTTGTCCGGGGCACCATGTGGTCCGCGGCGCTGCAGGAATTCCCGGACCTCCGGGTTGTGCTGCTCCTCGACGATCCGCCCTTCCCCAAGGATTCCGACGTCCTCCGCAGGCTTGAGGCAACCCGGGCGCTTGCCGGACAGATCGAAGAAACCCTCCGCGAACCGGCAATGCGCGTCAATGCCGCATATGCCGCGTACCGGACGCTCCTGCTGAAGGGCGAGGAGTTGGTGCCCGGCACCGAGATCCAGAGGCTCATCGACGAGTACGAGTATGCCGCGGCCTGGCTTGAAGGCATGGCCGAGACCGAAAGCGTCGAAGACCACGTTGATGAGTTCTTCGTGGACCTCGTCCTCATGGGCCTGGCCCGGGAACTGCGTCTGGTGATCCTGGCCCTGACCGCCGCCAAGGCGCAACGTACCTCGCCCGGCGGGCAAAGGATCTCCGAGCTGTACGCGCGCCTCACCTGGATCTTCAACGTCAAAGTCACCACGTTCGAACGCAAGCGCTTCGCCAGCCTCTCCCACGAGGCCAACAAGGCCATGAACCTCAACGCCTACCTCTCGCTCATGGGCGGACGGTGGCTTCGGGAAGAGACAGCCGACGGAACAGTGCTGCGTCCGACGGCGGCCCTCGCCGAAGCTGCGGCCGTCGGTGATGCCGTGGTCACCGCTGATTCGGCCGGGTCTGGTGCCGACGTCGACTTCCTGGACGTCCCGGACACGACGTATGTCTTGACGTTGGACGCGGACTCGCTCCTCCTCCGCGACTACTGCCTCCGCTTGGTCCACCTCCTCGAATCGCCGGGGAACGAAAACGTGGCCGTCACGCAGACCCCGTATTCTTCCTTCCGCGGCGCCCCCACCCGTATCGAGCGCATCGCCGGGGCCACCACCGACATCCAGCACATCCAGCACCAAGGCATGACAAGTTATGGCGCCACTTTCTGGGTGGGTGCGAACGCCGTGATCCGCAAGCAGGCGTTGGAAGACATCGTCGAGATCTCCACGGTGGGCGGTTTCGAGGTGAGGACCTACATCCAGGACCGCACCGTCATCGAGGACACTGAGTCCAGCGTGGACCTCGGCAAGCATGGATGGACCTTGGTCAACTACCCCGAACGGCTCAGTTACAGCGCCACGCCGCCGGACTTCGGCTCGCTCGTGGTGCAGCGCCGGCGTTGGGCCAACGGCGGCTTGTTGATCCTGCCCAAGCTCGTGGAGCAGGTCCGCAAGCGGCGCGGCACGGACCGTCCCTTGCTCTTGCGTGAAGTCCTGCTCCGGGTCAACTACATGGCTTCCATCACGTGGGCGAGCTTTGGATTGCTGTTCCTGCTCGCGTACCCCTACGACAGCAGGCTCCTCAGTCCTTTGGTGTTCCTCGCCGCGCTGCCCTACTTCCTCGCCATGGGCAGCGATCTTCGGGATTGCGGCCACCGGTTCAGCGACATTTTCCGGATTTACGGGTTCAACCTGGTGCTCCTGCCCGTCAACCTCGCCGGTGTCCTGAAGTCCCTCCAGCAAGCCCTCACCGGGGACAAGATCCCGTTCGTCCGTACCCCGAAGGTAAAGGACCGCACAGCGGCACCCGCTCTCTACGTCCTGGCGCCGTACCTGATTGTGGCGTTCTCCTTGCTGACGGTGTGGCGGAACTGGGAACTCGGAAACTGGGGCAATTTCGCCTTCGCCGCTTTCAACGCCGTGATGGCTGCCGGAGCGATCCGCTCCTACATCGGCTTGGCGAATTCAGGAGTGGACATGTACCTCGGTGTCCTGAACTGGCTGTACGTGGCCCCGAAGAAGCCGAAACCGGAGGCCCCGGCCATCATTCCGAAAACCCCGGAGCAAACCGATTGGGAGTCCTTGCTCTACCACGGTGACCGCCGCTTGAACCGCGACCTGCGCGGCAAAGGGGATCGCCGCAAGCGCGCCGGGGCGCTCTAACAGGGGCGCCGTGTACAGTTCTGCTGGATCACCTAGGCCAAGGGTGCAGCCGATCCGCGGGATTCCGCGCCTCGGCTGAGGTCCGCTCCTTGGTGATCCAGCAGAATGTACCGCGACCAGTCGGTCACGGCGCGGCCGGTACGTCAGGTTTTGCCGCAAGCTGGGCCTAGACTTGCTGGTTGGAGCAAACGAAACGAGAGCTGCGGTGCACAACGCCGCGAGTCTTAGGGGACAGGACAAATGCCGGATTCCGCGGACAAAGAAAACCGCGCCACTGCACCGAGCGAAGGGCAGCCCGAGCTTTTGCGGCGCCGCGATCGTCGGCGTGCAGACGGTGATGACGCTTGGACAGGAGCTATGCCGATCATTACGCCCGACTCCGAGACGCCCGCGCCCGCAGCGGTGCCGCTCCAAAGCCGAAGCTGGGCTGAAGCAGCGGCCGCCGCAGATGCCGCAGCCAACGCCGCGGATGCCGAAAAGGGCGCGGCAGCAGAACCCGAAAATGCGGCAAGCAAAAGCCAGGCATCTGAGGTGAAGAACGCCGGAAGCGAGGGTTCGACGCCGGCAGCACAGGCCGCGGAGGCCGGCCCGACTCCCGCGCGGGCGGGCCGAGCCGCCGCAGCGAACGCTCCAATCTCAGACTTCATTACCTCTCCCGGTTCCTTCGTCAAAGAACAAAAGCCCCGTCCCGTCGGAGGCTTCCGCGGGATGTTGTACAAACTCACAGGCGGCGCTTGGAACCTCGGGCCCAGCGCGAAGCAACGCGAAGAAGACGAGCTGGCACGCCGTATTTCCCGGCAACTCCAGGGCAGCTACAACACCGCCGTCCTGAGCTTGAAGGGCGGAATCGGGAAGACGTCCACCACGGTGGGTGTTGGCCTCACGCTCGCAGAGTTCCGTGGCGACCCTCCTTGTGCCATCGACGCCAATCCGGATTCCGGAGACCTCGTGGAGCGCGCCCTGGGTGAAGGCATCTACCAGAAGGCCACCCCGCGCACCATCACGGACCTGCTCAAGAACGTGGAAAACGTCGATTCGCTCACGGCCCTTGCCCGGTACATGCACCACGCGGGCAGGTTGCACCTCATTGCCGGCGAGCAGGATCCGGAAGTCTCCGACTCGTTGACGGCCGAGGAATACCTGCGCATCCGCCAGCTCATTTCGGCCTACTATTCCGTAGCGTTGACCGACTGCGGCACTGGTGTCACGCACAATGCCATGAAGGGCATCCTGCAGTCAGCGGACAACCTCATCATCGCCGCCGGCTATGCCGTGAGTGGCGCGAAGCGTGCCCGCAGCACGCTCCAATGGCTCGCGAGCCATGGCTACGAGGACCTCGCCCGCAACGCGATCGTGGTCATCACGGACAAGGACGAGGTGTCCTCCCGCGTGGACAAGAACGCGATCGAGGAACACCTCGCGGGGATTTGCCGCCAGCTGATTGCCGTGCCGCACGACAGGGGAGTGGCCGACGGCGACCTCGTCACGTTGGACGTCTTGCGCCCTGATACGCGCCGCGCCTACAAGGAAATCGCGGCCGCGATCGTGGACGGCTACGTGTAGCGAACAACACTCTAATCACTACTTGCATATCGCTTCATTCGGGCCATTTCATACTCGAGTGCTACTTGGATTGCAAATTTTCGGATCGCCTAACTTTTTCCTAGAGTGGCTCCTGGACCACCCCTTTTAGGGGGTCCTCGCGCATGACCGGGAACTGGGCCCGGGCACGGCGCATTGCCATCCGTCGCGCCATCGACTTCTGCTGTGCCCGCGTCACGACCGTGCGGCCAGCGCCCAGGAGCCTTGCTTGATCCCGAAAAACCTCGCTTTTGCCGTTGTTGCCCTCTTACTGTTGATCGTGCTGCCCAGCGCTTCGCCCAGTTTGCTCGGTTCGTCCCGGCCAGCCGCCAACACAGTGCCCGACGCCGGTCCGGCGCCGATTGCCAACGCCGCGCCCGCCGCTGAGGTAGCGCCCGTTCCCGCAAAGACGCCTGAAGCGGCACCCGCTCCAGCACCGACCGCGGAACCGCGGGCTGCCGCAGCCGCCGCGCCGGCCGCCGTCGTACCCCAAGACGTGGTACCTCAAAACGCGGTGCCCCAAAATGGCCAGGAAGGGCCGAACGGTTCGGTGAAAGTCCTGGACACCACCGCCGCGATCACGGATCCGGCCTGGTTCCGGCAGGCTTATGCGGAGGGGTTCCGGCTGTACGTGATGCACTCGACCGTGTGGGGCACGTGTACGCCCTGGCAGAGGACGCAAGAGCAATTGAAGATGGCGCTTGACGCCGGACTCAAGATCGCGGTCTACACCCGCGATGCCTCGTGCTGGGAGGGCGGCATCAAGGCCGCAGGCCCGTATATTCCGCAGTTGCAGTTCTTCGCTTTGGACGTCGAAACCGGGAGTTCCCCGGTGACCCGCGCGATGGTGGATGGCGTGCGGAGCCTCGGCGTGCGGCCAGTCATCTACAGCGGCAGCGGAATGTGGCCGGGACTGATGAGCAACAGCAAGGCGTTCGCGGACGTTCCCTTGTGGGACACCGATACGAGCAACCTCGACTATTCAAGCTGGACGCCGGACCACCTGGCACCCGCGCCGGTTCAGTATGGCGGCTGGAACACGAACGGCACCATGAGGATCGGCATCCAGCAAAAGTTCGAACACAACCTCAACGGCATCAACGTGGACCTGAACTCGTTCAGCGCGGGTTTCCTGAAATAGCGCCTAGTTCTCGGTACTCCGGGCGGCTTCCGAAGGTTCGGCCGAAGGCTCCTCCCTCGCTTCGAGCAAGGCCGTGAGCCGCTCCACCTGCGTCCTGAGGCGCCGAAGCTCCTCGAAGACAGGCGCCTCGGCGGCGTCGAGTTCTGCCGCCGTTTCGACGGCCACGGACTCAACCATCCACGACGCCACGGAAGCGGTCACCAGGCCCAGAATTGCTATTCCGCCCACCATCAGGCCTGCGGCGACGCATCGTCCCAGGACCGTAATGGGGTAGTAGTCTCCGTAGCCGACGGTCGTGATGGTTGTGAGGGCCCACCAGACCGCATCGCCGAAGGTCTTTATATTCGCGCCGGGTACGTTTTCTTCGGCATCGAGGCCGGCCAGTGCGCCAGCATAAATCAGGAGGGCCGCAGCTCCGAGGACATACACCAGCACGCGGCTGCGGAGGGCGTTGCCGCCGATGCGGTGCACCACTTGCAGGAGGCTGACCAGGCGCAGGAGGCGCAAGGGCCGGAGCGCGGGCAAGGCAACAATGGCGAGTTCGTGCAGGTTGCGGAAAAACCATCGAACGCGGTGCGGCGCGAGATATAGGTTGATGAAGTAGTCCACCACGAACACGGCCCAGGTTCCCCAAATGAGGACTTCCACCACAACGGCCTCGGTATTCACGATGACCTGGACTGAGAAGGCGGCAAGAAACACCATGGCCGCCACGAGGAGGGGCCACTCTGACCGCTTGCGCCACTGTTCCTGTGTCACGGTCCTAGTGTCCTTGCGTGGTCGATCGCGGCCAAGGACACCGCGCTGGCCGCCAGCCTGACCGCGTGGACCCGGTACCATGTTGCCAACAACGGGGTCCGCAATTCAGGGTCCAAGGGCTCCGGGCTGAAGAACAGCTTGGGGTTGACCGACCGCAAAAGGTACGCCGTGGCGGCGCCGCCCACCACCGAACTCGCGGCCGCGAGCACGAGCCAAGGCCGCCGTCGCGGCCTGTTCCACGAAGTGACCGTCGCGGCGATAACCAAGGGCACATTCAACGGCGCAACGGGGGCGTAATACCGGCCGGGACTTCCGGCACCAAAAGGCGACCTCGGCAATTCGGGGCTCGGCGCCGAGCCCGCGACGCGGTGCGGAATCTTGGCAACGCCCTCGTACAGGTTGCCGAAGAACCAATGGGCGTGAGTGAGTTCCGCAGCACGCAGGAGCCGATCGGCAGCCGCCCTGCGCCGATTCAGTGATACATCTCTCATGTCGACAAGATACTCCTTCGCCGGGCCTTCGGCTCAGGCGAAAAGCCTAGGATGAAGGGGATGACAACAACCAACACCGTCCAACCCTTCAGCCTCCGCAGCATTGCCCTGCCCGCCTTCGGGCCGGCACTGCTTTTCAGCATCGGCGAAGGCGCGGTGTTGCCGGTAATTGCCTTGTCCGCGCGCGATCTGGGCGCGTCCGTGGCAGTGTCCGCACTGGTGGTCACCCTGATCGGCCTGGGGTCCTGGTTCTTCAACCTGCCCGCGTCCCTCATCACCATCAAGTTCGGCGAACGGTGGGCGATCGTGGTGGCAGGCGCCGCTGGAGCCCTGGCCTTGCTGGCCGCAGGATTCGCTCCGCTCCTGGCGCACAACGGAGTCTGGCTGCTCGCAGCGGCGATGACCGTCGTCGGGATGACCGTCAGCGTCTTCAACCTGGCCCGCCAGAAGTACCTCACCGAGGCGGTCCCGGTCTTGTATCGGGCACGGGCCTTGTCCACCTTGGGCGGGGTGACCCGGATCGGCATGTTCATCGGTCCGTTCGTGGGTGCGGCGGTGATGCAGTTCGCGGGCATCAGCGGAGCGTACTGGGTTGGCGTGGTGGGCATGGCCGCCGCGTCCGTCTTGTCCCTCACCATCCCGGACCTCGTGCTCCCGGACGACGTCGACGGCGGCCCCAAGGCTCCCGAGCCCACCCTCCGGGGCGTTGCGGTCTCCCACGCCCGGGTCTTCCTGACTGCCGGCACGGGAATACTCCTGCTGAGCGCGCTCAGGGCTTCCCGGCAGGTGGTCATTCCGTTGTGGGCGGACCACTTGGGCCTCGACGCCACGCACGCTTCACTGATATACGGCTTGTCCGGAGCGATCGACATGCTCGTCTTCTACCCGGCAGGCAAGCTCATGGACCGCAAAGGACGCCTGTGGGTTGCCGTGCCGTCCACCATCATCATGGGCATCGCGCTTTTCCTGATCCCGTTCTCTGCCGGGTTCGTGGGCCTGCTCCTGGCCGGTCTGCTGATCGGCTTCGGTAACGGCATCGGTTCCGGCCTCATCATGACCCTCGGCGCCGACTTCTCGCCAGACAAGGGCCGCGGCCAGTTCCTCGGATTGTGGCGCTTCATTTCCGACGCCGGATCCACCGGCGGACCCGTCCTCCTCTCAGCCCTGACCGCCGCGATATCCCTCGCCGCCGGCGTCTGGGCCACAGGCTTCCTGGGCCTGGCAGCGGCGGCCGTGTTCGCCGTCGCACTCCCGAAACTCAAGCACCACAGGAACTACTAGCCCGACGGCGGGTGGCGGCTCCCAGCGTTCGATCAGGAGCCTTCGGTAAAATGAATCGAATGTTCTCGGTCATGTCGCCTCCGCATTCGCAAGCAACTACGAAAACTACCCAGCCGAAAAGCACTCCCGCGGGGTCTTCCCGGCCCGATATCGGGACCTTGACGGCATTGCGGTTCATCGCCGCGTTGTGGGTTGTACTCTTCCATCTCCAAGCATTGCGGCAGACCTTCCTGGCGCCGGTTTACGATCTGTTCGGCCCCGTTATCGCCAACGGCGACCTCGGCGTGGACGTGTTCTTTGTCCTCAGCGGCTTCATCATCACCTACACCTACCTGGACCGGCTTGGACCGCAGTTCCGGTGGCGCGCGGCCGGCGATTTTGTCTGGGCGCGCTTTGCCCGGATGTGGCCGGCGTTCGCCCTGGTGGTGGGCGTCCTCGGCCTGTGGTTCGTGTACGGGACCGCGCAGGAAAACGCGTCAACATGGTCGCTGCAGACCCAAACACCCGATCTGTCTCCCTGGGGTCTGGCCAAGCAGTTGTTGATGGTGCACCTCTGGTTCCAGCCGACCACTGACGGCGCGAGCTGGTTCGGCCCCGGGTGGACGGTGAGCGCGGAATGGCTCGCCTACCTCGCGTTCCCCCTGCTGGCGCTGCCCCTCTTCCGCTTGCGGACATTGCATCCGCTCGCGGCCATGGCGGCTTCGATCGTGGTCTTGCTTCCTACCGCAGCCTGGGGTCCGGACCTTCCTGTCGATTCGGGGGCTCAGCCGTTCCACTGGCTGTTGCGCATCGCCTGCTGCTTCACCTCCGGTGCCTTCGCCTGCCTTGCGACCCGCAACGCCGACCGCCTCAAACTCAACCCGGCACTTGCCGGCCGCGGCGCCGTGTTGCTCGGAACCGCCGTCGTCATCTTCCTGGCGCTCGCCGGCAAACCGGGTCCGGGACGGCTCGCCGTCCTTGCCTTCCCGCTTCTTATCGCTCTGCTGAGCCTGGCCCGCGGACGGCTCAATGCGGCGTTGTCAGCCCGCTGGCTGCAATTTGGCGGCCGGAGCTCCTACAGCCTGTATTTGGTGCACATGTTCTTCATCTACCTCTTCTACTGGATCAACCGGGACTGGCCAGCGGGTGCGGCTCCCTTGATGACCAACCTGCTCGCGGCGGCGTGCCTGCTCGAGATCGCCTTTGGCACCTGGGTGATGTTCAAGTTCGTCGAGGAACCGGCACGGAAACGGCTACGCTCCATGGTGCCGCGGCCGGTTTACGCTTCCTAGGGTTTTTCAGCCTTTGGCCAGCAGCTCGTCGAGCTTTTCGTAGCCCTCGGTCATGCCGTATTCCATGCCCGACGCCATGATGGCTTCGAGTGCTTCTTTCGACGGGAAGACCGAGTGGCCCCGCAAGCGGGTGCGGCCGTTGGGAAGCGGTTCGAAACGGAGGATGTCCAGGCTCACCTCATGGGGTGCCCCGAGGAATTCGAAGGTCTGGATGATGAGTTCGTTGTCGATGACGGTGTGGATCACGCCGCGGAAACCATAGATGTTGCCTTCGGCGTCCTTTTGCTCGAATCCGTATCCTCCGCCGGTGCGGAAGTCCCAATGGGTGATCGTGCTTTCGAGCCTGCGCGGCCCGATCCATTGGACGTACAGGTCCATGTCTGCGTGCGCCCGGAAGACTGCCTCCACGGGCGCTTCGAATTCGCGGACGATGTCGGCGTACGAGGTGCCGGGAACGGCATCGATGAGCACTGGATTGGTCATGATTCCTTCTCCTTCATTCGTTGCGGGCTATTCGTTTCTGGCTGTTTGTTGCGGGGCGGCCAGTAGGGCATCCAATTGCCGGTAGCGCGCCTCCGCTTCCAGCCGGTACCGATCGATCCACGAGGTAAGGCGTTCCAAAGCTGCTGCGTCCAAGTGCACGGGACGGCGTTGGGCGTCCCGCGTCCTCCAGACGAGGCCCGCCGCTTCAAGCACAGTGATGTGCTTGGACACGGCCTGCAAAGTGATGTCGAACGGCTCTGCAAGCTCGCCGAGCGTCGCGGGACCCCTGCTGAGCCGTGCGACGATCGCCCGCCGCACCGGATCTGCCAGTGCCGCGAAGGCCTTGTCGAGGGAGTCGTCCGTCATCTCTTTGTCAACTACTTCGTTTATCAATCAGTTGGTTTACTAAACGATAGACCTCGGTGGAGGACGCGTCAACGGGTTTTTGGCGTCGCCGGAGGCGGGTCCTACGAAGCCGGACGGCCGGCAGCTAAAGCGCGTGCCGCCGTCGGGCACTCACGCCGAAAAGCCACGTGGCGGCCACTGTCGCGAGGTAACCGGCGATGACAATCAGCGAGACACCGGCCCAGAAATAGTTCGTCGTGCTGTTTTCCTGGCCGAAGCCGGGGGCGATCCTGATGAGGGAATACACGGCCACCGCCGCCGACGCGATCCCGGCCATGGCCGACAACAGCGCCCATAATCGGGAGGACGCCCAATGGTCGCCGCGGCCGTCCTGGACGTTCCAGCGGTTTCCCGTGCGCAGCACCAGCCACCCGGCCGGCAGCATGACCGCGCCCACCACGAGGAAGGCCGCAACGACGTCGGCCGGGCGGTGCCACTGGTTGACCAGAGTGGACACCCCGGCCGCGACCGCGAATGTGCCGCCCAGGAAACCGGCCAAGGGCCGCCACCTCGGGGACACCACCAGGAACACCGCCGCGGCCGCCGACGCGGCGAGCGTCGTGTGGCCGGACGGCAAGGAATTGAGCTCGATGGTCTGGACCCCGCGGAACGGCCGGTCCGGGAACCAATCCTTCAAAAGCTGGGTGGCCAGGTTCGCCGCCACACACGCCACGAGCGCGATCCCGGCCGCCTTCCAGCGGCGCCGCATGATCGTGACGAACAAAACCACGACGGCGGCAATCACCACCGAAATGACCGGCAGCCAGTCGAGGAACTGGGTTGATGCACGTTCGGCCGGACCATTGAGGGTTGCCGCCTCCACCAAAGCGGACTCGTCGATGTACTGGCCCGTGGTGGTGCGCACGAAAAAGTAGTACGTGCCGGCCAGCGCGATCACGCACGACAAGGTTGCCATCACGAAAAGGAAGCCCGATCCCGTGCCTGCCCTCGGCGCTTGACCGGTCCTTCGGGTGGTCGGGAGCCCTCTGGTCCTTGGATAAGTCATTACTTTCAGGGTCCCATACCCAGCTGGGGTTTGCCCTGACGTGCATCAGGACGGTTGTTGCCCGGAGAGGAGTTCCTCATAGAGGGCCAGGTGCTCGGCGACCATCCTTTCGGCGCTGAAGTAGGTTTCCGCCGCATCACGGCAGGCTCCTCGGTCCAGTGTTGCCGCGGCAATCAAGGCGTCCGCCAACTCGAGGGGAGTGGTGCCGAGGTAGCCGGTGGCTCCCTCGGACACGATTTCCGGGGCGGATCCGCGATGCGTTGCCACCACCGGGGTTCCCGTGGCCAAGGCCTCGATCATGGCCATGCCGAACGGCTCGGACCACTGGATGGGATTCAGCAGCGCCACCGAGCGGCCCAGGAGGCTGTACTTTTCCGTCGCGTTCAATTCGCCAAGGTACTCAACCCCCGGGCCGAGCATGGGAGCGATGACGTCGGAGTAGTAATCCTGTTCCTCCGCGCTGTACATCTTGGCCCCGATGCGGAGGGGGACACCGGCCAGTCGCGCCGCTTCGATCGCTTCAGGCAAGCCCTTGCCCGGATCCATCCGGCCAAGGAAGCTGGCATAGCCGCCGTCGCCTGCTCCAACAGGGATCGACGACGTGTCGATGCCGTGGTGGATCACCCGGCGCACGGCGATCCGCGAGGAAGATTGCGCCTGATGATGCGAAATGGCGACGATGGCGGTGTCCGCGGACATGGCTTGGTAGATGTCGTGGTTCTCCTCGGAGAAGGGGAGATGTGCTGTTGCAACCATGGGCATGTTCCCTGGCCGATGCCGGTAAAGCGGTCCGGCGAGGGTGTGGTCGTGGATGATGTCCATGTCCGCCATCGCGGCGAAGGCAAACGCGGCGTGCCTCAGTTCGTCGACTCCGAAGCCGATCCGCGATCCATCCGCCGGGGCCGGGCCCGGAATCTTGGCCACTGGACATGTGCTCCCGAACGCCGCCGCGAGAAGGACCTCGTGCCCCGCAGCCGACAAACCCCGCGCGAGGATGTCCACAACGGCCTCGGTCCCGCCATACGCCGGCGGCGGGACCGGAATCCATGGCGGGGCCACCAAACCGATGCGCACTACCGCCCCCCGTTGGCGCTGTAAACATCCAGCAGGTCCGCGAGCGGCTTCCGCGGCCCCCGATGCAGCTCGACGTCTTCAGGCAAATTGGCCACGCGCGTAATCCCATTGACGAAATCCACCGCTATCCGTGATCCGGCCAGCGGAATGTTGCGCACCCGGATGTCCCCGAAATCCGCTGGAACCACCGGCGCAAGCCACAGCCCGCCATGCGTGAGGCAAGGGTCGAAGCGGAGCAGCACGCGGAGGAGATGGACCGGCGTGGCGGCCGCCCAGGCTTGCGGGGAACATGAGGAGGGATAGGGAACGGGCGAACCGTAGCTCTTCCTGTCCAAACCGCAGAACAATTCCGGGAGCCTGCCGCCGAAGGCCTCGGCTGCGTCGAGCAACCCTGTGATGATGCGCCGGGATTCGTCGATGAAGCCATAGCGCATGAGGCCTGCGGCAATGAGGGCGTTGTCGTGCGGCCATACCGAACCGTTGTGATAGCTGGCCGGGTTGTAGGCTGCCATGTCCGAGGCCAGCGTGCGGACGCCCCAGCCGGTGAACATCTCGCCGGACATCAACCGTTCCGCGACCAACGGAGCCTTGTCGTCGTCGACGATTCCGCTCCAAAGGCAATGGCCCATGTTGGAGGCGCACGAATCCACGCGGCGTTTGTCGCGATCGAGGGCGACGGCGAAATAGCCACGATCCGGAAGCCAGAACTGTTCGTTGAACCTACGCTTTAGCTCGGCCGCGCGGGACCCCCATAGCTCGGCCAATTCCATGTCGCCGTCAACCTCAGCCATGAGCGCGCGGCTGAGATAGGCCGTGTAGACGTAGCCCTGGACTTCGCACAGGGCGGTTGGCGGCTTGGCAATGGTGCCGTCGGCAAAATTGATGCCGTCCCCGGAGTCCTTCCACCCCTGGTTGAACAGGCCGTGCTCCGTTGCGCGTTCGTATTCGACAAAGCCGTCCCCGTCAGCGTCCCCGTAGTTTCGGATCCATTCCAAGGCCCGGTCCAATGCCGGCAGAAGCGAAGCCGTGACTTCGGAACGGAAGCCCCAGCGCGTCAGCTCCCCGGCCAGGGTGACGAACAGCGGCGTGGCATCGACGGAGCCGTAGTAGGCGCTGCTGCCGCCCAAGGCAAGGCCCGTGGCGGCGCCGAAGCGGACCTCATGCAAGATCTTCCCCGGTTCTTCTTCGCTCAGGGGATTCACGGTTTTGCCTTGGTGGTCCGCGAGCGTTTGGAGCGTGCCCAAGGCAAGCGATGGATCCAAAGGAAGGGTCATGAAGGACGTCAACAGGGAATCCCGGCCGAACAAAGCCATGAACCACGGGGATCCGGCAGCCACCACCGTCCTTCCCGGATGGTCGGGGTCGAAGATCCTCAATGATCCAAGGTCTGCCCTGCTCTGGTTCAGGACCTTTTCGAAAGCCTTGTTGCTGAACTCGGTGGTTGTGACCCTCTCGTCCCACTCCTGTTGCCGCTCCTCTGGTACGTCCACGGGTTGTTCGCTGCCCCAGACCGGCGCATCAGCTTCCGGCCGCACGCCTTCGATGCTCGGAATGGCCGTGACCACCGTCGACCAATGCTTTTGCGGATCAATCGTGACCTCGTAGTTCAGGACGTCACCGTCAACATCGGCGCCCGGAGCATCAATGGTGACCTTGACAGGGTGGTCCTGCTTTCCCGACTCAATGCGTACCTCGCCGTTGCTTCCACGCGACAAATGGATGCTCTCGTGATGCGCCCGGCCTTCCTTGACTTCGAAGATGTCCGCAAAGTCCGCGTTGACCGTGAGTGACAGCGAGAAGTTGCTTGGCTTGGTGGAGAAATTCCTGATCGTGATTTCTTCCCGGACGCCGCCGAACATGCTCCGCCGTCGTTCGATCAGCAAATGGCTGTCCGCGACCCCATCCGTGCGTGCCGGGCGACCGATGAAGTCAGCGCGGAACGGCTCCGGAACGATTGAACTCAGCGACTCGACGGCGTGCCCATTGATCTTCAGTAGCCAGTTCGAGACAAACCGGGTGTCCCTGAAGAACATCCCGTGCGGCGCCGATTGGTCCATGTCGCCGTTGGCCGCCGAGACGCAAAACGACGTTCCGGCCAGCAACGTCACCGCGCCGGCGCCGGGGGAACCGGCAAGGTTCTCTGCGTTCCAACCTGTCATCAGGGGCTCCGAAGTTGGGGATGGGGTGTCCTCGCCGTTGGGGCGTAGTGGCGGGGTGGGGTGTCGACGGCGGTGGGTTGGGTGCGTTGGTGGGTGTCGACGGCGGTGGGCGGGGTCGGGCGCGTCGGGCGGGTGTCGACGGCGGTGGGCGGGGTCGGGCGCGTCGGGCGGGTGTCGACGGCGGTGGGTTGTGCGGTCTGCATCAGCGTATTCTCCGCGCCGCCGAAAATGAACCCTCTTGCACGTATGGCCGCTCCCTTCCCGACGCCCGCTCACATATGTGCTCTTTTTCCTAAACGCTCTTCCACTTATTGCGGTTTTTTCCGAACGCTCGAGCACAAGGGCGGGTGGATGTGAGCGGGGGTTGGTGAAAGGGCGGGTGGATGTGAGCGGGGGTTGGTGAAAGGGCGGGTGGATGTGAGCGGGGGTTGGTGGAAGGGCGGGTGGATGTGAGCGGGGGTTGGTGGAAGGGCGGGTGGATGTGAGCGGGGGTTGGTGGAAGGGCGGGTGGATGTGAGCGGGGGTTGGTGATGAGCGTGAAACATCGCGATGTGACGCTTGACACGTGTTAGGTCGAGGATTTACGCTTCCTAACACGTGTTAGGAAGGAAATCGACATGCCAGGAAGCAACGGGATGCTGCGTGAAATCTCACGCAGGACAGCCCTCGGTGCCTTGGGTGCGGGAATTGTTGGAGCAACTGTCGCGTCGTGGCCGCGGTTGACCGGCATGGATATCCCGGGCCGTGGGGACAACAGCCTCAGCATTGCCATCATGGGAACCGCCGCGGACGCTGCCGCCCGCCAGCGGGTGATTGATGCGTTCACGAGGGTCCATCCGGAAATCCCGGTCAAGGTCCAAGCCATCCAGGCGGTGGACTGGAAGGACTTCTTCACCAAGATCCTCACCATGGTGGCCGCCGGAACGCCGCCGGATGTGGTCTACGTGGCCACGGAAGGCGCGCAGCTCTTCGCCGAAAAGCTGGCCCACCCGCTCGACGACTACCTTCGCCGCGATGCCGCGGACATGAAGGAGTACTTCGCCGACGTCCACCCGAGCCTCGTGGAAGCGTTCATGTACAAAGGGAGCCTTTTCCAGCTGCCCATCGACTGGAACGCCGCCAACATGTACTACAACACCTCGGCCCTTCAGCAGGCAGGGCTCGACCGTCCGGCGGACAACTGGACCCAGGTCGATTTCCGCAATTCCCTCGCTGCCATGCGGAAAGCGCGCCCATCCGACTTCACTCCGTACTACTGGACCAACAGGCTCTTCGGCGGCGTGGTTCCATGGCTGTACGCCAACGACACGAGCTTCCTCAAGGAGACCAAGTCCACCGGCGGCGAGTGGTTCTGGGACAGCTTCTACGCGCAGGATCCGTCCCGGAAGCTGCGTTCGGGCGGGTACCAATGGCTTGAGCCGAATGCCGACGACCCCCGGGTGTACGAGACTTTCGACTACCTCCGCGGGCTCGTCAAGGATGGCTTGGGCGTCCGTCCGGAAGAAGGTGGCGGAAGCTCGCTGATCGGCCTGTTCGCTTCCAACAGGATCGGAATGACCCCGGCCGGCGGCTACTGGGTGGAAGGCCTGCACGAAGCGGGAATGGCCGAGGACGGGTTCGATGTCCAGTTCTTCCCCCGCTGGCGGACCCAACGGCACCAGTTCGGCACGGCGGGCTACGCCATCATGAAGACCGCCAAGGACAAGGACGCTGCTTGGGAGTGGGTCAAGTTCTCGTCGAGCCTGGAAGCCATGCGCTTGGTCTTCCCGACGCCGAACACCACCCCTGCCCGCCGCTCCATGGTCAACGCCGAGCTTTACGCAGGCCGGGGACCCAAGCATTGGAAAGTCTTCTACGACACGCTCGACAAATTCCCCACTACCGGTCCGATTCCCGCACCTGCCCAAGAGGCCGCCGTCGAGACCGCCCTGATGAAGAACGTATCCCTGGCCGTCAGCGGAGACGAGCGCCAACTCAAGCAAGCACTCGATTCCATGCAGCGCGACCTTGAGATCGCCTTGAGGAGGCAGTAATGAGCACGGCAACAAGGCCAACCTCCGCAACGCGCCGTGGCGGTGCCGCCGCGAATAACCACCCAAACGGAAGGCAGCGCCAGCGCTGGCTGCCTTGGGCTTTCCTGGCTCCCACGATCGTGGGCATGGGCCTGTTCACGCTGGTGCCGATCGTGGCGTCCGTGGTCCTCGCCTTCTTCCGCTGGGACATCATCTCGCCACCAAGCTTCGTCGGTTTCGACAACTTCGCCCAAGTGGCCCAGGACCCCACGGTCCGCGTTTCGTTCCTGAACACCATCGGGTTCGTAGTGGTGGCCGTAGCCTTGCAACTAGGACTGGCGCTCGCGTTGGCCATCATGGTGCAGGAGAAACTGCCGTCCTGGCTGCGCGTCTTCTTCCGGAGCGCGTTCTTCTTCCCGCTGATCCTGTCCGCCGCCTCGGTGTCCATCTTCATGCGGTACCTGTTCAACGAACAATTCGGCGTGGTCAACTGGCTCCTGTCCTTCATCGGCATCCCCGCCGTCCCGTGGCTGACGACGCCGACCGGTTCTGCCGCCGTCGTAATCCTTGTGTATGTGTGGCAGAACTTCGGGTTCTCGTTCCTGCTGTTCATCGGCGGCCTGGCGTCCATCCCGACGGAAACGTATGAGGCTGCGTCGCTCGACGGCGCCACCGGCTGGCGCAAGCACGTCCACGTGACGCTCCCGCTCCTAAGCCCAACCACCCTGGTTGCGTCGGTCATGGCCATCATCAACGCACTCCAGGTCTTCGACCAGCCCTACGTCCTGACCGGCGGCGGCCCCGGCGACTCCACACGGACCGCGGTGATGGTGATCTTCGAGTCCGCGTTCCAGCGTCTCGAGTTCGGCCAGGCCTCGGCGATCGGCGTGATCCTCACGTTGATCATCATGGCCATCACCGCCCTCCAGTTCCGGCTCAGCAAACGATTCGTCTTCTACCAGTAAGGCCCGCCATGACTACAACCTCAACCCGGCGTGTCGTCGTCGGGCAGCCCTTGCCAGACCGCACCGTGAAGCGCAAGAAGCGTAACTGGAGCATGGCCGGACGAATCGTGCTGCTGGCTATCGCGTCCGTGTTCATCCTCGGACCGGTGTTGTGGACCTTGTCCACCTCGCTCCGGCCACCCGCGGAATCATTCCAACTGCCGCCGTCGTTCCTCCCGATCAATCCCGACTTCAGCTCCTACGGACAAGTCTTCAAGCAGCTCAACATCATGTTGCTGGTGCTGAACAGCGCGCTCGTGACAGGACTGATCGCCGTCGGGCAGATGTTGACGTCGGCGCTGGCCGGCTACGCGTTCGCGAACCTGAAGTTCAGGGGCCGTGGGGCACTGTTCTCGATCGTGCTGGCCACGATGATGGTGCCTGTTCAGGTGACGATCGTTCCGGTCTTCATGCTGATCCGCGGCATGGGCCTCTCGGACACGCTGCTCGCGCTGATCCTCCCGGCGCTCCCGACGGCGTTCGGCACCTTCCTGATGCGCCAGTACTTCCTGGGGCTCCCGGCTGACCTGGGTGAAGCCGCCGCGATCGACGGCGCCTCGCCTTGGCGCACGTTCCGTTCGGTATACGCGCCCTTGGCCGTTCCCGGCATGGCGATCGTGGGAATCCTCGCGTTCAACTACCACTGGAACGAGTTCTTCAGGCCCCTCATCATGACCATCTCCGAACAAAACTTCACCCTGCCCCTTGGCCTCGTGTCCCTCCAAGGCAACCTCGGCACCGGCAGCATCTCCGTGGTGCTGGCAGGCGTGATCCTGTCCATGATTCCGGCACTGGTGGTGTTCATGTTCGGCCAGCGTGCCCTGCGCGACGGCCTCACCGCCGGCACCGGCAAGTAAGTTTCCCTACCCGAAAGGCCCCAGATGACGGACCTCATCTCCTCCACACCCTCCTTGGCCATGACAGCCATCCACCCCGATCCGGCATTCCCGCGCTTCCACCCGCGGCCTGCACAGGGCTGGATCAACGATCCCAACGGCGTCAGCTACATCAACGGCCGCTACCACGTCTTCTTCCAGTACAATCCGGAGTCCGCCCGCCATCATCGGATCCATTGGGGCCATGTCAGCTCCCCGGACCTCGTGACGTGGGATGAGCATCCGGTGGCGCTGCGTCCGCAGGACGGCGGCCCTGATGAGTACGGTTGCTGGACCGGCGTGGTGACGGACGACGGCGGTGTCCCCACCGCTGCTTACTCCGGTGTCACCTCCGGCCACGGCCACTCGCAAGTGGTGATTTCCCGCGGTTCAGCGGATTTGGTCACTTGGGAGCAGATCGGCCACGTGGCAGCGTCCATGCCGGCCGATCCGCTGGTTACCGCCGTCCGCGATCCGTTCCTTTTCCGCTTCAATGGCAAGCGCTACGCCATGCAGGGCGCCGGGCTCGCCAATGGACATGCTGCTCTCTTGCTCTACTCGGTGGAGGACATGTCCAGCTGGAAGTACGAAGGCATTTGGCTCACCACGGAAAATCCCGTGGCTGCCTCGCACACGCCGGCCGAGATCTGGGAGTGCCCGCAATTGGTCCGCGTGCCGTCCGACGGCGATGCGGAAGACGGCGGCGAAACCTGGGTCATGATGTTCTCGCTGTGGCTTTCCGGCGACGACCATGAACACGCCAACGGCGTGGGCCACCTCATCGGTTCATTGACCGAGGATCCGCAGACCGGCCTGCCGATATTCACCCCCCGGTCAGGCGGAAGCTCGGACCTCGGCAGGGACTTCTATGCTCCGCAGATCGTCCAGCTCGAATCGCCGACCGCAGGGCCGAAAGCCCTTTTGTGGGGCTGGGCCAACGAAGGTCCGGGGCGCGACGGACGCCGCGGCCGGACCCAGGAAGAGATCGACGCCGCTGGGTGGGCTGGCGTGTTGACCCACCCTCGCGTCCTGTCGGTCGAGAAGGGGGAATTGGTGGTCTCGCCCGCGCCCGAGGTTGAGGCCTATCGAGGACCTTTGCTTGCGGAGGGGGCTGCCGGCACGGTGTCTGTGCCGGCTTTCGCGGAGGCCCTGATTTCCGGTGCCTCGGGCGAAGTGCAACTGGTACTCGCCTCGGGAACGGAACGCCAAGTCGTCTTTACGGGCCAGATGTCCCGCGGCGAAGAGCTGCGCATTTTCGTCGACGCATCACTCGTCGAGGTGTATCGGACAGGATCCGTGGCCACGACGCTCCGTGCCTACCCGGCGCCCGGTGAGGAATGGATCCTTGAGCTTCCCGAAGGTGCGGCGGCCAGCGTCTGGGAACTGAGGCTCCCCGAATAGGCGGCAGGCCGGCGTCGGGCCCTCAACAAATGACCACCTATGGCGACCACTGCCGCCTCGAATTCCCGTTTTTCCGCGGATCCCGAGGCGGCAGTGCCGCGAAAATCGGTCAGTTTCAGCGGCTGGGCACGGGTCCCGTGGACTCGCGGACCACCAAGCGACAAGGAACCATGGTTTCCAGACCCGGATGGCCCTCGACGGTCGAGGATCCCGGGTTCTCGATCTGTTCCAGCAACATCGACATCGCCGCGGCTCCCATGTCCCGCAAGGGGAGGGCCATGGTGGTCAAGGCTGGAACCATGGTGGCGGCGATACGGAATTCGTCGTCGTACCCCATGATCGAGAGGTCCCGGGGCACGGACAGTCCCAGCCGCGCGGCCGCCAAGGCAACCCCGACGGCGAGGCGATCGTTCGCGCACGCGATCGCGGTCGGGCGCTCGGCCGGGGACACGCCGTCGAGCATCTTCATGGCACCGTGGAAACCGTCGTCGATGTCCCAGCCAGCCATGATGATGCGGTCTTCACGGACCGGGATCGACGCCTCGGCCAGTGCCATCCGATGGCCCTCGACGCGCAACGGCACAGCCGGGGACGTCGCCGCGCCAGCCAGGAAAGCGACCTCGCGATGCCCCAGCTGCAGCAAATGTCCAGTTGCTTCCCTGCCACCCGAGACCTCGTCCGGGATCACGTGATGCAGTTGGGGAGTGGGACTGTTGTCATAGCAATTGGCCAGGACGGACGGGACGCGGAGCATGCCGTGGGGGACGTCGAGCGGCTTCAAACCCACGGTCACGTACATGAGCCCATCGACTTGCCGGTCCAGGAGGGTTTCGACGGCGCTTTCGTCGCGGGACGCGTCGAGCTCGGTGTCCATCACCACAGTGACAAAGCCGTGGGCGCGCGCGACGTCGTCTGCCCCGCCAATGATGTTGCCGTCGAACGGGCTTACGACCACTTCGTCGGACACGATCCCGATCACCCGCGAGCGTTGGTTCCGCAAACTGAGGGCGATCGCGTTGGGGGAGTAGTTGAGGTCCGCCGCGGCTTGGCGGATGCGGTCCTGGCTTTCCTTGGCCACATTGCCGTCGCCCCGGCCGTTGAGCACCAGGGACACGGCACTCCGCGAGACACCCGCCCTTTTGGCGACGTCGAGTGCGGTGGCCTTGCGCTGCATGCGGGCTCCTTCGGCGGTTGTTCCGGTTCTGTGCTGCATTCTACCTAACGCGTGTGAGGGTCGCCCGCGCAGATCCGGGGCGCTCGGCCCCGGTGTAAAGTTGCCGCGTGCCCGGTATTGTCCCCCCACTCGATGACCTCCTCGCCAGCGCACATGTGGTGTCCCTGCCCATGCGGGTGAAATTCCGCGGCATCATGGAGCGCGAAACCCTGCTGTTCCAAGGCCCCGCCGGCTGGGGTGAATTCTGCCCCTTCCCCGAATATGGCGACTCCGAAGCGGCCCGTTGGCTTGCAGCCGCCGTCGAAGCCGCCTGGCAGGGTTTCCCCGCTCCGCTCAGGGACCTCATCCCCATCAACGCCACAGTTCCCGCCGTTCCCGCAGCCAAAGTTCCCGAGGTCCTCGAGCGCTTCGGCCGGGTGGACGCCGTCAAGGTCAAGGTTGCCGAGCGCGGACAGGAACTGGCCGACGACGTCGCGCGCGTCACCGCAGTCCGTGACGCCTTGCCGGACGCTGCAATCCGTGTGGACGCGAACGCCGGTTGGGACGTGCTGCAGGCCGTCCAGGCACTTGGCCGCCTGTCCGCCGTCGGGCTCGAATACGCCGAGCAGCCGGTGCCACAGATCGAGGGCCTCGCGGAAGTCCGCCGCCGCCTCGCGCAGCAGGGCACGCCGGTCCCCATCGCCGCCGACGAATCCGTCCGCAAGGAAGACGACCCTCTCAAGGTCGCCCGGGCTGGCGCCGCGGACCTGATCGTGGTCAAGGTGGCGCCGCTTGGGGGAGTGCGGCGCGCGCTGGACATCGTCGCCCAAGCCGGGCTTCCCGCCGTCGTGAGCTCCGCGCTCGATACCTCGGTGGGCATCCGCGCGGGCCTGGCGCTCGCGGCGTCGCTACCCGAGTTGCCGTACGCGTGCGGCTTGGGGACCGTGCGCCTGTTCGCCTCGGACATCGCGCCGGATCCGTTAGTGCCCGACGACGGCGCCATCCGCGTGCGCGAAGCCGTCGCCGACGAGGGGCTGCTGGAGCGTTATGCGGCGTCCGCTGAACGGCGCGACTGGTGGCTGGAGCGGCTCCGTCGCGTCCACGCCCTCCTGGATGCATCGACTGCTCCGTAAGTGTCGTTTTCGGGCTGGGAGCCGGCGGGGACAATAAATCAGACATTGCTGGGAAAAAGCTGGGAATTAACTCTGAATTAACCAGTGATTCCGTTGGCGCTGTCAGGGTGGGGAAATCACTCACACCCCGGAAGGTATTCCCCATGCCTGATTCATCCCGCAAGTTTGATTTGCTCCCCATGCTTGGCCATACGAAGGGCAAGCGCAGCCCCGTGACATGCGCCCTGAAGTGCGACAACGCCTGCTCGGGCGAGGTGTGCAACACCAGTTCGAACGGTTACTTCCGCGACATCGCCTCCGCGGCTGTCTCCCGCCGCACCGCCCTTGGTCTAGGCGCCGCGGGCGCGCTCGCCGTCGTACTCAGCGGCCTTGGTGCCCCGGAAAAGGCAGCGGCCGACGGCGGTCCCGGCCTCTCCGCGGCGGCGAAAGCGGGCTTCGACAAGAGCAAGCTCAAGTTTGCTCCCATCAAGCCGATGGACGCGTCGGTTGACGCGTTCACCGTGCCGGAAGGTTTTGCGTGGCGCCCGATCATCCGTTGGGGCGATCCGCTGTTCGCCGATTCGCCGGCGTTCGACCTCGGTGCGCAGACGGCGGCCGCGCAAGCCCGCCAGTTCGGCTACAACAACGACTACACGGACATCCTCCCCATTCCGGACTCCAAGGATCGCCGTGCCGTGCTCTTCACCAACCACGAGTACACCAACGAGAACATCATGTTCCCGGCCACCTTGGCCGCTGCGGAGGCTCGCGCTATCGGCCGCGCTGCTCACGGCCTCACCGTGGTTGAACTCGAGCGCAAGAACAAGAACAAGCCGTGGAACTACGTGCAGGGCGCGTCGCTCAACCGTCGTTTCCTGAGCGATACCACCTACGAACTCACCGGTCCGGCCGCCGGAACCGACCTCGTCAAGACCATCGACGACCCCTCCGGCCGGGCCATCAAGGGAACGTTGGGCAACTGCTCCGGCGGCACCACCCCGTGGGGCACCATCCTCTCCGGCGAGGAGAACTTCAACGGCTACTTCGTGGCGCCCGGAACCTCCGCCGAGGACAAGCGCTATGGCCTCACCAACAAGGCAACAGCGCGCAAATGGGAACTGGACGAGCCGCGCTTCAACACCAACAACGCCGGCTATGCCAACGAGACCAACCGCTTCGGCTGGATCGTGGAAGTAGACCCCTTCGACCCCACGTCCACACCGAAGAAGCACTCCGCGCTCGGCCGGTTCAAGCACGAGGGCGCCAACGTGATCGTCGCCGACTCGGGCCACGTGGTGGCCTACATGGGTGACGACGAACGCTTCGACTACCTCTACAAGTTCGTCTCCAAGGGCAAGTACATGCCCGGGAACTCGTCCGAAGCGCGCCGGAACAACATGGGACTCCTGGCCGAAGGCGACCTCTACGTTGCCAAGTTCACCGGCGACTCTCCCGCGGCCGAAATCGACGGCAGCGGAGCGCTTCCTTCGGATGGTGCCTTCGACGGTTCCGGCGAGTGGCTGCCTTTGGTGGTGGGCGGCGCCTCCCGTGTTCCGGGCATGTCGGTGCCTGAGGTCCTGGTCTACACCCGCCTCGCGGCGGACAGAGTGGGACCCACCAAGATGGACCGTTGCGAAGACGTCCAGCCGAGCCTCGAAACCGGCAAGGTATACGTGGTCTGCACCAACAACTCGGACCGCGGCAAGCCCGGCAAGGAAGGCGCCACCGAGGTCAACCCGCGTACCCTCAACCGCGACGGCCACATCGTGGAGATCACCGAAACGGGCGACCAGACCTCTACGCGTTTCAACTGGACGCTCCTGATGGTTTGTGGAGATCCGGCCAAGAACTCCTCCACATACTTCTCCGGCTTCCCGGCCGACAAGGTTTCGCCCATTTCCTGCCCCGACAACGTGGCCTTCGACTCCGTCGGCAACATGTGGATCGCGACCGACGGCGCGCCGTCGTCCATCGGATACGCCGACGGTTTGTTCAAGGTCACCTTGGAAGGCAGCGACCGCGGCAAGGTAGAGCAGTTCCTCGCCGTGCCGCGCGATGCCGAAACCTGTGGCCCGATTGTCCACGACGACGAGCGGACCGTGTTCGTCGCGGTCCAGCACCCGGGCGAAGAGGGTACGTTCGAGGCCCAGCACTCCTACTTCCCGGACTACGTAGGCGCCGGCTCTGTGCCTGCCAAGGGCAAGGTCCGCGCTCCCCGCCCGTCCGTGGTCCAGGTGTACCGCACGGACGCCTAGGTTTTTCCCCGACGCCGGCTCACGTTTGGCCGGGTTTTTCCGGACGCGCGCTCACGTTTGGTCGGGTTTTTCCGGACGCGCGCTCACGTTTGGTCGGGTTTTTCCGGACGCGCGCTCACTCTCTTCAAGGGAGTGAGCGCGCGTTTGGGGTTTGGGTGCCCGATCTGAGCGGGCGTCGGATGGAGCGCTAATAGACTGGTGCGGTGACTTCGCAAGGCTCCTTCAGTTCCCTCGCCGCTGCCCGGATCGCCGTCAAGGCCCTGCTCGACGGCGGTGTGCGGCACGCGGTGGTCGCTCCCGGTTCGCGCTCGGCACCCATGGCCTACGCGCTGGCTGAGGCAGAGGCGGCCGGGAGAGTCCGCATCCTCGTAAGGATCGACGAACGTTCGGCGGGTTTCACGGCCCTCGGCCTCGCACTCTCCACGGGCGCTCCCGTCGCCGTCCTCACTACCTCGGGCACCGCCGTCGGGAACCTTCTCCCGGCTGTCATGGAAGCCAACCACGCCGCCGTGCCGCTCGTGGTCCTCTCGGCCGACCGGCCCGCCGAACTCCTCGGAACCGGCGCCAACCAGACCACCATCCAACTGGACATTTTCGGCGAACACGTGCGCTTCGCCGTCGACGTCGCTGCAGGCGCGGACCCGCAGCGGGCCGTCGAGACCGCCATCTACGCGGCAACGGGTGCGCTCGAGGGCACCCCGCCGGGCCCGGTGCAGCTCAACCTCGCCTTCCGGGACCCGCTCGTACCGGAACGCGGCGAATCGCTGCCCGCCACGCAGGGGCACGGCATCTTCCATTACGACGCCGGCCCGCAACCAATGAGCATGTCCCCTGCTCCGGCCGGGTTGCCCGAGCGGCGCACAGTTGTTCTGGCAGGGCACGACGCCGGTCCGGTCGCCGAAGCGTTCGCGCGGGCGCACGGCCTTCCGCTCCTTGCGGAACCATCGTCCAATGCGCGTTTCGGACCGAACGCCGTGGGTCCGTACCGGCAGATGCTGGAACATTTCGGGCCGGATTCCGCGCTCCCGATTGAACGGGTGGTGGTCTTCGGCCGACCGACACTTTCCCGGCCAGTCGCAGCATTGCTTGCCCGCGAAGACGTTCCCGCCGCCATCTATGAGCCGGTTCCCGTGGCCTGGTACGAGCACGGCCGGCGTCGCGAGCAACGCTTTGAATCCCTGGCTGACCTGGCCGAATTCTCCGGTCGCGGCCCGTCCGAATGGCTCGACGCCTGGCTTTTGGCCGGAGCTGCCGCGCAGCGCGCACTCGATCTTGTCCTCGAATCCTCGCCCGAAGCAAACGGCCCGGCGGTCGGTGCAACGGTCTGGACGCACGCCCGCGGTCAGTTGGTGCTGGGCTCCTCCAACGGCATCCGCGACGTCGACCTCGCCAGCGCACCTGCCCCGGAACCGCTCGCCACCGTGTACGCGAACCGAGGCCTCGCCGGCATCGACGGCACCATCTCGACGGCCACAGGCATCGCCCTCGGCGCGGGCCGCGAAACCACGCTCCTCGTGGGCGACGTCACCTTCCTGCACGACGCCGGCGGCCTCCTCCTCGGTGCCGGCGAACCAGGCCCGGACCTCCGAATCGTCGTGCTCAACGATGCGGGCGGCGGGATCTTCGGCCTCCTCGAGCACGGCAAGGTGGAGGACGACGGCGGGTACGGCACCGCCGTCGAACGCCTCTTCGGCACCCCGCACAGTGTTGACATTTCCGCGCTGGCCGCGGCGTACGGCGTCGGGCACGTTTCAGTGCGTACGACGGCGGAACTCGCCGCTGCGCTCGCCTCGCCGTTGAAGGGCCGCAGCATCGTGGAAGTGCGCACGGACCGGGCAGGATTGCGTCCCTTGCACGCACGCATCAAGGCAGCCGTGGCGTCGGCGGTGTCGCAGGTGCTCGTCGGGGCGTAGGTTCTGGCGCTGCGGGGAATGCCTGGCGCTCCGGGGTATGCTTGGCGCTTCCGAAAATACTTGGCGCACACGGAATTCCGGTAGCGCTCGGTTGAACGCGGGTCGCTGAGCACTAAACGCGTCGTCAGATTCCCCGAACTTTCCACATAGAGCAGGCCAGCACTGCCCCCACACTGATCCTCATGCCAGTTTCTTAAGCATGGCCGATCTATCCAGACTCATCCTCACCCGAGACCATCCCTTCCACGGGCTGACCCCCAAGGAACTCGCCCGGAGGGCCAAGTCAGGCGCATTGCATCGGGTCCGTCAAGGGGTGTACATCGACGGCGCAACCTGGGCAGCACTGAAGCCGTGGGAACAATACCGGGTCAAAGTGGGCGCCGCTGCGGAGGTAGCCACCGGCAGGACCATATTCGGCAGGCATTCAGCGGCGTCGGTATGGGGAATTCCGTTTGTCGGAGCCCATCACCCTGTGGAGGCGCTGACACTGCAGAACGACGGCGGCCGGTCGCGTCCGGGGATATCCCGCCACTATGCAGATCCGGATGGCCTCAAGATATACCGACGCGAGGGCCTCCTGGTGACAAGCCGGATTCGCACTGTCCTGGATCTGGCTGCGTTTACGCCATTCATCGAGGCCATCGTTCCACTGGATCACGTGTTGAAACCGGACAAGAAACGCAATTTCCTTCCGATCACGAAGGAGACGCTTCTGGAATGTATCGGTGACAACTACACGGCGGCTGCCATCCGCCGGATACGCGTTGCCGTGGATTTCGCAGATCCTCTATCCGGGTCTCCGGGGGAGTCGTACAGCCGTGCTTTGATCCGTGCCGCAGGATTCGAGGCTCCGGTTCTCCAGCAGGAATTCCGTGACGGCGGGGGCCGTATCGGCTACTCGGACTTCTATTGGAAGGGCGCGAAAGTAGTAGGCGAATTCGATGGGATCGAGAAATACTTGAAGCCGGAGTTCCTGAAGGGCCGCACGGCTGCCCAAGCGGTGATCGATGAGAAGATTCGCGAGGACCGGATCCGTGCCACAGGGTGCGGTGTGGTCCGTTGGGTATGGCCGGAACTCATGGCTCCGGGGTTTCTTGAGCGGAGACTGGCCGAAATAGGCGTGCCACGGCGACGCCCGCGTTCAAGCTCATGACACAGTAATTACCCCATGACACAGTTTTTGCCCGATGACGCGACGATGCCCTGGCGCTACCGGAATTCCAGTAGCGTCAGGGCATCGGAGAAGCGCGGGGCATAAGCCGAAGCGAGGGCATAAGCCGAAGCGCGGGGCATAAGCCGGAGCGCCGGGCATAAACCGCAGCGCCAGGAACTACAGCACGCGGCTGAGGAACTCCTTGGTGCGGGCGTGCTGGGGGTTGGCGATGATTTCCCGGGGATCACCCGATTCCACCACCACGCCTCCGTCCATGAAGGTCAGGGTGTCGCCGACTTCGCGGGCAAAGCCGATCTCGTGGGTCACCACGATCATGGTCATGCCGGACTTGGCCAGGTCCTTCATCACGTTCAGCACGTCGCCTACGAGCTCGGGGTCGAGGGCGGATGTGGGCTCGTCGAAAAGCATCAGCTCGGGCTCCATTGCCAGGGCCCGTGCGATCGCCACTCGCTGCTGCTGGCCACCGGAAAGCTGGCCCGGGTAGTGGTTGGCCCGCTCGCCGAGCCCCACCCGCTCCAGCAATTCGAGAGCCTGCTTCTTGGCGGCAGCTTTGTTCTTGCCCTTGACCTGCACCGGCGCTTCCATGACGTTGTACAGCGCGGTCTTATGTGGGAACAGGTTGAAACGCTGGAAGACCATGCCGATTTCCCGGCGCTGTGCGGCGATTTCCTTGACCTTCAGGTCATGGAGGCGGCCGTTGACTTCGCGGTAGCCGATCAATTGGTCGCCGACCGAGATTCGGCCGGCGCTGATCGTTTCAAGCAGGTTGACGCACCGCAACATGGTTGATTTGCCGGAGCCGGAGGGGCCGATGACAACGGAAACCTCGCCTTGGTTGACGGTGAGGTCGATGCCGCGGAGGACATGGTGCTGGCCGTAGTACTTGTGCAGGCCTTCGATCCGCACCAGCGGTTTCTGTGTGGTGACGGTCATTTTGCCTCATCCTCGGGGAAGTCCATCTTCAGGGCAGGTTCGGCTTCAGCGCTCGGTGCCACTGCTGCGGCCGCCTTGGCGGCTGCGGGGTTGATAACCACGGCCGGAGCCTGGTTGGTGTCCACGCCCTTGCCGTAGTAGGCCTCGATGTAGTGTTGGCCGACCATGAGCAGGCTGGTGATGACGAGGTACCAGATGGCGGCGACGATCAGCAAAGGCACCGGAAGGTAGATCCGGTTGGCCAAGGCGTTGGTCGCGAACGTCAGGTCCAGGGTGAACGGGACGGCCAGGACCAGCGAGGTGGTCTTGAGCATGCCGATGGTTTCGTTGCCCGTCGGCGGAACGATGATGCGCATTGCTTGGGGAAGGATGATCCGCCACATGATCTTTCCACCTCCCATGCCAAGTGCCTCGGCGGCTTCAGTCTGGCCCTTGTCGACAGACTTCAGACCTGCACGGAAAATCTCTGCCAAGTAGGCGGATTCGTTCAGGCCAAGGCCGAGAATCGCACCGACAACGGCTGTGATCACGGTGCTTGTGTCGATGCTGAACAATTCAGGACCGAACGGCACGCCAGCACTGATCTTGGGGTAGAGAACAGCGATCAGGCCCCAGAAGACCAACTGGGTGTACACAGGAGTACCCCGGAAGAACCAGACCCACACCCAGGACGTGTAGCGCAGCACGGGGTTGTCGGACTGCCGCATTACCGCCAGGAGGATGGCGAGGACAATCGCAATGACCATGGACGCCACCGTCAAGAGCAACGTCCAGCCGACGCCCTGCACGACTTTCACGTCGAGGATGTACGTCCCCACCACGTCCCACCGGAAGTTGTGGTTGGTAATCACGCTTTGAATCATCAGCGCCACGACACCAAGGATGATGATGGCGCTGATCCACCGTCCAGGGTGGCGTACCGGAACCGAGTTGTTCAGCACCGGTGCATTGTGGCTTTGTTGATGGTGATCCATCTGTGCACCTGATTTTTTGTCAGTGGCGGGCAGACTCAAGATTTGACCGCCGGGTTGACCTCGGACTTGGTGATGGCGCCTTCGGCGTTGCCCCAGCCGGTGAGGATCTTCTTGTACGAACCGTCAGCCATGAGCTTGGTGAGGGTCTTCTGGATGAGGTCGGCGAGGGCCGTGTCCGACTTCGCGACGGCGATGCCCTGCGGCGCGGCGTCGTAGACGTCTCCAAGCTTCTCCAGCTGTCCGTTCGTCTGGGACAGTGCGTAGCCGATGATGGGGGAGTCCGCGGCCATTGCGTCGATGCTGCCGTTGACGAGGCGGGTGGTCACGTCGGTCTGGTTCTTGAGGGTGACGATGTTGATGGGCTGCTTGCCATCGGCGACGCACTTCTTGTTGCGGCCGGACAGGTCCGGATCTTCCTGCACGGTGCCGGTCTGGACGCCGATGGACTTGCCGCAGACGTCGTCGAGGGAGAACTTCTTCGGGTTGCCCTTCTGAACGGCCCAGGCGGTGCCTGCGTTGAAGTAGCTCACCATGTTCACGGCGCCGAGGCGGTCAGGGTTGATGGTGAAGGAGGAGATGCCGAGATCGTACTTGGGGCCGAGTGCCGGAAGGATTCCGGTGAATTCGGCCGTCTGCACCTGGACCTTGAGGCCCAAGGTGGCGCCGATCGCCTTGGCGAGGTCGACGTCGTAACCCACCGGGGTCTGTCCGTCGGGTCCGAGGAACTCGGCGGGGGCGTAGGAGGTGTCCGAGCCGACCGTCAGGGTGCCCTTGGCCTTGATGGCCGCCGGCACCATGGCCGCGAGGGTGTCGTCCTTCTGGATGGTGGTGGGGTCAAAGCTTGCATTCGCGCTGCTCGAAGGTGCGGAGGAACCCTGCGTGCCTTGCTCGGAGGCGTTGGTGCATGCGGTGAGGGCCAATGCGCCGATTGCGATGATGGTCGCGGCCTTTAGCGTCGAACTGACCGGTAGCGAACGGGATTTCTGCATTTTCTTACCTTTTTTTGCAGTGGATGCGAATCTTATCGGTTCATAGTGTAACGCTGACCGTGAGATGTGCGTCACAGGAAACTAAGTTTTCCTATTGGATAACCTACCAAGTAAAAAATCAAGACCGGTTTTACCTATGGTGTCTTGGTTCCCAGACAAAGAGAAGCCCTCAAGGGGGCGAAGGCGAGGCTAAGGGGCGGACCCTAGCGGTTGATGCCCAGCGATTCGAGCATCGGCCGGAATTTTGCCCACGTCTCAGCCAATTCAGCCTCAGGAACCGAGCCCTCGACGATTCCGCAGCCGGCATAGAGCCGCACGGTGTTAGCATCCTCGATGATGGCGCCGCGCAAGGCGATGCCCCATTCGCCATTGCCGGCGGCATCGAGCCAACCGACCGGCCCCGCGTATGGACCGCGGTCCATGTGTTCCAGCTCGCGGATGAGCGCGCCGGCCACGGACGTGGGCGTGCCACAGACAGCTGCCGTGGGGTGGAGGGCGTTGATCAGGGCCAGGCATGTAGGGACATGTCCCTCGATGTCCGCGAGTTCGGCTTTGACGTCCGACGCCAAGTGCCACACATTCGGCAGTTCCAGGATGAACGGTTCGCTATGGGCGTTCATGGCCTCGGAGAAGGGCGCAAGCTGCGTAGTGAGCGATTGGATCGCGATCTCGTGCTCATGGCGCTGCTTCTCGGAACCAGCCAGCACCCGCTCGGCGTATTCCATCGGCGAGCCGTCCATTCCTTCGGCGTCGCGGCGGTCCAGCGTCCCGGCGAGGACCCGCGCCTGCGCGGTGCGGCCTTCCACCTGGATGAGCATTTCCGGCGTCGCGCCCACCAAGCCGTCCACGCCGTAGGTCCAGCATTCCCTGTAGCTGCGCGCCAGTTCGCGAAGCACGTGGGCGGCATTCACGCCGTCAGGCAGCGTTGCCACGACGTCGCGCGCGAGCACGAGCTTTTCGAGCTTCCCCGTCCGGATTTCAGCGACGCCGTCTGCCACCGCTTGCTTCCAAGCCGCCTCAGTCAAGGATCCGCTCTCGAGCGTCACCTTTCCGTTGACGTCAAAGGAAGAGCGCCCGACGTCGGAGCCTCCCGCCGCGGGCCGCTCACGGTCCGCACGGCTGAGCCAGCCCGCGAGGGCGGCGAGGGCACCCTCCTCGGTGAGGTCGCCGTCGTCGAACGTCAACTGGGTCAGCCACGAGCGGCCATCCCGGATCCCCACCACAATCTCCGGCAGGATCAGCCGGGACTCAAAGGCGGAAGTCCTGGAAAAGGCAAAAGAGCCAAAGGCCACAGGGCCGGTGCCGGGAAGCTCGAGGTGATCCGTGATCTCAGCTTCGATGACGAGGTGGCGCCACCACATGTCCGCCTCCAGGAAGCGTTCGGCCCCCGTAGCGGTGAAGCGCGCGAGCTCGCCGAAACCCACCAATCCGTTCTCGCGGCGGGACCAGCAAAGGACGTCGTCCCGCACCAGAAACGACGGCAGCCCCCCGGAGGATGAATCAACATCGAGGGGGACTGTCAAGGTACGGAGCGTGCTCGTCATGATGGAACAACATTACTCCCGCGGACCAGCTCGAACGGAGCGCCCGAAATGCCCTCCCTTATTTGTCTGAGACAATTGCAACGTGAACCGAGCATCCTTGGAAAAGCGTCCGGACGAAGTTGCGACCATGTTTGACGATGTCGCGCCCAAATACGACGTCGTCAACGATGTCCTGTCCATGGGGCAGACCCGGCGGTGGCGTCGCGTCGTTTTCGAAGCGATGGATGTTCGCGTCGGCCAGCGGGTCCTCGACCTCGCCGCCGGCACGGGCACCTCAAGCGAGCCTTATGCCGACGCCGGCGTGGACGTCGTGGCATGCGATTTTTCCTTGGGAATGCTCAAGGTCGGCAAGCGCCGCCGCCCGGACATCAACTTCGTCGCCGGCGATGCCACCAACCTGCCGTTCGCGGATAACTCCTTCGACGCCTGCACGATTTCCTTCGGGCTGCGCAACGTCAACGAACCCCACAAGGCGCTCGAAGAAATGCTCCGCGTCACCAAGCCGGGCGGACGTTTGGTCATTGCCGAATTCTCTTCGCCCGTGGTTCCGCTTTGGCGCACCATGTACACCGAATACCTCATGCGTGCCTTGCCGGCGATTGCCACCAAGGTTTCCTCCAACCCGGACGCCTACGTGTACCTCGCCGAGTCGATCCGTGCGTGGCCGGACCAAGACCACCTCGCAGCGTGGCTGCAGGACGCCGGCTGGACCGACGTGAACTACCGCAACCTCAGCGGCGGAATTGTCGCCGTACACCGGGCGCAGAAGCCGGGTGCGGAACACCGCGAAAGCGTTCCCGTCGCCAAGCTTCGCCGCCAGATCAAGCCCCGCCGCCAAGCCGACAACCAGGCCCGCTGACCGCGACTGGCACCTAGGATGCTGTGAACGTACTGATAGTTGGCGCAGGACCAGCCGGGTCCACCGCCGCGTATTACCTTGCCCAGGCCGGTATTTCCGTGACGGTGCTGGAAAAGACCAGCTTTCCGCGCGAGAAGGTCTGCGGAGACGGACTGACCCCGCGCGCCGTGCGCGAAATCCAGAAACTCGGCCTTCCGCACGCTGAAGACGAAGGTTGGCGCCGCAACAAGGGCCTCAGGCTGATCGCCGGCGGCCGGACCATCGAGCTGCCGTGGCCGGAAGTTTCCGATTTCCCCACGTACGGCCTCATCCGGACCCGGCTCGGTTTCGACGAGGAACTGGCCCGGCACGCCCAGGCGGCAGGCGCCGTCGTGCTTGAACGCCACAGCGTCACCGAAGCGCTTCAGTCAGACGACAGGCGCGTTATCGGCGCCCGGGCAGCGATCCTTGACGAGTCCGGACGCAAGACGGGGGAGACCCGCGACTTCCACGCCGACGTCGTCCTCGCCGCGGACGGCAACTCGGCGCGCACGGCGGTTTCCCTCGGCATGCACAAGCGCGACGACCGGCCGCTCGGCGTCGCGGTCCGCACCTACTTCACCTCGCCCCGGCACGAAGACGACTGGATGGAAGGCTGGCTGGAGCTCCCGGGCAAGTCCGGAAAGCCGCTGCCCGGCTACGGTTGGGTATTCGGCGTCGGCGACGGCACGTCCAACGTAGGCCTCGGGATCCTGAACTCCTCGAGGGAATTCGGCAAGCTCGACTACAAGCAAGTCCTCCGCGACTGGACGGCCGGAATGCCGTCCGAATGGGGATTCACGCCGGAAAACCAGGTGGGCGAAATCCGCGGCGCGGCCCTTCCGATGGGTTTCAACCGCACGCCGCACTACTCGCCCGGCCTCCTGTTGCTCGGCGACGCGGGCGGCATGGTGTCGCCGTTCAATGGCGAAGGCATTTCCTACGCCATGGAGTCGGCCCGCTTCGCGGCCGAATTCATCATCGACGCTACGTCGCGCGCCGCCTCGGCGGGATGGACCGCGTACGACGCCGACGCGCACCTTTCGCGGTACGCGGACTATGTGCGGGACCAGTGGGGATCGCACTTCACGCTGGGACGCCTCTTTGCCTCGCTGATCGGTAAGCCGGCCGTCATGAAGCTCGCGTTGCGGACGGGCATGCCTATCCCGGTACTCATGCGCTTTGTGGTGCGGATGCTCGCAAACCTCACGGATGCCTCGGCCAAGGGATTCGAAGACCGGGTCATCCGGGTACTTGAGATGCTGGTGCCCCCGACGTCCAACACCACGTCCCGGTCCGTTTCGCCCCGTGCCGGCACCGAATCACCGCTTTCCGCTGCGAAAAGTTAGGGTTAACCCGTGACTCACTCTGCCGAACACAGTTGGACGCACGCCGGGCACGGCTTGCCGGAGACTGTCGAACCCGCTCCCACCACCACCGCGATCGCCACGGGCCTGCAGCTTCCTGCCGGTTTTGCGGCCATCGCGAAGGACGCGGAGCTGGGACCTGCCATCACTACCAACCTTGCCCGCGTGGAGAAACAGCTCCGCGAAGCCATTGCCAACTCGGATCCGCTGGCTGACGCAACGTCGCGTCACCTCGTGGAAGCCGGCGGCAAGCGCATCCGTCCGTTGCTGACCCTCTTGTGCGCCCACCTCGGCGACGCTTCCCGGCCGGAAGTGGTCCAAGCCGCGGTCGTGGTTGAACTGACGCACCTCGCAACGCTCTACCACGATGACGTGATGGACTCCGCTCCCTTCCGCCGTGGGGCTCCCACAGCTCACGAAGTGTGGGGGAACTCGGTCGCGATCCTCACGGGCGACCTCATCTTCGCCCGGGCCTCGATCCTGGTATCCGAACTTGGTTCGCGCGCACTGGGAATCCAGGCACGTACCTTCGAACGCTTGTGCTTGGGGCAGTTGCATGAAACCGTGGGCCCGCGCGAAGGCGAAGACACCGTGGCACACTATCTCTCCGTGATCGCCGACAAGACGGGTTCCCTGGTGGCTGCCTCCGGCCAGCTCGGGGCGATCTTCGCGGGCGCGGACGAAGCGTTCGAAGACGTCCTCGTGGAATATGGCGAGAAGGTGGGCGTGGCCTTCCAATTGGCCGACGACGTCATCGATGTGACCGGAGTGAAGGTCAAGTCGGGCAAGTCCCCTGGAACCGACCTCCGTGAAGGCGTACCCACCCTGCCGGTCCTGCTCCTTCGCAAGGCTGCCGCCGAAGGCGACCAGTCCGCCGTCGAACTCTTGAAGCTTGTTGATGGCGACCTCTCATCCGATGAAGCGTTGGCCTCTGCCGTGGCGGGGCTTCGTGAGCATCCCGTGACCGCTGAATCCTGGGTCATTGCACGGCAATGGTCCGCTGAAGCCATCGAGGCCCTGAAGCCACTGCCCGAGGGCGTGGTCAAGGAATCCCTCACCAACTTCGCCCACGCAGTGGTGGACCGCACCAGCTAGTTCACTGGCCTGTAGTTCATTGGCCGAGTGCCGAAGCCGTCCGGGTGGCCTGGTGCCATGCGGGCGGCTTCGTTGGTTTTAGGGCCGGTAGGCGCCGGGTTGCCCAACTAGCCCTTGCCGGAACGCGCTTAAATGCAATGGCCCCGGTTCCTTGGGACGCTACGAGTCACGCGCTCCAACGAACCGGGACCATAATCTCCGTTCGCATCAGACTCACCGGAGGCATTTAGTGAATCCGGTTACAGCTTATGACAACTTTGTCACGGGTGCAACTTTGATGGTCAATAAGTTTTCGAAACCGTGCGGTGCTCTCGGAGGCGGGAAGGGCTTTCGGTCCTGCGCTATTGCTACGCGGACGTGGTTCACCGTCGGAAGACATGGTCAAAGAGGTGTTGTCCGTCTTGCGGCACAGGGAAATCGGCACAGTAAAGGCCGTGACACGCCCTGAATCAGGGCGTGTCACGGCCTTTCAGAATTCAAACAGGGTCAGGAACGGCCGTCAGGCAACCCGCCAACCCCTAGTCTTCTTCGCTGAACGCCCAGTCGAACATGTCGAACACGAACTCGGAGAATGTCCCTTCTTCGGACTTCCATTGCCCGCGGACATTGTTGCGGCGCCACACGATGGGGTCCGGAACGCTGAGGTCGCCGATGCGGAAGCCCCAGGTGAATTGCTCGTCCTCATCCTCGAGGAACATGAGGAAGCCTTCGTCGTCCACTTCGAGTTCCTCGGGATCCCAGAAGTAGTGGTACGCCTCCATGAGGTCCTCGCAGCCACCGAGCGCAAGGTAGAACTCGCGCAGCACCATGGGAATCGTGAAGGAGTGGGCAGACAACGCTTCGTCCAGCTCGGCGGTGGTCAGGCCGTCTTCTTCCTGCCATTCGTCCTCGAGATACTTCGGTACAAGCGCGCGGAATTTCTCGAGGAACATGTCAGTCATGGTCCCATCCTAGCTAATCGCGGAGGCGTGGCTCGGCGCCCGAAGCCACCCCGTTACGATGCCAGCCGCGCACCGCCAAAGGCACCCGCCAAGCCCTGCGCCACGCCACGACCCTGAACGCGAAAACCAGGACGGCGACGAGGACCGCGGTCAGCCCGTTGAAGGCTCCGACGCTCCACAGCACCGCCGTCAGGGTAGCTCCGGCAAAGGCCGGCAGGGCGTACAAATCGCGGGCGTTAAAAAGCGCGGGAATCTCGTTGGCGGTGATGTCGCGGAGTAGGCCGCCGCCCACGGCCGTGGTGACACCCAACACGACGGCCGCCACGGGATTGAGCCCGGCACCCAGTGCCTTGAGCGTGCCCGTGATGCAAAACAACGCCAAGCCGCCGGCGTCGAACAGGGTCAACAGGGAGGTGAAGCGCTGGATGCTGGAAAACAGGAAGTACACCAGTGCCGCTGCAAACAGGGGCGGCAGCAAGTAGACAGGATTGGTGAACGCCGCGGGTGGCCCTGCATTGATGATGATGTCGCGAATGACTCCTCCGCCAAGGGCCACGAGCGAAGCCAGGAGGGCGGACCCGAGGATGTCGAACTGCTTCTTCGCGGCCAGCAAGGATCCGGACACGGCGAAGAAGAGCACGCCGGCCAGGTCGAGCCATACCAGCGCGAGGTCAAAAGTGAACAAATGCAACTCCATTCTTCGTTCACAGTCGGGCGATCCTGCGTGCCCAACGTTACGCTTGCACGCATGAACAGCCCTGTCTTGATCGCGTGCGCCCATGGAACCCGGAACGCCGAAGGCCAGGCAGCGATCCGCCAGGTCCTGGCCGATATCGAGGCCCTGCGTCCGGGCTTGACGGTTGTCGAGGCGTACGTGGACGTCCAGGAACCTGAGTTGTCCGGCGTGGTGGCGGGCCTCCCGGAAGGCACTCCCGCCGTCGTCGTTCCTTTGCTGCTCAGTACCGGTTACCACGTCAAGGTAGACATCCCCAAGGCGATCAAGGGCCGGCCCGAAGTGGTGGCGACGCCGCCGCTGGGGCCGGATCCGCGGCTGGCGGAACTGCTCGCGGCCCGGTTGCGCGAGGCCGGATTGGGTGACGACGACGGCGTCCTCCTTGCCGCCGCCGGCTCGTCGCTGCCGGATGGTTCCGTCGACTCGGAAGAGCAAGCCCGCCTGCTCGCCGAACTGCTGCCGAACAAAGTGCGGGTCGCCTACGGTGCCAGTGCGGAACCAAACGTGCCCGACGGCGTCGCGGCCTTGCGTGCCGAACTCGCCAGGGCCGAACTCGCCGGGACTGAACAGGCCGGGGGAGCCGGACGCATTGTGGTGGCCTCATATCTCCTGGCCACGGGGTACTTCCACGACCAGCTTTTCAAGGCTGAAGCCGACGTCGTCACGGCACCGCTGCTGCCCTCGCCGGCACTCGCGGAGATCGCCTTGGAACGTTACGACGCAGCGGTTGCCGCACGTCCCTGAAATGTGCCCTTCCGCTGCCCTCCCGGATGCACAGGAGGGCTTGTCCCACAAGGCCCATCGGCGGTTCGTGACGAAATATTTCCCTAGGTGACTCTTCGTTTCCGGCCCTTTGTTACGCCTCTCCAGCCAGCCCTACAGTCGAATGCATGACTGATACTGCTGTAGCTGGCGCCTCCGCGGACCAGGCTGCCCCTAAGCGCCCGGCACGCGCCGCCCGTCCTGCCGCCAAACCCCACGGCCAGTGGAAAGTTGACGGCACCACGCCGCTCAACGCCAATGAGACGTGGAAGCAGGAAGACAACGGGCTGAACGTCCGCGAGCGTGTCGAGTCTATTTACGCCAAGAACGGCTTCGACTCCATCGACGGCACCGACCTGCACGGCCGTTTCCGCTGGTGGGGCCTGTACACGCAGCGCAAGCAAGGGATCGACGGCGGCAAGACCGCCACGCTCGAACCGCACGAGCTGGAAGACAAGTTCTTCATGCTCCGCGTCCGGATCGACGGCGGTGCACTCACCACTGAGCAACTGCGCGTGATCGGCCAGATTTCCGTGGACTTCGCCCGCGGCTCGGCAGACATCACTGACCGCCAGAACATCCAACTGCACTGGATCCAGGTTGAGGACGTGCCGGAGATCTGGCGCCGCCTCGAAGCCGTGGGACTGTCCACCACCGAGGCCTGCGGCGACGTTCCGCGTGTCATCCTCGGTTCGCCGGTTGCCGGCATCGCCAAGGACGAGATCATCGACCCCACTCCGTTGATCAACGAGATCGCGGAGCGCTTCATCGGCGACCCCGAGCTCGCCAACCTGCCGCGCAAGTACAAGACAGCTATCACCGGACACCCTTCGCAGGACGTCGTCCACGAGATCAACGACTGCGCCTTCGTCGGCGTGATCCACCCCGAACTCGGCGCCGGCTACGACCTCTGGGTCGGCGGCGCACTGTCCACGAACCCGATGCTCGGCAAGCGCCTCGGCGCCTTCGTGACGCCTGAACAGGGCGCCGAGGTCTGGAACGGCGTGACCAGCATCTTCCGCGACTACGGTTACCGCCGCATGCGCACCAAGGCCCGCCTGAAGTTCCTTCTCGCGGACTGGGGCACCGAGAAGTTCCGCCAGGTCCTCGAAGACGAATACCTCGGCTACAAGCTGGCCGACGGCCCTGCCGCACCCAAGCCCGCCACGCCGGGCGACCACGTCGGAATCCACGAGCAGAAGGACGGCAAGTTCTTCATCGGCGCCACCCCGTTGGCCGGCCGCCTGACCGGCAGCCAGCTGGTCACCCTCGCCGACACCCTCGAAGCCCGCGGCTCCTACCGGCTGCGCACCACGCCGCACCAGAAGGTCGTCGTGCTCGACGTCCCCAGGGAGAACGTGGAGCCGCTCGTCGCCGAACTCGACGCCTTGGGCCTCTCCGCCCGGCCGTCCGTGTTCCGCCGCGGGACCATCGCCTGCACCGGCATCGAGTTCTGCAAGCTCGCCATCGTCGAGACCAAGGTGACGGCTGCGACCGCCGTCGCCGAGCTCGAGAAGCGCCTGGCCGACCTCGCGGACAGCGGCCAGTTGCCGCAGGCCCTCTCGCTTCACATCAATGGCTGCCCCAACTCCTGTGCCCGCATCCAGACCGCGGACATCGGGCTCAAGGGCATGATGCTGCCAACCCCCGACGGCGACCCGAGCCCCGGCTTCCAGGTCCACTTGGGTGGCGGACTCGCTTCCACCGATCGCGACGAAGCAGGCCTGGGGCGGACTGTTCGCGGCCTCAAGGTCTACGTCGAAGACTTGCCCGACTACGTTGAACGCGTTGTCCGTAAGTTCGTTGCCAACCGTGCCGAGGGCCAGACCTTCGCCGAGTGGGCACACGCTGCCGAGGAAGGTGACCTGCAATGACCACTCCGACTCCTGCAACCTTGCGCTCCCACGACGAGCTGAAAGCGCTGGCCGAGGCCGGTGCCGCCGAGCTCGGCTGGAACGCACCTGCCCGCGACGTCATCGCCTGGGTGGCCCGCAACTTCGAACTGCCCACAGTGGCCGTCGCGTGCTCCATGGCTGACGCCGTGTTGCCTGCGCTTGTCGCGGACCAGCTTCCCGGCGTCGAGGTCTTGTTCCTGGAGACCGGCTACCACTTCCCGGAAACCTACGCCACGCGCGATGAGGTTGCCGCAAACCTGCGCGTGAACGTGGTGGACGTCCTCCCGGAGAACACCGTTGAGCAGCAGGACCGACTCCTCGGCAAGGACCTGTTCGCCCGCGACGCCGCCCAGTGCTGCGCCCTCCGGAAAGTCCAGCCGCTCCGCAGGACCCTGGGCGGTTACGAAGTGTGGTTCACCGGCGTGCGCCGCGATGAGGCCCCTACCCGGACCAACACTCCGCTGATCACTTGGGACGAAGCCAACGGCCTGGTCAAGGTCAACCCGATGGCCGACTGGAGTTTCGACCAGCTGGTCCAGTATTCCGAAGACAACATCCTTCCCGTCAATCCCCTCCTGGCCCAGGGCTACCCGTCGATCGGATGCCAGCCTTGCACCAGGAAAGTGGCCCCGGGAGCTGATCCTCGCTCCGGCCGCTGGGCAGGTACCGACAAGACAGAATGCGGGCTACACGTATGAGCACCTTGAGCACGACGACGACGGACGGCTACGCCTCCACAGCAGATGCCGCCCCCGCCCCTTCGCCGCGCGGCATCCGTCCTGCGGACGATGCGCGCGGCTCCGACAGGCCCGATGCCACTCCCGGGGCGGCATATGCTGTTCCGGCTCTGCGGTCGGATCGCCTCTCGTCGCTCGACACCCTCGAGTCCGAGGCCATCCACATCATTCGTGAGGTCGTCGCCGAGTTCGAGCGCCCCGCGTTGCTGTTCTCCGGCGGCAAGGACTCCGTGGTCATGCTGCACCTGGCCACCAAGGCGTTCTGGCCGGGCAAGGTCCCCTTCCCGGTGCTGCACGTCGACACCGGCCACAACTTCCCCGAGGTCATCGAATTCCGTGACCGCACGGTGGAACGGCTCGGCCTGAAGCTCGTGGTCGGCTCCGTCCAGGAGTTCATCGACCGCGGCGAACTCTCCGAGCGTGCTGACGGCACCCGCAACCCGCTCCAGACCGTTCCGCTGCTGGACGCCATCCAGCGCAACAAGTTCGACGCCGTCTTCGGCGGCGGCCGCCGTGACGAGGACAAGGCGCGCGCCAAGGAGCGCATCTTGAGCCTTCGCGACGAATTCGGACAGTGGGACCCGCGCAACCAGCGCCCTGAACTGTGGAACCTGTACAACGGCCGCCACACCGTGGGCCAGCATGTTCGCGCTTTCCCGATCAGCAACTGGACCGAACTGGACGTTTGGCGCTACATCGAGCGCGAAAACATCGAGCTTCCCGGTTTGTACTACGCCCACGAGCGCGAGGTCTTCGAGCGCGACGGAATGTGGCGTGCCGTGGGTGAGGTTTCCATGCCGCTCCCGCACGAGGAAGTGGTGACGAAGCTCGTGCGTTACCGCACCGTGGGCGACATGTCCTGCACCGGCGCCGTTGTTTCCGACGCCCGCACGGTTGCCGACGTCGTTGTTGAGGTAGCCGCATCCACACTCACCGAACGTGGCGCCACCCGCGCAGATGATCGCATCTCCGAGGCAGCCATGGAAGACCGCAAGAAGGACGGCTACTTCTAATGAGCACTGAGACTTCACTCCTGGAAACCGGCCTGCGCGAATCCACGCTGTTCCGTTTCGCCACGGCCGGATCGGTCGACGACGGCAAGTCCACGCTTGTTGGGCGGCTTCTGCACGACTCGAAGGCGATCCTCGCCGATCAGCTCGACGCCGTGGCCCGCACCTCCGCGGACCGTGGGTTTGGTGGCGGCGCCGCGGGTTCGCAGGCAATCGACCTCGCCCTCCTCACCGACGGGCTTCGCGCCGAGCGTGAACAGGGCATCACCATCGATGTCGCCTACCGCTACTTCGCCACGGATCGCCGCAGCTTCATCCTCGCGGACTGCCCCGGCCACGTTCAGTACACCAAGAACACGGTGACGGGCGCGTCCACTGCGGATGCCGTCGTCGTACTCATTGATGCCCGCAAGGGTGTCCTGGAGCAGACCCGCAGGCACCTCTCGGTACTGCAGCTCCTCCGTGTGGCGCACGTGATCGTGGCCGTGAACAAGATCGACCTCGTGGAATTCAGCGAGTCCGTCTTCCGCGAGATCGAAACCGATGTCCAGAAGGTCGCCCGGGAACTCGGCCTGGGCAGCGACGGGATCGCGGACCTCGTGGTCATCCCGGTCTCGGCCCTCGACGGCGACAACGTGGTGGACCGCTCCGAGCGCACCCCGTGGTACAGCGGACCGGCCCTCCTTGAGGTCCTGGAAACCTTGCCCGCGGCCGATGAGCTTGAAAGCCACTTGGAGAGCTTCCGCTTCCCGGTCCAGCTGGTCATCCGTCCGCAGGGCGCGCTGGCCCCCGACGCCGTCGCCGCAGGGCTCGACGTCGAAGCGTACCGCGACTACCGCGCGTACGCCGGCCAGGTCACGGAAGGCACCGTCAAGATCGGCGACAAGGTCACGGTCCTGAGCCCTGGCGCCGAGCCGCGCAACACCACGGTGACCGGCATCGACTTTGCCGGAAGCGAGTTGGCCGAAGCCACGGCTCCCCAGTCGGTGGCGCTGCGCTTGGCCGATGACATCGATATCGCCCGCGGTGACACCATTGCCGCGGCCGGGACGGTGCGTGAAAGTTCCGCCGATTTGTACGCGGCCCTGTGCTGGCTTTCTCCCAAGCCGTTGCGCGAGGGATCCAAGGTGCTCGTGAAGCACGGGACCCGGACTGTCCAGGCGCTTGTCCGTAATGTGACCGGCAAGCTCGATCTCGCGACGTTCGATGTCCAGCCCGCGTCCAGCCTCGAATTGAACGACATCGGCAACGCGCAGTTGCGTCTCGCCGCGCCGCTGCCGTTGGAGAACTACCTGCACCACCGCCGCACCGGTGCGTTCCTGGTGATCGATCCTGCGGACGGCAACACTTTGGCCGCCGGCCTGGTCAAGGACCACCCGGGCGACCATGAGGATGAACGTTACGTCATCTGACGCGGCTCTCTCGTGAAACCGCAGCTTGTTTCCCAAACCGTGCCCTCAAGGCCCGGGTTGGGAAACAAGCTGCGGTTTTTTCGTAATATGGCCGGTTCGATTGTGACGCCGCGTGAACCTGCGTGACCCCGGGTTTCCACGTCATTGAACGGCAATTATGACAATCCCTAAGGTTTATCCATGACCAATCCGGAACGGTCCTTGCCTGCCCATGAAGGGCGATGTCGCTAGGCCGGACAACCCGCCAAGCACCCCCACAACGCATTCAAGGATCTCCCAACATGGCCAACACCCCAGAACCAACACGGCCCGGACCCGCGCCCGGCAACATCAGGATTGTTGCTGGTGACGGTGGTAAGCCGTCCCGTCGTCGTGCGCTTCAGATTGGTGTTGCTGCCGGTCTGGTGGTGCTGGTGGGCGGCGGTGCTGCCGTGGCGTCCGTGGTTGCGAAGAACAATGAGGCCCAGCCGGCCGTGGCGGCGGCGTTGACCTCGCCCGCGGCGGAACTCAAGCTCGGCTATTTCGGCAACGTCACCCACGCCCCGGCCCTGGTCGGGGTGAGCAAGGGCCTGATCGCGAAGGAACTGGGCACCACGAAGCTGACCACCCAGATCTTCAACGCCGGCCCGGCGGCGATCGAGGCGTTGAATGCCGGCGCGATCGATGCCGCGTACCTGGGCCCGAACCCGGCGATCAACTCGTTCGTGCAAAGCAAGGGCGCTTCGGTGAGCATCATTGCCGGCGCGGCCTCGGGCGGGGCGCAGTTGGTGGTCCGGCCCGGGATCACTTCGGCGGCGGATTTGAAGGGCAAGACCCTGGCGTCGCCGCAGTTGGGCGGGACCCAGGATGTGGCGTTGCGTGCCTGGCTGGGCAAGCAGGGGTTGAAGACGAGTGCGGCCGGTGGCGGGGATGTGGCGATCAATCCGACCGAGAAC